>JBIKIN010000038.1:0-26664 GCA_044361595.1 Pelobium sp. | reverse complement strand
ATTGAGTGGGGATCATCAAGTATTAACGAAGTAGGCGGAGACTATGGTGGTGGCGGTGGTGGCGGAAGTAACTTTGGTAGTGGCGGTAGTAGTTTTGATTTTTATAATTATTGGTTTCCAACCAACGGTGGAGGTGGAAATTATCAATCATATCCAATAGAAGAACCTGTAAAGGGAGGGCCAAGCGTTCCTTCTGATCCTATTCCTGATCCGATTTATCACCCTTCTCAGCAAATCTATTGGGAAAATTTATTTCTTAATAAACCGGAGATAATAAATTCATATTTACAAAATGGCTATTTTTCAACCAATAGCTCATACCCTAACGAATATTCTCAGATTATTTTTACTTGGCATCTTGAAGTGATGCAAGAAATTAACTATTTAAGTAGGTATAATGATGTTTATCATATGGGTTGGTCAAACTACGAGATTGTTAGCAAAGCCTTTTGGCATGTAGCATCAGATCAACTACATTTTGTACTGGATATTGCTGGTTTTGTACCTGTTTTTGGAGCTGTACCAGATTTATTAAACGCAAGTTTTTATTTTTTAGAAGGTAATAATACTTACGCCGCATTAAGTGTTGTTGCAGCTATACCTGTAATCGAATGGATTATTGGAGGCACTAAAATAGTATTGAAAAGTGTTAAGGTGGGTAAGAAAGGAGCAAAACTTATAGCCCTTTCAGATAAAGCAGGCAACTTATTTACCAAAATAGTTAAAAGAAGTACCCACAGTTTTGATGCTAGTATAGCAAACCAAGAGTCTATTCAGAAAATGTTAGCTATTCAAATAAATAATCCTCAGGCTCCTTATGCAGCTGGTTTGGTAGAAGAATTTGTACTTCATGAGCCTGCTGTTTTTGTAAGAGCGATTAACCCTACAAGTGAAGCAAAAGGTACATTTCTAATGGATTTTGAAACTTTTCAAAGTTTGGGAATGAGTGCAAATAATATAGAACAATCACTAGCTTTGTTTAAACGCCCAGATAAATTACAGATTGTTACATTGCCAGCAGGAACTACCGTTAGGAAAGGTATTGCTAAAGACCAAGTAGTTAATGGAGTAAATTTACCAGGGGGTGGTGTTCAGTATGAGGTGATGGATGATATTGATCAGGCAAAATTTATTTTTGAGGATGGGGGATTTCTAAAGCAATAAGCAGCATGGTAAAATTTAATGAAAACAAAATCAATATTGATGGAAAGGATATAATTTTTTTTACTGAAATAGATGATATTATAGATTTAGGTGATAAAATAATTGTAAAAGTATTTTCAACCAGTGAATTTGTAGATTATCAGGTAAAAGACAACATCTTTGCTATTAATAGAAAGGGAGAAATGTTATGGCAAATAGAGACTCCATATGTTAATGCTCTTAATAAATTAGTACCACAAGTGTATTTAGGTGTTAAATATTTAAACAATAAATTAATTGTAGGTAATGGAGGTATAAAATCTGAGATTGACATCAATACGGGAAAAATATTAAGTACATGGCAAAGTGATGGAAGAGTTACTCCTTTATAGCTGAAAAGAAAACCCCGACTTGGGCGACATTTCAATCCGCATTTCCTTTAGATACTGACCCTGATTATGATACACCACAAAAAATGTATAATTCTTTAGGCGGTGATATAGCCAATTTTTATTCTGGTCCAACAACAAACACGTGTGCTATTAGACTTTCTAAAGGACTAAATTATTCGGGTGTAATTATTCCGTATATACCCGGAAAGACGTATAAAGGCGCAGATAATAAATATTATTTTAAATCTGCTTATGAAATAAATATTTGGATGAGATATACTTTTGGAACAAATGATGGAGATCTTAAAACTCCATATAATCCAAATCATCATAAATATACTCAGTCAGATGCGGGCATTAATGGTGTTAATTTAATTAATCTTTTAGCTGGAAAAAAAGGGATCTATTCTATGTTTTCTAGTGATTTTAGGTGGGCTTCTGGTCATGCCGATTTGCTTTATCCTAACTCCAGTTGTGGTAATGATTGTCATTTTACAGGTCCAATTGGTCGTCTAGATATTTGGGAATTACAGTAATATTGTAGCTATGAAATATTTTTGTTTAGTATTTATTCTTTATTTGAGCAGTTGTTCAAATAAAACATTTCAAAAATTTGATTATAACGTAACTAAAAATCCTTGGATAGATGCTTTTAAAGATCAAGTTTTTTTTTCTGCCATAAAGGAAAGTTACAAAGCAGACAGTGTTTTTAAGCTAATCCAAAAAAGAGATTCCTTAAATCCATATGATGGACTTAGTTTAGAAGCAATAAAAAAAGCCAAATTTTTGGGAGAACAACTTATCCAAAATATGCCTCCACCTGTAATGTGCGAAGCATGCGAAAATGATATGAATTATTATTTAGCAAATTCGCTTCATTATTATATTAGTAAAGAACTTGATTCAATAGCGAAATCCGAATTTAAAAAGCAAAAACAAGAAAGCAAAAAAATGGGATTTTAATTGCCCCTCCGTTTGGCGCAAGAATGAGGGGAGTGAATAGAGCGAAAGCTTCTTGTGCCTTTTAAATACAAATGTTTGATTGGTGAATAAGAGTTTAAAATATTACAAGGCACAAGTATCCATTTCACAAGCTCAGGCTTCATACTTGCGCCAAACAGGGCTTTCTAAAACAGTAATATGGTAGAGCTTAAAGACTATATTTTATTTATAGATGGCGATAAAATAAACTTTTTTGCCCTTATTTCGGATTTTGTTGTTCTACAAGATAAATTAATAGTTTGTACATCTTCAAAATCAAATAGCGGAAAGGATGTAAAAGACAATATTTTTGCTGTTAATAGAAATGGAGAGATACTTTGGCAAATAGAGACAGTTTATCAACCTTGGTTAAACAAAAGAATTCCTCAAATCTATTACAATATTAACTATAAGGACGATAAACTCACTGCACAAAATGGTGGTTCACTTTTTTTTGTTGATGTTAGTAATGGGAAAATTATTGATAGAATTGATGACTATGGTAGAGAAAAGCCATAAACAAAAATCAAATAATCCCGCTTTTTGACATGTTAGCAAAGCGCATGTCGAACTTAAAAATAATAAGGATTTGATAATCTTTACTTAAAGGCTAAAAACTTTTTTAAATTTCTTATTAAAATACAAGTTTGGTTTATTTAAAAAAAGTCACATCCCAATTCTCCTCACAAACCAAAACCCAAAAAAAAGATTAAAATCTTATCTTTGCTTAAATCCAAAAATTTATGCAAATCATTAAAAATTACGTAGCAGAAAACAAACAACGTTTCTTAGACGAATTATTCGAATTATTAAGATTTCCATCCGTTAGTGCCGATCCTAAATACAAACAAGATGTGTTAAATACGGCTGATTTTGTTGCTCAAAAATTAAAAGAAGCCGGTTTAGATCATGTAGAAATTTGCGAAACAGCAGGCTATCCAATAGTTTACGGCGAAAAAATAATAGATACCAATTTACCAACCGTTTTGGTTTACGGCCATTACGATGTGCAACCACCAGATCCATTAGAACTTTGGCATACACCACCTTTCGAGCCTACCATTCGTGATGGTAAAATTTACGCTAGAGGCGCTTGTGACGATAAAGGACAGTTTTACATGCATGTAAAAGCCTTCGAGCTGATGATGCAAACCAATACTTTACCCTGCAACATCAAATTTATGATAGAGGGCGAAGAGGAAGTGGGCTCGGATAATTTAGGAAACTTTGTTACAGCAAATACAGAAAGATTAAAGGCCGATGTGGTTTTAATCTCGGATACTTCTATGATTAGCATGGAAAACCCATCGTTAGAAACCGGATTAAGAGGTTTGGCCTACATGGAAGTAGAGGTTCAAGGCCCTATTAAAGACCTGCATTCTGGCGTTTACGGTGGTGCAGTTGCAAACCCAGCTACCATACTTTGCCAAATGATTGCTTCACTACATGACGAAAATAACCACATCACCATTCCGGGTTTTTATGATGATGTTATTTCTTTAACCGAAGAAGAAAGAACAGAGCTTAACAATGCCCCATTTAATTTAGAGGATTACAAAGCCGAGCTAAATATTAACGATGTTTGGGGCGAAGCCGGTTACACAACCATAGAAAGAACAGGGATTAGACCAACTTTAGAAGTAAATGGTATTTGGGGTGGTTATACCGGTCCGGGAGCAAAAACAGTTTTGCCAGCAAAAGCCAATGCAAAAATCTCGATGCGTTTAGTTCCTGGGCAGGATTGGAAAAAAATATCCGAACTTTTTACCGCTCATTTTACAAGCATTGCACCAAAATCGGTGCAGGTAAAAGTAACAGCGCATCATGGCGGTACGCCTTATGTTACACCTACAAATTCGGTAGCTTTTCAAGCAGCGTTCAAGGCAATTGAAGAATCTTTTGGTAAAGCTCCAGTACCTACCAGAGGAGGTGGAAGCATTCCAATTGTTGCCTTGTTTGAGCAAGAATTGGGCATTAAAACCGTATTAATGGGTTTTGGTTTAGATAGCGATAGCCTTCACTCGCCAAACGAAAAATACGATGTTTACAATTATTATAAAGGCATTGAAACCATCCCGTTGTTTCATAAATACTTTGCCGAGTTAAATAAGGGGTAATTTTAACATAGCCCACGGTTTAAACCGTGGGCTATGTTGTTTTGACATAATAACCGTTTCAAAGGTTTAATTTTGGAAATTTAGCGTTTTTAGATTTATTTAGGCGTTCGGACAGGCTTTCCGCTATAGTCCCAATGAAAAATTGGGAGCTGTCGCTTCAATCCTTAACGCAAACTATTGTGTTAATTAAACATATTTTCATTTAATTTTAAACATTAAACAAACTCTCCTCTATTAATTTTCAGCTATATTTGCAATCCCAAAAAAATGAATTTTTACTAAAGCTTTTTTGCTTTAGCAACATAATATTATGAGTTTACAAAGCGAAATTGCCAAACGCAGAACCTTCGGAATTATTAGTCACCCCGATGCTGGGAAAACCACATTAACAGAAAAATTGCTACTATTTGGCGGTGCCATTCAAAAAGCTGGAGCAGTAAAAAGTAACAAAGCCGATAAATCTGCTACTTCAGATTTTATGGAGATAGAAAAGCAACGCGGTATTTCGGTTGCTACTTCGGTAATGGGTTTCGAGTATTTAGATACCAAAATCAATATTTTAGATACACCTGGTCACAAAGATTTTGCCGAAGATACCTACAGAACTTTAACCGCTGTCGATTCTGTAATACTTGTTGTAGACTGTGTAAAAGGGGTAGAGGAGCAGACAAAAAAATTAATGCAAGTTTGTCGCATGCGTCACACCCCTGTGATTGTTTTTGTAAACAAAATGGATCGAGAAGGAAAAGATCCTTTTGATTTATTAGAAGAAATAGAAAAGGAGTTAAACATCTCGACTAGGGCATTAAGCTGGCCAATTGGAATTGGACATTCTTTTAAAGGTGTTTATCAGTTGCATAATAAAGCTTTAAACCTTTTTAGCGTTAATAAAAAGCAAATTGCCGACGATAAAATTGAAATTAACGGTTTAGATGATCCCAAACTTGTTCAATTAATAGGCGAAAATTTAACTAATAAATTAAAAGACGATGTAGAATTGATTGAGGCTGTCGCCGAACCTTTTGATCGTAGTCTTTACCTTGCAGGATATTTAGCGCCAGTATTTTTCGGCAGTGCCATCAATAATTTTGGAGTACAAGAATTGCTAGAAACATTTATTAAAATAGCACCATCGCCGCAAGGCAGAGATACCGATACTCGTAAAATAGAACCATCAGAAAATAAATTTACGGGATTCATTTTTAAAATTCATGCCAATTTAGACCCAAATCACCGCGATAGAATTGCTTTTTGCCGTATTTGTTCTGGCATATTTCAACGCAATACTTTTTATCAGCATAATCGGTTAAATAAAAAACTCAAGTTCGCATCGCCTACCAGTTTTATGGCCGACAGCAAAAGTTTAGTCGAGGAAGCTTTTCCTGGCGATGTTGTCGGTTTATATGATTCGGGTAATTTTAAAATTGGCGATACTTTAAGCGAAGGAGAGAAATTACAATTTATTGGAATTCCAAGTTTTTCGCCCGAAATATTTAGAGAACTAGAGAATAACGATCCGTTAAAAACCAAGCAATTAGAAAAAGGTATTCACCAATTAAGTGATGAAGGTGTAGCTCAACTTTTTATTCAAAATCCGGGTAACCGAAAAATTATAGGTGTAGTAGGCGAATTACAATTTGAGGTAATTCAGTTTAGGTTATTGAACGAATATGGCGCTTCTTGTGTGTTTAGACCCATGAATATTTCAAAAGCTAAATGGATATCGGCAACAAGCACTGCCGAATTAGACAAGTTTATTAAACGTTATGGACAAAAAATTGCTTACGATAAAGAAAATAAACCCGTATTTTTAGCTTCATCATCTTGGGATATTGAGTATGCAGCAAAAGAATATCCAGAAGTGAGTTTTCACGATACCTCTGAGTGGGAAATGTTAAAGAAGTAATGAAATGTCAATAGTTAATAGTGAGTGGATGAATAATTAATAGTAAATAGAAATTATTAATTAAAATCTCAAATTCATAACATTTTTCAAGCTTCTCTCATTTTAGGTTGTCCCCCGCTGGCGGGGGCGAAGGGGGTGGTACTTTTATAGATTAAAACTATATAAATTGTAAATAGAATTAAAAGCTAATAAATCTTGAAAAAGAAAATCATCATCCTTACCGGAGCAGGAATATCAGCCGAAAGTGGTTTAAACACTTTTAGAGATGCTGATGGTTTGTGGGAAGGTTATAATATTGAGGATGTCGCTACACCTGAAGCTTGGCGAAGAAATCCTACTTTGGTTCAAAATTTTTACAACGAGCGACGAAAATCTGTAATGGAGGCAAAACCCAATGCTGCTCATATTGCTTTAGCCAAGCTCGAAAATCAATTTGATACACTCATTATTACGCAAAATATAGACGATTTACACGAACGAGCTGGCTCAAAGGCGGTGATGCATTTACATGGAGAAATTGTTTATGCTCGGTCGACCAAAAATCCAGCTTTATTGTATAAAATGGAAACCGACACCATTAATATGGGTGATGTTTGCGAATTAGGTTCGCAATTAAGGCCACATGTGGTTTGGTTTGGCGAGGATGTTCCTATGATTACCAAAGCCATGTACGAAATGCCTAAAGCAGATATTGTAATTTTAATAGGCAGTTCTTTAGCGGTATATCCCGCTGCAGGTTTGTTAGATTTAGTAAAAAGAGATGCTATCGTTTATGTAATTGACCCTAAAATTCCTTCAGTTAGTCATTTGCCTAACCAAATTATCAGAATAGAAGAAAAAGCAAGTAAAGCGGTTCCGGTGTTAGTTCAAAAATTGTTAGATAGTGAATAAATTAGCTTGTATATTTAATTGGAGTGGCGGTAAAGATTCTTCTTTGGCTTTATATCATTGTTTACAAAACCCCGAGTTAGATATTAGATACTTAGTTACTTCTATTAACGATAATGTTAATAGAATATCGATGCATGGTGTAAGACATTCGCTTTTGTTAGAACAAGCCAAGCAAATTGGTATTCCACTTTACGAAATTAGATTACCAGAAATGCCTACCATGAGTGCTTATGATAGCACCATGAAATTTCATTTAGAAAAACTAAAATTAGAAGGTATTACACACTCTATTTTTGGTGATATTTTTTTAGAAGATTTAAAACAATATAGAGAAGTTAGACTTGCCGAGGTAGGTTTAAAAGTGATTTTCCCTTTGTGGAAAAGAGATACCAAAGCGTTAATGACTGAGTTTTTGGATTTAGGATTTAAAACGGTTATTGCTTGTACACAAGAAAAATTAGGTGATTTTGTGGGTAAAGTAATTGATGAAGAATTAATTAGCAGATTACCAGAAAATGTTGATGTTTGTGGTGAAAATGGCGAGTTTCATACCTTTGCTTTTGCTGGACCTATTTTTAAAAAACCAATTAATTATAGTTTAGGGGAAAGGGTTTTTAAAGCTTACAAAGCGCCAAAAAATGCAGATGATAACTGTTTTCAAAAAGAAGATGAGCAGCCTAAAAATTTAGGTTTTTGGTATATCGATTTAATTGAAGATTAATAATTTACAACCCTCGGTCTGTGTCCTCACAGACCGAAATCAGGACAGTAAAATGGTCTGTGAGGACACAGACCATGGCTATAAAAAAGCTTAGAAAAAAATAAAACCATCATGAATCCAAAACAATTAGTAGGCGAAAAAGCAACTGAATATATAAAAGATGGAATGATTGTAGGCCTAGGAACTGGCTCTACTGCTTATTTTGCCATCATGAAAATTAGCGAAATGGTCAAAAATGGTTTAAAAATTAAAGGTGTTCCTACTTCTAAACAAACCGAAGAATTGGCTTTAAGCTTAGATATTCCACTTTTAGAAATAGCCGATGTCACCAAAATAGATATTACTATTGATGGTGCCGATGAATACGATTCTCAAAAACAATTGATTAAAGGTGGTGGAGGTGCTTTGCTAAGAGAAAAAATTATAGCTTCTGTAACAGATTTCTACATCATTATAGCCAATCAATCTAAGCAATCTGAAGTTTTAGGAAGCTTTGCACTACCTGTAGAAGTTACTCCATTTGCTAAAGAAATTACCTTGATGCAATTAAGAAAATTAGGTTGCGAGCCTAAATTAAGAGAGAAAGATGGAAAACTCTTTATAACTGATAACCAAAATTATATTGCTGATTGTAAATTCGACAAAATAGAAAACCCAGAGGAATTGAATCAAAAATTAAATCAAATTCCTGGAGTTGTAGAAAATGGATTATTTGTAAACATGGCAAACATCATCATTACCGAAGATGGTAAAGGCGGAGTTAAAATTGAAGATTAACATTTAACCTAGATTACGCATTAGGCTAAAGTGTAACTAAATTATTCAAAAAAGCGCCTGAATAAAAATTCTATAGTTTAGTAAATAGTCACGAATACATGGATGAAAAAGGATAATTAAAACTCTAACATCTTCTGGGTCATTTAATTAAATAGTTCTTAAAGATAGCCCATCTGGCAAAAGCACTAACAACCGTTAAGCTGTAATTCCGCCTTGTTTGTTGCGATTAGCACAAAAGGAATTAAAAGCAGAAACTTGGTAGCAACAAACGTAGCGGAGAGTTTATTCGGTGTTTTTATTTTTAAAGGCACTCATGTGTTCGCAAAGCTCGGATTTTGGTTTTTTTTTGCGGAAAAAAAGTGACAAAAAATTACGTTTTCCTTTATATTGATCTCTATTGCTAAATACAGGTTTAAAACTATAAGTCCATAAAAAAAGCGGACTATAACTCCGCTTTTTTATTTATATCTCTTGCCCTTTAGCTAGTTTTTCTTTTCTATGATCTTGCCATAAATAGTGTAAAAGCGTGTTTAAAACAACAGCATTCCAATCGTAGTGTAAACTCAATTTAACTTTTTGTTTACTATTACTTAGGCTATCTACATGTAAAATACCGCTATTGAGGTAATATTTAATGTCATTCCAAGGCACTAATTCAGTTTTAGTTTTTTTCCAAAATAAAAATCCAGCAGTATAAGTCATCATAAAGCCTTCATGTGTAACTTGAGTATTACCTATGCTAAAACCGGTTTTACTGTTTAAGGCTTCAATATAATTGCTTACAAGGTGTTTTTTTACATATTGCCAAACCCCCGACATAATGTAGTAATAGGTATGATCTTCGGCCAAAAGCTCTTCTACTTTGTTAGATTTAAATTTAATACTAATATTTTGCCCGCTATTGCTTTGTACATCAATATTGTATTCTTTTCCATTAGGGGTTTTCTTATCACCAATTAAAGAAACGCCGTATCTTACAGCTTTAACCTCGTTACAATTAATTTTAGAACCATTAAGTTCAATAAAATCTTTATTTATTTTAACCTTTTGGGTGGTACCAGGTATGGTAAAGTCTACGTCGAAGTTGTGTTGTTGCATGGGTTCGAATATAATAATTTGTTTGATTTAAAATAGTGTTCCAGTACCGCCAATTTTTAATTTACCTAAATGTTGGTATGCCGCTTCGGTTGCTTCACGTCCTCGGCTAGTTCGCATTAAGTAACCCTCCTGAATTAAAAAAGGTTCATAAACTTCCTCAATAGTACCTTCATCTTCACCTACGGCTGTTGCAATGGTTTTTAAGCCTACTGGACCGCCCTTAAATTTATCAATAATGGCAGAAAGTATGCGGTTATCCATCTCGTCTAAACCATGTTCATCAACATTTAAGGCGTTTAGCGCATACTTAGCAATTTTGGTTTCAATGGTTCCATCGCCTTTAATTTGGGCAAAATCTCTGGTTCTTCTTAATAAAGCATTTGCAATCCTTGGCGTTCCTCGGCTTCTACGAGCAATTTCATATGCTGCTTCTTCGGTAATTTCTGTTTTTAATATTTGAGAAGATCGCAAAACGATAGTTGTTAATAGCTTAGCGTCGTAATATTGTAAGCGAGAATTAATGCCAAATCTAGCTCTAAGTGGAGAGGTTAATAAACCTGAGCGGGTTGTAGCGCCTACAAGTGTAAACGGATTTAAAGATATTTGTACAGAACGGGCATTTGGGCCAGTTTCTAGCATAATATCAATCTTGAAATCTTCCATTGCCGAGTATAAATACTCTTCAACTAGCGGACTTAAACGATGAATTTCATCTATAAACAAAATATCTCCACTATCTAAATTGGTTAATAAACCAGCTAAATCGCCTGGTTTATCTAGAACGGGGCCGCTAGTAATTTTAATTCCCACGCCCATTTCATTAGCTATGATATGCGACAAAGTGGTTTTTCCTAATCCTGGAGGTCCATGTAATAAAACATGGTCTAAAGACTCACCACGTAATTTGGCAGCTTTTACAAATATTTTTAAATTTTCTAGAATTTTTTCCTGGCCAGTAAAATCTTCAAACTCTTGCGGACGTAAAACCTTTTCAATATCCTTATCAGTAGGGGATAATCGCTCGGTGTTAGGATCCAAATTTTCGTTCATGCGGTTAAGATAAAAAAGACTTTTTAATAGATAGATATGTTTTGATAATTTATTTGAATTATCACCAAAATTTAAGTTGTAATACCTCAAACTTGCCATTTAGAATATCTAATTTTATACGCAAAATTAAATCTAGCTACTGCATGATTTAAATACTTAATATTTATCAATGAAGTTTAAATTATTTCTATTTCTAATTTTTTTACATCTATCACTCTTTGCACAAAGAAATGCGATAAGTATAACCGTTAAAGACGATGCAACAAAAAAGAATATAGAATGGGCATCATTATCAGTTAATAAAAAATATTTTCTTTCCGCTAATGAGGAAGGAAGTATTTCTCTAGACATCAATCAAGCAATAGAAACAGATTCAATAACTATTTCAGCTTTAGGCTATATATCTAAAACTTATATTTTTAGACAATTAAAAGAGGAAACCAAAATCGTTTATCTTTCGCCAGATGTACAAGTTCTAAACGAGGTCTTAGTTAATCCAAACAAGGTTAAGCCTAAAAAAGTGGTTTTAGGTATTGTTTACAAATTTTTTCCAATCGGAACGATTTTAACAAATTTAAATAATAAGTATGCACAATATATACCAAATAAGGATGGTTTAAATTGTCAAATAAAAGAACTAGAATTTGCTTTAGGTGACAATCAAAAAGGAATAGACCAGCCTTTTAGGGTGAATATTTACTCTAGAAATAAAAATAATAAGTTGCCATATGAAGAGCTTATAAAGGATGATTTAATAGTGAGAAATTATGAAAGAAGTCAAAAATTTACAGTTGATGTCTCGAAATATAACATTACTACACCCAAAGATGGTTTTTTTATAGTTGCAGAAACTTTAAATAAAGAGTACTATTCTAATAAAGTAGTAAATAAACACAACTTATCATTTAATAGACTACCAAGCTTTAAAATAAAATACACAAAAGAGCCTAATGGAGAATTTTATAACTTAATAAAAAGCGAATCCTTAGAGTGGTATAAAAACAACAAATTGAGTTATACAACTTTTTATTTTACTGCAATTTTATCCTGTGAATAATGTTTAGCTTATTCAAAATATTAGAAATTTTTACTTTTTCTTTAATTCCACTATTGTTGTAATTTAACCCAATGAAAATTTGCCATATTATTGCAAACCTTTATGCTGGCGGAGCACAAACTTTTGTTGTTCTTTTAGCGGTAGAGCAACAAAAACTAGGTCACGAGGTATCTATAATCTTAATAGATCAATTTAATCACTCTACATTCGAGAATTTTTTAATTCAACAGTTAAAAGAGAATCACATTCCTGTGTATTCCTTAGATAGAAAGCCTGGTAAAAACTTAAGTGTTTTTGGTAGTTTTTTTAAGTTGAATAGCATATTAAAAAGAATTCAACCACAAATTATTAATTCTCACTTGCAGTTTACCCATTTAATCATATCGTTATATCAAAAAATATTTAGGAAGAAGTATAACTTGATTTTAACTATACACAATGCACCTGAGGTATGGAATTACCAAACATTAAAATTGAATTTAAATACGCCGGCAATATATTGCTCTAAGGCATCTATGGAAACTAGTGTGCAAAGAGATTGTAAAAAGGTGGTAGTTGCAAATGGAATTAAAAATCCAATAATTGATAACTCAGCCATTCAAATTTTAAAAGATGATGCTGTAAATTCTAATCACCAATTAGTTTTAATGGTCGGTAAATTATCGCATCAGAAAAATTATCCACTAGCGGTAGAAATTGCTAAGCATTATCAAAATAAAAATGTTTCCTTTTTAATATGTGGTATCAAAGAAGAAACTGCTGAGCAAGATTTAGCTTCTTTCAAAACCGTAAATAACATTCATTATTTAGGAATTAAAGTGCCTAAACAGATTTATTCTTTGATGGATAGATGCGATGTTTTTTTAAACACATCTCATTACGAGGGTTTGCCAATTACTGTTTTGGAAGCTTTTTTTGTAGGTACACCTTGTGTGCTTTCTAATATTTTACCTCATCACGAAATTGGAGATAGTGTGCCTCAGGTTTATATTCCAAACTCTTTTGAAGTAGCTGATTATGTTTCAGTAATTGATTTAGCCTTATCAAATAAAGGTACTAAAAAAGGTATTCAGGATCAGAGAGAGCCTTATTTGGCTCCATATTCTGTAGCTAAAGCTGCCCTAAGTTATGTGGATTTCTATCATGAGGTGATTAACTGAAGCATTTCAAATTGTATTATTAGCAAAATGCTACTTTAATAGCTTGTTTTTCAAATTAATAATCTCTACTTTTGCAGTCCCGCAAAAAAGCGGGAATTAAAAACAATATTGTAAGTAATGAATCAATACGAAACCACTATCATTCTTACCCCGTTGTTATCAGAAGAAGTTGCTAAAGAAGTGATTGCAAAATTCACAGCAATTTTAAAGGATAACGGAGCCGAAATTGTCATGGAAGACAATTGGGGTTTGAAAAAACTGGCGTACCAGATTGAGAAAAAATCAACTGCGTACTATCACTTAACTGAATATAAATGCTCAGGAGAGGTTATCGGCAAATTAGAAATTGAATTAAAGCGTGATGAGCGTGTGATGAGATTTTTAACAATTAGTTTAAATAAGCATGCTGTAGCGTATAACGACAAGAAACGTGGCGGTGCTTTTAACAAGAAAAAAGACAAAGCGGAGGTAGCAAACTAATGGCACAAGACAAAATCCAGTATGTGACTGCTCCCAAGGTGGAGGATAACAGAAAAAAATATTGCCGTTTCAAAAAGAACGGAATTAAGTACATTGATTACAAAGACGCTAACTTCTTGCTAAAGTTCATTAACGATCAAGGTAAAATTTTACCTCGTAGATTAACTGGTACTTCTTTGAAATATCAACGTAAAGTGGCGCAAGCTGTTAAAAGAGCTCGTCATATTGGCATATTGCCATTTGTAACTGATGGTTTAAAATAAGGGAGGGTTAAGACATGCAAGTAATATTAAAACAAGATGTAAAAAACCTAGGCGAGAAAGATGATATCGTTATCGTAAAACCAGGTTTTGGTCGTAATTATTTAATTCCTCAAGGTCAGGCTATTTTAGCTACAGAGTCTGCTAAAAAAGTTTTAGCCGAAAACATTAAACAAGCTCAGTTTAAACAAGAGAAAATTAAAATGGATGCTGATGCTATTGCAGCAAGATTAGAAGGTATTACACTTTCTATTGGCGCAAAAGCTGGTGAGAGCGGAAAAATATTTGGTGCAGTTAACACTATTCAAGTGGCTGATGCATTAAAGAAAGAAGGTTTTGATGTAGACAGAAGAAGAATAACTTTTGAAACTGATGTTAAATTTGTAGGTGATTATATCGCTAATTTAAATTTACATAAAGAAGTTAAAGTTAAAGTTCCTTTTACTGTAGTAGCTGAGTAATCTTTAAATAGAATTAATTTTAAATGCTTTCTGAATAATTTCAGAAAGCATTTTTTATTTTAGAGCTTTATTATTCATGAAATCTAAAAAAGCAAATTCTCAATCGTGGTATAAAAGAATCAAGAATATCTTTTTTAAGGTAATGTTATGGTTTTTTACTATCAGCGTATTTTGGGTGTTGCTTTATAAATTTGTTAATCCACCTATTACATTTTTAATGCTGCAACGCGGCATAGAGCGTAAAGTTGATGGTAAAGACTGGAAGATTGATAAACAATGGCGTGATTTTGACGAGCTTTCCTTAAATCTAAAAAAGGCTGCCATTGCAGGAGAAGATGCCAGATTTTTAAGTCATTATGGATTTGATTTAAAAGCTATTTTAAAAGCATATGAAAAAAATCAAAATGGTAAAAGAATTAGAGGCGGAAGCACCATTAGTCAGCAAACCGCTAAGAACGTTTTTTTATGGGGCGGCCGTTCCTATTTAAGAAAAGGATTTGAAGCTTATTTTACTTTTTTAATAGAGATTTTTTGGAGTAAACAACGCATATTGGAAGTTTATTTAAACGTGATAGAAATGGGTGATGGGATTTATGGTGCTGAAGCTGCATGTAAAACTTATTATGGTAAAACTTCTGAAAGTTTAAGCAAAAGTAAAGCTGCTTTATTGATTGCTGTATTGCCAAATCCGCGTAAATGGACGCCAGCAAAACCTACATCTTATATTTATTATAAAGAATCTTTAATATTGAGAAATATGAGAAATTTACAACGATTGGGCGTTTTTAATAAACAGGTTTTAGAGTAAAAACTTTATGGTGCCAGCTATTCTCAAAAGTGGTTTCCCAGCTTTCTAAATAGTCTTTGTAATTACTTACTAAATTGTTAAATACAATTGTATTTTGGTTTATAACGCCTTGGTTAATCAACTCTTCAAAGCTTGCTCTATTTGTGCTAGAAACTTCATGGTTTACTTTATAAGCTATGTTAAAACGGTCAAACAAATTGATTTGAAACTTCATCTCCAAGTCTTTCATTAAATGAACAGACTTGTCTATAGAGCAGCCACTTGCGCCAGCCTGAGTTTCATCAACAATTAATACAATAAACCTATTATATTTTATTTCAAAAGTTGCTTTCAATTGTTGATTATGAGCTGTCCAGCTTTCAACAAAAGAATTTAGAATTTCTTTTAATTCTTCAACTGCTACAATTGCTAATTCTTTATCAGCTTGATAAATCCAAACTCTGCTTGCTAAATTCATATGATTCAAATTTAAAAAATAAACCTTATACCTAAAGAGTTAATAAGTTGATAAATATATTTTGACCAGTTAATTACTTCGAATACTTTTAAATATGATTTTAATGTCTTCAATAAATTGGTTAATTTATATTTCTGCTTTTTTTGGGGCACAAACAATTGATAAAGTTGCATTTGAAAAATGTAAGAACGAGATCAGCTTTTATTACAATAATCATCATGCCGAGGATGTTTTGGGTTACAAAACTGGAACGCTAGTTATAAGCGAACAAGGTTTTTTAAGATATACTTTAAAAACAGCAAGTGGTAAAACAGAATATTATAGTTTAAAATTACAAAAGTTAAAGAATATCTCTTTTTTGGGTACTGAAAATGCTAATTGGCTAGTTTTAAGTTGTGACGATGAGTCTATTATTTATCAAACCTACAAAGATAAAAATGGAGATTTAGACGAAATGATAAATACACTAAAGATTCCACTAAAAAATATCAAAATAGAAGGTGTTAATCAATTAAGTGATAACTTTTATCAACTAAAACAGCTTTTTTATAAAAATACCAATTAATAGGTATTTTTATTTTGAATGAATATTTCTATATTAGGAGTTGTTAAAAACTCATTATGAATTTTAAGAATAGCAAAACTATCTATTTAATATTCTTAGTTATTGTATTAAGTACGCATACTTTCATACTAACTACTGTATTGTCTACAGAAAATAAGCCTACCTCTAACGTAAAATTTAATAATGAAAACTTAGAAGATAGTCTCCAAAACAAAAATTTTAAATTTATCCCTACCCACCAAAAATTGCCTGATGTGAATCAGATATACATCAACTATAATAACACTAACAAATAAGATTTACAACTAATTAATTAAATTTTGTTCTAAAGCAATTTTCACTAGCTCTGCGGTGTTATTTATATCTAGTTTTTGAAGAATATTTTTTCTGTGTGTATCTATTGTATAGGTTGATAAAAATAGTTTATCTGCAATTTTTGCGTTAGAGTAACCATTTACTATTAACTTAATTACCTCTACTTCTCGTTTAGATAACCTAAATTTATTAATAAAATCGTCTTTAAATTCTAACTCATTTTTGTTATTTATAACTTGATTTGTAGTTAACTGATATTGATTGTTTACTACTTTTATAATCACATCAATTAAGGTGTCAGGTTCTGTGTCTTTTAGTAAGTAAGCATCAATACCTAATTCAATACAATCATTTATTAACTTTTCATCTGCATACATGGTTAAAACCAGTTTTTTTATTTTGATGCTTTTTTCGTTTAACTTTTTAATAGTGCTTTTACCATCAAAATGGGGCATGTTTAAATCAATAATTGCTATATCGGCAGTTTGATTACTTAAATAATCTACAGTTGATCTACCATCGTTAAAGATAGCTTTGATGTTAAATCCTTCTGTTTCTGACAATATATTTGCTAAACCTTGTGCAAATAATTTGTGATCATCTGTAATTACAATATCAATCATTTGGTAGGATAATTAATTAAATTACAAGTTAATCTTATAATACTGATTTACAAATTATTTTCTTTGGCGGTTATCTCTGCAATATCTAAAACCTGAATTTCTTGTTCTTTATTAAAATGTTTTACACCATCGTTTATCATGGTCATACAAAATGGACAACTAACGGCTACAACATTTGCTTGGGATGCTAAAACATCGTCCATACGCTCTATATTAATATCTTTTTTGCCTTTTTCTGGCTCTTTAAACATTTGTGCTCCACCAGCTCCACAACATAAACCGTTTGCCTTGCATCTTTTTAATTCAACCAAATCTGCATCTAAAATCTCTAATGCTGCTCTTGGGGCTTCGTATACGTCATTAGCTCTACCCAAATAGCAAGGGTCGTGAAATGTTATTTTTTTGCCTTTAAATTCACCTCCTTGCGCTTTTAATTTTCCGTCGTTAATTAGCTCTTGTATTAATTGGGTATGGTGTATTACTTCATAATTTCCACCTAGTTCTGGATATTCGTTTTTCAAAGTGTTAAAACAGTGCGGGCAAGCTGTAACTATTTTTTTAACATCGTAGCCATTTAAAATCTCAATATTCATCATGGCTTGCATTTGGAACAGAAATTCATTTCCTGCTCTTTTTGCCGGGTCGCCAGTACAATTTTCTTCTGTACCTAAAACAGCAAATTTAATACCTACATGGGTTAAAATTTTCGCAAAAGCTCTGGTAATACGCTGTGCCCTCTCGTCATAGCTTCCTGCGCAGCCTACCCAAAATAAAATTTCTGGTTTTTCTCCTGCGGCCAGCATTTGAGCCATTGTTGGTATTTTTATATCTGTAATTTCCATTTTATCGATGTTAAAAGTTTAGTAGTTCAATAGTCATTAGTCAATGGTTCATTAGTGAATAGTAATTAATGATTTTTTGATGTTGTATTTGTTCTATTTTATTTTTTTACTGTGTATTTTAGATTAGTAGGTTGCGTTAGGGATTGAAGCGGTATCCTTTTTTGTTTATTCCTTCGACCCCGCTCAGGATGACAAACAAAAAAGATTTAGCGTAAAGCCCGCTCGAACGCCCAAAACCTAATCTCTATCTGCCCAGTTTAATCTATCTGCTGGCGAATATTTCCATGGTGCTCCATTATTCTCTACATTAGAAAACATAGCATTTAAGCTTCCGGCAACGTTAGATTCTTCCATAACTGCATACCTACGTAAGTCTACAATAATAGAAAGCGGATCTATATTAATAGGGCAGGCATCTGTACAAGCGTTACAAGTGGTACATGCCCAAATTTCTTCTCGGGTTATATAATCGTCTAAAAGTGTTTTACCATCATCATATCCTTTGCCATGTTTATCGGTATTCTTTCCTACTTCTTCTAAACGATCTCTGGTATCCATCATGATTTTACGAGGAGACAGCAATTTACCGGTCTGATTTGCAGGGCAAACCGAAGTACAACGACCACACTCGGTACAGGTATAGGCGTTCATTAATTGAACCCAGTTTAAATCTTGAACATCTTTTGCGCCAAACCTACTAATCGTATCTGATGGGGGAGGTGTAAAAGAAGGGTCTAGCATAGCTTTTACTTCATTGGTAACGCTATTCATGTTGCTAAACCTACCTTTAGCATTTAAATTACTATACCAAGTATTTGGAAACGCCATAATAATATGGAAATGTTTAGAATAAGGTAAATAGTTTAAAAATGCTAATATTCCAAGAATGTGGAACCACCAGCAAGCTCTCTCTATGGCTACTAATGCTTCTAAATTATTGGGTAAGATTTGTGAAATGTATTGCGATATTGGAAAACTACCTGCTAAAATATAATGATCATAAGCTGCTAATTGCAGTTTATAATCGGCAGCATTCATCGTTAAAAATGCCGACATCAATAATACTTCTATTACAAGGATGTACATGGCATCAGCTTTTGGCCATCCTTTCATTTCTACACCTGTAAAACGATTTAGATTAAGAATGGTGCGACGAGCGATAAAAACCACTACGCCAAACAATACTAAAAATGCCAATACCTCAAAAGAACCAATTAAGAAGTTGTAAAAACTACCTAATAATGCAAATATGCGATGGGTACCGAAGAGACCATCAATAATTATTTCTAAAACTTCTAAGTTGATGATAATGAACCCTATGTAAACGAAGAAATGCATAAGTGCAGCTAAGGGTCTACGTACCATTTTAGTCTGGCCCATAGCTATTTTAGCCATGGTAAGCCATCTTTCTTTGGGTTTATCGCTTCTATTGATATCTTTTCCCAAATTAATATTGCGTATAATTTTTTTGATTTGAATAGTAAATAGGATAACCGCTGCTATAAAAGCTATTGCGAATATGATTTGTGCTATCATTAGATGAATTAATTGGTTTTGATAAGCTAAGTTAATAAATAGGAGTTTAAAAATTTACTATGCAAGCATAATATTTTTATTTAGAATGATTTTAGTTCAAAATAAAATTTTATTTAATTGATAATTAAATAGATAGATTAAAAAGTAAATAAATGAAAAGCTTTTTTTAAATTTTATTTGTGTTTTAACAAAAAGAGCCTACATTTGCAATCCCTAACAATTACCAAATAAGGGAATGGTAGGGTGCCTTAGCTCAGTCGGTAGAGCAAAGGACTGAAAATCCTTGTGTCGCTGGTTCGATCCCAGCAGGCACCACATAAAAAGCCTCTTAGATTAGTATCTAAGAGGTTTTTTTATGGTTTTTATAATTTTCTGTCTTCTGTTGAGACAAATCCATTAAAATTAGTTTTTAAAACCTGTGTAATTGAATTATCTTTAATCAAGATTGAATATTATGTGCAATTAACTTAATTTGCTTTTTTAATTACTTTCTTGATGAAACATTTAAACTTTGCATCTTTTATATTATTCTTAATATCTGTTAATTTAATTCTGCCTGTGAAGGCTCAAAATTTTTCTCCAGTAGAAATGGTAAACCCTTTAATGGGAACACAATCTAAACCAGATTTATCTAACGGAAATACTTATCCTGCAATTGGAGTGCCTTGGGGTATGAATTTATGGTCGCCACAAACAGGTAAAATGGGCGATGGATGGATGTATACCTATACTGCCGATAAAATTAGGGGATTTAAACAAACCCATCAACCTTCGCCTTGGATGAACGACTACGGCCAGTTTTCTATCATGCCGGTAAACGGATTAAAATTGAGTCAAGATGCAAGAGCTAGCTGGTTTTCCCATAAGGCAGAAGTAAGTAAGCCTTACTATTATAGCGTTTACTTGGCCGATCATGATATCACCACAGAACTAACGCCTTCAGAAAGAGCTGCTCAATTTCGTTTTACTTTCAGCAAATCTGATAGTTCTTATGTCATTATTGATGCTTTTGATAGAGGTTCTTATGTGAAAATAATTCCATCAGAAAGAAAGATTGTTGGGTACAATTCTAGGTACAGTAGAGGGAAATACGAGAATTTTAAAAACTATTTCGTTATTCAGTTTGATAAGGATTTTTCATCTTCTGGTGTGTGGGATGGAAAGAGTTATATATCAGATACACAAGAGTTACAAAGTAACCATACGGCTGCTATCATTGGTTTCAAAACGTCAAGCGGCGAGAAAATCAATGCCAAAGTAGCCTCATCCTTCATCAGCATAGCACAAGCCGAACTAAATTTACAAAGAGAAATTGGTTCGGATGACCTTGAACAAACATCGGCGAAAGCCAAAAAAGAATGGAATTTCCAATTGGGCAAAATTAAAGTAGAAGGCGGTACCGATGAACAGATTCGCACTTTTTACTCTTGTCTGTACCGAACCCTTTTCTTTCCTAATAAGTTGTACGAGATTAACGATAAAAATGAAATAGTTCACTGGAGTCCTTACAATAGTAAAATCTTGCCAGGCAGAATGTTTGCAGGAACAGGGTTTTGGGATACTTTTAGAGCCTTATATCCATTCTTAAACTTTGTTTACCCTTCTATTAATAAAGAAATGCAAGACGGATTGGTTAATGATTATAAGGAAGGAGGATGGCTGCCCGAGTGGAGTAGCCCGGGTTATGCCAATATTATGGTGGGTAATAATTCGGCTTCGGTAGTTGCGGATGCCTATATTAAAGGTGTACGTGGTTACGATGTGGAAACTTTATGGGAAGCTATAAAGCATGGTGCAAATAATGCAGGGCCAATAGAGGCTGTGGGGCGTGACGGTGTAAAATATTATAACGAATTAGGTTATGTACCATATGATGTTAAAGTAAGTGAGAATGCTGCCAAAACATTAGAATATGCGTATGATGATTTTGCCATTTGGCAATTAGGCAAAGCGTTAAACAAGCCTGCTAGCGAAATAGAGATCTATAAAAAACGAGCTATGAATTATAAAAACCTATTTGATCCATCTAGCGGATTAATGCGTGGGAGAAATCTAGATGGTTCTTTTCAAAGTCCTTTTAGTCCGTTTAAATGGGGAGGTGCTTTTACCGAAGGGAATAGCTGGCACTACACTTGGTCTGTTTTTCAGGATGTAGACGGTCTGGCAAAATTGATGGGTGGCTACTCTAAGTTTGTCGAAAAACTGGATTCTGTTTTCTCTATGCCTCCAATTTTTGATGAAAGTGCCTATGGAGGCGTGATTCACGAAATTAGGGAAATGCAGATTGCAAATATGGGCCAATATGCTCATGGAAATCAGCCCATCCAGCATATGATTTATTTATATAATTATGGCGGAGCACCTTATAAAACGCAATATTGGGTTCGTGAAGCTATGAATAGATTATATAAAGCCACACCAGATGGTTATTGCGGTGATGAGGATAACGGACAAACTTCGGCATGGTATATCTTTTCGGCAATAGGATTTTATCCGGTAACTCCCGCAACAGATCAATATGTTTTGGGTGCGCCATTGTTCAAGAAAATAACCATCAGCTTAGAGAATGGAAAAACCATTCAAATTAACGCTCCTAAAAACAGCCACGAAAATAGATACGTTAAATTTTTATCTGTAAACGGAAAACTCTACGATAAGAATTGGGTAAGCCACTCGAATTTGCAAAAAGGAGCAATCCTAAATTTTGAGATGACCGCCGAACTTAATAAAACAAGGGGTTCAAACCCTAGCTCATTTCCATATTCAATGTCTATAGATAAATAATTTTAGGGCGTCATTTCGATCAAAGGGAGAAGTCTCACAAATAAGTATTACATTTTACAAGTGTCACCTGATTTGTGAGACCTCTCGTTCCTCGAGGTGACGAAAACTACAAATGCGATTTATGAAGAAAATCACCATCATCACCCTTTTAACATCAGTTTAAAGATATCTGCACAAACAAATTATGTACAAAATGCAAAGACAATAATTGGGAGAGAGAAAATGGGACATACCTATGCTGGCGCAAAGGTTCCTTTTGGAGCTGTTCAATTAAGTCTAGATACAGATACTATTCCTTAGGCCTAACATGTGAAATATACAGGAATAGTTTATAAGTACTGCGCAGGTTATCAGTATAATGACCCCACAATCGTAGGTTTTAGTCATGCCCATTTCTCTGGAACTAGCCATTCTGATTTAGGCGATTTCCTAATTATGCCAACTACAGGGAAACTGCAATTGAATCCGGGAACGGAAGGCCACTCTGAAAATGGATACCAATTTAAATTCTTTCATAATAATGAATTGGCCGAGCCAAATTACTATAAAGTAAAGCTAGATGATCATCATATTATGGCCGAGTTAACTACCACAACTAGGGTAGGTTACCATCAATATACTTTTCCAAAATCAGACCAAGCTCATATCATCTTAGATTTAATGCATGTAATCTATAATTTTGATGAAAAAAATGTTTGGACTTTTGTAAGAGTAGAAAACGACTCGACTGTGGTAGGTTATCGTCAAACCAATGGATGGGCAAGAACCAGAACGGTTTATTTCGCTATGAAATTCTCTAAATCTTATGGGGCTAAAGATTTTTCTCCAAAAGTTCCATATCGAGGTTTTTGGGGCAAATTTGACCAAACTAAAAACTTTCCTGATTTAGCCGGAAAGCAATTGAGAATGTATTTTGATTTTGATACGCAAGAAGGTGAAAAAATAGATGTCAAGTTTGCGCTTTCTTCAGTGAGTACCAAAAATGCTTTAGAAAACATGCAGGTTGAAACTCCAAACTGGAATTTTAATGAGGTAAAGGCAAAAGGGCGGGGGCAATGGCAAAAAGAATTTGAACGTGTTCAGGTGAATATGATTTCAAAAACAGATATGGTGAATTTTTATACCGCCATGTATCATGCTTTCGTTAGGCCAACGGTTTATACCGATGTAAACGGACAATATAAAGGTTTAGACCAAAATGTTCATCAGGTAGATGGATTTACCAATTATACTTCTTTTTCTTTGTGGGATACATACCGAGCTTTACATCCACTATTTAATATTCTGCAGCCTGCTAGAAATAATGATGTAGTAAAATCTATGATGACCTATTAAAATCAGAGTGCTTTAGATATGTTACCTATTTGGTCTCATTATGCTAATGATAATTGGTGTATGAGTGGTTATCATAGCGTTTCTGTAATTGCAGACGCCATCATGAAAGGTGTTTATACTGGTGATGCCAATAAAGCTTTAGATGCTTGTGTGGCTACAGCAAATCATCGTTCTTACGAGGGAATTGGTGATTATATTGATAACGGCTACATTGCTGCAGAAAAAAATGGAAATTCTGTTTCTTCTACTTTAGAATATGCTTATGATGATTGGTGAGTAGCACAACTTGCTAAAAAATTAAATAGACTAGATGTTTATGGAACCTTCAGTAAAAGAGCTCAAAATTGGAAAAATGTTTATGATAAAAGCATTGGCTTTATGCGTCCAAGATTAAGTGATGGGAAATTCAAAAAGGATTTTGATGTTTTAAAAACTGATGGTCAAGGTTTTATTGAAGGAAATGCGTGGAACTATAGTTTATATGTTCCGCAAGATCCATTTACTTTAATCAACATGATGGGTGGGTCTAAAAAATTTGTTGCTCACTTAGATTCTTTATTCACTATGAATTTACCTGACGAGTTTTTTGAACATACCGAAGATATTACCCGAGAAGGAATTATTGGAAATTATGTCAATGGAAATGAAACAGCACATCATGTCGCATACTTATACAATTGGACAGGCCAGCCTTGGAAAACTCAAGAACGCATAAGAATGATTTTGAAAAAACAATACCATAATGTTCCTAATGGTTTGGGAGGTAATGATGATTGTGGACAAATGAGTGCTTGGTATATTTTCTCCACTTTAGGATTTTACCCTGTTTCGCCTGGCTCTAATGAATATGCTTTAGGCAGTTCGGCGGTGATGAATGCAAAGGTGAATCTAGAGAATTGAAAAACTTTAAATATTGTAGCTAAAAACCAAAGTGATAAAAATATTTATGTAAAGAAAGTGACTTTTAATGTAAAGGAACTAGCCTAACCATTCATTAGTTATGAGCAATTAGTAAGTGGTGGGGAATTGATTTTTGAAATGAGTAATAAATCGAAAAGATAGTTTGAGTTATATGGATTTTAGAAAATCAAATTATCTAGCAAATTCAATTAATTTAATTTTCTTCTCTTCTACTTTTTAGTTGTTTAATAAGCTCTTCTCTAAATTCTCTTTCGGCAATATAAAGTGTTTTAATTTTTTCTGCTGATATAACTTTAGCAAACTCTAATCTGTATTTTTTCTTTAATTCTAAAATTTGAGTATCAAATTTAAAGTCATTATCAACTAATTTTTCTGGGTTCGCATTTTGAGCAATTCTATTCTCTTTTTTTTGTCTATTGATATCTAAAAGTTCTTTTTGAAAAGCATTGTAAACAGGCCAAAACCCTCTTGATTCTTCTGGGGTTAAAGCTAATCGGCGTGTTAAGTAACCAATTTTGATGGCTTCTATTTCTTTTACTCTTTTACCGGCATTAGGTTGTTGAGCAAATGTGGCAGTAATTGAAAATAGAAAAGTAAGTAATATATAAAAATGCTTTTTCATGTTATTGGGTGATGTTTAGATATTCTACAATATCATCGTCTTTAATCTCTGCTTTTTGGATAGAAAATACAGTTTCTGTAGGTATATTTTCTATAACAGTTTGTATATCTGAAGTTTCAATATTTTGCTGTAAATACAGCTCTAAATCTGCTGATGGTATTTTAGAAAGTGCATTAGCATTAGTTTTTACATTTAAACTGTTTAAGTATATTCCAAAAGATGTTGTTAATAAAATACAAGCCGCAGCTGCATATCTTATAAATGCTAAACTTAGCCTTTTGTTTAAGCTCCGCCTTTGTGGATTAATTTTTTCTAAAATAATTGATTTGTTATTTTCAAAATATCCAATTGGTGTTTCAAATGCTTTTTCTTTGTGCTGCGGTAAAATGGTTTGAGCTTTAATTTGTTCTTTTAAGTTTTTGAAATAATTCGCAGGGACGTCAAAATCATCATTTTTCGATGTTATTTTAATTAAATTAACCTCACTTTTTAATCTATCACTCAAAATATCAAAGTAATTTTCTGGAATAGAAAAGCTATTCTTTTTAACAATAATATTTTTTAACTCATTATCCATGTCAATTTTCACTAATTCTTAATAGGTAGATGTTATTAATGCTAAAAGGTTTAATCGTTAGATAATAAATAGTGTTCTATTTTTTTAACGGCTAAATGGTATGACGCTTTTAGAGCTCCCACACTTGTCCCTAAGATATCAGAAATTTCTTGAAACTTCATGTCATCGTAATATTTCATGTTAAAAACAAGTTTTTGCTTTTCGGGTAATGTTAGTAATGCATTCTGAAGTTTTTTCTGTATGGCGTCACCACTAAAATAATTTTCTTCCGTCAAGTTTTCGCTTAATTGTGCAGATAAATCATCAATAGAAACGTTGTTTCTATTTTTCTTCTTGTTTAAAAATGTAATACACTCATTTGTAGCAATTCTATATAACCAGGTATATAACTGCGAGTCTTCTCTAAAGTTAGTGAGATTCTTGTAAACCTTAATAAACACATCTTGAACTAAATCGTCGGCATCATCGTGGTTTAAAACCATACGTCTTATATGCCAATATAGCCTTTGCTGATACTTATCAATTAATAAAGAAAAGGACTCATTTCTGGTCTTTTCGTTTAGAAATTTAAAGAGAATTTCTGAGTCTTCTATGGCCATATTTGAAAATAAGCCGAAATAAACAATTACTTCGGCTTATTAGAATAAGTGTTTAATATTTATTTTCTTTTGATCACTTTTTTAACAGCATCAATAATATTGGTACTATCTAATCCGTATTTTTTCATTAAATCAGCCGGTTTACCACTTTCTCCAAAGCTATCGTCTACAGCTACAAACTCCATT
>JBIKIN010000037.1:0-26836 GCA_044361595.1 Pelobium sp. | reverse complement strand
TTCCTTGCAAAAACAATTGATTAAAGCACTGCCAAGGATGAATGTAGCCTAAGGCAAAGGCTTGTGATTTGGCGGCCTCATTCATCCGCTGTTAGAATAATCGTGAGGTTTATGCAATTACAGATGCAAGCCTTGACTTTTTCGTTCTTTTGTGTCAAGACAAAAGAACAGAAATATAAATTGGTTAGTTTTGTCACTTTTTTTCCGCAAAAAAGTAACCAAAAAACTCTCCGCTACGTTTGTTGCTACAAAGCAAGTGCTAGATGTTCTTCATCCAAATCGCAACAAACAAGGCGGAATGATTGCTTAAGGGTTGTTTGTGCATTTGTTGAATGGGCTATCAAATTTTCTTAAATCAGAAGAGAAATCTTGAAGAGCCGTTCAATAGGACGGCCTAACAGATGTAAGCTTTTAATTATCTTTTTTTCATCTGTGTATTCGTGGCTATTTACTAAACTATAAAAGTTTTGTTCTACGGCTTTTTAAATAATTAAGACCCATTTTGGTCTAATGCGTAATCTGGGTTAAAAATTAAATACTGCTTTTAAAAGGGCTATTCGACCTAAAATATTATAATTAGCACTAGAAAGCGAGTTTGCAGAAACATTTAAAGTTTCGAAGGTTTTAACATTGGTGATATTGTTTAAATTAAACTCTATATCTGTTTTTAACTTAATAATTCTATACCTCACATTAGCATCCGCAAACATATAACTCAAATTTTGTTGTGCAGATTGTTGCGTGTAAATCTGCTCGGCAGATAGGTTAACATATACATTGTTAAATACATTCATAGACAAAGTACCTTTTTGGTTAAACTGATCTATGGTGTTTACAATGGTTCTTGTACCCGTTGTAGTATTGATAAAATGGCTAAAATTGGTTTTATAGGCTACGTTTAAAAATTTATTTACTTTGGTTTCAAAACCTAAATTATAGGTATTTACCTTGCTGGTAATGGGTAATAACTGGTTATTTTGAAACTGATTAAGTTTGGTTTGATTAAACTGATAACCTATATTAAAAGTAGTTTTTAAAGGGATAAAGTATTTGCTTACCGCCGATTTAAATCCAAGATTTTGGAAACTGTTCTCTAAAGGAATTTGAATGCGTTGCTGCGTATTATTGGTGATTTGAAAAGAGGTGATATTGTTTAGAACCGTATTGGAATAATTGATACTGGCATTGATGAACAACATTTGCATGGCTTTTCTGTAATTAAAAACACCCGAAAAAGAGTTTGTTCTGCTTTCGTTAATTGGCGAGTTGTTACTTACCAAACTTCTGTAATTGGTTAAAATGGTTCCTTGGTAAATATCGGCTATGCCACCTAAACTATTGCTAAAGTTATAATTAGCTATAAAATAATTTTCTTTTCCCGATTGGATTCTGGCCGATAATCTGGGATTAATGAACACCCTGTTTAAAGATTGATTTAAATTTTGTGTACCATCACGATAAGAAATTTGATTATAGCTTAAGGGTAATCCAAAAGAAAACTTCCACACATCGCTCACATAATCATAAGCACCCTCGGCATAAAGTTTGTTTTTTTGCCAATCTAAAACATTTGCATAGCTATTGCCTAAACTTAGGTTCTCGTTATTGGTACTTATTTGATAAAGTTGTGTGTTTAATTGTTGAGATTGAATAGAGAAACCAGCCTTATAGGTTTGTACAAATTTACCTTTAGTGAAGGTTAAACTAGCCGAGTTATTGGTGTAAAATGTGGGTAAATCAGCTTCTTGTAATAAACCAATATAAGGTTGATTGCTATTGATAAAATCTTGATTTAAGCCTGGTCTAAGGGCTAATTGCTCTGGCTGATTGCTGTAATTAACATAAGATGCAAAGTTGATCATTTGCTCGTTTTTAAACTTGATTCTCCAGTTTAAATCGTTAGAAAAATTAATGGTACGTTGATTTAAATTTTGATTGGCTTGTGTTCCATTAATAACAAAATTAGAAGATGCCGTTTCTGGAGCGTAGTCAAATATTAAATTGTTATTGAGGTAATTTTTATCCTGATTTAAATTGATGTTAAAAGCCGAGCGTAGTTTTTGAGGTTTATACCTATTATTCTGAGATTCGCTATACCTAAAGGTGTCTTGTCCAATAAAAGTTTGGGCGCTTCGGTTATAAAACTGCGTTTGTAAATCGTTTAGATAACCAATATTTGCCTTGATTGATAAATCATCATTAAACTTATATAGGTTGTTTAAATTAGCTACACCTACCCTATTAAACAAAGTGCGGTTTTGAGGTAAAATGGGTACATTACTGATTCCTGCCGAAAGAAAATTTTCTGGTTTGTTATTATCTACGCTTCTTAGAAAATCGGCGATGTTAAACGAGGTTAATTCTCTACCCAAATCCTCGCCAATATTATTGGCTTTTAAACTGTTGATAAATTTAGTTTTCTTTTTAAAAAGCATTCCGGTTAGGCCTAAATCTGCTTTTGTGGGTGCACCTAATCCTACTTTTCCATCACCAATTAATTTAAGCTTAGCCTCAGCTGTTGTGACTAAATTTAAGGCAATATTATCACTTGTATTGTTTTTACGGAGCATTTTAATAGGCTGGTCTTTCTCTATTACTTGAACTTTATCTACTGCCCCTTGCGGAATACTTTTGGTGGCAATGTTATATTTATCGTCTAATAAATTATCGCCATCTATGTATAAATTAGAAATTCCTTTTCCGTTGTAACTCACTTTACCATCATCGGCCACTTCCATACCTGGCATTTTCTTTAACACATCGCCAATGGTACGGTCTTGCTTATCGGCAAAGTCAGAGGTTTTATAATTTAAAGTATCTCCTTTTACATTTAAACTGGGTTTGTTTTTTACCGTAACTGTGGGTAATGTAATGCTGCTGTTTTTTAAATTAATGGTGTAAAATTTCTGATTAGCATTTATGTTTACCGTTTGTTTTTGATATCCAATACTAGATACTTCTATTAAACTAGCAGTTGTACCTTCTTTTAAAGTGAGTTTAAATTCGCCTTTATCATTAGTTCTAGCAAAACTAATGATGTTCCCTTGATTACTTTTTAGCAATACATTGGCAAAGTTTACAGGTTTAGCCAAGCTGTCTAAAACCTTACCATCTACTGTTTGAGCCAATAGTTTTGTATTAGAAAACTTAAAAACAACAAATAAAAGAAACAGGTACTTATACATTATTTGTCTTTAAGCTCTATAGGATTATTTAAAACTGGATTTTTACTGGTTATAGTGGTTTTAGATTCGGTTTTTGTTACCATTTTTATTTCACCACCCATACCGCTACCAGCCATTTGAGTTTTCATAAAACCTTCTGGGTCGTCTTGCTGAGCTTTTTTAAGCTTATCAAATTCTTTTTGATTGGTTTTAATGGCATCTTCTGGCAATTTTATTTCGGCACCTAAATAATCTGTTTTACTGCCCATTCCTAAAATGGTAACTTTATTTAATTTTTCTGTGGTTTCACTTTTAGCTTCTTGCTGTGGCTGCGTTTCTACTTTTTCTAAACTAGTTAACAAAAACTGAACTTCTTTTTTATCGTCATAAGCCTGCAAAACTAAACCGGGTAAACCGTTAAATTTCCAAGGACCAGTATTAAATGGTAAATCGGGTGCAAACCAAACTATCCAGTTTCTACCTTTAAAATTTGCAGTAGCTTTTTGGCATACAATACCAGCAATGGTTGTGGTATCATTGGTGAGGTTCCAATTAAAACTGCTTACGGGTTGCTCTATCAAGTAATTATTGATTAACCTGTCTTTGATGAAGAATTTATTTTCGTTAAGAAAAAAGTAATGGTCTACTCTTGTAACTGGCTTAAAACCGGTTGATGTTAAATTAATTTTCATGTTGTTGCTGCCAGCTTGCTCTTTAAGTTGTTCTTCAAGCTGTTTTTTCATGGCTATGTCTCTGTTTATTTGATCAAAACTGGTGTAAACAGAAGCGTTTTTTCCTACCACTAGCAACATATTTTCTGTTCGTGGTTTATCCTTAAAATTGGTATCGATAACATGTATAAAGTTATAATACACTCTTAGCTCTGCTTTATCGGCTTTTTGAGCCCAAGCATTAAAACTGCTTAATGCAATAAATAAGAAATAGATTTTTTTCATGACAATTTACTAATTTTTCATAAACCTACGAAAATATCGTAAACATGCAAAATGATGCTCTACTTTTAACAAGATTTAACAAATTAGGATTGAGTAAAGCCACGCCAAAAGTTTGAAAGTATAATTTTTAATACATTTGATTAATATGAGCCCAATATTGTATTTACAAAACAATATTTATTAATTTAAGACCTTAAAATATAAAAACCATGCTTAAATCTATAGCTGTCATTACTATTGCTTCGGCAACTTGTTTGTGTACGTTTAACTTTAAAAGTAAAGAAAAAACAGAATCGCTGGTCTTGCCAAAAAAATCTGCATCGGCAGAAGAAAACTACAAAGAATATTGTTCTAGTTGCCATGGTGTTAAAATGGACATGTTTGTAGATAGAAAGTGGAAATACGGCAATAAACCAGAAGATTTATTCAAATCTATAAAAGAAGGTTATGTTGATGATGGCATGCCATCTTACAAAGAAACATTTAGTGATCAAGAGATTAAAGATTTAGCTACCTACATGATAAAAGGTATAGAGAATGTAGCTAAATATACTGCTAATAGTGAAAAGCCAAAGTCGGATATTTTTGAAACCGAAAAAGTAAAAATTAAGCTTGAGAAAGTATTTGACCAAGTTAAAGTTCCTTGGGGGATTGCCTTTTTGAGTGCTTCGCAATATTTAGTGAGCGATAGATCTGGAGAGCTATATCTGGTTAAAGACAACAAAAATTACGAAAAAGTTTTAGGTGTTCCAGCCGTTAGAAATGCTGGACAAGGTGGTTTAATGGATATTTTAATAGATCCCGATTTTAATAAAAACCAAATTATTTATTTAAGTTACTCAAAACCACATCCTACAGATAGTAAACTCCAAACAACAGCCATTTTAAAAGGACAATTAAAAGGTAACGAGTTAATTAATACCAAAGATATTTTTGTAGCCGAGCCTTACAGCACTACCCGTCATCATTACGGCAGCCGTATGGATTTTGGTAAAGATGGTTTATTGTATTTTTCTGTAGGTGAACGTGGAAATGAAAAGGAAAATCCGCAAAGCTTAAAAAATAATGATTTAGGTAAAGTCCATAGAATCACTAAAGATGGCGGTATCCCTAAAGATAATCCTTTTTACAACCAACAAGATAAAGAACAAAGCATTTATTCTTATGGACACAGAAATCCGCAAGGTTTAGCTTTTAATCCGTTTACAAACGAATTATGGTCGCATGAACATGGACCACGTGGTGGCGATGAAATTAACATCCATAAAAAAGGCGCAAATTATGGCTGGCCAGTAGTTTCTTACGGTATCAATTACAACGGTAAAATCATTACCGACTTAACCACCAAACCAGGGATTGAAGAACCTATGCATTATTGGATTCCATCTATAGCACCAAGCGGAATGGCTTTTGTAAATAGTAAAGTTTATAAAGGCTGGGAAGGTGATTTAATGGTAGGATCGTTAAGGTTTCAATACTTAAATCGTTGTGAAATTAAAAACGGAAAAGTAGTTAAAGAAGAGTTATTGTTTAAAAATATTGGACGAGTGAGAGAGGTAAGAATGTCGCCTGATGGCTATTTATACATGGGTGTTGAGGGCCAAGGTGTTTATAAATTAGTTCCTCAAAAATAATTCTGTAATAAAAACTACAAAACGATATCTAATCAATCAAAAAGACTATAAATGTTAAAAGTAAACCATATTGTTAAAGAATATGCCAAACACCGGGCATTAGATGATGTAAGTTTAGAGGTTGAACGTGGAACCATATTTGGGCTTTTAGGTCCTAATGGTGCAGGAAAAACTTCGCTAATTAGAATTATCAATCAGATTACCGCCCCAGATTCAGGTGAAATTTTATTTAACGGCGAAAAGCTAAACCAGAGCCACATTAGCAAAATAGGCTACCTTCCAGAAGAACGAGGCTTGTACAAGAAAATGGAGATTGGTGAGCAAATGCTTTATTTGGCTCAATTAAAAGGTTTGTCTAGAGCAGAAGCAACTAAAAGGATTAAATTTTGGTTTGAGAAGATGGGAATGGAACAATGGTGGAAGAAAAAAGTAGAAGATTTATCTAAAGGGATGCAGCAAAAGGTACAGTTTGTGGCTACCGTTTTACATGAGCCAGAACTGATTATTTTAGACGAACCATTTTCTGGTTTCGATCCTGTAAACGCAGAAATTATTAAAGATGAGATTTTAGAGCTCAACCAAAAAGGCTCTACTATCATTTTTTCAACACACCGTATGGAATCTGTAGAGTTACTTTGTGATCATATCGCCTTAATTCATAAATCGCATAAAATATTAGACGGCACTGTAAAATCGATTAAAGATGCTTACAGAAATAGCACTTTTCATTTAAAGATAAATCGTCCCGTTGATTTATCATCCATTAAAACTTTTGAATTGTTAAAATCATCAACTATAGATGATGGCGAACAATTAACCATTAAGTTATTGAATGGATTTACAACAAATGATGTTTTACAAGAATTAATTCCTAAGACTGGTATTTTATTCTTAGACGAAGTAATTCCAAGTATTAACGAAATTTTTATTCAAAAAGTTAAACAATTAAGCTAAGCCTAAATCATGAATAAAGTACTACTAATTATACAAAGAGAATATTTAAGCAGGGTTAAAAAGAAATCATTTTTACTATTAACATTTTTGGTTCCGGCTCTTTTTTTAGCAATGATGTTTTTTGTAGGTTATTTAACAGCAAAAGGCGATAACGATGTTAAAGAGTTTAAAGTTTTAGACCAATCGGGTATTTTTGTAAACAAACTTACTAACTCCTCAAACCTTAGCTTTAAATACATTGAAGGCGATTACCAAAAGGCAAAAGATGAGGTTAGAAAAGAAAAATCGGGTTTCTTGTTATACATTTCTCCAAATTATATTCAAGACGGAGGGATAGAAATAGTATCAGAAAAGAAGCCAAGCATTGGCCTGGTGAGTGATATTGAGCGTCAAATGGAGACCATTTTAAAAAACAACAAATTAATTGCTGCGGGAATAGATACTGCTGTTCTTAATAACTCTAAAGTAAACGTTTCTATCGGAGCCAAACAATTAACAGATGAAGGTGAAAAAGATGCCAGTGTTGGCGCAACTTTTATTGTAGGTTTTGTAAGTTCTTTCTTAATTTACTTATCTCTATTTATATATGGTGCGCAGGTTATGCGTGGTGTAATAGAAGAAAAAACCAGTAGAATAATAGAGGTAATTGTATCTTCTGTTAAACCTTTTCAATTGATGCTTGGTAAAATACTTGGTATTGGTGCGGTAGGTTTAACTCAGTTTTTATTATGGATTATCTTAAGTACTGGTGTTTCTACTGTAGCTGCTAATTATTTTACCTCAAGCAATAATCAGAAAGAAAAGATCGAAAATACTTTAGATGGTGCTCAAAAAGAGCAATTAAAGGCTGCAACTTCTGATAATAAAATTGAGAATGCATTTAAAGCAGCAGAAACAATAAACTTCCCTTATATATTAGGTACCTTCTTATTCTATTTTTTAGGTGGTTATTTAATCTATAGCGCACTTTTTGCAGCAGTTGGATCTGCTGTAGATAATGAAACAGAGACACAGCAATTTATGCTTCCAATAACTCTACCTCTTATTTTTACTTTCATTTTAGGAATGAATGTTATTGTTAATGCACCAGATAGTCCATTGGCATTTTGGCTTTCAATTATACCGTTCACCTCTCCTATTGCCATGATGATTAGGATTCCTTATGGTGTACCAGCGTGGCAATTAATATTGTCAATGGTTTTATTAGTTGCGGGCTTTATATTTACCACATGGGTAGCTTCCCGTATTTACCGTGTAGGAATTTTAATGTACGGTAAAAAAGTAACTTATAAAGAATTGGTAAAATGGTTTAATTACAAAGAGTAATTCAATTTATAATAATAAGATTTCCATTTTGGACTATTATAAATCGATTAAAGTAAAACAAAATCCTGAGTTCATCACTCGGGATTTTTTATGAAATTTAGAAATTATATAAACACATAAAATGAAAGCAGTCATAGATATTGGAACCAATACTTTTCATTTGCTTATTGCAGATGTTGATCATCAAAACAACATCAATATTAGATATAAGGATACCATTGCTGTTAAATTAGGCGAAGGTGGAGTTAACAAAGGATTTATTGCTCCAGAAGCTTATACAAGAGGAATTAATGCTTTAATTGAATTTAGAAAACAAATTGATAAACATCAAATTACAAATATTTTAGCTACAGCTACAGCAGCTGTAAGAGATGCTTCAAATGGTCAAGATTTCATTAAAGAAGCTCATTATAAGGCTCAAATAGCTATCACATTAATTGATGGGTTAAAAGAAGCAGAATATATTTATGCAGGAGCAAAAGGTGCTCAAGTTTTAAGCAACACTACAGATTTAATCATGGATATTGGTGGAGGTAGTGTAGAATTTATTATTTGCAATCAAGGCCAAATATTTTGGAAAAACAGTTATCAATTAGGGGCAGCCAGGTTATTAGCAGATTTTTATCTTAACCATGATGCTTTAAGAACTGATGAAATAGTAAACATTCATCATTTATTTAAACAAAAATTAACAGATTTATTCGCGGCAATTACAAAATTTAAACCCATTAAATTAATTGGAACAGCTGGCTCTTTTGATTCTTTTGCAACCATGGTTAGTTTTGGTCAAAATGAGGTATACGACGCTAATTACCATCGTTTTTTTAATTTTGACAAGTCAGAAATAATGAATTTATTAGATACTATTATTAACTCTAATCACGAGCAACGAGCAAATATGAAGGGATTAATTCCATTAAGAGTAGATATGATTTTGATGGCCTCTGTTTTAACTAAGTTTATTGTTAATGAATTTAACATCAATAACATTGTAACTTGTTCTTACTCTTTAAAAGAAGGTTTAATCTTATCGTCTTGATTTTTATGTGTGGCAGATTGAGTTTTATCTATAATGTTTTTAATAAAAACGTCAAGTTCAATAGTAGATTTTGTTATCAATTCAAAATATTCATCTTCACTCATTTCGTTCTCATTAATGTCTTTTCTAATGCTTAATAATCCCATTAGTCTAGCTAAAGGAGCTCTTACCACGTGAGATTGTATCCATGAAATTTCTTTTAGATTTTGATTTTGCTTTTGTATTGCGTTTAGGTATTCTATTCGTTCATTAATATTTTTAAAATAGATAGATAATCCGGCTCCTGAAGGGAATGCACTTACCTCTAACCAAATTTGAGCTTCTTTAAAAAATGCTTCAAAATTTATGGTTTGATTATTATTATAGGAATCAAAAAAACGGTTTTTAAAAATCAAATCCTCTTTAGTGAATAATTTATCCCAAATATAATGACCTAATATTTCCTCGTTTTTATATCCAAACAATTGTTCAGCAATTTTATTCCAATAAGTCACCTTCCAGTTTTTGTCAACTGCAAAAAAAGCATCTGTAATACTTTCTAATATTAATTTCTTTTCATTGTTTGCTAATTCTAATGCTTCATTATATTCACTTTTTTGAATGGCAGAAGATATATTATTAATGATAGTTTTTAAGAAATAAATTTCTTCATCAGACCATTCTCTATCATTAAGAATATCTTCCACAGTAATATAACCTACTTTATTTGAACTATTTTTCACTGGAAAAGAAATTAATGATTTTATACCTTTCTGAATAAATAACTTTTTCAAATTATCATCTTTCACTTTACTAGTAATAGCGGTAAAAAATTCATGATTATCCATTACCTCAATTGAGTCATCATAAAGATTAATTTCTAAGGTTCTTAAATTTTCTGGTAGTTTAGCTTTATCGTTATAAACCCATTCTAATTTAACATTGGTATAGTATACGTTTCCATCCACTATCTCATTTTCATAATATATAATTCTATGTGTTTTTAAAGATCTTCCAATCAGTTCAAATGCAATATCTAAGGAATTTAACCAATCTTGATTACTTAATAATGTTGAATTTACTAAACCAATTGTACTTAATAAATTGGTTTTGTATGTAGAGTCTTTTTGTGATTTTTTAATTTCGTCTATTTGTTTGTTAACAGATACTGCGCCAGCCACTTTATTGTTTTTATCTCTCAACAAACTAGCACTCATAGCTATATGGTGAAAAATGCCGAATTTATCTATTTGTAATACTTCACCATTAAATAAGCCAGACTCTAAAAAGTCTTTTCTTACTTCTTCTCTACTGCTACCTATATATTGTGTTTTTAAAACGGCATGAAATTTTCTACCTATAACCTCTTCTGCCTTCCATCCGTAAATTTGCTCTGCTCCATAATTCCACGATTTAATTACAAAATCTTTATCGGTAGAAATAATGGCATCGTAAATATTAGCTAATAATCCAGCTAAATAAGTTTCCTCTTCTTCTGCCTTTTTAATTTCGCTAATATCAGTTAAAGAGCCATTCCAAATGAGTTCGTTATCAATTAAGCTTGATGTTGCATTACTGTTAAGAAAAAGTATTTGATTATTTATGTTAACTCTAAAAGTAAAATTCTGACTTTGCCCTTTCCCAATAATATTTGTTAAAAACGAATTTTTAAAGATTGTTAAATCATCTGGATGAATTAAATTTAAAATCTCATTAGCGTTAGAATAGATTTTATCAACTTCTAATTGTAATAAACGACTAACACTTTCGCTTATATAGGTAAATGAAAACTCATTATTAGTGTTAATTTTTAATTGATAGATTACACTTGGTATAGTTGCACTTATTTCTTTTATTTGATTAGAAAGCTGTTCGTTAATGTTATTTGAAAGCTTTTCTTGTGTAATATCTTGTATTGCGCCAAAAAGTCTAATAGCATGATTATTAAAAACTTCAATATCTCCATTTAATCTTACCCACTTTTCGGTTTTATTAAAAGTTACCAGTTCTAATTCAACCCTAAAAGAATTTTTATTTCTAATGGCATCGTTAATTAGATAATTAATTTTGTCTCTATTATAACCTTCTTTAAATAGATTTAAGGTGGCATCTAGAGTGGCTGTAAAATTATCCTTTGCCTCAAAAATTTCAAATAGCGACTTTGACCATGTTACCTTTTTATTTAATAAATTAATGTCCCAACTACCTACATTTGCAAGCTTTTGGGTTTTAATCATTAGCTGTTCATTTTTATTTAGTTCTGCAACTTTCTCATTTACTAATTTTTTTAATTGTTGAGGTTGCGCACTAATAAACCAAGCAAATAAACCTCCTAATAAAGAGACAATAAAACCAAATATGATATTTATGGAAACATCTTTTAAACCTACAATCCTTTTTGGTCTAATATGTAATTTCCAATCTCCGGAGGGGATGTTTTCAGTAATAAAATTATTATCTGAAAATTGCTTTGCATTTGAAAGAAAAAATTCGTTGGTATTATTAATTGAATTGTACTTTGAGATACCAAAAATGTAATCGCTTTTACTTTTAAGCTTTAAATCTAAAAGATTTAAAATTTTATCTAGCTTTATAATTCCTACAGCAAAACCAGCAAATTTTTGATTTTTAAAATAAGGCAATCTTCCAATGATAGCAATTCCGCCTTGTTCTAACTTTACAGGACCTTCAAAATAAAGTGATTTACTCTCAATAGCTTTTCTAGCGGGTATTCCATGTAAATCGGTAGAAAAAATATCATATCCTATTACTGATTTATTTTGTTGGTAAGGATATACATGAGTAACTACACTAAGTTTAGTTAATTCTAAAACATCAATGACATGATTTTGTGGTAGAATATTTTGAGCAATCTCATCAAAATCATCTTGTATTCCTTTATTCTGAGCAATATATGCCAGTGCTTTAGTTACGTAAATGTTGTCATATAAAAGCGATAGAATATTGTCCTTTGTTATCTCAGCCTGATTATTAAGTTTAGCTTGTTCTCTGTTTTTTAAAATAGTATATCTCTGATAAGAAATAGATTGCAGTAATAAAAAAAGGCTCAAAAAGGTTAAAACACCAATGGTTATTGGTTTTTTAAAAATAATTGCCCCTTTTTGAAAAAAAATCATTCTAATTTTAACTATTTATTATTGAAAATGCTAATTGCTTAGCTTTAAATTAGCTTTTTTAATTTTTCGTAAATTTCATGCGTAGGTAAGCCCATTACATTTGTATAAGAACCTTCTATAGATTTCACAGCAATTGCACCTATCCAGTCTTGAATTCCGTAGGCACCAGCCTTATCAAATGGTTGATAATTTTTCACATAATATTGAATATCATCATTAGAAATTAAATTGAAAGTTACTTTTGTAATACAATTAAATGAAGAGATACTATTGAAAGTTTTAAAAGCAACTCCAGTTACAACCTGATGAGTTTTACCATTTAATTTATCAAGCATTTTTATTGCTTCGTTTTCGTCTTTTGGTTTTCCTAATATCTGGTTATCAATAATTACAACCGTATCAGAAGTAATTAAAACAGCATCATTTTCTACTAAATCAAATGCATTTGCTTTTTTAATGGCAATGTATTCTGCAACTTTTAGTGGTTCTAAATCATTTGGAAAATCTTCATCAACATCCTTTAATAAAAGTTCAAAATCTATATTCATTAGTTTTAATAGCTCTTGCCTTCTAGGCGATTTGGATGCTAAAAACACTCTTTTTGTCATAGATATGGTTGATTAGGTATTTAAACAATTGTTAACAAAACAATTAGTAATGAGGATGTTAATATATTTAAAATTAAGGAAAAAAAAATATTTATTTTAATAAAAACAACAATTTTTAAAGCTGACCATCATCAGCATCAGGTTTTTCTACAAACCATTTACCTTGTACTTTTAATACTTTTTCTATGATATCACGCACAACACCTTGTCCACCGTTATAATTAGATATATATGATGCTACTTCTTTAATCTCTTGTACGGCGTCATTAGGTGCAACTGCAATGGCTACCCTTTCCATAATTTCTTGGTCGGGTAAATCATCACCTACATATACAATCTCTGAAGTTTTTAAATTATTTTCAGCTAAAAAACCTTCAAATAAAGGTAGTTTATATGAAGCTCCTAAATAAATATTTTTTATGCCAAGCCCACTTAGTCTTAAAGCCACTGATTTTGATTTAGCACCTGTTATAATGCAAACATGATAACCTTTTTGTAATGCTAATTGAATGGCATAACCATCTTTAATGTTGTATTGTCTAAGTTGCTCACCATTTTCTGCGATTAGAATGTTTCCATTGGTTAAGACACCATCTACATCAAAAACAAATGTTGATATATTTTTTAATTGGTCTAACATGAAACTATCCTCTTAATTTGTCTAAAAGTAAACTTAATGTATTTGCCTCTTCTTCACTTACATTATTTTGAAGGGCATTAGAAATTACATCCTCTATTAAAACACTTTTTAAAAGGTTTAACCCTTTTTCAGTAATTACAATATCAACCGCCCTTCTATCTTTCTCATTAACACATCGTGTGACTAACTCTTTCTGTACTAACCTATCAACTATTCTAGAAGCGTCAGACATTTTATCTAACATTCGCTCTTTTAAAATATTAATTGTAGAGGGTTTTGGATATTGGCCTTTTAATATTCTTAGGATATTAAATTGTTGATTAGTAATGTGATACTTATCTAATTCTGTCTTTAACAAAGAATTTAGCCAGTTATAGGTGTAAACAATATTTACAGAAACTTTTTGATAGTTATTGAGAAATTTTGCATTTTTTATTTCCTTTTCAATTTCCATTGCTTTTAAAACTATTTTCTTGATTTAAATTAGAATTTATTTTATCAACTTTCTTTTTGTATTTCCAAGGACAGTGTTTGCATTGGTTTTTACAACAATAACCACGCTCTAAATGATGTTTTTCTGTAAAAACATAATATCCCTCTTCGTTTATGTAATAATCTATATTTTCTATCACTTTACAAAATTTTCACTTTCAAAGAATCTCGAATATAATTTTTTAAATAATTTCCATCTCCATGAATTGTCCACACTTCTTTGGGTTTAACTATGTTTATGGTTGCCAATATATCGTCCCAGTCTACATGATCAGAAATATAAAGTTTAATATGGTTGCCCTTTTGTAAATTTTCCCATCCCGATGCGAATATTTTAACAACATCTTTTGCGTGGTTATAACTGTTAAAGGTAAGTGGTGGAACCAAATAAACGTTATTTTTTAAATTTTGCTTCATTACTTTCCTATCATAATGCTTGTAGGTTCCTAAGTTAAAACCAGCGTTTTCATAAATTTGATGAATAGGATAAATACTATAATGCAGGAGTATGTTCTTTTGTGGACAAATTTTATGAATAAGTTGAGTAATCCTTTGTGCCTTACCTAATCCATAAACTCCAATAATCATATTAGCATCAATTTGATTTAATTTTTCAATCTCAGAAACTGGATTAGGATGTTTGATTTCTGGGTTAGCAAAGGTTGTTTCAGTAATTAAAACATCGGCATTAATAAGCTTTAAAGGTTCACAAGTTTCATCCTCTTGCATTTTATAATCACCAGTAAAAAGGTATACACAATTTTGATATTCCATTTTTACCAAAGCAGAACCTAAAATATGACCAGCTGGTAAAAAACTCACTTTAACCTGAATAAATGAGAATTCATCTTCGTAATTTTTTATAAAAAACGTTTTGGCCGCATTTTTTTTGAAACGCAGTTTCATGATTGAGGATGTATGCAAAGTGCAAAACACATTTTGATGATGAGGTTTTGCATGGTCGCCATGCGCATGAGATATTACAGCATTCGTAACAGGTAATTGAGGATCTAAATAAAAATCGCCGTATTTACAATATAAACCAAAAGGTGTTTTGACTATAAAATCTTGAAGTATCAAAGTTTAAGGTATTGATGGTTTATAAATTCAAAAAATGTTGATGGAGCTTTAAAACTTGAGGAATAAGGAATTGATTTTCGTTATTAAAAATCATAAAATTAGAAAGTTTTTCTTTTTCATCTTCTGAAAACTGAGCGTCAATTCGAGCTTTAATTTCGTCATAACTTAACAAATCTCTTTTACTAATTCTTTTAATGCGTAATCCTAAATCACAACTAACCAGTATATTATAATCATTATTTAAATAAGATTTACTTTCAAAAAGTAAAGCAGCTTCTTTTAAAACATATTTTGCTTTTTGTTTCTCACTCCATTCATCCATCGCATTAAAAACCGCGGGATGTACAATTGCATTAAGTGCTTCTAATTTAGTTTTATCGTTAAAAACGATTTGGGCTATATGTTTTCTATTCAAAAAACCATCATTTAAATAGGCTTCATCACCAAATAATAGTTTAATTTTTTTAACAACATTTAAATCATCGTTCATTAGTTTTTTAGCTTCTTCATCAGCATAAAAAACTGGAATATTTAATAATTCAAATATTTTACAAACAGTTGTTTTGCCGCTTCCAATTCCACCTGTTATTCCTACTTTAAGCATTAGTTTTTTATTAAAATATCAGTTTGATTAGGAACAACCATCCTTAATCTTACAAAAGGAACTTCTTTGATGATTTTTACCGGTAATTGTGTTAATTTATTTTTACGCCATAAATTAAGATCAATAGTTGCTTTAAAGTTTTGCTCGGTCACTTTGGTATAGGCAGAAAGCGGTACCATTACAACAATCATCACTTTTTCTGGTATAATTTTAATATTATAGTAAGAACTATTATTAATTGCCTTAATAGGTATGTATAATCTTTTCTCGGTAAATTCTTCTACATCAATTTTAATTTCTGCTTGTTTTGGGTATATAGAGATATTTGTTTCTTTGGGCTTTTGCAAGGTAATATTGCTTGATATATCATTATTAATTTTATTTACTCTTAAAGTATCGGTATACCAAATTTTTATTTTGTTTAATTCTTTCTGTGGACCTGTTAGTGTTACATAATCAGGCTTTATTTTATTGGCATCAGATTGTCCAAATTGTTTCACAAAAGATAAATCAGAAATTAATTGAATAGGTACTCTTTTAACTTTTCTTTCTGTAAAATCAAAATATAAAGTATCGGGTTGTATGCTGGTGATTTGTTGTTCTTTAGAGTATAATTTATTTATGGTTTTAATTTGATCAGAGAATGTAACATAATTTCTATTCGCTAAATTTTTCAAATTAACTTTAATTGCCGATGGATAAAGCCTTAGTTTAGTGAACAATAATTGCCATCCTGAACCATTAATGGTAAGTGTTACAGTGTCTGATTGTAATGAATTAAAAGCCTTATTTATAGGCGGATTTATAAAGTTAACGGTAGACTTTACTGTATATTCGTATTTTTTTGAAAGTGCAAAAAACAACCAGGCTCCTACTGCTAACAATAAACAAGTAAAAAATATACTTAATTTCCTCCTTTCTATAGATGTTAACTTAATTAATGGCATTAAAATGGTTGATAATTTAAGAAGTAAAAATAAAAAAAAATGCCGTTTTATTTATAAAACGGCATTTTTTACTTTTTTGATTAGTTATTTTAAACGTTTAGCGTTTTAGATGAATCTAAAGATACGGCAGATTTTTCAAATCTGATTTTACCACCACCTTCTGTTTCCACCAAGAAGGTCGTTTCGTTTAAATCAGCAATTTTACCGTGTATACCAGCAGTAGTAATTACTTTATCTCCTTTTTTTAATTCGGCAACAAACTTTTTGTGATCTTTAGCTTTTTTCATTTGAGGTCTAATCATGAAAAAATAAAATACTACCACAATTAAAATCATGGGTAAAAAACTCATTAGATTGCTACCTGTAGCTTGTAATAAAACAAAATTTAACATATTTATAATTTTAAGGGTTATTAGATTATTTAAGAACTTCGCCAATCAAATGTATTTGAGTTTGGGCGGGAATGGTATTAGCTGTAATGGTTACTACTTTATCTTGCAAGCCTTCTTTACCTGCACTATTAAAAACAACTTTAATTTTAGCGCTTTGGCCTGGTAAAATAGGGTCTTTTGGTGGTTCTGGTACTGTACAACCGCAAGTTGCAACAGCATCTTTAATTATTAATGGTGATTTACCATTGTTTGTGAAACTAAAATCGTAAGCAACAGACTCTCCTTGTTTTATTTTACCAAAATCATAGACGTCTTTATCAAACTTAATTACGGGTGCTGCTGCACTTAATTGAGCCGAGTCTACAGTTGATGTCTCTGTATTTGAAGATTGATTTACTGGTTTCGAATCGTTATTACATGCTATGAATACTGATAATACCAATAAATATATCGCTAGTTTTTTCATGTTATAATAAACCCCTTCCAAATTTTTTAATTTTATTTTGCTTCTGCAAATCTTCTAAAATTTTATCTAAAATACCGTTAATAAAAGAATTACTTTTTGGGGTACTAAATTCCTTTGCTATTTCTAAATACTCGTTTATGGTAACTTTTACTGGAATACTAGTAAAATAAAGCATTTCTGATAGAGACATTTTCATTAAGATAACATCCATCATGGCAATCCTATCTGCTTCCCAATTTTTAGTTTTATCGGATATTAATTGATGAAATACAGCATCGTTTGCAATTGTCTTTTGGAATAGATCTAAAACAAATTCTTTGTCCTCCATCCAATTAGCGCTTATTTGTGCTAATTGATTTTCAGATTCAGTAGTTGAGAAGTTTTTTAATGTTTTAGCAATCATGGCTTGTAAAACATCCTGATCTACTTGCCAATTGATGTGTAAATCTTCTAAAGCTTGTTGAGCTAGCGTTGACTTTAAAATTACTTTCTTAAAGATGAATTTAATTAAGTCTTTATCGCTATGTAAGTCCTGTTCGGGATTCTCTAAATATACTTTATACTCATCAGATGCTTTTAAAGTCATGAATAACGACTTTTCTAATTCAGGGTCAAAACTCCATGAAGTTTTGTACTTTTTAATAGCAGCTAAATATTGAGTATTGTTTAAAAGAGATTTAATAAATAAGTTATCTAGAACTTTTAAGTTGGCATTTAAATCTTCGTGGGTGGGTAAATGCTTGTTTGATCTTTCAATAGCGTCAATTTCGGCATACTTAGTAACATCAACAATTAAAGCTAAAATACTGATATACATTTCAAAAACCTTATCAATATTGGCTAATAAGTTTTTTTCAAAAAGAGTGGTGTTTTTTGTTTCGGCTTGCTGGTAAGCATACAATACTTGCATTACCTTAACTCTTAAATGCCTTCTATTTAACATATTTAAAGAACGAATTGGTTTTTAGAAACCTATTTAAATGATACAATATAAAATTTGGTAAATAATTTTATTTATTTAACGGTGCAAAAGTATGCTATTTTTATGGTGTGTAAAAGATAAAAATTCAATTTAATGATAAATGAACCATTAATGTTGATTTAGAGTATCTTATATTATCTCTATAGTGTATCACATTTTAGCATACAATATAGCTGCAATGAAACTTAACTTTGGCTAAATAATTATTTTCTACATTTGTGAATATTAATTATGAAGGAATTAGCTTACCTCAATAAATTTTTTTTAAAGTACAAATGGAAACTTTTACCAGGGGTAATATTTGTAATCATATCTAATTTTTTCGCCGTTTTACCTGCTCAGATTATTAGAATTGCCTTTGATTTAGTGACAGATAATATAGCAGTTTACCGTTTATTTAATGGGTTTAATAGGCAATCTGTTATTTTAGAAATTTTTAGTTCTAGTTTATTGTTTTTTGGAGCTTTGGTAATTACCTTAGCTTTAATACGTGGCTTGTTTCTCTTTTTTATGAGACAAACTATTATCCTAACTTCTAGGCATATAGAATACGACCTTAAAAACGAGATTTATCAACAATATCAAAATTTATCCTTAGCCTTTTATAGAAGAAATAACACTGGCGATTTGATGAATAGAGTAACAGAAGACGTAAGTAGAGTGAGAATGTATATTGGTCCGGCAATTATGTATACCATAAACACAATTGTACTTTTCTTACTCATTATTTTTACCATGCTAAATGTAAATGCAAAACTTACTATTTACTGCATAGCACCTCTCCCACTTTTGGCTATTTTAATTTATTATGTAAATAGTATTATTAATAAAAAAAGCGAGCTCATACAAAAAAGGTTAAGTACGCTTTCTTCGTTTGTTCAAGAAACATTCTCTGGAATTAGGGTGGTAAAATCTTATGTTAGAGAGGATAGTATTAATAAAGGTTTTGCAGCAGAAAGCGCCGCCTATCAAACAGAATCTATGTCTTTGGTTAAGGTACAAGCTTTTTTCTTCCCCATTATGTTATTTATGGTTGGTTTAAGTACCATCATAACAATTTATATAGGCGGTTTACAGGTTATAGAAGGTAAAATTACCAGTGGAAATATTGCAGAGTTTATTGTTTATGTAAACCAATTAACATTTCCGGTTACTTCTTTAGGCTGGGTAACCTCTTTAGTGCAAAGGGCGGCGGCTTCCCAAAAAAGGATTAACGAGTTTTTAAGTATTAAGCCAGACATCATAAACAATAACCCAAATTCTATAAAAATTAATGGTGATATTGAGTTTAAGAACGTATGTTTTACCTATCCTGATACTGGCATAAAAGCTTTAGAAAATGTTTCATTTAAAATAAAATCAGGAGAAATGTTAGCCATAATTGGCCGAACAGGATCAGGAAAATCTACTATTGCTAATTTATTGATGAGAATGTATGATGTTGACAGCGGTAGTATAGAAATTGATGGACAAGATATAAAGCATATTAATCTCAATAATTTTAGAAGCCAAACCGGATTTGTGCCTCAAGAGGTTTTCTTATTTTCTGATACAATAGAAAGAAATATAGCGTTTGGTTTAGATTATTTAGACGAAAATATGGTTAAGCAGGCTGCAAAAAATGCAGCAGTTTATCATAATATTATGGCGTTTGAGAATAAATTCAAAACTTTTATCGGCGAACGTGGAATTACACTCTCGGGCGGTCAAAAACAACGTGTTTCTATTGCGAGGGCTATCATAAAATCACCTCAAGTTTTAATATTTGATGATTGTCTTTCTGCTGTAGACACTAAAACCGAAGAAGAAATACTAAGTAATTTGGGTAAGGTGATGCAAAATAAAACAAGTATTTTAATTGCCCATCGAGTTTCTACAATTAAAAATGCTAATCAAATAATAGTTCTTGGTAAGGGAGAGATTAAAGAAAAGGGAACCCATCAAGAATTAATGAATCAAGCTGGAGTGTATTTAGAACTTTACGAAAAACAATTATTGGAAGAGCAAGAATTAAATTAATGATTTAAAGCGATTTATTAATACTTTTAAAAGGTTGTTTCTTTGAATTTATACAAACATTTAAAAATTCTTAAATCTTAAATCTATTTTATTTTGGAAGTTTAATAATTTCTTTCTTTATTTAGACCATCAAAACTTACAACACTTATTAATAGCAATGGGAGATTACGATAACAGAGAAAGAGAAGAGGTATTTTCTAAAAAAGTTAGAGCCGGTAAAAGAACTTACTTTTTTGATGTAAAAGCAACAAGATCTAACGATTACTACGTTACAATTACAGAAAGTAAAAAAAGAATTGAGGATGGTGTTTTCATAAAGCACAAAATTTTCTTGTACAAAGAGGATTTTGAAAAGTTTGCAGAAGGCTTAACAGAAACTATAGATTACATTAAATCTCACCAAGAAGTGATAGAAAAGAAGTATGAGTTTAACCCAGATGGTTATACACCTAAATCTGATGATGATTTTTCTTTTGAAGTTTAATCGTTTTTAAACAATATATCAAGCCGAGTTTTAATTTTAAAGCTCGGCTTTTTTGTTTTTAAACTAATTGATTATCAAAAAATTATTATTTACCCTACTAATTCAATATTTATTATATACATTTGTTAAAATATTAATTACAATACAATGAACAATGGAACAGTAAAGTTCTTTAATTCAACCAAAGGATTTGGTTTTATTAAAGAAGACGGAACAAACAAAGAATATTTTGTACACGTTTCGGGTCTGGTTGACGAAATCAGAGAAAATGACGAAGTAACTTTCGACCTACAGGACGGAAAAAAAGGATTAAATGCAGTGAATGTTAAACTTGCTTAATTGCAGGTATCTTAATATAGATCACATTTAAAGTCAAAAAAGCCATCGTTAATTTAACGATGGTTTTTTTTATTACCTATAATTTCTAAAAAGTCTATCCTATTTATCTTTTAAATAAACTTAATTTTTTCTCTGCGGCATCAATCTCTGGTTTTAAATCTTTTAATTCCATTTTTAATGCATTAACGCTCATTTGTATTTCTCTAAAAGATATGTAAAGAGAAATCATCAATAGCAGCAAACTTAAACCAAATACGTATTGTGCTAAATGAATTAGTTGATAATACATTAAAAACATGCATAACACACAAAAGAAAAAGCTAATAATACCACAGCCTTGCATATTTCTAATGTAAAAAATCCTCCTACGTAAATTAGCCATTTGTCCTAATAGGTTTTCATCTTTAGTATTAAGATATTGAATTTTCATCCCCCTAATAATACTAGCTAAAGCTAAAAACCTATTGGTATAAGCCAAAAGCAGTAATGAAATAGCCGAAAACAATAATGCAGGTGTGGTTAATGTAAACTCCATAAGATTAGTTTATTGCTAATATTTTAATTTGTTTATTATTGTTTGTGATTTCTTTACCTATAGATTGATGCAACAATAACTTAGCAATTGGTGCAACTGGCGAAATCACATAAATACATTGATTGTTAATTTGCACTTCGCCTAAAGCAGTTGCAATAAAGAAATAACCAATACTGGTTTGCACCAAGCTCCCAACATTTATCTTATTAGAATTAACATTTGTAGGAATATTTTTCAATTGAAAAACTTGTTGCTTAACCAATGCTTGCTGTTGCTCTAATCTATTAATCTCTTGTTGAGACATTTCTCTACTTGTTTCGTATTTATCACCCATGCTACTTTTAGAATCGTTAGCAATACCATCACGTAGCTGCGCTATCTCTGATTTTAGACCTTGTTCTTTACCTGATAAAATATGTAAACACTCGCTAATTAAATCTTCTTTTAAAATATCATTCACGTTTTAAAATTGGATAATTTATTTCAGATTATTTAAAATCATTTTTCCAAAGCTAAAATCCTTATTTTAACTCATTAATCTTACCTTTGCAACAATTATGATTACTGTTTCAAATTTATCATTACGTTTTGGAAAACGTACACTTTTTGAGGATGTAAACCTCAAATTCACTCAAGGAAATTGCTATGGAGTTATTGGTGCCAATGGTGCTGGTAAATCTACATTTATGAAAATATTAGCTGGCGAGGTTGATCCTACTTCAGGTTCGGTAAGTTTTACTCCTGGCGAACGTATGGCTGTTTTAAATCAAAATCATTACGAATTTGATGAAAATACAGTATTAGAAACCGTGATGATGGGCTGGAAAGAGCTTTACAGTATCATGAAGGAGAAAGATGCCATTTACATGAAAGAAGATTTTACCGAAGCTGATGGTTTAAGAGCTGGAGAATTAGAAAATCTTTTTGCAGAAATGAATGGTTGGAATGCTGAAAACGATGCTGCTACCCTATTAAGTAACTTAGGTATAAAAGAAGCACAGCATTATAAATTAATAAAAGAATTAGATGGTAATGAAAAAGTAAGAGCTTTATTAGCTCAAGCGCTTTTTGGCAACCCAGATATATTAATTCTTGATGAGCCCACTAACGATTTAGATATTGAAACCGTTGGATGGTTAGAAAACTTTTTGGCTGATTATCAAAACATCGTTTTAGTTGTTTCTCACGATAGACACTTTTTAGATACGGTTTGTACGCACATTGTAGATATAGATTTCTCTAAAATGAACATCTATACGGGTAATTATAGTTTCTGGTACGAGTCGTCACAATTAGCATTACGTCAACGTTCGGATCAGAATAAGAAGGCTGAAGATAAAATCAAAGAATTACAAGAATTTATTCGTCGATTCTCTGCTAACGCCTCTAAATCTAAACAAGCAACCTCACGTAAAAAGGCTTTAGATAAAATTAATGTCGACGAGATTAAAGCATCGAGCCGTAAATATCCAGCCATTATGTTTAACCAAATGGCTCGCGATTTAGGCGATCAAATACTTCAAGTAGAAAAACTAACTAAAATAGTTAATGGCGAAGTGATGTTTAAAGACATCAGTTTCACCATTAATAAAGGAGATAAAGTAGCTATACTTTCTCAAAACTCTTTAGCAACATCAGCGCTTCATGATATTTTAGCTGGCCGAGATACTGATTTCAAAGGAGAGTTTAAATGGGGCGTTACCGTAATCGCTTCTAACCTACCCATAGATAATCATGGTTATTTTGACCATAACGATGACAACTTGGTTGATTGGTTGCGCCAGTACTCTAAAGACGAGAAAGACGAAACCTTTATTCGAAGCTTTTTAGGCCGAATGCTATTTAGTGGCGAAGAAGTATTCAAGAAATCTAGTGTATTATCTGGAGGGGAAAAAATGCGTTGTATGTTTTCTAAAATGATGTTAGAAGCACCAAATGTTTTATTAATGGACGAGCCTACCAATCACTTAGACTTAGAATCTATCACTGCTTTAAACAACGGACTAAAAGATTTTAAAGGCGTTGTGCTCTTAACTTCTCGAGATCATGAGTTAACAGAAACCGTTGCAAACCGAGTGATTGAAATTACGCCAAAAGGTGTTTTAGATAAAATGATGGATTACGATGAGTATATCACGAATGCAACTGTAAAACAACAAAAAGCCGAGTTGTATGGACAATTGGTTTAATAGATTAGAATTAATTAAACAATAAAATTATAAATTAGGGCGTTTAACGAGCTGAACGCTATATTTTATTTGTCATCCTGAGTATTGTCACTCTGAGCGGAGTCGAAGGAAAAAACAAAAAAAGATGTAGCTGCTCTGAAGAAACGCTTTGGTTAATCCCTTACGTAAAAAATAAAAACAAAATAGAAAAATATGAAAAAGTTAATCAAAATCACATTCGCATTAATGTTTGCTGTAGTTGTAGCTAAAGCACAAGATTCAAAAATTACACCTGCTGCTAAAGGCGTAACTTATGGCGAAAAAATTACCGCAAAAGGCGCAATTCCTGTTACCAAATTAGCAAGTAAAATGGGCGAAGCACAAACATTAGAAACCAAAATATCGGGTAAAGTTTTAGAAGTATGTACATCTAAAGGATGCTGGATGAAATTAGAAAATGCAAATGGCGAAACTACCAGAGTAACTTTTAAAGATTATGGTTTTTTTATGCCAAAAGATATTGTTGGTAAAACAGTAGTATTAGAAGGTATTTCTAAAAAAGAAACCACATCTGTTGATGAATTAAAGCATTACGCAGAAGATGCTAAAAAATCGAAAGAAGAAATAGCTAAAATAACTGAACCTAAGAAAGAAATTAAATTTGATGCTAAAGGTGTGTTAGTGATGTAATTTCACTTCAATAAAAATGTACTAAAGGCGATTTTGAAATATTTCAAAATCGCTTTTTTGTTGGGGTTAGTTTTTTTAGCCACGAATGCACAGATGATAAATAATCAATTAAAATCTATCTCACACTGTCATGTCGACGGAGGAGACATCACACTTGTAAGGTTTTATTATTTTGTGAATAGGATAATCTAACTAATTAGATCAAAGGTCGATAAGCCTTGTTATTTTTTAATTTTAGATACGCCCTGTTAACACCAAGAAATTCTTGTACTTAGTTTTCTCAGGTTTATACTTCCGTCCATTTATTTTCAGGTCTGTCTTTTGGGTATCCAAACTCGTTTCTGTATTGCTTTCTTTCGTTGGTAAAGTCCCACCAGTTTTTAGAATAATCCATATTTTCAGCAAAATCCACGGCCAATCTAAATTGGTCTTCCACACAAGGATCGGTTTGGTAACCTTTCTTTTTTTCATAAAGATTGGTCAATTCAGCACCATTCTTCTCCTTTAATTCCTTAACGCAGTAATAACCTAAAAAAATCAAATCTTTGGCAAACTCAATCCCAATTGATGGAATTTGTTGAAAATCAGCTAAAGCGTAAAGTTCCTTTGCTCTTAATCCTGAAACGTTCAATAGAACTGCTAACTCATCAGCAGTATATTTCAAAATCTCGGATTTTTTAATCTTATTCTTGCGCAGATTTGTTCTTTCATTATCCGAAAGCTCTAATTTGATGTTTTTCTTATTGTTCATTATTCTAGAATCTGAATTATAAGGTTGTAGATAACAATTCATCTCAAATCTTTAAAACAAATTAGCCAAAGTAATAAGGTCACAAGTCTACTCATCATCTTTCATACCGCTCAGAAGACTTGCTCCAGTTTGGAAATAATTAGTTTTAAATTCTATTATCTCTTACAAACTTTTCAATAAATGCAATGCTAATTGTTACATGATATAGAATTTCATTACTTGGGCAAGATTTTAAAAATCCAGAAGGATTAGAATAACTAAAATACCTTTTCTGATTAGGCATTAAAATTTCAAAGTTATAAGAAGCTCCATCTAAAATTTCAGTTCTTCTAATTCTTGAATTTTCTGGATTTTCAAAATCTACGTAATAATTTGTGCATTCATAAATAATAGAATCACCAGATGGAATAATACAAATATGATGTTGTTCATTTATTTGTCTCCATAAGCTATTAATATCAGCGTCTTTAAGTGATATTTCTCTCAATTTAAAATTTCTTTTTAAGCTTCCATCCCAATCAAAATATCTAATCTTCCAATGATTATCCTTATTTGACATTACAAAAGCACTTTTAGTTTTAAAAGCACCTTGTACCCATAGCCTTAATTCAAATTCAAAATCTTTATCAATTTTAAAGATAGAATCTAATAAGTCATCATCCTTTTTATCAGGATTTTTAGGGTTTTTATCTCCAATAAAATCAATATTTCTAACGTTATAAAAATTGTCAACTTTTTTTTCCTGCGAAAATAAAAACCTTGAACTGACGATTAAAATAAAGATAGTGATTGAAATTATTTTCATTTTGAAAATTTTAATAACTAGATAAATAATCTAACGATAAAAAATATCTAGTAATATTAAGTGAGTATATCTGTGTTTTAAGAACTTGATAAGGTGAGTAAACCTAATTGAAGTGGTTATGGATTTGGTGGAAGAGACGTGACTATTGCCAATTCAAATTAAAAAAAGCAGAGCTATCTATTCCAAAGAACGAATAACCCTGCTTTTCTAAAAAAAAATACTATTCTCCTAAAATATCATGTAAAACATTTTCATTAGCTTTTTTAGCAGAGATCACATTACCAAAAACTTCTTCGTCTATTACTAAATCGCCATTAGTAACTGTTCCTAATAAAGAGAAATCGGTATCAACAGTCGCCATAAATTCCACAAAAGCTTCTTGTTGAGCAGGAGAAACTGAAACCACTACCCTTCCTTGCGCTTCGCCAAAAAGGAAAGCATCTTTACGGAAATCGATATCGGTTTCTACCTCAAAACCTAAATTATTTGGCATGGCAGACTCTAACAAAGCAATGTATAAACCACCATCGGCAACGTCATGTACTGATTGTACAAACTTATTTTTAATTAAGCCTTTGATTACTTGGTGCATTTCGTACTCTTTCTCTAAATTGAAATATGGTGCTAATGATACGGCGACCACCG
>JBIKIN010000002.1:0-287202 GCA_044361595.1 Pelobium sp. | reverse complement strand
GAATGTTAACAGTAGGAGTTGCATTACCAGTATCATTAATCAGCTACGACGCTAAACTAAATAACGATGGTACAGTAAACCTGAATTGGTTAACAGCATCAGAAACTAATAACAGTTATTTTGAGGTATTACGTTCTTCAAATGGAATAGATTTTACCACCATTGTAAAAATATTCGGAGCAGGAAACTCTACCCAAAAAATTCAATACAACTATATAGACCTTACACCTACAAGTGGAGTAAATTACTACCAATTAGTACAATATGATAAAGACGGTAAGCAAAACGATTTAGGTATTAGAGCTGTAAATGTAACATTTAATTTAAGCGAGTTATCTGTTTACCCTAACCCAGTAAGTGAAATAATTAATTTAAGTTTTGATGCTGAAGTTTATCAAAAATTAGAGCTGATAGATTTAACAGGTAAAATATTAATAAATAAAGCGATTAGTAAACAAGAAAGTAATATTAGTTTAGATATTAGTAAGCTGGCTATTGGAGTTTATAACATTAGGTTAACTGGTCAAGGTAAACTAATCATTAAACAAATAATCAAACAATAGTATAAGTTAAAATGTAAGCGAAGAGTCTGTTTCTTAATCGAGGCAGGCTCTTTTTGTTTCCCATTCATCCTATCAAATAAACAGTTCGTCTAGATAAAATACCATTGGTCATAAATTGTTATTTAATTTTGTGCTATTGCTTACTTTAGATTTAAATACTGATAAGCATTTAATTGCTTTAATGATATCTTGACAAGTGGTCAGGAAACTCAGGAAATATTTAAATCATCAAAAAAATAAAACTCAACAATAACAATGAAAGATTTTTTAAAATGTGCAATAAGTGGATTAAGAATAGGTGCAATTGTCGCTTCTGTTTTGATTATATTCTATTTAATTTCTGCAAATAAAGTAAGCTGGAGGTACGTAGGTGTAACCTTTATGTTTAGTGTAGCTATTTCTACTTCTATTTCTAGCTTTATGCAATTGGTAGAAAATTACCGTATTAAATACAAACCAAAAAACTACTATTTTATTTGGGGTTTATACTATTTGGCTGCTTTGGTAGGTATGACTATTGCAAGCGAGATTTGCCTTTTTATTTTAAATTTATTTATTCTTAAAATTGGCTATACCTTATTTTCTGATCCTCAACAGCTGTTAATTAACTTAGTAATATCTTTGGTGGTAACAACCATTGTAGGCGTTTACCAAACACAACGAAGCAACTTAGAGTTGCGGTTAAAGCAAAAAGAGGTTGATATTGTAAAGTTGAATCAATTAAAAACTCAAGCAGAGCTGCAAACTTTACAATCTAAAATAAATCCGCATTTTTTATACAATTCCCTTAATTCTATTGCAAGTTTAATCCATATTGATGCTGATAAAGCTGAAGACATGACTTTAAAACTTTCGAAACTCTTTAGATATAGTATTAACACTCAAAATGAAAACTTTACCACGGTAAAAGAGGAGATAGAGATTGTTGAAACTTATTTAGATATTGAAAGAGTACGTTTTGGCAACCGTATTAGTTTTGTTTTTGATATTGATAACAATGTTCTTGAAAATCAAATGCCACGTTTTATTTTACAACCTTTGGTTGAGAATGCTTTGAAACACGGCTTAAATGACGTTGTTGAGGGTGGAGAACTAAAAGTGAAAGTTTGCAAAGTAGGAAATGAGCTAAATTTAATGGTAACTGATAACGGAAAAGCTTTTCCTACCGAATTAAATGCCGGGTATGGCCTGCAAAGTACATACGATAAGTTGCAACTGCTTTACCCAAATAATTATACTTTACAAATTATTAACGACCCTACTAAACAAATAAAAATAACTTTACCATTGTAATTATGAATAACTATACCTGTTTAATTGTTGATGACGAAGAGCTTGCTCGCCAAAGATTAATAAGATTGCTTGCGCCCTACACTTTTATACAAATTGTTGCACAAGCCAGTAATGGTAAAGAAGGTTTAGAAATGGTTAATATACATCAGCCTGATTTAATTTTTTTAGACATTGAGATGCCAATTATGAACGGTTTTGAGATGCTTGCCAAGCTTAAAAAGCAACCTAAAGTTATTTTCACAACCGCTTACGATCAATATGCTATAAAAGCTTTTGAAGAAAATTCGCTAGATTATTTGTTAAAACCTGTTGAGAAAGATCGTTTACAAAAAAGTATGCATAAGTTGCAAGAAATGCACAAACCTTTAGCTTTACCGCTACAAGATTTGCTAGATCAGCTTAAACCTAAAAAAGCAATTAAAACACTTACAGTTAAAATTGGAGATAAAATTTTGTTGATTCAGCTTGCAAATATTGTAGCTATAGAAGCTGAGGATAAATACGTTTTCTTACATACCGATGATGGCAATAAACATTTAACAGATTTCACCTTAGCTAATTTAGAAGAAAAACTACCCGAAAACTTTTGCCGAATTCATAGAAGCATCATCATAAACACGGATAGAATTAAAGAAATAAGAAAAAGCTTTAACGGTGCATTGGTTTTTGTGATGGATAATCCTAGTCAAAGTAAATTTACCAGCAGTCGTAGTAATTCTGAAGCGTTAAGGGAAAGGTTTGATATCTAAAAAGCTTTAAGCCTTATGCTTTAAGCTTAAGGCATTTAAAACACCCTACACAACAACCCTTTCAAATACTCGCCCTCAGGAAAAGAAATACGGATAGGATGATCTTCTGGCTGGTTAAACTGATGGATAATTTGAACTTCTTTGCCAGCATCTAAAGCAGCCCAAGCAATAATTTGCTTAAAGGTGTCCATATCAACAGCTCCAGAGCAGCTAAAAGTAGCCAATAAACCGCCGCTTTCTATAACCTGCATCCCTAATCGGTTTAAATCTTTATAAGCTCTAGCTGCTCGGTCTAAAGCAGAACGAGAAGGTGCATATTTAGGCGGATCTAAAATCACGATATCAAATTTTTTCTCTTCCTCTTTAAAAATCCTTAATTGCTTGTTTACATCGTTTTGGATTGGGGTTACTTTAGCTACATCAAAACCATTCAGTTCTACATTCTTTTTTAAAGTTTCTACAGCCAAGGCCGAGCTATCTACCGATGTAATCGATTTTGCCTCATTAGCCAGCGCATTCAAAGAAAAACCTCCGCTGTAGCTAAAGCAATCTAATACATTTTTTCCCTCGGCGTAAGCGGCAACAATTTTACGGTTCTCTCGCTGGTCGCAATAAAAGCCAGATTTTTGTCCCTCTACAATATTAATATGATACTTAATTCCGTTTTCCTTTACCTCTACAAAATCAGGCGGCAACTCACCATATAATAATCCTTCTGTTTGTGCTAAACCATCATGAGCTCTTGCAGTAGCATCACCCTTATCAAAAATTCCTTTGGCACCGGTCAGTTTTTGCAATTCGTCTAAAATCACAGGTTTCATAGCTTCCACGCCGGTAGTTAAAATTTGTAAAGCCAGATAATCGCCATAGCTATCCGCAATTAATCCGGGTAAATAATCCGCCTCGCTAAATACTAATCTGCAAGCATTTGTTCCGTCTTTCAATAAGTTTTTACGGGCAGCAACCGCCTTTTGTAAACGCATACGCCACCAAGCTTCATCAGGCAAGTTTTCCTCTACCCAGCTTAACAAGCGCACCGCAACTCGGCTGGCATCGTTAAAATATCCATAGGCCAAAAACTCTTGCTTAGCCGATAATACTTTTACCAATTCACCATTAGCTGGCTTAGTTTTTAAAGCTTGTAAAGCCCCAGAAAACACCCAAGGATGCTTTTGTAAAACCGCTTTTTCTTTACCCTTATTTAAAATTACAGAAATCATATTGGCGGTAAAGGTAATTAAAGAATTAGAAAAGGTACAGCAGTGCTTTTGGGTTACGATAGTCCCGCTTTCTGCTAAATGCTTTTTTTTTGGCCTTCGACTCTGCCCAGGCTGACAAAAAAAGCATACCGCTGCCAATCGGGTTTATTTAATTTAGGCTGTTGCAATAAAGGGTTTGGGGGTGTAATTGATTTTTTAAGTTTTAATTGCTTTCCGCTGATAACGCAGATACCTTTCAAATAGATCTGAATTGGTGTTTTCTCGCAAAGTTCGCAAAGATTTACGCAAAGCTCGCAAAGACTTTTATTGCTAGAGAGAAAATTAAAGAATTGAAGAGCCGATTGAAAAGCTTTGCGCTCTTTGCGATTCTTATATTTTTTCTTTGCGTGAAAATCTAATCCTTCTTAGTCAATCGTGATTTATTCATTTCCCACTGATAAAGCAGATTTTCGCAGATGTCTTTCAAATTTCTCTGCTTTCAGCTCCGTTAACTCTGCTACCTCTGTGGTAAAAAACTCTACACATTTATATCAAAAAAGCAACCTCTGCACTCTCTGTGAAACACCTCCGTTCCCTCTGTGGTTACAGAAAGAAAAACCTAAATTTTAAACCCATCCCTAATTAAAACATCAGAGCCTTCTACTAAAAATACCGATGAAGGTTTGCTTTGATTTAAAAAGGAAAATTCTTTACCATATAAATCTTCAAAGTCAGCATCAATTGAGTAATGATGAACGGGGTAAATTTCCCATCTAGGGTGTTCAACAGCGTAAGCCAAAGAATTATTTTCACCTGCTTTGGTATAACCCCAATAATGTTCGGCAATAAACTCTTCTTCGCTGCCTTCTAACATAGGTTGTAGTGTTTTACTTGCTTCTACCTCCAGATTATACCATTTTTTCTTTTTCCATTGGTAGCTAATCTTTTGATGATCTTTTTCTATTTCCCAGCTATGTTCTGTTTTTAAGGTTTCGTAATGCTCATTAAATAAAGTATTAGCCACAAAAGAAATCATCGGCTTAGACACAATTTCACTAATAAAAACAGCTCCTCTTTTAATTTCATTCTCATCATTATAGGTAACGTAAAACCGTAGGTTAACTTCTTCAAAATTGATATGAAATGGGATTTTTATGCCTTTTATTGCAGTTTCCATAAACATAAAGCCAATTAAGCTGACATAGTATTTTCCATGGTAATGATCTAATTGGGTATTTGGTGGTAGGTATTTTTCTATTACAGAGGCATCAACATGGTAATTGGCCATAATTAATTTGCGCCACTGTGCTTTTAAGAAAACTGGTTTAATCATAAATCTATAGCAATTTTAGCGCTTAATTGTTTGGTTTTTTTTGCGCTAGGGAGACAAAGGGCTTGGTACATTTTTTATTCGCCATAAAGCGAATAAAAAATTACGGAACCCCGAAGTGGCCCGCCTGTGTTTTGGGTTTTTTGCTTTGGGAAAAGGAGCGCCCAAATGTTGTTTCAATGGTAATTTAAAAGAGTTTAAAAAGCTTGTATATATATGATAATAAAAATTTTATGCTTTAATAAGTAAATTTGTATCTTGCGCCCTCCAAAAATAAAATTATATAATAGAATATGGGAATAATGGGTTTTTTGCGTGACCGAGCAGGAGTAATCATTGTGGTTGCTATTGGTTTTGCAATTGTGGCATTCTTATTAAGTGATGCAATTAGAAGTGGACAAGGATTTATCTCCGACTCGCAGAGTGAAATAGGTGAAGTTGCTGGTGAGGCTGTTTCTTTCAAAGAATTTAGCGAAAGAGTTGATCAAAATTCACAACAGTTTAAACAACAAATGGGTAGTTTAAACAGCCAAATGACAAGTTATGTAGTGGAAAATACTTGGAACCAAACTGTTTCTGGTATTATTTTAGAAAAGCAAACTAAAAATTTGGGAATAACTGTAGGGCAAGACGAGTTGTTTGATTTATTATTTAACAACCCTTCGCAACAGGTACAACAAATTTTCACCAATCAACAAACTGGTCAATTTGATAGAGCAACTGCTTTAAACTCTAGAAAAAGTGCTGATACAGACCCAAGTGGTCAATTAAAAGCACAATGGGTTGCTTTAGAAGATAATGTACAACAAACTCGTGTGAATGAAAAATATGTTAGCTTATATAAAAATGCTGTTTATGTTAATTCTTTAGACGCTAAAGACGATTATACAAACAGAAATAAGCTTGTTAGCTTTGAGTATGTGTTCAAAGATTACTCTATAGTACCAGATGCTGAAGCAAAAATTGAAGAGTCTGATTATAAAGATTACTACGAAAAAAATAAATACAAATTCAAAAACGAAACTGAAACTAGAACTTTTGAATATGTAGCTTTTAATGCAGCGCCATCTAAACAAGATACTTTAGATGCTAAGCTTAAAATTGATAAAATTACCGAAGGTTTAAGAACATCTACAAACGATTCTTTATACTTAGCTATTAATTCTGATACCAAAACACCGTTAACTTATCAGAAAAAAGGTGCTTTAGAGCCAGCTATAGATTCTGTTATGTTCTCTGCTGCTAAAGGGTTTATTTATGGTCCATTTTTATCTAATGGCAGCTATAAGGTTGCAAAATTAGTAGACGCGAGAATTAGTCCAGATTCTGTTAAGGCTCGTCATATTTTAATTAATCCAGCTACAGAAGGCGGAATGGATAAAGCAAAAGCTAAGGCAGATTCTATTAAAATCTTAATTAGTAATGGTGCTGATTTCGCAAAATTAGCGGCTCAATTTGGTACCGATGGTTCTAAAGACAAAGGGGGCGATTTAGGAACTTTTGCAAGAGGTTCTATGGTTCCTGCATTTGAGGATGCAGTTTTTAACGGTTCTACAGGTCAGGTAATGGTTGTTACCACTCAGTTTGGCGCACACGTTATAGAAATACAAAATCAAGTAGGTTCTTCTAAATATGTTAAAGTTGCTTTATTAGACAAAGCTTTAGCGCCAAGTTCAGAAACTGAAAAAGTAGCTTACCAAAAGGCACAAAGTTTTGTAAGTAATGTTTCTAATCAAAAATCTTTTGAAGAATATGCTCAGAAACAAGGCGAAAATAAATTATTAGGAACAGACATTGGTCCTCTACAAGGATCGTTACCAGGATTAGAAGAATCTAGAAGCTTAATAAAGTGGGCTTATAAGGCTAAGATTGGTGAAGTTTCTGATGAGATTTTTGATATTGGTGATAAATATATAATTGCCGTTTTAACAGGAATTAAGCCCCAAGGTACTCTTGCTTTAGAGGATGTGAAAAAGCAAATTGAGCCAGAAGTAAAGAAAATTGCTCAAGCTAGGGTGTTAAAAGCACAATTTGAAAAATATGTAAGTGGTGCAAGCAGTTTAGCACAAGTTGCACAGAAAGCGGGAACGCAGGTAGTGCCAGTAGAGAACGTTGTTTTTGCTAACCCAGTAATACCAGGAGTAGCTCAAGAAAACCTAGTTATAGGTAGTATTTTTGGTTCTCAGCCAAATAAATTATCTAAACCAATAGAGGGAGATAGAGGTATTTATGTTTACACTGTAAAAAGTTTTACCAATACAGCTCCAATTTCTAATATGTTAAAAATCAAAGAACAGTTAGAACAAACTCTTTCTCAGCAAGTTGATGGTCCGGTTTTTGACGTATTACGTAAAAAAGCAGATGTTAAAGATTTTAGAGCAAAGTTCTATTAAGTTATAAATTAGTAATTTTAAAGCCGAAGAATTTTTTGTTCTTCGGCTTTTTTATTTTAAAAATCATGGAAATTCAAGAAAACATAGTTAATAAGGTAGCGCAAAGCGGTTTAGTTTCATTTGATTTGGCATCTATACAGCCAAAAGGAGAACGAGTTGTTTATGATATTAAGGATAATCTTTTTCATGGATTAATTTTGAAGGAGAAAGATTTTAGAGCTTTTATTAAGGAGTATGACTGGGAAGTTTATAAAGGAAAGAATGTAAGTGTAATTTGCTCTGCCGATGCAATTGTGCCTACTTGGGCTTACATGTTAATTGCTAATAAACTAGCAGATGTTGCTAATTTTTTTGTTTTTGGAGATTTAGAAACACTAGAAACTTGTTTGTATCAAAATGCTATTAATCAATTAGATGTAAGTAGTTTTGAAAATCAAAGAGTTGTAATTAAAGGTTGTGGCGAAATTTTTGTACCAACATCAGCGTTTATGTTAATCACTAATAAATTTAATAGCGTTGTTAAGAGTTTAATGTACGGCGAACCATGCTCTACAGTTCCGGTTTTTAAACGGAAAGACTAAATACAATGCTTTGATACTAACTATGAAGAAATTATTTTTTGTACTTATAGCATTGTTTTTTTGTAACGGTCTAATTAGTGCACAACAACTAGAATATAATAAATACTCGGCTTTTAAGCCAGGCGAGAGTATAAATTATAAACTAAAGTATGGTTTTTTTACCGCTGCAGAAGCGTCTTTAAAAGTAACTGCAACCGATGTTAAGTTTAACGGCAAACCAACCTATCATCTAACTGTTGAGGGTAGCACATCAGGCTCTTTTGATATATTTTATAAAGTAAGAAACCGATACGATTCTTACATAGATCAAAAAGAATTTACTCCTTTTTTGTATACCGAAAACATAAGAGAGGATAAATACACGAGAAACGATAAGGTTAGATTTTATCAAGAAAGTAAAACCGTATTAGGTAAAAAAGGAACTTTTACCTCGCCAGCCCCACAAACATTTGATTTGGTATCAGCCTATTACTTCGCCAGAAACTTAGATTTAGCAGGTGTAAAAACAGGGGATAAGTTTACGATCAATTATTTTTTAGATGATGAGATTACACCTTTAACCATAGAGTACGTTGGTAAAGAAACTATTAAAACCAATTTAGGTAAAATAGAATGTATAAAATTTAGCCCGTCTATACGTCCAGGAAGAATTTTTAGAAAAAACAGTAGACTTTACTTATGGATTTCTAATGATGCCAATAGGATACCCGTAAAGGCACAAGCAGAAGTTATTGTAGGTGCAATTACTATGGAAATTACATCTGTAAGTGGGTTAAAGGAAAGTTTAAAACTGAAATGATAAAATTAATATTCTGATTTTGAATAAATTATGGAGTTATTGGTAATTTTTTTTAAAAATTTTTTGGATATTTATTTTAATACTCTACTTTTGCAATCCCAATCCGAAGCTAAATAAGTTTTGGAGAATCAAAGGGAGATTAGCTCAGCTGGTTCATAGCATCCCGATTTATAAATCGGAGGGGACACAGTAAAGTTGATTAAAATAATAAGGGGAGATTAGCTCAGCTGGTTCAGAGCACCTGCCTTACAAGCAGGGGGTCACTGGTTCGAACCCAGTATCTCCCACGGTTTAAAGCCTCACAGAAATGTGAGGCTTTTTTTGTTTAATTTAAATTGTATGTACTTTCTCTATATCCTTTATTCAGCCAAACTTGATAAATATTATATTGGTTCTACCTCTAATATAAATGAGAGATTAAGAAAGCACAATTGTAATCATAAAGGATTTACAGGATCAAACGAAGATTGGATTTTAAAACACAAAGAAATATTTGAATCAAAATCTGAAGCTTTAAAGAGAGAACAAGAAATCAAGAAATGGAAGAGTAGAAAGCTGATTGAAAAATTAATTAGTTCAGCTGGTTCAGAACATCCCGATTTATAAATCGGGAGGGTCACTGGTTCGAACCCAGTATCTCCCACGGTTTAAAGCCTCACAGAAATGTGAGGCTTTTTTTGTTTAATTTAAATTGTATGTACTTTCTCTATATCCTTTATTCAGCCAAACTTGATAAATATTATATTGGTTCTACCTCTAATATAAATGAGAGATTAAGAAAGCACAATTGTAATCATAAAGGATTTACAGGATCAAACGAAGATTGGATTTTAAAACACAAAGAAATATTTGAATCAAAATCTGAAGCTTTAAAGAGAGAACAAGAAATCAAGAAATGGAAGAGTAGAAAGCTGATTGAAAAATTAATTAGTTCAGCTGGTTCAGAACATCCCGATTTATAAATCGGGAGGGTCACTGGTTCGAACCCAGTATCTCCCACGGTTTAAAGCCTCACAGAAATGTGAGGCTTTTTTTGTTTAATTTAGTTCCTTGTAAGTTTTAATTAATTAAGATTAATTAGGCTTTACGAAAATTAATGTTAATTGTAGAGGTGAGTATACCTAAGGTCTGGTGAAGGATCAACAGATAACGTGTTTAGTTATAAAAAAACATACGGCAATAAACTTTCATTACTACTTTATTTTTCACAAAAAATGCCCTCAAAATTAAATTTGAGGGCATTTTTATTTAAAATATAAATATTTTAAAACTATTTTTTAGTATCTAAAATACTATCAATTCTTGCAATAGCATCAATAACATGAGCTTTTAAAATAGTATTACCGTATTTAGGTAAAGCTCTTTTTAAATCTGCCTGAACTGTGATTAGCTCTAATCTAGCCATTGGTGTAATGTCTAAAGTTGTTGGGTCTACTCTAGAAACCCCAAATCTAGCCAAAGTAGCTGCTTGTGCAGGATCTATTTTTTCTGGATTTAACAATGATGCTAAACGCTCAATATATCCTCTTTGTAAGTTTCTACGATAAACGTCAATGTTAGCGCCTGTACTTAACTCAGTCCAAATACCTTTACGCAAATCGCTAAATAACTCGTCAATAGCATAAGCTTTGTTACCATTAGTTGCCGAGTTGTTAATTACTCTAGCTAATCTTGCTGGGTCTAATATGCCATTTAACGCACCTATTTGTACACGTCTTACTTTTTCTAATAATTCAGCATTATCAAATTTACTTGTTTCTGCATCTACAAACATCCATGTTGGTGTTTTAAATGCTTGATCAACAATAAACTTCACACTTGCTTTTTGTTTAGCTGCATCTACATGGGTATAAACTGCTCCTTTTTGTTCGTAGGTTTTGTCGTTTTCGTAAATACCACCAATACTAGCTCTTACATGGCCCATATATCGGTTAAACTGACCTAATACTTCTCCATATAACTCTTCTAGGTTATCATATGGTTTTCCTTCTTCGTAAGTCCATTTTTCTATGTTTGGTAAAATACGTTTTAAGTTTGCTATACCATAAGTAGAAGCTTTTATAGCATCATCACCTAAATCTTCTGATTGCGCCCTTGGATCTATCGGGTTACCTGTTTGTTGTCCATAAAAATACAACGGATTACCCGCTTTTTCTATCGTCCATTTGTTTAAAATGGCTGCTTCTTCTTCAACAGTCTTATCAGGGAACCAAGTGTAACCCCATTTAACAGCCCATTTATCATAGGCGCCAACTTGTGGGTATAATGCAACATCTCCGTCACCTGGTTGAGCGATATAATTGAAACGAGCATAATCCATAATAGATGGTGCTGTACCTCTCATTTTTTTGGTGAATGATGGAGAACGTAAAGAATCTACCGGAAATGCAACGCTAGAACCAAAGTTGTGAGGTAAGCCTAAAGTATGACCAACTTCGTGGGAAGAAACAAACTGAATTAATTTGCCCATTACTTCGTCTTTAAATTCTGCCGAGCGAGCCTCTGGATTTATTGCAGCTGTTTGGATAAAAAACCAGTTTCTTACCAAATTCATTACGTTATGATACCAGTTAATATCTGATTCGATAATTTCACCTGAACGTGGGTCTGAATTGTGTGGGCCATTTGCATTTGCAATGTTAGAAGCCAAATATCTGATAACAGAATATCTAGCATCTTCTGGAGACCAATCAGGGTCATTGGTTGGTGGCTCTAAACAAGTAATGGCATTTTTGAAACCGGCAGCTTCAAAAGCAACATTCCAATCTTTAACACCTGCAATTAAGTAAGGTCTCCATTTTTTTGGAGTAGCTGGGTCTATATAATAAACAATTTGTTTAACAGGCTCAACTAATTCTCCTCTTAAATAAGCGGCTTTATCTTTAGGTTCTAAACGCCATCTATCAATATAACTTGTTACTGTTGCTTTTTGTGCATCAACACCATAATCGGTTTGTCTTCTGCCAAAGTATCCAACCCTATCATCTGCTAAACGGGCCTTCATTGGTACTTTAGGCAATAATAACATCGAGGTATTTAATTCAACTGTCATGGAACCTAAAGAAGCATCACCCGGAGGCGCAGCTGCCAAATAAGTCTTAACTGTTCTAGCTTCAATATTTATCGGGAAAGATTTTACTGTATCTAAATAAGAACGAGTTTCATCTAGTCTAGAAATTCTGTAAGTGGTTTTAGACCTAGAATCTATGCCAATGGCTGAAACATCTTTAGCAAAAAAATCTGTAACATCAATTACTACACCTGTAGAATCTTTGCTTAAAGCTTTAATATCAAAAGAGGCTAAAATTGGCGCAAGGTTAGAGTTTCTAACAGATTCAAACATTTCAGTTCCTTCGGCAGCAACGTTTGTATACGAAGGTACTCTAATCATTACTTGCTTATCTCTTTTTTCCCAAACCCAAGCTTGTTCGTTTAGTTCTGCTCCGCCATAAACACCATCAACAGCTGGAGTTTTAACCAAACGAGTGATAACTAACATTTCTCTTCCAAATAAAGAATCTGGTATTTCATAAAAGTATTTATCATCTACTTTATGTACCGTAAATAACCCTTTGTCTGATTTTGCTTTGGCTGTAATTACCTCTTTGTAAGGCTTTATACCTTCTTTTCTAGCTGCGGGACCACCAGCACCTGGGGCACTAGGAGCGCCAGCTGGTTTTGCAGCAGTTGCTGTACTTGCTGATGCAGATTTTGTTGCTACAGGAGTTTTCTTCTTGTTAGAAGAGCATGCTGCAACAGCAATAGATAAAGACAAAAGTCCTATCAATCTTATTGCTTGTAAATTTTTAATTATCATATAACTTTGGTTTGATTTTAATTTCACAAATTAACACTTCATTTTATTAGTGCAATATAAATAACCAAATTGTTACTTGAATTGTTCTATAAAATATTAATCAACACATTAAAGAAACTTAATGGTAATAAAACCATATTTCTTTTAATTCCGTATATCGGTTTAAACAAATTAAAACAACCTTAAAAACAAATAGAAATGAAGACACAAAAAATAAAGGGTATTATAGCTATTGGTTTAATAGCTCTAACATTTGCTGCTTGTAAAAAAGACGATGCTCCAGCTGCATCTATATCAAGATTATTTGTCTCTAATGCTGATACAGACCCTGCTATTAGTAATTTAACGGTGTTTAGTCCTGCAGATGGAGCAACTTTAGGAAATCCAAAAACGTTTAACACTGCCGCACCAGATGGTAATGGAATAGTTTATGATGCAGCAAGCAACATTGGCTTCCAAGTTAGTCGTCAAGCTAAAACAATTAAAATATTCACAGTTTCTAACACCGAAGATGTTGTTGTTACTGGTTCTTTTGTTGATGTCAGCTTAACTAGCGGAAGAGATGCTGCTTATGATGCAGCTAATAAAACTTTATACGTAGCTAGTAATAGTGATAATAAAATATTTGTTTACGCTAATGCGCCAGCTTTAGTCGGTAATGTTACCCCAAACAAAGTTTTTACGCTTGATGGACAACCTTGGGGTTTAGATTTTTTTGATGGTAAACTTTTAGTATTAATAGATTTAGATCGTAAAGAAATTCAATTATTTAATAATATAAATACTGTTGCAACAGGTACAGTATCGCCAAGTAGTAAAATTACCATTCCAAGTGCAACCAGATTACACGGCTTGGTTTATGATGCTGCTTCTGATGTTTTATTGGTAACAGAAATTGGTTTGGCAGCAGCCCCAGCAATACCAAACCCAGCATTACCTGCATTTAATGCTGATGGTGGGATTTATGTCATAGAAGGAGCATTGGCTAAATTCGCTACTAATGCAGCTGTTACACCAACAAGAACGATTTTTGGTTCTAACACTGGCTTAGGAAATCCGGTAGATATTACCTTCGATGCAAGAGAAGGAAAGAAATTAATTTACGTTGCAGAAAAAGCTAATAAGGCAATCTCAGTTTTTAGATTATCTGATAACGGAAATATAGCGCCTGCTACAACAACTACAGTAACTACTCTTCCAGAATCTATTTTTGTAGATGCGAGGTAAGAAAATTTTGTGAGTTAAGTTTGAAAGCGGTTTGTATTTATACAAGCCGTTTTTTTTGTCTTATATTTGCATAAAAAAAAGCAATATGTACACCGGATTATTACACCTACATTCAACATTAAGATACGTAGTCTTAATATTAATTTTAATTTCAATTTTTCAAGCTTTTACTGCTGGTAACAAGCCATACAGTAACACCAACAAGAAAATAAATTTATTTACTTTAATTTCTTGTCATTTACAATTAGTAATTGGTTTAGTTCTTTACTTTATAAGTCTAAACGTAGATTTTTCTAGAATGAGCGAGCCTACTTTTAGATATTGGAATGTGGAGCATATTACCATGATGATTATAGGTATTGCCTTAGTTACCATTGGTTATGCTAGAGCTAAAAGAGCCACTTTTGCTAAAGCCAAACACAAATCTATAGCTATATTTTATACTTTGGCTGTGGTGATTATTTTGGTTTCTATTTTCTCTATGAAAGATAGAAATCCTTGGTTTTAGAGAAGCGATAACTGTTATGCGGAAATAATTGTAAAAAAAATTCGTAAAATGGTTTTTCTTTATATTTTTGCAACGTAATGAATAATAAAATATATACAAATAAGTGGTGGTGGCATAGAGATAATCTAGCCTCGGCAATATTATTTGTATAATTAAGTATAAACACAACCCAAACTTAAACAAATATGACCCGACGCTAATCCGTCGGGTTTTTTTTTGAATTAAATTTGAAAATCAAAATATGAGCATGAAGAATTTTAAATTAAACGTAAGCTTTAAAAAGTTACTAGCCGATACCACAACACCGGTTAGTATTTATTTGCGCTTACGCGATGTTTTCCCAAATAGCTTATTATTAGAAAGTTCTGATTACCATAGCAGAGAGAACAATATGAGCTATGTTTGCTGCGATCCTATTGCAGGCATTATGGTAAATAAAGGGGAGTTGGTAAAATATTACCCTGATAAAAGCAGCGAGAAACAAACCGAATTTAACCTTACAGATGAAGTTTTTAATTTTAGAAAAACTTTTACCAGCAATGCCGATACTGATTTAAAGTTTATTGCCGATGGATTGTTTGGCTATTTTACCCACGAAGCCGTAGAATATTTTGAGGATATTAAGCTCAAGAAAATTGATGATACTGAAAAAGAAATACCAGTTTTTCAATACCATATCTATCGTTATATTATCGCCATAGATCATTTTAAAAATCAACTTCACATTATTAAAAACGAAAGTGATTTTGAAACGGAAGAAAGTGGTTTAGACAAAATTGAGTACTTAATACAGAATAAAAACTTTCCTGAGTATAGCTTTAAAATAAACGGAAGCGAAAGTTCAAACCAAACTGATGAAGAGTTTATTGCCTTGGTTGAGAAAATGAAAACACACATTTTCCGTGGGGATGTTTTTCAAATTGTGCCTTCAAGAGGATTTAAAACCCCATTCCTAGGCGATGAATTTAATGTGTACCGAGCATTACGTTCTATTAATCCATCACCTTATTTATTTTATTTTGATTACGGAAGCTTTAAAATTTTTGGGTCTTCGCCCGAGGCTCAATTAACAATAAAAAACAGGGAAGCTACTATTTACCCCATAGCGGGTACTTTTAAAAGATCTGGTAATGATGCGCAAGATCAAATCATTGCCGAGCAGCTAGAAAAAGACCCAAAAGAATCGGCAGAGCATGTCATGTTAGTGGATTTAGCTAGAAACGATTTGAGTAGGCATTGCGAAAATGTAAGTGTTAAAGCATATAAAGAGGTACAGTTTTACTCCCATTTAATTCATTTAGTTTCTAAAGTGAGCGGCACTTTAAAAGAAGGTGTTAATCCTTTTAAAATCGTAGCCGATACTTTTCCTGCAGGTACTTTAAGTGGGGCTCCAAAATATAGGGCAATGGAATTGATAGACGCTTACGAGAAAACTAAACGTAGTTTTTATAGCGGAGCCATTGGTTTTATGGGCTTTAATGGCGAGTTTAATCATGCTATCATGATTAGGTCTTTTTTAAGTAAGGGTAATTTATTGCATTATCAAGCTGGCGCTGGTATTGTTGCCGATTCTAATCCGCAATCGGAGTTAAACGAGGTAAATAGTAAAATTGCAGCTTTGAGAAACGCGATAAAACAAGCAGAGGAAATATAATTAAAGCAGAAAGCTTAAGGCTGAAAGCCGAAGGCGAATAATAATTACAACATTTTGGCTTTCAGCTTTCAGCTTTTAGCCTTTAGCATTACAAAATGAACATACTAGTTATAGATAATTACGACTCTTTTACTTACAATTTAGTGCATTTGTTAAATCAATTAGGTTTAGATGCTACTGTTTGGCGTAACGATAAGTTTGAATTAAATGAAGTTGAAGCTTTCGATAAAATTTTACTTTCACCCGGACCAGGCATTCCATCAGAGGCAGGTTTATTATTAGATGTAATCAAACAATATGCCGCTACTAAAAGTATTTTAGGTGTATGTCTAGGTCAACAGGCTATAGCCGAAGTTTTTGGTGGAGAACTTTACAATTTAGAAAAACCTGTGCATGGTACCGCTACAAAAATTAATATTGTTGATGATCATGAGTTTCTCTTTAAAGGATTACCAAATCAATTTGAAGTAGGTAGATATCACTCTTGGGCAGTAAAATCAGATAATTTACCAAAGGAATTACTGATTACAGCCGAGGATGAAAAGGGAGTAATGATGGCTTTGCGTCATCAAACTCTAGATGTAAGAGGTGTTCAGTTTCACCCCGAATCAGTTTTAACCGAATATGGAAAAGAGATGATTGCTAATTGGATTTTTAAGAGCTAAAAGCCGAATGCTTAAAGCCTAAACTGAAATTACAATAAAAAAAAATAATACTTTAAACAAGTGCTTTAAGCCTTTCGCTTTAAGCCTTCAGCTTAATAAGGATGAACATTTTAGATAAAATAGTTGCTCGCAAAAAGGAAGAGGTAGCATCGGCGAAAGCCAAAACTAGTGTTAAAGAATTAGAGCAATCTTTATATTTCAATAGGGAAACATTTTCTCTTAAACATTTTTTGTTAGATCCATCAAAAACTGGAATTATTGCAGAATTTAAGAGAAAATCGCCATCAAAAGGGATTATTAATGACGGTGTAACTGTAGAAGAAGTAACAACAGGTTATGCATCAGCAGGTGCATCGGCATTATCTGTTTTAACCGACCGTGATTTTTTTATGGGTCATGATGATGATTTAATAGCTGCAAGAAAGGTTAATCAAATTCCCATTTTGCGTAAAGATTTCATGGTTGATGAATATCAAATTATAGAAGCAAAAGCTTTAGGTGCCGATATCGTTTTATTAATTGCGGCATGTTTAACGCCACAAGAAATTTTAAACTTTGCTAAACTGGCTAAATCTTTGGGGTTAAGCACCTTGTTAGAGGTTCATAGTCAAGAAGAGTTAAATGGTACATTAAACCCGTTTTTAGATGTTATTGGTGTTAATAACAGAAATTTAAAAGATTTTACGGTGAGTATTGATACTTCTATCGCTTTAGCAAAAACGATCCCATCTGATTTTCTTAAAATTTCTGAAAGCGCCATAAGCCACCCAAAAACAATTAAATTACTTAAATCTGAAGGTTATAACGGTTTTTTAATTGGTGAAAATTTTATGCGAACAGAGAACCCAGGAAAAGCAATGGTGGATTTTGTGAAGGAATTATAAGGGTTTTATTTTTTGATTATCAGGATTTTGATTGGTATCCCAAATAGCAAGAACTGCTATTTCAGATTCATTATATTCGTAAATCAAATAATAATCTTTAACAACCTTAATTCTAACATTCTTAAAAGAAGTTTGCATTCCAATATTCGGATGCTTTTTAATAATTGAAAGCGCTTTAACAAATAACTCATTAAGCTTTTTACTATAAGCGTTAGATTTATTTCTGTTATTCCAGTAGTTGAGTATTTCTTTTCTATCAAATTGAGCATTGGCTGCCCAAATTACTCTTCTAACCATTTGTCAATCTCTTTATTTGCTTCTTCTTCGGTTAGAAAATCTCCATTTTTAATTTGCTGTTTAGCTTTTAAAATAGATTTTTCTTGTCTTTCAGAAAACTTAAAAACTTCAAAACTTTCGCTTTCTAAATTTAGAAGTTTATAAACTTCTTCTAAAACTTGATAGTCTTCAGAGTTTTTAATTTCTTCCAGTAGTTTACTTTTAAGTTCAATGTTTTTCATCTCAAAAATTTTTAAACAAGATAGCAAGTATTAGATAATGTTCAAAATCAATTGTAGAATCTATTTACTCTACCTTGTTTTAAAAACGATCCCCAAAGCTAAAGCTTGCGAGTATTGAATCTTATTACTAAAATCATCATCGTACAAGGCAGTTGTTGCAACTGTTACGTTAATTAATTTATTAACTTTTGCGGTTAGTGTAATGTCTAAGCGTTGGTCTATACCGGTTAATTGTTCATAGTTAGCAAATATTAAATACCTCGATTTTAGGTTTAAATTAGGCATAATATCTTTGTCAAAATTGGCTACTCCTTGGAAAGCTAACTCGTTTCTGAATCTTTTACCAGCCTCAACTCCATAGTTTTTTGGGTTATTAATATAGAGCGATGTATCCACCAAAAATGTTTGTCTAGCTGTTCCTGTACCAAAACGTACACTAAAATATTTTACCGGTTTATATTCAAATCCTACTGATTCTGTTAAATAACCTGGAGCCATAAATCTAGAAATCAGTTTTCTAGTCTCGTTTCCTTGAGCATCTTTACCGTAACTGTAGCCTAAATCAAACTGAGACTCAAAACTCACCGAACCAAAGAAACTCCAGCTTTTAGAAATAGGTAAAGCACCTTTATTATCAAAAAAGATTCTATCGTTTGTTTTACGTTCTAAAGAACCCTCGTTTTTAACTTTGCCGTATTGGAATATCACTTCAGATGTAAAGTTTTTACCGTCCTTATTGTATTCTGTTTTGTAGTTTAACAAAGTACCCAATGCCACAGAATTAACACCACCACCACTCCAATTTTGACTAAATGCAGCTTGATTTAAATTAATACCAAAACTCAGTTTATTTTTCCAATAGTTATATTTAGAATGCATATTACTAACCTGAATAGCTCTTTTGTAAATAAAAAATATGGCAGGTCTCGTGGGAAAAGGGTTTTTCTTTGGTTTAATCTCGTATACTGCCAATGAATCTACACGTTCTACCTGCGCACTAGTTGTTTTTACCGTTAAAAATAGCAGCAAAAATAAAAATGGAGTAGCTAAATTTTTAATAAGCATGTTGCAAAGAAAACAAAATGAGTAGGATTTTAAAAATTTGATGTTAAATGAAGAAATATAAAATATTTAATGGCAGCTTAACGGGCTTTGCGTGGCTCCGCTATCGCTCCGGTAATTTTTTTCAAAAATGTACTAAACCACTTCAATCCCTGCCGCAAAATACATGGTCTAAATACTCTTGACTATTTATTCTTATTTAAATTTTGTAAATCGTCAACATCTTTTGGCCGTAATAAGTTTCTTAATATAATCTCTAAAATCTTGATTAAAAATATTGCTCATATTTAATCCCTAGCTCTTGCCTTAAATTTTGTTCTGTCTAACCTCGGGGGATTATTTTCTGGATAATTATAAGCTATGCTGTTAAGGTAATTTGCAATTTTTAATCGCTCTTGCCAGCTTAAAGATTGATAATAGGTAGCGTGGTCGGCCGCTTCTTCGGCGGTTTGGGCTTTAAATTTAGTTCTATCTAGTTTAAAAGATGACGTATACAAACTTAATGATTTGGTAATTAAAATTAACTCATAATTATTAATAAATATCTTCAAAGAGTCTCCTCACAGTTTAGGCTAGTAGAGAAATCTCGAATTGGATTTTTGGTTAAGAAACCAATTAAGGTCCTTGAAAAGAGAGACTCCGATTGAACAAAAAACGATAGCAATTATGTGATTGATTTCTTAACAAAAACTTAATCTGCTTATTAACAACAAACTGTATCTTTAATTAATCTTTTACCGTATCTACTAAAAACAAAATATCATGAAAAAAATAAAATTTAACAAACTCCAAAACTTAAGCCTTTTGCTTTTGGCCTTTTGCTTTCTGCTTACCACAGGTATGCAATGCAAAAAAGATAAAACTGACACACCCGGTTTACCTGCTGCCACCCAAGAAGGTAAAAACACTTTGGGCTTTTTACTTAATGGAGAACCATGGAAACCTCAAGGATTTAACGGCACAGCAAACTTAAGTATTTTTTATGATGAAGGTTTTAGAGGAGGTGTGTTTAATATATCTGCATATAGACTATTTGGAGACAATTCAAGTAAGAGACAGGGTTTTGCAATTGCTTGTGATTCAATTCAAACAGCTCAGAAAGTAATTTTTGGTCAAAAAAACTTTACCGTTATTTATCAAAGTGAAAGTTGCGATTATATAAGTAATGACCTTACCACAGTAAACGGTTATTGTGAAATAACTAAGATTGATAAAGTCAACAAAATATTCTCTGGGGTTTTCGAGGTAAAGTTTACCAAGCAAGGGTGCGAACCAGTAAATATAACTCAAGGAAGATTTGATATGAAATATTAACTATTAAAACTAAAAATATGAAAAGAAAATTTACCACCCTAATTTTGGGATGCCTAATGTTTTGCTTTTTCAATGTAAAAGCACAAGCACCAGATACTAGTACTGTTAAAAAGTTATTGCACTACATTATGCAGCCTTTAGATAAAAGCCAAGTACCTACTGGTTTTTTAGAAGAATATGGCTGCCCAATTTTACCAATGACAACTTTTAATGGCACATTAACAGATAGTAATAGGGTAGATATGAATTTGTGGCGTACCCTTTATTATCAAATACAAACATCATATTGCCAAAACGGCACTAATCCTTTGCCTGCCATTACATCGGTTAATGCAAGCATTAAATTAAACAAAGGGAATAATTTGCCTATACCCATTCCTTTATTGGTAGGACAATACGATCATGTAAAAACCAATGCATTTAGCAATAATTTATTAAGCTATAATGGCAGTACCAAACAGGTTTATGATGTGCTTGGGCGTAACCAAAATCCCTATCAAACCAGCAATCTTTTTGCGGCAGCTCCCATGTACCACTTTACCTTAAATGGTATTGAAGATTTCGTTTTAAAATCTAATCTCACGTTTAATAATACAGGCAAATCTATTACAGCAGCTCAAATTAATTTTGATGACGGGCAAGGTTTACAAACTTTAACATTTGATGTGCCTGTAACAGTGAGCTATGCCGATACAGGATTAAGACGGTGGACCATTAAATTAACGCTTAGTGATAATTCTGTACTGCAATGTTATAGTGACTATCGAGTTTTAAAGGCAAACAACGTATCACAACGTTTTGCTGGCAATAATAATGTGATTCCAAATTGGGGCATTATCAATCCAGTAGCAAATGTACACCAAGGGGCTGTAATTAATGTAGCATATAGCGCTAACAACCGAACCAACACTTTACGCAAACCCTTAATTATTATTGAAGGATACGATGTAAGTGCCATAGCCCCAAACGTAAGTGGGGATTATACCATTAGAACTTTTATTGATGCACTCATAAGAGAGCCTCAACCGTATGATTTTAACAATCAGTTAGATGATGTTGCAGGTTATGATTTAGTTTTTATCAATTTTAATGATGGGGCAGATGGTTTAATTAGAAATGCTTTGGTAGTAGAAGAAGCTATCAATAGGGTGAACGCCAATAAAGTTTTGGATAATAGGTTTGGTAACATTATGCAACAAAATGTGGTTATGGGTTTAAGTATGGGAGGGCTTATCGGCAGATATGCCTTAGCAAAAATGACCAAAAATAATGTTGCTACACAAACACGTTTATTAATCACGCATGATAGCCCACACCGTGGTGCAAATGTTCCTTTAGGTTTACAATATCTTATCAGGATGATGGGAAATTTTGAATTGTTTGATTTAGATGTAAGAGATATTTATCCTGAATATGATGAAGCATTAACTCTCTTAGATGCGCCTGCTACCGAAGATTTGTTGTTATATAGGTCGGTAAGCGAAACTACTTTTGAAAACAACACCTTTTTAGATGGTGATTATAGAAATATGATAACTTTTTCTTCATCAGGCCCTCAACCTGCTTATAAATTTCTTGCTACAAGTTTAGGTAACGAGTGTGGTAATTCCTTATTTAATCCTGGTGCAACATTTATCAATTTAGGTGCTGGTGTATCTGCAGGAATAAATGGTAGAATTTTGTTTTTTAAAGTTCCCATTGTATCCTATAAATTAGCGGCAGAAGTAGAAGCTTATGCTTTACCAAATACAGGTTCTACTGCAAAAATTGCCCGTTTATATACTGTCAACAATCTTAAATTATTTGGATTTATTGATATAGTAAAACAATTATACAATCAAACAGCTTATGCGCCAGGGAATCATTTAGCTGTTGACGGTGTACCAGGTTCTAATTATCCTTTATTAGATTTTGATGGTTTAGATGCCATAACAGGATTGCCAAGTTTTAATTTAAACCTTAATGTTAGTTTCAATATTGGACCTTATCTATCAGGATATTTTGGGGCATATGCATATAATAATGGAGTAAATATTAACTATACATTTGTACCAGTTTCAAGTGCATTAGATGTCAGTCCATTTAATACGGGTTCATTTACAAGTCAATATGTTAATAGTATTAATGGTAGTTTCCCTTCTAGTAGTGAAGGGTTTATAGCACAGGAAAATAATGTCAATGCTGCAATATCTAATAATACTCATATTAGATTCACAGCTAGAAATGCAAATTGGCTTTTTAATGAGATGGAGAATGTAGCTAACAATAATTTAAATTGTTCTGTAAATTGTGTTCCTATTCCACCTCAAATCCAAGGCCCATCCCAATTCTGCACTTCTCAAATTTACACCATCCCCAATTTACCAGCAGGAGCAACGGTGGCTTGGAGTGTTAGCCCGTCAATTGGAAAGGTAAGTTTTACCACTTCTGGCAATACTGCTATATTAACAAGAACAGGTAATGGAAACGTTCAGTTAAGTGCCACAATTAATAGTGCTTGTGGAAATGTAAACATTCAACCAATAAATATTTTTGTCGGTATACCTCAAATTACAGCTATTAATTTAAGTACTACAACCACATCTGGTTACTGGTGTGCAAATGCAAGAGGTAATAAATATGAAATTGTGTTAGAGCCTGGTCAAAGTCCAATTGGCGTAACCTTTCAGATACAGTTGCTAGATCCAGTGACTTATCAAGTTTTTGCTAATTATACTGTAACAGGAGGTAGGGGGACTTTTGCTTTGTCACGTCCGCCTAATACAACGTATCTTTTACAAGCTAGAATTATAAATCATCCATGTGGCACATCAGAAATTTGGTTTGGTTATGAGATGGAGTTTATAGACTGTACTAATAATTACAGAGTTAGCAATTACAATGTTTATCCAAACCCTGCCGGAAATGATTTAAATATAGAATATACAGCACAAGAAGATAAAACAACGGAAAAATTAAGTATAACAAATAACAACAAAGACATTAAATTATTTAACGATAAAGGTGAGATCATGCTTTCATCAGTTATGAAGGAGAATGAGTCGAAATTAGTTTTAGACACTTCAAAAATACCAGAAGGCACTTATTACCTCCACATAACAGAAGGTAAAGAAACCATAAAAAAACAAATCATCATTAAACATTAAGAAGTTCAAAATATTTTAGAAGTCTTGCGAAGAAATTTGCAGGACTTTTTTATTTTACAACATCACCGGATCTCGCATCTGTTCCAGTGCAAAAATGGCATCATCAATCGTTCTAATACCCTCAATGGCAATGCGAAGCGTATTTTTAACTTCTTTGAGGTTTACGTTTCTTGGATTTTGCTGCGCAAAAGCTAATATTCGTCCAAAGGCATCGGTTTCAAAGTATTTAGATTGTTTATCAGAAATGAAATAACCTCTTAAAACACCTTTTTTCCAGCTTATTTTTTCTAAACCTATTTCTTTACCAATCCATTGTAGTTCTACAGTTCTTAATAAATCTCTAACTTGTCGCGGGACTAGTCCAAAACGGTCATGCAGTTCTTTGGCAAAGGCATCTAATTGTGTTTGGTTTTCAATTTTAGAAAGCTCGGTATATAAATTATAGCGCTCTTGAATATTGGTTACATACTCATCCGGAATCATCAATTCCATATCAGTATCAATCTGCGTAAAGCTTACAAAAGGCTTTGGTTTTTCATCAGTAAACAAACCTTTAAACTCATCTTCTTTTAACTCTTGAATGGCTTCATCCAAAATTTTATGATACATGTCAAAACCAATTTCGGCAATAAAACCACTCTGCTCGGCACCCAGAAGGTTACCACTTCCGCGGATGTCTAAATCTCGCATAGCCACGTTAAATCCACTTCCCAAATCAGAAAATTCTTCAATAGCACTTAATCTTTTTCTAGCTTCTGAAGTTAAGGTTGATAATGGCGGACTTAACAAATAGCAAAAAGCTTTTTTGTTCGATCGTCCTACTCGTCCTCGCATTTGATGCAAATCGCTTAAACCAAACATGTGTGCGTGGTTAATCAACATGGTATTGGCGTTTGGCACATCTAAACCTGCTTCAATAATGGTGGTAGCTACTAAAACATCGTATTTGCCATCAATAAAATCTAGCATAATGTCTTCTAGCTGATCGCCTTCTAACTGCCCATGAGCAATAGCTATTTTAGCTTTAGGAACCAATTTTTGTATTAATCCACCTAATTGTCTTAAATCTGCAACGCGGTTATGGATAAAGAAAACCTGTCCATCTCGGTCTAACTCAAACTCAACAGCCTCCTTAATTAATGTTTCGTTAAAAACATGTAATTCTGTTTGTACGGCTTGGCGGTTTGGCGGTGGAGTTTGTATGATAGATAAATCGCGAGCACCCATTAAAGAAAAATGTAAAGTACGCGGAATTGGAGTTGCCGTTAAAGTTAAGGTATCTACATTGGCTCTAAATTGCTTCAATTTTTCTTTTACAGTAACTCCAAATTTTTGCTCTTCATCAATAATCAGTAAACCTAAATCTTTAAATTTTACATCCTTGCTAACTAATTTATGCGTTCCGATAATGATGTCTACTTTGCCTACTTTTAAAGCTTCTAAAGTATCCTTTACTTGTTTGGTAGTTTTAAAACGGTTAATATAATCAATCCTTACTGGGAAATCTGCCAAACGCTCATTAAAGGTTTTATAATGCTGCATAGCTAAAATGGTAGTCGGCACTAAAATAGCCACCTGTTTACCGTCTGTTGCGGCTTTAAAAGCGGCTCTAATGGCAATTTCTGTTTTACCAAAACCCACATCGCCACAAACTAACCTATCCATTGGATGCGGCGATTCCATATCTTTTTTTACATCGGCAGTAGCCTTTTCTTGGTCGGGAGTGTCTTCATAAATAAACGAAGCCTCCAATTCATTTTGCAAATAAGTATCGGGCGAGAAAGCCATACCTTCCTGTGCTTTACGTAAGGCGTAAAGTTTAATCAGGTCTCGGGCAATATCTTTAACTTTTTTTTTTGTTGTTTTTTTTAAGTTATTCCAAGTATCGGTACCCAATTTATTCATTTTGGGCTCGTGACCATCTTTACCAGCATATTTAGAAATGCGGTTAAGAGAGTTGATATTTACATACAACAAATCATTATCGGCATAAATAAGCCTAATCATTTCTTGTACTTTATCGTTTACTTCAACCTTTTCTAATCCAGCATATTTACCAATGCCGTGGTCTATATGGGTAATGTAATCGCCTGGTTTTAAATCGCGTAGTTCTTTTAAAGTGATAGATTGCGATTTACTATAACCACGTTTAAGCTTGTATTTGTAATATCTATCGAATATTTGATGATCGGTATAACAAGCAATTTTTTGAGTGTGATCTATAAAACCCTCACGTATAGAAATATTGATAGGGTTAAATGTTATTTTTTTATTAATATCATCAAAAATGGCAAATAAACGTTCTTGTTGTTTTGCCGAATCGGTTAAAATATAGTTATCAATTTTTTGCTCTTCATTTTGTTTAATGTTGTGCATTAACAAATTAAAGTCTTTGTTAAAAGATGGTTGAGGCCTAGCATCAAATTGAATTACCGATGTTGCGTGATAAAAAAACTGTTTTCCAAATTCTACAACTGGGAAATCGTTTAACAAATCGGCAAGCATATTATTATCGCTAAATGCGAATTTGGGGTCAATCCAATCTGGGTTTTGCTTCTTTTGCTCGGCACTTAATGCCTTCCATAATTCAACCGATTTTTTATAGCCAGTTTTAATAGTATCGAGTGTAAACTCCACGTCTTTAAACCATACCATGGTATTTCTTTCTATAAATTCTAAAAAAGAAATATTGCTTTCGGTTAAAAATTTAGCTTGTACATTAGGTACGATGGTGATAGATTTTACCCGCTCTACAGAAAGCTGACTTTCAATTTCAAATGTCCTAATGCTTTCTATATGATCGCCAAAAAATTCAACTCGATATGGTAAATCATGCGAAAAAGAAAAAATATCAACTATACCACCACGAACAGAAAATTGCCCGGGTTCATAAACAAAATCGGTACGCTCAAAATCATAATCTATTAAAAATTCATTAATAAACTCTATGCTTAACTTGTTATTGATAGAAATTTCTAATGTGTTTTTGATTAGAGCGTTATTGTCGATCACCTTTTCGGCTAAAGCTTCTGGGTAGGTAACAATTAAATTCCCAAACTCTGCGGTATGATTTAACTCATTTAAGACCTCGGCTCGCATTAAAACATTAGCAGAGTCTGTTTGTGTAAAATCGAAAGGTTTACGGTAGGAGGAAGGGAAAATTAAAACTTCTTTTTGTGTTAAACTCTCTAAATCTGCTTGGAAATAGTTTGCCTCTTCCCTGTCTGGAAGCACAAAAACCATGTTTTTATGGTTCAATAAATAACATGCAGATGCAACAAACGCATCTAAAGAACCAATAAGACCTTTAAGCTGTACTCTTGCCGTTTTAGAAACAGTGGCTTTTGTTAAAGCAAGTACTCGCTCATCCGTTTTATATTTTTCTAAAATCTCTTTAATATTCATGCAATGTTGTTGCAAATATAACAATGCAAATCAGAGATGGCATGTTAAATGATTATTTATCAGTAAAGACATATGAATTTAGAAACCGTTTGATCATAATTAAAATTTTCTAATGTTAATTTGAATTGAAAGCCAAAATTAAATGCGAATTATTAAAACATTTAGGTGTAAATTCTAATTTAATGGTTTAAAGGAATAAGTAATGAGTCAGGTTTATGTAAGAAAAACCCAATTCGATTATAAAAAGCTATTTTTAAAGTGTTTTCTCCTTATTTATACTCCTTCTAAATAATTCAGATTGACAAATACTTGACATAGGTACGCTACAGCTATTTTACTTTTGCACTATTGTTAATTACTACATAGTTTGAAATTTTTAAAGGTTATAGCGTTTACACATAAGCAAATTGATTTGAAAGAATTGGGATGTTTAGTGCTGTGTAATGATGCTATAGACAGTCGTTTAGAATATGTAAAAGCCAAGTTCGATATCCCAGAGATATTTTATTTAGCTACATGCAACCGTGTAGAGTTTGTTTTTACAGCAGAACAAACACTAGATAAAAAGTTTGTGAAATCGTTTTTACAGGCCTTTCACCAAGAAGACTTACCTAAAGAAATTTTAAATAAAGTAATCAATCACTGTAGTATTTACGAGAAAGAGGAAGCATTAAATCATTTAATGCGTGTTTCTAGTTCTTTAGAAAGTTTGGTAGTAGGCGAGAAGGAAATTTTAGCTCAGGTTAGAAAGGCCTATGAAGATTGCCGTGTTAAAGGTTTTACTGGCGATTATTTAAGAATGATCATGAACCGTGTGGTTAAAACAGCCAAAGAGGTTTATACTTATACCAACATTGCGAAAAATCCAATTTCTGTAGTTTCTTTAGCTTATCGCCGATTGAAAGACCTTAAAATGTGTTCTAACTCTAGAATTCTAATTGTAGGTGCCGGGGAAACTAATCAAAACATTGCTAAATATCTAAAAAAGCATACATACACTAATTTTGCTATCTTTAACCGTACATTAAGCAAAGCACAAAATTTAGCTAAAGAGCTAGGAGGCGATGCTCATCAACTTGACGATTTAGAAAACTTCAATAAAGGATTTGATGTAATTATTACTTGTACTAGTGCCTCCGAACCTATTTTAACCAATAAGCTTTATCAAAAGTTATTAAACGGAGAAACTAATTTAAAGGTAATTGTAGATTTAGCTGTGCCTAATGATGTTGCTCCAGATGTTTTAGAAAACAATAAGGTAGAATACATAGAAGTTAGTTCTTTAAAAGACATTGCAGAAAAAAACTTACAAGAGCGTTACCAAGAATTAATAAACGGAGAAGCTATTATAGAACAAAATATTAAAGAGTTTAGGCCTATCCTTAAACAACGTCGGGTAGAGATTGCAATGCAAGAAGTTCCTAAAAAGATTAAAGATATCAAAGATAAAGCCCTTAATTCTGTGTTTATTAACGAAATAAATAGTTTAGATCCTCAATCTAAAGAAGTTTTAGAAAAGGTGATAAGCTATATGGAGAAAAAATATATTAGTGTGCCTATGATAATGGCAAAAGACATACTAGTAAATAACGAGTAATTTTTATACTTTTTGTGTGCGTTCTGCCATAAAACAAAAATGTTTCTTTAAACACTCCTTTAAAACTTATTTTTGCTATTTAACTGTTCAAGGCATTGGAAAAAACAATTATAATTGGTACTCGTGGAAGTGATTTAGCTTTATGGCAAGCTAATTTTGTAAAAGATAGTTTGGCAAATATTGGCATCAAAGCCGAGCTAAAAATCATTAAAACTCAAGGCGATAATATCTTAAATCTACGTTTAGATAAGTTAGAAGGGAAAGGTTTTTTTACCCAAGAATTAGAAGAGCAATTGCTAGATGGTTCTATAGATTTAGCCGTACATTCACATAAAGATTTACCCACTAAAAACCCAGAAGGATTAATTATTGCAGCAGTTTCTGAGCGAGAAGATCCATCTGAAGTGATTTTAATTTTAAAAGATTGTGTAGATACTTCAAAAAAACTATCAGTTAAGCATAACGGTATTGTAGGTACATCATCCAACAGAAGACAATCTCAATTATTAGCTATCCGTCCTGATTTAGAGTTCGAAAACCTACGTGGTAATGTTCCTACTCGTATTCAAAAACTAAGAGATGAGGATTACGATGCCATAATTATGGCAAAAGCAGGCTTAAGCCGATTAAAGTTAGACTTATCAGAATTTTATATCGAAGAAATAGAGCCAACTGCAGAGTTAGTTCCAGCGCCATCTCAAGGTGTATTAGCCATTCAAATTAAAGAAACCAATACGCAGCTTTTTGAAGTTTTACAGGCTTTAAACAATCAGGCTGTAGCCGATGAAATTGCCATAGAAAGAAAAGTACTTAATCTATTTGATGGTGGTTGCCACATGCCATTAGGCTGTTATTGTAAAAAAGAAGATGAGCTGTTTCATGTTTGGACCACCAAGTCTAAAGATCAAGACGAGTTTCCAGATCGTTTATACATTACCTCTAAAACATCCGAAGGATTAGCAGAAAAAATTGTAGCTAAATTTGATGTTGCCAATAGAAAATTACCTAAAAAAGTATTCATTTCTAGAGAGTTAAGTGAATATAATTATTTTAAAAAATCATTAGTTAAACATCAAATAGAGGTAGAAGCGAGGTCTTTAATTAGAACTGTTCCTACTATTCATAAAATAGATTCATATATTTTTAAACAAGCAGATTGGATTTTCTTTAGTAGTAAAAATGGTATAGAATATTTTTTCCGATTAAATCCTACGCTTTCTAAAGAAACCAAGTTTGGTGTTGTGGGTAGAGGATCAGAAGATGCCTTAAAGCAATTAGGTAAAAAGGTTTCATTTGTAGGCGAAAGTAGTGATACTGCCGAAGTTGCCGAAGAATTTGCTGCTATCGCAAACGGACAAACAATTGTATTTCCATCTGCAAAAGATTCTTTAAGAACCATTCAACAAGGTTTATCAGCAGACACCAAAATTATTGATTTAACCATTTACGAAACCATTTTAGAAGAAAACATTGCACAAACTTATGCAGATGTATTGGTTTTTACCAGTCCGTCTAATGTTGATGCTTATTTTGCCGATAATTTATTAGAACCCGGCCAGCAAGTGGTTGCCATTGGAAAATCTACTGGCAAAAAGTTTGAAGAAATGGGTGTTAAATATATTTTACCAGCATCACCAGACGAAATTGGCCTTGCCGAAGTAGTTTTTGGTATTGATGTTTGATAGCAGTAGTAAATAGGAAGTAGCGAATCGTAAATAAAAGAAATCGTAAATCAAAATGTTACACAGACCACGTAGAAACAGAAAATCAGAAGTAATCAGACAAATGGTTCAAGAAAATCATTTACACGCTTCCGATTTTATTTTTCCATTATTTATTATCGACGGTAAAAATAAAAAAACTGAGGTATCTAGTATGCCTGGTATTTTTAGATATTCTACAGATAATCTGTTACGAGAAGTAGAAAGCTGTTTAAAACTTGGTTTAAAATCGTTTGATTTATTTCCAAATCTAGAAGAATCGCTAAAAGATCAAACGGCAACAGAAAGTGTAAACGAAAATGGTTTGTACCTTAAAGCTATCAAAGAAGTAAAACAAAACTTTCCAGAGGCCTGCATTGTTACTGATGTGGCTATGGATCCATATAGTTCAGATGGGCATGATGGTTTTGTAGAAAATGGCGAAATTGTTAACGATAAAACTTTAACCATTTTAGGAAACATGGCCGTAGCTCAAGCTCAAGCCGGTGCAGACATTATTGCCCCATCAGACATGATGGATGGACGAGTGCAATTCATAAGAGAAGCTTTAGACGATGCTGGTTTTTCAAATGTGTCCATCATGTCTTATACTGCAAAATATGCGAGTGCTTTTTATGGTCCGTTTAGAGATGCTTTAAATTCTGCTCCAAAATTCGGAGATAAAAAAACGTACCAAATGAATCCAGCAAATCAACGCGAAGCGTTAATAGAAGGAGCTTTAGATAGCCAAGAAGGTGCCGATTTTTTAATGGTAAAACCCGCTTTAGCTTATTTAGATGTGATTAAGTTAATGAAAGATAATTTCGATTTACCCATTGCAGCATACAACGTAAGTGGCGAGTATGCTATGGTTAAAGCGGCAATACAGAATAAATGGTTAGATAATAGGGCAATCACAGAAACTTTAATGGGTATTAAAAGAGCGGGTGCCGATGTAATTTTGACTTATCACGCTAAAGAAGTTTTAGAAAATAAATGGATTTAGATATTAAATAATTATAATTTGGGCGTTTTAACACGCTGTACGCTGTATCTTTTTTTGTCACCCTGAGCGGAGTCGAAGGCAGCAAAAAAAGGATGCCGCTTTCATCGTTAACGCACCTAAAATGAGGATATAAAAGAGATGTTAGACGCAATAAAAAACATATTTAACGCTAAGGAAGAAGTAGCTGCTTTACCTTATGGCGAAAAGCCAGATATTTCTAGAGTAAAATCGGCCGAATTGTACGAAAAAGCGAAACAATACTTTCCGGGTGGAGTAAATTCCCCAGTTAGAGCTTTTAAATCCGTTTATGGAACGCCATTATTTATTCAAAAAGGAGATGGCTGCCGCTTATGGGATGCAGACGATAACGAGTTTATAGATTTCTGTTGTTCTTGGGGACCGCTAATTTTGGGACATAATCATCCAAAAGTTAGAGAAAAAATTATTGAGGTAATGCAAAATGGTTTAACCTTTGGTGCTCCTACTGCATTAGAATCAGAACTTGCCGAGCTAATCATAAAAAACAATAAGTTTTTAGAACAAATTAGATTCACAAGTTCAGGTACAGAAGCTGTAATGTCAGCATTACGCTTAGCTCGTGGAGTTACCAAAAAGAACAAAATCATCAAGTTTGAAGGTTGTTACCACGGCCACATGGATGCATTACTAGTAAAAGCAGGCTCGGGTTTAGTTACTTTTGGCGAAACCTCATCCGCAGGTATTCCTAAAGCTTACGCAGACGAAACAATCGTAATTTCATTAAATGATAAAGAAGCAGTTAAAGCTGCTTTCGAGCAATTTAAAGATGATGTAGCTTGTGTAATTATAGAACCAGTTCCGGCTAATAATGGATTATTACTACAAGAAAAAGACTTCTTGCAGTTCTTAAGAGAAATTTGCGATGCCAATTGTACCTTACTTATTTTCGATGAAGTAATATCTGGTTTTAGAGTAGGTTTTGATGGCGCTGCAGGTTATTATGATATCAAACCAGATATTATTACTTATGGTAAAATTATTGGTGGCGGTTTGCCGGTAGGTGCTTATGGCGCATCAGCAGGAATCATGTCTAACATTTCTCCTTTGGGTAGCGTTTATCAAGCTGGCACACTATCAGGAAACCCGGTTGCCATGGCAGCAGGTATTGCGCAGTTAACAGAATTGGCTAAACCTAACTTCTACAAAGAGTTAAATGCTAAAACAGAGGAATTTGTAAATGCCATACAAAGATTTGCTACTTCTAAAAACTATCAGTTTAAAATATTTACAATTGGGTCTATTTTTTGGTTTGCCTTTACAGGCGATGAGAAAGTACAAACATCAGAAGCTATTGATCCAAAAAGTATGGATAAATTTAAATTGATGCACCGCGAATTGTTAAACAGAGGAGTGTATTTAGGCCCATCGGGCTACGAAGTAGGCTTTGTATCTGCAGCACACACTAAAACTGATTTAGAAATTGCAAAAAGAGCTATATTTGAAAGTTTAGATATTGTTTTTAAAACCAATTAAATGTCTTTTAAACCCATAACCATATTTTATGCACTCGTATTTTACGTGTTTGCCCAATTATTTTGGTGGGGAACTATTTTGGTGGAGTTAGAGCCAAACCGTAGAAGCATGGTTTTTGGCGAGGGCTTTGTATTTATAACGCTAATGGCTTTTGGAACTTACAAACTTCACCAAGCCATCAACAAAGAAAAGCGAATTAATACCCAGCAAAAGAACTTTTTGCTATCCGTAACTCACGAGTTAAAATCGCCTTTGGCATCAATAAAATTATACCTACAAACCATCCATAAAAGAGATTTAGATAAAGAACAACAAAAGAACTTTATTGGTAAATCTTTATTAGATATAGAGCGTTTAGACGATTTAGTAGAAAACATGTTATTAGCTACAAAAATCGAGAACAAGTCTTATAGTTTTCCTAAAGAAGAAATTAATTTATCAGAATTGGTAGAAAAAATTGCAGCTCGTTTGCAAATTCATGTTTGTAGTAAAGAAGCTCTAATTACCGCCATCCAGCCAGATGTGCATATCACTGCAGATAAGTTCGCTTTAGCATCTGTTATTACCAATCTAATTGAAAATGCAGTAAAGTATTCTGCAAATTGTGTCCCTGTACACATTGCTTTAAATCAAAAAGATAATGGTAAAATTTGTTTGAAAGTAGCAGATTTAGGCATCGGTATTCCAGATGAGGAGAAACCTAAAATATTTAATAAATTTTATAGAGTAGGTAGCGAAGAAACCCGCAAAACTAAAGGAACGGGTTTAGGTTTATTTATTGTAAAACAGGTACTTGATAATCATCAGGCACAAATAAAAGTTAAAAATAACCAACCAAAAGGAACGGTTTTTGAAGTTTCTTTTAATTAAATAAAAAGAACATGTCAGTAAAACAAAGAATATTATTGATGGAAGATGAAGAACATCTTTTAGAAGCCATCAAATTAAATTTAGAATTAGAAGGTTTTTTTGTAAGAGCCGTTACCGATGGTAAAAAAGCACTTAAAGTTTATAAAGAAGAGAAATTTAATCTCATTATTTTAGATGTTATGGTACCCGAGATAGATGGCTTTCAGGTTGCAGAAACCATTCGTCTAGAAAATAGCGAGGTTCCTATTATGTTTTTAACTGCCAAAAATACATCAGAAGACAGAATTACAGGTTTAAAAAAAGGAGCCGACGATTATTTAACAAAACCATTTAATTTAGAAGAGTTGCTTTTAAGAGTGCATAATTTAATTAAGCGTAGCATGAAAGGCGACGACTTAAAAGAGATTAATTCTTATAAAATTGGCGATAAAACCATTTACTTTAACTCTTTTGAATTAAAGCATGATGATGGTACACTAGTAGCATTAACTAAAAAAGAAACTATGCTTTTAAAACTCTTAATAGAGCGTAAAAACGAAGCAGTTTCTCGCGAGCAAATTCTAGAAACAGTATGGAATTATGATGTTTATCCATCAACCCGTACCATAGATAATTTTATACTAACTTTTAGAAAGTATTTTGAGCCTGATCAAAAAAATCCAATTTATTTTCACTCTATACGTGGTGTAGGTTACAAATTTACCGACGGCCATTAATCAATAATGTTTACAAACCAGGTTCGTATTGTAGTTTGCATTTTAATGCTTTCGGTTTCGGCTTTAGCCGGATATTTTAAAGTATATGAAATTACGGCATTAGCAATTTTGTTAGCTGGTTATGTTATTTGGGGATATTTTAAAGAAGGTCCCATCATTTTAGCGGCAAAACAATATCGTTTAAAGAATTATGAACAAGCGAAAGAACTTTTGCAATCTGTAAAAAATCCCGAGCTATTGAATAAAAGGCGTAAGCCATATTATAGATTTTTACTGGGCAATATTGCGGTCAATCAATTAGATTATACTACAGCCGAGTTTGAACTTGGTCAGGCAGCAAGTTTAGGTCTTAGAGCAAATGATTTAGGTGTTGCGTTAATGCATTTAGCAAACATTAGTTTAAGAAATAAAGACAAAACAAGGGGAATGGTTTGGATAAAACAAGCAGAGAAACTACCTCTTAGTGCGAAATATAAAAGTATTTTAAGCAACATAGAAAAAGAATTACAACAAATTAAATGAACAATTCCTTATTTTTAAAAGCAGCATTTTCTCAACAAACAGAACGCCCACCCGTTTGGATGATGCGTCAAGCAGGTCGGTTTATGCCGCAATACTGGGAAATTAAAAACAAATACTCTTTTTTAGAGATGTGTAAAACTCCAGAAATTGCAGCAGATGTAACCATGTTACCTGTAGATTTATTGGGTATAGATGCCGCTATATTGTTTTGCGATATTTTGGTAACTGGCGAGGCCATGGGTGGCGATTTAGATTTTATCCAAGGAGTAGGTCCAAAGTTTGCTAATCCAATTAAAAATCAAGCAGATATCAATAACTTAAATATTGATTGTTTAGACAAATTACAATATGTAGCAGATGCTATTAAGGTAATTCAGCAACGTTTAAATGGTAGTATTCCACTAATAGGTTTTGCTGGTGCTCCATTTACGGTAATGAGTTATTTAATTGAAGGGGGTTCTTCTAAGGATTTTAAAAAGACAAAGTTATTTATCCATAACGAGCCTGCTTTAGCGCACCAATTGTTAGCTAAGATTGCAACCGTAACAGCGGATTATTTAAACTTACAAATTGCCGCTGGCGTAAATGCAGTGCAGCTATTTGATAGCTGGGCATTATCATTAAGCTGGGATGATTATACTGAGTTTTCTCACAATTATAACGTAGAGATTATTTCTAAACTTAACAGAAAAGACATTCCAGTTATTTCTTTTTGTAAGGGAAGTTCTGTTTTTGCGCCTTTAATGGCGGAAGCAAAACCAGATGTTATTTCTGTAGATTGGAATGCTGATTTAAAAAACATTAAACATGTATTACCAAAAGGGATTGCTGTTCAAGGAAATTTAGATCCACATATTTTATATGCAGATAAGTCTGTAATTAAAGATAGAATTCATAGATTATTTGAGAGAATGAGAGGTGAAGATGGATTTATTTTCAACCTAGGTCATGGTATTATGCCTGATATTCCTTTTGATCATGTGAAATATGCGATTGAGGTAGTGAAGGAATTTAGATATTAAATAGATTGTTGGTTTGTTAGTTGGACGGTTTTTTAGAGCAACAAAATTTTAGAAGTGTCTAACTTAGTAGTCTTTAACCATCAAACAAACTAACCACCTAATCAACTAAAATATGTATCAATACGTACTTGCCATTCATATCATTTTTGTAGTTAGCTGGATGGCTGGGCTATTCTACATTGTACGATTATTCATTTACCATACAGAAGCTAATCAAAAGCCAGAACAAGAACGATTAATTCTTCAAAAACAATTTGAGGTAATGGAGTCTAAATTGTGGTTTATTATCACACAACCCGCTATGGTTTTATCGGTTTGTGCCGGATTATTAATGCTTCATTTAAATCCTTTACTGCTTAAAACAGATTGGATGTGGGTTAAACTTACTTTTGTTGCAGGCTTGTTAGTTTATCATATCATTTGTCAAAACATAATCAGTCAGTTAAAGCGTGGTAAATTTTGGATGACAAGTACGCAATTACGCCTTTGGAACGAGCTAGCTACTATTTTTTTAGTTGCTATAGTTTTTACTGTAATCTTAAAATCGGCAATTGATTGGCTTTACGGATTATTAGGTTTGGTTGCATTTGCTGCAATTATAATGTTGGCAGTAAAATTGTATAAGAAGAGCAGGGAACAAGCCTAATACTCAAAAAATGATCATTCAAATAAAGAGACTTTCTATCAGTTTAATGCTTATACTTGCTTTGCTTTTTACAAGTTGCGAAGCGCTAAACCAATACACAGGGACAATTAACCAAACACTAGGTACCCCATCAACATCTGAGATGAGTTTAGGTTTAAAACAAGCATTAGAGTTTGGCACAAACTACAGTGCAGATCGCCTTTCAACTAAAGATGGTTTTTTAGGCAATATTGCTATAAAAATTTTATTCCCAGATGAAGCCAAAAAAGTAGAAAATACCTTACGGTCTATAGGCTTAAATAACCTTTGTGATAATGTTATCTTAAGTTTAAACAGAGCAGCAGAAGATGCTGCTATAGAAGCAAAACCAATTTTTGTAGCTGCAATTAAGCAAATGAGCTTTCAAGATGTCACAAATATATTATTGGGCCGTCAAGACGCGGCAACAACCTATTTTAAACTTAATACAAGTGGATTATTAGCAGGCAAATTTAGACCTATCATTAATAGTAGCTTAAATAAAGTTGGCGCAACAAAATATTGGACAGATGTTACTTCTAATTACAATAAAATTCCTTTAGTGAAGCCCATAAATACCGATTTGACAGCGTATGATACAGGTAAAGCAATAGATGGCTTGTTTCTAGAAATTGCAAAAGAAGAATTAAAAATTAGACAAAATGTAAATAGTAGAGGCACATTATTGCTTCAAAAAGTTTTCGCTTACGCTGATAAACAAAAAGGCTATTAATAGGTGAAGATCAATTAAAATGATACAAGAAAATAACCTCACCACTTAAAGCAGGTTTTTTCTGATCTTTTATTTCTAATGTAATTCCAATATTTGCTTTCGTAACGCCTCTTAAATTGATGATAGATGCTAATTTGACTTTTAATCTTACCTCACTATCAACCGTTACTGCTTCTGCAAATTTTAATTTTTCTATCCCGTAATTAATTTCCATTTTTAAATTCTGGATGCTAACAACTTGTTTCCACAGGAAAGGGATAAGAGATAATGTTAGGTAACCATGTGCTATCGTCTTTTTAAATGGGCTGTCTGTTAGTGCCTTCTCAGGGTCGGTATGTATCCACTGATGATCTAGGGTAGCATCGGCAAATAAATTGATTTGATTTTGATTTATTTTATGCCAATCAGAAACACCTAATTCCTGACCCAAATGACTTTCAAATTCTTCAAAATTTTTAATTATTACCATTTTTAGTTCTTATTTATCGAACCCAAAATAATAAAATTAAATTGGTAACTCCTAAAAAAAACAAAGCCGCTTTTAATTAAAAGCGGCTTTGTAATTAACAATTAAAACCTATAAAATCTTAAAAGCTTGTTAAACTCCTAAGACTGATTAACCTTAGAACTAATTTACGAAATTTTAGCTTAAAAATGCAAATTTTATAATTAATAAATTAATGGTTATCAAAACGGTCAACCCCAATTAATTAATAAGTAATTATTTGGTTTTTTTAGTCTTAGGTTTTTATTATTGAAATATTTGGTAATGTAATTACAACTCTTAAAATTAAGATATGATAAAAGTAAATTATTAGCGTTTAGCTCCTGCTTATTAAAATTTAGGGCAAAAAAAAACATCCTAAAATTTAGGATGTTTAAAATTTTATGAAATTTTTATTTAAACACTTTCTACTCTTGCTTCTTCTGCAATAGTTTCATCAACTAATATTCTACCGCAATGTTCGCAAACAATAATTTTTTTGCGCTGACGAATATCAGACTGACGTTGAGGTGGAATTTGATTGAAACATCCTGAGCAAGAATCACGCTCTATGGTAACAACAGCTAAACCATTTTTAAAATTACCTCTTAATCTGTTGTACGCAATTTTTAAACGATCTTCTATTTTATCAGCGTAAGCGTCAGCTTCTTTAACTAATTTGCTTTCTTCCTTTTCAGTTTCTGCAGTAATATTGTTAAGTTCTGCTTGTTTAATTTCTAAATCTTTTTTTCTTTCTTCAAGATTTAAAAGTGCGCTATCGTAAATTTCTGTTTTATTTTTTATTTCAAACTGAAATTCTTTGATTTTCTTTTCAGAAACTTGAACGTCTAAGCCTTGAATTTCAATTTCTTTAGAAATAGCTTCAAATTCGCGGTTATTTTTTACGTTGTTTTGTTGCGTTTCGTATTTTTTAGTTAAGGCAAGTGCTTCCTTAATCATGTTTTTACGATTCACAATAGAATCTTCTAAATCATCTAAATCAGATTTAATCTTCTGTATACGTGTTTCTAATCCTGCAACGTCATCTTCTAAATCTGCTACTTCCATAGGAAGTTCCCCGCGGGTCTGACGGATTTTATCAATTTTAGTGTGGATGGTTTGTAGCTCGTATAAAGCTTCTAGCTTTTGTTCTACGGTTTGTTCCATTACGACAAATATTTTATTGGGTTTGTATTATTTTCTGTTAAACGGATTGCAAAGTTAGGAAAATTTTTCGTAATAATATCTAATAGTAAATCTTGTGTAAATTGCTCGCTTTCATAATGTCCTATATCTGCAATTATTATTTTCCCATCTGCATCAAAAAACTCATGATATTTAAAATCTGCGGTAATAAAAATATCAGCTCCAGCTTGTATGGCATCATTTAAAAGGTAACTTCCAGAACCTCCACAAACAGCAACTTTATTAATTTTCTTGCTTAATAACTGGGTGTGTCTGATAACAGATACATTCATTACCTGTTTTAAGTTCTGTAAAAATCGTTTTTCTTCAATTTCATCAGTTAGTTCACCTATCATCCCAGAACCTATCTGCTGGTTTTTGTTCTCTAATGGATAAATATCAAAAGCTACCTCTTCGTAGGGATGTGTTTGTATTAAAGCGTTTAAAATTTCCGATTGTTTTGCTGTATCAAATATAACCTCGACTTTTAACTCTTCTTCTGTATGAACTTTATCTTGTTCTCCTACAAAAGGATTAGCATTTTTATCGGCTTTAAAAGTGCCGTTTCCTAAAGTGTTAAAACTGCAATTAGAATAGTTCCCAATTTTTCCGGCACCAGCATTAAAAATTGCTTCTTTAACTGCTTCAGCATAGTTTACAGGTATATATGTGACTAATTTTTTTAAATTATGTTTTTTTGGGGATAAAATTTTCCGATTTATTAATCCAAGTTTATCGCATATTTTATCATTTACACCATTAATTACATTATCTAAATTAGTATGTATGGCATAAATAGCAATATTATTCTTAATGGCTTTTATAATTACTCGTTCAATATAATTTTTACCATTTAATTTTTTTAATCCCCTAAATATAATAGGATGATGAGCAATGATGATGTCGTATTTTTTTGTTATTGCCTCTTCAATTACTTGTTCTGTACAATCTAAACAAACTAATCCGCTTTTAATTTCATCTTGATGATTTCCTACAATCAATCCCGCATTATCATAATCTTCTTGATAGCTTAGAGGTGCATAACGCTCTAAAAATTCAATCAGTTCTTTTATAATCATATAACAAAAATAAAGTTTAGACTATGCATATAACAATTATTGTAAAAGTATTTTTAAGTTTAACTATTATATTCTTCTTTTAATTTAGTTTTGTTTGATTTAATTTAATTCGATGAATTTTTACTCAAATATTTTATTTGAACCATAGGAATTTGTCAGTATTAAAAATTTATGGTGAATGTATACTTTAAAATAAGTCTATCTCTATTATTTATATTTAATAGCTTAATGCTTGTTGCTCAAACTAAGAGTATACAGTTAAGATCTATCGATTCTGCTTTAACGGTTACAGATACTACTAGAGATGTATATCTCAAAATTGGCCTTTTAGGTAAGATTTCTTATGCATACCAATATATAGACTTTGATAAAAGTGTGCTTTTTGCTGATAGCGTTGTTAGGTTATCTAAAGAGAATGATTATAAATTTGGTTTAGCTAAGGGATATAACTTTTTAGGGTTAGCTTATCAAACTATAGGTAAGTTAGACCTAGCTTTAAAAAATTATTTAAAATCACTCTACATTAATAAAAACCAAGGAATTTTAAAGGAATCTGGTAAAAACTTAAACAATATTGCAAGTGTGTTAATTGCTATTGGCGATATTGAAAGTGCAAAAAAATATGCTAATGAGGCCTATGAGGTTAATAAAGAATTTAGAAATTCAAATTCTTTAGCTATATCGTTGAGTATTTTCTCCGATATTGCATATAAGGAGAAGGATTTAAAGAAAGCGATTAGTTATTTAAAGAAAGCAAGGAGGGTGCAAGCCGATAACTCTTCCATATTTGATGATGGGTTTTACCACACTAAAATGGGCGAATTATATTCGGCAAAAGGAGTTAAAGATTCTGCCGAGTTCGCTTTTTATAAGGTATTAGGTTATCAGAATGCAGAACCCGATCAAGTCATAAAAGCTTTAATTGGATTATCTACCATTAGACTTGAACAAAATAGGTTAAATGAAAGTGAAAACTTTCTATCCAAAGCATTACAGATAGCTAAGACATCTAACGCCCAATTAGAATTAATTTCTGTTTATAACGCTTTAGTTAATTTGAATATCAAGAAGGAAGATTATAAAGAGGCTTTAAATTATACTAAAATAAAAGACGAATTAAAGGACAAAGTGTTAGGTTATAATACATCTGGCCAAATATCAAGTTCTTTAAATAAAATCATTACTGATCAAAAAGATCAAGAAAACGATGATTTAAGATTGTTTGCCCAGTTTAAAGAAATGGAATTAAAAAAGCAAAATACCATTTCAATATTACTTGTTGCAGGAATATCAATAACCATTTTTTTAGGTATTTTGTTATACATTAATTTTCTAAATAAAAATAAGGCTTATCATCAATTAGATATTGCTAACAAAACAATTCAAAAGCAAAACCAAGATTTAGAACAAATCATTGCTTTAAGAACTGAAACAATTAGGAAAAAGAATGAAAAATTAAAAGAACTAGCTTATTTTAACTCTCATCAAATAAGAAAGCATACGGCTAATATTCTTGGTTTAATTTTAATATCAGGTTTTGAAGATAACAAAAATCAATACTTTAGAATGATAGAAAATGAAGCCAAAAGCCTAGAAGACGTTATCGAACAAATTAACGAAATGACTAGTGACTAGATTTTATTTAGTTGCCACTAAAAAAGCTCTACTTTCTAATGCCATCTGATGATTAAATTCATTAGCTATGTTTTTGTAGTTAATGGTGTCTATAATTGTACCAATTAAACATAAACCACCTGTAATTAAATACAATATACCCATTCCAATTTGGTTAGTTGCAAATCTTTGTACGCCAGCAACAACCACAAAACCCAGTATACACATTAATAAAATATGTTGAGGATCTCTTCTTTTACTACTATACATCATCATAAAATTCTTCTTAGAATCTTCGGTTAAATTGGCAGTAATTTCTTTAATAAATTGTATTTCTTCTAAGGTAATATTAGAGAAAGAATATAGATATTGGTCGTTCATTATTTTGTTGTTTTATTTTAGAGTATGTAATCCCTAAAATATTACAAAAAAATGTAAAAAATAAATAAAGCCTCTAATAATAAGTATCTTAAGAAGAAGGCAGAAATAAAAAATGGGCTTTTTCTTTTATAGAAAAGCCCATTTTTTATTTGATTGATTTAGAAAACTCTAATATTTGAGTCACCACTTTTTCTGATGGATTTTTTATTAATCTATCTAAATTTGGTTTAATAGAGTTATAATAATCATTTTCATTTTCTTGGCTAATTAAATCATCAGTCATAAATTGCATTTGATTAAAATCAATTTCATTTTTTAATGGAGTAGAGGTTTCTATCATATTCTTTTAAATTAAAGTTTATACAATAAGAAACGTCGTACAAATGCTATTATTTTATGATTTCAATAAAAAATATTAAATTAATTTTTCAATGTTAATTCCTTGGTAATCATCATTTTGCGCAAATTGTTTAATGCATAGCGCATTCTACCTAACGCAGTGTTTATGCTAACTTCTGTTAAATCAGCTATTTCTTTAAAAGAAAGTTCTCCATAATGTCTCATAATCAAGACTTCTTTTTGCTCTGATGGTAGTAAATGAATTAATTTTTTTAAATCATCATGAGTTTGTTGTTTTACCATTTTTTCTTCCATACTTTCATCGTAAATGCCAATTACATCAAAAATATCAAAGCCATCACTATTGGTGATTGTAGGTTTGCGCTTTTCTCTTCTAAAATGATCTATAACCAAGTTATGCCCAATTCTTAAAACCCAAGGTAAAAACTTACCTTCTTCATTATACCTACCCGCTTTTAAAGTTTTAATAACTTTAATAAAAGTATCCTGGAAGATATCTTCGGCTAAATATTCGTCTTTAACCAATAAATAAATTGAAGTATAGATTCTTGATTTGTGGCGGCTAATTAATTCAGATAGTGCAGATTCTTTACCATTGATGTAAAGATTTACCAATTTTTGGTCTGTAAGTTCTTGAAAGCTCATATTACTCCTAATTAAATTATTTGTACTATTAATTGAGTAAGAGTTTTATCTATAAGCTATTTTTTGTTTGGTGTATATTAATTTATTAGTCAAATAAAGTTATAATTTATTATAAATAATTTTAAAGTGTATTATTTAAAATTATAAATATTAAATACTGTTTAATGATTTTTAAATGACTTACATTTATTATCACAATATAAACAATATTAATTCTAAATACGGTGGTTTCTTAGCAAGTGATACAAAAAATTGAAAAAATAATTTTAGCCATTTTTAGGACTCATTTTTTAATACGTACTTATTGTATCAGACCCTCAATTTTATTTGTTAGATTTATTTAGGTTTAATCTAAGTCATATTGATACTTAATCTTAAAAAGACAAATAATAGCTTTATTTTTGCAAATCGCAACAAAAAGACTTGTTTATTTATTAATCTAAACGAGCAATCAAAGGCAATAAATGAAATTAGAAGATCAAGATCCACAAAAAAACATTCTTATTAAAGGAGCTAGGGTACACAATTTAAAAAATATTGATGTTGCTATTCCTAAAAACCAATTGGTTGTTATTACAGGCATGTCTGGTTCTGGAAAATCTTCTTTGGCTTTTGATACTCTCTATGCCGAAGGGCAACGAAGATATGTAGAAAGCCTATCGTCTTACGCAAGGCAGTTTATGGGGCGTATGAATAAGCCCGATGTAGATTACATTAAAGGAATTGCTCCTGCTATTGCTATAGAACAAAAAGTAATTACTTCAAATCCCCGCTCTACAGTAGGCACATCTACAGAAATTTATGATTATCTAAAATTATTATTTAGTAGAATTGGAAAAACTATTTCGCCTGTATCGGGCCAATTGGTTAAGAAAGATTCTGTAACTGATGTTGTAAATTATATAGCTGCCCTACCACAAGAAAGCACAGTAACTATTTTGTGCCCACTTTATCCGCATAACCAAAGAACACTCAAAGAAGAATTAGCTGTGTTACTTCAAAAAGGATTTTCTAGAGTAGTTATAAATGATGAGATTAAAAAAGTTGAGCAAGTTTTAGAAGATGAAACAGTCGAAAATCATGAGATTATTGATGCCTCTCAGGTATTAATCATTGTGGATAGGATTGTAACTAACCAAGAGGATGAGACAATCAGCAGAATAGCCGACTCTGTTCAAACGGCCTTTTTTGAAGGTAAAGGAGACTGTTATATAGATTTTGACGGAAAAAGAAAACCATTTTCTGATCGATTTGAGCTAGATGGAATTAAATTTGAAGAACCATCGCCAAACTTTTTTAGTTTTAATAATCCTTATGGTGCTTGTCCAAAATGCGAAGGCTTTGGTAAAGTTATTGGAATTGACGAGGACTTGGTAATTCCTGATAAAACTAAGTCTATTTATGACGGCGCCATTGCTCCTTGGCGTGGCGAGAAAATGAAAGAATGGTTGGATGATTTAGTTAAGAACTCTATCAAATTTGATTTTCCAATTCACCGTTCTTATAATCAATTAACAAAAGCCGAGCAAAAATTAGTTTGGAAAGGCAATAAATACTTTAGAGGTCTAGATGATTTTTTTAAGTATTTAGAAGAGCAAACCTATAAAATCCAATACCGAGTAATGCTTTCTAGGTATCGTGGAAAAACTAATTGTCCTGATTGTTTGGGAAGTAGATTAAGACCAGATGCCACTTATGTTAAAATTGATGGGCACTCCATTACTGATATTGTTTTAATGCCATTAAAGAAGGCTTTAATATTTTTTGATGATCTAAAATTAGACCAGCAGCAACAAAAAATAGCTAAGCGTTTAATTTTAGAAATTAGAAATAGAATTTTATTTCTAAACGAAGTGGGCTTAGGTTACTTAACGCTAAACCGTTTATCAAACACCTTATCAGGTGGCGAGTCTCAAAGAATAAATTTAGCTACCTCTTTAGGCAGCTCTTTAGTAGGTTCTGTTTATGTGTTAGATGAGCCTAGCATTGGCTTACACCCTAAAGATACCAATAGGTTAATTGGTGTATTAAAAGCACTTAGAGATGTAGGAAATACGGTATTGGTTGTAGAGCATGAAGAAGAAATGATGCAAGCTGCAGATCATTTGATTGATATTGGTCCAGAGGCAGGTACTTTAGGTGGGAATTTAATTTTTGCAGGTAATTACCAAGAAATTTTAAAAGATAAAAATAGCTTAACTGGTAAATATTTAAGTGGGGTAGAAGAGATTTCAATCCCTAAAAATAGGAGAAGACCAAAAGATTATATAGAAATAAAGGGAGCAAGAGAAAATAACCTCAAAAATATTGATGTTAAATTTCCCTTAAATGTTTTAACCGCAGTAACTGGTGTTTCGGGTTCGGGAAAAACATCTTTAGTTAAACGGATTTTATTTCCTGCTTTGCAAAAAGTGATTGGTAATTACTCTGGCGAGCAAACCGGAGCTTACGATAGTATTGAAGGTGCAACAGGGCAAATCCAATCAGTAGAGATGGTAGATCAAAATCCTATTGGTCGTTCCTCTCGTTCAAATCCGGTTACCTATGTTAAGGCATGGGATGAGATTAGGACTTTGTATGCAGCGCAAGCATCGGCAAAAGCTGGCGGATTAAAACCTTCTGCTTTTTCATTTAATGTGGAAGGCGGAAGATGTGATGTTTGCCAAGGAGAGGGAGAAGTGAAAATTGAAATGCAGTTTATGGCCGATATCTATTTGCCTTGCGAATCTTGTGGAGGAAAGCGATTTAAACAACACGTTTTAGATATCACTTATCAGGATAAAAACGTTGCCGAAGTTTTAGAAATGACCATTGACGAGGCTTTAGCGTTTTTTCAAAACGAGCAAAAAATAATTAATAAATTACAGCCTCTAGTTGACGTAGGTTTGGGTTATGTACATTTAGGGCAATCTTCAAACACTTTATCTGGTGGCGAAGCGCAGCGTATCAAATTAGCCTCTTTCTTAATTAAAGGGAATAATAGTCATAAAACATTATTTATTTTTGATGAGCCCACAACTGGATTACATTTTCACGACATCAAAAAATTGATGAAATCTTTTGATGCTTTGATAGAGCAAGGCAATACCATTATTGTGATAGAACATAATATGGATGTGATTAAATGTGCCGATTGGGTTATTGATATTGGTCCAGGCGGAGGAGATGAAGGCGGCGATTTAGTATTTGAAGGTACTCCAGAAGATTTAGCTAATGATAAAAAATCGTTTACAGGTCACTATCTAAAAGAAAGATTAAAAACTAAATAGGTTATTTAGTCATTCCGAATTCATTTCGGAATCTTATTTAATTAGATAGGGATTTTTAAAATGCTATGCATGTGAGATGCTGAAATAAATTCAGCATGACATATCATATTTGAAACATTAAGTAGGTCATTCCGAATTCATTTCGGAATCTTACAAATAGGAAAATATTTAAGTATGAGATGCTGAATTTATTTTAGCATTACTCATGAAGTTTAAAATAAATGAAAGAAGAATCAAAATTAATCAGAACTCAGGCAAAAAGATCAAGTAATCGAGAGCATTCTGTACCACTATATTTAACATCAAGCTTTATTTTTGACGATGCTGAGCAGGGCAGGGCAATATTTGCTGATGAACAAGAAGGTAATATTTACTCTAGATATTCAAATCCTAATACTACCGAGTTTATTGATAAAGTTTGTGATTTAGAGGGAGCAGAGGCTGGATTGGCATTTGCGTCTGGTATGGCTGGAGTTTTTGCTTCTTTTGCTGGCTTGTTAAAAGCGGGAGATCATATTGTGGCTTTCAGGTCTATATTTGGTTCTACGCACCAGTTGTTAACCACATTATTTCCAAGATGGGGAATTACATCTACTTACGTTGATGCTTCAAATCCAAAAGCCTTAGAAGATGCAATTTTACCAAATACCAAAATGATTTTTTTAGAAACTCCATCTAACCCAGGCTTAGAATTGGTGGATTTGGAGTGGTTATGTAAAATCAAAGAGAAGCATCCTGATATTATTATTAATGTAGATAACTGTTTTGCCACGCCATATTTACAAAAGCCAATTTCTTACGGAGTTGATATTGTTAGCCATTCTGCTACTAAATATATGGACGGACAAGGTCGCGTTTTGGGTGGAGTAGTAGTTGGAAGAGCCGATTTAATTAAAGAAATGATGTTTTTCATCAGGCATACTGGTCCGGCTATGTCGGCTTTTAATGCTTGGTTATTATCTAAAAGTTTAGAGACTTTGCCATTGCGTATGGATAGACATTGCGCTAATGCTTTGGCTGTAGCCGAGTCCTTGGAAAACGATAGCGAAGTAGAAGTAGTTAGGTATCCGCATTTAAAATCTCACCCTCAATACGATTTGGCAAAAAGGCAAATGAAACAAGGTGGAGGTATTGTTACTTTTATTGTAAAAGGCGGTTTTGATAGGGCTAAAAGATTTTTAGATGCTTTAAAGATGATTTTAATATCATCTAATTTAGGAGATAGCAGAACTATAGGAACACACCCAGCATCAACAACACATTCTAAATTAACTGTAGAGGAAAGAGCAAAAATTGGAATTTACCCAGGTACTATAAGACTATCTGTAGGTTTAGAAAATGCTGAAGATATTATTAATGATGTTTTAGGGGCTTTGGAAAAGTCTAAGTAGTTGGTTAAGTTGTTATTTGAATAGTTTTTTAGAAAGTTTAAAGAATTTAAAATATTTGAGTTTATAAGGTTCTCATATCTCACATCTCAATACTCATATCTTGAAATAATGAAAATAGAATTAAATAGAGTAAATGATGCAGTTCACTTTGAAGCTACAGGAAGTAGCAGTGAAGTAAAAGTACACATAGATGGTTCGCCAGAAATTGGCGGAGAAGGCTTAGGCGTTCGCCCGATGGAAATGGTGTTGATGGCTTTAGCTTCTTGCAGTTCTTTAGATTTAGTAAGCATTTTGAAAAAACAGCGTCAAGTAATCACCAATTTTTCTGTTGAAGTTAACGGAGAACGCCGAGAAGAATTACCTCCAGTTTTTACTAAAATCCATATGAATATTAAATTGAGTGGTAATTTAGATAAAACCAAAGTTGATAAAGCGGCTGTTTTGGCAATTGAAAAATACTGCTCAGTACATGATATGTTGGTTGCAGGCGGAGTAGAAATTACTTATGCTATAGAAATCAATTAATATTTATACTTTTAAAACAATCAATCAACATTCAATCATTCAAAACTCTCTCTTTCAAAATTAATTAACTTGTTATCTAAAAAAACAAAATATGCTATTAGAGCCCTTATTGCCTTAGGCGAGCAGTTTGGCGGCGATTCTATGAATATTTTATCCATCTCTCAACAAGAAAAAATCCCAAAAAAATTTTTAGAGCAAATATTATTGGAGATGCGTAATGCTGGATTTTTGTACAGTAAAAAAGGTGCTGGTGGTGGATATTCTTTATTAAAAGACCCCAATCAGATTAATTTAGTGCAAGTGATGCGTTTAACAGGCGGACCAATTGCCCAGCTGCCTTGTGTAAGTTTAAACTTTTATCAGCGTTGCGAAGAATGTAAAGAAGAGGAAACTTGTGGGATTAGAAATACATTTATGAGTGTGCGTGATGCTACCCTTAAAATATTATCAGAAACTACCATTGCAGATTTAATTAAGAAAGAGAAAAGTCTTTCTGAAGCAAAATAAAATTCTGTGTTATTTTGCTTTAGGTATAGAAATAGCAGCTCCCGATTTTTCACTGGGACTACAGTGGATAGCTTGTTAAAATGCCCAAATTTTTCAGAATCAATTTTAGAAGCGTATTATTTTTTTATTAAAATTTCTCCATTGATTATAAACAAGCCAATGGAGAAATTAATTTTTCTTATTTCATTTTTTTCAATCCTTTAGCAACTTTTTTAATCTCATTAATGCTTCAACGTAATAATAATCTGCATAGGTTAAAGGAGTATCTACTTCTAGTTTGCCAGGTAAAGAGCCTACGCTATGTTTTAAAATAAAGTTTCCGTTTGTACCTTGTGTTGCAAAATAAGCTGGTGAAGATAAACTTACAACTTGTTTTTTTGCCATGTTTAGGTAGGTATTACTATTGATCTTGCTTTTTGTTAACCCGCTTAACTCTATTAATGCAGATGCGATTAAAGCTCCGGCAGATGCATCTCTAAGTGCATTTGGTATGTTTGGAGCGTTAAAATCCCAATACGGTATACCATCTTTCGGAAGGTTTGGGTGCTTAATTAAAAATTGAGCTATACCTTCTGCTTGATTTAAATATTTTATGTTGCCTGTTTCTCGGTACATCATGGTGTAACCATACAATGCCCAACCTTGCCCTCTAGCCCAAGCAGAGTTATCTGCATAGCCTTGTACGGTTTGCTTTAAATGGGGTTGTGCGCTTATGGTATCATAAGAAACTAAATGATAGGTGCTAAAATCTTCTCTAAAATGGTTTTTTATGGTTTTATCAGCATGGCTTAGTGATATTTCTTTGAGCTTTTTGTTGTTTGAGTTTTTAGCTGCCCACATTAATAATTCTAAATTCATCATATTATCTATAATCACAGGGTACTGCCTTGCTTTAGTAGAATTCCACGATTTTATTAAACCAACCCTATTATCAAATCTTGTACTTAAAGATGCTGCTCCTTGTAGTATAATAGGCTTATATTTTTCATCTTTAGTGATTCTGTAAGCATTACCGAAACTACAAAATATCATAAATCCAACATCGTGATTGTCTGTAGTGTATTGTTCTATTTCTACACGAGATAAAAAATCTTGGGCAATTGTTTTTAACTCTGGTGTAGGTTTGTTTTCATACAAATACCAAAGCTGCCCGGGATAGAAACCACTTGTCCACCATTTAGATGGTGCCGTAATCAGTCTGCCGTTTTCAAATGTTTTGGGTAATAAAAGTTTGTCATTTTGTAGCGATTTAGCCATACTTATGGCTTTATCAGTTGACTTATCTAACCTATCATCTATCATTTTAAGCATTTCTTTATCCGAAAACTTTTGGGAATAAGTATTTAAACCCAACAATAAGAGGGTTATGACAGTAAATAATTGGGAGAATATAAAAGGTTGTTTTTTCAAAACTCGATAATTTTAATGAATTAACTTTGTGGAATTAATTTAACTTTTAATTGAATTGATTGATTTGCAGGAAGTACTGTTTCAAAACCTACTCTCAATGTGCCGGGATTGGGCACTTCAAAGCTGTTTGGTGATTCATTATCCCAAATTTTAAGTGTTACATTGGGATTTTGTACCTGCAATAAAACAGTTTTATTGTTTTTTGTTAGTTTAATGGTTTTGGTATCAATAATTTCTGCCTTGGCTGGTGTAACCATTCTCCATGTTATTTTAGCCTCTTTTTCGTTAGCCATTACATTGTCTGTAATTTCTGCGTATGCTTGATTTATTAAGGTAATAGATCTTGTTGCAGTTTTTACTTGGCCACCGTAAATTTGAGTCATCTCAAACTTTAATCCCAGTTTGTTATCTTCTCTATATTCTTCTAAAATATCAGCCTTACCATCTACATTAAAAAGCTGATTATTAATTGTTAAAACATTGTGAGAGAAATTATTGAGTCTATAAATGCTCCATCTGGTTGATTTTTGCTTCATATTCCATAAATCGATACCTCTCTCTTCTAAGCTATTATAGTTTTGACTCCCCAAATCCATGGCCCATCTAGTGCCCATAGCATCAAATGTAAATGAGCCGGCATCCATATGTGCATGGCTGCTTGATGCTTTTCCGCCCTTCATTCCTAAATACAATCCTTTTGTGTCATCATCCCAACTTGTTCTTATTACTGCAATTGGGGTTTCGCCACCTCCAATGTAAATATTTTGTTTAGGAACTGGGATTTTACGGAAATCAATATTTCTACCAAAAATTAAGGCTAAAGGCAGGGTCCTGTCTTCCAAGCTACTTCTTAAATAGGTACCTTTTGCAAGAATTTTCTTTTCTTTATAAAGTAATGAAAAGTCGTTATTCTTTTTTGCTAACCAAAACATATAGGGGTTACCAGATAAGTTTGATCCACCATCTGAATGATTATAAGCAATGTCTGAGGGGCTGCCACCCATAAACATTAAAAAGTTAGCTGTTTTTAAGAATCCGGGGTATTTAGATAAACCGTTATCAGCACCAAATGCAGTATTTAACATTTCTAAAGAAATTACCTGATAGCCAGTTCCATAGCTCCAATAAGCATAACCTTCTGGATAATTTCCATCAGGATCGTAAAAATTTAGGGGTAATTTAGTAGATTCTAAATACCTGTTGATGTACACCAAAGATTCCTCTTTATTAGTTTCATAAATTGCTAAAGTGGCAGCTAAAATACCTCCATTACACACTTGGTTCCAATTATTGGTTCTAGTTAACCACCAATTAGTAGCTGTATTTTTTGAGGTTTCTAAAGCATATTCTTTTAATGCTTTTTCTATCTTTTGTTTTTCTTTTGTAGAAAGCTCGTCATATAGCCAATCATAACCTATACTTACACCTAAAGCCATTTCGGCAACATCTAAATAATGTTGTGGATGCCAATCTTGAAAATCACAAACATTTAAAATTTCTTCTTTAGCTCTCTCTGCATATTTACTGTCTCCAAGCATTCTATATGCGTATGATAAATAAAAAATTTTCTTTAATGCATCTCTAGAAACCCCTAAAAGTCGTTTACCCACTACTTCGTATTTTAAAGTAGGTTCTGTTATTTGTTTATCGGCAAATTTTATAATATGATCGTGGATGTTACCAAAATCAATATTTGAGGATATTAATTTTCTGATTTCTTTTTCTTCACCTTTTTTTAAGAGTAATCTTGGATGAGACGAAATTTTATTGAAATCGATTGAAGTTTGATTTGAATTTTGCTCATTATCTGCGTTCTCTTGTTTTTGAGCTATTGATAATTGACTGCAAAAAATAGCAAAAAGTAAAAAGAGTGTTTTAATATTTTTAACTGTTAACTTCATGTTTTATTTAATATATATGAATATAATTAAGACCAGTATTAAGGGGTTACTGTTAAGTTAAATTCTTTGATTACTTCTTTACTTCCGTTAATATTTGTGTTTTTACCCACAAATACTACTTTGTAATTACCAGGTATTAAATAATTAAAATTATAACTATTGATACTTAAATCTACTGGGCCTTTAATTACAACACCTAAGTTTCGGTTAACTTCAGAAACATTAAACCCTCTAGAGATTGCCCAATCGTTTTCTTCTTCTTTACCCGCTAAAGTAGCGGCATGAGTTAATGCTGTTGTGGTTGTGTTTACGATTGCATTCCACGGCGTTGAAGTTAATTCGGCAAAATCAAAAGATCCAAACCCAGCTAAATACAATGAACCTGCATTTACAAAAGTTTGATTTGAAAATTTTGTTTGAAAATTAAAATTGCTAATTGACCACTGTCTTTGTCTAAATATTGCTGGATTAATAGACATGTATCTAAATGCGATATAAATAGGTTTACCATTAACTTTAAATTCGCTTAAATCAACAGCGCCAGAGAACGTAGCTGTTGATACAATTGTTGGTAAAATAAATTTTGATGTAATGTTTGTCCAAGTTGCTTTTAATATATCTTCTTTATTGTATTTACCATTAAAATCTGTTGATAAAAGGATTGATATATTTTGATTTGCAATGGTAGTTTCGCCAAGACTAACTGTGCTGTTAAAAGACATTTCTGGTTTACCATCTTCTAAATTTAATATATTTCTTGCTTCATAGTTGTTGCCCGCTTGACCTGAGTAAAATAGAATAGATTCTGCATTACCAGAAATTTTAAACTTTGCTGTATCTCCAACTTTAATAGTAAGGTTATTAATACTAACATCAAAATTTGAAGGTGTATCAACCTCGGTTTTTTGACAAGAAATGGTTACTATAATTACTAGTAGTATGAGGATATAATTATTGAATTTTTTCATTTTTTGAGGTTTAAAAGCCGGGATTTTGTTTTGCCAATTTGTTATAAGTTAATTCTACTGAGGGAATGGGAAGAAATAGATCTTTGTTAGAAATGTTGTTCCCCGGTAATATGAATCTACTAATAACAGCTGCATTAGTACTACCCGGATAAAGAGGTAAGCCACCTACCAATATTGAACTACCGTTTACTACTTCATTTGCAATATTTTTTACAGTAGGGATTAAAATTCCCCATCTTTTTAAATCTTGTCTTCTTAAAATTTCGAAAGCTAATTCTTTTAATCTTTCATCTCTTATTGCTTTTTCAAATGCAACACCAGTAGATTGGCTAGGGCTTAAATCTGCACTATTTACCAATTCTGCCCTTAAGCTTGCTGTTTGGTTTGTTCCAGAGATTACAACCGTTGGCGGTGTAACATATCCTTCGCCCATTAAAAGTAAATTTACCCTTGTAATTCGTCCGCCAGATATGGTAACTGTAGCTCTTGGGTCTACGTTTGGTAAGGCACCATAAGGTCCATCAGGCCTTACTATTCTGGTGCCGCCAGTAAAAGTTATTGTAGGAGTAGTGGTATAGCCAGAGCCGCCGTTTACAATGGTAATACTAGATACTGCTCTTGCATTTCTTGTAACACCAAAAGCTCTTCTTCTTACCTCATTTACGGCATTTATTGCTATTGAGGTTGCGCCATTAACTTTGTATTCTGCTTCTGCTAACATTAATAAAACATCAGAATATCTAATAATTGGGACATTCTTTGGGGTACTATTTTGGTTTCTAGGAAGTTGCACTTCGTACTTTCTTCTCCATTTACCCGATTCTCTTTCCCACTTAGAATCAGTAAAAGCGTAATAATTTTCTGTTGGTAGAGTAACCGCATTACCACCAGTATATCTGTATGGAACTAATGTCCAATCTCTTCTTAAGTCACCTTCTTCGTAAGCGAAATATAAACCTGCTGTAGACCTAGCAAAACCAGAACCCTGCCCCAAAATGTTGTTAGTATTGGTTTGCTCAACTCTAGAATTGGTTCCCTCTCTTAAAGATACAAGTGATGGTACATAAACCCCGCTTACATCCCACATACTTTCACGATTGGTGTTGTCATATAAATCTGCCGAGTGGTTGATAAAAACTTGTTGAAAATCTGGATTTAAGCTATGTTGACCAGAAGCTTGCACTTTTTTTGCCCATGCTAATGCCTCAGCATATCGTTTAGTGTCATTTAAAGGTTCGCCAGCTGCATATAAACAAACCCTTGCTAAAATGCCTTGTACAACTGTTTGAGTTACTCTTTCATTATATAATAAACTACTTGATTGCTGGTTTATTAACAAGGCTTCGGCAGTAGTCATTTCGGTTATGATAAAATCATACACATTTTTTGAAGAAGTGAAAGCAATATCAGCCTCTGCAGTTTTGGTAGAGTTTAGTTTTAAAGGAATATCGCCGAACCATTGGGTAAGTAAGAAATAGTAATAGGCTCTTAGAAAGATAGCTTCTCCTTTAATTATATTTCTTTCATTATCTGTAACATCTTTAGGTTTATCTATATTTTCTAACAATAGATTTGCTCTATTAATCGCTTCGTACAAGGTAGTCCATAAACCAGCTATATACACACTATTTGCGTTTGCAGTATATGTAGAGGGCACAGCATTTTCTGTTAAACGAGTGTTGATGATAGACTCATCGGTACCACTGTACATGTATTGGTAAAAATCAGAATAGGTAGCTTGTTCATTTAAAGCATTATAAACACTAGTTAGAGAACTATTCAAATCATTTTTATTATTGAAATAATTTTGAGGTACTAAAAAATCATTTGGTAATAAATCTAACTTATCATTGCAACCATTGGCACTTAGCAAAATGGTAATACTTAAAATTAATAATCTAATATTTTTCATCTTTTCTTTGATTAAAAACTAACATTTAAACCCATTGTAACTGTTAATGACCTAGGATATGCGGAAAAATCAAATCCTGGTGTTAAACCAAAACCCTTTGTGTTAGCCTCAGGGTCTGGGCCAGAGTAATTGGTAAGTGTAAGTAAATTTTGAGCAGATGAAAAAATTCTTAACGTTTTAATGTCAAATTTTTTCAAGAATTTGGTTGGTAAATTATATCCTAAAGAAACGGTCTTTAACCTTACAAAAGAACCATCTTCAATTACTCGGCTACTAAAAACATTGGTTCCGGGAGCTAACACTCTTGGCGCATAATTGCTCGGGTTTGTTGGTGTCCATCTATCAGTGTATGAAGCAAATTGGTTATAAGCGTATAATGATGGTCTTTCTAGTTGTAGTTTATTTGCATTTAAAATATCGTTACCATAAGAAAACTGTAGAAAAACATTTAAATCAAAGTTTTTAAATGTAAAATTATTTGAAAAACCACCAATAAAATCTGGATTAGGGTTGCCAATTACTGTAAGGTCAAAATCGTTTACAACACCGTCTTCATTTACATCTTTGTATTTAGGGTCGCCGGGTTGTACGGTATTACGAAAAGCAGATGTTAATCCACCATCGGGTGCAACAACATCATTTTTTAATATATAAGCACCGCTAGGAGATTGATAAAAATCACTGTATTGATAGTTTCCTTCGTAAACGTAACCATACATTTGCGCAATAGGACCACCAATTTTAGCTATATAAGAACCGGTACCAAAGTTTTGATCAAAACTACCTACAATAGAAACCAAAGAAAGCTGACTAGGATCTGATAAGGCTACTAATTTATTTCTATTAAATGCAATGTTAAAGTTACTTGACCAGCTAAATGATTTACTTTTAAAATTATTGGTGGTAACGGTAAATTCATAGCCACTGTTATTGGTTTCTCCAATGTTTCTTGTAACGTTGTTAAAGCCACTACTTGGGGCAATTCTTGCCAGGAATAATAAATCTGATGTTGTTTTATTGTAATAATCAAATTCTAAATTAATTTTATTTCTAAAAAGACCAATCTCTAACCCGGTATCAAAAGATTTTGTTGTTTCCCATTTCAAATCTTCATTACCTAAAGTTAATTGATAAAAGGCTGATGATAAATTGTTGCCAAAACCAACAAAACCTCTGTTTACGTTAGTTCCTATTCTAGATAAATAGTCAAAATCGCCAATTCTATTATTACCTGTTATGCCATAACTAATTCTTACTTTGGCATTAGAGATCTCTTTTATATTTTTTACAAACTTTTCATCGCTTAATCTCCAAGCAAATGAAGCTGATGGGAAATAGCCAAATTGTTTTTTAAATTTTGATGAGCCATCTGCTCTAAAATTAAAATTAAATAAGTATTTATTATATAGATTGTAGTTAGCCCTAGCTGCATAACCTATTAAGGCGCTTTGAGAGTTTGTTAAGTTTCTGTTCCCAATTTGACCGCTTTCTAAATCATCTATTCCTAAACTTTCATTTGGTAGTAAATTAGCAGAAAGAAAAGTAGACCTATCGTTACGGTAGTTTTGAGAAAAAACTCCGGTTAACAACAAATCATTATTTTTATTAAATCGTTTTCTGTAGCTTAATATATTTTCGTTAGCATAAGAGATGCTTTCATTGATTGCTCTGCTGCCGTTAACCCCATTTGTTGCTCCTTGAGTAGTTAAAATGCTACCAGACCTAGTGTTAGAATTGTTAAATCTATCGTTTCTAACCCCATCGCTACTTAAACCGCCGGTTATTTTTAACTTTAAATCATTAGTAATAGCGTATTCTAAAAATCCGTTAATGTCTAAATCTGTTGAATAATATTTATTTGATTCATTTTGCGCTGATAAAATTGGGTTAACCCTAACACCCGCGTTTCCGCCAATATCAGAATCATCAATTAAATCGGCAGTTAAATCATCTAAATTACCTGTGCCATTAATGGGTCTGTAACTCCAAACATTATATAGTAAATTATACCTAGCATCATTTCCACTAACAGAGGAGGTTTGGTCTCTAGGGATTGTTCCATTTTTGTAGGACCCGGCATAATTAATATTTGCAAAGGCTTTTAATTTGTTATTAATTTTTTGCTCTATGTTTAATCTTCCTTGTTTACGGCTAAAATCACTATTAATTATAACTCCATCTGTACCGGTAATTGAACCAGAGAAAAAATATTTTGTATTATTTGTGCCTCCTTTTAATGAGAGTGCATGATTGTAAAATTGTGCATCACGAAATAAGAAGTCTTGAAAATCAACTCCCTCAACATCCTTAAAACTTTCTAATGTTTTACCATTTGTAAAGTAAGAGTTTTTTGTTCTGTTAGAATCTATCTCAAACTGAAGTTGTAAAAATTGATAAGGGTTCATCAAATCTACCTGAGAAGTTACTTTTGACACCCCATGTGAAGCATTATACTCTATAACCGGTTGCCCAATGTTTCCTCGTTTTGTAGTAATAATTACCACACCGTTTGCTCCTCTAGAGCCATAAATGGCTGTAGCCGATGCGTCTTTAAGAATATCTATACTTTCGATATCTGACGGGTTAATAGCGTTATTGTCGGGATTCTCTATTGGGAATCCGTCTATTACATACAAAGGGCTATTAGAGTAATTAACAGAACTATTACCTCTAATTACAATATTTAAACCTTCGCCTGGTTGGCCGTCTGTCCCTGTTACTTGTACACCTGCAACACGGCCTGCTAAAGCTTCCTCAAAAGAACGTACAGGTGCTTTTTGCAAATCTGCCATGTTAACAGATCCTACTGCTGATGTTAAATCGGCTCTTTTAACTTGACCATAACCGATTTCTACAACGGCAACTTCGTTAAGAATGATGTTACTTTGCTCCAATTTAACATCGATGATAGTTCTGTTATCTATATTAACTTCTTGTGTTGTAAAACCTAAGAAGTTAAAAACAAGAACATTATCCTTAGCGCCTACAATAATTTTATATTTTCCATTTTTATCTGTTAAGGCAGAAAGGTTTTGTTTTCCTTTTATGGATACTACCACACCTGGCAAAACTCCAATTTGATCATTTACTGTACCTGTTATGGTTTTGTTTTGTGCTTGGGCACTAAATATGGAAGTTGTAATTAAAAAGAGTAAGAGTACTATTTTTTTGTAAAGTAAATTGTTATGATTTGATAACTTATTTACCGTTAAGTTATTTAATGTTAATATTCTGTTTTTAAATAGTAACAATCCTAAAATCTGCTTCATAAATATTTTAGGATAATTCCATAAATTCGAAAATTTTGGGTAATTTTTAAATACCATATTGTTTAGTTTATAAATTGGTTTAAGTTGCAGTACTTAGAGACAGTGCTGCTCTTTTATCATAACAAATAAAGAAAACTTGATTTTATTTCAAGTTGTTTTCAGTATCATTTTAATGCTTTAAAATATCAAATGGCAAAAGGCAATACTTTAACTTACTCATTGCATTTGGTTTATAGTTTTATTTATATAGCTGTAAACTGAGCTTAATAAAAAATATTTAATTGTGGTTATATTATTTTAAGCTAAAAATATAGGTTGATGTTGATGTAAACGTTTGGTTAGGGTTTAAAATAGTGTTAGGGAAATTTGGATGATTTGGAGCGTCTGGAAAATGCTGTGTTTCTAAGCAAAATGCAGTTCTAAAATCATCTTTAGCGCCATTTTTAAAAATGTTTTTAGATTTCATAAAATTACCACTATAAAACTGCAAACCTGGTTCTGAGGTATAAATCTCCATAACAATTCCGCTTTTATCACCAATTACTTTAGCAGCATAATTTAAACCCGCTTTTTGTGGTTTATTTAAAACAAAATTATGATCGTATCCTTTACCAAAAATTAATTGTTCATGATCATTATTTATATCTCTACCAATTAGTTTTGGCGTTAAAAAATTGAACGGACTATTTGTTATTGGTTCAATTTTACCATATGGTATCAAAGTACTATCAACCGGAGTATATGCGTTTGCGTTAATAAATAAACTATGATTTAAAATAGTACCAGACCCTTCTCCATTTAGGTTAAAAAATGCATGATTAGTGAGGTTTATTACTGTTTTTTTATCTGTGGTTGCATGATAGGTTATTACTAATTCATTTTTGTTTATGATGGTAAATTTTACTTTTACCTTTAAACTGCCCGGAAAACCTTCTTCCAAGTGTGGGGAGTTATAAGAAAATTCTATTTCATTTTCATTTTTTTGGTTTGCATCCCATATTACGTTCTGAAAACCTTCTTTACCACCGTGTAACGCATTTACCCCGTTGTTAATTGATACTTGGTAGGCGGTATTATCAATAGTAAATTTGCCTTCTTTAATTCTGTTACCATACCTGCCAATGGTGGCTCCAAAGTATCTTTCTTGAGCCTCAATATAAGATTGGATATTGTTAAACCCAACTACTACATCTGTTTTAGTTTGGTTTTTATCCTGCACATTTAGGCCAACTATTCTGGCTCCATAATTAGTAAAAAACACTTCCATTTTATCACTTTTTAGGGTGTAAAGCGCAATTTTTTTATTGTTAATGAGCGTATCAAAATTTGCCGCTAATAAATTTTCGGTTGCTGTAACACCATCGGCTGTATTCTTTTGATAATTACAACTAATTAAAACAATTACTAATAATAGAAAAATGATTGTATTTAAAATTGATTTCATTAATGTTAGGTTTAATTTATGTAAAGGGTATTTATTTAGAAAAGCTAAAACTTAACTTTACTGAGGCACTAACCTCACTTTTAATCTTGAAATGGTATTTGCAGGCATACTATAATCAAAACCAACACGCACTGCATTAGGGTTTGCCGCGTCATAGGTTTGAGGGCCTTGGCCGCTTGATATTTTCATAACTACGTTATCACACGGTAAATCAACTATTAATCTTACTTTTTTGCCATTTTGTGTAAGTTCAATAGTATTACTATTTATAATGGTTGCGGTGGCAGTGCTTACCATATTCCAGTTAATAATTGCAGCATTATTATTGCTTTCTACATCATCAATAATTTGAGCTGTTTTTTGATCAATTAAGGTAACCTCTCTAATCGCCGATTTTAATTCTGCACCTAATACATCTGTCATTTTTAACTTTATGCCATATTTGTTTGGATTAGTAGTAAACTCCTGGGTAATATTAGCAAAACCGCCTACAACATGTGGTTTAGAATTTACGGTTATGGTATTGTGCGCAGTGTTATTTAACCTAAAAACGCTCCATCGGGTAGAGTTTTGTGCCATATTCCATAAATCTACAATACTTTCTAAAGTTCCATAAGATTGCAAACCTACATCCACAGCCCAACGTTCGCCCAATACATCGTATACAAAAGATCCAGCATCCATGTGCCCATGCGGGTTGTTAGCTTTACCTCCTTTTACAGCTAAATATGGATTAAATACATCGGTAGAGTTTAGTTTAATTAGTGCCATAGGGTTATCTCCATGGCCAATCCATATTTTTTTAGTGGGTGCAACAACCGTGTTAAAGTCTAAATCTTTAGTGTAAATTAGTGTGATTGGTAGATACCTACTTACATCATTATTTCTTGTATAATAAGCGCCCTGTAATAGTCTTTTTTCTGTAAATAAATTATCTAATTGGTTGTTTTTTTTAGCAAAATAAAACATTGCAGGGTTGGCTAAGGCAATATCATCACTATCAGAATAATTAAAGGGCAAAAATAAAGAGGTTGAGCCCGTCATATAATACATATACTCTCCAGTTTTTAAAAATCCTGGAGTTAAGGACAAACTTTTATCAGAACCTAAAGCAGTTTCTAACATAGTTAAACCCATAATCTGAAACGTGGTACCATATCCCCAATAGGTGTAGCCTTCGGTATAATTCCCATCGGGTCCGTAAGCTTCTAAAGGAAAAACTGCTTTGGCAACATAACGATCTACTAATTCTGCAGATTCTGTTTGATTATCTTCAAAAATGGCTAAAGCGGCACTTAAAATTCCGGCGTGGCATACTTGGTTCCAGTTTGTTTCTTTATTTAAAAAGCTGCCGTTAAAACGAGTATCTTTTGATGGAATGATTGCATTTGCTCTTAATCCTGCTCTAATTGTGGCTCGGTCTGCCAAAGAAATTTCGTTGTACAACCAATCATATCCTATACTAACAGCAAGTGCCATCTCTCCAACGTCTAAAAAATGGGTAGGGTTCCAATCGGCAAACGAACATACATTTAACATTTCTTGTATCGCTCTATTTTTATAGGTTGCAGTGCCTGTTAATCTAAAAGCATAAGACAAATAAAAAATTCTTTGAAGTGCTTCTCTTGAAACTGGTAAAAGTCTTTTGCCGGTAAGCGCAAAAACTAAAGCTGGACTTGTTAATGCGGTATTAGCTCTGGTTATAATTAAATCGTGAACTTTTTTAAGGTCGGGATTGGCTAAGATATTAAGCTTTATTTGATTTTCTTCGCCAGCTTTTAAAAGTAATCTGGGATGGTTAGTAATGAGGTTAAAATTATAATTAACAGAGATTGGTGCACCCAAAGATGACGATTCTTTATTTTCTTTTTGTATTGCAGGTTTTTCACAAGCACAAAATAAAATTATTGTTAAAAATATAAGTAAGCCATTTCTGTTATAGAAAATACTCATTTTAATAATAGTTAAGTTTAAAATTGGTTGTTTTTGTACTTAAAGTATAGCTTAGTTTCCGAGAATTTTGTTCAAAAAGCTTGCGTTTCTAAGTATCCAAAGAAAGCTTATAAATTTTTAGCTAAACTTATTTAGCATGTCATTTTAGTTACTTTTTAAATCAAATGCTTATTTTTTGGTTCAAATGGTGATTTTAAGTATCAAAAGTTAGACTAGTTAAATTAGTTAAGCGGCTTTAGGTAAAATATTCATAAATTTAATAACCTCAAATATTACCAATTATAAAATGATTAAAACAACCCGTAAGATAGCTCTTGGCTTTGTCTTTTTTATTTACACTACTTTACCACTTTTAGCACAAAATCATTACTTTAAAAGTTATAATGTAAGTTCTGGTTTATCACATCAAACAGTATATTGTAGTTTGCAAGATTACCATGGTTTTGTTTGGTTTGGAACTAGGGATGGCCTTAACAGATTTGATGGTTACAAATTTAAAGTTTTTAAAAATATTAATAAAAAAGATCCACTATTAAGCACTTTAGTAATAGATATTTTTCAGGATAATAAAAACCAAATTTGGGTAGGTACCAACAAAGGGTTGTTTAAATACAATGAAAATTTAGAAGACTTTACCTTAGTTGAAGAAACAGCTCAAAAAAGGATTTCGTCTATTACCCAAGATTGGAATAATAATACTTGGTTTATTGGCGATTCTAGCTTATGTGTTATAAAAAAAAATAAATATTTAGAGTATCCACAAGGCGTAGTCTCTCGGCCTAGCGCAATAATCAAAACTAATAACGATAACCTTTGGATTAGTACAGAAAAAGGTCTTTTACTTAAGTTAAATGAAGTAAAAAATACGTTTTCTAAATTTTACATTCTTGAGAACGAAAAATCATCCCTAAAAAGAATATCTACCCTTGCAGAAACTAAAGCTGGAGATTTATTAATTGGGACATCTCACTTAGGCTTAAAACTTTTTGATACCCACAATTATAGTTTAAAAAACATCATCAATAACAACCAAGACAATACAAACATTTTTGTTAGAGATATTTTAAAGTATAGTGATGAGGAATATTGGTGCGCAACAGAATCTGGTATTTACATTTACAATACAAGTACTGGCTCTTTAGAGCATCTAAAAACAGAAATTAACAATCCGTATGCAATTTCAGATAATTCTGTATACACACTAACCAAAGATTTAGAAGGAGGGGTTTGGGTTGGCACTTATTTTGGAGGCATAAATTATTACCCAGCTAATTATAACTTGTTTACAAAATTTTATGAAACAGGGAAGAAAGAATCTTTAGTTGGGAACATTATTAGAGATATTTGTGAAGATAAAAGCGGCTTAATTTGGATAGGTACAGAAGATGCTGGAATTAATATCTATAACCCAAAAACCAACTCATTTACTAATTTATCACCAAACAAATTATCAAACAGTATTGCCAATAATAACATACACGGACTTTTAGCAATAGATAATGAAATGTGGGTGGGCACTTTTGAGCATGGTTTGGATAGGATAGACATCAAATCAAAAAAAATAATTAAACATTACAATGCAGGTGTAGGCACCTTAGATTTGAAAAGTAATTTTGTAACAACTATATATAAGACTAATCAAGGAGAAATTTTAATTGGGACATCTAACGGGTTATATAAATACGTTAAAAAATTTGATGGTTTTGAGCAATTAAAACAGATATCAAAAAACTCTTTTGTTTATTCTATTTTACAAGACAATAACGGAATTATATATGTTGGTACATTAGGCGAAGGAGTAATTTACTTTAATCTTAAAGATGGTAAATCAAAAAAGTTTATCAATAACAATTCTAAAAATAGTATTGGGGGTAATAAAATATACGGGATATTTGAAGACTCTAATTATAATATTTGGTTTTGTACAGAAAATAACGGTGTTTCTGTAATTGATTATGCTAGAAAAAACTTTAAGCACTATACCGTTAAAGATGGTTTACCAAGTAACCATACGTTTAAAGTTTTAGAAGACGAGAATAAAAATATATGGGTAACCACCTATGAAGGATTAGCTTTTTTAGATAAAAAAACAAATAAGTTTGATTATTTTACCAAAGGAAACGGGCTACTTTCTAACCAGTTTAACTACAACTCTGGTTTTAAAGATAAAAATGGAAACTTTTACTTAGGCACTTTAAAAGGCCTAATAAAATTTAATCCTATATCTTTTCAAAAAACAAACTATACACCTTCTATATATATTACTGGCTTTCAGATCTATAATAACGATGTGAAAATTGGTAAAAATAATCCATTAGAACAATCTATTATTGGTGCCAAGGAGATAAATTTAAAATTTGATCAATCTACATTTAGTATTGATTTTGCTGCACTATCTTTCTCATCACCAGAGAATACTTCCTACTCTTATATCTTAGAAGGGCTAGAAAAAAATTGGACACAAATTAAATCAAACCGAAGAGTATATTTTACAAACTTAAAACCAGGTTCTTATACATTTAAAGTTAAAACTAGTTCGAGCGCTAACCCGGATAAAAGCACAGCAGATTTAAAAATTTTGATATCACCACCGTGGTGGTCTAGTAATTTAGCTATTGTTATATATTTAATACTAACCTCTATTGCCTCGTACTTTCTTTATAAATTTATTAGCGAAAGACATAAACTTATACAACAAAGAAAACTTGACTTGCTATCGAATAAAATTGAAAAGGAAATTTATGAAGCCAAAATAGAGTTTTTTACCAGTATTGCACATGAAATTAGAACTCCATTAACGTTAATAAAAGGTCCGTTAGAAATCATGCATAAAGCCAAAAGTTTAGATGAGGCTAAAGAAAATGCCGTAATGATTGAAAAAAATACCGACAGACTTTTATCATTAACTAACCAACTATTGGACTTTAGAAGAATAGAAACTAATGTTTACAACTTAAGCTTTATACACACCAACATTGTTCCTTTTTTAAATGAAATTATTGAACGCTTTGAAGGTGCTTTAACAGCAAAAAAAATTAAACTAATTCTAAATATACCGCAAGAAAATTTATTTGCGTATGTAGATAGAGAAGCCTTAACCAAGATTTTAAGTAACTTATTAACTAACGCCTTAAAATATGGCGATCATCAAATTACTATTGAACTTTTAAAAGATGAAATTAATAATGAGTTCTTAGTTACAGTTAGAAACGATGGGGAAGTTGTACCTGAAAAATTTGTAACTAAAATTTTTGAGCCATTTTTTAGAATACAAAAAAATGATAACAAAACAGGTACAGGGATAGGTTTGCCACTAGCCAGTAAATTAGCACAACTACATAAAGGCCAAATACTGTTTAGTAATGCTAACCATCTAAATTCGTTTACCCTAAAACTGCCCATTAACCAAGCAAATTCTTTTGATTTAGATTTAGAAGAGGAAGAACATGAATTAATAAGTAATGATGCCGTAAATGATAAAGCTAACATCAATTTATTATTGGTTGATGATAATCTAGAAATAGCAAACTTTATTATAAAAGCTTTAGGTAAAAAATATAATTATTATACGGCTATGAATGGCAAAAACGCTTTAAAAAGATTAGACGAGCATCGTATAGATCTTATCATTAGCGATGTAATGATGCCAATAATGGATGGATTTGAATTTTGTAAAATAGTAAAATCAGAATTTGAATACAGCCACATACCTTTAATATTATTAACTGCAAAAGATTCTCTAAAGTCTAAAATTGAAGGAACAGAAATGGGGGCCGATTCTTATATACAAAAACCATTTTCGCCAGAGTATTTAGAAGTAAAAATTCAAAATTTAATTACTAATAGAAATACACTAAAAAATTATTACGCTACCTCGCCAAATGCTACTTTAAAAAGTATTGCTCACTCTAAAGCAGATGAAATATTTTTAGAAAAGTTGAATGAAATAATACAAGCAAACCTATCAGACAGTGATTTTGGTATAGATCAAATTGCAGAAAAAGTGAATATGAGTCGCCCTACTTTGTTTAGAAAGATTAAAGCAATTTCTGATTTAAAGCCTAACGAACTGATTAACGTAGCCAGAATTAAAAAAGCGGCAGAGTTGTTATCTGAAGAAAAATATAAAGTTTATGAGGTATCTTTTATGGTAGGTTTTAATTCTTCAACAGTTTTTTCTCGTGTATTTCAAAGACATTTTTCTATATCGCCTACAGAGTATTTAAATAAACAATGGAAAAACAATAAAGGTTAAGTTTAAAGAAGGTAGTTAATAAAATTATGAAAATATAAGCGAGAGGTTACTTTTAGCAAACTCTCGCTTATATTTTATTTTATTGTGGGCCAATTATTATTATCCCATTTAAGTTCTATTTTAGATAAATACCAAGATTTTCCATCGGCGGTATTGTTTCCTTGGAAAAATAACCAGTGCTTCCCATCATTATCTTTAAATACATCTGGATGGCCTGATTCTGATTCATTCCAGCTGCCTGATAAACCATTTGTTAAAAAAGGTTTTTTTGATTTTCTTTTCCAATTTATACCATCTTTACTTCTTGCAATGCCTATTTGTTGTGGCTCATTATTGTATCCGCCTGCATAGAACATATACAAATATTTCCCTTTTTTAATACAAGATGCACCTTCTACACACTTTTTTTCCCAATCTAAAAATGGCGTCATAATGGATTCATTCCCTATTTGTTTCCAATCATTTTTAGAAAAATTTGAACTTAAATCTGCGTAAGCAACACCCTGCTTTTGTATAGTAAAAGAGGTGTCTCTTGTTGCAAAAAATAATAGATACTTATTATCAAATACTACTACTTCTGCATCAATTGCTCTACCACAAGTCCAATCTCCCGTTGGGTTAAATATTGGGTTGCTAGCATCTCTTTTAAAATCAATTCCGTTGGTAGTCCAAGCGTGGCAAATGGCATCCTTTTTTTTGTTACCATAAGTTTGATAAAAAAGATGTAAAGTGTCTCCTTTAACAAAAGCTCCTGGGGCACACAAACCGTTAACTTCGTAAACTGCGGCTGGGTTTAATTCTCCTACTTTATCCCATTGGGTTAAATTTGTACTTTTTGCTATACCAATATGCCATCCATTGTTGTTCTGGCCGGGTATAGAATAATACATCCAATAACTGCCTTTAAAAGATACAATTTTTGGATCTTTAGCAATTGGTAACCCCGATGAATTATCGGTAAAATACATTTCGGGCTTTATTTGTGCATCAGCAGGTAATTTTACAAATGTTAAAAAAAATAACACTAACAGGGTATAGTGGGTGTTTTGTATCTTCATTTCTATTTAATAAATTCGTTTAAGCTCTATTGCATTGAGTATGGTTTTACCTGTAATGGCCTCAAATTTTATTTTTATTCCTTTTTCGTCAGTTACATCTACTATACTTTTAAATGATACTGCCGTTTCTGGTTTTAAATAGCTTTGAGTACCTAAATTTTGTAAAATCAAGTTGTTATTTAGGTATACGTTAAAAGATCTGTCTTTTAAGCTAGAATAATTGTTTTTAACTTTCAAATCATTTTTTGGGTCTTTAATAATATTGGTAGAATCAACTTCGGCAAAATGAAGCGTAACTTCATACTTACCATTTAAAACATCAAAATTAAATCCAGTTATGTTTTGTCTTTGTGTTTGATAAACGGGATCGTTATTTGTGCCAATAATTAGTTTGTTAGAGCCATAAGGAAGTAATTGCTTACCCGGAATAACATATTTCTCGCCTCCAATAAAGCCCCAACCTCCATTATTGTACTCTTTTTCTGGTAGCCAGTTCTGATTTAACAAATCATCAGAAAAAACCCTATCATCTCCCAAATTCATTTTTATTTGTGTAAAGGAGTGTTTTGTGCTTTTTAAATTTGGCGAGAGTAGCTGATAATTAATTTGAAGAAAATCTTTTACAGTTAAATTTTCAACACTAATTGCTTCAATAGTATTTAAACCATTTTTAAAAGGTATTTCAAAAACTACCGAGTGGTTTACTGTTTCTTTTTGGCCAATTTCAAGCCCATTTACCAAAAGTTTAACTTTGGCTTGATTGGTAAATATTTCTAATTTTTCTAAAAAAGTACTATCTGTATCTTGTTTTAAAATTGCAGTTCTATTCTTGTAGCTTTTTGATGCAATATTTAAAACTGGGTAAGACAATAATTTTGCTTGGTATAAATAATAAGCATCTTTAGGTATTCTATCCCAAGACATAACCCCTTTATAATTCATGTTTGGCCAGCTTTCTTCTCTATTTGCCGAACTAAACTCTACCAAATTCCAAATGGTTGCACCAGCTACATACGGCAGCTTTTGAAAAGCGTTTAAGTAATGTTTGTGATATTGGATGGCATAATCCATGGTTTTATCAAATTTCACGGGTCTATCACTTCTTAACCTTCTGTCGGCATCAGCACCATACTCTGTAATAATCATGGGTTTATCTGGTAATAGTTGGTGGTGTTTGGCCAAAAATGTCTCTAAATCTGCAAATACCCCACTATACCATCCAAAATATAAATTCCAGCCTACCAGCATGGGTATTTTAGTTAGCCCTACTCTGTTATATAATTCAAAATCGCCGTGGTTTGGGATTAAGGTATAACGGCTATCATCCTCGGCCTTAGTTAAATCTTCTAATTTTTGTGCCAATACGGCAATATTTTTAAAATACGTTTCTTGCCTTTCAGAGTCTTTTTCAAACTTTGGCCTTAATAAAACCTCGTTCATATAAGCCCAAATAATAACGCTAGGATGGTTAAAATTTTGCCTAATCATTTCTTTTTGCATTACTAAAGAGTTAGTGGCAAAAGCTTCGGTTTCTGTAATTGCATTTACTTGTGGCGTTTCTACCATAGCCAATAGGCCAATCTTATCGCAAGTTTCCAAAATTGTTGGGTCTTGTGGATAATGGGCAACTCTTACAAAATTACCACCCATTTCCTTAATCAACTCCATATCTTTTTGAGCCAAATCATCTGGTAGGGCATTGGCTAAATCTTTATAATCTTGATGTCTGTTTGCACCTAAAAGTTTTAGTGGTTTACCATTAAGAAAGAAACCCAAATTTGGGTCAAATTTAAAATACCTAAACCCTACCGAGCTTGAAAATTTTGCTAAAGTTTTCCCGCTACTTTGCTCTATTAATTTACAAACTACTTGGTATAAATAGGGTAAATCTGGCGACCAAAGTTTAGGGTTATTAATGTTTTGTATAAGCTGATTGAAATCTATTTTAGAGTTCGAACTTATTTTAATAGGAATGTTCTGAGATTTTATAATTTTCCCATCTGCGTCTAATAAATCTGTTTGGAGTTTACCATTAAAATCTAACTGGCTATCGTTAACAATTTTTCCAAATAGATTTAAATCCGCCGAAGCATTACTAACCTTAGTAGGTTTTACAAATACTCCTGCCGAAGCATAATTATCTTGATCAAAGTGGACTTGATTGGACGCTATTAGAAAAACATCTCTATAAATGCCACCAAAAAAAGTGAAATCGGCGCTTAATGGCGGAATATCGTCGTTATGACTATTATCTACCTTAATTAAAACCTCATTTGGCTGGTCAAATTTTAAAAATTTAGAAATAGCAAAACTAAATGCAGTATAGCCACCAATATGTTTTCCTACATATTTACTGTTTATATATACTTCACAAACTTGGTTTGCTCCTTCAAATAGTATATTTACTGTTTTATTTTTCCAATCAGCATTAATGTATAAATTTTTCTTGTACCAAGCTTCGCCTCTGTAATATCCGTATTCATCATCCATTACATCATCCTTGTTCCAGCTATGTGGTATATTAACATTTTCCCAGTTTAATTTGGTTACTGTTAATTCATTAGGATTTACTTTTCCTTTATAAAATTGCCAGTTGCTATTAATTGATGTTTTTACAGTTTCTTGGGCATAGCTTTTGCATAAAATCACAAAAAACATTAACAAAACCAGTCCTATTTTTTTTGTAGGAAACACTTGTGTTTTTAATTCAATCATTTAGATTTTTTATAAGACGATTAAGTAAACAGTTTATTTTTTGCGTATTTATTTATGGACAAATAGTAAGCTTATAAAAGAGAAAAAGCCGGTTAAAAAACCGGCTTTATTAACTGCTCTAGAAAGATTTTATCAGTTTTGTGGTCGCTATTAAACCTTTTTGGTAAACCTTTAAGATATAAACACCTTGTTGTAATTCATTAGCATTTAAAACAAAATTATTTTGACCTTCTTGCGCTAAATTTTCGCTCTTAGTTATAGCACTTCCTTTAGTGTCATATAATACAATTGAGGTTGAAGATTTAACATCACTAAAAAATGATACATTAAGCGAGTTCGCTTTATCAAAAAAGGCTTCTAGTTTAGAGTCTTTTAAAGATGATTTAAAAGATAAAATTTTTGAATCTTCAAATTTACCATCTAAATCTATTTGCTTAAGTTGGTAGTAACTGGTTCCTGCTAATGGGTTTTTATCTACAAAATTGTATTTAATTTGTGAGTTGCTGTTGCCTGCACTTTTAACTGTACCTAAAACATTGAAATCTTTTCCATTACCTGATCTTAGAATATCAAAATGAGAGCTATTTGTTTCAGATTCTGTAGTCCAATTTATTTGAGCGTATCCAGTAAAGTCTTTAATCCCTAAAGAGCTCATTTTTACGGGTAAAGTCTTAAAATAGGTACTCGTATTGGTGCCGGGTGTAAATGTTACCCCATGAAATTTGGTATTTGTTGGGGCGGTTGCTAATAGCGTAGGTGTTGTACCTGTAATGCTTGATGAGGCTGCTGCAACATCTACCAATTTAAATAATTTAGATTCTACTGCTGTAGCGGGATTCCCCCATGATGCAATAAATAATTCAACATCACCTCCTACAATTCTCCCAGTTAGACTTCTAGCACCTACTAAAGTGACAGAGCCTTTAGCTGTCCATACCCCACTTATTAATTGAATTTTTCTAACCGTATAAGTAGAATAGTCACCAGCGGTACCTGAAGCTCCCTGATCGCAAGCGTAAAACATATCTACTGTTCCGTCGTTGTTTGTGTCTAAAACAATAAAACTAGTTGGGTCATTTAATCCTGTAACTGCAAAATTTGATACTGCAGTTGCTGTTGTTGGTATTGGAGACCAAAATCTAATGTTGTTAGAACCTGGTCCAAAATAAAGTGCATTTGTGGTAGCAAAATAATTTCTTGCAGTGGCCGCTGCTATTAAAGTACCTGCAGCAATGTCTTGTCCTAAGCCAATATAATTGTTGCCGGCGTTAGTACCTCCGTTAGTATTCACATAAAAGAAGTTTCCATTATCTAAAATTTGAGTTGCTCTTATATCAGCTGCGGTATAGCTTACGGTTGTAGCAGTATTAATGTTTTTATCTTTATCAATCCTACCAACAACCTTTGGTACCACAACAGTAGTAGTAGCAAGATCAGCATCATAACCGCTTATACTAATAAAATTACCATTTGCAGATAAAGACATGGCATTGTTAAATCTGTAAGGATCTGTAGCAACAGTTGATGCTTTTGGGCTAGTAAGCATTCTAAAATTAGGGGCAGTTGTTGTAGTTGGTATAGCTAAAGTAGATACTAAAACTCCCGAAGAATTATATTCATCTAAAAACATGGGGACCATACCGTTTGATAAAGCGGCAGATCCATCACCGTATCTTAAAACGGCCAAATTACCTGCTACAAATTGTGCGTAAGAATTAATGGCTATTAATATGGCCAATAAAGAGAATAAAACTTTTTTCATACTGTTAATTTTTGGTTTATAAATTGGTTTATTTAATACAAATTAAAGTTTTAAGTAAAAAATTATTAATACTTAAAATATCATAATTAAGACTAATACTCTCGATATATTACTTTCTTAGATTTTAATTTAGATTTTAAAATTTAATATTTATTGAGCCTAATTAAAGGACATTAAAATTTTAAAATTTTTATTGTTTTTGATTCTTGATTGATCACTAAACTTAAGACGTAAACTCCCTTAGTAATAGATTTTAAAGGATAAACAATATGGTTTGCTCCAGCATTTAAGTAACTTGTGGTGTCTAATATTTTGTTTCCCTGTAAATCATAAAGTTTGATATTCCCTATGCTTTTATCGTTTATTGAAATGTCGATATTTAAATTTTCATTAATAAAATATGCATTTAAATTACTGTTGTCTATTTTCTTTTTAAAATAAATCACATTAGACTTTTCTTCTTTTCCATCAAAATCAACTTGCTTTAATTGATAGTAATTTGTGCCAGTAAAAGGTAGTTTATCATTAAAAAAATAGGTGTTTATTGCATTACTGTTACCAACACTTTTTATTTGTCCAATGGTATTAAAATCAATCCCGTTTTGAGACCTTAAAACATCAAAATGAGAGCTGTTAATCTCTGATGAGGTAACCCATTTCAGTTGGGCATAATTTTGGGCTTCCTTAACAGAAAAGGAAGTTAATTTTACAGGTAAAACATAATAGGGAGTAACATCTGTACCTGGTGTAAATTTTATGGAGTGAAATTTTGTGTTGGCTGATGCCGATGCTAAAACTACTGGTGTTATTGTTGCGATGTTTGAATTAAGAGCGCCTACATCAGTTATCTTTAAAATTTTTGAGTTTACATTTGGTGTAGTTGCTAAATTACCCCATGTTACAGCGTACAACTCTACATTATTTCCGGTTGCTTTTCCGGTAATACTTTTTAAACCATCTGTAATACCTGAAATTTTGATGGTACCTTGCGCTGTCCATACTCCAGAAATTAATTTGTATTTTTTTATTGAAGCATTAGCGGCGTCTGTATTCGGGTTTCCATCATCTGCTACATAAATAATATCTGGGTTTCCTTCTCCATCTGTGTCTAGGATAAACATTTCCTGACTAGCAGAACCCGGTAAATTGATATTGGTTGATGTTGATGCAGTTGCAGGTATAGGTTCAAACTGTCTAATATTTGACGACCCTATAGTAGCATACAAAACATGACAAAAAATATGAAAATTCCTCACAGATGCAGTGGCTGTTGCTGCTTCTATATCAATAGAAGTGCTGGCGCCAAGATTAATTCTAGAGATTCCATCGTTAGATATGTTGTAAAAAAACGAGTTACCATCATTATTGCATAATGCAGATCTTGGAGTACTAGAGCTGGTAATTCTTGTACTAGCGTTTATCACTTTATCTGCATCAATTCTTCCAATTACTCTCCCGACGCCAGTTAATGAAGAAGATCCAACACTTTGATCGTACCCAAAAATTGTTAGATAATCACCACCTTGGGATAAAGTCATAGAATTTTCTGTGGTGTAGCCGGTAGCAACTGCAGAAGACTTTGGTAAGCCTACAATTCTATAATTACTACCTACTGTTATTTTTGGAATTTCTAAAGTAGAAATCAAAGTCCCTGTTGAGTTATACTCATCAATGTATAAAGGGACGGTTTGATTTGTTAACGCACTTGTACCATCTCCGTACCTTAAAACGGCTAGATTACCGGGTACAAACTGTGCCTTTAAATGCATAGACATTAAAAACAGGGTTACAACTAACAAAAATCTACTCATGTTTGTGAAAATAATATGGGTGGTATTTAATATAATTTGGTGATATAAAGAAAGAGATTTGTATTTGGAGATGGCTTATTTTAAGTATCAAAACAGCGATATATTGTTTCAATTAAATAAACTTTTTACCTTAAATATAAAGAACTGTTTAAGGTTTCGTTTTACAACAAGAAAATATTATTTACAAGCCAAATTAACTGCAATAAGTTTATAGATTTACTCATAATCCTGTTATAAGTTTTTAGTAGTTTTATTTTCCTGTAATGGGTATGCAAAATCTTCTGATCTATACATCCTACAACTTAGAATAAGTTTATTTCATTAACTGAACACAGAAAACCTGAATTTTTAATGTAATTCACATATTAAATAAACACTAATCCAAAATTTTATAACTTTTTTAGGCAGAAAAAGAAATCACTTTATTACGGGTTTTAATCTTGATAAGAATTGAACTTTTTTCTATACTGTAAGGGGCTTATAGACTTTCGCTTTTTAAACGCTCTATAGAAATGAGAGAGGTCTTTGAATCCGCTTTCATAACCAATGTTAGGTATGGGTTTCTCTGTATTAATTAATAATTGTACTGCATAATTTATTCTGTAATGTATCACACTTTCAATAAAAGTTGTTCTTGTAATACGTTTATAATATCTACAAAAGGCACTTACAGACATATTTGCGATTTTTGCTGCTTCATTTAGAATGGTTTCTTTTTTGAAATTATCAACAATATAAGCTGTTACATCATTTATCTTTTTGTAATCGGTTGTAGGGTATCCAGAAGATTCAAGGGTGTTATTAAGAAGGATGTATTCGTTTGATTTAGCCAGATGATTTAGTATTTGTAAAAGTAAAATCAATTTTTTAAAAGGTTCATTTTCTTTCTCGGTTGATTTTACTAAACCTGCAATCTTTACTGCAGTTTTACCTGTAAATTGAATACCATGCCTACTTCTCATTAAAAGCTGGTTAATAGGTGTCATTTCGGTTTTTTCAAAAAAATCTTTTCCCATAAAATCTTTTGTGAATTGAAATACTAAGGATACAGCATTTACTTTTCCAACAACGATGTTTTCTGATTTCCAACAATGAGGTAGGTTTGGACCTAGTAAAACAAGATCTCCAGCCTTATATGGCGATAGATGGGATGATCCTACATACCTGTTTCCTTCTCCCTCTAAAATTAATGTAAGCTCAATTTCAGGATGAAAATGATAAGGAGCAGAAAAGCTCACTTCTCTAAACTCCCTAAAAAGAAAAGAATTTTCATTTATGGGTACTAGGGATTCAAAAGTTGCATTACCAATCATATTTGATGTGTATTGATTGTTTTGTCTTTAATTTCTTTCTATGTATTTGAAGAAAAAAGAGGCTAATTAAAAGGCTATATTATTTTTTTTATAATTAATAATTTTATAAAGAGCAAAATAGTCTATTTTTTGTGTTATTTATGCGTTTTTTATTCCTTATTTAATTGTCTTTTTTGCATTATACAATCATTTAGTTTCTATTATTTAAACTTGTTATCAATTGTCTATGCAAATAAAGTTTATCTGTCCATTCTGGGGGTTCGAGCATCTTTCTGCAGAAGACTTCTTTTCCTTAATTAGAGAAGATGGGTACGATGGAGCCGAGATTAATTTCCCATACGATGAAGATTTTCAAACTACAGTAAAAGCAGAAATTAGTAAAAATGAATTAGTGATTATTGGACAACAATGGCTACCTCCTGCAAAAGAGAGTTTTAGTCAATATTTTAATCGATTTGAGGCTAATTTTTTAAGAATCTGTCAAATTAAGCCACTATTTATTAACTCTCATACGGGAAAAGATTACTTCTCTTTTAAAGAAAACTCAAAGTTAATTGATCGGTCTTTTGAAATTACCAAAGAAACAGGAATTCCTATATTTCATGAGACACATCGAGGAAGGTTTTCTTTTCATACATCTTCATTAATACCCTATTTAAAACAGTTTCCAAACCTGGTTTTAACAGCTGATTTTAGTCATTGGTGTAATGTTTCAGAAAGTTTACTCCAAGATCAAGAAGAGATTATTTCAGAAATCATTCCTTTTGTTGGATATATTCATGCAAGAATTGGTCATGAACAAGCTCCTCAGGTTAACAATCCTAAAGCACCCGAGTGGCAAAACCATTTAGCTTGTTTTTTAAATTGGTGGGATAAAATAGTTTCTCAACATATCAATAAAAAAGCTGATTGTCTATATATCTGCCTTGAATTTGGGCCGCCACTTTATTTGCCAGTTGAGCCCTATTCATGCAAACCTTTAAGTAATCAACGAGAAATAAACTTTTGGATGAAAGACTTATTAAAAAATAGGTATAAAGATTATACAAACAGAATTAATTAAATTATGGAAAAAGCAATTAAAGATTTATCAAAATACCATCAATTGGTATCTGACCTTTTCAAATGGCCAAAAACAGCTTCTGAATGGAGCCAATATCGTTTATCAAAAGAACAGCTTAGCTTTTTTGATGAATTTGGCTATTTAAGCAACATTAAGCTGTTAAACGATTATCAAATAGAACATTTAGATAAAGAGCTAGCTGAAATCATTGATCCTAATCATCCTGCACATCATCTTTTTTATGAATTTCATAGTAACGAATCTTCAGATCCTGATACGGTACTTTTACATGCCTTAGGAGCTTGGCGTATTACTGAGGGATTTCATGATGTAATTTGGAATCCTGCTTTTGTGATGGCAGCTAGTCAATTATTAGGTGATAGAGGTGTTCGTTTTTGGCATGATCAGTTGTTTTGTAAGCCTGCAAAACATGGTGGTGTAGTAGCATGGCATCAAGATTATTCTTATTGGACAAGAACAGGCCCAATTCAGCACTTAACCTGTTGGGTGGGCTTAGATAACGCGACAATAGAAAATGGATGTTTGTATTATGTGCCTAAAAGCCATAATTGGGGATTATTGGATAAACCAAATTTAGCAGGTGATATGAATGGTTTATGGGATTTTTTAAATGAAGAGCAGAAACAAAACTTTAACCCTGTTCCAATAGAACTTAAGAAAGGGTACGCAACTTTTCATCATCCTTTAATGGTTCATGGTTCATACGCTAATAATTCTGAACACGCCAGAAGAGCTTTTGTACTGAATGTTTTTGCGGATGGTACAAAATCCAATTCTGACGATATCTTATTAAAAGGTGTACCTGCTATAAAAGAAGGAAAGCTTATGGAAGGACAATTTTTTCCGTTAATTTATACAAAATAAGGAAATTTAGGTTAAAAAGAGTTGAATTGAATAACGGTGCACTACCATCTCCATATCTAAGTATAGCTTAATTACCTGGATTAAATTGTGCGTTTAATTGATAGTTAAATTAAATAATTAAGATTTTAGTAAAAAGTATTTTCATGATTTGGACTAAAATCATATTGGTTTAATGATTTTATATGGTTATCCAAAAAAACAACTTTACTTCTACAGGGAGATTATTATAAGTGTCAATACTATGATTAATTGTTTCAATTTATTTTGATGTTTATCAATTAAATAGGTAGTTGTGAGTTTATATTTTTAATAAACAGGTATAAACATTTAAGTGCTTTTTAGTTGCCTAAAATTTTAAAATAGGGTAATTTCTCCATTAGCTTAAAATCTAAGCCAATGGAGAATATTATTTTCTATTTTAATTTCTTCAATCCTTTAATGGCTGTTTTATCAGCAGGTATAAGGCTGATTGCATATCCGCCACCAGCTGCAACAAACTGACTTAACTTAGATTTACTGTTTGCCACAAACTTATTTATGATATATGCCTGTGGATTTGTTTTGTAATTAGCGTCATTGGCATCGGCATAAATTGTTGCAATGTAGGTTTTATCGGCATCTAAAAAATCAAAACTGATATTAGAGGTTCTGGAATTGTTGCCACCTACACTACCCAAAAACCAATTATTAGAGTTTTTAGCTTTTCTAGCAACAGTAATATACTCTCCTGGTTCTGCTTCTAAGTATTTACTATCGTCCCAATCTACTGCCACATCTTTAATAAATTGAAATGCATCTGCAAAGCGGGTATAGTTTTCTGGTAAATCTGCAGCCATTTGTAGCGGACTATACATGGTTAAATACAGGGCTAACTGATTTGCTAAGGTGCTGTTAACGTGTGAATTATTATTGGGGTTCAATTTACTTATATCCATCTCAAAAATTCCAGGGGTGTAATCCATTGGGCCACCTAATAATCTTGTAAAAGGAAGAAGCGTAACATGGTTAGGCTTAGAGCCTCCAAATGCTTGATACTCGGTACCTCTGGCAGATTCGTTTCCAATTAAATTTGGGTAAGTTCTGGCAATACCGGTAGGTCTTATGGCTTCATGTGCATTTACCATAATTTTATAATCGGCAGCCTTTTCAATAGCGTATTGGTAATGGTTTACCACATGTTGATTGTAATGATTTTGCCCCACAGGAACGATGCTACCCACATAACCACTTTTTACAGCATCGTAACCGTTGGCTTTCATAAATTTATAAGCAGTATCAATATGCCTTTCGTAATTTCTGATAGCTCCAGAAGTTTCGTGGTGCATAATCATTTTAATGTTTTTAGATTTTGCATAATCTTTTATCCCTTTAACATCAAAATCTGGGTAAGGCGTAACAAAATCAAATACATAATCTTTAAAATGCCCAAACCAGTCTTCCCATCCCACATTCCAGCCTTCTACTAATAAGGCATCAAAACCGTTAGCAGCAGCAAAATCAATGTATTTTTTTACATTTTCTGTAGTTGCACCATGTTTACCATTTGGTTTTAGTTTGGTATAATCTACTTGGTCTAATTTTACAGCAGCATTTTCATCTGTATAAGACCAAGAACTTTTTCCAGTAATCATTTCCCACCAAACACCCATATATTTTACAGGTTTTATCCACGATGTATCTTCAATTTTACAAGGTTCGTTTAGGTTATAAATCATTTTAGATGCAATAACATCTCTAGCGTCATCACTAACCATAACTGTTCGCCACGGACTTGTTGCAGGCGCTAATAAATAACCTTTATCGCCGATGGCATCTGGTGTTAACCACGATTCAAACACCATATTCTTATCGTCTAAATTTAAATGCATACAAGAATAATCTATCAATGCAGCTTCATGAATATTAATGTAAAGGCCATCAGCTGTTTTCATCATTAATGATGTTTGTACGCCAGTTTTTGAAAAGGATGTTTGAGATACATTACTTGTGATTGAGGCAGTCATTAATCCTCTAATTTCTGATAATTTTGAGGTGGTAAAATCGTATTCTTGAGTATCGTAATCTCCCGGAATCCAGAAAGCGGTATGATCGCCTGCCATAGCAAATTGACTATGTTCCTCTTTAATGATAAAATGACCTAAGTTCTGTTGCTGAGGAAATTCATATCTAAAGCCTAAACCTTCGTTAAAAAGTCTAAATCTGATAATCATTATTCTGTCCGTCACTTTCTGATTTAGTGTTACGGCTAACTCGTTATAATTATTTTTGATGGTTTTAACCTCTCCCCAAACAGGTTTCCAATCTTCATTTAGCGCAAACGTTTGCGTTTTTAAAATTAGAAAATTATCCATTAAAGATTGCTTATCATTTTTTAATTCTAAGCCTAATTTACTTGTTTTTACAACAGGTTTGTTCTTAAAGTTTAATTTATAAGTTGGTGAACCATTGTTGTTTAACTCAAAAAATAATGTAATATTTCCATTTGGAGATTTTAATTCTTGCGCACTTAAAAGCACAGAAATAAATACAAAATTTAAGACTAAAAATATTTTTTTCATGATTTTTTATTAATTGGTTTTACAGAAATTGCCTTAAACAATTAATTCAAAGATATTAGATTATGATTGTATTTTGAAATATTATTTTTTTAACGAAGGTTTGGTACACTATAAGCGTATATAGTTTTAAATAATATAATTTTATTTAGTATGAGATTTAAAAGATTTTCAAGCATTTTCTCAATAATCACTCAGGTGGTTTTATCGGTTTTTGCTACTAATTATTTATTTGATAATGTAAACATAGAAAGTTTGCTAAAGCGAAATAATGCTAATGATATTCCGTCTGTTTATCAAAAAATTTACGGAGCAAATAATATAACTAGTGATGGTAATTACATTTACATTAAGACTAATGGTGTGCCCGATCACGAAAGTGTATATTTTCAAAAAGACAATCCACTTTATCAGGATTTTAAGAAAGAACTAACCTTTGCAGGGTACAAATTTTTTAAAAATCCGAACCAGATTACTGCTATAAATTATACTTTCAAAATTCCTTTGAATCCTGTTAAATCAGAAACACACCGACCAACACCATTAGGGCCAATAGGTGTTGCTGTAAATGGTGTACCATTGTTTAATCAATATGCTGGACCAAATAGGTCGCTATCAACAGAAGCCAGAAGTTTCGATCAGTATCTTGGTCATCCAGCACAAAGAGGAGATTACCATTATCATGTAGAGCCAACTTATTTAACTACCGTAAAATTGAACAAAGCCGCTCTTTTAGGTTTTTTATTAGATGGCTTTCCGGTTTACGGTCCGCAAGAGAAAGGTAAAGATGTTACAAATGAAATGTTAGACGAGTTTCATGGGCATTTTAATAAAACTGAAGATTATCCTCAAGGCATCTACCATTATCATATTAACAATACCGACCCCTACATAAACGGAAGTGGTTTTTATGGTGTTGCCGGAACTGTAGGGAGATAGTTTTATTAGCTTTTTTTATCGAGAGATATTTTGGGCGTTTAAACACGCCATCCCTGCCCGTCCGGTCAGGCGGGCACTGTAGTTTTTTTGCTATTTGCTAAATGGCAAGTGCAAAAAAAGCTGCCTTTTCTGTCGTTAACGCAATATAGCCCTAAAAAAATTAAATGTATAAGCTAAATAATTTATATATAAAACAAAAAATCCGTTTGTGTTTAACAAACGGATTTTTTTTTCACGAAATTATTTAAGCTTAAAGTTTTCTCTTAACTTCTACTTGTTCGTATGCTTCTACTATGTCATTAACCTGAATATCGTTATAACCTTTAATGTTTAAACCACACTCATAACCTCTGTTAACTTCTTTTACATCGTCTTTGAATCGTTTTAAAGATTCTAATTCGCCTGTATAGACTACAACACCTTCTCTAATGATACGGATTTTACTATTTCTATGGATAGTTCCGTCTAATACCATACAACCTGCAATTGTACCTACTTTAGTAATTTTGAAAGTCTCTCTAATTTCTACGTTTGCAACAATTTTCTCTTCAAATTCTGGAGCAAGCATACCTTCCATTGCAGCCTTAATCTCGTCAATAGCTTTGTAAATAATAGAGTAAAGTCTTACATCAATTTGTTCTGCTTCGGCCAATTTACGAGCACCTGCCGATGGACGTACTTGGAAACCAATAATGATTGCATCAGAAGCGGTTGCTAATAAAACATCTGATTCTGAAATTGGACCCACTGCTTTATGAACAATTTTAACTTGAATTTCTTCAGTAGATAGTTTTTGTAATGAATCTGATAATGCTTCAACAGATCCATCCACGTCACCTTTAATAATAATGTTTAACTCTTTAAAGTTACCAATCGCTAAACGACGACCAATTTCATCTAATGTAATATGTTTCTGAGTACGTAAACCTTGTTCGCGTTGTAATTGAAGACGTTTGTTAGCAATTTCTCTTGCTTCTGGCTCGCTTTCAACCCCGTTAAAACGATCTCCGGCTTGTGGAGCACCTTGGAAACCTAACACTTGTACTGGTTGCGCTGGTCCAACTTGTTCTACTCTAGCACCTCTCTCATTATATAAAGCTTTTACTCTACCACTGTAAGAACCTGCTAAAATAGGATCACCCACTCTTAAAGTTCCTGCCTCTACTAGTACTGTAGCGACATAACCTCTACCTTTATCAAGTTGCGCTTCTATTACTGTACCTACCGCTCTCTTATCAGGATTAGCTTTAAGTTCTAATAATTCAGCTTCTAACAATACTTTTTCTAATAGCTTATCAATATTCATCCCTGATTTAGCAGAAATTTCTTGAGTTTGGTATTTACCACCCCACTCTTCTACTAAAATATTCATGGCTGATAATTGCTCACGTATTTTATCAGGATTTGCACCTGGTTTATCCATTTTATTGAAAGCAAATACGATAGGTAAATTTGCTGCCATAGCATGGTTAATTGCTTCTGTTGTTTGTGGCATCACAGTATCATCTGCTGCAATTACAATAATTGCAACGTCGGTTACTTTAGCACCACGAGCCCTCATGGCTGTAAACGCTTCGTGACCTGGAGTATCTAAGAAAGTAATACTTTTATCGCCTTCTACCATTACTTCATAAGCACCAATATGTTGCGTAATTCCACCAGCTTCGCCAGCTATTACATTGGCTTTTCTTACAAAGTCTAATAAAGATGTTTTACCATGATCTACGTGACCCATTACTGTAACAATTGGAGAACGAGGTATTAAATCTCCTTCTTCATCTGCTTGTTCTAGGTTAATTTCTTCTTCTTCTGCTCCTACAAACTGTATTTCGTAACCAAATTCGTCAGCTACAATGGTTAAAGTTTCAGCATCTAATCTTTGATTAATAGACACAAATAAACCTAAACTCATACAGGTTGCAATAATTTCGTTTACAGACACATCCATCATTGTAGCCAACTCGTTTGCAGTAACAAACTCTGTTGTCTTCAATACTTTAGATTCCATATCCTCTGCCATTGCTCTTTCTTCTGCATTGGCAGCAACATCATCTCTTTTCTGACGACGTAATTTAGAACGTTGTGCAAATTTTCCAGATTTTCCAGCTCCACTTAATCTAGCAAGCGTTGCTTTAATCTGATCTTGAATTTCTTTATCTGTAGGTTCTGCCTTTGGGGGAACTGGTTGCCCTCTTTTATGTGCAGGTCTGCCGCCTTGTGGAGCAGGGTTATTTTGGTTATTTCTTGCTGGTCCGCCTGCCACATGTGGAGGTCTTTGTCCACTTTGTCCACCATTTGGGTTTCCACCACCGTTTGGTCTTTGATTACTGCTTTGCCCTGGATTTCCTGGTCCGGCTGGTTTTCTTTTACGTTTTCTTTTATTATCTGCTGTGTTAGGATTAGAGGATGATGCAACAGGCTGATCTTTTCTTTTATTAACGGGTAATTCTATTCTTCCTATTACCTTAGGGCCAGTTAGCTGCTTAGCTTTAGCTCTAATTACTTCATCGTCTTCTTCTGCTGGTGGAGTAGGTGCTTCAATTGAAATAGTGTTTTCTACTACCTTAATTTCCTTTTCTACTTTTATCTCTTCAGTCTTTACTTCTACCTTTAATGTTTCCTTTGCTGTTTCCTTTACAACTTCTTTAGCTACAATTTCTATTGGTTTTTCTTCAACCACTGGCTTAGGAACAATAACTTCTTCCTTTACAACTTCTTTTGGCTTTTCTACAACAATTTCTTGTTTTGGTGTTTCTTTAGCCTTTTTGTCTGGTCTAGTTTTAGAATTTAAGCTGTCTAAGTCTATTTTACCAATAATTTTAACTCCAGGAGTATTGTTTTCTACTGGTTTTTCAACAACAGGAGATGGAGTAGAAGCTACAGGTGCAGACGCAACAACTGGAGCGCTTGAAGCGCCTGTATTTTTGATTAAAATTTCTTCTTGTTCTTCTTCAACTTTTTGCGATTGAGCTGAATGAGTTTCAGTCGAATCAATCACAATATTTGCGTCATCACGACGAATTTTCCCAATAACGATGCTTTTAGCCTCCTCTTTGAGGATTTTATCGCCTTGATATTCTTTTAAAAGGGCATTATACATATCGCCACTAAGCTTAGTATTAGGCTTAGCGTCTACCTTAAAACCTTTACCATTTAAAAAATCGGCAATAGTATTTAAGCCAATGTTTAGCTCTTTTGCAACTTTTAGTATTCCTAAATTTTTGTCTTCTGACATTTAATCTTCTATTTCTTTACCAGTATTATAAAACAAAAGTACGTTTATTAGTACAAAACAAAAACTATTCGAACTCAGAACGTAAAATTCCAAGCACTTCTTCAATAGTTTCTTCTTCTAAATCCGTACGTTTTACTAAATCGGCCACAGATAGTGCGATTACACTTTTTGCAGTATCTAAACCAATTTTCTTAAATTCATCAATTATCCAACCGTCAATTTCGTCTGAGAATTCTTCTAAATCAACATCTTCCTCTTCTTCAGAAGACTCACGATATACGTCAATTTCGTATCCAGTTAATTTTCCGGCTAATTTAATATTATGTCCACCTCTTCCTATCGCCAATGATACTTGATCTGGTTTTAGGTAAACAGCAGCTCTCATGGTTTCATCATCTAATTTAATAGAAGTAATTTTCGCAGGAGATAAAGCTCTTTGTATATATAATGAAATATTATTTGTAAAATTAATTACATCAATATTTTCGTTTCTTAATTCTCTAACAATACCATGAATTCTTGAACCTTTCATACCTACGCAGGCACCAACAGGGTCAATTCTATCGTCATAAGATTCTACTGCAACTTTTGCTCTTTCTCCTGGTTCTCGAACGATATTTTTGATCGTAATTAAACCATCAAAAATTTCTGGCACTTCAAGTTCAAAAAGTCTTTGTAAAAATTCTGGAGCTGTTCTAGAGATAATAATTCTAGGGTTGCTATTCAGCATTTCTACTTTATAAACAACTGCTCTAACAGAATCACCTTTTTTGAAATAATCCGCAGGGATTTGTTCAGTTTTTGGTAAAATTAATTCGTTACCTTCATCGTCTAATACCAAGGTTTCTTTTTTCCAAACTTGGTAAACTTCTCCAGTTACAATTTCACCAACTCTATCTTTGTAATTTTTGAAAATTTCGTCTTTTTCTAATTCTAATATTTTAGAAACTAGCGTTTGACGAGCAGCTAAAATGGCTCTTCTTCCAAAGCTTTCTAAAGTAATCTGTTCAATAAAATCATCGCCAACTTCTAAATCTGGATCAATTTTACGAACATCAGCTAATTCTATTTCTAAGTCATCATCTTCAGAAAAACCATCTTCCATTACTGTTCTTGTTCTCCAAATCTCTAAATCTCCGTTATCTGGGTTAACAATTACATCACAGTTTTCATCTGTACCAAAACGCTTACGTAACATACTACGAAAAACTTCTTCCAGTACGCTAATTACTGTTGGTCTGTCTATATTCTTGAAGTCTTTAAACTCTTGAAATGAATCGATTAGATTAATACTCTCCATTGTTTATTTTCTAATTTCTTTTTGATAGCTTATTTAAATGAAACGCCAACTTTAACCTCGACTATTTCAGTTTTTTGAATTGTTTTTTCTGTTATTTTAACTTTCTTTTTCCCTTTTTCTTTAACCTCTTCTAAAATGGTTAAACTCTCTGGTGTACTACTCACTAAAGTACCTTGTGTTTTTTTTCCTTCTAACAACTTTATTTCTAGTAAACGACCTACGTTTTTTTGAAACTGTCGTTCTAAAACTAGAGGGGTATCTAAACCAGGCGAACCTACTTCTAAGTTATACGCTTGGTCTATTAAATTCTCTTCTTCAAGGTGGAAACCTACATGTCTACTTACCAAAGCACAATCATGTATTCCAATTCCGTTATCACCGTCTAATAAAATAGTTACTTTGGTATTGTTTACTATTTTAATTTCTACAACAAAAAGATCAGGTCTATCAGCTAATTTTTCATCAATTAATTGCCTAATTCTCTCTTCTAAATGCATTAAATATTTTTTTTATTAAATAGAAAGAGGGGACAATGTGCCCCCTCTTTCGAATCAATGCAAATGTAGTAAAAATTTATTATCATACAAATAGGTAGTATAAAGTAAAATAAATAGTCTAATTACGTGAAAACCGCTTTTTTTGAATTGATAAAATTAAATTGATAATTTCCAGTAATATGCGAGCTCTTTTTTGATTGTTTTTTTGTGCTTAAACTAAAAAAAATCAAATCAAGATATACTAGTAAATTAGGTAGATAAGAATTTACAACTAGCGTAAAGGCTTTTCTATTAAATCTGATAGCGTTTAAAAATCGTTTTTATTAAAAGCATGAAGATTTTGACTCTATTTTTAATAATTGGTATAAACGTTAATTTTTTATTTGGGCAAATACCGCCCGATTCTATTGAAGTATCGTTTATCAATCTTTATCAAGAAAATCATCCGTTTTCCTATACTTCGCCCTATTCAGAAATTGGCGCACCATCAAAATATATTATATCTGGTAAATTAACCACCCAATATATGTTGCTTGCCGAAGAGCATTCCAAATTTGCCTTATCTATTATCCCAGATTTTACTGTCAGGGTAAGAAAAGAGCAATCGGCGGGTGTACGTACGCCCGATTTTAAATTAGGTGCTGCAGCTTATTACGGCTTAAATAACAATAAAAACCATTATAATTACATTCAATTTAATTTCACGCATCACTCTAATGGTCAAGATACCGAAGCAAGAAACTTAGATGGGGCCATAAATACCTACAACGGAAATTTTAGTACTAATTATTTGCAATTAGGCTTTCATAGCGGTTTTACTCCGCTATATGTAAAAGGGAAAAAATACTCGGCTTATCATCAAAATATAGCTTTGAGGTGGAATAAATGGTTTGCTTACGAAAAAGCTTTGGAGAATAATTATGGCTTTACTCGGCTAAATTATAGTTTTTCGGCCAGAAAATATGGCTTCTTCAAAACAGCTAAGAATATCAATAAAGAGAAAGAATATTTAAGACTAAATGCCGATTTTTCTTATGCTATTAATCAAATTAACAATAGTCCATTAAGTCAGGTTAAACGTAGGATGAATGCCGAATTTACAGCAAATTATAGGTTAAAATTTATGCGTAACACTTTTTTAATGGCTACTGCAGGTTACTATGGCGAAGACCTTTACAATATTTATTTTAAAGACCAATACTCGTTTTTAAGATTTGGAATCTCGACTGGGTTTATCAGAAATCGAACAATTCGATAATAATAATTTGGGCGCTTCAGCCATAAGGCTGTACGGGCCGCTATGGGGTGCCGTAATTTTTAAGCCGGTTTAAAAACGGCTTAAAATGTACCTAGCCATCCGCATCCCTAGCGTATTTTGATTTGTTACATTTTTTCCAAGGTTTTAATTTTAAAAACATAAAATTTCAGAATTCAATGATAGATTTATGAAATCTTTAACATATCTATATTATAACACATTTTTTTCGACTAAGATTTCTATTATTGATAAAGATTACCGGAATCAATAAATTGTATAAAAATACATCATGGAAACATCAGCAAGAGAATTCTATCACCATTTTAAAACCACCAGTGCAATAATAGACAATGAGCATTTTATGGAAGATGTAAATGCCATTTTAAATAAACAACTGTCAGATTGGTTAAAAGTAGAGCAGCCATTATCTTATAGAATATTAAATGCTCAAGTAGTTTATATAGGTGGTGAAAATAGTTTTGATAGGTTGGGACATTTTAATACTCATGTTTTACACATTGCCTATACCAAGAAATAAATTAATTGCACTTTTTGTATTGCCTTAGGGATTACAGCGGTATCCCCACCTGAACTAGTCGGGCAGGCTTTTTTGTTTGTCAGCCCGAGCAGAGGCCAAGGGACAAACAAAAAAGATTTAGCGTAAAGCCCGACCGCTAGCTAGCGGAAACGCCCTAATTTTTTTAAACCAAAGACTATAATCGGATGTAATTATATAATTATCAGCCACATATTTCATCTCGGGAAAACTTGCTTCGGACTGCCGACCCAAAAATCTGGACTATTTTACCTACCTTTGCAAAAAAATTATGCCGGCAAGATAAGGCTGGGAAAAAAATTATGAGTAATATTTTAGCGATCGTCGGGAGACCGAACGTGGGTAAATCTACCCTATTTAACCGTTTAACGGAAAGCAGAAAAGCTATTGTTGATGATGAAAGTGGAGTAACCCGTGATAGACATTATGGCGTTGGCGAGTGGACTACAAAATCTTTTACCGTTATTGACACAGGCGGTTATGTTGTAAATTCTGAAGATGTTTTTGAAGCTGCCATTAGGGAGCAAGTTCATATTGCAATAGAAGAGGCTAATGTGATTGTTTTTATGGTTGATGTAACTACCGGCATTACCGATTTAGAAGATAGCATTGCACAAGTGCTTAGAAAAAGCAAAAAGCCAGTTTATGTTGCTGTAAATAAGGTTGATAATTACCAGTTACAGTCTGATGCTACCGAGTTTTATAGCTTAGGATTAGGCGAAATTTATTGCATCTCTAGCATGAGCGGTTCTGGAACTGGCGAATTGTTAGATGAAGTAGTTAAAAACTTTGACGAGATACCTGAGGAACCAAATCAATTACCTGTTTATGCAATTGTTGGAAGACCCAATGTGGGTAAATCTTCTATGATTAATGCTTTAATAGGCAAGGACAGAAACATAGTAACCGAAATTGCTGGCACCACCAGAGATTCTATTCATATTCATTACAATCAGTTTGGGCATGAGTTTATGCTGATTGATACTGCTGGACTTAGAAAGAAAACCAAAGTACACGAGAATATCGAGTTTTACTCGGTAATGCGTACGATTAAAGCTTTAGAAGAGGCAGATGTTATTGTTTTAATGATTGATGCTGTAGATGGGATAGAGTCTCAGGATATTAATATTTTTCACCTAGCCGAAAAGAATAAGAAAGGTGTTGTAATAGTAATTAATAAATGGGATTTAATTGAAAAAGACAATAAAACTACCATAGAATTTACCGATAAGATTAAAGAAAAATTAGCCCCTTTTACAGATGTGCCAATTATATTCACATCGGTGACAGAAAAGCAACGTATTTTTAAAACTATAGAGGCTGCAGCGAAAGTTTATATCAATAAAACTAAGAAAATTCCTACTTCTAAGTTAAACGATATCTTGTTGCCTATTATAGAGAAAACTCCTCCACCGGCAATTAAAGGTAAACACATTAAGATTAAATATATTACGCAAATAAATGCTTCATCGCCCATGTTTGCTTTCTTTTGTAATTTACCTCAATATATTAAAGAGCCCTATAAGCGCTTTATTGAGAACAAATTAAGAGAACATTTTGATTTTGAAGGTGTGCCAATTCAATTGTTTTTTAGACAGAAGTAGATTTATGTCCATAGTCAGAAGTCAATGGACCATAGACTATCGACCATTAACTAATAAATTATTAATTTAAAATAGAACATCATGAGAAAATTATTCACTATCGCAATTATAGCAACTGCATTAGGTTTTACAGCTTGCAGTAACGATAAAAAGTCTGAAGAAAATATAGATTCTTTAAATAAGGCGGCGGCTGACTCTTTGTTAAACGAAGCATTAGCAGATACTACAGCAACAGATTCTGTAATGGTAGTAGACTCTTTAAAGAAGTAATTTTTGATTTAAAATTTTGATTTTAAAGCCTGGCCATTAAGCCGGGTTTTTTATTTTTTGGATGGCTTTAACCACAAAATCATCATCGGCATTAATGGCTCTATAAAAACCCTCATCGCCAAAATAAAACTTTGCCAATAAAGCTTCAATTTGAATGGCTATAATTTGCTTTGATATTTTAGTGCTTTTTAGGTCTATTTCTATTTTTTTGCGGTTACAGAAATTTAGAAACTGATTATAATCTTGTGGACTTAAATTAAATCGATTTACAAAATCGGCAGCGTTAGCATAGTTAGCTGATTTTATCTTTTTGGTTAAATAATTATACACATATTCATTAATTAGCCCTTTCTCAGTAACTTTCTTGAAGAAAGGGGTAACCATAGTGGTGTCTAAAGCAATAAAAATATCAGGTAAAATACCACCTGCACTGTAAACAGTTCTGCCTTTGGCTGTTTTAAATTTAACAGCTTTTATAAAAAGTGTATCGTTTATGCTGCTATCTAAAGAAGAGTAATCGCCATGGTTAAAGCGTTTATTAATCTCATCATAATAGGCATCTTTACCGTTTGAATAAGACTTTTGAATAGATCTACCTGATGGTGTATAGTATCTGGCAACGGTTAAATTCATAGCCGAACCATCCTCAAACGCAAATTGTTCTTGTACTAAGCCTTTGCCAAAAGATCTGCGGCCAATAATTGTTCCACGGTCTAGGTCTTGAATTGCACCAGCAACAATTTCACTTGCTGATGCTGTTCCTTCGTCTACCAATATTATTAATTTGCCATTTTCAAACATTCCATTTGCCGTAGCGGTATAATCGGTGCGTGGCTCGTGTAGGCCTTTGGTAAAAACTATTAATTTGTTTTCTGGCAAAAACTGGTCGGCTATGGCCGTTGCAGCGCTTAAATAGCCTCCGCCATTTCCTCTTAAATCGAGTATTAAATTGTTTATTCCGGTTTTCTTTAGTTTTGTAAGTTCGTCTTCAAATTCAGTAGCAGTGCTAGCCCCAAAGCGACTAATTTTAATATACCCAATTTCTTTTGTTAGTAAAAAAGAAGCGTCGATACTGCTAACGGTGATTTTATCTCTAATGATATCAATTGAAATATCTTTTTTAATTCCCTCTCTTTTTACTGTAACATTTACTTTGCTGCCTCTTTTCCCCCGTAGTTTATTAACAATATTTTCGGTCAATAAGCCTTTTGTGTTAAGTTCTTCTTGGTTTACAGTAATAATTTTGTCGCCTCTTTTTAATCCAGCTTTAAAGGAAGGACCTCCTTTTCTAACATGAGTAACAAATAGCGTGTCATTTAAAATATAATATTCTATTCCAATGCCCTCAAAATTACCTTCTAAGCTCTCATTTTGGTTTTTTGCCTCTATAGGCGGCAAATAAATAGTGTGTGGATCTAAGCTGTTTAATATGTCGTTTATAGCCAGTTCTTCTAGAGAATCTGTATTTATAGAGTCAACATAATTGTTCTTAATAACCTTTAAAATTTTAGCAACTTTTTCTGTTTTATTAAGAGATAATGATGGTAATCTTTTTAATAATCCATTTTCTTTGTTTTGTTGATAGGTTGCGCCCAAAACCATTCCAAAAAAGACGGCTACAGTAATTAAGATAAAATATTTAGACGAATTATTTTTGTTGCTCATTATTACTACAAAATAACAAATTAAATACAAGTAATTTTTAATGAAATTAAAATAATTGACAATACTTTTTGTAACTATAATTAAGCTTTAACAACCAATATGATAGATTTTTTAGTAGTTTATTTTGCTTATTTATTTTGCGGTTTTTTGATTCGGAAATTAGCATTTTCGTGATTATGCCGGTTTATTGAAATTTCCACTTTTTTAATCATTAGAATTTTACCAATTTTACACTAAATATTTTCATAATGATGATTGAGGTTACTGAACAAGATTCTCTATACAATGATTTAGAAAAGAAATCTACCATACAAATTTTGAATGACATTAATAACGAGGATAAAACCGTAGCACACGCTGTAGAAAAAGTTATTCCACAGATTGATGCTTTAATTAATGCGTCAATTTATAATATAACAAATGGAGGAAGACTTTTTTATATTGGAGCAGGAACTAGCGGTAGATTAGGGGTTTTAGATGCATCAGAATGTCCGCCAACGTTTGGTGTTTCTTTTGATAAAGTGGTAGGTATTATTGCAGGAGGAGATAGCGCAATTAGAAGGGCAGTAGAAAATGCCGAGGATGATGAAAACCAAGCTTGGAAAGATCTAAAAGCTTTTAACATTAATAAAAATGATGTTTTGATTGGTATTGCGGCTTCGGGTAGGACACCTTATGTTATTGGGGGTTTAAAAAAAGCAAATGAAATGGGTTTAGTTACAGGCTGTATTGTTTGTAACGCTAACAGTTTAGTTGCTGCACAAGCTAAATATCCTATTGAAGTGATTGTGGGTCCAGAATATTTGACTGGCTCAACCAGAATGAAAGCAGGTACTGCGCAAAAGTTAGTTTTAAATATGATTAGTACTACCTTAATGATTAAACTTGGTCATGTGGTGGGAAACAAAATGGTTGATATGCAGTTAACTAATCATAAATTGGTAAATAGGGGAACACAAATGATTATTAAAGAAACCGGATTATCATTTGATCATGCTAGCCAATTATTAGAAAAATTTGGCAGTGTAAGAAAAGCCGTTGAAGCTTACATGGCAACATTACAATAAAAACATGCATGAAATAGAACCATATTATAAATGGAGAGACGATTATATAGCTGCTGAAGACGATAAATCTCCATTTTACCAAACACAATACAGCGAATTTAATTACGATAAACAAATTTATAATTACCTACTTCATCCTCAGTGGGATTACTTTGGGTCAGACACACTTTATTTAAAAATACTTTTTGTTGATTATGACCGGCTTTTTGCTATTATAGAATTAATTGGCGAATGGAACGATGCTATTGATAATGATATTATGATTTTGAAAAGAGAAATTTTAGAATCTATCATAAGCGAAGGTATTAGTAAGTTTATTTTAATTGGCGAGAATATTTTAAACTTTCACTCATCTGATGATTGTTATTATGAGGAGTGGTTTCAAGAAATAGAGGATGGATGGATTGCCGGGGTAAACTTTAGACAACACGTAATTGATGAGTTTAAGAGTAATAACATAGATTACTACATTAATTTTGGCGGTGAGTTAGACGAACTCAATTGGCGACAATTAAAACCCTTACAATTTTATAAAAAGGTAGAAGAGCAACTCACAAAAAGATTGGGATAAAAAAAGAGTAAGTGGTAAGCTTACTCTTTTTTAATTCTATTTAGTTGGTTACTTCTATTAGCTCTATATCAAAGTCTAAAATTGAGTTTCCTGGAATACTACCTCCACTTCCGCTTGTTCCATAACCGAATCTCGAAGGAATAAATAACCTAATTTTACCGCCTTGTTTAATCAAAGGAACACCAGTTTGCCAGCCTTGTATTACGCTTGTTAGTGGAATTGATAGTGGAGAAGCAGTTGTTGCCTGATCAAAAACAAACCCTGTTAACAATCTACCTGTATAACCTACTTTTACAGTTGATGTAGTTAATGGTGTTAAACCTGTACCAGGGCTTAATATTTGGTAATATAAACCACTTGGATCTTTTTGAGCAGTAATATTATTTGCAGTTAAAAAATCTCTAATTAACGCATCCTCATAAGCAGGTCTATCAGTATCATTAGCAATGGTAATTTTGGTGTCTAAAATTGCGTTTCCAGGTATGGTAGTGCTAAACCCATTTTTGCCAAATGCCAAATAAGAAGGTGTTATAATTCTCACAACAGCTCCTTTTTTTGCTTTAATTACAGACTCTCGCCAAGCAATAGGACTAATATAACCTGCATAATTAGAAATGGGTATGTAAATAGAGTTTTCATAACTCACATTTGTATTTATAGAAGTAGTCTTCTGAGAAAAACTTATAAAAGTAGAGTACTTCACGTCAATTCCAGTTCCTTGGGTGACAATTTGATAATAAAAACCAGAGGTATCTTTTATAAAGCCTGTTAAATTATTTTTAGAAATATAGGTTTTTATAATCTCATCTTCAATTTCTTTTAATGTCCTTGTTTCCTTTTCGCAGGCGCTAAAAAGGACAGCAACTATCATTAGTACATTTAATAATTTTTTTATCATTTTATCTTAAATCAATAATTTCAATATCAAAATCTAATACAGCATTTGGTCCTATAGCTCCGCCACCTGCGCCTGATGGACCATAACCATAGCCACTTGGAGTTATTAAACGAATTTTACCGTTCTTTTGTATTAAAGGGACTCCAATTTTCCAGCCATCAATAACGCCTGTTAAATAAAACTCTAACGGAGTTCTACCAGTGTTTAGAGAAGAATCGAAAACGGTCCCATTTAACAATCTACCAGTATAATTAGCTTTTATTAAAGGATTGGTACTATAATTTACATTACCTGTTCCAGGAGTTATAATTTGGTAATAAACGCCAGACTCATGTCTAACTGCGGGTATGTTGTTGTCTTGTATAAACTTTTTAATGATTACCTCATCTTTTTCCAATTGTTCTTTAGCCATAGCGAGTGAATCTTCGAGGTTGTTTTTTAAACAAGAGCTAAAACTAAATATGACTAGTAATCCACTAATTAAGTAATATAAGTATTTCTTCATTTTTTTAATAATTTGCAAATTTATCTTTCTTTTTGTCAAAACCTAAATATTAACAATATTTAACGGTAATGTATTTATCGTTACGAGAGAAAATAGGATATAGCTACAATTAAAAAATTAAAGTTTTAGGTTTATGGTTTTAGTTAATTGTTTTACCCAAAGTTCATACATTTTACCCGATGGATGTAAACCATCATTGGCTAAAAGGGATAGATCTGTTTTAGCTAATCTTGAGATTGTAGTAATATCTATAAATTTAACATTCAGTTTTTCAGCTTCTTCTTTGCAAATTGCATTGTAGGCATCTATTTCTTGCGCTATTTGTGCTTCATTTCTTCCGTTGTTTTGAGCAAAAGGTGTTAGGCCCCAATCTGGAATAGATAAAATAAATACTTTTTTAGTGTCGGCACTTGCAAAGTTAATTGCCAAGTTCAATAGTTTTTTAAACTCTGTTCTAAAAACAGCGATATCATAATTTCTATATTGATTATTTACGCCTATTAATAGCGTAACTATATCGTATTTGTTTCTAAATGTGGTTTTACTAATGGCATCTAAAAGTTCATCCGTTGTCCACCCAGTTTTAGCAACAATTTGTGGTGCAGTAACCAAAACCGAATCTGAATTTAGTGATTTTGCTAGTTGGTTGGGGAAATTTTCGGAAAGTGGAACAGATTCACCAATAGTATATGAATCGCCTAAGGCTAAATAAGTAACTTCTCTAGGTTGCATTAATTTTATATTATTGTTGATAGGGTTTACATTTTGCTTAGCGCAAGAATTAAATAATAAAATAAGTGCAAGAAAGCATGCGGATGCAAATAATGGCTTATTCATTTTTAATAATTTTCATATTAAAAAGAATGGCAATATGCTCCATTAAGTTTTTTTTAACCTCATTAATATTTAACTCTTTGCCTAATTCTCTTTGCATAGAGGTTACATCTTTATCATCAATGCCACAAGGTACAATGTTTTTAAAGTAAGTTAAATCGGTGTTTACGTTAAATGCAAAACCATGCATAGTTACCCATCTACTACATCTAACTCCCATGGCACAAATTTTTCGGGCAGTAAGTAAATCGGGCTCTATCCAAACACCAGTATAACCTGGATACCTACCTGCAATAATTCCGTAATCTTTTAAAGTTAAGATTACAGCTTCTTCTAATGTTCTTAAGTATAAGTGAATATCGGTAAAAAAATGATCTAAATCTAAGATTGGGTAGCCTACAATTTGGCCTGGACCGTGGTATGTGATATCGCCACCCCTGTTAATTTTGTAGTAGACAGCATTTTGTTCTTTTAAACCTTCGTTGGTAAGTAGTAAATTCTCTGGTTTACCACTCTTACCTAATGTATAAACATGTGGATGCTCAACAAAAATTAAATGATTAGTGGTAGTTTCTTGTTCATTAGGATGGTTCCTGTTATGCGTTTTTAAAGCCACAGTTTTAGAAAAAAGCTCTTCTTGCTTATCCCAAGCTGTTTGATAATCTACTAAACCCCAATCGGTAAAAACAACTTCCTTATTCATCATTATTTGCAAACAAAACCTAACATGTAGCTATCAAATTTTTTATATTGAACGGTAAATTGATGTTGAATGTTTTCTTTCTCAATTTTTGCCTCCAAACTGCCTGCTTCTTTATAATCAAACTCTTCTAAATGGATATGATCTTTAAAAGAAGTTTCTTTCTTCCCATTTAGTTTATAAAGTGCTTCTTTAGCACACCAGCAAACATATAGTTGCTCTATTTGATGCTTTGGATTAATAAAGTTAAGCTCGTTAGGGCTTAAAAATTTATTTTTAACACGTTCAATTTTTTCTTTAATAATTTCTATATCAATTCCTACTTTTTTAGTTTTACTTATCATTACAGCAGCATAATCATAAGAGTGACTCAAAGAAATATGATGCGGATGGTTAATCAAAATTGGTTTTCCATTTTCATCGGCTTGGCAATCTATGTATTGGTTGGTATTTAACATTTTCCTTAACAACACACGTGTAGCTAACCAATGTAAATTTCTTTTTTCTTTACTTAAAGTATTTAATAGTGCTAATTCATGTTCTTTAAGTTGTAATCTGGCCATTAAATCTTCAGGTGCTTCTGTGATTTTCCATAAACCTATTTCAGTATCATCGTTAATGTTTTGGAGGAAAGTAACTGGCATTTTTAAAATTATAAAATATTATCAAAATTATTTTAAATAAATCATATTTTAGGCAAAAGCAAAAATTAACCAAATGATACTTTCAGATAAACTTATTTTAGAAGAAATAGAAAAGGGAACTATAGTAATAGAGCCATTTAAAAGAGAACGCTTAGGCACAAATTCTTACGATGTACACTTAGGAAAGTATTTGGCTTGCTACAAAAGCCGCGAATTAGACGCTAAAAAGCACAATGAGATTGAGCATTTTGAGATTCCAAAAGAAGGCTTCGTACTACAACCTAACACCCTATACCTTGGTGTAACTTTAGAATATACAGAAACTCATAGACACGTTCCTTTTCTTGAAGGAAAATCTAGTACGGGAAGGTTAGGTATAGATATACATGCCACTGCCGGAAAAGGCGATGTAGGTTTTTGTAATACCTGGACTTTAGAAATCTCGGCTACACAGCCTGTTCGTATTTATGCGGGGATGCCCATAGGTCAATTAATATATTTTGTGGTTGATGGAGAAATTGAAACGCTCTACAATACAAAAGGAAATGCTAAGTACAATAATAAAACTACTAAACCCGTTGAAAGTATGATGTGGAAAAATCAATTTTAACGCTACTATTAAACTTTATAGCATAATATAAGTTTAATAAGTATCAACATCATTTACTTCAATGAAAAATAAATTAATTATTGTATCGTCTTTAATCGTCTGTTTTGTTGTTTCATTAGGTTTTATAGCAGATGAAGATTTGTTGAAAAAGATTCTTGATAATTTTTCAAATTACAACAAAAATAACACTCAGGAAAAAGTTTACTTACATACAGATAAGCCATACTACGCTATTGGAGATGAAATTTGGTTTAAAGCTTATGTTGTAGATGCGCAATATTTAACACCAACTCCGCTAAGTAATGTCTTAAATGTAGATTTAATCAATCAAAAAGATAGTATTAAAAGAACACTAAGAATTCCGCTAGTTGCTGGATTTGGATATGGTAATTTTAAATTAACTGATTCTTTAGAAGAAGGTAACTATAGATTAAGAGCTTATACCACTTGGATGCGTAATTTTGGTGATGAATTCTTTTTTGATAGAACTATTAAAATTGGTAATTCGTGGTCAAACCAAGTTATTGCCACAGCCAGCTACGAATTCTCTAAAGATGGCAATAATGAGAAAGTTACTGCCCTAATTAATTATAGCAATATTGATGGGTTTCCTTATGCCAATAAAGAAGTAACTTATAATGTAATTCTCGATTTTAGAAATTTAGCTAAAGGCAATGCAATTACCGATGAAAAGGGAAACGTAACCATCAGTTTTATAAACGATAAACCATTTTTAGCCAAAACGGGAAATTTAAATACGACCTTAAAAATCGCAGAAAGCACCAAAGTAAATAGGCAAATCCCTATTAAAGGAACATCTAATGATGTTGATGTAAAATTTTTTCCAGAGGGCGGCGACCTAATAGAAAATGTTAGGGGTAAAGTTGCCTTTAAGGCAGTAGGTTCCGATGGTTTAGGCAAAAACATTAAAGGTTATGTCCAAGATTTAGCAGGGAATAAATTGGTGAACTTTACTAGTAAACACTTAGGAATGGGTGTTTTTAGCTTAACGCCGACTAACAACAATATATTAGAAGCAGTTATTACTTTTGAAGATGGTTCCGAAAAGAAAGTTAAGCTTCCTGCCACTAAAACCGAATCAATTAACCTAAGTATTAACTCTAATTACCAAGATTCTATTTTAGTTAAGGTAAATACCAATGCATCATTTTTAGAAAATAATAAAGGTAAAACTTACACTGTTATTGCTCAAAATAGTGGTACGATACTATACACGGCTAAGTCGAGTTTAAACGCAATAAGTTTCGCGTCTAAATTAGCAAAAACTAGATTTCCAGCGGGTGTTACCCAATTTACTCTATTCAACGAGTATATGTTACCCATATCTGAAAGACTAATATTTATTACACCAAAAGATACCTTATCTATCAATTTAGTAACAGACAAAATTAATTACAAACAGAGAGAAAAAACTACAGTAAGCATAGAAGCAAAAGATCCAAGCGGAAAACCAGTTATTGGCTCTTTTTCTATGTCTGTGATTGATGAAAATTTGGTAAGCACTAAAGAAGAAGAGTTACATACTATTTTTACCGATTTGTTATTAGTTTCTGATATTAAAGGACATGTAGAGAAGCCTAACTATTATTTTACTGATATAACTAATGAAAAGCGGGATAACTTGGATATTTTAATGCTGACACAAGGCTGGAGAAGATTTAAGTGGCAGAATATTGCTAATGGCTCATTTCCATTGTTAAATTACAAGCCAGAACAAACACTGTCTGTTAGTGGAAGAGTTACACAAGGCAAAGATAAGCCAGTTATTGGGGGTGTAGTTACACTTTTTTCTTCAATAGGCAAATCATTTTTATTACAAACCACCACAAACAATTTGGGCGAATTTAAAATAGATAGTCTGCTTTTTCCTGATAGTACAAAGTTTGTTGTTCAGGCTCGCACTATCAAAGGCAATAAAAATGTAGAAATAGAATTATATAATAATCCATTACAAATTGTAACTCAAAATCCTAATTGGCCAGAGCTTAATATCAATATTAATCTGTCTATGCTAGCCTATCTAAAAAATAGTAAAACGCAGTACGAAGCTTGGTTAAGAAATGGAACAATTTCAAGATCTATCATGCTTGGCGAGGTAAAAGTGGTTGAGACAAAACCTATAGCTGAAAATTCAAGTAATTTGAACGGGGCGGGCAATGCAGATAATGTGTTCACGGAAAAGGATTTGCAAAATTATGTTACAATCCAACAAGCTTTACAAGGCAGGGTTGCTGGACTTACATTTGATGGCGATGTGCCTCTTATTAGAAGAGAGCAAGCACAAATTGTACTTGATGGCATGTTTGTAGAACCTTTATTTCTTTCTAACATTCCACCTCAAGACGTAGAATCGATTGAAATTTTAAAAAGTATTAATTTAACATCAATTTATGGTTATCGTGGTAACGGAGGAGTAATTGTGATTACTACGAAAAGAGGGAGGCCTGATTTTAAAAGAAATCAATATGTTCCTGGTGTTTTAGTTTACGATGCAATAGGACTTTTTGAGCCTAAAGAATTTTATGTTCCTAATTATGAAGTCGAAACTATTAATTATAATGCCCCAGATTTAAGAACTACCATTTATTGGAATCCAAAATTAATTACATCCAATATAAAAGCAACAAAAGTTGATTACTTTAATGCCGATGGAAATGGAAATTATAAAATAATTTTGGAGGGAATGGATTTAAATGGGCATATTGGGCGTAAAGTGTTGAAATATAAAGTATCACCCTAGATTTTTATATCAAGCTCATCAAAAACCAATTATAAATGAATACGATTAACGTTACCGTACAAGACGCTGTAGCTATTATTGCTTTGAATAATGGCAATTCAAACGCTATAAACGCAGAGATGTTAGCCGATTTGAAAAAAATCTTTAAAAATATATCATCAGATGACACCATAAGGGGAGTTGTTTTGACGGGTAAGCAGGGATTTTTCAGCTCGGGATTAGATCTAATTGAGCTGTATAACTACAACGAAGAGCAAATAAAAACCTTTTGGGAACATTTTTTAGATCTTGTAAAATCATTAGTTCTCTTTAAAAAGCCTTTAATCAGTGCTATTAGTGGTCATAGTCCAGCTGGCGGATGTGTATTAGCACTTTGTTCTGATCATAGAGTAATGGCTCAGGGAAAATATATCATTGGCTTAAACGAGGTGCCTGTTGGCATCATAGTTCCTAACAGTATATTCGAGCTTTACGCCTTTTGGATAGGAAAAGCCAAAGCTTACCAAAATCTATTAGAAGGGAAATTAATGGGTGCCGATGAGGCTAAAAGCATAGGTTTAATAGACGATACCGCACCAATAGAATCTCTAATGACGGTAACTTTAAACAAAATGAAAACTTATATTTCTTTTGATAGCACAACATGGCAAGAAAGTAAGTTTAATTTAAGGCAAGATTTAATTGCAAGTGTTTCTGTTGATCAAACATCGACTTTAGAAAAGATGTTAAAGCAGTGGTGGTCACCCAATACACGCTCTATATTAAATACCATTATTCAAAATTTACAAGCAAAAAAGAAGTAAATTTTTAATTCATTTACGCTATATTTATTAACCAGTTAATTGTTTAACACTATCGTTAAATCAATAAATCATTAAAAAAATTAAATCATGTATAACCAACCCATGTTAAGAGATAATGCCTTGAAAGGAAAAACTTATGTAGTTACAGGTGGTGGCACCGGCCTTGGAAAAGCAATGAGCACTTATCTACTTCAGTTAGGTGCAAATGTGGTTATTACATCGCGTAAGTTAGATGTTTTAGAAAAAACCGCACAAGAATTAGAAGAAAAAACAGGTGGTAAGGTGCTCGCTGTAGCATGCGATGTTAGGGAAAGCACTCAAGTAGATACCGTATTAGCTGCAACTTTAGAGAAATTTGGACAAGTAGATGGTTTGCTAAATAATGCAGCAGGTAATTTTATTTCGCCAACCGAACGCTTATCTGCCAATGCCTTTAGCACCATTATAGATATTGTTTTAAAAGGAACAGTAAATTGTACTTTAGCTTTTGGAAAACATTGGATTAAAGCCAAACAACCAGCATCTATTTTAAATATTGTAACTACCTATGGCTTTACAGGTTCTGGTTATGTAGTACCATCGGCTTGTGCAAAAGGGGGTGTTATCGCCATGACAAAATCTTTAGCTGTTGAGTGGGGGCGTCATCAAATTAGATGCAATGCTATCGCACCCGGACCATTCCCTACCAAAGGAGCATGGGACAGGTTATTACCTGGCGATATGGCTAAAAAATTCGATTTTAAAAATAGAGTGCCACTTAAAAGAGTAGGAGACCATCAAGAATTAGCCAATTTAGCAGCTTATTTATTGTCAGATTTCTCAGGTTATATTAACGGAGAAATTATAACTATCGATGGTGGAGAATGGTTACAAGGAGCCGGACAGTTTAATGGTTTAGAAATAGTTACAGACGAAATGTGGGACGGACTAGAGCAAATGATTAGAGGAACAAAAGGAAGTTAAAGTAATATTAACTAATTATTATGTTTTTTAACTACATCGTTATTTTATTGAGAGTACCATCATAATGATTAGTTTTGTTTAGTTAATTATTGAAATTGCTAACAAAAATATCCTCATTTTAACTTACAGTGAAATTTTATAGTCTAACAATATTATTGATTATTATTAATAAGATATAATGGAAGAAAGACATCTAGCCAATTTGCATCATAATAACCTAAATTTTGAAGAAGTTTACGCACATTACTATCAATGCATATTTGATTTTGTATTTAGTTTTGTTAAATCTACAGATACCGCCGAAGATATTACTCAAGATTTATTTATAAAAATTTACGAAAAAAAGAACGAGTTTAATAATATTGAAAATATTAAAGCTTATCTTTTGACGTCTGCTAAAAATGCCACATTAAATTATCTTAAAAAGGCAAGTAGAGAAGAGCAAATTAAAAACAAACTTGTTTTCTACTATGACGCTCAAAAAGCTTCTTTAGAAGACGATTTAGCAGATATTGAATACACAGCTTACCTAAAAGCGTCTATAAATCAACTCTCTGAAAGAAATAAAGTTGTATTTAACTTGTGTAGAAACGAACGTAAGACTTATGAAGAAGTTTCTCAAGAGTTAGGTATTTCACAAAGTGCGGTCAAAAAGCATATGGTAAAATCAATGAAAACTTTAAGATTCTTACTAAAAAAAGACTTTGGTTTACTTTTAGTGTTCCTATTTTATTGTAGTAAGTAACCATCAAAATTTTATTGGTTTAAAATTTTAAAAAATAAAGGTACCCTCTTTTTAATTTGGTTTGTCTTACCTATATAAGCCAACTATAGCTTTATTTATTATAAGTGTTTGATTTAAATATTTTTCATAAAAATAGTTTAGAGTCTCATAAATATTTAATCTTATTGAGCAAATCATTTAATATTTACATTATAAACTATCAAAAATTAAGAAAGGAGAATTATTGATTTGAAAAAATAACATATCGCCTTTAAATCCAGAATTGCGCTAACAAATCCGGAAAATATTTAGGGCAAAAACCTAACCAATTGTATAATTTAAACCTAAGCTATTACTATTTAATATTCTAGATGTATACCACTACACTACTGTAAGCATATCGAAATTTATTTTGAATAAATGAGGTGTTTTAAACACTAATAGTCAAATTAAACTTTCAAAACCAAAGATTTAAAACTGGTTTGCGATGTCCTATATTATATAGTTTTGAAGCAACAAACTCAAAAAAGTTAAACCTTAATTTATTAAAAATTTCAACCATTTAAGTTAAATAATTATGAAAAAAATTTACAGTATATTAGTTTTATTATTGATATCACATAAAATACTTTTTGCACAATACGATCTACCAATATATGAACCCTTTAAAATAACCTTAGGCCGATTAGCCGGTCAAAATACTTGGACAGGAAATACTACATCTGCATCTGTTGGTGCACAAGTAGTAAATAATCCTTTAACGTATTCTGGTTTAAATGTTACAGCAAGCTCAAGTGCTATAATATATGGCAACCAAACCAGTGGAGGTACTCAAGCACTAGGCTTTGCCTCCCAAACTTCTACAGTGTACACCTCTTTTTTAATGCAAGTTTCAAGTTTTGGTGTATTGGCTGCAAATACTAGATATAATTTTGGATTTGGAAGTACCACAACTGGCGGAACTTTTGCTGGCTGCATGATTGTGGTTCCAAACACAGATGGCACCACCTTTGAGTTAGGCTTTAACGGAACTAATGCACAACCTCTGCCTGTTAATACAACAGCCCAAAGTTTTGCTTTAAATACAACTATAATGGTAGTAATGGCTTACACACCCGGAGCATCTGGTGCCGGTAAAGTGTCTGCATGGATTAATCCTTCCTCTACAACTTTTGGTTCGGCAACAGTGCCTGCAGCCACCTTTTCTGATGTCATTGGCGGCACTATTTCAACTGTTTCTAGTGTTTTTATTAGAAGCGGCAGTGCGACAAATCCAATGTATTTTGATGAGTTAAGAGTAGGTACCTCATGGGCGCAAGTTACCACCCATAATGTTGTTTTACCCGTTAAACTTTCTGATTTTAGCTCAACAAGTAAAGGAAATCTAACAACTTTAAGCTGGCTGTCTCATACAGAAACAGATTTTGATAAATACATAGTCATGAGTAGTAAAAATGGAATTCAATTTAACGAAATTGGGACTGTTAAAGGTTTAGGGAATAATACACAATATAATTTTAACTATACTCATTATGGAGATGTCTATTTTAAATTAAAAATGCTTGATTTAAATGGAAGCTATGTGTTTAGCGATATCATTCACGCTCGTGGTAAATACTTAAAAGTGCAAACTGGACCTAATCCTTTTTCTGATCATTTAGAAATTTTAGGTATGCCGTCAGGTAATAATAAAGTAATCCTTTATGCAATTGATGGTACAATCCTTTACAATCAAATAATAAATAATAGTAATGCTTCTTTATCTTTAGTAACAGTACCTGCAGGGCAATATGTTTTAAACATAACTAATGAAGAAAGCTTGGTGCACTCTGGAGTATATATAAAAAAATAATAAAATCTATTAGTTAGTGATACATACCGTTAATACTTACTAAACGGTAACAAAAGGCAAATTAAATTCTGTTAAATTTTTATCTAAGTCAGAAATCTTTGAATTTATGATTATTGATTTCTGATTAGATAAATTTTACATTTTACTTTCCAAATCTAGATTAATACTCGTGACGCAAAAATTATTATAAAAAGAGGTACCCTCTTTTTAATTTTTATTGTCTTAAATAAGTCAACCAATTATTACCATGCATAAAAAAGTATTTTATCAGAAACTTATCCAAAGGTTTGTAAATAATACTGCAACTGAAGAGGAATTAGAGCTGCTATTTAAATTAATAGAAGACGAAGAATTTACTGCAGCATTGTCAAGCTTTATGGATGAGGATTTAAAAAGCAGGCTTTTACAGGCAAAAGAAGAAAAAACGCATCCAATAAGAAAAATGCCAATTAAATGGATTGCAATTGCGGCAAGCTTATTACTTATAGCCTCAGTTTCTATTTATATTTTTAATGCTGGTAAAGCCACTAAACAAATTACAAAAATTGATGCAGAAAAAAATGTGATTAAACCGGGTAGCAACCAAGCCATTTTAACCTTAAATAATGGAGAGCAGGTTGTTCTAAATAACAGTAAAACAGGTCTTATATCAAAACAACCGGGTGTTCAAATTTTAAAATCAAACAACGGAACCATTGTTTACAAAATAAGTAATACAAGTCACTCAAATACTCAAAACGAATTCAATACAATTACTACTCCAAAGGGGGGGCAGTATCAAATAGTTTTAGAAGATGGTTCAAAAATTTGGCTAAACGCTCAGTCTAGCATTAAACTGCCTACAACATTTGGTTTAAAGGAAAGAAGGATAGAAATAACTGGCGAAGTTTATTGCGAAATAAGTAAAGATTCTAAGAGACCTTTTAAAGTAGCTTACGGTAACCAAGTTGTTGAGGTTTTAGGCACTCATTTTAACATTAATGCTTATGCTGACGAAAGCACTACCAAAACAACTTTATTAGAAGGAAGTATAAAGTTAACCAATATTCAAACATCACAGGGAAAACTTTTAGTACCTAATGAGCAAGGTGTCTTAATAAAAAAGGGAAATATATTAGCAATAAAAAGGGTAGAAACAGAGTCAGTTATAGCATGGAAAAACGGTTATTTTATGTTTGACCAAGAACCTCTAGAAAGTATTATGCGTAAAGTTTCTAGATGGTATGATGTAGAAATTGTTTATAACAACAATCCTCCTCAAAAGAAATTTGGAGGGAGGTTATCAAAGTTTGACGATATCAATAAATTGCTAGATGTATTGGAGGCTACCGGATCTGTAAAATTTGAAACCCAAGGAAGGAGGATTACTGTAATGAATTAAAATTACATTAAGCCTAAAAAAACCAGAGATGCGCTAACACCTCTGGAAAATGTTAAAGGCAAAAACCTAACCAATTGTATAATTTAACTTAAGCTATTACCATTTAACATTTCAAATGTATGAATTTTTACATACCATTTGCAAACAGAAATAGATTCTGTTTGCCCAAAATTATTGTTAGAACCATGAAGCTAACCCTCGCTATATTATTAGTAGCAATTTTGCAATTAAGTGCTTTTACAGCTAGTTATGCGCAAAAAGTAACCATAAAGGAGAAAGGTGTTGGATTAGAAAAAATATTTTCTGAAATAGGGAAACAAACCAATTTTAATTTTATTTACGATTTTGATTTATTACAAAATGCAAAAACTGTAACTATAAATGTAAATGGAGTAGACCTAAGTGCCGCCCTTAATATATGTTTTAAAAACCAGCCTTTTACCTACGAAATTAAAAGCCAAACCATTATTGTTAAACCAATTCTAAAAAAATCAGAACAACTTACGCAAGCTTTATTAATTGATGTAAAAGGTAAAGTTACTGATGAAAAGAACGAAGCATTAATAGGTGTTGCCGTTAAAATTAAGGGAACCAATACCGGCACCACAACAAACCTAGATGGTTCATTTTCTATATCAGTCAAAAATGGAGATATTCTAGTTTTCTCCTATATAGGTTTTCAAACACAAGAAGTTCGTTACAACGGAGTAGAAAATATCAGAGTAACTCTTTTAATAGATAACAAGGGATTAGAAGAAATTGTGGTTGTTGGATATGGAACTCAGAACAGGCAACAAGTTTCTTCAGCAGTTTCAACTGTAAAAATGAGTAATGTAGACCAAGGAGCTGGTTACAACCCAGTAAAAATGCTACAAGGTAGAGCAAGCGGTATAAACGTGGTAAGCCCTTCAGGAATACCTGGTGCTAGACCTGTTGTATTAATTCGTGGTGTAGGCTCAATTAGTGGTAATAGTTCTCCCTTATTTGTAGTAGATGGCGTACCCAATGAAGGTGGATATCCTAATATAAACCCAAATGATATTGAGTCTATGGAAGTATTAAAAGATGCATCTGCAGCTTCAATTTACGGAAGTAGAGCCAATAGTGGGGTTGTATTAATTACTACAAAAGCAGGTAAAGCGGGTAAAACATCTATAGATCTTGACATTAGAAATGGTAGCGGAATAGTAGCTCATGATATTCCAATGGCTAACTCTACTGAATATGCTAATGTAATGCAAGTTGCTGTAGATAATTTTAACAGGCAAAGAGGAACTTCTCTAACATTTTACAGACCTCCAGCAAACGAAATTGAGGAAACCGACTGGACAAAAGTTGTACAAAGACCAAGTGCTAAAACTTCTAATTATAATTTATCAATAAGCGGAGGGAACGATAAAACCACTTTTTTCACATCTTTTGGCGTATACAACCAAGAAGGGATATTGAGAACCAGTGAATATGACCAATATTCTTATCGAATGAAGGTTAGTCACAAAATAAATTCTTTTATACAACTTAACACAAATTTATCTTTAGCCTTAACTGATAGAGATTTAATAGAAGAGGAGAATTCTGGTTTGAAAGTGCTAAGAACCGCTCGTGAAGAACAACCTTGGTATAGTCCTTATACAGCCAATGGGGATTATAAAGTTAATGGAACTCTTTTACTAAGACACAACCCTATCATGCTTTTGAACGAAGAAACTTGGAATTCTAAAAGATATGAAGGTATTGGTTCTGTAAGTTTAGATATTAAGCCTTTTGCAGGATTTAAATACACTCCATCTATAAGAGCATTTGGAACTTTTTTTGAAGAGAAAAAAACATTAACAGAGAGAATGGTTGCAAGGTCGTTATCTGCTGGTTGGGGTGCAATTGCTCAAAATAAGGACACTAGGTTAAGATATGTGATAGAAAACTTATTTCAATACAATAATAACATAGGCGATTTAGAGTATACTGTATTGGCTGGTCATTCTTTTGAAAAATCAACAAGCGAAGATTTTGGAGTTTTAAGTGATAACTATGCAAACGGTGCATTCCCATCAAGTAGCTTCGGACTTATTAACGCGGGCCCAAATATATATCCTAATGGATTTGGATTTAGTGGTTTTGCGTTAGAATCTTATATCAGTAGATTGAATTTGGCTTATAAAGGCAAATACATGCTAAATACTAGTTTAAGAATAGACGGAGCATCAAAGTTTTCTAAAAACGAAAGATACGGAACCTTTCCTGCTGTTTCTGGTGCTTGGTTAATAAACAAAGAAGACTTTATGGATAAGCAGAAATTGTTTAATGAACTAAAGTTAAGAGCAAGTTATGGTATTACAGGCAGTATATCTGGTGTAGGTAATTTTGCTTCTAGATCTTTGGTAACGGCCGGTAATAATTCTTATAACGGCGTTTCTGGTTTTTCATTAAATCAAATAGCGCAGCCATTAAGCTGGGAAAAAGCTAAACAAATAAATTTAGGAATTGATGCCAGTATTTTAAACAACAGGTTATCATTTACCTTAGATGTTTTCCAACAAAGAACCACAGATTTATTGTATGATAAACCCGTTCAGGCATCGTCTGGCTATACTACCATTGCTTCTAATATTGGCGTGATGGAAAACAAGGGTATAGAGTTTTCAACTTTAGGTAAAATCTTAAATAAAGGAGTTAAATGGCAACTTGGTGCAAACATCTCTTTTGTAAAAAACAGATTGGTTTCTTTGATTGATAATACAGATTTCTTAATTGTCCCTTCATCTGGTAGTAATTTATATGGAGGACAAATGCATGCTTTAATTACAGGACAACCTATTAGTACTTTTTTCATTTATGAACAAACAGGTATTTATCAAAATGATACAGAGGTTCCAACTGCTTTATTTGCTAAAGGTGTTAGGGCTGGGGATGTAATTTATAGAGATGTAAACGGAGATAATGACATAACAGAGGCCGATCGTTTAAATGTAGGTAAAGCTATTCCAGATTTTTATGGAGGTTTTACTTCTGACGTTTCTTACAAGGGATTTGAGTTAAGTATTTTTGGTCAATTTTCTGTGGGCAACAAAGTAATGGCTTCATGGAGGGGTGTCAACGGAACTGAGGGAACGGATCATCTTGGTAATGCCTTTGGAAATACAAGATTGTTAGACGGAACCACAGTAGAACAATTTTTTGGTATTAGAAAAGAAGTAGCTAACAATTATTGGAATGGGCCAGGAACAAGTAACACCACCCCAAGACCAGTTAGAAGAGGTGTGCATACTGGCTATGGTACTGCAGGCTATAATTTCTTAACTAGCACCCGTTTTTTAGAAGACGCATCATACCTTAAATTTAAAACCGCAACAATAGCTTATAATATCCCATCAAGCGTTTTTAAAGTTAAATCAATTGCTGGTATTAGAGTTTTTGCAACGGTAGATAATCTATTTACAATTACAAAATACTCAGGATACGATCCAGAACAATCTTTTGATACAAGCCCTGGTAGTTCCAATTATGGTGTCGACTTTGGTTTACAGCCCACGCTCAGAACATTTTTACTAGGCCTTAATGTTAAATTTTAAACCATAAAAAATCCTAAGATGAAAAAATATATATTAATTATCATGATAGCACTGCTGTCTGGTAGTTGCTCAAAAGATTTGGATAATATACTGCCTAAAAACGCAATCAGTCAAGATCAATTAACAGATTCTGATATAGGTAAATTGCGTAATGGAGTATACTCATCAGTAGAAACAGGAATGTTTAATTTTGCATTTGATTTTGATTTTAGAGCCGATAATTACAGAGGCGGCCCCGGTTTTAGCTTGGTAGATCCTGTAAACATGAATCCATCAGATGCAGGTATATTAAGTTTATGGAGAAATGCTTATAACCGCATAGCAGATATAAACTTTTTGTTAGAAAGTTTGGATAAGTCTCCCGTTCAAACAGGTCTTGTGCAAACTTACCGAGGAGAAGCATTATATTTTAGAGGGTTAATGTATTACCAATTGGTAACTAGGTGGGGAGGTGTGCCTTTATTAACTTCTAGAACTTTTGATGTTGTACAACGCTCTACTGAGGCGCAAATTTGGCAACAAATCATGGTTGACTTAATAGCCGCAGAAAATTTATTGCCAAATTTTACAAATAAGTTTTTTGTGTCAAAACAAGCCGCTCAAGCTTTGCTAGCAAGAGTTTATTTAGCTAATAATGATAAACCTAATGCTATAATTAATGCCGATAAGGTGATTACTTACGGCACCGTAACTACAACAAATTTTGCTTTGGTAACAGATGCAAACGGATTTGCGACTAATTTTATATCAAACACACCAAGTAGAGAAGTTATTTTTGCTTTCATAAACAACAATGCAAACAGCAATAAGCTATTTTACTCACGGTTAAATGATGTTGACCCAACGTGGGATTATTCTCCTGCAATTAACCTTTTTACGAATTTATATGCTAATGCTATTACCCCAACACGTGTAGGTGATAAAAGAAGAACAGCAGTCTTTTCTAGCGACAATACAAGGCTAATAAAATTTCCTAATGGTAGAAGTGGACAACAATTAGTAACCACAACTAATGCAAATTTTACTCCCGTTATGGTAACTAGATTTTCAGAAATGTACCTTATCAAAGCGGAAGCTTTAGGTGCAAGCGCTGCGGCCGAAACTACTTTGCTTCCTTACTTTAATGCAAGATATATCACATCTCCAGTAAGCGGTACAGTTGCTTCGTTAAACTCTACAGATTTTCTGAATTTAATCTTAGACGAAAGACAAAGAGAGTTTTATGGCGAAGGATATAGATGGTATGATATTAAACGTACTAATAGGCTAGATTTACTACCTTCAATAGCTAACCGTAATTATCTGTTATATTACCCTATACCACAGGTAGAGATAGATTTAGCTAAATACATACAAAACCCATCTTATAATTAGATAGTTCTAAAATATTAACATGAAAAATCATTTTTCAGTGAAAATATTACTGTTTTTTTTGAGCATTGCTTTAGTGCAATGCTCAAAATCAGGAAATAAAGGCGTTGAAGAACCTAATCAAGAGATTACTGCTAATTTTACTACAAGTATCAATCAAGCGACAGTAAATAGTGCTGTGGTTTTTACTGGAAGTTCATCAGAAACAGACAATAACATAGTCTCTTGGCAATGGGATTTTGCCGACGGTACGCCTTTAGGAACTCAAAAAAACGTAACGCATCAATTTGTATTTGGGGGGAGTTATTTAGTAAAACTTACAGTAAAAAATGCTGCTGGTAAAACTGCTGTTTTTTCTAAAAGATTGCTGGTAAAAAACACGGGTTCTCCCAATTACGGCAGTCTAATGGGTCTGAAAGAAAAAATTGCTTTACTGTATCCAAAGGTAATGGTAGCGGCTCATCGGGCTTATCATAAAAATTATCCAGAAAACTCTATTGAGGCTATTAATGATGCTATTTTAAATAAAATCAATATTGTAGAAATTGATACAAGGTTTACATTAGATAAAGAATTAGTTTTAATGCATGATGCCACAACAGCAAGAACAGCAAATGCTAATTATATAGTTTCACAAAGAACATTTAGTGAATTAAGGCAACTAAAACTACTGTTTAATGGAATACCTTCTAACTATGTAATCCCTACCCTAAAGGAATCGTTAGAAGCTGCAAAAGGCAAAGTTTATGTAGATATTGACGCATCTTGGGATACCTCTGTAGAGTACTACAATAAGATTTATAATACAATTGCTGCTTTAAACATGGTAAATATGGTCATGATTTATACCGAATCACCTGCGGTGGCAAAAGGGTTATTAGATATAGATAGCGATGTTATTGTATTATTAGGTGCGGGCTCTGTAACAGACTATAATAATGCTTTAGCAATGAACCCTAAAGCTGCGCTATGGCACATGTCTTCTGGTACGTTATCGCCAAATTACACAAATTGGCCAACCAATAATGGGATAAAATTATGGGCAAATGCTTATGTAAATAGCACCAATTCACCACCTTTAACTGGAGCAGATGCAGTTGTTAATAATTTACTTAATAATCAAATTTCGCTTATTCAAACAGATTATCCGTTAGAGATAATTTCTTATTTGCAAGGTAAAAATCAGTGGCTTCAATAAATTAATGTTTACCTAAAAACTTAAAAATAATTATGAAACAGACCTTTCTTTTTCTTTTACTTTTTCTGCAGGTTGTGGTTTTTGCGCAAAAAACTCCAGAACAGAAACTTAACCACATTTTTAAAGCGGATACTAAAAATGTGTTAGTAGCAGCGCATAGAGGGGATTGGAGAAACTCTCCTGAAAATTCTATTCAAAGCGTTCAGAATTGCATTAATAAAGATATTGATATTGCAGAGTTTGATTTAGCTAAAACAAAAGATGGCAAGCTAATTATCATGCATGATAAAACCATCAATAGAACTACTAATGGAAAAGGAAAACCTCAAGATTTTACATTAGAAGAAATTCGTAAATTCAGATTGCTTAGTGGCACTGGACATCCATCACGCCATGTAATACCCACTTTAGAAGAAATGTTATTGATATCAAAAAATAAGATAATTATTGATATTGATAAAGGCTATGAATATTTTGATGAGGTATTGGTAGCGTTAAATAAGCATAAAATGCTAGGTCAAACTATTTACAATATTTATGGGCTTCCTTTTGATAGCTTACTGGCAAAACATGGAGATATTCCAGAAGAACTAACACTTCAGCTTATTATCAACCCTAAAAATCCTGAAGCAGAACAAATTATCAAAACGTTTAAGAAACATAAAAAAACCATCATTCAGATAATTTTTGAAGATGACACTTCACCTTTATTAAGTAAAGTTCCTCAACTTAAGCAACAATTCCCAATCTGGTTTAACTCTTTATGGCCGGAGCAATGTGGTGGACATGACGATGATATCGCATTTGAAGAAAATAAACCAGACGAATCTTGGGGTTGGTTAATTTCTCGTGGTGCTAGTATTATTCAAAGCGATAGGCCTATAGATTTACTCAAATACCTAAAGAGTAAAGGGAACTAAACATAAATAATTTTAAATAGGAATGATTAAAATTCTCAGAGGAATATTTGCGCCTAGTCCGTTTCTAGCTTCAGACGATACTGAAAGCCAAGTAGATCTAAATAAAAGATATAAAAAGCTAAGACTACAAGTTTTTTTATCTGCCACATTTGGTTATGGTTTTTATTACGTATGCCGCTTAAGCCTAAATGTAATGAAAAAGCCATTAGTAGATAACCATATTTTAAATGAATCTCAGCTTGGTATAATAGGATCAGCTTTGTTTATAGCCTATGCTATTGGTAAGTTTGTTAATGGATTTCTAATAGATAAAAGTAATATAAAAAAATTTATGGCTTTTGGATTGCTGGTATCGGCAATCATAAATATCATGTTAGGCTTCACGGGTTCGTTTTTGTTTTTCGCAATATTATGGGCTTTAAATGGATGGTTTCAAAGTATGGGTGCGCCACCAGCAATTGTTTCGCTTTCAAGGTGGTTTAATAAAAATGACAGAGGGACTTATTACGGTTTTTTTAGTGCTAGCCATAATATTGGGGAAGCATTTACTTATGTATTTACTGCATTAACAGTGTCGTACTTTGGCTGGCAATTGGGTTTTGTGAGTACAGCAGTTGCCGGGTTTTTAGGAGTTACAATTATTCTTATTTTTCTTCACGATTCGCCCGAATCTAAAGGCTTACCAAGAATTATGGAAAATATTCCAAACCAAGATATAGGTGGTTTACAGCTACAAGTGTTAAAGAGTCCTGCTATATGGATTCTAGCTATATCTAGTGCTTTTATGTATATCAGTAGATATGCTATTACAAGCTGGGGAATTTTCTTTTTACAAGAGCAAAGGCATTATAGTGCTTTGATTGCAAGTTCTATAATATCCGTAAGTGCAGTAAGTGGTATTTTTGGCAACATATTCTCTGGTTGGGTAAGCGACACTGTATTTAAAGGGAAAAGAAATATACCCGCCCTAATTTTTGGAGTACTAAATGCGGCATCATTAGCGGTATTTCTTTATATCCCAAATGGCAATAAATGGGTGGAAATTGTCGCTATGGTTGTCTTTGGGTTTTCTATTGGGGTGCTTATTTGCTACTTAGCCGGATTAATGGCTGTAGATATGGTGCACAAAAGTGTAAGTGGGGCAGCAATTGGTGTTGTGGGTATTGCAAGTTATATAGGGGCAGGAATTCAAGATGTTATAAGTGGGTACATTATAAAATCTAGTAAAATTACCTTAAATGGTTTAGAAGCCTATGATTTTTCTAACTTAAGTATATTTTGGGTTGGTTCTGCCATTTTATCTTTTATTCTGTGTTTGTTTATTTGGAATGTTAAAGTAAATGACAATTAATAATAAATAGACTTTAAAATACATGATTGCACCATAATTAAAAACTTTTTAATATTGTAAAATTATACAAAGGCAATCAATTTTGTTTTGGAAATTCTAAATCAGTTACGGGTATAAAGTGATTTTTTAACTTCTTTCTGTCTAGTTTATGAACTTAAAAATTTTATTGTAAAATTTAATGTATTTCTATTTCCTCAAATAACCCATAAAATTATCTCTATCAATCATTCTGGCACCTAAAGATTCAAGATGATTAGAGTGAATTTGGCAATCTATTAATTTTAGTTCTATATTTTGGCAAAGCCAAATTAAAGCCATTTTGGATGCATTACTTTGGTCAGAAAACATAGATTCGCCACAAAAGACTTTATTAATAACTACACCATATAAGCCGCCAATCAATTTGTCGTTCTCCCAAGTTTCTATAGAATGCGCACAACCTAGTTGATGCAGCTTAATATAGGCTTCCTTCATCTCTGAAGTTATCCAAGTGCTTTCTTGTCCTTCTCGTTTAATAGCTGCGCAAGCATTAATCACTTCTTCAAAAGCCGTATTAATAGTAATCTTATATTTTTTTGATCTGATGAGTTGTTGCATACTCTTACTTATTTTTACCTCTTCGGGAAAAAGCACAAATCTACTTTTTGGACTGTACCAAAGAATTGGGCTATCATCACCAAACCAAGGGAATATTCCGTTTTGGTAAGCTAGCAATAATCTTTCTGTAGATAAATCACCTTCAATGGCTAATAAGCCGTCCTCTTCTGCCAAAGCAGGATTGGGAAAAACGAGTTCGCCTGTCAATCTAAAAATCATTAAAGGAAATTTATTTCAGCATTAAACCATTTATATCAATCGCTGTCTTAAAGAGCGAGAGTAAATTTAGTTTTAATTTCTGATGTGGTTATCAGAAGATTTAATTTTGGTTTTTAATTAAGAGATGGTCTTAAACGGCTGTCTCTTTTTTGTTTAATGATAGTTTAATTGATGTTTTAAAGATTGCTATCATCTAATAGAAAAACATATAGTTCTTTTGGCCCATGTGCGCCCAAAACTAAGGTTTTTTCAATATCAGCAGTTCTACTTGGACCGGTAATTACACTTAGCATAGAAGGTAATTCGTTACCATATTTTTGTTTAATAAGTGCAAACGCATCTTTCAAATCCATTACCAGTTGCGATGTGTAAGCGATCACAATATGTTGATGAGGGTAGATACTTAATCTGCGTCCAGCGGCATTAGCATTGCTAACCATAATAGATCCATTGCGGGCAATTAAGCTTTCACAGAGGGTTAATCCTACTTCGGCTAACTCAAAATCTTTATCTGTTGCATAAAACGGATATTCATATTTTTTTAGTAACTCCTGAAGTTTGGGTTCCCAGCAATATATTTTACGCCATTTTTTTTCTTCGGCTAATAAAAGGATGTTTTCTATGAATTGAATTTCGTCTTCGCAAAAAACAAACTGTCCGCTTACTTTGGTAAATTCTTCGGCAAAAATAACTTCTGGAATATCTGTTGCTGGTGGATAGAGGGACATTTCCTCTAGATTTGGATAAGGATTTTCTCGCTTTTCTAATAAAGCTTTTCTAATTTTTTTGAGTAACTGCTCTTTAGCAGTTGTTGAATCCTTCATTTGACAAATGTAAGGGAGAATTTTGGTAAAAAAAAGCAGCCTAAAATTGCTTTTAGGCCGCTATAATATTTAATTAACCTCTGTTGATTTTAGAGGTTCGGTACTGTCATCAACCGGAATAGGGTGTATATTTTCTGCAATTACACTTTGGTCTCCACCTTCTTTTCCGTTCACAAATTCATCGTAAGTGGTACGGTTATCAAAAGGACGTTTACCTAAAATTTCTTCTAAATCACTTTGGAAAAGAATTTCTTTTTCTAATAATTTAACCGCCAAAGCCTCTAAACCTTCACGTTTCTCTATCAATAAATCTTTGGTACGTTGGTAAACATTAGCAATTAATGTACGTACTTCTTGATCAATCAGTTCAGCAGTTTTATCAGAATACGGCTTGTTAAAATTGTATTCCCCACCTTGGTCGTTAAAAGATACATTTCCAACTTTTTCACTCATACCGTAAAGACTCACCATGGCATAAGCTAGTTTTGTTATACGTTCTAAATCGTTTTGTGCACCTGTAGATATTTTGTTGAAAGTAATATCTTCGGCAACACGACCACCCATTGTCATGCACATACCGTCTGATAATTGCTCTGTAGTGTATAAAAACTGCTCTTTTGGTAAATATTGTGCATAACCTAATGCTGCAACTCCACGTGGTACAATAGAAACTTTAACCAAAGGATCGGCATGTTCTAAGAACCAGCCTGCAATGGCGTGGCCGGCCTCGTGGTAGGCAACAATTCTCTTCTCTTCTGGAGAAATAATTTTGTTTTTCTTTTCTAAACCTCCAATAACACGGTCAACAGCATCTTGAAAATCTTGCATATCAATAGCCTTTTTATCTTTTCTTGCAGCTATCAATGCAGCTTCGTTACAAACATTTGCAATCTCGGCACCAGCAAAACCTGGTGTTTGTGCTGATAATTTTTTAGGATCTACACCTTCTGCTAATTTTAAGGGCTGTAAGTGAACTTTAAATATTTGCTCTCTTCCAACTAAATCTGGCTTATCAATAGAAATTTGTCTATCAAAACGGCCTGGTCTCAAAAGAGCCGAATCTAAAACATCAGGACGGTTTGTAGCCGCCATAATGATAATTCCAGAATCTGTTCCAAAACCATCCATTTCTACTAATAATTGGTTCAATGTATTTTCACGTTCATCGTTACCACCAACCATACTGTTTTTACCTCTTGCTCTACCAATGGCATCAATCTCATCAATAAAGATAATACAAGGTGCTTTTTCTTTAGCTTGTTTAAATAAATCCCTAACTCTAGACGCTCCCACGCCCACAAACATCTCCACAAAGTCTGAACCTGATAAAGAGAAAAATGGTACTTGAGCTTCGCCGGCAACAGCTTTTGCCATTAAGGTTTTACCTGTACCAGGTGAGCCTACTAATAACGCTCCTTTTGGGATTTTACCGCCTAAATTGGTGTACTTTTTTGGGTTTTTAAGGAAATCTACAATTTCCATCACTTCTTGTTTAGCTTCTTCTAGCCCGGCAACATCACTAAAAGTGATATTTACTTGAGATTCTTTATCAAACAAAGTAGCTTTAGATTTACCAATATTAAATATTTGACCACCAGGGCCACCACCAGCACCTCCGCCCATACGGCGCATAATAAAAATCCAAATCACAACAAAAATTGCAATGGGCACTAAAAACGACCAGAATAAAGAAGATAGCGGGTTGTTTTTAGAATCATAGCTAATAAAGATTTTTTTATCTTCCGGAAAATCTTTTTGAGATGTAGCTATTCTATTTTGAAGAGACTCAAAAGAACCATCGGTAAAATAATATTGAGGATTATTTGCTGTTAAAGAATAATCATTCTTTTCTCTTAAATCTTTATACTTCTCTGCTGACAGCTTGTCTTTTTTAATGTAGACCTCTGCCACAACTAAGTCCTCTTGTTTGTAGGCTACTAATTTTTCTACATCACCAGCATTTAACATTTCTGTCTCAAACTTCTGGTAGCTCACTAATTTAGCGTTATTGCTACTCATGAAAAATTGAATAACAATAATTGCTAATATCACAATGGCATAAATCCACATGATATTAAATTTAGGAGGTTTTGGGACTATTTTCTTGGCAGTTGGTTTTTTAACTTGTTTCTTATTTTCTGTATTCTCTTTCATTTCTTTTTGTAATAGCTTAATAGTTTAAGCGCTTTGATAATATTTAAATTCTGCGTCTCCCCACAAATCTTCAATTCCGTAAAAAGCTCTTTTATCTGTTTTAAAGATGTGTACAATTACATCTATATAATCAAGTATAATCCACTCTGCATGTTGTAAGCCCTCTTTTCTTGTAGGTTCTTGTCCGGTTGCTTTAAACACTTCTTCTTCAACACTATTGGCTATGGCTTTAATTTGAGTAGAGGACTCTGCATGGCAAACAACAAAATAATCTGCTACAGAACTATGGATGTTTCTTAAGTCTAATCTAACAATTTCGTTGCCCTTTTTTTCTTGTATACCGTGTACAACAACGTCGGATAAGTGGGTAGATTGTAAAGGAATTTTATTTTTTACCATCAAATAATTTAGTTTTGGGCTTTAATTAATTTTAAAATACATTGCAAAATAGCATATTTTCGACACTTTTTATTGGACAAAATTTAGTAAAATTATCCGAAGTTAACTCTACTAACACATATTTAAAGGAATTAGTTTCAAAATCTGAGCCATTGATGGATGGAACTGTTATTATGGCAGACCATCAATTTGCTGGTAGAGGACAAAAAAGTAATGTTTGGATAAGCAAAAAAGGGGAGAACTTAACCTTTAGTATTTATTTAAAGACTTCATTTTTAGCGGTTAACGAGCAATTTTTTTTAAATAAGGTAGTTTGTTTAGGCATTTTAGGCGCATTACAGCCTATTTTAGGAAACGAAAGTAAAATTAAATGGCCTAACGATATTTACTTTAAAAACAGAAAACTAGGCGGAATTTTAATCGAGAATACGACGAAAGGTTATCAACTAAAGGAAAGTATTATTGGAATTGGACTAAATGTGAATCAAAAATATTTTTCTAAAAGTTTAAGTAGGGTAACTTCTATTTCAAATGTTGTACTTAAAGATTTTGATCTAGAAAATTTACTTAAACTTATTTGTCAAAATATAGAAAGCAGATACTTACAACTTAAATCAAGGAAGTTTGAATTACTAGAAAAAGATTATTTGCAAAATTTATACAGATTAGAAGAACAACATCAATTTGAAATAAATAATCAAAAAGTCAAAGGCACTATAAAAGGAACAAATGCTCAAGGTAAACTGCTCTTGCAAACTGATGAAGGCTTGAAAGAATTAGATTTAAAAGAAGTTGCTTTTGTATTTAATTAACAATATGTAAACTTAAATGAATACTTTTGACTACTTGAAAAAAGCGATTCCCATATTTTTTTTAGCAATATTTTTGCTTTCTACTACTCAACTAAGAGAATTGTTGAAGCTGCCATTGCTATATGAACATTTTCAGGAGCATAGTCAGCTTAACAAAAACATTTCAATTGCAAGTTTTTTAAAAATTCATTATGCTGAACCAACTACAAAAGACGCAGACTATGAAAAGGATATGAAATTACCTTTTAAATCATTAGATTGCTTTAGTAGTGCTTTAACTTTTTACTTTAATAATTTTCAATTCTTCAGTTTAGCGCCTAAAGTTCAATATACCGTATCTTCAAAAAACTTTTATACCTATCAGTTTTCTTATTCTTCAGCATTTCTTTCCTCTATTTGGCAACCGCCAAAATTTTGCTAATCATTTAAATATTATTGTCTTATTGTAAACAATATGTTTGCTATATTTCAATAATCTATGCTTTAAGTTTTTACAAGATTTAAGAAATTAAAATATGCTTACTAAAATAATTGAGTTTTCTGTAAAGAATAAACTCATTGTAGGGCTTTTTGTGCTGGCTTTAATTGGCTATGGCACTTACCAAGCCACTAAATTACCCATAGATGCTGTACCAGATATTACAAACAATCAAGTACAGGTAATTACAATAGCACCTTCATTTGGCGCTACTGATATTGAAAGATTGGTGACATTCCCTATTGAACAAGTAAACAGCAATATTTCGGGAATGAAGGAAATCAGAAGTTTTTCCCGCTTTGGTTTATCATTAGTTACCATAGTTTTTGATGATGAAACTGATATTTATTGGGCTCGCCAGCAAGTTGCCGAAAGATTGCAACAAGTACAATCACAAATACCAACGGGAATTGGAACTCCAACACTTGGGCCTGTTTCTACTGGTTTAGGAGAGATTTACCAATACGTAGTTAAACCAAAAAAAGGATACGAACAGAAATTTGATGTTACCCAATTACGTACCATTCAAGATTGGATTGTACGTAGGCAATTACTAGGCGTTAAAGGTGTAGCCGAAGTAAGTAGTTTTGGTGGTAAGCTTAAACAATATGAAATAGCTATCAATCCTAATCAATTAAATGCTTATGGCATTACCATAAACGATGTTTTTACTGCTGTTGAAAATAATAATCAAAATACTGGCGGTTCTTATATTGAAAAAGGCGCAACTGTTTTATACATACGAAGTGAGGGCTTAATTGGTAATGTTAATGATATTGAAAATATCAGCATTAAAGCTAAAAATAGTACAGCTCCCCTTTTTATTAGAGACATTGCTGATGTAAAAACTGGTTTTGCAACCAGATATGGCGCTATGTGCTATAATGATGATGGTGAAGTTTCTGGTGCTGTAGTAATGATGCTTAAAGGCGCAAACAGCAGTGATGTTATTAAAGATGTAAAAGACAGGATAGCCCAAATTCAAAAAACTTTACCCGAGGGTGTAGAAATAGAACCCTTTTTAGACCGAACCAAAATGGTGAATAATGCCATAGGTACAGTAGAGAAAAATTTATTAGAAGGAGCCTTAATAGTAGTTTTTGTTTTAGTGCTTTTCTTAGGAAACTTTAGGGCAGGGCTTTTAGTAGCATCTGTAATCCCTTTAGCTATGCTTTTTGCCATTTGCATGATGAATGCTTTTGGAGTAAGCGGAAACTTAATGAGCTTGGGTGCTTTAGATTTTGGATTAATAGTAGATGGTGCTGTAATTATTGTAGAGGCGGTGATGCATCAGCTAGCGCATAATAAACATTTTAAAGGTGTGGCAGTACTTAATGCTAAACAAATGGATAGTGAAGTTACCAACGCTGCTAGTAAAATGATGAATAGTGCTGTTTTTGGTCAAATCATTATTTTAATTGTTTACCTACCCATTTTTACGCTCCAAGGTATAGAAGGCAAAATGTTTAAACCAATGGCGCAAACGGTAGCTTTTGCTTTGTTAGGTGCGTTTATCCTATCGCTTACTTATATCCCAATGATGAGCTCATTTTTCTTATCCAAGAAATTAAAGCACAAGAAAAACATTTCTGATAAAATTATGCATCAGATAGAAAATAAATACCAAAACACATTAGCCAAAGCTTTAAGGTTTCCGAAGCTGATTTTAGGAAGTGTTGTTTTATTATTTATATCAGCAGTGATTGTTATCACATCTTTAGGTGGCGAGTTTATCCCAGCTTTAGAAGAAGGAGATTTTGCTGTTGATACCAGAGTGCTTACCGGGAGTAACTTAAACACCACTATAGAAAGTACGCAACAAGCTGCTCATATTTTAAAAACAAGGTTTCCCGAAGTTTTAAAAGTAGTCACTAAAATAGGCAGTGGCGAAGTACCAACTGACCCCATGCCAATGGAAGCAAGTGACATGATGGTTATTTTGAAAGATAAAAGTGAATGGACATCTGCCAAAACTTTCCCCGAGTTATCGGCTAAAATGAGCACTGCTTTAGAAGATGTTCCGGGTATTACAGCAGGATTTCAATTTCCGGTTCAAATGCGTTTTAACGAGTTAATGACAGGCGCTAGACAAGATGTTGTTTGTAAAATATTTGGCGAAAACTTAGATTCTTTGGCTATAAATGCTGATAAACTAGCCAAGATTATTAATACAGTTGAAGGTGCAGAAAATTTATTTGTTGAGCCTATTACTGGAATGCCTCAGATTATTGTGGAGTATAATCGATTAGCGATTGCTCAATATAAATTATCTATTTCAGAAATAAATAAAATAATTAATACTGCTTTTGCAGGCCAAAGTACAGGTTTAGTTTTTGAAGAAGAAAAGCGTTTTGATTTAGTAGTTAGGTTGGCAAATAACGAAAGAAAAAACTTAGAGGATGTGCAAAATTTATTAATTCCTACACCAAACGGAAATCAAATTCCTTTGTCTCAGGTGGCTAATGTTCAAATAAAAGACGGACCAAATCAAATACAAAGAGAAGATGCTAAACGTAGAATTGTAGTAGGATTTAATGTGAAAGGCAGAGATGTACAATCTATTGTTCAAGAATTACAAACAAAAGTAGAAGCTCAGTTAAAATTCCCAGCTGGTTATTTTGTAACCTACGGAGGCGCTTTTGAAAACTTGAATCAAGCTAAAAAGCGTTTAATGATTGCCGTACCAGTTTCGTTATTACTCATTTTTGTATTGTTGTTTTTTGCTTTTAAATCTGTAAAACAAGGCTTATTAATTTATACTGCTATTCCGCTTTCTGCAATTGGAGGAATTTTCTTTTTAGCATTACGAGGAATGCCATTTAGTATTAGTGCTGGTGTAGGTTTCATCGCTCTTTTTGGTGTGGCTGTATTAAACGGTATTGTATTAATTGCAGAATTTAACCGCTTAAAAAGTAACGGAATGTTAAATGTTTCTAAAATAGTTTTAACCGGAACAAAGCTTCGTTTACGCCCAGTTTTAATGACGGCTTTTGTTGCTTCATTAGGATTTTTACCAATGGCTTTAAGTAACGGTGCCGGTGCCGAAGTTCAGAGACCTTTAGCAACCGTAGTGATAGGCGGATTATTGGTGGCTACTTTTTTAACGCTCTTTGTACTTCCGCTTTTATACATTTTGTTTGAAAAAGGGATCAAACCTAAAAAAGTGAGCATTAAGCCACTTGTTATGTTTGCTTTTCTGTCTATTTTTTCTGTTGATGCTTTTTCGCAACAAACCATCAGTTTAGATGATGCAGTTCAATTGGCTTTGCAAAACAATAATCAGTTAAAAAATGAACAGCTAAAAACAGCTTATGCCAAAGCATTGATTAAAACTTCAATAGATATCCCGCAAACCAGCGCAATTGCAGAATACGGGCAAATAAATAGTATTTACAACGATACAAAATTTGGCGTTTCTCAAAGCATTGCTTTCCCAACGGTTTATCAAAAACAAAAGCAATTGATTACCCAAGATTATCAGGCATCGCTGTTAAGCTTTAAAGTAAAAGAGCAAGAGGTTAAAAAAATGGTAACTCAAATTTTTTACAACTTCATATATCTAAAAGAAAAGGAAAAACTGCTTTTATTAGCCGATACACTCTACAATAATTTTTTTGAAAAAGCTAGCCTACGTTTGCAAAAAGGCGAAAGTAATATTTTAGAAAAGTCAACTGCCGAAACACAGAAAGCAAATATTAATATTCAATTAAAACAGGTTAAGCAAGCTATAGAAAGCAATGTTTTAGAATTGCAATTGCTGTTAAATACACAAGAAAATATTGTGCCTAAAGCAACAATGTATAAAATGCCTCTTGTTTTAGATGCTGCTGATAAAAATTTAACTACTAACCCTTTACTTAAATTTGTGCAACAACAGAAACTAATTTCTGAAGCGCAAACTGCCCTAGAAAAATCAAAGTTATTACCAGATTTATCCTTAGGTTATTTAAATAACAGCTTTAGAGGTGTAGGTCCCGATAATAATTTTTATAGCAGCAGTACTCGCTTTAATTCTGTTCAAATTGGAATTGGAATCCCAATTTTTACAAGCGGACAAAGAGCCAGAGTTGCAGCATCTAAATTAAATGAGCAAATAGCTAGTGGTAATGAGCAGTTAGTAGTAGAAAAACTCAAAATCGACTACAATAAGCTGCTTTCTAACTATAACAGCAATTTAGATATTGTAAAATATTTTGAAGAAAGCGGGCTTAAAAACGCAGATATAATCACTCAAACTGTAGGTAAGCAATTTATAAACGGAGAAATCAATTACCTCGATTTTGTAATGCTTACTAACCAAGCTATCAATATTAAAAGCAATTATTTAGAAGCTGTAAAAGCTTTAAATGAGGATATAATTGCCATAAATTTTATCAATTAAAACTCCATAAAATGAAAAATATAATCATATTATTAGTTGCAGTAAACGTTTTGTTTGCTTGCAAAAGCGATATAAAATCAGAAAGTGAAACAGATTCCATTTCAAATGAAAATATTGTTTCGTTAACTGATGCGCAATATAAAAATGCGAAAATAGAAACGACTACTTTGCAGCAAAAAACAATTGCATCGGTTTTAAAATTGAATGGAAAAATTGATGTGCCACCTCAAAATGTTGTATCTGTGAGTGCGCCTTTAGGAGGTTATTTAAAAAACACAAAACTGCTACCAGGAATGCACATCTATAAAGGAGAGGTGATAGCAACTTTGGAAGATCAACAATATATCCAAATACAACAAGATTATTTACTAGCAAAATCCAAGTTTCAATTTGCAAAATTAGAGTACGACAGACAAAAAGAGCTTAATCAAAGTCAAGCTAGTAGTGATAAAATAACCCAGCAAGCTTTAGCAGAATTGAACATTCAGCAAATTACAATGAATGCCTTGGCAGAAAAATTAAGGTTGATCAACAAAAATCCAAATAGTATATCCACTTCAAATATTTCTAAAAGCATGAATATTTACAGCAGTATTTCAGGCTATGTGAGCAAGGTAAATGTGAATATTGGGAAATATGTTAGTCCAACTGATGTTTTGTTTGAGCTGATAGACCCTACTGATATACACCTCAACATCAATGTTTTTGAAAAAGACATTAATAAACTGGCAATAGGGCAAAAAGTTATTGCTTTTGATAATGCACATCCTGATGAAAAATATACCTGCGAAATCATTTTAATTAGTAAAGACATATCAGCAGATGGCACAGCAGAAGTTCATTGTCATTTTGAAATGGAGGATAAAAAAATACTACCTGGTATGTACATGAATGCGGAAGTGGAAGTTAAATCATCAAACAATAATGCTTTACCTAACGAAAGTATAGTAAGTTTTGAAAGTAAAGATTATGTATTTGTAGAGATTAGTAAACAGCAATATGAGATGATTGAGGTGATGTTAGGCGAAAAAGAAAATGGCTTTATTACCATTACAAATAATGAAGTTTTAAAGAATAAAAAAATAGTAACCAAAGGTGCTTATACCCTTTTAATGAAAATGAAAAATAAGGAGGAATAGGTATTTGCAACCATCTTCAGAGCAATTGCCGCAAAAACAGGTGGCTCAAATATCACAGAAGCTGTTTTGCGTATTACTGTTTGGGGCACCATAGCAATGGGATTATCTGTAATGGTAGGATATATTTTTGGAGTAAGAATTTAATTTAAATTTTAATAAATAGGAATTATGAACGGAGCACATTGGCATTTAGTGGTAAATCATTTACCCATCATTTTCCCATTAGTGGGAGTAATCATTATGGTTACAGGAATCATTTCAAAATCTGAAGCGGTAAAACGAACTGCGTATTTAATTTTCATTATTGGCGCACTGAGTTCGATAGCGGCAATGTCAACCGGGGAAGAAGCGGAAGAGGTAGTGGAAAATATTAGTGGTATTACTGAAAGCCTGATAGAACCTCATGAAGAAGCGGCAGAAATATTCGCTATACTGACTTACATTTTAGGAGGAATTTCTTTAGTAGGTCTTTGGGCAAGCTTTAAACAAAAAGCATTTGCTAAAGCTATAAGTTTAGCTTCACTAGTATTTGCTTTTATAGTGCTGTTTTATGCAAAACAAACAGGAACAACAGGTGGTGAAATAAGGCATACAGAAATTAGAAATGGAAGTAATCTTCCAGCTACTAAAAAAGGAAGCGATAACGATTGATTTTTTTGAAGTAAAACAATTACAATTTTTAAATCGAGTATTTAATTTAAAAATTGTAATTGTTTAAAAATCTATAATTTATTTAAACCTTAAATTCATGCTGATGATATTAGAACTTAAACCATTATTACGGCTGTAATGCCCATATCTAAACTCAACGGTACTCAATCTGTTCATTCCTAAAACGCCATTTGGTGGCGCAAACCTTACTCCAGTACCAAAATAATTGCTGTTAAATTTTGATAAATCATAATCACTAGAATAAAATTCTTGAGATAAGAGATGTTGTTGATAGCTATTAAAATAATTAGAAGCTGTTTGCTGGTAATACCTATAAAACGGACTTATAGAAGCAAATGGAGTTATTTTAATAGCAGTTTCTAACTCAGCCGTTTGAGATTTAATTCCCCAATTATCAGAGTAATATCTTACAAAAGACCTAAAAACCAAGTTATCTCCTAAAAAGTAATTTAACCTAGCGCCAATTGGTATCTTAAACCTTTGACTTGGTAAATTCTCTGCCCTTGCAGCACCATTGTTAAAGTAAACCCTTTGGTATCTGGTAGCCAATAAGCCTTTTTGATAGCTGGGTTCAACCATAATTAAACCTTGTAAAGTCTTTGTGAAAACTTGTGAAACACTTAAAGCCGCACTAAAAGAATTTCGTGGCGCTCTATCTCCTTGCAAATATCCGCCAGCACCATTATTTTCATTCGCTCGTAATTCTATTGGTAAAATAACTGCCCAAGTATCAAAAAAAGCTTGCAGTTTAAGGGCAAAATCTGTGTTTTTATCTTTACTTGATTTAGAATAATTAATACCTCCACCAATAGAAGTATAATCATACTCGGCAGAAGTAGAAACATTAAAACCTATGTTATTCCCTTTTTGCTCGTTAGCGATATTCCAACTTAACGATGGATAAACCCTAACATCGCCATAAGAGGCAGAAGAAACGGTAGAAGGATCAATTTTATCTGAAGAGGCAGAAGTATAAGCATCAATACCTAACTCAAAATTATAAATATGTTTTCTGCCCGATTTATCATATCTAGAAAGCATCAAATCAAAAGTATTTGAAACATCAGTTAACTTTTCGGCACCTAAACCGCCTGTAACTGCCGAGTTATTTCCATCTTGATTGTAGTAACTATTTACCAAATCTGCTTGCTCAAATTTTAGTTTCCGCTTTTCATAAGGGATACTATCATTTTTAACAGTTTGTGCAAAACTTGCTATAATACCAAGGTACAATGCAACTATGGTGAGTGAAATGTATTTCATTTTTTTAGGATATTAATTACAACCACAGCCACCACCACTTTTGCCTCCGTTAGCACCCGATGAACCTTCGCGATACAATTGAAAATTTTGCTCAAATTTCTCGGCTTTTCTAGCCGCTAGCTCCATTTCAGAATCGTTTAATTTATTTTTTTCATAGGCTTTTACACTGCTACAAGCGCTAAAAGCTACTATAGAAAACCCGAGTGCCATTAATGGAATCATTTTTTTCATCATCATTTTATTTATGTTTTTTGTGATTTAATTTTTAAGATTTAAAAATTCTTTTTTTGCATCTTCCAATTCTTTTATAAAAACCTCGGGCGAAACATTTGGAAAACCTTTCCATTCTTTAACAACCTTTCCGTTTTCGTCAATTAAAACCGTTAGTGGAAAATAGCCTTCGGCATTGTACTTCAAGGCTAAATCATTGTTCTTTTTTATTTGCTCGGCACTTAATTGGTTCTTTTTTAATCGAGGAAAATCAGCTTTAACTAAAATCAATTGCGCTGATGCGTAATTTATAAAAGCTTCTTTTTCAAATATTTCCTTATGCGTTCTTATACAGGGTCCACACCAATCAGACCCGGAGAAATTAATGAGCATAAAACGGTGGTTTTCCTGTGCTTTTTTTGTAGCTGTTGCAAAATCTGTTTCCCAAGTAGTGGTATTGGCTAAAAGGAAAAGAAATAGGAGGGTTATTAACTTCATGTTTTTATAGAATTTACTTATTGATATTTTTAAAATTTTGCAATGATTGAAACTCCGTTTTTCCCTAAAACGGTAGTCGGATTAATGTTAAAACTTGACTTTTTTAAGCTGTTGTTTTCTTTAGGATGATAAATGGCATAAGCTAGTTTAGCACTTAAAACACCTATGCTAGCACCAATTAGCACATCAGATAAATAGTGCTTGTTATTTAACATGCGATACAATCCCACACCAGTTGCAAGGGGGTAACCAGCATAACTTAAAATTGGATGCGCATCTTTTAATTCTTGATGCAAAACCTCGGCACCGGTAAAAGAAAATGCAGTATGACCAGATGGAAATGAATTATTGCCAGAATTATCTGGTCGGGTTTCATGAATTGACTTTTTTAAAGCATTTACTGTGATGCCCATAGTTGCATAACTTATGGCACTATAAATAAATCTTGATTTTAAATTGTGTTTATACTTAAACCCTAAATTTCCGCCTATTAGAGTAAAGCCTAATGGTACATATTGGGCAATATCATCTAACCGTGATTTAAAAAAAGGAAAATCCTCTCTAACATCTGTTTGAAATTCTTGGCTTTCGTGACCAATTTGAGTGAGCCCAATTATTATTATTGCTGATGGAATGGCTAAGTTTTTCACACTTAATCTATAATGCGCTGTATCAATAGTTTGCCCTAAGCAACTATAGTAAAACCCACTTATCAAATAAATTAAAAACAAAGCATTTTTTAACATAAAACAGCTTAATTAGGAGTAAATGCGCAATGAAGTGCCATTAAGCGCTGTTTTGTATTGAGCTAAAGGATTTTTAGTTTCAATACCTAAAGAAGTGCCGTTTTGTGTAAACGTTGCGCCGTGATTTGGACAATAAAACTGATTGGTATTAGGCTTATAAACTACATCGTAAATTTGATGAGTACAAGTTTTAGAAACTGCTATATAAGCCCCTGATGTTGTACGGGCAATAATAATTCCGTTTGCATAAACATAACCTCCATTATTTTTAAGTGCTGCGTTTGCTGTTGTGGTTAAGTCTAAGGTAAAATCCACATTAGTAGGAGCGGCTGTTGGCGGATTTCCAGAATCGTCTTTGCTACAGCCTATGCAATTAAATAATGCAATTGATGCTGCGCCCATGCCAATTGCGTTTAAAAAGTCTTTTCTGTCCATTTATTAATAAATTATTTAGGTTAATTTTAAATAGTACAAGCGTTTAAAAGAATACCCTACCTCAACTATAAATTTTATTTAGTTTTATAGCTTAGATTTTAATTATTCTAAATGCATCAAAAACCATTAAACGTTTGCAACCCTAAAGTTTTCGAAACTATTTTTCGGAGCTATGCTAAGGAATTAAAGCGTTTTGTTTTTTTTAAATCAAAGGATATGGATGCAGCGGAAGATATTGTGCAAGATGTTTTTGTGAAACTTTGGGCAAACTGCGGAACTGTTGCTTACGAATCTGTTAAAGGGTTTTTATATACCATAGCTAATAATATTTTTTTAAATACAGTAAGCCATCAAAAAGTGGTTGAAAAGCACCAGCTCGCATCTTCAAAAGAAGGCTTAAGCGAATCTCCAGAGTATTTAATGATAGAACAAGAGTTTTACATAAAACTGGAAACCGCCATAGCTAATTTACCCGAAAAGCAAAAAGAGGTTTTTTTAATGAGCCGAATGGAGAACAAGAAATACAAAGAAATTTCTGAAATTTTAGGCATCTCTGTTAAAGCAGTAGAAAAAAGGATGCATGCTGCATTGTTAGTGATGAGAGAAAAAATTGGCAATGTTTAAGCAATAAACTAATATTATAATAATTGGGTAGGGTATTTAATTATTCAGTTGTTTTATAAGGGAAGTGTAGAAAATGGAAAATAAGATTGATGATACAAATGAAGATGTTTACCTAGCCAAATGGATAGCTGGAGAAATTTCTGATGCCGAGCTTAAAAATTTGGTAACTGTACAAGATTTTATTGCTTACCAAAAAATTAAAGTAGGCATAACCATTTTCGAGCAATTAGAAAAGCCTTTAGATGCTACTTTTAAAAAGGTTAATGAGAAAATAAATCTATCGATTGAGACTAAACCTAAAGCAAAAACCTTCAACCTGTATACAAAAATTACCATTGCTGTTGCGGCTGCCATTTTACTGTTTTTGAGTATCAACATCTTTTTTGGGAACCAAACCGAAATTCACCAAACAGCTTATGGAGAGCAAAAAACCATCAAACTTTTAGATAATTCTGAAGTGGTTTTGAATGCTAAATCTGAGTTATCCTACAATAAAAAAAATTGGGCAACTCAACGTGAAGTAAAGCTAAACGGGGAGGCCTTCTTTAAAGTAAAAAAAGGAAGTCAGTTTACTGTAATTACCGATAAAGGAAATATAACCGTACTAGGTACACAATTTAACGTAAACGCTTCCGCTGATTTTTTTGAAGTGGTTTGCTATTCTGGCAAAGTAAAGGTTGTTTCTAATCAAAGTGAATATTTATTGTTGCCAAATCAATCGGTAAGATTAGTAAACGGAATATTTGCTAACCAAAAAGCCATTGATTTATTGCAACAACCTTCATGGTTAAATGGCGAAAGCAGCTTTAAAAGTGTGCCCTTAAAACAAGTGATTTTAGCTTTACAAAATCAATTTAACATTAAAATTGATGCTAAAAATATTGACAGCTCCACAGTTTTTACCGGCAGCTTTAATCATAAAAATTTAAATATTGCCTTGGCATCAGTTTTTAAAACGGTACAAATCAAATATACTTTATCAAATAATAAAGTAACTTTATCTCAATAAATGCGGCTAATCATTTATTTTATTTTCTTATTGCTGCCTACAATAGCATTTTCGCAAAAGAAAACGGTTATAAATTTTAACGCTACACCAGCAGCAGAAGCTTTTATTGTTTTAGAGAAAAAATACGATGTAAAGATCTCATTTGCTGATAGCATTCTTAATAATAAACAAATTACCTACGCAAAAAAAAGCAGCACATTAGCTGAGGTTTTAGATGATATTTCTGAAAAATTAAGTATCGATTTTGAGTTTATAGACAAACGATATATTGTTGCCACCCAAGGCAAAGCAAATCTTAATTCGCCAAAAAAATTGGCCGAAGTGGTAATTACTGGTTACCTAACAAATGGCATTGTTAAAAGTAAGGATGCAAGTTTTACCTTAAAACCAAAACAGTTGGGTGTTTTACCCGGACTTATAGAGGCTGATGTTTTAGAAAGTATCCAGGAATTGCCAGGGGTAATTAGCCCCACAGAAACCGCTACAGACTTAATGGTAAGAGGAGGAAACCCTGATGGCAACCAAGTAATTTGGGATGGAATAAATATTTACCAAAACGGACACTTGTTCGGGATGATTTCTGCTTTTAACCCAAATATTACGCAAAATGTAACTTTTATAAACAAGGGCACAAATCCTAAATATGGCGATCGGGTTTCTAGTGTTATTGATATTACTACGGATAATACCATCGCTAAAAAGGCGAATGTTTCTTTGGGTTTAAACGGAATTAGTGGCGATGCTTTTTTGAATGCGCCTTTGGTTAAAGATAAATTGAGCTTAATGCTTTCTTATCGGAGGTCTTATGAAGGATTGTTTGAGACCACAACGTTTGAAAAAATGGAGCGAAAGATTTTTCAAACCACAAAAATTTTTGATGAAGGCACTTCAGAAGAGTCTATTTATTTTAGAGATTATAACGTGAAACTAAATTATTTACTCAATCAAAATAATTTTCTGTCAGCCAGTTTTATTCATATCGATAATGATTTAGAACATAATGATAGGTTAAATGATGAAGAATCTTTTAAAGATATTTTAGATACCGAGAATAATGGTTTGAGCTTAAAATGGGATAAAAAATGGAGTGATAAAGTAAATTTATCAACCAAAATAAGCAGCTCAAAATACCTTCTTAAATATAATTTTATACAATCAGAAGATGGTGAACCCCTATCAGATTTTAGAAAGGATAACAAAATCAACGATACTGATTTCTCTACCGAGCTATCAATAAAAGCTAATAAAACCAATAAAATAAGTCTTGGTTATCAATTAAGTAATAAAAGAGCTGATTATGCTTTTACTGAGACAAAAAACACAAGCAGTGTTTTAGACAGTGATCAAGCTACAATCAACACCCATTCACTTTACGCCAATTACTCGCTCAGAAATTTAAAATCCTTCGGTTTTGAACTCGGATTTAGAACCAATTATTATAAAGAACTATCAAGCTTTAAATTTGAGCCTCGGTTATTAGTGATCAAAAACATTACCGATTATTTAAAAATTCAGGCTACAGCCGAAATAAAAAATCAAATCATAAGCCAAATAGAAGAAACAGTTTTTAGCGATTTACCTTTAGAAAACAAGCTATGGCGACTGTCTGACAATAGCTCAAATTCGCCAATTATCAATAGCAAACAGGTTTCTTTGGGTTTAATTTATCAAAAAAATGGCTGGAGTTTCGATGTAGATTCTTACTTAAAAAATGTTAATGGCATATCATCTCTTTATTTGGGGTTTTTAAATTCCAATCTGAATAAATTCAATAATGGAGAACAAAAAATCACAGGGATAGATTTCTATTTAAAAAAGGATTTTGAAAAGATTGGCATTTGGACAAGTTATTCCTTTACCCAAATTACAGATCAATTTAATGGTGTAAACAACAATCAGGCATTTACATCAAGCAATCAAATTAGAAACGCTTTATCCATTTCTACATCATACAAAATAAAACAGCTGCAAATAGCTTTAGGTTGGAAATGGCATTCTGGTAAACCTTTCAGTATCGCACAAACTAATCCATCAAATGGCGAAATATTTTTTACAGACATCAATAATGGAACATTGCCAAACTATCAACGTTTAGATATTTCTATGATTTACAACTTTGATATTTCTAAAATTGATGGTATAAAAGGTAAATTTGGCTTTTCTGTTAGAAACCTGTTAAATAATAGGAATCAATTAAGTAAAGAATATTTAGGTAATACAAGTCCAAATAGCCCAATAATAGTGATTGATAAATATTCTTTGAGTTTAATCCCTAATTTTACATTCAGAGTTTTTTGGTAAACATTAAAATAATATTAAATATTAAATTTGCCCAAATAGTAAAGCACTTAATAATTGGTTATACTTAAAAGGCAAAATTTAAAGAAACGCATAAAAAATAAACAATGAAAATATTTAAAATTTTATTCCTCTTTATGTCCATCAGCTTTACTGGCTTTACTCAAATTTTAAAACCTGTAACCTGGAGCTTTTCCTCAGAAAAAATAAACGAGAAAGAAGCTAACTTGGTAATTACAGCTGTTTTAGAAGCCAAATGGCACATCTATTCGCAATTTATAGAAGAAGGTGGTCCAATACCTACTAGTTTTATATTCAAAAAAAATCCTGATTATGTTCTTTTAGGAAAAACATCCGAAACTCCAAAAGCTATTTCGGCTTTCGATCCAAACTTTGGGATAAATATAGCATGGCATGATAAAAAAGTAATATTTAAACAAAAAATAAAACTTAATAAATCTAATGCAACAGTTAAAGGAAGTGTAGAATTTATGGTTTGTAACGATAAGCAATGCCTACCTCCCGATGAGTTAGAGTTTACTATTAAATTGTCAGGTTATAATCCATCAAAAGAAGAAATTGAAAAAACTCCTGCTGAAATTCCCGCCATTAATAATGAAGCAGATGCTTTAACATCAGACACACTGAGGTCAGATACTACAACTCTAAAAAATACATCTGCTGTATCAAATACTGATTCGAGTAATACTGAAATTAAACAATCATCAATAAAAGAGCAAAACACTCAATCTTTATGGGCAATCTTTATTGCGGGCTTTTTAGGCGGTATATTGGCTCTAATTATGCCATGTATCTTCCCAATGTTGCCGCTAACGGTAAGTTTTTTTACAAAGAAATCTGGGAGTAAAAGCAAAGCAATTTCTCAGGCATTTATTTATGGCTTATCTATTATAGTTATTTATGTCTTATTAGGTCTAGCAATTACTGTGGCCTTTGGATCTGACGCACTTAACGATTTAGCTAGTAATGGTATATTTAATTTTCTGTTCTTTCTGTTACTGGTAGTTTTTGCAGTTTCATTTTTTGGAGCGTTTGAAATCACGCTGCCTAACAGTTGGGTTAATAAAATTGATGAAAAATCTGATAAAGGAGGGCTAACAGGTATATTTTTCATGGCATTTGCGCTTGCTTTGGTTTCTTTTTCTTGTACAGGACCAATAATTGGCACTTTATTAGTTCAAGCTGCAACTATGGGTCAGTTAATGGGCCCAGCTGTAGGTATGTTTGGGTTCTCATTAGCATTGGCAATTCCTTTCACATTATTTGCTGCTTTTCCTTCATTATTAAAATCATTACCAAAATCAGGTGGATGGCTAAACAGTGTTAAAGTAGCATTGGGATTTATTGAGCTCGCTTTGGCATTAAAGTTTTTATCAAATGTAGATTTAGCTTACCATTGGGAACTTTTAGATCGTGAAGTATTTTTGGTATTATGGATAGTCATTTTTGCTATGCTAGGTTTTTACTTTTTAGGAAAAATCAAATTCTCTCATGATAGTGATTTGCCTTTTGTAACCATTCCAAGATTATTTTTAGCAATTATAACACTTTCGTTTACAACTTATATGGTACCTGGTTTATGGGGAGCGCCTCTAAAAGCCATTAGTGCTTGGCTGCCTCCACAAACCACCCAAGATTTTGATTTATATACCAATAGCTTATCTTCGCCGCAAATAACTAATCCTGATGCTGAACAAAAGAAGTATGCTGGCTTATTTAAAGCGCCACATAATTTAGATGCATATTTTGATTATGAGGAAGGTTTAGCTTATGCTAAGAAAATGAATAAGCCTGTTTTGATTGATTTTACGGGACATAGTTGTGTGAATTGTCGTAAAATGGAAGCGTCTGTTTGGAGCGAATCAGAAGTTTTGAAAAGATTAAAAAACGATTATGTTTTGATATCACTATATGTTGACGATAAAACAGAATTATCCGAATCAGAGAAATTCGTTTCCAAATTTTCTGGTAAAAAAATTAAAACATTAGGTAATAAATGGAGCGATTTCCAAGCATCAACTTTTAATACAAACTCGCAGCCATATTACGTTATCGTAAATCCAAACGGAGAAGTCTTAGTAGAGCCTCAGGCATTTAATTTAGACATTAATAATTATATAAATTTTTTAGATAGCGGATTGAGCGCATATCGTAACAAATAATAAATGAATCAGATTAAGAAAATTGGCGTGTTTACCTCTGGCGGAGATTCGCCAGGAATGAACGCAGCTGTTAGAGCAGTTGTAAGAAGCGCACTATATTACAATGTACAAGTTGTAGGAATACGTAGAGGCTACGAAGGGATGATTAATGGCGACTTTGTAGAAATGGATAGGAAATCTGTTGCCAACATTATTCAGCGTGGGGGCACCATATTAAAAACAGCCCGCAGCATGGCTTTTATGACCACAGAAGGAAGAAAGGAGGCTTATGATCAGCTTAAAAAAGCAGAGATTGATGCTTTAGTAGCCATTGGGGGTGATGGAACGTTTACGGGAGCTAAAATTTTTAGTGAAGAATATGATTTGCCTATTTTAGGATTGCCAGGGACAATTGATAACGATTTGATAGGTACTGATTTTACTATTGGATATGATACCTCAATAAATACAGTTGTTGATGCAATTGATAAAATTAGAGATACTGCAGAATCTCATGATCGATTATTTATTGTTGAAGTAATGGGTAGAGACTGCGGATTAATTGCATTAAGAAGCGGTATTGGAGTTGGAGCCGAATCTATCATGATTCCGGAAACTAAAACAGATTTACCAGCATTAATGCAACGGTTAGAAATTAGTAGAAAAGATAAATCATCAAAAATATTAATAGTTGCAGAGGGTGAAGGAGATTCTGGCGGTGCTTTTGAGATTGCCGAAAAAATAAAACTAAGATTTCCACAATATGATACAAGAGTTTCAGTTCTTGGTCATATTCAAAGAGGCGGTAAGCCTACCTGCATGGATCGTGTTTTGGCATCTAGGCTAGGAGTAGCGGCAGTTGAAAGTTTAATAGCAGGCAAAAGAAATGAAATGGTTGGTCTAATACATGGTAAAATTGCATTTACTCCTTTTGGTAGTGCAATTAAACATCACCAAGAAATTAATCAAGATTTATTAAAAATTGTAGAAATACTTTCTTTGTAATGATAGAAACAATAAAAAGCCATTTTTTAGAAGCACAAGAAGTATTAAAAAACTTCAATGATAACCCAAAAAACTTCCAAAATATCTTAGAAGCGGGAGATTTATTAGTTGATGCTATAAAAAATGGCGGTAAAATAATCTCTTGTGGTAATGGAGGTTCTATGTGTGATGCCATGCATTTTGCCGAAGAATTAAGTGGTAGATACCGAGAAGATAGAAAGGCATTACCTGCAATTGCAATTTCTGATGCTAGTCATATCACTTGTACCGGTAACGATTATGGTTTTGATTATATCTTTTCTAGATATGTTGAAGCCATTGGCTGCAAAAACGATGTATTATTTGCTATAAGTACCAGTGGAAATTCAAAAAACATCATCAACGCTATCAGCGTAGCCAAAGAAAAAGGGATGGAAGTAATTGGATTAACTGGTAAAGATGGAGGCAAGATGGCTTCCCTGTGTGATGTTGAAATTAGAGCTCCTTTTTCGCAATACTCGGACCGTGTTCAAGAAATTCATATTAAAATTATTCATTCGTTAATAGATTTTGTTGAGAAGAAATTATGTTAATTTAATTTTAATTAATTAGGATTTATATAACTATTTCAACCACCCTATAATCTATTTAATTAATTTAATAAAACTATAGCTTTTGTTTTAGGTATTAAAAGTTCTTTATCAATCAATTTAAAAAAACTACACTCAACTATTTGATATATAAAAGCATAGTCCTATCTTTGCAGTCCCCAAAACTAGGGGATATTATATAATTAATCATTTAAATACAAGCAAGTGAATACGTTAAGTTACAAAACTGTCTCTGCCAATAAAAAAACCGTTGACAAACAATGGGTTGTTGTTGACGCACAAGGAGAGATTTTGGGGCGCTTGTCTTCTAACATCGCTAAGATTATTAGAGGAAAAAACAAGCCATCGTTTACCCCACACGTAGACTGCGGAGATAATGTAATTGTTATCAATGCAGACAAGGTTAAACTGACAGGAGATAAAATGTCTGATAAGACTTATATCTCTTACACTGGTTACCCAGGTGGTCAGCGTTTCATTTCTCCAAAGGAGTTAATGGCAAAGCACCCTACTCGTGTGATTGAGAAGGCTGTACGTGGTATGTTACCTAAAAATAGATTAGGAAGAGCAATTTTCAAGAATCTATACATTTACGCAGGTAACGAGCATCCACATGTTGCGCAAAACCCTAAAGAAATTAAATTTTAAATTTAAAGGAGAAAAGAAATGTCGGTTACTAACACTTCTGGAAGAAGAAAAACTGCAGTTGCCCGTATCTATTTAAAAGAGGGTAACGGAACCATTACCGTTAATGGTAAAGACTACAAAGAATATTTCCCTACTTTGCCTTTACAGTACATTGTAAACCAGGCTTTTATTGTTTCTGCAGTAGAAGGTCAGTTTGATGTAAATGTAAATGTTGCGGGTGGTGGTGTAAAAGGACAAGCTGAGGCTGTTCGTTTAGCTATTGCGAAAGCTATTGTTGAATTAGACGCGGAAAGAAAACCAGCGCTTAGAGCTAAAGGTTTAATGACACGTGATAACCGTATGGTTGAGCGTAAGAAACCAGGTAGAGCTAAAGCTCGTAAGAAATTCCAATTCAGTAAACGTTAAAATTCGGAGGACAAAACAATGGCAAGAACAACTTATCAAGACTTATTGGATGCAGGTGTACACTTTGGTCACCTTACCCGCAAGTGGAATCCGAAAATGGCGCAATATATTTTTATGGAGCGCAACGGAATCCATATTATCGACTTAAACAAAACTCTTGTTAGAGTAGAAGAGGCTGCAGCTGCTATTAAGCAGATTGTAAAATCTGGTCGTAAAGTATTATTTGTAGCTACAAAAAAACAAGCTAAAGACATCGTGGCTGATTGTGCAAAATCAGTAAATATGCCTTTCGTAACCGAAAGATGGTTAGGTGGTATGTTAACCAATTTTGCTACTGTTAGAAAATCTATTAAAAAGATGACTAACATAGACAAGATGACAAAAGATGGTACTTACGATGTATTATCTAAAAAAGAGAAATTAATGATTCAGCGTGAGCGTATAAAATTAGAAACTTTATTAGGAGGTATTGCTGATTTAAACCGTTTACCAGCTGCATTATTCTTAATAGATGTTAAAAAAGAGCATATCGCTGTTACTGAAGCATTAAAGTTAAATATTCCAACCTTTGCAATGGTTGATACTAACTCAGATCCATCTAATATCGATTTCCCTATTCCTGCAAATGATGATGCTACAAAATCTATCTCTTTAATAACTGGTATTATTATCCAGTCTATTATCGAAGGTTTAGAAGAGCGTAAGCAAGAGAAAGACGCAGAAACTGATAAGGAAGCAGCAGCAGAAAAAGCTAAAGTTGACGCTCCGGCGGCAGTAGCATCAGAAAAAGTAGTTAACGAAACTGGTAAAAGAACTAGAAAAGGTTCTGATACTGGTGTAGCGGTAGCGGCTGATACTGAAGAAGCTAAAGGCGAATAAAATTAAATTCAAACTATGGGTTGTTTGTAGTAGGTTGAATTTTTCAACTTATAACATGCAACCCATAATTATTAAATAGAAACTTAAAAAAAGAAAATAAAATGTCTACAGTACAAATTTCTGCAGCAGATGTAAACAAACTTCGTCAGCAAACTGGCGCAGGTATGATGGATTGCAAAAAAGCTTTAACAGAGTCTAATGGCGATTTTGAAGCTGCGATTGATTATTTAAGAAAAAAAGGTGCAAAAGTTGCAGCTTCTCGTTCAGATAGAGATTCTAACGAAGGTGTTGTAATTGCTAAAACAACTGCCGATGGTAAAAAAGGTGTTATTGTTGAAGTAAATTGCGAGACAGACTTTGTTGCAAAAAACGCTGACTTTGTTGCATTTGCACAAGCTATTGCTGATAAGGCAGTAGAAACTGGTGTTTCTTCTATTGATGAATTAACCGCTCAAGAATTAAATGGTGCTAAAATTGCTGATTTAATTATTGATCAAACCGGTAAAATTGGTGAGAAAATTGGTGTTTCTAAATTCGAGACAATCTCTGCCGATAAAGTTGTTGCTTATATACATGGAAACTACCGTTTAGCTGTATTGGTAGGTTTTAACCAATCTGTTGATGGTTTAGACGAAGCTGGTAAAGATGTTGCAATGCAAATTGCGGCTATGAGCCCAGTAGGAGTTGATAAAGCCGATGTTGATACTCGTATCATTGAAAGAGAGATGGAAATTGCTAAAGAGCAAATTAGAGCAGAAGGTAAACCTGAGGAAATGGTTGAGAAAATTGCTGCTGGTAAATTAAACAAGTTCTACAAAGAACAAACTTTATTAAACCAAGAATTTGTTAAAGATTCTTCTAAAGATATCCGTAAATTTTTAGACGAAACTTCTAAAGGTTTAACCGTTACAGCTTTTAAAAGAGTTGTATTAGGAGCTTAATAAGATTTGAGTATTGAGATTTAAGTATTAAGAATACTTACATCTTAAAACTTAAAAAAAATCCTCATCAATTAATTTTGATGAGGATTTTTTATGTTTTAAATATTCAATTAACTGAGAATAATTCGTTAAAAATAAATTATTATGAATTAATCAATTTGGCAATTATTTTAAACCAAATGTTCCTTTACCCATAGTATAACCATCAGCATACAAGATAACGGTATAGTTACCTGCTTTAAATCCTTCTTTGTTTATCCAATCTATAGTGAAATTTTTAGCTTCGCCATTAAACTCAACTGCTGTTTTATAAGTGTATTGTAGGTTCTGCTCATTGGCAACAAAATTACCACCTTCGCCTATTACTAAATTGTTTGCTGGGTCTAACACTCGCAAATAAACATCATGAGTTCCTCTTTCAGCTAAATCGTTAGCATTAATTGTAAAGTTAACTTTTATTTTTTCTGCAGTATTAGCTTTCGTAACCATAGTCTCTTTACCACTAGATTTTTGCCTAAATGTTCCAATTTGTAAGGTAGAAGTTTTTAATGCTGCACCAACTTTGACCTTATTGTAAAGAGAATCATTAGATCTAACTAAGTTGTCGGCAAGCTGTTTAACACTTTTAACAGTTGTTTTTAAGCTATCTCTTTCTCCTGCTAATAATTGGTTTTGCTTTGTTAATTCATTAATGTCGTTTGTGTATTTTCCAACAAAATATCTCAATTGTTTAACATCCTCTTTAGCTTTAGACAACTCGCCTGCTGTTAACGTCCCTTTTGTAAGTGCTGCTTTTAATTGTTGTATTTTTGCTTTTAATTCTTCGTCTTTAACTTTTAACTCTTCTGATAGTTCACCCGATGAATTATTAGCTTGCTCTAATTCTGTTTCTAATTTTTCAAGTTCAGTTTCTAAAGCTGTTTTTTCATCACTAATAGTTACAATTCTTTGGTTAGATTTTGTTTGCTTAAAATATAAATAAGCATTTGTGCCTAATAGAGCCACAATAACAGCTATTAAGAAATAAATTTTATTGGTATCCTTTTTCTTTTGGCCTTGATTTTCCATGTTTTTAATTTTTTTCATCCAATGATAACAAAAATTATTCCTTTTTTAAAAACTGAAATTTTATTCATAATATTTCTCAATTAATTGTTGATATTAATTTAGAATCAAAAATTAACATTTATAATTAAAATTAGAATGTAGTTTTTATAATATCTAATTAAAAAAAGCGTCTACTTTTTTGGATAAAGGATTAACTTTGTAACTCATTAGAATCCTTAATATTTTATGAAATTGCTAATTAAAAAAACATTCACTCTTATTACTACTTTATTGGTTGCTTTGACCTATTGTAAAGCACAGGTTAAGGATTTTCCAAAAAGAGAGTTTAGAGGAGTTTGGATTGCAACCGTAGTTAATATAGATTGGCCTAGTAAACCAGGTCTTTCTTCTAATGAGCAAAAATTAGAGCTTTTAAATATTTTAGACCAGCATCAAAAAAATGGTATAAATGCCATTATGTTTCAAGTAAGACCCGCAACAGACGCTTTTTATGCGATTAGTAATGAGCCTTGGTCGCAATATTTAACGGGTAAACAAGGACAAGCGCCTGTTCCATTTTACGATCCTTTGGCTTTTGCAATTGAAGAATGCCATAAGAGAGGGATAGAATTACATGCTTGGTTTAATCCTTACAGAGCAACTTTTGACGGTAATGAAAACAATATTGTTGATAATCACATCACTAGAAAACATCCTGATTGGTTTTTTAAATATGATGGTAAAAAGTTATTTAACCCAGGTATTCCAGAAGTTAGAAATTACATCATTAAAACTATTTTAAATGTGGTAGATAACTACGACATAGACGGCGTTCATTTTGATGATTATTTTTACCCATATGCTATTAAAGGGCAAATTATAAATGATAATAATACTTTTAAAGAACACCATGAGGGAATAAAAAACATAGACGATTGGAGAAGAAATAATGTAGATATTTTAGTTAAAGATCTAAACGATAGTATCCATCACCACAAAAAGTATATTAAATTTGGAATAAGTCCTTTTGGAATTTGGAAGAATAAAAGTCAAGATGTTGAAGGGTCTATAACTAGTGGAGGAGATTCTTATTTTGGTATTTATGCCGACTCAAGAAAATGGGTAAAAGAAGGCTGGGTAGATTATATAAACCCGCAAATTTATTGGGCTTTTGAAACTAAGGCTGCTCCTTTTGCAAATTTAGTAGATTGGTGGGGCGAAAATAGCTTCGGCCGAAACTTATACATTGGTCATGGAGCATATAAAATAAATGCTACAAAAGATTTAGTTTGGAAAAATTCTAGTCAATTAGGTAGGCAGTTAAATTATATTAGACAAAATCCAAATGTACAAGGTAGTGTATTTTTTAGTTCTAAATCCATCACCAGTAATCCATTAGGTGTTGCAGATAGTTTGGCGAAAAATTATTATAAAAGAATTTCTTTACCTCCTTTAATGCATTGGCTAGACTCTATTGCGCCAAATAAGCCAAACAGTTTAAAAGCTAGGCAAGCTAATAATAGTATAAACCTATCTTGGTCTAAACCACAAAAAGCAATTGATAACGAAGAAGCTTATGGTTATGTAGTTTATAGATTTGAAGGTAATACCTCGCCAGACTTAAATAATACCGAAGCTATAAAAGCAGTTTTTTATTCTAAAACTACAACATGGGAAGATACTCAAATAGAAAAATCTAAATCATACACCTACATAGTTACAGCTTTAGATAGAGTTAAAAACGAGAGTGAACCCAGCGAACCAATCTTGTTTAAAACCGATAAAAACTTAGGCATGTAAAATTTTAATAGCTTTATTTCAATTGGATTAATTTTTAATATATTTAAAGCATTATTTGTAAAACTAAAGACAGATTTATCTGTCTTTTTTATTTTAAAGCTTTTAAATTCCTATTTATAAAATTTAATACGCTTATTCAATATAAATTTTTGTTTTAAACCGTTTATTATAGCTGTGAATTTAGATTTTAATCAATTTAAAATGATGTTAAAAAGAGTTTTTTTAGGAATATTTGTTGCAGCAACAATTGCTTGTACTGCAGCACCAAGAGTCGAAAACATAGATGTCCCTGGCTCTAATAATTTAAAGCCAGAGCCCCGTCAAAGCGAGGTAACAAAACAAATCGCAGAATTAGTTACCAATTTAAGTTATAAAAGAGTAAAGTTAAATGACTCTTTAGGTTCTGTAATATTTGATAGTTATTTAAAAAGTTTAGATGGTAATAAAAGTTATTTTTTAGATTCTGATGTTAAGGATTTTGAAAAATTCCGTTTTACTTTTGATGACGATATGGAAGATGGAGATTTAACAGCTGCTTTTTACATGTTTAATGTATACCAAAAAAGGTATAACGAAAGAATTAACTATTCTATCAAAACTTTAGACAGCAAATTTGATTTTGAGAAAAAGGAAGATTATATCTACGATAGAAGCAAACTTCCATTTTTCTCTTCTATAGATCAAAGTAATCAATCATGGTACAAAAAGGTAAAATTAGATTTTCTAAATCTTAAAGTTTCTAATCAAAAAGACTCTCTTATTAAGTCTACGTTAGAAAAACGCTATAAAAACTTATTAGTACAATCTAATAAAATTAATAGTCAAGATGCTTTTCAAGTAATAATGGGCGCATTTACCAGTGTTGTAGATCCTCATACTAGTTACTTTAATCCAGCTAATGCAGCCAATTTTAATATCGACATGAATAGATCATTAGAAGGTATTGGCGCAACGCTACAATCAGAAAATGAATTTGTAACCATTAAAGGGATTGTTCCGGGTGGACCTGCCGATAAAAGCAAGCAGTTAAAAATTGATGATAAAATTATTGGCGTAGCACAAGGAAATGAAGAATTTGTTGACGTTGTAGGCTGGAGATTAGACAATGCCATAGAGTTAATAAGAGGTAAAAAAGCAACAACTGTACGTCTTAAAATTGTTTCTAAGGGTCAGGATTTAGCCGCAACGCCTAAAATTGTAGAGATGGTTAGAGAGAAAATTATTCTAGAAGATCAATCTGTACAAAAGAAAATTAAAACTGTTGAAAAGGACGGTAAAAAATTTACTTATGGCATTATAGAAATACCGGCTTTTTATGCAGATTGGAAAGAAATGCAAGCTGGAAATCCTAACTATAAATCTACAACTCGAGATGTAAGATTAATTTTAGACAGCCTTAAAAAGGCAAATTTGGACGGTGTGATTATTGATTTAAGAGGTAATGGAGGAGGTTCTTTAGCAGAAGCTATAGACTTAACAGGTTTATTTATTACTAAGGGACCAGTAGTACAAGTAAGAGATTCTAGAGGAAAAATCGAAGTTGACCAAGACGAAGACGCTAGTGTTAGCTGGACTGGGCCACTAGCGGTAATGACAGATAGATTTAGTGCATCGGCATCAGAAATATTTGCTGGGGCAATACAAGATTACGGAAGAGGTATAGTGGTTGGAAATACAACCTATGGAAAGGGTACAGTGCAATCTGCCATAGCCATGAAAAGAATTAACCCTAAATTTTCTGATAAAGAAGATCAGATAAATTTAACCATGGGAAAATTTTATCGTATTAATGGTAGTTCTACCCAGCATAAAGGCGTAGTGCCTGATATCGAGTTTCCAACTATATTTCCAGCTGATAAGTATGGAGAAAGTTCAGAAACTTCTGCGCTTCCATGGGACGAAATAAAATCAAGTAACTATACCAAAATCGCCAATTTAAAACCAGCTTTAGAAGATTTGATAAAGCTGCATAATGAAAGAATGAAGGTGAGTAAAGATTACGAATTCCTTAAAAATGATATTACTGAATTTAAAAAGCGTGATGATGAGGTAAAAGTATCTTTAAATATGAGTGCCTTTAAGCAGCAAAGAGAGCAGCAAGAAAATAAAAATTTTGAGAAAGATAATATATTGAGAATTGCAAGAGGGTTAAGTCCTTTAGTAAAAGGAGATAAAAATGCTCCAAAAGAAGATAATTATGATTTTATTCAAGATGAAACCATGAAAATTTTAACAGATTACATAGCGGATCCGAAAATTGCGAAAGTAAATATGAAATTTTAAGATAATTTCATCCTAAATTAAAAGGCTTAAAAGGTTAATATCTTTTTAAGCCTTTTTTATGGTTTAATTTTTAATGTTGCAACATAAAATTATTATTACATCACATTAAATTTGTTTTTTTCTCATAAATTGTTGCTTCCAAAATTATATAGCAATGGATAGAAGAAAATTTTTGATTAACACCTCGGTTGCTACTTTGGCAACAACATCCTTAGTTGCAAAACCCTTAAATCTTGTTTCAGAAAAACCAGCTCAATCCAATCAAGAATTTTTTATTGATGATAGCTTTTCATTAAATGAAACCACTATAGATCAGTTACAAGAAATGATGCAAAATGGTAAAGCATCATCTAAATCTATAACCAAGGCATATTTAGATAGAATTGCAGCTTTTGATAAAAAGGGACCCGCTATTAATGCGGTTATAGAAATAAATCCAGATGCAATGACCATTGCCCAGCAAATGGACTTTGAGCGTAAAAATGGAAAAATTAGAAGTAAAATGCATGGCATTCCGGTTCTAATTAAAGACAATATAGACACTGCCGATAAAATGATGACTACCGCTGGCGCAACAGCTTTAATTGGGAATATAGCAAAAGAAGACGCTTTTATAGTAAAGAAATTACGTGAAGCTGGGGCTGTATTATTGGGAAAAACCAATCTAAGCGAGTGGGCAAATTTTAGATCTAGTAGAAGCACAAGTGGATGGAGCAGTCGTGGAGGGCAAACCCGTATGCCCTATATTTTAGATAGAAATCCTTCAGGTTCTAGTGCAGGCACTGGCGCTGCCGTAGCCGCAAACTTTTGCGTAATTGGTATTGGAACCGAGACCGATGGTTCCATTACTTCTCCAGCATCTATAAACGGATTAGTAGGTATTAAGCCCACTGTAGGTTTGTTGAGTAGAAATGGTATTATACCAATTTCTGCTACACAAGATACTGCCGGCCCAATGGGACGTACCGTTAAAGATGTGGCTATATTCCTTGGTATTTTAACGGGTGTTGATAATAAAGACGCTGTGACTCTAGAAAGCAAAGGGAAAGCCAAAGCAGATTACACTCAAAATCTTTCTAAAGATGCTTTAAAAGGAAAGAGGATTGGGGTAGAAAAATCATTTTTTAGAAGAAGAAATGAAGATGTAATAGCCATTTTTAAACAAGCCATAGAAACCATGAAAGGTTTAGGAGCTACCATTGTAGAGGTTGATTTAAACAGCAAAGTGAATGCAGCCACTGGCGATAGCGAATTTGAAGTTTTACAATACGAGTTTAAAAATGGAGTAAACAGTTATTTAGCAACAGCAAATGCAAAAGTTAAAACCTTGGCCGATGTAATTGCCTTCAATAACGAGAATCAGGATACCACTATGCCTTATTTTAAGCAAGAAACTTTAATCAGTAGCAACCAAAAAGGTGATTTAAAAGATAAAGCATATTTAGACGCAGTAGAAAAATCAACAAAATCTAGAAAGGTAATTTCTGATACACTAAAAGAGAACAATTTAGATTCCATTTGTGGCATTGCTAATGGAGCGGCCGCTTGTATTGATAACATAAATGGAGATTACGGAACCGGGTTTTCATTTTCTGGTCCGGCTGCGACAGCAGGCTATCCGCATATCACATTACCAATGGGCATGCTTCATGAACTTCCGGTAGGAATATCTTTTATCGCCGATGCTTATCAAGAAGAGGAAATTATAAAAATTGCTTACGCATTTGAGCAAGCCACTATGCAAAGAAAAGCACCTAAATTTATTCCTAGCGCAATTCCAAAAGCTGTTTAGTGTAATTTGAAAAATGATTTGGGCGTTTAACACGCTATTCGTTATAGTTTTTTTGCCATATGCAAAGCGTTTAAAAAGGCAAAAAAAGCTGCCACTGCTATCGTTAACGCAAAAACTGCATAAAAATAAAACCCCAATAATTAAAAACTATTGGGGTTTACATCCCGATATTCCTTCGGGTATTCTAAAACTAAAAAACTCTAAACAGAAAAACTGGTTCCACAACCGCAAGTACTCGCCGCATTTGGATTGTTAAAAACAAAACCTCTTGCATTTAAACCTTGTTGAAAATCTACTTGCATACCAGCTAAATAAAGACCATGGGCTTTATGCATAAATACTCTTATACCTTCAATATCGTATTCACTATCGCCTTCTTTAATTTGATCAAAGCCTAAAACGTAATTCATACCAGAACAACCCCCACCTTCTACACCTAAACGTAATCCAAAATCGGGACCCAACTCTTGTTGATCCATTAATTTTTTTACTTCTTTTACTGCACCTTCTGTTAAACTTACTGGTGCGGTTTCTACTGCTGTACTCATAAATTGAATAATTAATTATACAAATATAAGGTAAAATGTAGATTTTTGTTTTTTAAAAACCTTATTTTACCAATCGTTTACAAATTATAAAAATGGATATTACAGTTTTTTTCTTTGATGTTTTAAAATACACCTTATCGGGCTTATTGGTCTTTATTGCTGCCTATTTTTTACTAAAAAGTCATTTTGATACTTATTATAATTTAAAAGAATTAGAGTATAAAACGTTGGTAGCAAAGGATATGTTGCCATTAAAATTACAAGCTTATGAACGTATGATTTTATTTGTAGAGCGTATTAATCCTACCAATTTAATTCTAAGGTTACATAGCTCGGGAATGAGCGCAAAAGAAATTCAAAAATCTATCTTATCAGAGGTTAAAGCAGAGTATCAACATAATATTTCTCAACAGTTATATATCAGTAAAAACGCATGGGATATTATTAAAAGAGTGAAGGATGATACTATTGGAATGGTAAATCATGCGACGAGTAACATACATCCAGACGCTACAGCTGTAGAGTTAAGCAAAGTTATTTTTTCTAAACTAGAGGAACTACAAGATAACCCTTATGATTTGGCTTTAATGGTATTGAAAAACGATATTCAGGAATTTTAAAAATTAAAAATGTCGGATAAAAAGTTTGAAACTACATCAAAAATAGAGATTAAAGAGGTTTATACTTTTTGTAAGCCTATAGAAGAGTTACCTGCTCAATTTCCATTTACAAGAGGGATACAAAAGGACATGTATAGAGGTAGATTATGGACTATGCGTCAATACGCTGGATTTTCTACCGCTAAAGAATCTAATAAAAGATATCATTACCTATTAAATCAGGGTACAACAGGTTTATCTGTAGCGTTTGATTTACCTACACAAATTGGTTATGATAGCAACCATGATATGGCTGATGGCGAAGTTGGAAAAGTAGGAGTAGCCATAGACTCTTTACAAGATATGGAAGAACTTTTTGATGGGATAGCCTTAGAGAAAATTACCACTTCTATGACTATTAATGCTACAGCTTCTACACTTTTAGCTATGTACATAGCTTTAGCAAAGAAGCAAGGTGCAGATATTAAAAAGATATCAGGAACCATTCAAAACGACATTTTAAAAGAATACGTTGCTAGGGGAACTTACATTTATCCTCCCAAAGCATCTATGCGTTTAATTACAGATATTTTTGAATATTGCAGCAAAGAAGTGCCCAAATGGAATACCATTTCTATTTCTGGTTACCATATCCGCGAAGCAGGTTCTACAGCAGTACAAGAGTTAGCATTTACTTTGGCCAATGGTAAAGCGTATTTACAAGCAGCCTTAACAAAAGGATTAGATATTAATGTTTTTGCTAAAAGATTGTCTTTTTTCTTCAATTGCCACAATAACTTTTTTGAAGAGATAGCTAAATTTAGAGCAGCCAGAAGAATGTGGGCAAAAATCACTAAAGAACTTGGCGCTACAGAAGATAAAGCTCAGCAATTAAGATTTCACACGCAAACAGGAGGCTCTACTTTAACTGCGCAACAACCTATTAACAATATTGTACGTGTTACTAACCAAGCTATGGCTGCAGTTTTGGGAGGTACACAATCTTTACATACTAATGGTTATGACGAGGCACTTTCTTTACCTACCGAAGAGGCTGCAGCTATTGCATTAAGAACTCAGCAGTTAATAGCTTACGAAAGTGGTGTAACACAAACGGTAGATCCATTAGCAGGTTCTTATTTTGTGGAGTCTTTAACTGATGAATTAGAAGCCGAAGCACAAAAATATTTAGATAAAATTGATGAATTAGGAGGCTCTGTTGATGCTATTGAAGAGGGATATATGCAAAATGAAATTGCAAACGCCGCCTACGATTATCAAAAAGCGGTTGAAAGTGGCGAGCAAATTATTGTTGGTGTAAATAAATTTACTACTAATGAAACTGTAAACCCAGATGTTTTTAGAGTTGACGATAGCATAAGAATTGAGCAAAGTTTAAAATTAGAGAAGTTAAAAGGAACTAGAGATAACCAAAAGGTAGATTTAGCTTTATCAAACTTAAAAAATGCAGCAAAAGGTAATGATAATTTAATGCCTTTTATTTTAGTTGCGGTAGAAGAATACGCAACTTTGGGCGAGATTGCAGACGTGTTAAGAGAAGTTTTTGGCGAGTATTAATTTTCGTGTTGACAAAATATTAACTAAAGGGTATACGGAGATAATACACAAAGGACACAAAGCTGGGTTTTATAAATTCAATGATGTTATCGGTTTTGCGTTAGGGATTGTCCAAAGGACTCCTTCGGAGAAACGGCAGCTTTTTTTGTCATCCTGAGTGGAGTCGAAGGATAAGACAAAAAAACTATAGTGTAAAGCCCGAACCGACCGCAGGAGGTTAACGCCTAAATAAATTTTAAAATAGTATACATGCAAAATATTAGACTTTTACTAGGAGTAATTTCCTTATCAATTTTGGGGTCATGTAGTCCAAAACTACAAATTGTAAATACTGAGAAGAAACTTATTCCTATTTCAGAGAGTATCAAACAAGATTCTAGTATGTTGTCTTTTTATAGACCATATAAAAAGCAATTAGATTCTGTGATGAATAATGTAGTTGCTGTTTCTTCCAAAGAAATAGCCAAAGGATCGCCAGAATCTCCGCTCGGAAACTTCTTTGCCGATGCCATGTATTATAGCGCCAAAAAGCAAAATATTAATTTTGATTTGGCATATACAAATTCTGGTGGTTTACGCAATCCTTTACCTGAGGGGAATATTTACTTGTATAAAATTTTTGAGTTAATGCCTTTTGAAAACGCATTTGTAACTGTTAAATTTTCTGGCCTAGATATGCAAAAATTCTTTGATTTTATTGCTGCAGGTGGAGGCGACCCCATATCTGGAGCAAGATTTACCATTGCTAATAAAAAGGCTGTTGATATTACCATTAACGGTGAGCCATTTAATAGTAACAAAGAATACATTGTTTTAACTTCAGATTATATGGCTAATGGAGGCGATGGCGGTGCCGTATTTACAAAAAATATAGAGCGTAAAGATTATACCTATAAACTAAGAGATGCTTTGCTAGATTACTTAACAGATTTAAATAAAAAAGGCGAAAAATTAAACCCAGTTAACGATGGAAGAATCAAAATTAAATAGAAGAGGATTTTTAAGAACTTCTTTAGGCGCTTCGGCTTTATTGGCACTGGGATTAAAATCTAACCCTGTATTTGCCAGTGATGAGCTTACTAAAATAACCATTTTACATACTAACGACGTACACAGCAGGATAGATCCTTTTCCTATGGATGGCTCTAGAAATGCAGGTAAGGGTGGAGTAGCATCTAGGGCAGCAATTATTAATCAAATAAGAAGTGAAGAGAAAAATGTTTTGCTGTTAGATGCAGGAGATATTTTTCAAGGTACTCCGTATTTTAATTTTTATGGTGGCGAATTGGAAATTAAAATGATGAGTATGATGGGTTATGATGCAGGCATTATGGGCAATCATGACTTTGATAACGGTATAGAAGGTTTTGTGAAACAATTACCGCATGCTAATTTCCCTATCTTAAATGCCAATTATGATTTTTCTGATACCCCGATGGCAGGTAAATCTAAAGAGTATCAAATATTTAAAAAAGGAGGAGTAAAAATTGGTGTTTATGGATTAGGTATTGAGCTTACAGGATTGGTTAATCCACAGCAATATGGTAACACTAAATACTTAGATCCTATTGAAAAAGCATTAGCATTAGAGAAATTTTTAAAGCTTGATCAAAAATGCGATTTGGTAATTTGCCTTTCACATTTAGGTTATAAATACCGAGAAAATAAAGTTTCTGATATAGTTTTAGCTCAAAACACCTATTTTACCGATTTAATTATTGGTGGACATACCCATACTTTCTTAAATGTGCCAGATAGTATTAAAAATAAAGGTGGAAAAGAGACTTTAGTAAACCAAGTTGGTTTTGCTGGAATAAATTTAGGCCGAATTGATTACGTTTTTTCTGCAAACAATAGTAAAAAAACATCTTATTCTTCTGCTATAGAGGTAATTGATAAAAATTTTAAATTTTAGTTTAAAAAGCCAATTTTTTTTTCAATCTTCGATGCTCGGAAAAAGGCACCCCCGCCATATTCCTATCGCATTTAAAATTAGTATATTAGAAAATTAACATGGAAAAAACTTGTACCAGTGTATGGGCTAGCTGTCTTCAAATTATAAAGGATAACATTCCGACTCAAAGTTTTAAAACTTGGTTTGAGCCAATCATTCCTTTAAGATTAGAGGAGAGTATTTTAACTATTCAAGTACCTAGTTTGTTCTTTTATGAATGGTTAGAGGAGCATTACGTTGGTCTTCTAAGAAAAACAATTAAGAAACAACTTGGTGATGCAGGTAGACTAGAATATAACATCGTAGTAGAAAAATCATCATCGCAAAAACCTTACACTACAAATATACCATCAAGTGGAAACGGAGCAGAGGGAAAGACGCAATCTATTCCAATGCCAATAGCTTTAAATAAAGACATTAAAAATCCGTTTGTCATTCCTGGATTAAAGAAATTACAGGTAGATCCACAATTAAATCCTAATTATACTTTCGAGAATTTTATTGAAGGAGATTGTAATCGTTTGGCTCGTTCGGCTGGTTACGCTGTTGGCGGGAAACCTGGGGGAACATCATTTAATCCATTAATGATTTATGGGGGTGTAGGTTTAGGTAAAACACATTTAGCACAAGCTATTGGAAATGAGGTTAAAAAAACCATGCCCGATAAATTGGTTATTTATGTTTCTTGCGAGAAGTTTTGTCAACAATTTGTAGACTCTTTAAAAAATAATACCATAAACGATTTCGTAAACTTCTATCAAGCAATGGATATCATCATTATGGATGATGTGCATAATTTTGCTGGTAAAGATAAAACTCAAGATATTTTCTTCCATATTTTCAATCATCTACATCAATCAGGTAAACAATTAATACTAACATCAGACAAACCACCAAAAGATTTAGCTGGTTTAGAAGAGCGTTTATTATCTAGATTTAAGTGGGGCTTATCGGCAGATTTATCTGTTCCAGATATGGAAACTCGTATGGCCATTTTAAAAAAGAAAATGTACCAAGACGGTATAGAATTGCCAAATGATGTAATAGAATATGTGGCTAACAATATAGACAACAATGTTAGAGAATTAGAAGGTGCAATGGTTTCTTTATTGGCACAATCTACCTTAAACAAAAAGGAAATAGATTTAGCATTAGCAAAACAAATGCTGAAGAACTTCATCAAGAACACCAGCAAAGAAATTTCTATGGAGTATATCCAAAAGTTAGTTTGCGAATATTTTGAAGTACCAGTAGAGATGGTAAAATCTAAAACTAGGAAGAGAGAGATTGTACAAGCTCGCCAAATTTCTATGTATTTAGCAAAAAGTCATACCAAAACATCGTTAAAATCTATAGGTGCATTTTTTGGAGGTAGAGATCACTCTACGGTAATTTATGCTTGTCAAACCGTAGAAGATTTGATTGATACCGATAAGAAATTTAAAGCTTACGTTCATGATATTCAGAAAAAATTAAAAATGAGTTAAATCATTTTTAATTAACATTTAAAATCCTGCTAGTTTTACTAGCAGGATTTTTTTGTTTAAAACATCCCGTTTATCATTACGTTATTACTAGCATAATATAATTACACATGAAAGGTGTCCTAAAAATAGTCTTAATAGTGCTGCAAGTGTCTTTTTCTCAAGATCAACCGTCTTTTAAAGGAGGAAATAGCGAATTAGATTATTTTATTCAAAACAAAATGATTTATCCAAATTATGCCAAAAACAATTGCCTAGAAGGTGTGGTAAACGTTTCTTTTAATGTTAATAGCGTAGGAGAAGTTTCTAATGCCAAAGTAGTAAAAGGCACTGGAGTAGATTTAGACCAAGAAGCTATCAGGATTATAAGATTAACAAGTGGGAAATGGGAAGTGCCTGTAGGTTTTAATTTGAATAATAAATTAATTATCCCCATTAAATTTTCTTTAAAAAACTATGGTTGTAATGATATTTCTAAAGAACAAATTAACCTAGCCATTGCAAATTACAAAGCCAATGTAGCTTTACAAAATGTGGTCATCAATTACTATCAGAATAAAGAAAAAGGGAAGGTAAATGAACAAAACGAGGCAGAAATTTTACAAATTAAAGCTGAGTTAGGTTTTGATGATAACTTTATAAATACCAAACTAAGAGAGGCCAAACAAAAATTAAGACAAGGCGACCAAATAGGTGCTTGCGAAACACTCTACTTTGTGAAATATATAGGCTCTAACGCTGCAGATAAAATGATTGCCGAAACTTGTAAATAGTTTATATTCGCAGCATGAAATGGCTTTTAAGGTCTTTTGGCCTATTAGATTTGATATCCTTTATTATTGTTTTTCCTCAAGCAATAGTGCAAATTGCTTCTTTTTTTGAAGGAGATACTTTTACATTAATAGAAATTTTTTCAAGGTTTTTATTTATTATACTTTGGCTTAGTTTATTGTTTAGTGCTAGTTTTTTAATGTTTCTTAAAAAAGCAGGGGTAATTATTTATTATATTCAATTACTACCTAGGTTAATTTTTCTAATTTTTTCTGTAGGATTTATTTCTGTTTTAAGCCACTATCTAACATTAGAGGGAATAGATAAATTTGTTTTAGCACTTATCATCTTTGCAGAAATGCTTAGGGTATATTATTGCTATCAAGCTCAACAAAGTTTCTTTTTACTAAAGTCCCCAAAACAAGATGTTTAATTCTTGAGTAATTTATATTTCAAGATTTAATTCTTTAGCTAATTTCCGTCCATGTCACAAGAGCAAAACAGTATTTATAATCTTTCTTTTTTATTGGTTTGTTTTAGCTCGTTTCTTTTTTCGGCAAGTTTTAATATGCTTATACCCGAGTTGCCTGCCTATTTAACAAGTTTAGGTGGCGCACAATATAAAGGTTTAATTATAGCTTTATTTACCATTACTGCCGGTATTTCTAGGCCATTTAGTGGTAAACTGACCGATAAAATAGGGAGAGTTCCTATTATGGCTATTGGCTCAATAGTTTGTTTTGTTTGTGGTTTCTTATACCCAATTCTTACTAGCATATCGGGGTTTTTATTTTTAAGGTTAGTCCATGGCTTTTCCACAGGTTTTAAGCCCACAGCCACATCGGCATTTGTTGCCGATACTGTACCTGCAGGTAAATGGGGCGAGGCCATGGGGGTTCATGGTTTATTCTTTAGCACAGGAATGGCTATTGGTCCGGCTATAGGTAGTGAAATTACAAGACATTTTTCTATCAATACCTTATTTTATACTTCATCTATGTTTGCCTTGGCTTCTATATTAATTATCTATAAAATGAAGGAAACGCTTCCGCAAAGGCAGAAGTTTAAATTCAATTTGTTAAAAATGAAAAGAAGCGAATGGATTAATAAACAAGCCATGCCTGCATTTTGGGTTACTTTTTTTAGCTATATCAGTTACGGTGCTATTATTACCGTAATACCCGATTGGACTACCAAAATAGGTATCAGTAATAAAGGGGTTTTCTTTATGATATTTACCATCTCCTCTTTAATGGTGAGGTTTTTTGCTGGTAAAATATCAGATACTTATGGAAGAAAACCTATCTTAAAAATTTCTTTGGTTATACTTAGTATCGCTTTATTATGGCTTGGATTGTGGCAAACCATGGCAGGATTTATTAGTGGGGCAGTCATTTACGGTATTGCCACGGGTATGTTATCGCCTGCTATATCCGCTTGGACTATAGATTTAAGTGATGCCGATAAAAGAGGGGTATCTGTCGCCACAATGTATATCGCACTAGAAGCGGGAATTGGTATTGGGGCTTTCTTTTCGGGTTGGTTTGTAAAAGATATCATTTTAAGAACACCCTATGTTTTTTACGCTATTTCTTTAGCTAACGTCATAGGAATTATATACCTATTTAATCATACAAAAAAAGATAAAAAAGGAAGCCTTCTTTAGTTTTGCTAAAGAAAGCTTCCTAGTATTTATTTTATTTAGAACTTAAATGCTAAACCTGCTTGCCAAACTTGGTTTTTAAATTGAGGAGTTTCTGTTGTTCCGTTTTCGTTGTTTTTCTGAAAATCTAACGCATACCTTCCGTTAACACTTATATTATTTCCTACATTAAATCCAATTCCGGCTACACCACCTACTATGCTTTTCTTAAACTTGTCGGCATCGTCTTCGTATTTGGTTTGTTGAGCACTAGTAAAAGTGCCATCGTAGGTATTGGTAGTTTTAGTTAAGAAAGATACTTGCGGACCTAAAAACACGTTAAAACCTGGTGCAGCTTCAATAGCTGCTAAAATTGGAATTTCTATCCAGTTTGTTTTCTGTGTTAGTGTACCACTTCCTAAAATCCCGCTTCTATCAGACTTATAACCTTTCTGTGAAAACATTAGCTCTGGCTGAAACGCTAATTTGTCTAAAATAGGGACATTTACAAATGCACCAGCGTTAAAGCCTGTTACAAAATTGGTTTCAAAGTCAGAGTCATCTGTTTTAATAATGTTACTAAAACTTACACCACCTTTTAAACCAAAACTTGGTCCTTTAGAACTTTTCTCTTGTGCATTTACACTACTTACTACTAGCATGGCAAACGCTGCTATAAATAATCTTTTCATAATTTTCTTTTTTAATTTGTTGTTTACAACTGTTAAACAATGATGCCAAAATTTTTAAAATCAGATTTAATCGTTATTAATAAGGTTTTTTGTAGTTTGAGGGCCTTTGTACAGATTAATAATTATTTATTCATAACCTAATTACCTTGCATATAATAGTTAAAAAATTGTAGCCTTATTAATACATATTTTACATTTAATTTTAAAAAATGAAGTTTATAATCTTTCTTTTAATTTATATCTTAGCCAGCGTCTTCTTCATCATTATTATTAATAAACTTATCAATAAAAAAGTAGGAAATAATAAATTGTCTTTGTCTTTTAGTGTAGCTATTGGTTTAGGTATTACCTTTATTTTGGGAATTATCTTTCTATACTTTTTTGCAGGTAGTTTTTTTGTTTTGTAAAACCATTGTATGAAGAAAAATCTTGTTGTTACCTTTAGTTTGCTGCTTGCAATACTGAATTCCTTATCGGCACAAACGCCTGTTCCATTCTTAAAAACAATCAATAACCCCAATAAGTGGGTCGATTCTGTTTTTAAGAAGATGACTCGGAACGAGAAAATTGCACAATTATTTATGGTAAGAGCACATACAGATTTAGGCCAGAAATATGCCGATTCTGTTGCTTTGGTGATCAAAAAACAGCAGTTGGGCGGAGTAGTTTTCTTTCAAGGCGGTCCAGGTAGGCAAGCCCTACTCACCAATCAATATCAAGCTTTAGCTAAAATCCCACTCATGATAGCCATGGATGCCGAGTGGGGTTTAGGTATGCGATTGGATAGCACTGTTTCTTATCCTTATCAAATGACTCTAGGTGCTATTCAAAATAATAGACTAATCTACCAAATGGGGCAAGAAGTTGCCAAAGATTTCAAAAGATTAGGCATGCATATCAATTTTGCGCCAGTAATGGATATCAATAATAACCCTAGAAATCCGGTGATTAATTACCGTTCTTTTGGCGATAACAAATTTAATGTGGCACAAAAAAGCATTGCCTACATGAAAGGGATGCAAGAAAGTGGAATATTTACCACAGCAAAGCATTTTCCAGGCCATGGCGATACCGATGTAGATTCTCATTACGATTTACCTAAACTACCATTTACTGCTGCAAGGTTAGATTCTTTAGAAATGTATCCTTTTAAACAAGCTTTTGCCGAAAACTTGAGTGGAATTATGGTGGCCCACATGAATATTCCAAATTTAGATAGCACCAAAAACCTGCCATCAACACTTTCTAAACCCATAGTTACCAATATTTTAAAAGAGAAATTAGGGTTTAAAGGTTTAATTTTTTCTGATGCTATGGGTATGAAAGGTGTGGTTAAATATTTCCCAAATGGCGAAGCTGATGTACGCGGTATTATTGCCGGAAACGATGTGTTAGAATTATCAGAAAACACAGAAAGAGCCATCCATTTAATACGTAAATCTATCAGACATCATCGTTTAACTTGGGAAGACATTAATCAAAAAGTAAAAAAGATTTTAGAAGCCAAATATTGGATGGGTTTAAATAATTTAGATACTGTTAACACCCAAAATGTTGTTACCGATTTAAATAGACCAGCCTCTTATCAATTGATTCAAAACCTTACAGATGCTGCGGTAACAGTCGTGAAAAACGATAATATTATTCCATTAAGAAACGATTTTATTCGCAAAACAGCCGTTTTATGTATAGGTCAGCAAAAAGAACCTGCATTTTATAAAAGCATCAATCAAGCTTATCCAAATACCACTTTATTTTTAATTCCTAAAGAACTAAGCGAAACAGAATACAATCAAGTAAAAGCTAGTCTTCAAAATTTTGATCAAATCATCAATGTCGTTTATGATACCCGTAAGCGTCCATCTAGTCAGTTAGATTATAACAACAATTTAAAATCACTAATTACGGATGTTTCAAAAGCAAACACCATCTCTGTAATACTTGCCAATCCTTACACTATAGCTGGTTTACCTGGAATAGAAAAAAGTAAAAGCATTATTGTAGGTTATCAAAACAGCGTAGAAATGGAAAATTCTGCTGCAAAAGTAGTTTTGGGTAAATTAAAATCACAAGGTAAATTACCGGTAAGTATCAATAGCTTTTTTAAATATGGCGACGGTTTATAAATTAATTCATAAAACCAGAAATAAACTGTAACAAAACCAAGCATAGTTAAGTCTTAACCTTAAGTTTTTGTAATTTTAGCTGTAGCTTATTGTAAATGGATAATATAGAAAATGTAAAGGTAGCCCTACAATCTATCAAGAGTAATAAATTAAGAACCTTTTTAACTGCTTTAATTATTGCTATTGGATTGATGGCTTTGGTGGGTATTTTAACTTCTATAGATGCCATTAAAGGTTCTTTAAACAACACTTTTTCTAGTTTAGGGGCAAATTCTTTTACTATCCGTAACCGCGGAATTGGGATTAGAATTGGAGGTAACGGTAACCGACCAAAAAGTTGGCCTATCATAGATTATCGCCAAGCCATGGATTTTAAAGAGCGATTTGATTTCCCCACCATTGTTTCTGTAAATACCTTTGTTTCTTTTGGCTCTACGGTTAAATATCAAAACGAAAAAAGTAATCCAAACATATCTGTAATTGGTGCCGATGATTCTTACCTCTTTACTGGTGGTTATAAAATCAAAGAAGGGCGAAATTTCTCTCCGTCTGAGGTAGAATTTGGCTCTAGCGTGGTCATTATTGGTGATGAAGTAAAACAAAAGTTTTTCAAAAACGAAGCAGCTATAGATAAAACCATTTCTATTGGAAGTAGTAAATTTAAAGTAATTGGTGTTTTTGAACCTAAAGGATCTAGCGTGGGTTTTGGTGGCGATAAAGTATGCGTAGTTCCATTAGTAAAAGGCCGACAAATCATGGCCAATCCTAATCCCACCTACACCATTACCGTTATGGTTACCGACCCTACTAAAATGGAATTCGCCATAGGCGAGGCAACCGTTTTAATGCGAAAAGTAAGGGCATTAAACACACAAGAAGATAGCAATTTTGAAATTACCAAAAGCGATGCCATTGCCGCTACATTGATAGATAATCTAAAATTCATCCAAATTGCTGGTATCGCTATTGGACTAATAACCTTAGTAGGCGCAGCCATTGCCCTGATGAATATCATGATGGTATCTGTTACCGAACGCACCCGAGAAATTGGTGTACGAAAAGCCATTGGCGCAAACCCTAAATTAATAAGGAAACAATTTTTGTACGAAGCCATAGTTATTTGCCTAATTGGTGGTGTTGTAGGTATATTTTTAGGCATTGTAATGGGTAACCTATTGGCTTTAGCCATGGGTGCATCTTTCTTAATCCCTTGGTTATGGATATTTTTTGGATTGGTGGCTTGTGTAACTACAGGTTTAGCATCAGGAATTATCCCAGCATCTAAAGCTTCTAAATTAGACCCGGTTGAGGCTTTGAGGTACGAGTAGTAAGTATTCTGTTATTTTGTTGATTCTTCTTTATATATTTAAGTTTGATTGCGCCACTGTTTGGTTCTATTGTAGGTAAAAATAGTAGATAGAAAATCCACTTCATTTAAGAGATAAATCCTGCGTAACATGTCGAATAGCGGAATTATTATCATTTCAAATGAAAAAAATATTATATTCATTAATAATTTTACTTTTTACTCAATCTTGTATTGAAAGAGAGTTTTTTAGTTTCAATAAATCTAATTTGAAAAATGATTTTTCTGAGGATTTAACAAAATTTTCAAATTTATCAAAACTTTTATTTTTTACAGAAAATGAGAATTCTGGGATAAACATTATTTTTAAGAAAAATGAATTGAAGGTAAATAATATTAGGCTAGCTTCTATTAGTGGATCACATTTTAGAATCACAAATTCTGGGCTAAAATATTTTTCAAGGTTTTCTAAAGAAAATTTAATTATTTATTTCTCTTTATACCTAAACTTAAATTCAAAAAATATAAAATATTTTAGTTGTTGTATTAAAAACTTTCCACACACTAATTATGGATGGTTTAAAGAAAATAGGAAAATTTTGGATATTTTTTTGAAAGATGAATTGAAGGATCTAAAAATTACTAACAAAAGGTTTTTTCCAAACAGACTCGTTGTTGATGAGCTTGATAATATAATTTTAACCACAAGTAAAGATGAATTTTTAGAAATTTATTTTAATGATTCAACAAAAATTCCAAGAAAATGGAAGCAACCTACAGACGAGTTATTTGATTTTCCTTAAACTGGGGCAGTAGGTCGAAGTATAGGAAATGTCGTCTTATCTGGTGCATTTAGTTCTTTATTTGCATCTGGTTCAGGCAAATTGCTAAAAGCAGAAGGAGCTAGTAGAGGCTGGCAAGCAGTAGGCATGGGCTTTAGTGGCACTATTTCTGGTGGCATGAGTGCAGAAATAGCAAGAGGTAACCTTTAGTTATGGATTTAATTTATCAAATACTGGTTTATACAATTTATTGCCCCACTAGCGCAAGTCTTAGCGAATTGGGTAAATAGCTAGAGCTTGACTTGTGCATTACTATGGAAAAGTTTAGATGATTATTTACGAGTTAGAAGATTAACAAGATATGGCTATTGGTAAATTAAAGTTTTATAACCTATTAGTTATTTTGTTATTTATTATCTCATGTGATCCTGCTGATAATAGATTGCGAATTGAAAACACACAAAGTTATTCTGTTTATTACACTTATTCATCAAAAGAAAGGTTAGAAGAAGATGTGATAAGAATTGGAGTTAATTTCGCGAGTAATGACTCTTTAAGTAGATTACCAGAAGACTTTTATTTAATTTCTCCAAAAAGTATCGCGAATGCAGCTTTGACAAGTTCTAAATGGGAAGCAATAGCAAGTGAGTCAAAGAACGGAAAGATATATTTCTTTTTTTTATCAAAGGAAACCTTGATTAATTATAGCTGGAGAGAAATTGTTAGAGGAAATAAATACCTAGGAAAGGCCTCGTATACAATTAAAGATTTAAAAAACCTTGATTGGAAGATAACATTTCCTAGTTTAGCTCAAGAATGAGGGTTAAGGAAACACCCCAAAGTCCATAGTCTGTCGGGCAGGGTTTAGCATAGGGGGGACTACGGATTAGGTAATAAAAATGAGTTTCAAACTCTATAATTTTTTGATAAGCTTGCAAACAAGCCTATCTCATAAAAAGCTCTCTATAAAATTTTTGCTTTTTTGAGCCTTTTTAATGTTAATTGGTAGTGTTATTCTTTATTTTAGACGATTAAATTTTTCGTCATAACATATCAAATGAAGATCATCATCAACTTTTTACTGGTAATTCTCTTTGTGTCACAAGGCTTATCTGCCCAAACTTTAACTCAAAAAATTGATGCTGCCTTTAGTAAATTTAAACAAGACGAACAGTTAAAATACGCAAGTTTCTCGCTCACTGTTTTAAATGCAGAAACAGGGTCCATCATTTTTGAGCATCAAAAAAATCAAGGTTTAGCGCCTGCATCTACGCTAAAAACCATCACATCGGCAACAGCCTTAGACTTATTAGGTCAGGATTTTACCTTTAAAACCGAATTTTTTTATAGCGGAAACATCCAAAACGGCATATTAAACGGTAATATCATCATAAAAGGTGGCGGCGACCCCACACTAGGCAGCTGGCGATGGGAGCAAACTAAAAAGCCTAAAATATTAGCTCAAATATTAACTGCTTTGCAACAAAAAGGCATTCAACAAATTAATGGAGATATCATTGCCGATGCCAGTATTTGGGATACGCAATCACTTCCGGTAGGCTGGATTTGGCAAGACTTGGGGAACTATTACGGAGCAGGAACATCGGCACTTTGCTGGGGCGAAAATCAGTTTGAATTAAATTTCATTCCTTCTAAAAGTGTAGGTGGTCAAGTGGCTATTCAAAATCAGGATAAAATTTACCCTTTTTTAGATTTTAAAAACGAGCTAACCACAGGAAGTACTGGTTCTGGCGACGGCGTTTATGCATACTCGGCGCCTTATACAAATACCGTTTATTTACGCGGAACTTACGCCACAGATTTAAAAAAGGAAATTGGGTTATCTATCCCAAATCCACCTTTAGCATTGGCTTATGACGTGAAACAATATTTGGCTGTAAACAATATAAGCTCTAAAAACTATTCGGCTAAGTTGATTGCAAATAATGAAAAACAGAATAACGAAACTGTTTTATTAACCATTGCATCGCCAAGTTTGAAGGAAATTGTTTATTATTTTAACCAAAAAAGCGTGAATTTATATGGCGAGCAACTGATTAGAACCTTAGGCTGGAAATTTGGTAAAAATGCATCAACAATAGGAGGGGTAAAACACGTTCAAGAATATTGGAAGGGTAGAGGAATTGATGTGAATAGTTTAAATATTGTTGATGGTAGCGGACTTTCGCCTCAAAACAGAGTCACTACCTTTACTATGGCAATGGTTTTAAAGGAAGCTAAAAAAATGTCTTGGTTTGATGCTTATTACCAAAGTTTACCCACTTACAACAACCAAAAAATGAAAAGCGGTACCATTGCCGATGTTTTAGGTTATGCTGGTTATGCCAATAATGGAGGTAAAACGCCTTTAACTTTTGCTTTATTGGTTAACAATTATTCGGGCAGTGCAAGTAGTATGCGTCAGAAAATGTATGTCTTATTAAATTCTTTAAAATAATAGATGGTTTTATTAAATGATAAGAACAATTTCTATTAAAAAACATTTTATTAGCAATGTCTAAAGCAATAATTATAGGGAGCGGAATTGCCGGAATAGCATCGGCCATTAGGCTGGCTGTTCAGGGTTACCAAGTATCGGTTTACGAGAAAAATAGTTATGCCGGAGGTAAACTTTCTAGTTTTGAGCAAGACGGTTACCGTTTTGATGCTGGTCCAAGCTTATTTACCATGCCGCAATATGTAGACGAGCTTTTTAAGTTAGCCGGAAAAAATCCAAAAGATTATTTTGAATACGAAAAACTAGACGAGGTTTGCCGATATTTTTGGGATGATGAAACCCAATTTACTGCTTTTGCAGATGTAGACCGTTTTGCCGATGAAATTGTTAAAAATACAACCTCTAGAAAGGAAGAGATTTATCAATATTTAGCAAAAAGTAAAAAGATATATGAAATTACGCATCAAGTATTTCTAGAAAAATCTTTACATCTTTTAAAAACATTTACCAATGTAAATACGGCAAAATCTATGCTTCAATTTGGGCAAATTGACGCTTTTAGAACCATGGCAAAGGCAAACGCTTCTTTTTTTAGCGATGCCAAAATGCAGCAATACGCTAACAGATTTGCTACATATAATGGCTCTAACCCTTACCAAGCGCCTGCAACGTTAAACGTAATTCCGCATTTAGAACAAAGTTTTGGAGCGTATTTCCCAAAAGGAGGGATGTACAGCATCACCCAAAGTCTGGTGAAATTGGCCGAGGATTTAGGCGTAAAATTCCATTACAATCAAGAGGTCTCACAAATTAGCATCAACAATAAAAAAGTAAACGGAATTGTGGTTAGTAACGAAAAGATTGAAGCCGATTTAGTGGTTTCTAACATGGATGTTTACTTTACCTACAAACAATTATTGAAAGACGAGCAACAGCCTCAAAAGATTTTAAAGCAAGAGCGTTCATCTTCTGCCTTGATATTTTATTGGGGAATTAAGAAACAATTTTCGTCTTTAGGCTTGCACAATATATTTTTTAGTAATAATTATCAAGAGGAGTTTTCGCATCTTTTTGATTCTAAATCGGTTTATCACGATCCTACGGTTTATATCAACATCAGTAGTAAAAATCAACCAAATGATGCACCTGAAGGTTGCGAAAACTGGTTTACCATGATTAATGTACCAAATAATATTGGTCAAGATTGGGAGCAATTTAAAACCCAAGCCCGGGCAAATATTTTAAAAAAGTTGAGTAAAAATTTCAAACAAGATATAAAAGCTTTAATAACAACCGAAGCGGTATTAGATCCAGTTACCATAGAAGAGAAAACATCATCGTACCGTGGTTCTTTATATGGTACCAGCTCTAATAATCAGTTTGCAGCTTTTCTGCGCCATGCTAATTTTAGCAAGAAATTAAAGAATTTATATTTTGTGGGTGGAAGTGTGCACCCAGGAGGCGGAATTCCGCTGGCCTTATTATCCGCTAAAATTGTTGCAGAAATGATTGAACCAAATGCTTAAATTAGATTTTTAATTATGATTAAGCCAAAGTCTAATAAGTTAATCCACGCATTTTTTACCTGGTATATTGGTAAAATTATTCGGAGTGATTTTTCTGGCTTTAACTATAATCAAGAATCTTTTAACCCCAATCAGTCCATATTATTATTGTCTAATCACTTTAGCTGGTGGGATGGTTTTTTAATTTTTCACCTCAATAAATTATATTTTAAAAAGAATTTCCATGTGATGGTTTTAGAAGAAACCGCTAAAAAAGTGAAATTCTTAAAATATTTAGGTGCTTTTGGTATTCAAAAAAATGCAAAAAGTCTTTTCGAATCTTTAGAGTATGCCGGCAAATTGTTAGATAACCCGGATAATTTGCTGTTAATTTTCCCTCAAGGCGAGTTACACTCGCATCATCAACATCAAATTAATTTCGAAAAAGGATTGACTAGAATTATCAATGCCTCAAAAAATAATTTTCAATATATTTTTGCAGGAATTTTAGTCGATTATTTTGATCAGCGTAAGCCTAAACTCAATATTTATTTACAAAATTGGGAACCTAACGAGTATGTGAGTTTACAAGTGATCAAAAACGCTTATCATAAACATTTTACCAATGCCATTAAGCTACAATCAGAAATAAAAGTTTAACATGCTGTATTTGTATTACGTTATTTTTTTCTTTTTAATATTACGTTTTACAGTAACGCTGTTTAATTTTATCTCAAACCCAAAATTAACTTCATCGTCAAAGTACTTTCAAGATTTTGTTTCAGTTTTAATCCCAGCCCGTAACGAGGAGAATGATATCATCAGGCTGTTACAATCTCTCAAAATTCAAGATTATCAAAATATAGAAGTTATTGTTTTAGACGATAGCTCTGAGGATAACACCTACCAAGTAGTTCATGATTTTTGTGAAACAGACAATCGTTTTAAAATCATCAAAGGGAAACCTTTAGAAAGTGGCTGGTTAGGTAAAAACTACGCTTGTCATCAGTTATCGCAACAAGCTAAGGGTAAATTCCTATTGTTTTTAGATGCCGATGAGGAAGTGAAAAACGGGTTAATTAATAATGCGCTTTACCGCATGTATTTGGGGAAGCTAAGCTTGTTAAGTTTATTTACCAATCAGGTAATGAAAACTAGAGGCGAGCAATCTGTAATTCCATTGATGCATTATTTACTGCTAAATTTATTGCCTTTACGCTTGGTGAAACTTTCCAAAAATCCTTCATTTGCTGCAGCAAGTGGGCAATTCATGTTGTTTAATGCGGCAGATTATCATCAAAATCAATGGCATCAAAGCGTAAAAAACAAAGTGGTAGAAGATGTAGAAATTATGAAGCAAGTGAAAACTAACGGCTTAAAGGGTGAGGCTTTATTGGCGAATGGGTACATTTATTGCCGTATGTATAAAAACTACCAAGAATGTTTAAACGGATTTAGTAAAAACCTTTTATCTGGATTTGGAAACAGCATTGCAGGCTTATTAATTTATATATTCTTAATTATTATTGGGCCAATTATTATTGCCATTAATTTAAATTTTGAATTGATATATTTTGCTATTACACTAATCGTTCTTAGTAGGATTATGATTTCTTTACTATCCTCACAAAATGTATTTTTGAATTTATTTTTTCATATTTTGCAAATGTTTAATATGCTTGTTTTAGCGTATTTATCTATTCAAAAAAATATCAGTAAAAACGTTGTCTGGAAAGGGAGAAGCATTAATTAAATGAAGTACTTAGAAAAATCTAGTTTATCTAATATATTTATAGTTATTTTTCACGTGGTGGGTTTTTTGGGTTTTAGCTTTCCAAAATATCACGATTTTTTTATCTCTTTTGTTCCTTTTCATTTGTTGTTAATGGCAGGTATTTTACTAGCTAACCAAAAAGAATTAAACCAAAAGTTTTGGCTGGGTGCCTCTTTTGTTTTGGTATTTGGTTATTTGGTGGAAGTGGTTGGTGTAGCAACTGGGGCAATTTTTGGGTTTTACAACTACGGCGAAACATTAGGTTTTAAATTAGCTAATGTTCCTTTAATGATGGGGGTAAACTGGTTTTTACTCATATTTGCTATAGGTGCCGTACTAAAAAAGTATTTCAAGCATCAACGTATCTTAAAATCATTAATTGGGGCCGCAATTTTGGTTTTTATAGATGTCTTAATGGAACCAATAGCTGTTAAATTTGATTATTGGAGCTGGCAGGATAGCTTTATACCGCTTAAAAACTATATTGCTTGGTTTGTCATATCGGCTATATTTTTAAGAGTTTATTATGAGTTAGATTTCAGAAAAACCAATCCTGTGGCATTAACACTATTGGTTTCTCAAATATTATTTTTCTTAGGATTGAATCTTACTGTCCTCTGACTAAACTTTTTATATTTTTGCAATAAATTAAGCAAATGGAATACAATTTAAAGGTTACAATTGATCAAGATTCGGGCTTTTGCTTTGGCGTAGTTTATGCTATAGATATGGCCGAGGAAATTTTAGCCGAAGATGGTTATTTATATTGTTTAGGCGATATCGTACATAACGATGAAGAGGTTATTCGCTTAAAAGCTAAAGGGTTAAGAATTATTGATAACGATGATTTAAAAACCTTACATAACGAAAAAGTATTAATTAGAGCCCACGGCGAAGCGCCTGAAACCTACAAAGTGGCTTTAGAAAATAATATAACACTTATCGACGCCTCTTGCCCTGTGGTTTTAAAATTGCAAAACCGTATTAAAACAACGCATGATGCTAAAGAAAACATCCTCATTTTTGGTAAACATGGTCATGCAGAGGTTATAGGCTTACAAGGGCAAACCAATAACGAAGCGCTTGTTTTTCAAGATATTAAAGAATTAGACGCTGTAGATTTACCGCAATCTTTCACATTATACAGCCAAACCACAAAGTCTACAGAGAAATTTTACGAAATTAAACAGCAATTAATAGACAAAGGCTTTGATGTAAAAGCTAATGATACCATTTGTCGCCAAGTTTCTAACCGCGATAAAGAGTTGCCAAAATTTGTTAAGAATTTCGATAAAATTGTGTTCGTATCTGGTCGTAAATCTTCCAACGGAAAGGTATTGTATGAGGTATGTCGTAAACATAACCCAGCAACTTATTTTATCAGTAATCCAAACGATTTAGAAAAAGCAATGTTTAATAAGTCAGATAAAGTAGGTATTTGCGGGGCAACATCTACGCCAATGTGGCTAATGGAGCAAGTTAAAGGTCATTTGGAGGCGTATTAAAATAATTTGGGCGTTTCCCCAATAGAAAAAATTGGGGTCGGGCTGTACAGGGCTACGCTTCGCTTCGGTGCAAGCACAATTATAAAACATCATTTTTTTAAAAAAATGATGTTTTATAATTCCCTTACCATCCCTAACGCAAAACCTATCTCATTCAAAATAAAAATCTTTTGAAAAATTATAAAGGAATATTCATCGCATTAAGCATTATCATTTTATGGATGATAAGCATCGCATTTTTAATGCAAACCTCTTTTAGTTTTTCAAATCCACTACTTTATATTTTTGTACTGGTACAAATGCATTTGTATACAGGTTTGTTTATCACCGCACATGATGCTATGCATGGGACTGTTGCACCAAAACACGCAAAAATTAATTTTGCCATTGGGCAAACCGCTACTTTGTTTTACGCCCTTTTCCCACTTAAAAAGTTAAACAAAAAACATCATTTACATCACCAATTTGTACATAGCGACCAAGATCCTGATTATCATAATGGGCACTTTTTTGCTTGGTATTTTCAATTTATCAAACAGTACATTACATGGTGGCAAGTGGTTGCTATGGCTATCATTTATAATCTTTTAAAACTATGGATACCTGAGCAAAATTTATTTTTATTTTGGGTATTACCATCCTTATTAAGCACATTGCAGCTTTTTTATTTTGGCACTTATTTGCCACATAGCGGAGAGCATCAAAATATTCATCATTCTAAAACTCAATCTAAAAACCACTTATGGGCTTTTTTAAGTTGCTATTTCTTTGGTTATCATTTCGAGCATCACGACTCGCCCGGTACACCTTGGTGGCAGCTTTGGAAAGAGAAAGAGAAAAATTTAAGTCATAAAAATGGGTAAAAAAGGAATATTAATAGTGAATTTGGGTACGCCAGACAGCCCTTCAACGTCTGATGTTAGAACCTATCTAGATCAGTTTTTAATGGATGGTCGGGTGATAGATATTAACGTTGCTGTAAGAGCGATTTTAGTAAAAGGTATTATTGTTCCTTTTAGAGGGCCAAAATCAGCAAAAATTTATAAAGAAATTTGGACCGAGGAAGGTTCTCCGCTTTTGATATATGGCAAGAGAGTAGTAGAAGAAATTGCTAAAAGATTAGGTGACGACTATCAAGTAGAGCTTGCTATGCGTTACCAAAGTCCATCTGTAGAAGATGCCTTAGATCGTTTACAAAAAGCAAAAGTAGATAGCATAAAGGTAATTCCTTTATTTCCTCATTATGCCTCTGCTTCTACTGGTTCTGTACATCAATTGGTGATGGAGATTATTAGTAAATGGCAAACCATACCGCCTTTAACTTTAGTAAATAGCTATTACAATCATCCGGGCATGATTAAAGTATTTGCTAATAATGCTAAAAAATATTTAGATCAAAAATGGGATAAAATTTTATTTAGCTTTCATGGTGTTCCGCAGAGACACATGCGTAAAGCCGATGTGTCTGGAGTACATTGTTTAAAAGCAGAAAATTGTTGCAGTACCATTACCGAAAATAATAAGTTTTGTTACTCGGCACAATGCCATAATACTGCACAATTAATAGCAAAAGAGTTAAACTTAACTACCGACGATTATACCATTTGTTATCAGTCTAGGTTAGGGAACGACCCTTGGATGAAGCCTTATACCTCGGATATTTTAAAAGACTTAGCAGCTAAAGGCGCTAAAAGATTATTGGTATTATGCCCAGCTTTTGTTGCCGATTGTTTAGAAACACTTTACGAAATTAGTTTCGAGTACCAAGAGGAATTTGAAGAATTAGGTGGCGAAAAAATTCAATTGGTAGAGAGTTTAAACGATAACCCTGATTGGATTGATGCTTTGGAGGATATTGTTTTGAATGGATAGTCAGTACTAAACTTACGAAGTTTAAAAAACTTCGTAAGTCTAAATAAATTTATTTAAAGAGTCGGAAGACTCTTTTTTTGGTTATTTAAGGAAGCAGTAGCATAAACTATTTCACAACTTTTCTCTTTCTATCCCGACTCATACATAGTATATATGAGTTATCCATGCCCCTTAAATGTCATGATTTAGAGAGTTTTCCGTTTTTTAATAGTCTATTTAAGTACAATTTAATTTACCTGTCATATGAACAATAAGGTGAACACTTTTAAATATTAGATTTGTTCACGGAAAACGGCAGATTTATATCATCTAATTTATTGCCATTTTTTAAGTATAATTGGTAAAGACTATTAATTATTTAAATTAGAAGAAAACTTGTTAAGGAATGAGAATATTAAAAGCTTTTAGTATTTATCTGCTTATTCTTGAATTTGCTTTTGTAGCTTATGGACAACAACCACTAATTTTAAATCAGATTAGTGTGGAAGATGGATTATCCCAAAGTTCTGTAATATCAATCACTCAAGATAAGCAAGGTTTTATGTGGTTTGGTACAAAAGATGGTCTTAATAAATATAACGGAAACACTTTTAAAGTCTACAGAACTAATGAAGGAGAAAAGGACTATATTTTAGCGCTTCACGCTTCAAAAAATGGAGATTTGTGGATAGGTAGTAAAACTGGATTAAGACAATATAATTCTCTAGCCGATTCATTTATAGATATACATTCGAGAAAAGGTGAGTTTGGTCTAAAAAAAGGAGAAGCTGTAAACTGTATTTTTGAAAGCGCAGCAGACAAAGTCTGGATTGGTACTCAAAATGGACTGTATTGTTTAAATCCGAATCAATTAAATAAGGTTAAAAAGCTTCTTTTAGGGAGTAATAAGGAAAGTTTTGGAGAAATTTATGCCATCTACGAAGATGAGCTAAAAAATATTTGGGCAGGAGGCCGTTTGGGGCTTTTTAGAATAAAACTAGAAGGTAATTCCATTAAAGTACTTAATTATAAAATTACTGATAGTGTTAACTATATTACTTCTATTACCGAAGATAAAAGTGGTAATCTTTGGATTTCTAAGCTAAATGGTGGCATAATGTGCTACAATCGTAAAAGAGATAATTTCAAATATTATACTCACAATCGTGATAATAAAAATGGTCTTTCAGATAATACTGTAAGAAAAATTATTGTAGATAAAAGTGGTAAAATTTGGATTGGAACACTAAAGGGTTTAAACCTATTCGACCCCACAAAAAGCACTTTTACTTCCTATAAACACGATGGAGGAAATACCTATAGTTTAAACCAGAACTCCATTTATGATATTTACCAAGATAGGCAAGGTTCTGTATGGATAGGAACTTATTACGGCGGTATCAACGTAGCTTATTCTAAGAATACTCCTTTTAAAAAGTACCAAGCCTCAAACGTATTTAATAGCATTAGTAGCAATGTTGTGAGCGCTATAATGGAAGATGACAAACAGAACTTATGGGTTGGTACAGAAGCAGAGGGCCTAAATTATCTAGATAGAAAGAGTTTAAAATTCACTTATTTTAAAAATGACCAACAAAGCTTAAGCTCTAATCTTGTTAAATCTATTTATAAAGATAGGCAAGGAAAAATTTGGATAGGAGTTTATGGAGGAGGGCTGAACTTATTAAATAATGACGGGAAGATTTTTACTCATTATAAATCACAAAAACAAGTAAAAGGAACTTTAAGTTCTAATAATGTGAGTGCTATTTTGGAAGATAAAAGAGGTAGATTTTGGATTGGGACCATGGGTGGAGGTCTCAATCTATTCGATAGAACTACACAAAAATTTGCTGTTTTTACAGATACCAATAAAACACAAGCTTTAAGCAGCAACTGGGTAAAAGTACTTTTTGAAGATTCACGTGAAAATTTATGGATTGGAACTTTAAATGGACTCAACGTACTAGAAAAAAATCAAAAAAGTTTTAAATGGATTTTAAAGGATAATACTAAAAACGGCTTAAAATCAAACTATATCAATGCCATTACAGAGTCTGCTGATGGTAATATATGGATAGGCACAACACATGGAGGTTTAGGTAAATTTAATCCTAAAAACAAACAATTTGACTTCTATACTACTGCTAATGGGTTGATAAGTAACAATATAAACTCTATTCTAGAAGATAAAAAACATAATTTATGGTTAGGTACAGATAAAGGTCTTTCTAAGTTTGATAGACAAAATGGGATGATAAGAAATTATAATAGGAGAGATGGATTACCTGGAAATGAATTTAATACCAATTCTGCACTGATTACAAAAAGTGGAGAGATTTTTATGGGAACCCTAAATGGCTTAATAAGTTTTAACCCATCTTTTATAGAAGAGAGTGATTTTCATTATCCAACTGTTTTTACAGGATTAAAATTATTCAATAAAGCAGTAGCTGTGAATGATGGAAGTAAAATTCTTCAAACAGACATTAGCCATACCGATGAGCTTAAATTACAGTATGACCAAAATACCTTTACGGTAGAATTTGCAGTACTTAACTTTATAAAGTCTGATAAAAACAGATATGCATATAAGCTAGATAATTTTGATAAAGACTGGATTTCTACTTCTTCTCCGTTTGTCTCTTACACCAATCTTCCTCCAGGGAAATATAATTTGTTAGTAAAAAATGCAAATAATGATGGAGTATGGAATCAAACTCCATCTAAACTTTCAATCTTGGTTTATCCTCCTTTTTGGAAAACGTGGTGGGCATATGTTACCTATGTTTTAATTTTTTCTTTTGTGTTATATCTAATTATCAAATTCTTTAGAGAGAGAGTGAAATTAGAAAGAGATTTATATTATGAACATTTGGAAAATCATAGGCAACAGAAATTCTATCAAATGAAGCTTGATTTTTTCACTAATATTTCACACGAATTTAGAACGCCACTTACACTGATTAAAGGGCCTATAGATAAGGCTTTAGAAACTTTACCAAAAGATTTACCCGCCCAAGGTTACCTTGCCAGCGCAAATAAAAATATATCTAAATTGATGCAATTGGTAAATGAGCTAATGGATTTTAGAAAAGCAGAAAGCGGATACATGAAGGTTAATCTTGTATTATATAATCTGATTGATGTTAGTAAAGAAGCATATGGTTTTTTTATTCAAGAGGCTGAAATTAGAAGTATCAATTATGTGTTTGAGGCAACAGAGAGTTACATACCTGTTAATTTAGACCGTCATCAATTTGAGAAAGTAATTTTTAACCTGCTTTCTAATGCATTTAAATTCGTTTCCAACTTTGGTAGTGTAAAAGTTCAAGTTATTGTCAAAAATGAATTTGCAGAAATTTCTGTTCTTGATAATGGCCCAGGAATACCAGAGGAAGATCAAAACCTTCTTTTTAACAATTTCTATCAGGCAGCATCTACAGAAAATCGTGAAAATAGTTCTGGGGTGGGCTTAGCTCTTGCAAAAGCAATAACAGAGTTACATCAAGGACAAATCACTGTCATTAGCGGATCCGAAAATAATATAGAGGAGGGTTACCGCACAAAATTTAAAATAACGTTGCCTTTGCTTCATAAGTCTTCAGATGAATTGGTAGAGGCAATACACAAAGTTGAAACTTTAAAGAGAGAGGATATCCAAATCATCCATAACATTGCTCCACAGAACGGCTCCGCACAATTACAGCAGTTAGAAAAACCAATAGTGTTATTAGTAGAAGATAATGATGAAGTTCGTGATTTTATAAAACAATCTTTTACCGATGATTATCAAGTGTTAGAAGCAGAAAATGGTAAAAAGGGACTAGCACTTGCTGAACAAAATATTCCTGACATAGTAGTTAGTGATGTGATGATGCCCGAGATGGATGGATTAGAATTTTGTAGACACATCAAATCAAATGAAGCCACTTCTCATATTCCAGTAATTTTGTTAACCGCCCGAGGAACTCATGAACACAAAGTTGATGGATTAGAAACAGGGGCTGATGTGTATATCACAAAACCTTTTAGTGTTAAACTTTTATTGCTCAACATGCATAATCTTTTAGCCTCTCGTGAAGCTATGAAACAAAAGTTTAGCAAACAGATTGTTTTAGAACCACAAAACCTTAAAATAAGCTCGCCAGACGAAAAGTTTCTTAAAAAAGTAATGGATATTGTAGAGCTTAAAATGGAAGATCCTGAATTTGGCGTTACAGATTTGATAGGCGAAGTGAATATGAGCAAAAACGTTCTTTATAGAAAGTTGAATGCTTTAACTGGACTTTCACCGGGAGATTTTATAAAATCTATGCGTTTAAAAAGGGCTGCAATTCTTTTAGCACAAGGTAAATTTACTGTTGCAGATGTTACATTTTCTGTTGGATTTAATGATCCTAAATATTTCGGTAAAGAATTTAAAAAGTATTTTGGTAAATCCCCATCCGAATATATGGCAGAGAATAGTACTATAGAATTATAGCCCAAATAGTGAAGTCGGTTTAGCATCTTTTATGGTAAAAGGCGCTAAACTGACTTCTTGAGCAGAGAAAAGCTAGATTAACCTTAATTAACAGTAGTAATTTTATAGGTAGAAACATTTTTCCAATACTCACCAATTTTAGTCAGGTAGTTTTTACCTGTGAAATCAAAATAGAATTTATTATAGCTTGGTCTGGTGTCTATTCTAAAATTGTTATTAGGCAATAATGGGTTTGGACTACTATTCACCTCAGCCGAAAGACCGGTAGTAGTTCCCAAAATTTTAGTTGTTCTTACGTTTTTGATTGCTCTACCGATACCGGCAGTAAAGCTCTCCATAGACACATCATATACAGTTCGAAATTTATCTACATCCCAAGAAGCCTTGTCTGTTAATTGAGCACCTTTTCCCACATCCATTTTCCTTACAATTGGGAACATCGTTAAATAGGCAGTCTCAATATTTAAAGCTTCTAACCATTCAATTTCTTGTTCTGTCTTTAGCTGATTGCTAATAGAAGTGTAGGTTTTCAAATGCTTGGCAACAGGTATATTGGTTTCACACTTGAATAAAGTGCTGGTTTGAGAAAACTTAAAATCAGCACAAGTAATGTTTTCTGCGGTATTCAAGTCTTTTTCTATCCCATCTGCATAAAACTTCACCGAACTCATACGTTCATCACCATGATAGCCACCAATAAAATCTACAGTATTACTTTCTCTAATGGCGCAGTCCCATTCTGACCCTTTATGTGTAATTGGGTTATTATTTGGATACACGTTGGTGAAAGTAAAATCTCCTGTTTTTTCAACTTCATAGGCAACTGTAATCCGCCATTCGTCTAGGTTTATGGCATCACTTTGTACATGTTGCAAAGTGTATTGAATGTATCTATTGCCCTCAGGATTGATTGACGCTTTCAAGAAGATGTTTATTTGATCTTTATTTTTAACAATGATAATTTCCTTAGCTTTTCCTGTAACCGATGGAGAAACTTGTTTCTCTGCTTTGCAATGAATGCAAAAAGCAGCTATCAATGTGATTAGGATGCAGAATCTCATAATAAGTAACTAATTAGGCGCAGTGAATACAATAAATCCTCCTTCAGGCTTCATCTGAATAGTTGTTTTCTTAGATTTTACTATTTTATTTGAGAAGGAGTTTTTCTTCTCTCCATCTGTTATCATCTGCATTTTAGCCCCTTTTTCAATAAATGAGAAATCAGCATTTATGACCTTACTTTCTTTTGATGCATTGATACCAGCTATAAACCATTGATTGTTAGTCTTTCTGGCTATAATGCAATATTCGCCAGGAAAACCATCTATAAATTTCACATCATCCCACTGGTTGGGTAACGTTTTTAGAAATTCTTTCACATACGTTGGAACTTGTTGCATGCCCTCAGGTGTTTCTACAAAATGCTGAATTCCTGATGTAAATAATACTGAAAGTGCTAGCTGGAAAGCCGCACTAGTTTTTCTTTTAATATTAGGAACAGTATCTAAAGACAATGGCGTATAATCCATTGGGTCAAAAACATTTCTGGTAAAAGGTAACATTGCACAATGAGATGCTTCCTTATCCGCATCGGCTTGTCTAAAAGTCACACTTTCAAAGCCACGAACAGCTTCTGCCGTTAACAGGTTCGGAAAAGTTCTTTGCAATCCACGAGGTAGCGTACTACCATGCAAGTTTACCATTAATTTAAAGTCGGCAGCATCTTTTAAAATGTCTCGGTAGTATTGTATAACAGACTGACCATCGCCACCAAAAAAATCTACCTTTATTCCTTTTACTCCAGCAGATTGTAGTTTAGCAAACTCACTTCTGCGTAGCTCTTTGGTCAGCAACTTGTTCAATGGGCTTATGTTAGTCGTATTCCAATCACCTGCAGAATTGTACCAAATTAAGAGTCCTACATTTTTACTTTGTGCATATTTAGCAAGTGCTGTTATCTTCTCAAATCCAATCTTCTTATCCCATAATGCATCCACTAAACAGTATTGCCAGTTCATATTTGCAGCATAATCTATAAAACGTTTTTGAACTTTAAATACAGTAGAATCATCTTTAAATATTGGCCAGCTCCAAGAAGCCTTACCGGGCTTAATGTAAGAGATATCAGTAGTTTTATCAGGAGGGTTGGCTAAATCTGTTCCTAATGTAGATTCTACAATGGTTCCTAAGCTACCAATGGTAATGGTACGCCAAGGTGTAAACCAGGGTAACATAGATTGTGGATTTACCGGGCCGAAATTAAAGCTTTCAGGTGCTTCAGGGAATCCGATGGTATAGCTATTGTTAGCAGATTGCTGCCTCAATCTCGAAGCACAATAGTTTTCTTGGAGGCTTGTTTCTGAGAGCAACACCCAGTTTTTTCCAGACTCAAACAAAGCAGGGAAAACCCAACCTGCTCTCGAAGGAGATGGGATATTCGTTGCTATTCCTTTTTGGTAATGCTCTTCGTAAGAAGGGTAGGTATGCTCAAAACCTCCCTTGGCAGTATCCATAGGTTGAATGTAGGCTTTGCTGTTTTTTAAAAAAGAGAAAGCGGTTAGTTCTTCTTTTATTCTCTTTACGGATGCGGAAGTATCCGGAAAATGGTAGCGAAATGCAACACCATCATTTGACAATTGGAAAATAATATTGATTCTCTGTCCTGATGCGTTTTTAAAGCTGAATGTTTTTTTATTTGCCCTATAAATGTTTTGTGAACGTTTGCTCGTAAAAAGTTGATAGCTATCGCTTATTTTCTCGGTATTAGAAATTCCAATACTTTGCAAGCCTTTTGAAAAATCTCCATCTTCACGTAATATGCCCAGTTTAGAGGTACTTAAAATAGTGTCGCTATTAAAGGTTATGTAATATGCCGGTGACCGCTTTCCTGTTAAAAAAACAGCAGCTTTGAGCTTTCCATTTGGGCTGTATAGCTCGTTACTTTGTTGTGCCCATAGGTTTTGAGATACAAAAACAGCAGCCAATAGGAAGCTTAATATTATATTTTTCATGAATATTTTTTTGATTTTGTGTTATTTTTCCCAGTTATCTGTTCTGAAAGATGAAGCGGGTAATCCATCACTGTTATAAAGACTAGCCAGAGTCCAATCCGCAAAATCGTATCTTACGCCTATAGGTTTATCCACCATTAGGTGGCTTACTTTAATTTGATTAGGAGAGATGATTTCAGCAACAGCATCATAGAACTTTTTATCTTCCCCTGCTATTTGGAAGTATTTTAGTTGGCTAGTACTATCTGCCATACTCACTTTTGAGCAATGCTCAAAAGTGAGTATGGCTATCCCATTATTGATTTCTGTTTTTTTGAGTATTGGTCCTGATGTTTCCTGTTTGCTCCATTTATAGGTGTTTACCAAAGCCAGTAATGAAAGTCTTTCTGCCACTTTTGCTTTATCAGGTGGATGTATCTTATCTTCTTTTCCTAGGTCAAGTGTTACTACTAATCCAAAGTTTGGGATACTTGTTAAACTTTTTAATTGCGCTTCTCTAATAAAATACCCATTTAGCACTCCTTTACCATAAGGAGCAATTTGTACAGAATAGAAAGGAAGTTCGTTATTGTGCCATTGATTGCGCCAGTCTGTTACCATTGATTACAACATTTTTTCATAGATTAAGTGTTCCCCTTTGTTTGATTCTCCTTGATACCATAAAAATCCTTTTATTGTATACTTGGTTAAAGGGGCAATCATTCCATTGTATAAGCTAGATGGGATTTTACTTTCTATTTTTTGACCTTCTTGAATTTGCGTACTTGTCACTTTATAATCTGTAGGAAAACTTTCTTTACGCATCCACGAATGTATTTTTGTTCCACCAAAAGCAGAAACAATTACGCTTATTGGTACATTTAGTTCCTGCTCCATTTTTCGGGCAGACTGATAAGCTACAGCACTAAAATTTTTTGTAACGGATGGAGATGCACTTAGCCAATTTCCTTTACAATCTTTTTGAGGTTCGATAGCCGGAATGCGATTTACCGTGTAAACTCGGATACGCTGATTTTCTGATGTAGCAATTAGAGAATCAGCATTTAAGATAGGTTGTTCATTATAGCCTTTCATAGGCATATTCATATTAGACTGTCCGGAACATAACCATACTTCACCTATCATTACCTGCTCAATGTTTATTTTTTCATTTTTACCCGGAATAGTTATTTTAAAAGGTCCTCCAGCTCTAGGCGTATTGATGCTTATAGTCCACTCTCCAATTTCGTCGCTTGTTGTTTTAAATTCCTTTTTATTCCATGATGTGTAGATCTTTATCATTTCACCAGGCAAAGCTTTTTCCCAAATCAAAGGTTTTGCATTTTGCTGTAATACCATGTTATTACCTATTATAGCAGGTAAAACTATTTTAGCTGTAGCGTTTTGCCAAACCGTTAAAAACACTAACACATAGAGGAATTTTAACCTCATTTTTATGTTTGAATTTTGCATCACTATTGTAAAAACCAGTTACAGCTATCTTTAATTGTTTGGTTTTTATATGTCCCTCTTACCTCTATAATATTCTCTCCAGAGTCAAGCATAACATTATTCCACATTGCTGTAGCATTTGCTGTTTTTACTTTTCCTTTACTTTTTCCGTTGATGAACAGCTCTATTTCAGGTAAGTTAGTGTAAGCTTTTACAGTGTTTACCAAGTTATTTGTACGATTAAGAAAACGTTGATTATTAAGGTGCAATACTGGTTCATCTTCAACCCAGCTAGCTTTGTAAAACCACCAAGCATCTTTTTTAATTTTCCTATCGTAAGTAACAAGTCCTTTGTCATTTTTTCCGTCACGGTCTCCCTCACGACGGTGAGAGGCTCCAAAGTCAAATAAGTTCCAGATAAAAGAACCCCATATATAAGGTCTTTCATTAATGGCTTTCCAATTTTCTTCATGATAATAGGCTTGCCAGGCTTCAGGATGCCAATAACTTTTTGCTTCAGGTTTTTTAAGTGTATCCTCATGGTGATAAATACTGGCGCCTGCACCGTATTCACTAATTGCGAGTCTTAAAGACGGACTTTCCTGATGTAATTTATCGGCCCAATTTCCAATCTCTTTAGGATTACCACCATACCAGCCAAAGTATTTATTCCACGCAGCAAGGTCTGTGATATGAGTAAGTGTTTGATCATCAACATTATTAGCAGAAACAGTAGGGCGGTAAGGGTCCTCTTGGTGCGCTAGTTTATTCAACTCATGCACAAATTCAACAGGATTATCTCCAATTAAATTGAGTTCGTTATATAAACCCCAAACCAAAATACCGGGTTGATTGTAGTTTTGCCTTATCATTTCAATAAGTTGAGTCTTCCCGTTTTCACGGAATGATGGCTGGTCTACAAACCCTTTATAATTGTAACCACCAGGTCCAACAAAAGGTATTTCAGACCAAGTAATGATTCCTGATTCGTTTAACAGTTTATAAAAATAGGGAGATTGTGGGTAATGGGAGAGCCTGATAGCATTTGCGCCCATTTCTTTGATGATATTAATATCTTCCTCTTGCTGCCATGGCAAAAGCGCATTACCGCTACCATTATAATCTTCATGTCGGCAAACTCCTTTTAGTTTAATGTGTTCTCCATTAAGGAAAAAGCCATTATTGGCATCAATATTAAAATAACGTAGACCTAGGGGTTGTATCACCTGATCTTGTATTTGCTTATTTGTTTTAATAGAAACTTCGGTTTTGTACATAAATGGGTCTTTTCTTCCATTCCATAAACGAGGGTTAAGAATAGAAAAATCGGCATTTATTTCTTGCTTACCAGTGATTCCTTTTTTAATTGAAATTGATTTAGACGCTATTACTTGTTTATTATTGATGATATTGATTTGGACTTCACTACCTGCTTCAACTGGTTCAACATGGTCTAATAAAACTTTTACTGAAACATTTGCTTCCTGTTTAGTTACTTTTTTTTGAGAGATGTAAACGCCGGATGAAGCATAATCTAAAGGACTGATGCAGTTTTGTGGAGCCATCAACAAATGCACATCTCTAAAAATACCACCATAAAAGTTAAAATCACCGGTAAGCGGCATCACATCTAAGTTAAGGGCATTGCTTACCCTAACCATAATTTCGTTTGGTCCATCATAATTCAACGCTTTGGTAATTTCAAAAACAAATGCGGTATAACCACCTCTGTGTTCACCTAAATGTTTTCCGTTAATAAAAACATTAGCGATGGTATTTACACCATCAAATTTCAGGAATAGCCTTTGGCCTTTCCACTCTTTTTTGCCCTCTAGTTTTCGTTTATAGATTGCTGCACCTCTGTAATAATCTAACTGTCCATTTAGGGCGTCCATGTTGTTCCAGGTATGAGGGATATCTACCCTGATACCCGCACTTTTTTCTACTTCGTAATTGAAAGTGAATTTCCAGTTATCGTTTAATAAATAATCTTTTCTCTCCGTTGCTTTGGCGGTAAATAGTGCAAAGCAGGCAACAAATAGGCTTATAGTTTTCTTCATATCATTGAGTTTTGCAGGCTATTTGCCAGCGCATGTGAATTTAATTTGGTCTGCTAGCGTAATTGAAAATTTCCCATCAACAGCCTGTTCAATGCATTTGTCTTTGATTTTAAGATTGTGGAATGTGATATTATTAATTTTATGCTGCTCATCATATCCTTTTATTACAGAGGGCATAAATTCTCCGCCGGTTAGGTTGATGTTCTCAAAGGATATGTTATTGATTTGACCCGGTGCGTAATCGGCAGTTGAAAATCCTGAACTAAAAATGCTTAAGTAGAAAAGGTTTTCTCTAGCATCTTCAATATTGATATTCTTGTAGGAAACATTGCTTACAGTTCCTTTTCCCGAATTATGAATAGAAATGGCAGCTCTTTTAAATGGTTTTCCAATAGTGGTGAGCGTGTGGATGATATCAATATTCATAAATGAGATTTGATTTACATCATGATTAATTTCATAACCAATCTCTAATCCGTTTCCTGGTTCTTTATTAAAAATCACACAATTTTGAATGTCTATGTTAGAAACAGGGCCAGACTTACCAAACTTTTCGGTTTTAATAGCGATAGCGTCATCCTCTGCACACATCAATGAGTTTTTAATAGTTACATTGCTAGAACCAACTACATCTAAACCGTCTGTTGAAATCTCACCATAGCTTAAAATGTTAACATTATTGATATTAATTCTTTGACTTGTATAAGCAACAAATGCCCAGTTTGCGTTATTTAAAATAATGGTTCCATCCCAATTGATGTCCGATGATTTTTCTAACCTAACCGTTTTTTTTGAGTCCCTTCCGTCTAAAATGCCATATCCGGCTACTTTAATGTTATTGGTATTATAAATGTTGATATTTCCCTTAACCACAGCTCCTCCTTCAATGTATATTGTCTCGCCGGATTGAGGTTTTATCTCACCAACTTGGTAAACTTTTCCTGCTCTAAAATAACGTACTTTGGGGTCGCTTGGAGAAGGTTTGTCTTTTTCAATCGGATTAGTGAAGATAAATAATGGTCTTTCTAGGTCATCATTTATTTCTACCACAGTTTTAAGTGGTCCAGCAGCTAAATTGAACTTGATTTCATTTTTAATCTGCTTATACTCAATGTTCCTGCTTTTTGGTCGGATGTCTACCTTTTTTATGGGTTGTTGTCCAAAGTATACTACCTTTATTTGCATCATACCTTCTGCTCCATAACTCGCAAATGCTCCTTCAGAAGTTTCATAGACAGCTGTTTCTTTACCATTGATAAATAATTTGTAATCTTTTGCCAGAATTGCTCCTTCAGCATAGGGATAAATGTCTATGGGTGAGTTTTTAACACTATTTTCTGGTGGTAGGCTATTTTTTGAACAGCTGATAAAAGAGCAACCTATCAATAAATAAAGTGCTAAAGCTATTTTACAATGATTTATAAGACGCATAAAAAATTTTAAGATTAGAAATGTTAATATCCAGGATTTTGTACAAGATTGGGATTAATATCAATTTGGGTAATTGGAATTGGTAGCCATATCTTAAAATATGAATAATTGGTTTGCATATCTCTGGCCTGTGCATTTAGAAGACTTGCCGCAGGATTTATAGACATAAGTGCTGTTTCCAACTTGTTGAAACGGATAAGGTCTATTCTTCTCTTGGTTTCAAAACAGAGTTCTCGTTTTCTTTCATCAAGAAGTTCCTCTATGAAATCTGCCTTGTAATAAGCTAAATTTAAAGTTCCCACATTTATTCCTGTTTTAACTGCCCTTCTTCTTATTTCTGTAAAATAGGTTCTGGCAGTTGCTTCGTCTCCGTTAAAATATATCGCCTCTGCATATTGCAATAATATATCAGCGTAACGTAGTAAAGGATAGTTTAATGAAGTTGCAGATGCAGGTATAGTTTTTTCTTTGGGGTCTCTGCATCTAAATTTACCCGCACACCAGTTAATTGCACTGGCTGTATTAGCAACTGCAGGAAGGTAGTAGGTTGCACCATTGATAATTTCTTTGCCTGATGCACTGCTGTACGCACCGGTAATATTTTGTGTTCTTCTATCATCATTGGCATTAAAACTATTGTACAATTCTCTGGTTGGTCTTAGCCTACCGTATCCACCACCATAGGTGTTTCTGTCGCCATTTGGGATAGGAAAATTAGATATTTCTGGGTATTCATCTGTAATGCTACTGCTACTTTGTGCCAAAAACAAACATTCCCTATACTGGTCAGCTTTTGTAGTTTCTCGGAAAAGATAGCTGTATTTTGCTTTTTCCAGTAAAACATAACCGCTGTTGTTCACTACATCTTCTAAAACTGTTTTTGCTTTTTGGCTCATTTCTATTTCATTAACCCAGCTAAAACTGTTAAGTGGAAAAGCCAATGATTCGCTAACCTGAAATCTTTTACAACTTGATAGGTAATTATACACCACGCCCAAATAACCACCAGCGGTCCATTTGTTTGCCCCACCTATAAAGGTTGGATTATTAGTTAATGTGGTATAAGCAAAATTTAGGTCTTCGGTGATTAAGCCATAAATCTTTTCTACAGATTGTCTTGGTGTATTTCCTGCTGGGATAGAACTGGTGATAAACGGTACACCACCAAAGCACACGGTGAGGTGGTAATAGTAAAAAGCTCTTAAGAAACGGGTCTCAGCAATAATATGGCTTTTTTTGGTAGCGTCCATATTAACATCTTCTGCCTTTTCTATTAATAAGTTACACCTATTGATGCCTGCAAAGTAAGCTGCCCATAAAGCAGATAAAGGGCTATTTGATGGAAGATAAGATAATCTTCCAAAATCTGCCAACTCGCTGGAAGTGTTTGGCACCACTTCGTCTGTTCCACCACCCAAAATGTATAGTAGCCCTCTTGAATAGGTGCCATCGGGTACAAATGCACCAGGAACATTAGACGTATTTATAGGGTCGTAACAACCTACTAGTGCAACTTTTAGGTCGCTCTCTGTTTTAAAAAAACTTTCAGGGTTAGTAAAAGATAAAGGCGGTTGATTGAGAAAAGAAGATTTTTCACAAGAACCCATTCCCAAAAGTAGAACTAGACCAATTGATATATATGTTTTTTTCATCTTGTTTGCTATTAAAATTCTGCGTTTAATCCAAAATATACGGTTCTTGCTCGCGGATATGATAAACGGTCATAACCGGGAAGCAAAGCATTGCCAGATCGGATGTCTGGATCGAGACCACTATAATTTGTCCATACATATAGGTTATCTGCAGTAACATTTAACCTAATGCTATTTGCTTTGAGCTTATTACTGATTCTTTTGCCCAATGTATAACCAATAGATAAATTTTTCAATCGAACAAAAGTGGCATCCTCTACATAATAACTTGATACAAAATCATTAGTGTTATTTTTTAGCCTAGAATAGGTGTTAGATGGATTTTCTGGTGTCCAGCGATTGTTGTAATATTCTTCTGTAATATTGTATTGTGGCGCTGCACCTTTTAGACCTGCTTCAGAGTTATTGACAAATGCGTTCATAATCTGATTGCCAAAAACCCCTTCGAAGAATATACCAAGATCAAATTGTTTGTATCTAAACTGATTGGAAAAACCTACATTTAAATCGGGATTACTATTTGATATTATCGTACGATCATTTGCATTGATGATGTTATTGCCATCTAAATCTTTATATTTTCTATCGCCTGGGACAGGTCTAACAGCAGAGATACTGGTAATCCCTGGCTTTAAGCTATAGGTGTAACTAGCGAAATTGGTATTGTTGATGATAGATGGATTTATACTGTTTCCCGAATTATCTGTGATGTTAAAATCAGCAAATTGATAATTACCATTTGCAACATAACCAAAGCCAGTACCTAAAGGCTGCCCAACTATTACCCGCCCAACATCAGTTAAAAAGCCATTACCAATTGTTACAGGTAAAAATGTAGCACTACCCAAGGAAAGCACTTTATTGAGATTTCTATCTAAGTTGATGCTTGTTGACCAATTAAAGTTTTCTTTAGAGATGTTTGTACTGCTAATACTCAACTCGAAACCTTTGTTTTGCACTTTTCCTATATTCTGGAATTGGCGGCTATAGCCCGTTTGTGATGGAATTGGTGTATCTAGCAAGAGATCGTTGGTTGTTTTCTTGTAAACATCGGCAGTGATAGTAATTCTTTCTTTAAAAAGACCAAGGTCTATTCCTATATCATACTGCGTGGTAGACTCCCATTTAAGGTTAGAATTTGGAGACACAGTAGGAGCCAAGCCAAATAAAGGGCTATCATCACTTGTATAATTGTTGCTTCCTAGTGTGGCAATTGCTGCGTATGCGGGTATTCGGTCGTTACCAGTTACTCCGTAGCTTAATCTTAGTTTAAGGTTGGTTATATTTTTAATGCCTGAAAAGAACTTTTCATTATTGATTTTCCAAGCGAATGCAGCAGAGGGGAAATAACCAAATCTATTGTTGCTCCCAAAATTAGAAGAGCCATCTGCCCTTAAAGTAGCTGTAAAATAATATTTGTAATTGAAATTGTAATTTGCCCTTCCAAAGAATGATAAGCGGTTTATTTCTGTGATGTTGGAAGTGGGTTTGTCAAATACATTGGCTTTACTAATATCAAATACACCTGTTGACTCGTCTTCAAAAGAGTAAGCCCTTATAGATGAATTTTCAGAGCTGTAACCATTAAATTCCTGACCTGCCAGAAGGGTTAAAAATTGATTCTTAATTCTTTTAGTATAAGTTAGTGTATTAGATTGAGTGTATGATGAGGTTTGAACGTCTGTAATTCCAGCCCTTCCATCGTTTGTTCTTCCCCACCGTGTTTGCTTGCCATAAAATTCTTGTAGTTTAGAAAAAGAGGTATTGCCAGAAGCAGAAACTCTCAACTTTAGCCCTTTGGCAATTTCCATGTTGATAAAGGCACCACCAATTGCTCTGTCAAGGGTTACATTTTTATAAGAATTTAAAAACATAGAGGTAAGCGGTATATACTGACCATCTCCTTCATTTTCTTGTGCAACGAAAATACCAATTGGTTTTTCATTATACATACTTTGAATTAAACCACTAAAACTGCCCTGACCGCCTCCGCTAGAAACTGCTCCATCAGTAATGGTACGTCCATAATTTAAGTTCATACCCATTTCAAGTTTTTTGGAAAGGCGATGGTTAATTTTCATCTGGGCTGAGTAGCGTTTGTAATCATTACTAATAACAACTCCTTCTTGATCTAGGTATCCAAAACCCATTGTAAAGTCTGTGTTTTCCGATCCGTTTTGTAACGAAGCATTGTATTTTCTAGTTAGACCCGTTCTCAATATTAAATCCTGCCAGTTGAACTGGTCAAAATTATTAGCATCTACAGGTTTGTCTAAGGTTCCGTTACCATCTGTGTCTACTCCCCAAACAATAGAATTTGGTTCAAACTCAAACCTAAAATCTATATAATCTTGTGGTCCAAGCATATTTAGCTTTTTTGTGGCTTCAGATGTTCCAAATGTAGCATCAAAATTTAACCTTGATTTTTTGCCTTTACCAGATTTTGTAGTCACTAATATCACTCCGTTAGCTCCTCTAGCTCCGTAAATGGCTGTTGCAGATGCATCTTTAAGCACTTCTATAGATTCTATATCATTCGGATTGATTGAAGACAGAGGATTATAACCTGTGCTTCCGCCTACTGCAGAAGTTGCCACTTCAGCGTCATTTACATCTATTTGCATACCATCAATAACAAAAAGAGGTGAACTAGAAGCTGTGATTGAATTGGCTCCTCTTATTTGTATGTTTATAGAAGAACCAGGCTCGCCCGACTGACTATTTACTTTTACACCAGCAATTCTACCTTGCAAAGCTTCAGTAAATGTGGTAGCACCGGTTTGGTTAAGCGTTTCTCCCTTAATACTGGTAACAGATCCCGTCAGATCGCCAACTTTAGAAACACCGTAACCTACAACAACAACCTGATCTAGCGTAGATAAAGCAACTTCTAGTACCAAGTTTTTTATTTCTGGGGAGTTAGCGGCTACTTCTTTTTGTTTAAACCCTATATAGGTGAAAATGAGGATATCTTCGGTTTTGGCAGTTGTTAAAGAAAACTTGCCGGCCGCATCCGATGCTGTGCCAATCTGCGAACCTTTAACCTTTACGTTAACGCCAGGCAAGGGTTCTGTGCCATCTGTTACTTTACCGGTCACTCTTATTTGTGCTGAAGTATTAATCGAACACAATAGTATTAGAATCATCAGCAGATAACAGGATTTCGATTTCATTAAAGTTAATACCTTCATTCTTTGGTTTAATTGGTTTTTAAAATTTGCACTTGTATTTAGGTGCAGTTTGTTGGTTTTATACCGCCTTGTTTATTGGCTGCAAAATAAATTGGTTGTACAAATATGTAACTTAAGAACTTTTCTTAATGGGTAAAAATTACCCTTATTATGGGTAAAATCTTCTTTTTACAAAATAAACAGCTTTTGTGAGTGTTCTGAATTTTTAGATTTTATGTTAACAATATAAATTCCTGAATTAAGTTTCTGAGCAATAGTTAAAGGATAAGTATTTTGTCCTTCCTTTAAAATAATGCTTTCTTTATGTACTACTTTCCCCATCATGTTTAGTATCTGTACTTCGGCAAGTGGATCTGGATATCCTTTTAAATAAATATTTACCAGCCCTGTCGAAGGATTTGGAAAAATACTTACTTCTGCTTGGTTTAGGTTATCAAATTGAAGGGTTGCAATATTGCTTGAAGCCTGTAAAGTACCATTGTTATCGTAAAGTTTAGAACGGTAATAATTGATTCCAATCTCTGGTTCATTATCAAAAATAGTATAAGGCGTATTTGCATTCAACCCGTTTGAATTAATTTTAGCTATTTGTTTAAATGAGTTAATATTTGTAGCCTTTTCAATAATGTAATAGCTGCTATTTGCTGTTTCACTAAAAGTCCAATTTAATTGAGCCTTTATATCTGAAGTTTTATATGCGATAATGTTTGGTGATGCGGATGATCCTGTAGATAAAACAGTATGAACGGTAGGCTTGGACAGTTCTATCAGTACAGCATCCCACTGATCTATTGTTAATTTTATGTCTATTTTGTTGTTGATGATTTCATAGTCTGCATCAATAATTTTAGGTAATGAGTCTGCCCCAAAATAGCCTACATCAAATTTGGTTTGATAATTATACCATACTTTAACATGAACTTTACCTAAATCAGTAACATAAGGAACCGCTTGTAAATCACTAAAAGCGATATGGCTATTTTGTTGTTTACTTTTGGTATCTCTAGTGCCAACAATTGCTCTAACTACCTGTTTTCCAGTATTTCTGAAAGCTATACCTACCAAATTAGCACTTCCCGAGCTAGTATTTTGACACTTTATCCTTCTGCCGTCTGTTTGTGCAAAGAATCGATAGGTCCACCATGCACCACGTCGTCCTGTACCTGTACTATCTGTAAGTATTCCATCTAATACTGGAACCTGCGAAGTGGAAATACCATAAACTCTGGAGGAACTCCAGGCGGCATGAATTTGTGTAATATTACCAATTTCTGCTGTAGCAAATACATCAGCCAACACCCCTGGACTAGTGTTTCTTTCATTTCCTGGTCTAATTGTTTCTCCCACCACAATTCCACTTATGGTTTTGCCATTTAACGCAACACGTGTTTTTATAGCTTCAGCATAAGGAATCTGCCAGTCTGCAATAGAATATCCCGATTGAAAATGCCAGTTCATATAATCTGGTAAGGTATTACTTATAGCAGTAGAGTCAATAAATTTGAATATCAGTAAAGAATCCTGTAGAGGATTTGCCAAAGTGTTTATACCTGTAGATGGTCCATGTATTTTTGCGTTTGGTGAGTTGGCTTTAATTGCCAGATATGCAGGTTTCCATATTCTTTTCATGAAACCTGAGAAATCATTTTTTAGGGAATCATTAGGCTCATTAAAAATGTCAAATTCGTAATCTAAACCTCGCGATTGGGTATATTTAATAAGAGAATCAGTCATTACCCCATATCCTTTAGTAAGGTAAATATTTCTCCAAGGCTGAATGGTGCGGAAATCACTCAATACTAAAATTTGTTTTTGTACACCAAGGTTATTTTTTAAACGGGTATATAGGTTAAATGGATCGTTATACCTTCCCACTCTCCAAATTTTAGGTTTAATTAAAGTTACAAAGCTATCTAATGGTGCTGTGGTATTTATAGAGTGTAAGAAGCCTAAATTTCCACGTTTTAATGATGCTGTGTCTGCAGCGCTGAAAGTAATGGTGTCACCTTTTGCAAAAATATCACCCCAAGTATAAGCAGCAGCCATACCGTCAATAGTGATATTTTGTGGGGTTGTGGTTGTTGAGGTTGAGCTTGGGCCTAACTGTACCAAGTTTACAGAGCTTGGGTCAATTTCGTTAGTATAACCAAATGGAGCAATAACTGCCGAAGTAGGTTCGGTAAGTGGTGCAGTAGTATTGAAAACATATAGGCTATTTTTATCATTGTCTGCTCCATCTATCTTATTGTATTTTAAAACAACAAGGTAAGTAGTGCCATAAGTATAACTTGTGGAAGTTTCTGAGAACTGGGATGAAGTATTACCCCAAATTAACCTGAATTTATAAGCTGTTGTTGAAGTTTCTATTGCACAAAGTCTACTTCTTATTACTAAACGTGAGGATGATGATAAAGACAAAAATTCTAAAGGACTAATATTGGTTGCAGGTGTTGTTTTGTCTACTTTAACAAGAAAAGATAAATAGAATGTTCCACTGCTTACGGAAGAAGATAAATTAGTGTATGCATCTTCTGTTCCTTGGTTTGAGGGATTAAGCTTTACTGCTTTTCCATCTGTATCTGTGTAATTGTAATTCGGAAAAGTTAAGCCTCCGGCAATTATTTTGGCAGGTTGTACTCCATTTGAGTTGTATCGAATCCAGGAGGCTTGATTAGTAAGGCTGCTATCAACGGTATAGTTGAAATTTTCTTCTTTTAGGATTTGAGCTGAGGTAAAATTTGCATAAAGCATAGCCAATAAGACTGTAAAAAGTACTTTCATATTTATTGATTTAATTGGTTTATAGTTTAATTTCCGACAGCCTTAAGGAGCTGTCGGTATTAATTTTTTAAGGGAATTATTTTAAGAATTTACCAGTAGTCAATTTTCCGTTGATTTGTAAATTAACGATATATAATCCCTGTTCTAGGTTAATAGGTATGTTGACATCATGGAATCCACTACTGTTCAATAGCTGCGAACCTTTATACACCTCAGCGCCATTCATATTAAATAACCTGATGTCTAATTTAGAATTAGGCTCCTTGTTATTGAGTTTCAACTTTACAGCATTTTCTGTTGCAAAAATTTGGAAAGCAAATTGATCAATTTTGAAAGATATAGCTACGGGTCCGTAGGTTTGAGATTCCCCATTTTTATCAACTTGTTTTAAGCTGTAATAATTATTTCCTTCTAATGGAGAGTAATCTGTAAAATAATAATCTTTAATACTGGTACTATTTCCTTTACCATATATTTTACCTAAACTCACTTCTCCTGTTTGTTCTCCTCGTCTTATGATTTCAAAATAATCATTATCTTTTTCAGACGAAGTTTTCCAATTCAATTTTGCATTGTTATTCTCTATTTTTCCTGAAAAGCTAAGTAATGATATTGGTAATGTACTATTGAAAAAATCATTCCATGATCTTGTAACAGCAATTCCATCAATAGTAATATTTTGAGGAGTAGTAGTTGTGCTAGATCCGCTAGGTCCATTTTGCTGTAATCTTAGTGCACCCGGGCTTGTGTCACCCGTAAATCCAAAAGGCGTAATTACAGGTGTTGGTTCTACCGTAGGAGGGGCGCTATTGAAAACATATAAACTTACTTTATCATTATCAGTTCCTGTAAATATGTCGTATTTTAAAACTACAAGGTATGTTGTGCCATAGGTATAATCTGAACTTTCAACAAATTGAGTACTTGTAGCTCCCCAAATTAGTCTGAATTTGTAAGTTGTCGGCGAAGTTTCAACGGCGCAAAGTCTACCTCTTACAGTCACATTGGTTGCAGATGCTAGCGTGATAAACTCAACAGGGCTTGTGTTAGTAGAAGGCGTAGTTAGATCTATTTTTGCAAGAAATGATAAATAGGTCGGGCCGGTGGTAATTGCTGAGCTAAAAGTCGTCCATACATCTTCAGTACCCTGTGCCGTTGGGTTCAGCTTTACAGCTTTTCCATCAGTATCAGACATAACATAATTACTAAGTGTTAGGCCACCATTTATCACTTTTACGGGTTGCACTCCACTACCATTATAAGCACTCCAACCGCCGTTTCCAGTTAAGTTGCCAACTGTATAGTTGAAATTTTCTTTTAATACGGACTGTGAATAAATTGAAAAACTCACAAGTGAGATTAATAAAGTAGTAAAAATTTTTTTCATTTTTTGATGAGTTAAATAATTTCTGAATAAAATAGTTTTTTGATTTTTTATTGGTTTTGAACTAGTTGAATAAATCGTTCCAGGTTATTGCGACAGTAATTCCATCAATAGTTATATTTTGAGGTACCTGCGCACCGCCTAATTGTTGAAGTAAAATAGAACCAGGTGCTATCTCTGCACTTTCGTTAGTATAAGATACTTTTTCGATGGTTGCTTTTAAGGGCTCTTCAGCAGGAGTTTCTTTATCAAAAACAAAAAGACTTGCCTCGTCAGTTTCAGATTGTCTTACGTATTTTAATACTATTAAATAGGTCTTTCCATAACTAAAGCTCTCTTCTGATTTTTTACTCTCAGCAGTATTCATTCCCCATGTAAGCTTCAACTTAAAAGTGTTGTTGCCGTTATCAACAGTGCTCACTTTCGCCCTTAAAATCATGTTTTTAGGCTTTGTAGATAAAGAGAGAAACTCAGATATCTGATTGTCAGGAACCGCCGCTGATGAAGTTACATTTAAGAGAAAAGAAACATAGGTTGGACCGGATTTTACTGCTTTTGAGAATTCTTTATAAATATCTTCCGCACCTGTAGATTTTGGATTAAGTTTTAGTGCGTTTCCAGAGTTTTGCTTGTAACCAGGAAAATTGAGTCCACTAGAAATGATTTCTGCAGGTTGAGCGCCTTCAGCATTGTAGGCAATCCACCCACTGGTCGTTTTATCAAATGCTCCAGCTGGATAATCAAAGTTTTCTATAAATAGTTTTTGCGCAAATGAAGAATGGCAAACAGCTATAAAAGCAGTAATTAGTAATTTTCTTTTCATAATGTTTAATTATTATTTCTTGTAGTTATTAAACCGTTTCTCGTTTGCATTTTTTGCATTGGTTACGTTTTAATACTTGGTTAATTGGTTATGACAAATATTGGTTGTTTTTTTTAAATTGAATGGTAAGAAATATACCTTTTTATGGGTAAAAATTTCTCTTAATTATCAAATCCATAAAAAGTCACTTTTTATTTAATTGTCATTAAAAACCATAATTAATTAGGATTAGAATTATGTCTTTTCCTAAAATAAGTTCACACAAATAGTAAACAAAATGAAAGCATAATTTTTAAGGAAATGACAAATTAAAATTTTGTTGTAAAGTTAACGTTCAATAATTCACATTTAGGACTCACCTTCCTCAATCAAACAATATCAAATTTTGTGATTGCTATTAAATATCATAAATGTTAACGAACGCAAGCAGAAATTACTAAATAGGTGGGTAAACATTTCTTAATAACCCGAGTTCGATAATTAGAGTAGCGCAATTTGGTTAGATTTGGTAGTTTGGTATTCATTGAAAGGTTTCTTAGGAAAGAAGCTAAAAGCAGCCAAACCCGCAAGAAGGTTAACAATAAAATTAATGAATGAACGATATCTTGAATATTCCACTTGACACATGTTATTAAGATGATCGTCATTCACTGTTTAAATTACAGATCTTTTTCTGAGCATTATCTTGTCATGCATTGCCATTAAGCTGTTTTTCATATTGTTAGGTATTCCAGTAACTAAATGTATTTCATCTGTAAAAACTATTTCACAAAGTTTATCAGAGATATATACTTTATCACCAAAAATCTTTGCGAATATTTTCTTCAAAAATCTTTCTGAATTTAAAGGAGTCCTGTCATCCATATTCGCTTGGATAATTATAAAGTTGATAATTTCTCCTTTATCGTTTATAACGAGGTGAAGCTTAACTATCCGCCCTATAGCTGCTGTATCTCTAAAGACTTTATTTGCCTTATTTCTTTCGTTTTTACAAACAAGATAGGTGTTGAATCAACAAAAGAAAAACCTGTACAAACACCTTGACAACAGGTTCTGTACATCAATTGGTAATGGAAATTATTAGTAAATGGCAAACCATACCGCCTTTAACTTTGGTAAATAGCTATTAAAATCATCCAGGTATGATTAAAGTATTTGCTAATAATGCCAAAAAATATTTAGATCAAAAATGGGATAAAATTTTATTTAGCTTTCATGGTGTTCCGCAGAGACACATGCGTAAAGCCGATGTGTCTGGAGTACATTGTTTAAAAGCAGAAAATTGTTGCAGTACCATTTCCGAGAATAATAAGTTTTGCTACTCGGCACAGTGCCATAATACTGCACAATTAATAGCAAAAGAGTTAAACTTAACTACCGACGATTATACCATTTGTTATCAATCAAGATTAGGAAACGATCCTTGGATGAAGCCTTATACTTCTGATGTTTTAAAGGATTTAGCCGCTAAAGGTGCTAAAAGATTATTGGTTCTTTGCCCAGCTTTTGTTGCCGATTGTTTAGAAACACTTTACGAAATTAGTTTCGAGTACCAAGAGGAGTTTGAAGAATTAGGTGGCGAAAAAATTCAATTGGTAGAGAGCTTAAACGATAACCCCGATTGGATTGATGCTTTGGAGGATATTGTTTTGAATGGATAGTTAGTACTAAACTTACGAAGTTTAATAAACTTCGTAAGTCTAAATAAATTTATTTAAAAGAGTCGGAAGACTCTTTTTTTTATTTGCTAATTCGTAGAGACCGCTTTGCTAAACGCTACCAGAAATGTGGTTTTTGTAATGATAAACTTGCTTCAGTATCTCGTTAAAATTTGGATAACTCTGCAGGTAGGATCCTGAAATAAATTCAGGATGACTTGCGTTTTTGATCTCCGTTTTGTCTTGCTGAACTTGTTTCAGCATCTCACTATTTGAATTTATGAATGCTTACATTTTGTTGTTCGCTATTTAGCTTATTCAGTGTATCATAATGAAAGTTAAATTAAAATTTTAAAGAATCTCAATCCTCACTCCCTTTCCTCAACATTTCTATATAAACCTTTTGCCAGCCTTTCCAAGTGCCAAAATTACCAATAGTTTCATTATGCCATAAGCTAATAAATGTTCCGTTTACGGCTTTTACATTTGCTATTAATTCGCTTAACAAATTAGTGCTTTCTTCAATCGTCAGACCTAAATATTTCTTCAAACTTTGATCCATCATGGCTGTAGGATAAAGCATTAATTCCGTTGTTTTTTCATTTGCTAAATCGTACCAATAAAACGGCGTACATGTAGATGCTCTAAAGCCACCAGTATCGGCAAAGGTTAAAGTGTAATCTGCTTTTATACCAGCTTTTATTAAGTTTTGGTAAGTTTTGGGAAGTGATAACATTAAATAATGTTGTCTGCTACTTTCTATTTTTTGTTTACTAATGCTTGCAAGTAAATCCTTCTCTTTTTTAATTAAATCTATACTCAAATTAGAAGCATAGGATGGGTGAATCCCAATTGGATTTGTTAAGCCAATTCTTTTTAAAAACTGTTTAAACAATGGGTTCGAAATACTTGGCGCTACATCAAACTCGTGTTGATTACCTAGGAGTAAAAAATAGATAGTTTTAACACCAAATTGTTTATTCCAAATTTTCACTTGTTCGTAAACATCAAAAGGATCTTTTATCAAGCCTTTAAATATTTGTTTGGCAAATCGTTTGTACCATTTATCAGTTTTAAGATAATAGGGTCTATCAATATCTAACGTAGGGATAAATTCAAACTTTCTAGTTTTAATCATAAAATCGGGATATCGATTTTTGAGTATTTTGGCAATCAAATATGCCCATTCATCAATTAATGGTCGATATAAAAAATTGTTTTGAAAGGCTAAAGAAGATTTACCTTCAAATCTTTGGTGCTTGTCTCTTTCGGTAATAATGTATTCTTCATACCTCGATAAAAAGTAGAATGAAGCTGCAAAAACATCAAAATCTAAAATAGAATTTGTTACTGCAAAAGGTATTTTTAGTCCTTCCCAATCGGCTAAAGCCAAATTATTTTGATTTTGAATATTGTTTTCTGCTATTAATTGATGCGATTTAAAAAACAAATCGGAAGTGAAATATGGAGTTGCAGAATATGAAAATTTTGCCTTTATATGGTTCTGGAAAATATCTTTTTGATGAGTAATGATGTAATTAACGCCAAGAATGTTTTTGAAAATGTGATCAAAAACAAATATCACTCTTGGGTTAACTATTTCTGTATAGATTAGTAAAGACATATTAAAGTAAAAATGCTATTAAATATTGAGATTGCTAAACCAAAAAGCAATTTAAAAAGTTAATTAATTGAGCATTTAGTGTTCATGTTTAAGGTTTGACAAGGGGTTAGTCTATTCATTTAGACTAATCCCTTTTTAATTTTATTCAAGCTTTTATTATTTATATTTGATTTATGGATTTCAAACTCGAGTCTGAATATCAACCAACTGGCGATCAGCCCAATGCAATTAAACAGTTAGTTAGTGGTGTAAAAGCTGGCGATAATTATCAAACATTATTGGGTGTTACAGGTTCTGGAAAGACTTTTACCATTGCTAATGTAATTGCACAAACTCAAAAACCAACTTTAATTTTAAGTCATAATAAAACCTTGGCGGCTCAATTATATGGAGAGTTTAAACAGTTTTTTCCAGAAAATGCAGTTAATTATTTTGTCTCTTATTATGATTATTATCAACCCGAGGCATTTTTACCTACTACCAATACTTATATAGAGAAAGATTTACAAATCAATGAAGAGATAGAAAAGCTTCGTTTAAGAACAACTTCTTCGTTAATGAGTGGTAGGCGAGATGTGATTGTAGTTTCGTCTATTTCTTGTATTTATGGTATGGGTAACCCCGAGGATTTTGCAAACTCGGTTTTTAGATTTGGAGTAGGAACTAGAATCAGTAGAAATGCTTTTTTACATCGATTAGTAGAAATTTTATACTCTAGAACCACCGCCGATTTTAAAAGAGGAACTTTTAGGGTAAAAGGAGACACTGTTGATATTTATCCAGCTTATTTAGATTTAGCTTATCGTATCTCTTTTTTTGGTGATGATATCGAAGAAATTGCCGCAATTGACCCTGGTACTGCCAAAACTTTAGAAAAAATGGATCAGGTAGCTATCTTCCCTGCCAATTTATTTGTTACTCCTCGAGATCGTTTTACCAGTGTGATGCATCAAATTGGTGAAGATATGGTGGATAGGAAAAAGCAATTTGAAGCCGATGGTAGATATTTAGAGGCAAAACGTTTAGAAGAACGCACCAATTTTGATATGGAAATGATGCGAGAATTAGGCTATTGCTCCGGTATAGAAAACTACTCGAGGTATTTTGATGGTAGACAGCCAGGCGCAAGACCCTTTTGTTTGCTAGATTATTTCCCTGATGATTATCTAATGGTGATAGACGAAAGCCATGTTACAGTTCCACAAATTAGAGCCATGTATGGTGGCGATAGATCTAGAAAAATTTCTTTAGTTGATTATGGATTTAGATTGCCAGCTGCTTTAGATAATCGTCCCTTAAATTTCAGCGAGTTTGAAAGTTTAGCGCCACAAACCATTTACGTAAGTGCTACGCCGGGTGATTTTGAGATGGAAAAAACCGAAGGTGTTTTTGTAGAGCAAGTAATAAGGCCAACAGGTTTATTAGATCCGATTATTGATATTAGACCTGTAGGTAACCAAGTAGATGATTTATTAGACGAAATTGATAAAACCATTAAAATGGGCGATCGGATTTTGGTTACTACCTTAACTAAAAGAATGGCCGAAGAGCTTGCTAAATACATGGACAGACTGAATATCAAGGTTCGTTACATTCATTCGGAGGTTAAAACTTTAGAGCGAGTTGAGATATTAAGAGGTTTACGCTTAGGCGAATTTGATGTTCTAATAGGAATTAACTTGTTAAGAGAAGGTTTGGATTTACCTGAGGTTTCTTTGGTAGCTATTTTAGATGCTGACAAGGAAGGTTTTTTGCGTTCAGAGCGTTCTTTAATTCAAACTATTGGTAGGGCCGCCCGTAACGACAGGGGTAGGGTAATTATGTATGCTGATAAGATTACAAACTCTATGCGTATCACCATAGATGAAACCAACAGAAGAAGAGAAAAGCAAGTTCAACATAATCTAGATCATGGGATTACTCCACGTACAGTAGGAAAGAGTAGAGACGAAATTATTGAGCAAACATCTGTAATGGATTTTAAAGGAGGGGTACAGCAAATTTACCAAGAAGATAATGCTGCTGTAACCCTAGCTGCTGACCCTATTGTGGGCTATATGACCAAACCGCAGCTAAAAAAATCGATAGAAAAAACACAAAAAGAAATGATGGCCGCCGCAAAAGATATGGACTTTCTAATGGCCGCAAAATTAAGAGACGAAATGTTTGCATTAGAAAAATTAATGTTAGAAAAATTTGGGGCGTAACTTTTCATAAATTTTTAGTCTAATAACGTTAAAGGATTATATTTGTAACAATGGGATTATTTAAGTTTTTAATCATCGCGATTTGCGTATTATATATTTTAAGAGCCTTAGCTCGTATATTTTTACCCTTCTTATTTAAGAAAGTGGTTATGAATATGCAAGAAAAAATGCATAATCAGCAGCAGGGTTATACGGATAGTAGAAGTAATAATAGTAAACCAGAGGGAACTATTTCTGTTGATTTTATGCCCCCATACCCTAAAAAGAAACCTAAATTAGATAAAGCCGGCGACTTTGTAGATTTTGAGGAAATTGATAAGAAATAACTTATTTTAGCTTATATTTTATGAGCTAATTAAGTATTTACCTTTCTTTCCTATGAAAAATGTATTTATCAATTTTATTTTCTTAGCAATCTTTATTTGCTGTTTAATTTCTTGTACCAGGTATAAAAAATATTCTATTACAGGAGATTATGAATTAAAAGGTTTGAAACCAACCATAATCATTTCCGATTCTTCCGATTCCATTATTAAAAGTGAGAATTTAAAGAATGGAGAAGTTATGCTTCAAGGAAACTTAAGCAAAGAAGGCTTTCATCAAGTTTTAGTACATTATGATGATCAGAAAAAAACTAAATTCTATTTTCCTGTTTGGTTATCTGGTGAGAATTTAGAATTTCATTTTAGTAAGAATTTACAAGAATATCCTCTTATAAAAAGCGAAAATAAAATTCAAAATGACTTAAGTGTGTACTATAAAATACTTAATGAGGAGTCTGCTGAAGCTCATATAGAGTTAGCTAGTGCTGATGCTAGAGCAGAAAAGTTTAGTGATATTTTAAGAGATGATGCTTATAATCAGCTGTATTATGATATTGATGCAGCAAATCGAAAATTAGAAGATGCTCAATACACTGCTCTAAGTAAATTTGCTAAATCAAAGCCATCTCCACAGGTATTGTTTTATTTGATAAAAGACACCTCTTTAGATTTATTTAACAGATATCCAGAAAGTTATTTAGCGATGCTTAAATCCATAGAAGCAGATTTTAAGGATGATGAAGACCATACTGATTTAGTCCAATCGTTAAACAAAAAACTTAAAATTAGAGTAGGTAATAATATAGATATTAAAATTTTAGGTATAGACTTAAAGGGTAATAAATTTAATTCTAAAATTTTAAAAGGTAAGAAGGTAATATTATTAGAGTTTTGGAAAGCAGGTAACGATTTAAGTAGAAGGTTAAGAGTAGATTATAATAGATACTATAAAGAATACAGCCCATTAGGCTTTGAAATTATTGGAATAAGTTTAGATAAAAAAGAAAATTGGTGGAGAGCAGCAATTAAAGATGATCAGGTAAGCTGGCCTCAATACGCAGATTTAAAAGGGAGCGATTCTGATAATTTAGATTACTATAATATTGATGTAATACCCAATAATATATTAATTACTGTAGATGGTGAAATCTTAGATATCAATGTTCCTCTTTTAACGCTAGGCCTAGATTTAGAGAAATATTTAAAAACAACACAAAAAAAGGGAATCATTAATTGATTCCCTTTATATTCTAAATTATTAGTTCTTTTAGCTTTTTATAAACTCAGCAGTAAAGAAGTCTCTGTTCATGCGAGCTATATTGGTTACCTTTATTTCTTTAGGGCATTGCGCTTCGCAAGCGTAAGTATTTGTACAACTGCCAAATCCTTCTTCGTCCATTTGTAAAACCATGGCTTCTGCTCTAGAGTAACGCTCTGGCTGACCTTGTGGCAACATCGCATATTGAGATATTTTTGCAGACACAAATAACATAGCCGATGCATTTTTACAAGCAGCCACACAAGCACCACAACCAATACAAGTTGCAGAGTTAAATGCTTCATCGGCAATTACTTTTGGAATTGCAATTTCGTTAGCATCTGGCACACCACCAGTTCCTACAGAAACATACCCTCCAGCTTGTTGGATACGGTCAAATGCGCTACGGTCTACAGCTAAATCTTTTACAACAGGAAAAGCTGATGCTCTCCAAGGTTCAATTACAATGGTATCTCCGTTATTGAATGAGCGCATATGCAATTGGCAGGTTGTAGTTGCTCTTTTTGGTCCATGCGGCTCGCCATTAATAACTAAAGAGCACATTCCGCAAATACCTTCTCTACAATCATGGTCAAATTGAATAGGGTCTTCCTTACGTTTTACCATATCCTCATTCACTACATCAAGCATTTCTAAAAAAGACATATCAGGTGATATTTCTTCTGCCTTGTAGGTGACAAATTTACCTGGAGTACTGCCATCTTTTTGACGCCATACTTTTAACGTCAGGTTCATATTTCCACTCATTTTTTTAAAAGATTTGAGATGTTAGATTTAAGATTTGAGAAAATATTTTTCTAGTATCTTCTGTCTCTTATATCACATCTTACTTATAACTACGTTGTGTTAATTTAACATTATCAAATACCAGCTCTTCTTTGTGCAACACTTCTGGCATATTATCGCCAGTATATTCCCAAGCTGCTACGTAAGCAAAATCATCATCATTTCTTAATGCTTCGCCTTCTGGTGTTTGGTATTCTTCTCTAAAGTGACCACCACAAGACTCATCTCTATTTAGCGCATCGTCAACCATTAATTCTCCTAATTCTAAGAAATCGGCTACTCTACCTGCTTTTTCTAAAGACTGATTTACTTCTTCGTTTTGACCTAAAACTATTGCGTTTTTCCAGAAATCTGCTCTTAGGTCGCTAATCATTTGTTTAGCTTTCTTTAGACCTACTGCATCTCTAGACATTCCACAGTATTCCCACATTATTTTACCTAAATCGCGGTGATACTCATCAACAGTTTTATTTCCTTTTAAAGATAATAGCTTTTTAATTTGTGCCTCTACCTCTGCTTTGGTTTTAGCAAATTCTGGACGGTTAGCATCAATAGGTGATGGGCCAATGTTAGCTAAATAATCTCCTAAAGTATAAGGGATTACAAAGTAACCATCGGCTAAACCTTGCATTAATGCAGATGCACCTAAGCGGTTTGCACCATGGTCAGAGAAGTTAGCTTCTCCTAATGCATATAAACCAGGCACCGATGTCATTAAGTTATAATCTACCCATAAACCACCCATTGTGTAGTGAACAGCTGGGTAAATTCTCATTGGAGACTCGTAAGGATTTTCATCAGTAATTTGCTGATACATATCAAATAAGTTTCCATAACGAGCCGCAACAGCCGGTTGACCTAATCTTTTGATAGAATCGGCAAAATCTAAATAAACAGCTAAACCTGTTTTACCTACACCTCTTCCAGCATCACAAACTTCTTTAGCATTTCTAGATGCCACATCTCTTGGTACTAAGTTTCCAAAAGATGGATACTTACGTTCTAAGAAATAATCTCTATCGTCTTCTTTAATATCTTTTGCTTTAATTTCACCTTTACGTAAGCGCTCAGCAGTTTCTTTGGTCTTTGGAACCCAAACTCTACCGTCGTTTCTTAACGATTCAGACATCAGCGTAAGCTTAGATTGATGATCGCCAGAAACTGGAATACAAGTAGGGTGAATTTGTGTATAACAAGGGTTTGCCATGTAAGCACCTCTTTTGTGCGCTCTCCAAGCAGCGGTTACATTACTCCCCATGGCATTGGTAGACAAGTAAAATACGTTTCCGTAGCCGCCAGTACATAGTAGTACAGCATGACCGCTGTGCGTTTCTATTGCACCGTTAACCAAGTTACGGGTAACTATACCTTGTGCTTTACCGTCTACTACAACTACATCTAACATCTCAGATCTCGTGTACATTTTCACTGTACCCAAGTTAATTTGACGATTTAATGCAGAGTATGCACCTAACAGTAATTGTTGTCCGGTTTGACCACGAGCATAAAATGTGCGTGAAACTTGCGCACCACCAAAAGAACGGTTGTCTAATAAGCCACCATATTCTCTAGCAAATGGTACACCTTGCGCAACACATTGGTCTATAATATTTACAGATACTTCAGCTAAACGGTAAACGTTAGCTTCTCTAGATCTGTAATCCCCACCTTTAACGGTATCATAAAATAATCTAAAAACAGAATCGCCATCGTTACGGTAATTTTTAGCAGCATTTATACCACCTTGGGCAGCAATAGAGTGTGCTCTTCTTGGGCTATCTTGAAAGCAAAAAGCTTTTACATTATAGCCAAGCTCTGCTAATGAAGCAGCCGCAGATGCACCAGCTAAACCCGTTCCAACTACAATAACATCGTATTTTCGTTTGTTTGCTGGGTTTACTAGTTTTAAATTGAACTTGTGTTTGTTCCATTTTTCGCCTATTTGGCCTTCTGGAATTTTAGCATCTAACTTCATTTTTATTTGTTTTTATGTTTTAACAAGTACTAAAAAGTATTGTTTCAAAAACATGATTTAAACTTTATTTCAATAAGAAAAATATTGGCATGGACACAAAACCCAAAGGTATTGCTACAGAAAATATCCAAATACCTACAAAATTAATTAATGGTTTGTATCTACTATGATTCCAACCTAATGTTTGAAAAGCACTTTGGAAACCATGAATTAAATGGAAAGATAATGCACCCATTGCAATTACATAGAATAAAACTAACCACCATTGTTTAAAAGCAGTAGAAACTTCTAAATATAAATCTTCGGTTTTGGTAATTTCTACGCCATTATCTACATAATTTACATAGCCTGTGAATTCTGATTCAGACAGTGTACGACTCATAGTAGCGCCACTATTTAGGTCCGTTCTATACTCAATATATGGAGTGTACCCTTGGTGATATTTGTACCAAAAGTTTGCCATATGGACAACAATAAAAACAAACAATATTGTTCCTAATATGCCCATATTACGAGATGACCAAATGCTACCATCTTTCGGTTTTACAGCATACGCTTGTGGTCTAGCTTTTTTGTTTTGTTGCGTAATAACGATAGCCCAAATGGTGTGGATTAAAATAGAACTATACAATAAGTAAGAAACCACTTTAATTGGTGTAAAATGGGTCATGAAATGGGCATACTGATTAAATGCTAATCCTTCATCGTTTTTAAATAGTTGAAAATTACCAGTTAAATGCACTATTAAGAAAGAACATAAAAACAAACCGGTTAAACACATTATTAATTTTCTCCCGAGTGTAGAAGAGAATGCTGTTGAAAAATTACTCATTTTTTGGTATTTAAAGGTTTTTTAAGTTGCAAAAGTATTTAATTATAGACAAAAAAACACTTATAGCTTAGTGTATTGCAAATTTTAAGTTTATTTAGAACCGTTTTAAATAATTTTAGGTTTAAACAGCAATTATATTTTTCCCTGCAATAGCATAAACTAAATCGTTTTCTTTTCTTTTAATGATTGCTTTGCCTGTAAATTTGCCAAATGCAGGTAAAATTGCATTGTTTTTTCCAAAATAAAAACAAGGTAAAACCATATTTTGTCTAGCTTTTCCTGTTATTTTAATACCAGGATGAATATGGCCACTAATAACGTAATGTTCGATTTCTTTTTTTGGTAAATCATGATATAATTTAAAAGCACCTAATTGCTTACCATCTACCACATCTAAATTTAATAAATGGTAAAGGTACAAGGGCAAAATATCGTGATTTCCTTTCACTAAAATCATTTTGATGTGTTGATGTAACTGTCGCCATAGTTTAAACCATTCCCAATCATTATTCATATCACTATGAAATAGGTCGCCTAAGAAGATAAGTTCTTTAGGTTTGTATAATTCAATAATATCTGAAAGTGTAGCTAAATCTTCTTGCTCCAGAATGGTAGGAATTGCTATGCCTGCTTTTCTAAAATGGCTACCTTTACCTAAATGAGTATCTGAAACTAACAAAGTTTCATATTCTGGAAACCAGATTGCTTTTTCAGGTAAAAGCACTAAATCTTCGCCTTTAAAGCTAATTTTAAAATTTTCTGATTGCATGTAAAAGTGAAAATAAAAAAAGTCTTGACAGAATATACCATCAAGACTTTTTTATATTATTATGGGACAGTTTATTTTACTGGGAATGTGATTCTAAATCTACTACCATCAGGCACAATGCCAATTAAAGAAATCATCTTAGAGTCTTCTTTTAAAGCTGCATTTACTTGGTCACTATTATTAATTGCCTTACCATTAATACTAGTAATTACAGTTCCTTTAGGGATATCATACATGTCAAAAACTTTACCTGGCGTTACATTTTGTACAATTACACCATTTCCTACACCAAATTTCTTTTTGGTAGCATCGTTTAATGGTGCAAAAGACGCTCCTAAATTATTGATGGTTGTGGTAACAGATGCATTATTAACGGCAAGTTTAGTTCCTTCATCACCTTTTAAAGTAAGGTTAAAATCTTTTAAATTCCCATCCCTTAAAACGCTTAATAGAACTTTATCACCCGGACGCATTGTTCCTATTTTTTCTTGTAAACTTGATGAAGAGGTAATAGGTTGATTATTTAATTTTTTGATGATATCACCTTTTTTAATTCCAGCTGATGCAGCCGCACCGCCCTCAACAGTAGAATTAACATACAAACCATCTATTTCTTTTGTTCCTAAGATTTCAGCTTTATCATAATTAAGTTCATCAAATGTAATCCCGATGTAACCTCTTTTAATTTCTCCATATTTTAAAAAATCATCCATCACTTTTTTAGCCAAGTTAACAGGAATAGCAAAACCGTAACCCTCATAAGTGCCAGATTGTGATGCAATAGCAGAGTTTATTCCTATTAATTCGCCTCTAGCATTAACTAAAGCACCACCGCTATTACCACGGTTAATAACCGCATCTGTTTGTATAAAAGATTCAATTGATGTGTTTGTAGGTGGATTTTCAGGATCAAAATTGTTTCTGTCTATTTGAGGGGCTAATATTCCAATTTGTCTTGCTTTTGCGCTAACAATACCCGCTGTTACGGTAGATTCTAACGTAAGTGGATAGCCTACTGCCAATACCCATTCTCCTACTTTTACTTGGTCCGAGTTACCTAAACGCACAATTGGTAAATCTGATGCAGAAACTTTAATTAAAGCCAAATCGGTATTTTTATCTCTTCCAATTACTTTAGCTTGTAAAACTCTTTTGTCTGATAAAATAACTTCTATTTTTTCTGCATCTTCTACAACGTGGTTATTGGTCATGATGTAGCCGTCTTCAGTTACAATTACACCAGATCCTTTCCCCATAGGTGCTGGGCCATTTTGTTGCGGAGCGGAGCGTTGTCTACGACCAAAAAAATCTTCAAACATATCACCAAACGGATCAACATTGTTGCCTCTTGCCATGTTTCTGTTGTAAGTAGTTCTCACATGCACAACCCCTGGAGATACGGCTGCAGCTGCTTGAGTAAAGTCTAGACTAGATAAATCAGAATTTATCGCAGAAGGGTTGTTTGCAAAATATAAACCTTGTCTATCTTCTAAGCTTAAGTTTTTTATTTGATTTGTTTCAATCAATTTATAAGCTCCAATTGCAACGGCGCCTCCTACTATTGCTGTTAATAATGTAATGCCAATTTTTCTAAAATTCTCTTTCATGTTTACAAAATTTAATTACTTATTCGAAATCAAAAATAATACCATTTAGACGATTTTTGCAACAACATGTTATCATTGATGTAGTTAAAAAATGTTAAAATTGAGTAATGATTTTGATGAATAGGAAAATAAATAATAATTAATGACATAATAATAAAATTCAATTTTTTGTTTTACTCTATAAATTTTAACCATTTTTGCTTTGCTATGGAGTTAATTTTTTTTAAATATCAAGGAGCCGGAAATGACTTTATTCTTATTGATAATAGGGATTTACGCTTTAATCATCAAGAACCAAAGTTATTACAGAAACTTTGCGATAGAAGATTTGGTATAGGTGCCGATGGTTTGATGTGTTTAGAATTAATAAATGGTTTTGATTTTAAAATGGTTTATTATAATGCTGACGGTATGCCTAGTAGTATGTGCGGAAACGGTGGGAGATGCATTGTGGCTTTTGCAAAATTTCTTGGTTTGATAAATTTAGAAACTAATTTTTTGGCAGTAGATGGACCACATTATGCCAAAATTTCAGAAAGTGGTGAGTGGGTTAGCTTACAAATGATTGATGTTGAGCAAGTGAATAGAGATGCAGATGCTTATGTATTGAATACAGGGTCTCCACACTATGTTAAGTTTGATACGGAAGTAGCAGATAAAAATGTTTTTGACGAAGGTAGAGTGATTAGGTATAACGAAACATATAACAGAGAAGGAATAAATATAAACTTTGTAGAAGATAAGACAGATTATTTATTTGTTAGAACCTATGAAAGAGGTGTTGAGGACGAAACCTATGCATGCGGAACAGGCGTAACAGCTGTCGCTTTAGCTAACGCAGTTGCGAAAAATTTAATGGGTGAGCATGAAACCGCGATCAAAGTTTTAGGCGGAGATATCAACATCAGATTTAATTATGATGGTAAAAAATTTACCAACATATTTTTAGAGGGTCCTGCGGTACAAGTTTTTACCGGTAAAATCTAGATTATTGTAATTAATTTCAACATTGATTCTTAAAACTTAATTGGCTTTAATGGACGATTCCCTAATCACAATTTTAGACTCCATTTCTATATGATCATCAGCTAAATCTGATTTATTTTCTTGTAAAGCATTAAATAAAATTGTTGCAGCTGATTTGCCTAACTCAAAGGCAGGTTGTGTAACTGTGCTTAATGCAGGTTGTAGTAATGGAGCTATTTTTAAACTTGAAAAGCTAATAATCTTAACATCATTTGGAATGTTTAAATTTTGATTTTTACAAGTTTGATAAGTTTGTAAAGCAAGTTTTTCTATACAAGAAAAAACTCCATCTGGTTTTTTATCTCTAATTAAATTATCAATAATATTAAGATTGATGTCTTCATCGCTATTTTCAAAGTGCGCTACTAAATCATCATCAACTGTTAAACCATGATCTTCTAACGCATCCATATAACCTTGCACTCTTTTTCTAGAAATAAGCAAAGTCTCTGGAATTGCCAAACATGCAATTTTTTTGCAGCCTTGTTCAATTAAGTGTTTTGTTGCTTTGTAAGCGGCATTATAATCATCGGTAGTAATTTTTGCTGTAGGGATATCTTCAAAAACCCTATCAAAAAATACTACTGGGATACTTTTTCTATTTAACTCGTGTAAATGTTCATTATCACTGCTTTCGCTTGATACAGAAATTAAGACGCCATCTACTCGTCCGCTTTGTAAATGTCTAATAAAACCTACTTCTTTGTTATAGTCATCTCTAGTTAAAAAAATAAGCACATGGTAACCTCTTTCTTGCGCAACTTGATCTATACCATCTATTACTAAAGAAAAGAAGTTATCAGCTACCTCAGGAACAACAACTGCAATGGTATTACTTTGTTTACGCCTTAAACCGGCAGCATAATGATTGGGTTGATAATTTAATTCTTTGGCTAAAGCAATTACTCTAGCTTTGGTTTTATCGCCTATCTCGGAACTATTCTGAAGCGCTCTAGAAACTGTAGATATAGAAAGATTAAGCTCAGAAGCAAGTCTTTTAATATTTACATTACTCATAAAATATAGTTTAGGTTTGAGCCTCTAAATTATGAATTTGATTTTTAATAATGTTAGTTTTTAGTATGTAAACAAAAAAACCTCGTTTTAGCACTAAAACGAGGTTTTTCTAAAATTCTATATTTCTTATTTCTTCGCCTTAAATCCTACCCTAGATTTAGGCTGAATAAATTGTGGAGTACTTTTTTTGTTAATTTGAGGATCGCCTACACTACTCATGGCGCATCTAAATCCAATTTCTGAAGTAGCCTCTCCTTGGTCTAAATATCTTCTAGTTCCAGGATTTAACCAATAAGCTCTATCATTCCAAGATCCGCCTTTGAAAACCTTAGATCTATCATTAACAAGTGTAATTTTACCATACAAATCTAAATTTTGAGGATCTAATGCACCTCTTTGATCTGGATTAAATGTTGGTGTTAGAACAGGCATTTTTGTAGCATCAATTGCATCTGGAGTAGAAGGACTTGGTTCGGTAGCATTGCCATATTTGTTTGCTTGTTTATCATATGGGTCTTTTTTACCTGTAGTAGCATTAACCTTTTTAGGAACATTTGTTTTACCAATTGTTTGTATTTTACCGTTGGTGTCGTACTCAATATTCTCAAAATCGTTACCTCTAAATGGGCTAAAATCTTCTACTTTATCAAAAGATAATTGACGATAGGTATCTAGAACCCATTCACTAACGTTTCCAGCCATGTTATACAATCCAAAATCATTTGGCATATAAGCATTAATTGGAGCTGTGATATCTGCGCCATCGTTTAAGTAGCCTGCAACACCCATGTTATCTCCTTCGCCTCTTTTAAAGTTAGCGTAAATTAAACCACGTGTGTTCTTTTTTGCTGATCTTATTCCTAAGCCATACCAAGGATATATTTTACTACTATTTACAATATCATTACCACCTGTGCCTAATAAAGAGAGTGCAGCATATTCCCACTCAGCCTCGGTAGGTAGTCTGTATCTACCAGGAGTAAACACTCCATCTTCAATTTTTGCAAATCTTTGTTCTGTGGCTGGTTTACCTTTTGCAGCCCCTGCAGCAGGTTTTGCATTAGCAGATGTAACTTTAACAGCGGCTTTACCTTTATCATCGTATTCCCCGTTAAGGTATAAATCTAAATCAAATGGAGCGGTACTAACTTTCTTTGCTGTAGCACCGGGCTTTGTATTTGGACCTTTACCTGTAGGTCCATTTTTTGCTGCGGCGTAATCTTTCCAATTATTTAGAATTCCTTGGTTTCTTAAATTGTTTTCGTTTACAACGTTTGTTCTCCAATCGCAATAGGCAACAGCTTGTTCCCAAGTTACACCTACAACAGGATAATCTTGATATGCTGGGTGTCTTAAATAGTTGTTTACGTAAGGTTCATTATAAGCTAAAGGACTTCTCCAAACTAATGTATCTGGTAAAGCCTCGTAATACCATCTTGGGTCTTTAGGGACTTCTTTTATCCAGTTTAAATATTCTAACCAATCAATATTAGCAACTTCTGTCTCATCCATGTAAAAGGTTGCTACTGTTACTCTTCTTTTTGGTGCGGCATAATCAAAGCCAATATCATCTATGTTAGAGCCTCCCATTACAAAAGTACCTCCTTCTATGTGAACTAAACCTGGGCCAGGTGTTGGTTTTACTTTTGAAGAAACTTGTAGAGAGCCAGGTCTGTCCTTTATATTGTAGGCTGCTCCAGTTTTTCTTGAGCTAGATACTTTACCAGATTTATTACATGCAGAGAATATTACAGAAACTGCAATACACATTGTTAAGGTAGGTATAATTAATTTTCTCATGTGCTTTATTGTGTTTTCAAAACTAAAAATAATTTACTTAAATTATCGAAACGAATAACTTAAATTGTATTAATACGTAAAGCTTTTATAATTTTACCTATTAAAACGTATCAATTATATAAATAGTTACATAAAGGTATAGATTTATTTTGTTTTGAAAAGCATTGTAATTAAGGTTTTTATATTATTTTTTTTGATAACGCTATGCGTTAAAGATCTACATGCCCAAAACTTTAATCAAAAATATACTATTAGTTGGTTATCTGATACTTTAAAACAAGGAAAAATTATAAATCCCAATTCTGATTTTACTTTTCCCAGATATTGGGAAGAAAAATTTGGACAACTACCATCAGTTTATTTAAAAATTGCTGTAAATAGTAGAAATAATTCTGTAAATCTAAATATTGAAAAGCAAAGTGAACTATTTCTAGATTTTAAATCCGATAATTTAAAGCTGATTAAATCTGATCCTCAACTTAACTACCAAACGGTTTTAGAAAATGGGTTACCGTATGTAATTATTAATTTTTTGCCAATCATTAAAACTACTATTGGTTTTAATAAAATTGATGAATATTCAATTGAAATAAATAACATAAGTGTTAATGCTCCACTTACAAACACCTTAAGAAATTATCATCAAAACTCAGTTTTGTCTTCAGGAAATTGGTTTAAGATTGCTGTTAAAGATGAGGGGATTTATAGGTTAAGTTCTGATTTTTTAAGAAGCCTTGGTGTTGATGTTAATAATGTGAATCCGAGAAATATTAGAATTTATGGTAATGGAGGATTTATGTTGCCGCAGGCAAACTCGGCAGAAAGAATAGATGATTTAGAAGAATTGGGTATTGAAGTTTTTGGTGAAGGCGATGGTAAATTTGACCAAACTGATTACGTTTTATTCTATGCTAGCGGGAGTACCAAATGGCAATTAAAGAACAACCAATATTTTGAACATCAGACTAATATTTATACAGATAGTTCTTTTTATTTTATTAATGTTGATAAAGGTTTAGGGAAAAGAATTGGCGCACCAAACAATATTAATCTAGTTTCAAATTACACTTCTGATAGTTTTAATGAATATCAATTGTATGAAAAAGACCTTTATACATTAGCTACCTCTAGTTTAAAATCTGGTAGAAATTGGCTTGGCGAAGATTTTGAATTTAATAACAGTAGATTATTTAATTTTAACACCACAGGAATAAAACCAAATTCGACTATTTATATTAAGACTAATTTAGCAATTAGATCTAATGTAAATTCATCTGCAATTGTAAATCTAAATGGCAATAATCTTTATAATATTAGCGCCTCGGCTTTGCCTTTAACCTTCGAAACCGATTTTGCTAGAAATGTTTCACAATTTACTTCTATAAATAATTTTTCTGCTAACAATTTAGCTTTAACTATTAATTATAATAAGCCAAATTCTGTTTCTAATTCTTGGCTAGATTTTATTGAATTAAACTTTACTAAGCAAATTGGGTTAATTAATAATTATTTAAGATTTAGAGATTTAAATAGTGTTGCCAATGGAAGGGTTACTAGGTTTGATAGCTCAAATACCATTTTAGACCTAAAACTTTGGGATATTACCTCTCCCAATTCTCCTATTAATCAAAATTATACTGTTTCAAATAATAAATTTTCTTTTTTAAGCAATACCAATGTTTTAAAGGAATTTATAGCCTTTAATTTAAGTGCAGTTAAAGAGCCAAAGTCTGTAGGTAAAATTGTTAATCAGAACTTACATGCATTACCGCAAGCAGATTTAATTATAGTTACAACGCCAAATTTTTATAGCGAGGCTAAAAGATTGGCAGATTTTAGAAAAACTACTCAAAATTTGACTTACAATTTGGTTTTACAGGAACAGGTTTTTAACGAATTCTCTTCTGGGCAAAAAGATGCAACTGCCATTAGAGATTTTGTTAAGATGTTTTATGATAGAGGAACGGGTAATAATGCACCAAAATATTTATTACTTTTTGGTAAAGGTTCTTTTGATAACCGCTCTATAAGATTTAAAGAAAACAATTTTATAGTTACGTATCAGTCAGAAAATTCCCTTTCACCTACACAAAGTTATACTTCTGATGATTATTTTTCTTTGTTAGATGATATCGAAGGAGAATTTTCTGAAGACTTTAATACTTCACCAGGTTTAATGGATTTAGCTGTTGGGCGTATCCCTGTTAAAACAGCTATTGAAGCTAAAAACGTAGTTGATAAATTAATTACTTACGCTAGTAATACCAGTTTTGGAAATTGGCGCAATCAGTTTGTTATTATTGCTGATGATGAGGATAATAACCTACACTTAAGTCAGGCAGAGGCTAACGCTGCGTTAGTAGCCTTAAGAAATCCAAACTTTAACTTAGATAAAATATATTTTGATGCTTATCAACAACAAAGTATTGCTGGCGGCAGTAGATATCCTGAGGTAAAAGACGCAATTAATAAAAACTTTAATCAAGGTGCATTATTAATTAATTATACTGGACATGGAGGTGAATCTGGATGGTCTAGTGAGCGTGTTTTATTAGAAGAGGATATTTTAAATTGGAATAATATAAATAATTTACCAATTATATTTACAGCTACATGTTCTTTTAGTAGATGGGATGATCCAGAAATAACTTCTGCTGGCGAGCTTGCCCTTATCACTAAAGATTTCGGTGTTCCTTCTTTATTTAGTACTACTCGAATCGTTTTTGCTTCCTATAATTTCGATTTAAATCAGAGTTTTTTAAGAGCACTTTTAGACCCATCAAATCTTAATAAAAAAGTAGCGTTTGGTGATGTTTTTAAAAGTGCCAAAAACAATAACATTGGAGGTTTAAATATAAATTCCAGAAACTTTACCTTACTTGGCGACCCAAGCGCATTATTTCCCATTCCTATTCAAAAAGTATTAACAAACCAAATATCAGACACCCTAAAAGCAGGAAAAAAAATTCTAATTAGTGGCATAGTAACGGATATAAACGGTAATAAACTAAATAATTTTAATGGATTTGTATTTCCAACCATATATGACAAGCCAATAACTACTAACACTTTAGGCCAAGACAGGCAGATTAACGGAAGCTTTGTGCAAAGTTTTTTAACGCAAAAAAATATCATTTATAAAGGAAAAACCACGGTAACAAACGGCGATTTTAATTTTGAATTTATTGTACCCAAAGACATTAATTTACAAACAGGTTTTGGTAAAATAAGCTATTATGCCAATAATGCTGCTTTAGATGCAACAGGTTCTAATACCAATTTGGTTATAGGTGGTACTTCAATAAATAGTAATAGCGATAGAATTGGTCCAATTATTAAACCCTATTTAAATGACGAAAACTTTGTTGATGGAGGAATAACCAACCCAAGCCCTATTTTATTGGTTAATTTAAAAGATGAAAGTGGAATTAATACGATAGGTATAGGGATTGGGCATGACATAGTTGCTACACTTAGCTATCGTGATAAAAATGATAAAATTTTTATTTTAAATGAATTTTATCGAGCCAAATTAGATTCTTACCAAGAGGGGCTAGTTACTTTTCCATTGAATAATTTACAGCCCGGTTTTTATACCCTAAAAGTAAAAGCTTGGGATGTGTTTAATAATTCTAATGAAGCAATCATTAATTTCGAAGTAAAAAACAACCAAGAACTTGTTCTTGCTCATGTTTTAAATTATCCAAATCCGTTTACTACGCTTACTAGTTTTCAGTTTGAACACAATCAGGCTGGAGAGGATTTAGAGGTTCAAATTAATGTTAAAACTATTTCTGGTAAATTAATTAAGACAATAAACCAGTTAGTAAATAGCACTGGAAATAGGGTAAATGACATATTTTGGGATGGAAAAGACAATTATGGAGACAAAATTGCGAAAGGTGTATATATTTACGAACTAAAAGTACGTTCTATCGTATCAGGTAAAACGAGCCAAAAAATAGAAAAGCTAGTTTTATTTTAAACTAACAAAAAATTAATTTAAAAATTTTAGTTTTACTGCATGAATCTAAAACTTACTACGCTTTTAATAGTAACCACTTTTATTAGCATAAGTACTTTCGCCCAACAATCCACAACAGATGGAAGACAGGGGAACACCATAACCACAGCGGTACCTTTTTTACTAATAACACCAGATGCCCGTTCAGGAGCAATGGGTGATGTAGGAGCAGCTATTTCTGGGGATGCAAACGCAACGCATTGGAATCCAGCTAAGTTAGCATTTATGAAAGATCCTTATGGCTTTGGTCTATCTTACAGTCCATGGTTACAAAAACTAGTTCCCGACATCAATTTAGCCTATTTGAATGGATACTATAAGTTAGATGATAGAAACGTAATAGGTGGTTCTTTGAGATATTTTTCTTTAGGTAATATTCAATTTGTGGATGTAAATCAGGTAAAGCAAGGTGATTTTAACCCTAATGAGTTAGCCTTAGACGGTACTTTTGCTAGAAGTTTTGGCGAAAACTTCTCTTTGGGGACTGCATTAAGATTTATTTATTCTAACCTTAGTGGTGGCGCTTCTTTCTCTGATCAACAAACCAGACCTGGAACAGCTGTTGCGGCAGATGTATCTGCCTTTTATACCCAAAAAAGTGATTTATTTGGCAAAAATGCCGACATCGCTTTTGGATTAAATATCTCCAACATTGGTACAAAAATGAGCTATACAGATGGTGGTCCGAAATATTTTTTACCAACTAACTTACGATTAGGCGGTACAACAACTGTACATGCCGACGATTTTAATGATTTTTCTTTCTCTTTAGATTTCAATAAACTTTTAGTACCTACTAATCCTACAAGAGATGTAGATGGAAATATTGTAGCAGGTAAGGATCCAAACAGATCGGTACCGGCGGGTATTTTTGGTTCTTTTAGCGATGCTCCAGGTGGTAGTTCAGAAGAGCTCAAAGAAGTAAATATTTCTACAGGTTTAGAGTATTGGTATAATCAACAATTTGCCATTAGAGCAGGGTATTTTTACGAAAATCCAACCAAAGGAAATAGACAATATTTGTCTTTGGGTTTAGGCTTAAAATACCAAATAGTTGATTTAAATTTTTCTTATTTATTGGCTAATCAACAGCAATCTCCTTTAGCAAATACCTTAAGATTTTCTCTATTATTTAATTTTGCCGACCCTAACGCAAAAAGATAATGAAAATTAAAGTCGGTTTTGGATTTGATGTTCACCAGCTTAAAGACAATCATCCGTTTATTTTAGGTGGTGTAAAGTTAGAACATCATAAAGGTGCTTTTGGTCATTCAGATGCTGATGTTTTAGTACATGCCATTTGTGATGCCTTGCTAGGTGCTGCTAATTTGCGAGATATAGGCCATCATTTTAAAAATACCGATGAAAGATGGCGAGGAATTAATAGTTTAATATTACTGCAGGAGTGCGTTAAAATGCTTAAAGAAAAAGGCTATAGTATTAATAATGTTGATGCTATGCTCTGTTTAGAAGCTCCAAAAATTAATCCTCATGTACCCGAAATGAAACAACATATTGCTAATGCTATGGGAATTGACGAAGAAGACATTTCTATAAAAGCTACCACTAACGAAACTATGGGATTTATAGGTAGGGAAGAAGGTATTGTAGCTTATGCGGTATGCTTAATTCAGAAAAATTAGACATTTATTAAATTCACTTTATTTTAATTAAACGTTAATGATATCAAACATTTTATAATTGCTTAACTTTAATATAACATCGCTAATTTACATTTGTAGTGTTAGCAGTTAATGCTAACGTATCATACAATTGTTTAGGTTTAGTTATAAAAAGAGTTACCAGTTTTGGTAACTCTTTTTTATTTACAATTAACTTTAAAAATTTACTCAAACAGAATTGGATTTGTTATGGTTTATAATAATCTATTCTAGAGACTTTTTATTTTTAATATCATATTTCAATATAATATCAATAACTTTCTTAAGTTTAAGGTATAATATGAATACAGGCTATCAGCAACTCATTAAAAAAATTGACGATTTTATTAGGAAATATTATCTTAATAAATTAGTTAGGGGTGCAATTTGGCTTTCAGGTATATTTTTAGTGAGTTACTTATTCTTAATCGTTTTAGAATATTACAGTTACTTTAGCATAAATACCAAAACTATTCTCTTTTACAGTTTTATTATTACACAGTTAATTTTAGCTTGGTTTTTAATTGGGAGGCATTTGGTTGCTTATTTTCATTTAGGTAAAATCATCAATCATGAGCAAGCTTCTGAAATTATTGGTTCACATTTCCCTGATGTAAAGGATAAGCTGATCAACACGCTGCAACTTAAAAAACAATCAGATGATTTAGGCAATCAAAGCAATGCATTATTAGAAGCTAGCATTAACCAAAGAATTGCAACTTTAAAGCCGATACCTTTTGTAAAGGCAGTAAACATTGGCGAGAATAAAAAATATTTACAATACGCTTTATTTCCAATGGCAATTGTTGTTGTTATTGCTCTTGCCGCTCCATCAATTTTAACCGATGGTACAGAAAGAATAATTAATCACAATGTATTTTATAAAAAGCAAGCTCCATTTAGTTTTAACATTGTAAATAAATCTTTAGAGGTAACCCAAGGCGATGATTTTGAGTTGAAACTTAAATTAACTGGAGATGAAATTCCGCAAGATATTTATTTAGAAGATGGGGTAAATACTTTTAAGTTTAATAAAAACGATATTATTAATTTCAGTTATCAATTTAAAAACTTACAAAGTAAAAAGACCATCAGATTTAAGGCTGGTGAATTTTACTCAGACGAATATGTAATAAATGTAAAAAGCAAACCGCTTTTAATCAATTATTCTGCCTTATTAAATTACCCAGCTTATTTAAACAAGCAGCCGGAAGTGATTCAAAACCCGGGAGATATTACTGTGCCTGTAGGTACTTACATTACTTGGCGCTTTAAAACAGAACATGTCACTCAAATTGGTTTTAGTTATCAAAACCAATTAAAAAATATCATTTCTGAGGATAAGGATAATTTTACATTTAAAAATAGAATTATTAAGAACGGTGCCTACAGCATATTTTTAAAGAATAAAGAAGTAAGCACTCAAGATTCTGTAAGCTATCAAATTAATACTATCGCAGATTTATATCCAAAAATTGAAGTTAATCAACGACTTGATTCTGCCAATTTAAACGTGGTTTATTTTATTGGTAAAATTGCTGATGATTACGGTTTAAGTAGTTTAAATTTTCATTATCAAATATTAAAAACTGATGATGAAAGTAGAAAAGGTAAAAAATTTGTTGTTCCTGTAAATTTTGATAAGCCAGCTGCGCAAAGTAGTTTATTTTATTTGTGGAAGCTAAAAGAAATTGGTTTAAAACCCGGTGAAGAAATAGCTTACTATTTTGATGTTGCCGATAATGATGGTGTTTTTGGTGCTAAACATACGCAATCTGCTACCTTAACCTATAAATTAGCATCAAAAGAAGAAAGTATTCAAAAAATTGAAGAAACTTCGAAAGCCATTAAGCAAAAAATGCAATCGGCCATTAGGCAGGCTGATAAAATTCAGAAGGATACCAAAAAGTTAAATCAAGAATTAATAGACCAAAAATCAATTGGTTATGAGCAAAAAAAGCAAATTGAAAATCTTTTAGAGCAACAAAAGAAACTAGAAAATCTGATTAAGGATGTTCAGAAAGATAGTAAGCAAAATCTATTAGATAGGAAAGAAATACAGCCCGAGAACGATAAAATTCTAGAAAAGCAAAAGCAAATTCAGGATTTGTTTGACAACGTATTAGACGAGAAAACAAAAAAGCTTTTAGAGAATCTTCAAAAGTTGATGGAGCAAAACCAAAAAGAGCTTACCAAAGAGCAATTACAACAAATGCAGGTTGATAATAAAGCTTTAGAGAAGGAATTAGATAGGATTTTAGAACTCTATAAAAAATTAGAAGTAGAGCAAAAGTTAAATGATGCTATTGAAAAATTAGACGAACTTGCAAAAAAGCAAGACGATTTAAGTAAGCAGAACGATAAAAACAACTTAGATAAGCAAAAAGATTTAGAAAAAGCTTTTGATGAATTAAAGAAAGACTTAAAAGAGGTTGATCAAAAAAATCAAGAGTTAGATAAGCCTGCCGATTTTGAAAACCCGGAGCAAGACCAAAAGGAAATTAACCAAGAAATGGATAATGCCGAGAAAAGCTTAGAAGAGAATAAAAGCCAAAAAGCAAGTCAAGCTCAAAAAAATGCAGCTCAAAAAATGAAGCAGTTATCGCAAAAATTGCAAAGTATGCAACAAAGCGGCGAAGAGCAAGAGAATAAGGTTAACGAGCAAGAATTAAGACAAATATTAAAAAACTTATTGCAGTCTTCTTTTGATCAAGAGAAAGTATTGGTGGATTTAAGAAGAACCAATCAAGACGATCCTAATTTTATTAAATTAGCCCAAAAGCAAAGAGATATTAAGGATAATTTAAAAATGGTAGAGGATAGTCTGTATAGTTTAAGTAAGAAAGTGCCTCAAATAGAAAGTACTGTAAATAAAGAGATTCAATCTATTAATCAACAAATTGGTCAGTCCTTAGATTTTATAACAGAAAGACGAATAGATCAAGCTAATAAAAATCAGCAATTTGCGTTAACATCTATAAATAATTTAGCACTGATGTTAAGCGAGGCTTTAAAGCAATTGCAAGATGCCATGAAAAATGCCCAATCTGGTGGAAAGGGTAAACCAAAGCCAGGTTTATCGCAACTGTCGGAGATGCAAAAGGAGTTGAATAAGAATATGCAAAAGGCTAAAGAGCAAATGCAACAACAAGGGATACAACCAGGCCAAAAAGGTAAAAGTGGTATAAGTGAGCAAATGGCTAAAATGGCACAGCAACAGCAAATGATTAGGCAAGCGCTACAAGAAATAAATAGCAGTTTAAATAAGGATGGACAAGGAAAATTGGGAAATCTTGAAAAAATTATTCAAGAAATGGAACAAACTGAACTCGACCTCGTAAACAAGCGCATTACTCAGCAATCTTTGTTAAGACAACAAGATATTCAAACTAGATTGTTAGAAGCAGAAAAAGCTGAGCGAGAAAGAGAGCAAGATACTCAACGTGAAAGTAAGGCTGCCAAAAATTTTACTCCAAACTATAATTTAATTTTAGAAGAGTATCAAAAACAGAAGGCCAAAGAGGTAGAACAAATAAAAACTATGCCTCCTGCGTTAAATTATTTTTATAAGTCAAAAATAAGTGAGTACTTTAAAAAATTAAACCTACTGGAATAAAAAAATAGAAACACAATGGAAACTATGGAAGAATTACACTCATTACAACTTGCATCTAACAGCGAAAGTGTTGCTGTTTTAGAGAATTTTGTTGATGACTTGGCGCAAAAGATGCAAATAGGGGATGATGTTTATGCAAATTTAATGACTTGCCTGAACGAAGCTATCACCAATGCTATTTACCATGGAAATAAGCAAAGCTCTAATAAAAAGGTTTTTGTTAATTTAGAAATAATCAACAATAAGCGTTTGGTTTTTACCATAGCTGATGAGGGAGACGGTTTTGATTTTACCAGCATTCCTGATCCAACTGAGCAAAGTAATTTAGAGAAATTAACAGGCAGAGGTGTTTATATTATGAAGAGATTGGCCGACCAATGCATTTATAATAGTAAAGGAAACGAGTTAGAATTACATTTTAAATTATAATGCCCAAACTTTCTATTCATTTTTTTAACGAAGAAACCAGCTTTAATCTCAAAAACAAAACTATAATTAGAAATTGGATTAACCAAACCATTATCCAAGAGAAACTTCAGTTAGAGGAGCTAAATTTCATATTTTGCTCTGACAATTATTTACTTAAAATAAACAAAGAATACCTTAATCACGATACCTATACAGATATTATCACTTTTGATAATTCTTCTTTACCTCATGAAATTGTTGGGGATATTTTTATCAGTATAGACCGAGTAAATGAAAACGCTAAAACTTTTAAAACAACTATCCGTAACGAGTTGTGTAGGGTTATGATTCATGGCGTTTTACATCTTTTAGGTTATAAAGACAAATCTAAAACAGATAAAACTTTAATGACTAAAATGGAGGATTATTATTTACTAAAGTTTAGAGAAGCCCAATAGTTTTAAATCATATTTACTATTATCTCTATTTGCATTAATAGTTTTATAAAAAATTTCAACCCATTAATTTCTTTTTAAAAGAGTATAAGTATCAAATAAAATTTATTTAAAAATAATATCTACTAAGTACATAGACTTTATATATATTTGCTCCCGTAATCGAATAATCGTTTACATTTTTGAGTACTGTTATAATTTCTGTTTTTCAATCAACCTGAATAAAGGAACTATATCACTCTTTTTTAGTGTTAGTTAACCTCTTCTTGTAATAAAGAAGGGGTTTTTTATCCAATTAAATATGCAAAGTTTTAGAACAGAATTAGAAAACCCCATAGTAGAAAAAGATATAATTGATTTAGAACAAAAAATCAGAGCTTTTCATGAGGGTAAAATTCACGAGGAAAAATTTAGAAGTTTACGTTTGGCTCGTGGTGTTTACGGACAACGCCAAGCTGGTGTGCAAATGGTTCGTATTAAATTGCCGTTTGGTAAAATAACTTTTAAGCAGATTCTTAAGATAGCCGATATTTCCGACGAATATGCCTCATCAAATTTACATTTTACAACCCGTCAAGATATTCAAATTCACTATGTAAGTTTAGACTGTACACCAGAGTTATGGGCTAAATTAGAACAAGATGATATAACACTTCGCGAAGCCTGCGGAAATACAGTTAGAAACGTAACCGCATCGCCAACTGCAGGAATAGACCCTACAGAACCTTTTGATGTTTCGCCTTATGCTCAGGCTTTTTTCGAGTATTTTTTAAGAAACCCTATCTGCCAAGAAATGGGTCGTAAAATCAAAATTGCTTTTTCATCAAGTGATGCCGATACCGCCTTTTCTTTTATTCACGATTTGGGATTTATTCCTAAAATTAAAATAGAAAACGGAGAAGAAGTTAGAGGATTTAAAGTTGTTTTAGGTGGTGGTTTGGGAGCACAACCTTCTTTAGCGCATGTAGTTCACGAGTTTTTACACGAAGATTTAATCATCCCTTTTTCCGAGTCTGTTTTAAGAGTTTTTGATAGAAACGGTGAACGTAACAACAGAAATAAGGCTCGTTTAAAGTTCTTGGTTAACAAATTAGGCATTGATGAATTAATGCGCCTAGTTGCCGAAGAGCAAATTGCCAATAAAGTAAAAACTTTTAAAATTAACCGAGAAACTGTAGCTCAGCCTAAAGCATCAAATGCTGTATTCCAAACGTTAGAAATCCCTAAAGAAAAACAATTAGCTTTTGATTTATGGAAAGCCACTAATGTTTTTGAGCAAAAGCAAAAAGGATTTTACGGAGTTTATATTAAAGTGCAAACAGGCGATATGCCTACACAGCAAGCTAGAAAATTTATAACAGCTATTCAAGATTTAGTTGCCGACGAAATCAGGATTACCATTAATCAAGGGTTGCTTTTAAAATTTGTAAAACCCGAAGCATTGCCAAATCTATTTTTAGCATTAGACGAATTAAATTTAGCAAACGCAGGTTTTGATAGTTTAGCCGATGTAACCACTTGCCCCGGAACCGATACTTGTAACTTGGGAATCTCTAACTCGATGGAACTGTCAAGAGTTTTAGAATCTGTTATTTACGAAGAATACCCAGATTTCGTAAAAAATAAAGAAATTAAAATTAAAATCTCAGGATGTATGAACAGCTGTGGGCAACATGGTTTAGCACACATTGGTTTTCACGGTAGTTCTATGAAAGTAAATGGTAAAGTAATGCCAGCAGTTCAGGTGCTTTTAGGTGGTGGTATTGTAGGTGATGGAATTGGTAGAGCTGCTGATAAAGTGGTAAAAGTTCCTTCTAAAAGAGCTCCTCAAGTTTTACGAACTATTTTAAATGATTATCAAGCGAAAGCTAATTTCTATAATAATTTTCATGCTTATTATAATGAGTTAGGGAAAGATTATTTCTATCAATTGCTTAAACCTATTGCAGATCAAACTGAGGTAAAGGACGATGAGTTTGTAGATTGGGGACACGAAGAAACTTTTGCAACTGCCATTGGAGTAGGAGAGTGTGCCGGTGTGGTGATAGATTTAGTAGCCACATTAATTTACGAAGCCGAAGAAAAATTTGAATGGGCAAACGAAGCTTTTCAAAATCAGGCTTACGCCGATGCTATTTATCATACCTACAATACCATGGTGAGTAGTGCAAAAGCTTTACTGTTAGATAAAGGCATTAACCAAAGTACTCAAACAGGAGTAATTAACAAGTTCGATGAGGAATATGCCGCTCAATTTGGCATTCAAAGTTTCAGCGATTTGGTTTTGCAAATCAATAAAAACGAGCCTTCTTTGGCTTTCGCCGAAGCTTATTTAGCTCAAGCTAATCATTTTTTAAATCAAGTTAAAAACTTCAGACAAAGCGCTGAATCAGTAAAATAATATGGTATTAGATCCAAAAATTACATTAATAGGCGCTGGTCCGGGTGATGTAGAATTAATAAGTATAAAAGGGGTAAAAGCCCTATCAAAAGCCGAAGTTGTATTGTATGATGCTTTAGTAAATGAAGCTTTATTAGAAATGGCGCCAGACCATGCTGTAAAAATATTTGTAGGCAAAAGAGCCGGACAACACTCTTTAAAGCAAGCAGAAATTAACCAGTTATTGGTTGATGCAGCTTTAAGATATGGTCATGTGGTACGTTTAAAAGGTGGCGATTCGTTTGTATTTGGTAGAGGTTACGAAGAGTTGGATTATGCGCATTCTTACAACATCCAAACAGAAGTAATTCCAGGAATTTCTAGTTCTATCTCTGTACCCGCTTTGCAAGGCATTCCGTTAACACACCGTGGTTTAAGCGATAGTTTTTGGGTGATAACCGGCACTAAAGCTAATGGCGAAATCTCTAGCGATTTAGACATTGCCATTAAAACTAAAACTACGGTTGTGATTTTAATGGGAGTTAATAAAATTGAAAAAATTGTTGCCAAATATCAAGAAGAAGGCTTAGGCCGATTGCCAATTGCTATTATTCAAAATGGCTCAACACCAAAAGAAAAAGCTGTGGTAGGTGTAATGAATACCATTCTAGAACAAATTGAGGAGCATAAAATTGCGGCTCCTGCTGTAATTGTTATTGGCGAAGTTGTAAGTTTACATCCAAAATTCCAGCCTATTTTGGCTTCCTATGAGTTCGTTGACGCAGAATAACGACACCCTTAAAGTTGAAGAAAGTAACGGAAATGAATTATTTCCGGTCTTTTTAAAACTTCAAAACTTCCAAACTTTATTGGTAGGTGGTGGTAACGTTGGCTTAGAAAAGCTGAGTGCTTTGCTTGTTAACAGTTCAAAAGCTAAGGTTAATGTTGTTGCCGACCGATTTTTACCAGAACTCATTGACTTAGCCGCTCAACATCCAGCAGTTAAAATCATTGAAAGAAAATTTGAATATACTGATTTAGAAGGCGTAGAACTGGTAATTTTAGCAACAGATAACCCAGATTTGCATGCTAGCATCCGCAAAGCTGCTAAAGAAAAAGGTCTACTATTAAACGTAGCAGATACACCAGAGCTTTGCGATTTTTATTTAGGCTCTATTGTTAAAAAAGGAAATTTGAAAATTGCGATTTCTACAAACGGAAAATCTCCTACCGTTGCAAAACGGATTAAAGAGGTTTTAAACGATAATATCCCCGACGAAATAGACGATACGCTAGAACATATGAACAAGTTAAGGTTAACCCTTTCTGGAGACTTTGCCTATAAAGTAAAAGCTTTAAACCAAGCAACGGCAAGTTTAGTAACAGAAAAGCAACCTAAATTTATATCTGCATCAGCTTTAAGCTGGATTATATGGTCGGTGATAGTTGCTTTTACAGCAATAACGTTCTTTGTTTTATGGAATCAAGAACCAGCTTTTAAGGCTTATATAGAGCATGTAAATCCACATTTTTACTATTTTTTATTGGCAGGATTTGTTTTCGCAATGATAGATGGGGCAATTGGAATGTCGTACGGAGTAACGTCAACCACTTTTTCTTTATCAATGGGCATTCCGCCAGCATCTGCTAGTACTGCGGTGCATATTTCCGAAATTTTAAGTAACGGCATTGCAGGTTGGATGCACTTTAAAATGGGGAACATCAATAAAAAATTATTTCAAGTGTTGATTATCCCCGGAGCTATTGGAGCGGTTTTAGGAGCTTATTTATTATCATCGTTAGAGCATTACAGTCAGTATACCAAACCTGTTGTTTCTATATATACTCTAATTTTAGGGATTGTTATTTTAAGGAAAGCATTCAAAGCCAATCAGAAAGTAGCGACTGATAAAAAGATAAAGAAAATAGGTGCTTTGGGCTTCACAGGTGGATTTATTGATGCTGTAGGTGGTGGTGGTTGGGGCTCAATAGTGCTTTCCTCATTAATTGCAGGTGGTAGAAATGCTCGATATGCTTTAGGAACGGTAAAATTAAGTCGTTTTTTTATTGCTTTATTAAGCTCTTTAACTTTTGTAACCATGTTGAACGATTTACAATGGTATGCAGTTGCGGGTTTAGTAATTGGTAGTGCAGTTGCATCGCCTATTGCTGCAAGGGTTTCTAATAAACTATCTGCTAAAACGATTATGGTTGCGGTAAGTGTTATTGTGATTTTAGTGAGTATAAGAAGTGTTGGTAATTTTGTTTTAAGTTTGTTTTAGATATAATTTAACCTCGGTGTTCTCAGAGACTGAATGAATTTTTACCACAGAGGTGGCAGAGGTCGCTGAGCTGGGTTTTATAGAATAATAACATTAGTCTTTTATAATCCTAAAGATTAGTTAAGTGATATGTGATGATACAGACCAAGGAATAATTAAGATATAATAATGAATAAAGAAGAAGTAAAAATTGCTATTAAAGATAAATCTCCGCAAGATGTTCTTTCTTATTTGGCTCAAAATTTTGAGGGAGAAATTGTTTTTTCGACCAGTTTTGGATGGGAAGATCAAGTAATTTCTGATATGATTTTTTCTGAAAATTTACCCATCAAGGTTTTTACTTTAGATACAGGCAGAATGTTTACTGAGACTTATTATACTTGGAGTCGTACTTTAGAGAAGTATCAAAAACCGATTATAGCTTATTATCCTAACGAGCAAAAATTGCAAACAATGATTTCTTTAAAAGGGCCCAGCAGCTTTTATGATTCGGTAGAAAATCGCAAAGAATGTTGCGGAATTAGAAAGGTAGAGCCATTGAATAGAGCTTTAAAAGATCAGAAAATTTGGATTACAGGAATAAGAGCCGACCAATCTGCAAACAGAGAAGATATGGATTGGGTAGAATGGGACGAAGCTCACCAGCTGGTAAAAGTTCACCCTATTTTTAATTGGACTTTAGAAGATGTAAAAGCATACGTTAAAGAGAAAAATGTGCCTTACAATCCGCTTCACGATAAAGGTTTCCCAAGCATTGGTTGTCAGCCATGTACCAGAGCAGTAGCCGATGGGGAAGATTTTAGAGCTGGCCGTTGGTGGTGGGAAGATGCCAGTAAAAAGGAATGTGGTTTACACGAAACAAAGGCATAAAGCTTAAGGCTAAAAGCCGAAAGCATTTGTAAAAAGGATAATAATATTAGTAGTAAAATTTATAAGAAGCCTTAAGCCTTTGGCTTTTTGCTTTAAGCTTAACAAAAATAATGGATTATTTAGATCAGTTAGAGGCAGAAGCCATAGCGATTTTAAGAGAGGTAGCAGGGCAGTTTGAAAAGCCAGCTTTACTTTTTTCGGGTGGAAAAGATTCTATCACTTTGGTACGATTAGCTGAAAAGGCTTTTCGTCCGGGTAAGTTTCCTTTTCCCTTAGTACATGTAGATACAGGGCATAATTTCCCTGAAGTTATAGAATTTCGTGATCGTTTGATTGAAAAAATCGGCGAAAAGCTAATTGTTGGTCATGTGCAAGATGCTATTGATAGCGGAAAAGTAATCGAACAAAAAGGAAAAAATGCCAGTAGAAATACTTTGCAAACGGTTACACTTTTAGAAACTATCGAAAAGAATCAATTTGATGCTTGCATTGGCGGAGCAAGAAGAGATGAAGAGAAAGCAAGAGCAAAAGAACGTATATTTTCGGTAAGAGATGAGTTTGGACAGTGGGATCCAAAACGTCAACGTCCCGAGTTATGGAATACTTTTAATGGAAAAATCCATAAAGGAGAAAATGTACGTGTTTTCCCTATCAGCAACTGGACAGAGCTAGACGTTTGGAATTATATCAAAAGAGAAAATATCGAAATACCTTCTATATATTACTCCCATGAAAGAGAAGTAATTGAAAGAAACGGCGTTTGGATGGCAGCTCATGAGTATTTAAACATGGATGCTGATGATAAAGTGTACACCAAGAGTGTTCGTTTTAGAACCGTTGGCGACATGACTTGTACTGCTGCTGTAGAATCAGAAAAAACAGAGATTGATGATATTATTTTAGAAATCAGTCAATCAAAAATAAGTGAAAGAGGTGCCCGTATGGATGATAAAGTTTCTGAAGCAGCTATGGAAGACCGTAAGAAAGGAGGATATTTTTAGTGGATATATTAAAATTTTTAACAGCAGGAAGTGTAGATGATGGTAAAAGTACATTAATCGGTCGTTTATTATATGATACAGGTTCTGTATTGGCCGATCAGTTAGAGGCTATCCAAAAATCAAACAGAAAAAACGATGATGGAACTGTTGATTTAGCCATTTTAACAGATGGTTTAAAAGCCGAACGAGAGCAAGGAATTACCATTGATGTTGCCTACAAATACTTCCAAACCGAGAACAGAAAATTTATCATTGCCGATACGCCAGGACACATTCAGTATACTAGAAACATGGTTACTGGCGCTTCTAATGCCGATTTAGCTATTATTTTAATTGATGCTAGAAAAGGTGTGATAGAGCAAACTATTCGTCATTCTTATTTGGTTTCGTTACTAGCTTTAGAGCATGTGGTGGTATGTGTAAATAAGATGGACATGGTAGACTATAGCGAAAATGTTTTTGAGAAAATCCATGCCGATTACCACGCTTTAGCGGCAAAATTGGGAATTAAAGAAGTCACTTTTATTCCTGTTAGTGCTTTAAGAGGCGATAATATTGTTAATAATTCTACACAAATGCCATGGTATAAAGGCAAGAATTTGTTAACCCATTTAGAAACCGTTCCAGTACATGAGGTAGATAGTTTATTGCCAGCTCGTATGGCGGTACAATGGGTTGTTCGTCCACAAACAGATGAACTACATGATTACCGCGGTTATGCAGGTAGGGTGCTAAGTGGTGCATTTAAAGTGGGAGAAACAGTGAAAGTTTTTCCTAGCGGGATGAAATCTACCATTGCTAGATTAGAAACTTTTGATGGCGATTTGCAAATTGCCGAAGAAGGAAAATCAATTACTCTTCATTTATCTGATGAGATTGATATTTCTAGAGGAGATGTTTTAGCTGAAGTTGAAAGAATCCCTATCGTTTCAAATGAAATTGAAGCAGATATTTGCTGGATGGATACCCGTGAGTTAGATACCACAGCAACCTATTTTATACAACATCAAAGTAAAGTAACACGTTGTAAAATCAGAGAGGTTTTGTATAAGTTTAACATTAATACTTTGGAAAAAGTAAACGCAGATAGTTTTGGTTTAAATGATATTGGTAGAGTAGAAATTAAAACTGCTGATGAATTAGCGTTTGATCCTTACGATAAGAATAAACGTAACGGAGGGGCAATCATCATTGATAGCAGAACTAATGTGACTGTGGGTGCTTTAATGTTGAGGACTGCTTTGTAGATAAATAATATGTAATTCTTTACTTCTAGCAATTATGTAAATTTGAGTGTTACCAATTCCATTAAACACAGCCCGACCCTTTATTGGTCGGGCTTTTTGCTAAATCTTTTTTACAATTTGCAGCATAGCAAGAGGTAAAAAAAGGATATCGCTTCAATCCCTAACACATATTTTATAAGTGATAATGAATAATAGTTTTCAATTCGAATTGTTTACTTAAAAACGCTTATCTTTTGCTAATTTTTTACCATGAAGATTTTAGCTAGCCTATTTTTTATGTTTTTTGTTTCCTTAAGTTTTGGACAGCAAAAAATTACTTTTTCCGTTCTCGATTCAACAACCTTAAAACCAATAGAATCTGCTTCCGTTTTAATCTATAATACCTTTTGCTGTTCTTCAAATAATCTTGGTATGGTAGAATTAGAGACTACTCAACTAAAAGTTGGTGATATAGTAAAAGTATCTAAACTTGGTTATCAAGAGGTCTTTTTTAAGTACATAGATTTAAGAAGTCTTCCTCAGAAAGTATTCTTAAAACTTAAAGTAATAACCCTAGATGAGGTAAAAGTCAATAATGGAAAAGTAGAACAGTTCAAACTAGGCAACCCAGTTTGGCTAACAGTAAATAACTTTCTTCTAAATTTTAACGATCAGGTTGCAACTTACATTCCAGGAGATCGATTTGGTTATGTTAAAGAAGTTAGGTTTAATATTAGTAACGATTTAAAAGGTATTTCAAAACCTTTTAAAATGAGAATTTTTTCAAAAGGAGCTGATGGTATTCCGGAGACAAACTTACTGCCCGAGGATATTATCGTCTATAATCCAAAAGGTAAATCATGGATTGGTGTAGATGTATCTGCATATAAAATAGCACTTCCTACTAATGGAATGTTTGTTATTTTTCAATTATTGCCTAAAGAATATTATGATGGAAAGGAAGTCAAACTTCATGGAAGATACTATGATAGGCTTCCATCTCCAGCTTTAAGAGCATCGAAAGAAAATGAAAAATATTACATCTTAACGCAGCATATAAAAAGTTCGAGATGGTCTTTATCAAAAGGTTATGTGATTAACTTAGAAGTATTAATGGAGACGGAATAACTTTTCTATAATCAATCAACTTCCCTATAATCATTCAATTGTAAAGAAGAAATATAATAATAGATGTTTAAACATCTATTATTATATTTGTCTTGTAATCAATTGTCAATCAATAAAAATAAAAATATGTCAAACCAAGGAAAATGGGTTTTAGACCCAATGCATTCAGAAGTGCAATTTAAAGTAAAGCACTTAGTAATTTCAACTGTTACGGGTACATTTAATATGTTTGATGGATCATTAGTTTCAGAAACAGAAGATTTTTCTGGAGCTCAAATTGATTTTTCATTAGATGTTAACAGCGTATATACCAATCAAACAGATCGTGATAATCATTTAAAATCTGCTGATTTTTTTAATGCTGAGTCTTTTCCTAAGATTACTTTTAAATCAACTTCTTTCACTAAAGATGGTGATGATTATAAATTAGAAGGTCATTTAACCATAAAGGATGTAACTAAACTCGTTACTTTAGATGTAGAGTTTGGCGGAACAGCAACAGACTTTTATGGAAACGTAAAAGCAGGTTTTGAAGTAACTGGTAAAATTAACCGTAAAGACTTTGGTTTAACTTGGGATGGTATTACCGAAGCTGGTGCCATAGTTGTAGGTCAAGATATTAAATTAGCTATTAACGTACAGTTTGCAAAACAAGCATAATTAGAAAAGTTTTAATTAATAAGTTTAAAGCCGGAATTTTCCGGCTTTTTTTGTTTTTAAAAATACCTTATTGCTGGTATTTTTAATCTCCTTTTAATATTTTACTTTTAAAAAAACTTAGTAATTATGGAAAAAAAAGGAATTATTGCTAAAGATTTGGCATTGGCCATGTCAAAAGCTTACGAAACTAGAAGACTTTTACACAAACTTGATATGAGGGATGAAGTAAAAGAAGATACTAAATATGTATATATTAATAAGGAAGTATTACAACAATATTTAAATGACAATACTGGTGCAATTGGCATTAAGGCTTATTTTGGCGTTATTGATGACCATAAAATAGATTCTGACGCAAATTATAGGTGTAGACCAGAGCATAAACTACAAACTACCATAATATTAAAAGCAACTGGAGATTCTTCTTTTATTGAAAAGGAACCTTTAATTTTAATTCCAACCTATAATCAAGATGGTGATCCTTTAGATGATTTTGGACTTTGTCCTCCACCAGCAGGTAATTGCGATGAAATTTATCCATAAATATGTTTTTATTATATCTAGTTAGTGTAATTGATTTTTTGGCATCAATAATTGGTTTAATCAGAAGAAATTCTTTCAAAAATAAAGGACTCAAATTTTTCCCAATTTTTTTGCTAATTCAATTCTTAGACCAATTCTTAACCTCCAGAATTTTTCATTTTGGAGCGAATACATGGGCATATAATATATTTATGCTTTTTGATATGTCGTGTTTTGCATATTTGTTTTATCATCTTTTAGAAAAATCATCTTTTAAAAAAATAGTAATTTCTTTATTAATAGGGTTTTACGTTTTTTATATTTTAGATATATTTTTTCTTCAAAATAATGGTGAATACCTTTCATATGTAAGGTCTTTTATGGGTTTTAATTTGATTGTCTTTTCGTTATTATATTTCACCAAATTGTTTAATTCAACTAAGCCTGATGAAAGTTTAATCCGCAAAGCTGAATTCTGGATTGTTATTGGGGTTTTCTTTTTCTACCTAACATCAACCGCTATTTTAAGTATTACAAATTACATGGTTTCTTTAGGTCCAGAACTCTTAAAATATTATAATACCGATACGATGAAGTATTTAGCCATGGGATTATATAGTTCTTACATTATAGGTTTTTTATGCCACAAGTCGGAGCAGATATAATTGGAACAATCATATTTGTGTCTATTGCATTTGCGGCAATAGGTGTTTTCGTCGTGATTTTATTAGTGTCTTTTCAACAAAAGCGAATTAAGCATATTAAATCTGAGGAAGCATTAAAGTTAGAAAATGAGCGCAATCTATTAAATACCCAAATTGAAATTAGAGAGCAAACATTAAAAGATACTGGTGCAGAGTTACATGATAATGTAGGCCAATTGTTGTTACTAGCTAAAATGCAATTAATACGGCAAAATGACCCTCACACTTTAGATAGTAGAGGATTAATACAGGATGCTATAGAAGAAATTAGGAGTCTTTCCCATCGTTTAAATTTAGATTGGGGAAAAGATTTTGATTTATCAGAGCTTATTGAGATTGAGTTAAAGAAGTTGCGAAAATCAGAATTGATAGAGGTTGAGTATATTCCTTTAAAAGAAGATTTTGTAATAGACCATAAATATAAAATCATCATACTAAGATGTTTGCAAGAGGCTTTACAAAACATTTTAAAACATGCTTCGGCCAGTAAAGTAATGTTAGAATTATTGTTAGATAAAACTCATTTATTAGTTACTATTCATGATAATGGCGTGGGTTTCAATCCAATTTTTAAAACACAATCAGCTGGCTTGGCTAATATGGCAGCAAGAATGAAATCTATAGGAGGAAAGTTTGAAATTAATTTGGCAATTGATGGTTTGGGTACTACCTGCAAATTTATAGTACCATTAGATAAGGAATGAGATATTTTATTTCAGTTATGGCGTAGAGCAAATTCAGTCTAATTACTATCACTCGTTAATATGAAAGCTTGTGTCTAATATTTTTGTCTCAAACTTTTTTACAAGATATTTACTTTCTATTTTTAGTTTGAAAGGGTATGCTTTAGTTGTAACAAACTTAATATTTTAGCTAGAATGGTATCGATTGCACAGAAATTTATAGTCTTTTTCTTTTAATCAGAGTATTTTCTACGTAAAATTGATTAACCAACTAAATCTATTTGCATATCAAGATTATATAAATGAAGTGTTTCCATAAATATTTATTTGTTTTAAATTTTTTCTTTTTCCAAGCTTTTTCTCAAGAAGTTTCTAAAGTTTGGGTTTCTGATAATGGAAATGGAACTTTCAAAAATCCAGTTTTAAATGCAGACTATTCAGATCCTGATGTGATAAGGGTAGGAGAGGATTATTATTTAACCTCCTCAAGTTTTGAGCATATACCTGGCTTACCAATTCTTCACTCAAAAGATATGGTAAATTGGCAATTGATTAATCATGCATTAAAAAAGCAACCTCCTTTTGATGTTTTTAATATCCCACAACATGGCAAAGGAGTTTGGGCACCAGCTATAAGGTACCATAATAAAGAGTTTTACATCTATTATCCTGATCCTGATTATGGGATTTACATGGTAAAGACAAAAGACCCGGCAAAGGAATGGTCTAAGCCATTATTAGTATATCCTGGTAAGGGAATTATAGATCCTTGTCCTTTATGGGATGAGGATGGCAAAACATATTTGGTGCATGCCTACGCAGGCAGTAGGGCTGGAATAAATAGTGTAATAGCTATCGCCCCAATGAATTTGGACGGTTCGGAGGTCATCGGCGAAAGCCAAATTATTTATGATGGGCATGAAACTGACCCTACCATAGAAGGTCCAAAGATACATAAGCGCAATGGCTTCTACTATATTTTTGCACCAGCAGGTGGTGTTCCAACGGGCTGGCAATTGGCGTTGCGTTCTAAAAATATTCTAGGTCCATACGAAAGAAAGGTGGTAATGGATCAAGGAAAAACTGGTATAAATGGGCCACATCAAGGTGCATGGGTAAGCACACCTAAAGGAGAAGATTGGTTTTTCCATTTTCAAGATAAATATGCTTACGGAAGAGTAGTTCATTTACAACCCATGAAATGGATAAATGATTGGCCAGTTATTGGGTTAGACCAAGATGGTGATGGAAAAGGAGAGCCAGTTTTGATTTTCAAAAAACCCGATATTGGTAAAACTTATCCTATTATGATACCTGCAGAATCAGACGAATTTAATGATAGAACTTTAGGTTTACAATGGCAATGGGAAGCAAACTCAGCAGGCAATTGGCTAATGCTAGATCATAATGGGAGTCTAAGATTATATGCTCATGCGATAGGAATTGCTAAAAATCTTTGGGGTGTTCCAAATATTTTGGCGCAAAAAACACCTGCCGAAGAATTCACAGCAACTACAAAACTAAAATTTACACCAAATCCTAAACTTATTAATGAAGAAACAGGCTTAGTAGTTTTAGGTTTAAGTTATGCCAATTTAAAATTAAAAAATAAAGAAGGGGGTATTTACTTAGTAAAAGGAGTTTGTGAAAAGGCAGATAAAGAAACTATAGAGAAGGAACAGGAAATTTTAAAATTACGCTCTGGTGAAGTTTGGTTAAGGGTAAAAGTAACCAAAGGCGCAAAATGTAATTTTTCTTACAGTTTAGATGGGGACAAATTTGTTGATGTAGCTGGAGAATTTACTGCCCAGCCAGGGAAATGGACTGGAGCTAAAATTGGAATTTATGCAATAGGCAATCAAAAAATTAATGATACTGGCTATGCAGATTTTGATTGGTTTAGAATAGATAAAAACGAATAATGTTGTTATATTAGGTTGTAACTATTGTAATATGTTAGCTTTTAACTTTGTTCTTCGCTTAAGCTTATTAAAAGCGATTAATTAATATTCAAAACAGTAACTTGTAAAATAATATTTAAAATTATGAAAACTCTATTTACCCTACTTATAGTTGTGTTTACGTTTAATTCAAATGCCCAAGTTAAATTAACTAAGCTTTGGGAAACTAAAAATTTACCCACTCCCGAGTCTGTTTTACCAGATGGAAATTGGCTGTATGTATCATTAATAGATGGCGGAGCAAGTGAAGTTGATTTTAAAGGAGGAATTGCCTTGTTAAACCAAAGCGGAATGGTGGTAAATAAAGAATGGATAAAAGGGCTAAACGCTCCAAAAGGGATGGGTATTTATAAAGATATCATGTACGTTGCTGATATTAATAGAGTCATAAAAATTGATGTTAAAACCGCTCGAATTTTAGATCGGATAAACATAGATGGAGCTGTTTTTTTAAATGATATTGCCATAGATGCCAAAGGGAACGTTTTTGTTTCTGATACTAGGTTAAACCAGATTTACAGAATAGTTAAAGACAAACCAGAGCTTTATTTAGAAAATATTAAATCGGCAAATGGCTTAAAAACCATTAAAAACGATTTGTTTATACTTAGCGGACCAGAGCTTTTAAAAGTTGATGCCGATAAGCAAATCACAAGTATTGCAAAAGGTTTGGCTGCCGGTGGCGATGGATTAGAACCTTTAGACAATCAAACATTTTTAGCTTCTTGCTGGGCGGGTTTAATTTATACTATGGGTTTAGATGGTAAAGTCACTCAACTTTTAGACACCCGGGCCGAAGCCATTAACACCGCCGATATTGGTTACAATCCTAAACTAAAAATTTTATATGTACCTACTTTTCTGAAGAACTCGGTTATTGCTTATCAAGTTAAATAACATGTTAAGGCTTCTAACTTTTATGTCTAGTTATAAGCTTTAGTGCTTTAGCGCAAAATATTTTAGAGAAAGATACCAGCTTTACCATCTATAGCGCATATTTAAAAGAGAAGAAGAAATATCCTTATTTTTAAATATCAAACTAAAATAAAAATGAAAAAAAGTTATTTAATAGTTGCAATAGTAAGTTTATTTATAATTGTTGCAGTTTTGACAAATCCTAATCAAGATAGACATAAAGAAGTTATCAAAAATAAGCTGATGTTCTATATGCAAAAATCTATGAACGAAAGTCTTTCTGATAAAGAGGATGATGTTAAGCAAACAAGTCAAGCATTTGGAGTAATGTTAGGCGGGGTAGTAATTGATGGAATAATTGGTAATCTTATTAGTATAGATAATTACGTTTTGTTTTCAACAACAAAAATTACTTGGGAAGGTGAAACCAAAGTTATCGGAATTGGTGCATTTGGAAATGTTTTTGTGACTAATAAATTAGATGAAGCGATGAGTAATGGTCTGCTTAAAGAGCGTTAATATAATATCTTAACTCTATATTTTAGGTGTTAGTTTTAGCGAATCTCTAACTCAGAAATAAACTATACTTTCAGATAGTTTAGCGCTTCTTACTCGCTACTTCGCTATTTGCCAATCTGTTAATCTATACACTTATAAACTAATCAAACCAAAAACTTAAACCATGTGTAAAACATATAACATGATTGGTTCATTGGCGACGTTAAAATCTCGTTTAGAAGAAAATTATATTCGTGATTTTAAATCTTTAAAAGAAGTAATTGAGTTTCAAAGTTCATTCGTTTCTATTAAACAACAACTCATTTCACAGCATGAAGAACTAATTGAAAAGGAAAGAATCGAGCTTGTTGAAGAGTTGATATTATTAGATTCAAATATCGAGTCACAAAAGCAGCTATCAGAACAAATATTAAAAGACGAAATTGAGTGGATTAAAAAGCAGTTAAAAGAATTACTGATTAGAGAATCAACAAATGTTTTTCAAAAATTAATTAGGGGTTTTAAGCAGTGGAATTATAAAAAACAGATTAAACTGAAGGAAAGCTATTTTGATCAAAAAGTAGAACAGTCAATTAGCAACTTAGTTGATAACTATCAAATCAAAAACAATAGGTATCAATTTATAGAATTACAATTTAGTGAAGCTGTAAAACAAAGTTCACGTAAGGCAATATCAGAACTAGAACGCAAAAAGTCAGTAATTGATAACTTAAATAGTTTCATTTATGGAGCATTAGGAGAGCAAAAAGTAGTTAAAAAAATAGAAACTCTATCAGACGATTACTTCTTGATTAACGATTTTGCAATTTCATTCTCACCGGCAATTTATAACAGCCAAAATGATGATTACATCAAAACCATTCAAATAGATCATATATTAGTAGGCCCGTCTGGTATATTTATAATAGAAACAAAAAACTGGAGCGAAAAATCAATAGAAAATTTAACTCTACACTCTCCTGTTCAGCAAATCAAAAGAACAAATTTTGTTTTATTTAAGTTGCTTAATAACGATATTAGTAATCAGTATTTAAGTTTGGAAAAACACCATTGGGGCGACAAAAAAATATCAATCAAAAATCTAATAGTTTTGATTAATAAAAGACCAGTAGAAGAGTTTCAGTATGTTAAAATATTAACCTTAAATGAATTACTTGGTTATATCAACTATTTCAAGCCGGTGTTTTCAACTACAGAAACACAACGAATAGTTCAGTTTTTATTGAGAATTAATGAGCAAAAGACAATCACTATTTAATGCTATTTAAAATGTTAGCTTCAAAACATTCGCACTTAGTAGCAAATAAGGATTTATAATCAACCATAAATATTAAAGAATTTAAAAAAAGCCAGTAATAAATTAAAAAACCAGAAACAAGCATGAACCCAAAAGTAGATCAATATTTAATGGTTGGCTGTATGCGTTGTAAATATGGCGCAACCCCACAATGCAAAGTCTTAAATTGGGTTCAAGAATTAGATTTATTAAGACAAATTGTTCTAAAATCGGGCTTAACCGAGGAAGTAAAATGGGGAGTGCCAGTTTATACTCATCATGGTAAAAATGTAGTCACCATTAATGCGCTTAAACAATCTGCAAATATTGGTTTTTTCAAAGGGGTACTACTTAAAGACCCACATAAAATTTTACAACAGCAAGGAAATTTACAGTCGGACAGGTTAATTAAATTTGTTCATGTTGCTGAGATAGATAAGTTAAAAGATGTTTTAAATGAATATATTTTAGAGGCTATAGCCATAACAGAAAGCGGTCAGAAAGTAGTATTTAATAAAAATCCAGAGCCTATTCCCATTGAGTTATTACAAGCTTTCGAAAATGATATTGCTTTTAAAAACGCTTTTGCAGCATTAACTCCAGGTCGCCAAAGAGGTTATATAATTCATTTTTCACAGCCCAAACAAGAGCAAACCAGAATTAACCGAATTAAAAAATATAAACAACAAATTTTTAACGGGATTGGTCTAAACGATAAGTATAGTTAGAAAAAGTTGAACTTATTCAGAATTAAAACCATCTTTTTCTCTCCTATAAAACCCAATAAAATTCTCACTAAAAATAGGCTCTAACGAATAAACCTTCAAATTCTCAGTTTTCAATTATAATTATCATTTATGCAATCCTTACCGGTAACGATTGCATAAATAAATCGGTCGTAAAGGTTCATTTAGCTCTCAAAATTCCTTAAAATTGTTTAGAAACTTTGATTTCTAATATGCACTAAATTTAATTTGGTGTAAACCAATGTAAAATTTTAAAATCTTTAAATGAATTTATTTGATTTAAGTGGGAAAATTGCCCTTGTAACAGGATGCAATAAGGGAATTGGTAAAGGTATGGCTTTAGCCTTAGCAAATGCCGGAGCAGATATTATTGGAGTTTCGGCTAATATGCCTTTAAATGGCGGCGAAACCGAAGAAGCGGTAAAAGCTTTAGGAAAAACATATAAACCTTACCGTTGTGATTTTAGTGACAGAGAGTCGCTTGAAACTTTTATTAAAAAAGTGATGGTTGAAAATCCTAAGATTGATATTTTAGTAAATAATGCCGGAACCATCATGAGAGCGCCAGCAGCCGAACACCCTAACGAATATTGGGATAATGTTTTAGCCATCAATCTAGACGCACCATTTATTTTAACCCGTGAAATTGGAGCTAGAATGGTGAAACAAGGTTCTGGAAAAATCATTTTCACAGCTTCATTATTAACTTTCCAAGGAGGTATCACAGTACCGGGTTATGCGGCAAGCAAAGGAGCTATTGGTAGCTTAGTAAAAGCATTTGCTAATGAGTGGGCAGCAAGCGGAGTAAACGTAAATGCAGTTGCACCTGGTTACATTGCAACAGATAATACAACTGCCTTAAGAAATGATGAGGATAGAAGTAAGTCTATACTTTCAAGAATTCCGGCCGGAAGATGGGGAACTCCAGAAGATTTTGGAGGTGTAACCGTGTTTTTAGCGTCTAAAGCAGCAGACTATGTACATGGAACCATCATCACTGTAGACGGCGGATGGATGGGACGTTAAGACCGATAGCAAAAGGCACAAAGCTATAAGCTAATTTATACCAGTATATTAAAATAAAAAAGATTACAATACAATATGAAACAGAGATATCACAATAGTCAAAAAGAAGTTAAAGGAATGAATACTAGTGAATTGCGTGATCAATTTTTAGTAGAAAACCTGATGATTAATGGAGAGATTAATTTTACCTATAGTCATTACGACCGTGTGATTATAGGAGGGGCAGTTCCCACCACCAAAAGTTTAGTATTAGAAAATTTCGATATGCTTAGGGCTGAATTTTTCTTAGAAAGACGAGAAATGGGTGTAATTAATGTAGGCGGAAAAGGCAAAATTTCGGTAGATGGTAAAACTTACGATTTAGATAAAAAAGACTGTCTTTACATCAGTCGCGGAAGTAAAAGCATCAGTTTTTCTTCAAATGCGGTAGATAGTCCAGCGCAATTTTACATCTTATCTGCACCGGCACATAAAGAATACCCTACAACTTTAATGCAAGCGGCAGATGCAACACCAGTAACATTAGGTTCGCCAGAAACTTCAAATCACCGTACCATTTACAAATATATTTATGCCGATGGTATTCAAAGTTGCCAATTGGTAATGGGTTTAACCGTTTTAGCTACTGGAAGCGTTTGGAATACCATGCCATCACATGTTCATGACCGTAGGATGGAAGCTTATTTCTATTTTGATTTAGCTCCTGATCAAACCATATTCCATTTCATGGGCGAACCTCAGGAAACTCGTCATATTACCATACATAGCAACGAAGCAGTAATTAGTCCACCATGGTCAATCCATTCAGGATGCGGTACAAGTAACTACTCATTTATTTGGGGCATGGGTGGTGAAAATCAGGATTATGGCGATATGGATCCGGTTGCTATAGTAGATATTAAATAAGTTATGACAAAGTAAATTTTCTTGTATAATATGTTTATAGTAGGGTAAGTAAATTTTGCTTAAAACAAGACACTTATTTTAGATACTTATTAAAAATAAATCTAATACAATTATGTCGTTTGCAGATTATGATAAGTGCTATGTTTTGTAGTCATTAAACCATGGTTGTATAATGAATATATAAATGGAAGAAAATTACCCAATAATTTCGAAAATTTAATAGCAGCAAGTGTATTAATTTGTTGGCTCTTAAAGCAAGTTCCTAACAAATAATTATTATGATGTTAAATAGGCAAAATATAAATACCATCTCAAGTAAGGGCGTTGTTAAACCTGTTGAAAGCATATTTGAATTACCTGAAAAGGTTTTACAATTTGGAACAGGAGTTTTACTGCGTGGTCTTCCAGATTATTTTATTGATAAAGCAAACAGACAAGGAATATTTAATGGTAGAATAGTTATCGTAAAATCTACAGACAATGGTTCACCTCAAGAGTTTGATAAACAAGATAACTTGTACACAGTTTGTGTTAAAGGGATAGAAAACGGTAAAACTATTGAAGAAAATATTGTTAATTCCTCAATAAGTAGGGTTTTAGTAGCAGGTAAACAATGGGAAGAAATTTTAAATTTTGCAGCTAGTAAAACTTTAGAAGTTATTATTAGCAATACAACAGAAGTAGGTATTCAATTGATTGAAGACGATATTCGCTTTAATCCTCCAGTTTCTTTTCCAGGTAAATTATTAGCTATATTATATCATAGATTTAATTCATTTAATGGCGATAAAGATAAGGGACTTGTAATAGTTCCAACAGAATTGATAGTAGATAACGCTACTAAACTAGAAGATATATTAGTTAACCTTTCTAAAAGGAATAATCTACCAGACTCATTTGTTAAATGGCTACAAACTTGTAATCATTTCTGTAATTCCTTGGTAGATTGCATTGTTCCTGGTAAACCAGAAGCTCAACAATTAACTAAAACTTCAGAAGAACTAGGTTATGAAGATGATCTTTTGGTGATATCTGAAGTGTATCGTCTTTGGGCAATCTCTGGCGAGGAAAAGATAAAAGAAAAGCTATCTTTTGCTCAAGCAGATAGTAGTGTGGTTATAACGCCTGATATCAATTTACATAGAGAATTAAAGCTGAGATTATTGAATGGAACACATACCTTAAGCTGTGGCTTAGCTTTTTTAGCTGGTTTTGAGAATGTAAAATCTGCCATGGATGATGTGGCAATGGAAGGATTTATTGCAAACTTGATGCGTACAGAAATAGCCCCTGCAATTCCTTACAAAGTTACAAAAGATCAAACAGAAGATTTTTCACTAAAAGTTTTAGATCGTTTTAGAAACCCTCATATAAACCATCAATGGTTAAGTATTACAGCTAACTATAGTTCTAAATTAAGGATGAGAGTTTTGCCAGTACTGCTGAGTTATTTCGAAATTTTTAAAACGGTACCAGAATTAATGGCAATCGGATTTGCAGCCTACATCAGGTTTATAAAACCATCTAGAAATGTAAACGGTAAATACTATGGAGAGATTAATGGTCAGGAGTATTTAATCAATGATGCCATGGCAGAACACTTAAGTAATTTATGGACTGAACATGCCAATGATATTGTAAAAGCAGTGTTGAGTGATGCTGTACTTTGGGGTGATGATTTATCTGTATTACCAGGCTTCAGCAAAGCAGTTGGTAATTATTTAAAATCAATGGATGATAGCCAAGCTATAAAGGAAATCATCAATACAGAAACAACAAAAATACAATCTTAATAAAATGGATAGAGTTTTAAAAGTACATCCAAAAGATAATTTATTGGTTGCATTAACAGATCTTTTTAAAGGTGAAATCATCATTTACGAAAATGAAAAAATTACTCTATTAGACGATGTAAAAGCCAAACACAAGTTTTTAACTACCGATTTAACCGCCGGCGATGAGTTATTTATGTATGGTGTTTTGGTAGGGAAGGCTCAAATCAATTTAAAAGCTGGCAATATTATTAATACTAGTAATGTTAAGCATGCTGCGAATGCATTTGAAGTTGGCGAAAGAAAATTGGCTTGGGATAAACCCGATGTTAGCAAATGGGAAAACACAACTTTTCTAGGATTTCATCGTCCGGATGGGAGCGTGGGTACAGCCAATTATTGGTTAGTTATCCCAATGGTTTTTTGCGAGAACAGAAACTTAGAGGTTTTACAAGAAGCATTAGTTACGCCTTTAGGTTATGGTAGAAAAAAAGCTTACCAGAATCAAGCTTTCAAGTTGATTGATCTTTACCAGTCTGGTGCAGATAAAAATTCTATTTTAAATGCAGACATCTTTATAGAACAACAACCAGAAAAAGGTAAAAGATTATTCCCTAATGTAGATGGAATAAAATTCTTAAACCACGACGGTGGTTGTGGCGGCACAAGAGATGATGCGCAAGCATTATGTGCACTTTTAGCAGGTTACATTACCAATCCAAATTGCGCTGGCGCAACGGTGTTAAGTTTAGGTTGCCAAAATGCTCAAGTGCCAATTTTAGAAGAAGAAATAAAAAAAAGAGATACTAATTTTAGGAAACCACTTTACATATTAGACCAGCAAAAAGTAGGTACCGAGGCAGATTTATTAGCCTTAGCAATTAAGCAAACTTTTGCCGGTTTAATGGAAGCAAATCAATCTGAAAGAAAGCCTGCCTCATTGAGCAATATTACCATTGGTTTAGAGTGTGGTGGTTCTGATGGTTTTTCAGGGATTTCAGCCAATCCAGCTATTGGATATACGTCAGATTTATTAGTTGCCTTAGGCGGAAAAGTGATTTTAGCCGAGTTTCCTGAGCTTTGTGGAGTTGAACAAAATATTAGTGATCGTTGCGTTACCGTAGAGGATGCAAACAGATTTTCTCATTTAATGAAAACCTATAACAAAAGAGCGGTTGATGCAGGTTCGGGTTTTGATATGAACCCTTCGCCAGGAAACATTAAAGATGGTTTAATTACCGATGCTATTAAATCTGCAGGTGCAGCAAAAAAAGGAGGCACATCGCCAGTAGTTGCCATTTTAGATTATCCAGAGCAAGTAACAAAACCCGGGTTAAATTTATTGTGTACTCCGGGTAACGATGTAGAATCTACTACAGCCGAGGTCGGCTCGGGAGCAAACATTGTGTTGTTTACCACAGGACTTGGTACACCAACAGGAAATCCTATTACTCCGGTTGTTAAAATAGCTAGCAATACTTCGTTATTTAACAGAATGAACGATATTATGGATATTAATACAGGAACGGTAATTGATGGTGAAGAAACCATTTACCAAGCCGGAGAACGTATTTTAGATTACGTAATTAAAGTAGCAAGCGGAGAAATAGAAGTTAGTGCAGTAGCCCACGGACAAGACGATTTTATTCCTTGGAAAAGAGGAGTTTCATTATAATTATAACATTTTACCATGAAGGTATTAGAAAAAGCAATTCAAACAATGAAAAATGGCGCTGTAATTGGCGATGATTTCCTGTTATACTCAGAAAAGGCAAAAACTCTTTATCACGATTATGCTAAAGATATGCCTATTATAGATTATCATAACCACTTGCCTCCGCAAGAAATTGCCGAAGCAAAGCAGTTTAAAACCATTACCGAAATTTGGTTAAAAGGTGATCATTATAAATGGAGAGCTATGCGTACTTTGGGAGTAAACGAAAGGTTTGTTACTGGCGATGCAAGCGATGAAGAGAAGTTTATGGCTTGGGCCGAGGTTGTGCCTGCTACCATTCGTAATCCATTGTTCCACTGGACGCACATGGAGCTTAAAAACCCTTTCGGTATCAACCAATTTTTAAATCAAGATAATGCTAAAGAAATTTACGGGCATTGCAACAAATTACTAGCGCAAGATAATTTCTCTACCCAAGGTTTATTAACACAGTTTAATGTTAAAATGGTGGGCACAACAGATGATCCTTCCGATACTTTAGAATATCACAAAGCCCTAATGAATAGTAGTTTTGACGTAAAGGTAAAACCGTCGTTTCGTCCAGATAAATCTTTGGTGATTGGAAACGTAAACGAATACCGAGCTTATATTAAAAAACTTTCAGATGCTAGTGGAGTTCAAATTACCGATATTGATTCGTTATTAGCAGCTTTAAGAGACAGAATAGAATTTTTTGCAGCACATGGCGCTTCTATTTCCGATCATGGTTTAAACACCATTCCAGCGAAAGTTAACCTAACTGATGCCCAAAAAACTGAATATGCTAAACTTTTAAAAGGAGAAATTGATACTTTTTCAGATACTGATGCTTTTGCAGGATACGTTTTAACCGCGGTTTGCAAAATTTACCACGAAAAAGGATGGGTACAACAATTCCATTTAGGTGCAATTAGAAATAATAACCACGGAATGATGCGTAAATTAGGTCCAGATACCGGTTACGATTCTATTGGCGATTTAAATCAGATTCAAAATCTTTCTAACTTTTTAGGCAATTTAAGTTTAGATAATCAATTAGCTAAAACCATCATTTATAATCTTAACTCGGCAGATAATGATGCATTTGCATCAATGATTGGAAACTTTGCCGATGGCGAAACTAAAGGTAAAATTCAGTTTGGCTCGGGCTGGTGGTTTAACGACCAAAAAGATGGTATGGAGAAACAGCTAAACTCACTATCTAACATGGGGATTTTAAGCACTTTTATTGGGATGTTAACCGATTCTAGAAGCTTTTTATCTTTCCCTCGTCACGAGTATTTTAGAAGAATTCTTTGCAACCTTTTAGGCTCCGAAATGGAAAACGGACAAGTGCCAGATGATGAAAAATGGATTGGAAAAATAGTCCAAGACATTTGTTATAACAATGCTAAGGATTATTTTGGTCTGTAGATGATAGTACGCCTAAATTTTTTAAAAATCGCAAATCTTTATTTAGTAGCTTAATTTTCTTTTTTGATAAATTGACCAAAAATATAAAATCTATGCATTAGTGACTGAATGCTTTGCCACTAATGCATAGATTTTAGCTTAATGAAGCTTTTATGCTCCTTTTTTCAATTTCCCTTTGTAGGCTTCTTTAAACTTTTCGTAACGTGGTAGCGATACACCTTTAACATAAGGGTTCATGGCACCTTTTCCCGCATTAATATAATCTTGGTGATATTCTTCTGCTTTATAAAAAGCATCTAGTTTTTTTAATTGAGTTACAATGCTACCATCAAAAGCATTAGAAGCGCTTAATCTTTTAACTTCGTTCATGGCAATTTCTTTTTCAGCATCGGTTTGGTAAAATAGGATAGAACGGTAAGAAGTTCCTCTATCTGGTCCTTGCTGGTTTAGTGTGGTAGGATCATGAGATGCAAAAAACACTTTTACCAATTCTTGATAGCTAATTACATTTGGGTCGTAAAAGACTAAAACAGTCTCGGCATGGCCTGTAGTTTCTGTATTTACTAACTCGTAAGTCGGGTTTAAAGTTGTACCTCCAGCATAACCAGACACTACATCTTTTACGCCAACTACTGCTTCAAAAATATGCTCGGTACACCAAAAACAGCCAGAAGCAAAAGCGGCAACCGCCTCACCTTTGGGTGGCGTTAAATTCATTTTTAAATCTTTCTGATTGCTTTGCTTAGCAGAACCTGTTTGTCCGTTACTATTGCAAGCTAAAAAAGCGATAGTTAATATACTTAATGAGAATAGTTTGAAAGCTTTGTTCATGATTTTTTGTTTCGTAGTCATTTTAAGAACGTTTACCTTACAATAAAAGTTTTAGACACACGGAAACACTCTAAATTAAATTTATTTAAATGAAAAAGATTATAAATTACAAAAGACCTTCAAACTATAATATTTGAAGATCTTTTGTTATGGTGTGAATATTAATTTATTTGTATTCTGTTGACAAATTTACGTTTAATGTAAATTATACAATATAACAAGAACAACAAACAGTGATTAACAATAAAAAATGTTTCTATCCTTGTGTAGTATTTTCCTTTATTTAAAATTAGTTCAAATACTCCATAACCAAATGTTATAAATGTAATAGAACAGAAAATGAACAGGTAAATATTTAATGGAATTTTAATAGTTACTGATTTCATAAATTCTAAAGGTTTAGTCGAAATGTAAATTTAAAAATTATCAGATAAAAGTGAAAGTGCAAGATCTAAAAAATTAACCAGCCCAATTTTCCCTATCTAAACTTCTAAAATGGATAGCTTCTGCTAAATGCTCTATGCCTATTTCATCGCTTTCTGCTAAATCGGCAATGGTACGAGCAACTTTTAAAATACGATCATAAGCTCTGGCAGATAAACCCAATTTTTCCATTGCCTTTTTTAACAATAACTGACCAGCATCTGTTATTTTACAAATGTTTCTCACCATTTGCGGACTCATTTGTGCATTGCAATAAATATTCTCTTGTTCTGCAAAACGTTTTTCTTGCATGTTTCTGGCTTTAATTACACGCTCTCTAACCACTTCGCTTTTTTCTGTTTTCCTTTCGGATGATAGCTCATCAAAGTTTACTGGCGTAACTTCTACATGTAAATCTATTCGGTCTAACAACGGACCGCTTACTTTACTTAAATATTTTTGAACTATGCCAGGCCCACAAACGCATTGTTTTTCTGGGTGATTGTAATAACCACAAGGGCAGGGATTCATGGCGGCTATCAACATAAAACTTGCAGGGTAATCTACCGACATTTTTGCCCTAGCAATGGTTACTCTTCTTTCTTCTAAAGGCTGGCGCATCACCTCTAAAACGGTTCTTTTAAACTCGGGCAATTCATCCAAAAATAAAACACCATTGTGTGCTAAAGATATTTCGCCCGGTTGTGGATTTCCTCCACCGCCTACCAAAGCAACGTCAGAAACCGTATGGTGTGGCGAACGAAATGGTCTTTTAGTAATTAAAGCATCTGTAGCGGCTAATTTACCCGCAACAGAATGTATTTTGGTGGTTTCTAAAGCCTCGTGTAAATTAAGTGGAGGTAAAATTGTAGGCAAGCGTTTGGCAAGCATGGTTTTCCCTGCTCCGGGCGGACCAATTAATATAGCATTATGTCCACCAGCGGCTGCGATTTCTAAAGATCTTTTAATGTTTTCTTGCCCTTTTACATCTGCAAAATCAGCATCGTAAAGATTAATGGCATGGTAAAACTCGTCTCGGGTATCAACAATGGTTTTTTCTGGCTTAATGCCTTTATCAAAAAAATCAACCAGTTCGCTGATATGGCTTATGCCATAAATATCAATTCCGCTAACTATTGCAGCTTCGCGAGCGTTTTGTTTAGGTAAAATAAAGCCCTTAAATTTTTCTTTTTTGGCTTGTATAGATATTGGTAAAGCACCTTTAAGCGGTTGTACTTGTCCGTCTAAAGAAAGTTCGCCCATAATTAAATAGTCGCCAATTTCTCCATCAGGTATTTGGCCCGAGTCAGCTAAAATTCCGGTTGCAATACTTAAATCATAAGCAGAACCTTCTTTTCTAATATCGGCTGGAGCCATATTAACCACAATTTTTTGCCTTGGCATTCTTAAACCACTGTTGGTTAATGCGCTTTCTATCCTTAATAGGCTTTCTTTAACAGCATTATCAGGCAATCCAACAATAAAGTAAGCTGGTTTTCCGCCAGAAATATCAACTTCTATAGTAATAGATATGGCTTCTACGCCATAAACGGCACTTCCAAATATTTTAACAGGCATAATTATCGATGAAAATAGCTAATTTTTAGCTAAATAATTCATCGATAAAAATAAATTTAAAAGATGAGTATTTCTGTATGATAGTTTATATTTTCTAATCCTTTTAAACTAATTTCTACTTCTAATTTTTGGTTTTTCTCTGCTATACGCATTAAGCCGTAATGCTTTTGATTAACAAGTGGACCAACCCTTTGGCTATTATTTTCAGATGTGTTATTGGTTGATGAGTGGGTTAAACCACTAGAGGTAATCTCAAATAATGGAAAATTTAATCCTTTGATTTCGGTTTTAGAAAATTCGCCAATATGCCTATCTCCACTTAGTAAAATAGCGCCATTTACTTTACTTTTTTGAAGTAGCTTTAATAGTTTTTGTTTTGCCTGTGGGAAATTGGCCCATTTTTCGTAAGGATGTTCTTCTGATAATATTTGAATTCCAGATCCAATTACATATAAATCGGCATTGCTTTTTAATTCATTTTCCAGCCAATTCCACTGCTTTTCTCCTAAAATATCACCTGTTTTATTGGGTACATTTTTACCATCTAATTTGCTAATAGTATCGCGGTGGTATCTTCCATCTAATAAAATAAACTTTATGGTTTTACCACCAACTTGGTAAGTGTTTGCCGAGTATAAACCTTCTATGGTTCTTAAAGCACTATTTTTTGGAACATTAAAAAAATCTAAAGCCAATTGCTGAGTTTCTTTTTTATGCGGGTATTCTTTGCCTGCATCATTTTTTCCATAATCATGATCGTCCCAAGTGCCTATAACTTTGGTTTTAGCTATTAAATTCTGATAGCCTTTGTTAGCCAATTGTAAATCGTATTTGGCTTTTATTACTTGCATATCATTAGAATCACCATAAATATTATCTCCAAGCCAAACCCATAAATCAGGTTTGTTTTGACTGATAAAATCCCACATGGGTTGTTCTAAATTTTGCCTGTTGCAAGAGCCAAAAGCAACGGTAAGACTTTGATTATTTTGTGCCCAGCTATTAGCAGCTGTTAATAGAACGATAACGGCTATGAAAAATTTTTTCATTTTTATTTTTTTTGGCAAGTTGTTGATTAGATATTACCCAAAGGTTAAGGTTAGTTTATTTTTTAAAATATTATTTCACCAGCAAAATGGCATTTGCGATTTTTCTTTTGCCATTATGATCAAATTTTTTATTATCAGAAGGATGGTTAACATAGCCGTTTTCTTGGTAATTTTTTAAATATAAGGAAGTGGAACCTCCGCCATCTAAATTAATGGCGGAAGTTAAGTTTAACCATTCCATTAATTTTTGTGTTTCAAATATGGTTAAACCTTCCGCTTCAACTGCTCTACCATCAATAGCAATTAAATAGGTATTTCCTTTAGAGTCTTTTGCTAAAACACTGCGTGGGGCTCTTTCTAAATTAAAATAATTATAGTTTAAAATGGTATTTTGATTATTGACTCTTAAAATTGGCCCGCTTAGCATCACGTCATTTGCATTTAGATAATCTTCCCAATGTTCATCACCATTCCATTGTGCTAAATTTATTTGTCCATCATTTATTAAAATTGCACCTTTTTGATGATCGGGTCTTAAACCAGTTTTTGGTGTAAAATTTTTATTAATTAACGTCCTATTTACTCTTATATAATCTACAGAGCCCCCATTTTTAGTATCGAAAAAAGTGCCATTAATACCAGCTATGGCGTTATTAATGCTAATAAAACTATCTAAATAAATTAACTGTTGTTTTTGATAAGCTAAAGTGAATTTTTGCTTGCTATTTTTAGGAATTTCTAAAATGCTGACGTATTGGTTAGATTCAAATAGGTTACAAGTATTAAAATGATAAGTTTTGAGTTTTAGTTTTTTAAAATATTTGCTTTGTTCCCATTCAATTGCTTCAAGATTGTTTAAGCTTTGAGCATTAATTTTAAAGCAGACTAATAAAATGAATATAATTAATACTAGTTTTTTCATGCCTTAAAATTGATGATTTTAATTTGAAAAATTTAGACATAAAAAAAGCCCTAAATTGCTTTAGAGCTTCTTAAATTTTTATGTTTTGCAGGTTAAAAACCAAATGTTAAACCAAAGTTTAAATTTTTATAATCTGCTGGGCCTTGGTTTTTAGCAAATACATCGTTCATGTAGTATTTAAAGAATAAACCAGCACCACCATAACCAATTCTTACGTTTGCTCCGTAACGAAAAGGTTCAAAATTGTAATCATCTTTAATTTTTACTTTTCCATTTGCATCGCTCACTTGTTTTACTTTACCGTTTAGTAAGAAGCCTACTTCTGGACCAAAAATTATGGTAGCTCTTTCTCCTTTATCATTTTTTGGTGTTCTATATTCAAAGTATAACGGAACTCTTAAGTACCTGCTAGAAAATCTATTTTTTTCGTAATCAACTGTATTTGTGCTTGCTGATAAAACAGGCTGATCTGGCAGAATAGTTACATTTTGTTTTAATCTAATGTGATTCCAATCTAAACCTCCGGCAAGCATAATTTTAAAATTTGGGTTAAATCTTATTCCCATTTGTACAAAATCAAAACCTACGTTTAAAGTTTTACCAGCTTGCGATTCTAAGAACGAATAACCTGTTGGGGTAGAAAAATCAGAACCTGTATGGTATTTAGCAAAACCAACATCAAAGTGTTCAAAGTTTAAACCAAAATCTAGTTTAGGATACTTTACTGGTTTTTTTGTTTTTTTAACAGAATCAGCAGCATCTCCATTAATAGTAATTTTAATACCATCAGCTCCACTTCCTATTACAATTTCTTTACTCTTGTCCTTCTTGTTTGTTAAGGTATCGGTTTCTTGCGCTTGTGCAAATGTTACAGCTAGTAAGCAAATTGCAGCTAAATATATTTTTTTCATGTTTTAGTTTTAATTTTTAATGTGGTTATTTTTCTAATTTGTTATACCTAATTAAGCCGAGGTTAATGCCAGTTATTTCGTTATCGCTTTCGCTGGTTTTACTCATTTTAATTATTTTCTCTTCTCGCTTGTCAACCTTGGCTACCACGAAGTTGACCAAATCACCAATAGATTTCATTTTTAATTTCCTATCGGGCAGGTTGCCATTGCCTTCTAGGTTTTCTTCTGCGGTGTTTTGTGCTGCTAGAGAATTTTCTTGATTTATTTTATTTGTTTGATTATTTAATAATTCTGTTTCTAAAATGCGTTCTGTAACTGTTTTTTGTCTTACTGGTTTAACAGCGGCTAACATAAGCTCTTCTTTTTGTTCTTTTGTATTTAAGACGTTTACTGGACTACTATTGGTTGCATCGGGTTGTAAATTATTTTCAACTTTTTTTAGAGCTACAGATGCTTCTTTAACATTAGAGCTACTGGTAGCTAAAACATTACTTGTATTTAAACCTGAATCATCATCACCTTTTAATGGTTGATTCTCTACTGGTTTATTGTTGACTGGTTGCTCTAAAGCCACTAAATCTTTATCTTGGTTACCATGCAATTTTATAACTTCTGTTTCTTGATTAAAAAGCGTTATTCCTAAGGTGGCTACTAATAATATGCTAGCCGCCGCCATCCAAAAAATAGGATATTTTTTAGTTTTAGGCTTTTGGTCTAAACCCTCAGTTATTTTATCCCAGCTGTTTGCAGCAGGGCTTACTTCAAAACCTTCTAAAGAAGATTTAAAAAGCTGATCTATATCATTATCCAACATTGGTTTCATTTTTATATCCTTCTAAATTTAAAATTTGTTCTCTTAATATTGCTCTTGCTCTAGATAGTTGCGATTTGCTAGCACCTTCGGTAATGCCTAATTGTTCGGCAATTTCTTTATGCGAGTAACCTTCTATGGCATACATGTTAAACACTAAACGATAGCCATTACTTAAATTTTGAATTAGACGCATTAAATCTTTGACGTTTATACTACTCATATCAAATGCAGTAGTTGCAGACTGTTCATGAGATTCATCTATATCTACTACATTTAAGCTACGTAAGTTTTTTCTGTAAAATTCTATAGAAGTATGTACCATTATCCTGCGCATCCACCCTTCAAAAGATCCATCGCCCCTAAAATCATTTATTTTTTTAAATATTTTAATAAAACCAGTTTGCATCATATCTTCTGCTTCAAAATGGTCTTTGGCGTAGCGCATACAAACTCCAAGCATTTTACTAGAGCATGCATTGTATAACATCTCCTGACTTTTTCTATCGCCGGCTTTACATCCTTCTAGTAAGTCTTCTAATGTATGTTTGTGTTCCAATTTCATCGTAAGTTCTATAAGCAAGATGATAGCTTTATAGAAATGGTTGCATCAAATTTAAATTTATTTTTAAAAGAATATTATTTAGGTTTTTTACGCTAAGTATTTGTTCTGAAAGAATGCCTAAGACAAGGGTTTGGTGCATTTTTTTGTCTGCTAACTAGGGGAAAAAAAATACGGCGCCCCACAAAAGCCTGACCTGTGTTTTGGTCTTGTGCTTTGGCAAAAGGAAGCGCTCATCTATAAATTTTTCAAAAAAAAAGACCTGAATAATCATCCAGATCTTTTCTTCAAAATTTTAAACGTTTATTTAATCTCAAAAACGGCATTCACGTTTGCCATTATTTTTATAGTTTTAAACTCAATATTTGCCATTTCACTATCTGCCGATGCCATTTCTGTGCTCATTGCAGTTTTATAACTATACATAATTGGCGGATAGCTTTCGTTTCCGCTTTCGGCAATGTGTAATACGCTGCCTAATTTATCGCCTAAAGATTCTACCAAATAGGTTGCTTTTTCGCAAGCTAGTAATAAAGCCTTAATCCTTAATTCTTTCTTTAATTCTTCTTTTTTAGAGTAATCGTAACGATCTATATTGGTGTAAGCAATTCCTTTAGGGTCTATAGATTCCAAAATTTCGTTTATGCTATTTAGGTTTTTAAGCTTTAGAGAATATTGTTTAGAAGCTAAAAAAGTAGGATCTTTCTTTTTATCCCAGTAATTGTTGTACCCATTCATGTTGTTTATGGTAAAATCTTTTTCGGCAACTCCAGCTTTTATAACAGCTTTTTGTAACTGTAATTCTAAATCGCTCAGCGTAACTTTTTTCTTATTATCTCTTAGGTATTCTTTTATAGATATAGAAAAGTAAATTTCGTCTGGCGTAACTTCTTGTTCTGCCATTCCGCTTACTTCAATTTTTTTTCTGATATCTAAGTTTTGTGCTTGTAAACAAGTTCCAATACTGATAAAGGCTATGATCAAGATAATTTTTTTCATTTTGTTTTAATTGTTAAAGGTATTATTTAAGGTTTTGTGTGCTATTAATTGGGATAAAAACGTAAAGTCAAATAGAATATTGGTAAGCTTTAATTTTTTTAAGCTATAACTAGTTAATTAAACTTTTTTTAAATCTAAAAACTTAACTAAATAAGCTTGAGCTTTAATTAAATTCCCCATTCTCTTATTATTTTGATATTGTGTTTCATAGATATCGGCCAAATAGAGGCTGTTTTTAGGGCATAATAAATTTGCGGTATTTAAATTTTCTTGAGCCAAGGAATAGTCGCCGGTTATACTTTTTACTTTAGCTAAGGTAATTAGACCTGTTATTTGTTTATCTCTCAATCTCTTTTTTTGTGCTAAATCTAAAGCCTGGATGGCAAACCATTTGCTTTGTGTGTAACTTTTGGTTTTTAAATAAATTTGTGATAAGGTTAAAAAGCTATCAAACAGCAAGTTTTTATTCGCTAAACCGTTACTCATGGGTAGCGCATTTTTATAAATTAAATCTTCGGCTTGTTTCATGTTTCCCTGTGCCAGTGCTATCTTAGATTGAAGAATAACACTTTTTATTAACAAATTATAATTTTTTGATTGCTTGCTTAATAAATTGATTAGTAAATTATTGTATTTAAAAGCATCGCTATTGTTATTTACCAAATAATTTAGCAGCACCAAATTTCTTAATATTACAATTTGCTGATCTATTTTATTAGACTTTAAACTTTCTTGGTAAGCTAGTTTATATTTGGCTTGCGCCGAGTAGAAATGGTTACTTTCAAAATTTTGGGATGCTTGTATCTCTAACTGATTAGCTTTTGCTGCGGTTTGGAACCAAAGCGAAGCGTTTAGTAATTGAAGTTGTGGAATTAAGTTTGTTTGGCTTGTGAGGATATGATGAGACAGCGCATCAAAGCTTGTAGCAATATGATTTTTTGATGTTAAAAGGATAAGTTTTTCGCTTAATAAAAATGCATTTTGTTTATAAATTATATTTATTGCTGCTGTTTTTTCTATACTTACTTTGGGGCTTCCATAGCTTAAATTGGAAGAGCAAAAGACAATTAATAATAGTATAATCTTGTTTTTCATAAGTGTTAACAAGGTACATTTTTTAACCGGGGCAATTAAATTATTACAATGCTTATTATTGAATGTATTGTTTTAATTTTACCACATTAAACCTAAACGCTAATAAACTGTTTAAATTTAAGCGGGCAAATAAAAATTATGGAAAATAAATTAAACCGACCGATTAGAGTTTTAGTAGCTAAGGTAGGCTTAGATGGGCATGACCGTGGCGCAAAAGTAATTGCAACTTCTTTAAGAGATGCGGGTATGGAAGTAATTTACACCGGATTACGCCAAACACCAGAAATGGTGGTAAATACTGCTTTACAAGAAGATGTTGATGCTATTGGTGTTTCCATACTTTCGGGAGCACACATGACGGTTTTTCCAAAAATCATGAAACTGCTAAAAGAAAAAGAACTAACAGATGTTCTAGTTACAGGGGGAGGCATTATTCCGGAAAGCGACCAGCAAGAATTAACTCAAATGGGGGTAGGTAAACTTTTTAATCCAGGAACTACCACCGCCGATATTGTAGCCTATATTAACCAATGGGCATTTGAAAACAGAAACTTTTAATCATATAAAGATGGCATTTAATAACATTTTAACAGAAATTAAAGATTACATTCTTTTTATAACCATAAATAGAGAACACAAATTAAATGCGCTTAATAAAGGGACATTAGCTGAGTTAAATGATGTTGTAAAAGATGCACAAACTAATCATCAAATTGGTGGGATAATCATTACTGGTGCCGGCCATAAAGCATTTATTGCTGGTGCAGATATATCAGAATTTTCTAGCTTTGATATTGAAAATGGTAAAATATTAGCCTCTGAAGGACAAAAACAAGTATTTAACTTAATAGAAAACAGCGCCAAACCAGTTATTGCAGCTGTTAACGGTTTTGCTTTGGGCGGTGGCCTAGAATTGGCGATGGCTTGCCATATAAGGATGGCATCTAAAAATGCAAAATTAGGTTTACCCGAAGTTACTTTGGGTTTAATCCCTGGTTATGGTGGCACACAACGTTTAACGCAATTAATTGGTAAAGGCAAAGCTTTAGAGTTAATACTTTCTGCCAATATGATTTCTGCCGATGAAGCATTAGATTTAAAATTGGTAAATCATGTTTTTGAGGATAAAGAAACATTACTTTTAGAAGCTACAAAGCTGATGAATACCATTTTATCTAGGTCTCCAAATGCCGTAAAAAGTGCAATAAAAGCAATAAATGCGTCACTAAATTCCAAATTAGATGGTTACGAAGTAGAAATTGAAGAGTTTTCTAATTGCTTTGGAACAGCAGATTTTAACGAAGGCGTAGATGCTTTCTTAAATAAAAGAAAAGCCAATTTTGAAAGGTAGGATTAGAATATTTTAATTCTATATTAATTTATTCTTTAACCAGTTTTTCAATGTAATCTTGAAAATCTTTGTTTTCATAATCGGCTGCGCCTTCATGCCTAAAAACAATTTCCCCGTTTTTATTAAGTAGAACAGTAGTTGGTAATGCTCCGCCTAATAGCGTTGCAGGTATCTGACTTGCAGGAGTAAAAACTTTTAAATCATATTGATGTTTTATCATGAATTTCTGAGATTTTTCGATTTGATTATCAGCATCTACCATTAAAATAACAACATCTTTATTATCCTTAAATTTCTTTTGCATATTGTTTATAGATGGCATTTCTGCGATACAAGGTGGGCACCAAGTTGCCCAGAAATTAATAAATACTACTTTGCCTTTGAAATCAGCCAAATCATAAACTTTACCATCTTCATTTTTAAAAAGAACTCCTGTTTTTGCTTTATTACTGATATTGTTTGTTGCTGTTGAATTGCTTTCTTCAGCAATTTTGGGTTGAAACAAACCTATTTTCATTAAACCTTGGATCACTATACCTTTAGCATCTGTACTAAAGATTAAAACAATCATTACAAGAAAGAAAACTATATTGATGATATTAGATTTTGTTAACCACTTTTTAATCATGATGATTTTTATTAGCTAAAGGATAAATTAATTGATGCTCAAAATCTTTTGGGAATTGTTCATCGCCTTTAAAACCTAGTTCTATGTCTCTTCCACTTTTAGGGATATAGTTGGTTTTAAAAATGTAGTCCCAAATACTCAGCGTAAGCCCAAAATTTACCCCAAAAGAACCGTTGGGTAATGTTTTAGCATGATGCCAAATATGCATTTTAGGGTTGTTAAAGACATATTTTAATGGTCCATAAGAGATATTTAGGTTGGCATGATTAAAATGCCCTATAGCTGTTGTAAAAATATGGACAATAAAAAAGTCATTTAAGCCAAAACCAATCATGGCTAAAGGAATATACTGTGCAGTTTTGTAGAATATCGTTTCCATCCAATGAAAACGTAAATGTGCTGCAAACCCCATTTCTTTTACTGAGTGGTGCACTTTGTGAAACTCCCACATCCAAGGCACACGGTGTAGTGTTCTATGAACATTCCATTGAATAAAATCAGCAATGATAAATAAAGTAAATAGCTGAGCCCATTTTGGCCATGTTTGAATTTGGATAGCCATTAAATTGTTTATCTGAAAAAGACTTAAAAAATCGTTAAAAGCTGTAACAGCAACATTTGAAATGGCGTTGTAAGCTATTAATGAAAACAAAAAGTAATTGAAAAACATATAAAAACCATCCATCCAAAAATCTTGACGGAAGATAGCTTGTTCTTTTCTCCATGGAATAATCACTTCTAAAAGCCATACAACTAATGAAAGTGCAATTAGCCAATAAAAGTAATTATGCCACGATGGATATAGAATTTCATTCAAAAGATAATTCCAATACCCTGTGTAAGATTCTTCAATAACTTTTAAATATCTTTCCATTTATTTAACTTTTTCTCCTTTTTTACGCCCAATATCTTACTTCTGGTGTCTAAAGAATAGAATTAGCTATTGGCAAACCTATGCCGTTCCTTTCAAAATTTTATTCCAATATAACCAAGGTAAAACCTTTGTTTTTAAAAGCCACATGCTAAAACGTTCCTTAGCTTGGTTAAATGGAAAAGTTTCCATAGGCTGGTTATTGTAATCAAATTCTGCCAAAACTAATTTGCCGTAACCTGTTATTAAAGGACAAGAACCGTAACCTGTATATTTGCCCGTAAGCGCTTTATTATTCATTAAAGAAAGAAGATTCGCTACCAAAACGGGCACTTGTTTTCTAACGGCAGCACCAGTTTTTGCATTTGGTGTGCTTCCAGCATCTCCGCAACCAAAAATATTTTGGTATTTATTATGCTGCATGGTGTCCTTATTTAAATCTACCCAGCCTGCTTCATTTGCCAAAGGACTATTTTTAATAAAATCTGGAGCAGATTGTGGTGGTGTAACATGTATCATATCAAAAGCTTGCTCAACAATAACTTTTTCGCCTTCTATATTTTTAGTTTCAAAAAACGCTATTTTTTTTGCTCCGTCTATTTCTACCAAATTATGGGTAAAATGAGTTTTTATACCGTATCTATCAATCACTTTATTTAAAACATCTGCATATTTTTTTACACCAAAAATTATGCTACCCCCGCTATAAAAGTGCACCTCAGATTGCTTTAAAATGCCATGTTTTCTTAAATAATCTGCAGCTAGGTACATGATTTTTTGAGGGGCTCCGCCACATTTTATAGGTGTATTTGGATTTGTAAATATCACTTTATCACCAACCTTTAATGATTTTAGAGCTTCAAAAGTGTAGGGCGCATTATCATAAGTATAATTACTACAAACACCGTTTTTGCCTAAAGCTTCTTTCAATCCTTTTACTTTATGCCAGTCTAATTGAATGCCTGGCGCTACAATTAAATAATCGTAAGTTATCTTTGTCCCACTGGTACAAATCACTGTGTTTTTTTCTGGCAGAAACTCTGCAGCTCCATCTTTAATCCAATCTGTATTTTTTGGAATAACATCGGCTTCGTTTCTAATTGTTTTTTTTACATCAAAAATACCTGCTCCAACCAATGTCCATGCAGGTTGGTAATAATGTTTTTCTGATGGATCGATAATGCCTATCTCTAACGAACTATTTTTCCTGAGCAATTGTGCCGCAGTAGATAAGCCAGCGTTACCGCCGCCAATAATTAAAATTTGATAATGAGTTTTCATATTATTTTTTATTATTTCTTTTAGTAGTTAAACCAAATGGCGCATAAAGAGGACAATAACTTAAGAAGCTTGTTGCAACAAACACTAAAGCTATTATGCCTAATATAAGCGCTAAAGTGCCACTAATTATGCCTGTGTAATAACAAACACCTATTGCGGCTGCTATTAAAATTCTTATCACTTTATCTAAAGTGCCCATGTTTGCTTTCATTATTCTTGGTTTTAAATTAAATTTATAAAAATTTGTATTTAAGTTGTTTAGCTTAAATTATTGAAGTGTTTTTAGGGTTTATCTCCTCTATATTTTATTGGCGATAGAAAATGAAGAAGTACGGTTCTCGCATATCTAAAATTGATAGTAGCTAAAACAAAAACTGGCGCTATAACTATAGATATTGTTAGCCAAAGATTGGTATCAGCTAAGAAAAAGAAAGTAATTACACCTGTAGTAACTAACTGTGCCACCGTAAAAACATAACTTACATACATGGCAGCGTAAAAAAATCCTGGCTCAACCTCGTATCTTAAATCACATGATGAGCACCTATCATACATATCGGCATATTTAAAAGAAAAAGCTGATGATTTATAAAGATCGCCTTGCCTACACCGGGGGCATTTATGATTTATTACTGCTTGCAACCTTGTCATTAGTTTTAAATTTTAAACAAGGTAGCAAGACGGCAATAATTACTTAGTGACTAATGTCACTAATCAAAAATTTATTTAAATAAATTGATAATCGTACCCTTCTAATTGAGAAAGCAAGTTGCTTGGTTGATCGGTAGCTGTTACTCTACCTTCAATTTTTGGCGAAACTGGCGAGTGAACTGCTAAATACTCTGTTAACATTTGATGCAATGTTGATCCTAATTTTCTAGGATTTTTAACATTTTCTACTCTACATAAAGTATCATCTGGGTCGCCTTCACGCTCACAAGCTACAATGCTATAGGTTTTATCCAATTTAACTTTTTGTCCCTTTACTTTTACCCAGTTTAATCTATTACCCTTTTCTTTTGTTGAAGTAAAATTAATTTCCATACCGCAAAATCTGATTACCCAACCCCCAAAACGTTCTGCTGGGTCTTTTGCAAATACGTTGTGTAATTCTTTTTCTAACCAATCCCACAACTGTTTTCCGGTAATTTCTCCTGCTTTGGCATCACTATCTACCGGAAGCATATTCCATAAAAATTCATAGGTGATTTCTGCTACTCCCGTTTTAGCATCAGGAACAAGAGGTGGGCAAAACCTAAATCCGTTGCTTAAAGCGATATCAGGTTTAAATTTCCACATAATGGCATCAGTTATCATATTATCCATTGGGTTTTCCATTACATAATATCTTACCAATGGCACAGTACTTTTTCCAATTACTTTATCTAATCTGTTTTTAAATGGTTCTCGAGCTTTTTCTACCATTGCCAACATTTCTTCATCAGGCTTGTAAAGCGTAGGATCTACATCTAATAATTGATAATTATGGTCTTTAATAACGCCATTTTCAATTACAATATCTAGTTTGGATACAAAAGAACCAAAAGCACCAGGCTCTGTAACCTTTGTGTACTTTGTATCAATCGGTTTTCTCACTCTTTCATGTGTATCGGCACCTAAAATATAATCTACGCCATCAACCTCTATTTTATTTCCCAAATCAACTTGTTGTGCTAAACCCATGTGAGTTACCAAAAAAACCATATCGCATTTTTCATAATCTCTTAAAATGCGAACGTATTTGGCCACGTTCAACTCGGGTTTGGTAAACTTTATTCCAGCACTGTAAGCTGGAGATTGCCTTTTTGGAGTTAATGGATCGTTATAACCTATAAATCCAATTTTAATACCGCCTAAATTATTTACCCAATATGGTGGAAACATTAAATCGCCATTTTCATTGTCTTTAGTATCATGAAACATATTGGCGCATATTTTTTGAGCTTGATATGCTCCCATATCTTTTCGCATCATCTCTTTACCATAAACCACTTCCCAATTGCCTGGTAAAACCAAATCATACCCCATATTATTAATCATAGGCACAATGGCTTGTCCTTCTGTTAAAGCAGCAACAGCTCCTCCTTGAAAACAATCGCCACCATCAATAATTAAAGTATTATCAGGGTTTTGAGATTTTAGTGTGTTCAGCATGGTTTTTAAAACCGCAAAACCGCCTCGCTTTTTAAAAACCGCTTTATCGTTTTCCCAAAAAAACTCATCATGGGTATATAGTTGAGCGTGAATATCGGCAGTATGCAATAAGCTAATGTGCTTCGCTTTCCCGTTTTTAACGGTTTGGCTTTTTATGATTTCTTTAGCATGGTTATCATCACCGGTTATGGCCGACGCGACTTGTGGTAACCCAGCAAATGCCAAACTAGCTAAACCAGCGGTTTTTAAAAACCCTCTACGGTTTTGCCCGCAGCTGCATGATGTATCTTTTAATTTTGTCATGATATTAAATTTAGGCTTAATTTTAATTTTTTATTTTCTGAGAAACCGATGTGTTTTTAGATTGATTGGAGTTTTAATGGTGATTTAAAATTTCTCCGTCTTTCATTTCAATAATTCTGTCACTCTTATTTGCAAAGTCATCATCATGAGTTACCGCTATAATAGTTTGCCCGTAATTTTGGGTTAAATCTTGAAAGATGTCGAATACAATTCCAGTATTTTTGCTATCTAAATTTCCGGTAGGTTCATCTCCCATTATAATAATAGGATCGTTAATTAAAGCTCTTGCAATTGCGACCCTTTGTTGTTGCCCGCCCGAAAGTTTGCTTGCCAATTTTAATGCTTGATCTTTTAATCCTAACATTTCTAATTTTTGATAAGCCTTTTCTTCAATTTCTTCTTTTGTTAGTTTGCCAAGTTTTAAGGCAGGAATCATGATGTTTTTTAGACAAGAAAATTCAGCTAGTAAATAATGAAACTGAAATACAAAACCAATCTTTTCGTTCCTTAATTCGGCCAATTTATCTTTCTTTAATCCTGTCGTTAATTGATTGTCTATATATAATTGTCCGGTATAATCAGTATCCATGGTAGATAAAATATATAATAATGTAGATTTTCCACTACCCGATTTTCCAACCAAAGATAAAAACTCCCCCTTTTTAACTTCAAATTCAATATTTTTAAGAACCTGAAAATCAACAGGATCATGAAAGAATTTATTAATACCTACTGTTTTTAAAATAGTCTCCATCATTTATTTCCTTAAAATATCTACTGGGTCAATATTTGCGGCTTTTTTTGCAGGAATGTAACCAGCGAAAAAAGTAATTAGCAAACCAATTACAATTCCTTGGAAAAACTTAGTCGGCTCATAATCAATCGGAAAATAACCTATATCTCCTCCTAAATAAACTTTCTTTAACACTGTAATTAATAGAATGGCCAAAATAACACCTCCAATTACCCCCATAACACCAATAGATATTGCCTGTGTTACAAAAATTTGTATAACGTCCTTTCCTTTAAAACCAATAGCTTTTAAAATAGCTATATCATTAATTTTTTGCGAAACCGTCATGTTTAAAATATTGTAAATTCCGAAACCAGCTACTAACAAAATGGTTAGCGAAACAAATGTGATGATCATTTTTCTCATCTTATTGGTAGCCATTATGGTTTCATTTGCTTCTTTCCAACCTTCGGCTTTATAGCCAGTAATTTGTGTAAGTTTTTTTGCTATATCTGTGGCATTTTCAGGGTTTGTTACATTTACATTAATGTCAGTGATGTAAGAATTTCCTTCCTTTAACAGCTGTTGAGATGCTGATAAATTGATGTATGATTTAGATTTATCTGTTAAAGAGTTATTGGTTTTAAAAATACCTATTACCTTAAAATTGCGGTTAACACTTTTTGAAGAGGTAAGATTGATGTTTTCGCCAATAGCTAGATTCATTTTTTCGGCTATACCGCTACCAATTATAATTCCGTTAGGGTTTGATTTTAATAAATCAAAATTCCCTTCAACCATAAAAGATTTTATATCATACATTAAGTTAGCTTCATCTGGTTTTATCCCTGCTGCTAGACCTGAAATTTGAGATTTACCATTGCTGTAAAAAATATTCACGTTTACTTGCGGGGCAGCAACGGTTACATCTTTTTGTTTTAAAATTGTTTCTAAAACTAGATTAGGATTAATGATGGTATTATTGTTAGGTACAACTTTGGGATTGATGATGATGAAGTTTTCCTTTTTCCTTTGCACCAATACCTTGCTTATTTCATCGTCTTTATAAACTCTTAAATGAGATGTATTTCTAAAAAGCGAGGTGTTTGAACTTTTATCAAAACCAACTAATAAACTATTCATAAAAATATAAACAGACATACCTAGTAGCACCCCTAATACAGCTACACCAGTAAGCTTTTTATTAGAAAATATATACGTTTTTGAAATCGAAGTATTGATATTCATGTTTAAGGTTTTAAAGGAGTTAACACATCATCTTTACTTAATCCTTCCAAAACCTCTACGTAAGATGTTGATACAATTCCTGTTTTGATAGTTACAGGCTCCTCTTTTCCCTTCACATTTACCTTATTGTTGTACCCTAAATATTCTCTTGGTATTAGTAAGGTATTTTTCTTTTCACCAACTAAAATATTTGCTTCTAGTTGTGTTCCAAAAAGGGAGTAATTTTCAGCACTTTCAAAGGTTACTTTACAAATGAAAGATTGAGTTTGCTCATCAAAAGCTGATAAAATTTCGGAAATTACGCCATTATAAATTTTATTTTTCTGGGTGTTAAGCTGAATAAATACAGTTTGCCCAAGTTTTACTTTACCAATATTATTTTCATCAACATTTAACACAGCTTCTACCTTTTGTCCGTTAGCTATTACTGCAATTATTTCACCTTTTCTAACATAATCACCATTGGATTTTAATTTCTTAACAATGGTTCCACTTTCCGTTACCTTAATTTTATTGTAATCCTCGATAACTCGATTATTCATGAGTTGACCTGAGGAAGCAATTTGCTGTTGCCTTGCTTGCTGTAAAATCTGCAATTTTTGCTTCTTTAAGGCATTTAAATTTGCTAAAGAGCTCTCCGCATTAAGTTGTGTATTTTCGTATTCTACCTTAGCTATACTTTGACTATCATACAGTCTCTTGTAGCGTTCTACTTGTAATTTATCTTGAGTATATTTACTTTCTGCAAACTGGATGTTTTGTTCTAATTGTTGAATTTGAGGCGAATTTGAACTTAGGTTTTCATTGGTAATTATTGTTTGTTCGCTTGCGACTTTAACATTAATTGCATTTGAAGGATTATCAATATTCGCCAATATGTTACCCTTTGATACTTTGCTTCCTACCTCAAAATCTGCATTTTGCAATATTCCGTCTGTTTGTGCGGCCAAGTTGTAGGCATTATCCCATTCTAACTCCCCCGATGCAAAAACCAATTCTTGTATGTCTTGAAATATAGGTTTCACTTCCTTTTCTTGATTGCAAGAAAAAATTAGAAACATGAATGATAGCAACAGCAAATTTTTCATTTTAAAATTTATTATATATGTCTATTTTAGATTTATTGAAACCAATATTTGTAAGAGCAAATACCATATTTAATTTGCTGATGAGCATATCATTTTGTGAAATCAACAATTTATCGAGAGGTAAAATATTTTCTTTGAACTGGTTAAAATTTTTCTCATAAGTATCTTTTTTCAATTCAAAAATTTTTGAAAAGTTTTCCTCTTGTTTAAGCGCCTTTTGATATTCAAGTAAGAGTTGATTATTTCTATTCAAACTTTCATTTTGGATATGTGCTTGGTTGTTAACAGCTAGTTGCGTTTGCAATTTTTTAGTGTTTAAACTGATGTATTTTGATGTTGTTGTAGGTAAATCATAACTCAAGCGTAAACCAATAAAGTTAAAGTTGATCCAATTGGAATTTTGGGCAAATGAGAAATTGTTACTTAAATTTTGCCAATTAAAAGAAGACACAAAGCCTAAAACAGGCAGGTTTTGATATTTTGATGCTTTTAACTCTAATTGAGCGATTGTACTTTGCAACTTTGCATGCTCAATTAAAAGACTGTTTTGAGTATATAATTTCTCTTTATAGTTTTCATATTCCCATAAATTTTGAGTTAGAAGCGCATTTATTTGATTTTCAAAGAATAAATCAAGGATCTGATTTTGTAGAGTAATGTTAAGCTCTATTTGCTCTAATTTATCCTGTAAAGAAATTAAATTTACTTGTGCTTCATTTAATTCCTGTTTACGGGCTAATCCTTCATTGAATTTATTTTGGATTATTCTCAATATATCTTTAGCAATCTCAACATTCTCAAGTAAAATATTTTTTTGAGCTTTTAAGGATATGATGTTAAAATATACCATATTAATTTTCTCATAAAGATTTTGCTCGTTGATTTTATTTTGATTTTCTACTAAAAGTTGATTTGCCTTTGCTGATTTTAGTTGTGAATAGCTTACAAAATTGATGATATCAAATTGAGGTTGAATACTAAATGTTGAAACATATTGTTGCCCAATTGTAACTTCCTTAAATGTACCTTGTTGCTGCCCAAAAGCTTCTCCTGGCAAAAAGCTTACTTGTTGATTGATATTATTTAAAACTTGTGTTGAGGCAGGCACTTTAGGGTTTATTATATTTATAGCTGCACCTTTACGCAGTAAATCAGCAATCTTGACTTGTATTTGATTATTTTTGAATTCATAGTTATTGTTTTTAGTGAAGGTTAAAACTTCATCTACAGTAGCAAAAGCTTTCTGTTCTTGAGCCATTAATTCTATCGAAAAGAAAAAAGAAAAGACAAGAAGTGATGCGCTAAAATGGTTAGTTTGAAATTTCATTATAAGAAATAGTTACTTAATCAATAATAGATTAGAGTTTTTAATTCCGTTGACCCAATGTTTAATATTAGGTTCAATTTTTATAAAATCGCCTGATGATAAAGTTGCTTTTATTCCTTTTTCATCTTCATAAGTAACCTTCCCAACTACACAAACCAATAAAGCAGGTACTTTTGTGATATGCTCTTTAAGTTGATTTCCTTTAAAAATTTGAAGTGAAATAACTTTTCCTTCTGTTGTAGGGAATAACATATTAGTTTGTACACCAGCATTTTCTAGGTGTAATTCTTTTAAATTCATTTTATTGGTTTTTGTAATTTGTGAAAAAGAGATTTGACTTATAAACACAAGACAAACAATAATTAAGATTTTTTGAGTATTCACAGCTTTGCGATTTAGTTATTATTAAATATTTTTATTTCGACCTTTTTTTTTGATGTTGTTACCACTAATCATCTCCTTAAACGGCCCATATTTATGCTGTTTCTCTGAAAATTTATCGGCATAAGGGCCAAATGGAAAATCAATTGGTTTTTGGCTGATGTCTTTCCAATCTTTTGATTGATTTTTGTGAGGACGAGGCTGAGAATTAACATAAGCTGCAACATCCCAGGATTCTTCATCTGAGAGTTGAGGATTTAAATAGCTAACGCCAAAAGGCATATTATTTTTTACAAAACTTGCAAAGTTGCCAATTCGGTATAAACCTGCTCCATCATTATAACTGTTTTTACCCCATAGCGGAGGATAGGTATAAACAATGCCACTAGGGCTTAATAAACCTTCCCCATTTTTGCCGTGGCATGATATACATTTGGCATGATACACTGCAGCTCCATTGCCTAAATCAGCGGCTCTATCTAAATATGCTAGTTTTTGCAAACCAACTCCGGCTGGTTTTTCTCCGCTTTTAACATCAGAGCCTAACCATTTTAAATAAGCTTTTATGGCTTTCATTTCTTTACTTGTGCTATCTAAAGGTTTTCCGTTGAGGCTTCTCTCAAAGCAATCATTTACTCTTTTAACAATGGTTTCTTTAGTTCCTGATCTTGCCCTGAATTTTGGATAAGTTGAATAAACTGCTGAATAATTATTGCCCCAAGGTTTTCTACCTGCATCGTTATGGCAATTTTGACAATTCATTCCGTTTGAAATTGCCGATACACTCCCTTTTGGCCCTAAATATTGAGCTGTATTCGCAATTAAATCTTTACCGTATAAAATTTCTTCACCCTCAATACCTTTTGGTATAGTATTTTCAGCTGGCGCTTCCCATAAACTTGCCGTAATTTCTGAATTTGGTTTTGTAGCAACTATTGGCTGGCTTGCTTTAGTAGGTTGTAGTGATAATTCATCGCTTTTTATACCTTGTACAAGATCTGCTTTAGCTAAATTTTGTGTTTGGTCGGGAACATTAATAATGCTAAAAAATATGCTTATGATTAAAATAAAAAATATTGATATGAAGACGATAGACCTAGAAATTTGTAGAATTGAGCGCTCTATATCGTTTAATTTATTCTTCATTTCTTTTTTCTTGAAATCAAATAAATTTATTGGTTTTTAAACTTTGTTGAAGTTTTATATTTGATGAAATGAAGGTAGAACCTTTACTAATGAATTTAAGTGATAATAGTCACTTAACTAATTTTTTTTTGAAAAAACTTACTTTTTTATACCAATAAATCTAATTACAGATCCTAAACCATTGTGATATAAACCTTCTGATAGATTAATTTCTTTTTCTACTAATTCAAGTATTTGATAATTAGTGAAATAACTTTGAACCTCGTTTACAGAAAATAACATTTCTGTATTATTTGGCCCACCAACATTTGGATTCATGTTTTGATAAGTCATGTGATTTTTGCCAAAAGCTTCAAAAATAATTACTCCACCTTTTTTAAGATAGGTCTCTATAGTTTGGTAATAAAGATTTTTAATTTGAGGATGAAAATGGGCATATATTAACGCAATTGCATCAAAACTTTCCTTTTGATAATTTAGTTCATCTAAATTCCCGATTTCATAATTTATATCGACTTTGTTTATTGAAGCTAAATAATCGGCTTTCTTTTTACCTTCAATACTTAAATCAAATGCATTAACATCCCAACCAAGTTTTGCGGCAAAAACGGCGTTTCTACCCTCGCCCTCTGCCGGAAAAAGTATTTTACCTAATTTATAATTTCCTAAAACTTCTTTTAAAAATTCATTAGCCTCAATACCATAAGCAAACTTTTGCTGCTTATATCTTTCGTTCCAGAAATCAATCATCATTTGTTTTAAGGATGCACATAAGCCCAACCTTGATGTTGCCTATAAATTATTTCGGCTACGCCACTTTCCACATAATAGATAAAGGGGAATAATTGGTCTTTAGTGATGTTTTTATTTTTTAATGTATTGAGGCATTGAACCAAAATAACGCCTTTATCTTTTAAATCTAATACTTGCTTTTCAAAAGGATTATCTTTTTTAAAAATTAAAACACCATTACCATGCACAACTAATTCCACTTTAAGTTGACCTTTTAACTTAATTTCGGCCATAGAGTTCACAATGTTTTTCAGGGTACTTTCAATCACTTTTTCATCTCCGCTATTTAACTGAAATATGGCTTTGTATTTTGCTTTTTTTGCAATTAATTGATCAAAAGACGGTTCTGCATTGCTTTGAGCATAGCTAAAAGAAGTAGCTGCAATTAATAAAACCAGTATAAATTTTAACTTTTTCATTTTTATAGTTTAAAAGTTTTTGAATTAGAGTTAACAAGTTTTAGATACCCATATTATTTTTTTGGTACAACACATTCTATACTCAGCTACTGCGCCAGCAAAAAGGGTAAGTAAAGCTACTATAATTAAGGTGATATTTAAACCTAAGGCTGCGTAGGAAAAACTTGCTAAAACTGCACCAGCTACGTAACCTAAATCTCTGTAAAACCTAAAAATACTCAAAATTTGTGGTCTTTGCGAGGGGTGAGCGTTTTCTGCAATGATGGTAATAAAATTAGGATAAACTAAAGCGGTACCTAATCCCAAAAAAAATAAAACTAGCGAATGATAAACAAAGCCAAAATTAAAAACTAATAAAAATATACTTATAGCCTGTATAAGCATGCCTAAATTAATAAGCTGTTTTTTACAAAAAATATCGCCAAGTTTACCCGTGAAAAGTTGCCCAACGCCCCATGCAATTGGATATAAACCGGCCAATAAACTAATTTCGGTAATGGTAAAGTTTTTAGCTAATAATAGAATTGGCAAAACGCTCCATAAAACACCATCATTTAAGTTATTTATAAAACCACTAAAAGTAACTGAACTTAAATTTGGATGGGTAAAAGTGGTTTCCTTCCATTGATTATGCAGAATTTTTAGGTTAGATGCAGCACCTTCTTTACTCACTAAATTTTCGGTGTTTTTAACAAAAAATAGCGTGATTAAAAAGCCGGCTAGGGCAAACACTAAACCAGGTAAAAAAACATAATCCCAATTGGTAAAAGTGCTAAAAAGATAGCCAGCAAAGGCACCAGATAAGCCAACAGCTAAATAACCAGAGAACTCGTTAAGCCCCATAGCTAAGCCTCTATTTTTATCGCCAACCAAATCTATTTTCATCACCACCGTAGCCGACCATGCCAAGCCTTGATTGATGCCTAAAAGCACATTTGCGAAAATAATCCAACTCCAGCTATGGGTGTAAATAAAAATAAATGGAATGGGTAATGCAAAAAGCCACCCTATAAGTAAAATGGTTTTTCGGTTTAATTTAAGGGTTAAGTAACCCATTAATAAATTAGTTACAGCTTTGCTTAACCCAAAAGCAATAATGAAAGAGAAAACTGCAAAGCCAGCATCCAAATTAAATTTTTGAAAAGCAAATTGAGGGATAACAGATCTTTCTAGCCCCACCATTGCCCCCACAAAAGCGTTAACTACAATGAGTAACCAAAATTGGCTCCAATTTTCTTTTAACCCTTGCTGTTCAAGTTTCATTATTAATGAGGTAATTTATGCTTTAACAAACCATAAAGATAGGTTCCTAGCAAAGCTCCAAAAATTACAATAGTCATGGTTAAATAACCATAACCTAGGTTTACAAACATTGGTCCTGGGCAAGCGCCTGCTAAAGCCCATCCTAAACCAAAAATAGTTCCGCCTATGATGTATTTTTTGTACTGTTTATCCTTATCGTGAAAAATAATTGGGTTACCATCCGAGTCTTTAGCTTTAAACTTTTTAATTAAGAACACAGCCAAAACACCTAATACAACCGCTGTACCAATAATACCATACATATGGAAAGATTGGAAACGAAACATTTCTTGAATCCTGAACCATGATAATGCTTCAGACTTTGTCATGATAATACCGAATAATATGCCGGCAAGTATGTATTTTATTGTTTTCATTTTTTAAAATTTAAATTGAGTGATAAAATTAATGTTGTGAAAATTTACATTATAGTACTGATGCGCCAATGGAATATCTTGAGCACCAATTTTTGTAACGTATAGAAGTTTAAAATTTAAACCTTCTAATGTTTTAGATTTTGGAGTGTAAACCACATTTGCTATAGCATTATGATAGCTTGTTGCTCCGTATTTATTTTGCTCGTAATTATTAAAAGCTGGCAACCAAGCCTCGCCAAGGTCTAGTTCTAATTCCCATTGTTTGTCTAAACTCAGTTTAGATTTCAGCATCAGTAAAGTAGCGTTTGATAAGCCTTCTAAACGGCCTCTAGGTACTGTTACAAAAAACTGTTCTCTACCAAATTCTCTGGGGAATAAAAATTTACCACCGTCGGTAATTTTTAAATAATTTAGAGAAAGGGCAAACCTATTTTTATGAAAACCTATTTTAGAACCATATAAAAAGCTTTTTTCTTGATCAAAATAAGCATTGGTAGTATTTGTATTACCTCCGTTACCCACCTTGTTTTGTTGCTGTGCTTCAAAACCAAATTCAAAATTTTTGCTAAACTCAAATTCAGCTTTTATATAAGCTGTGTTTGATACATTTTGGATAACGTAATCCCATAAATTTAACTTAAATGCTTTACCAAAATGTTGTTCGAAACCAGTTGCAATAACTACATTAGAATTTGTAAAACCTTTGTAGCCAGATGGTGTTCCATCGCTATTTACACCTGTAGTGTAAATCCCTAAAACATCATCAATGCTATACCATTTAATGGTTCCTCTGGGCGAAAAATTGTTAAATGCAGCAAGCTTTAAAGTTGTTGATTTATTTAAGTGAATATTGGTGTTAATTCCTTGAGCGCTGTAAGGTTTCATTCTGCCATCTTGAGGGTTTATTAATGGAGAATTAAAGGTAAAACGCCCCAAAGTAACGTCAAATTTGTCGCTTACAAAATTCAGAAAAAGCTCATCTAACCTGTCTAAATCTGTTTTATTTTTTGGGTCTTCAATATCAAACAACTCAGTTTCTAACCTTGCTGCTTTATTGGTTAATAAATCCAAGGCATCTAACTTGGTAGAAAACGTATTAAAAGTAAATAATCCGGCAATGCCTAAATTAAAACCTTTAACTCTTGCCGTTTCATAATTCAACTCAAAACCTATAGCGTTTGCATAATGGTCTTTAAGTGCATTATTATTAGTTGTACTCATGAAAAAGTTTCTCAAATGTCCACCTACTTTTCCATCTAAAAAAAACTGTTTAACTGATTTTACAGTATCTATTGGATGATTTTTTGCCAATACGCTTTCAGCCTTTGAAATAGATTGCAAAGAAGTAAATAAGACGAGGCTTAAAAGAAACGTTATTTTCATTTTTTTAAAATAATAAAGGCATAATTAAATAGGTCATTGTTAAACCGCCTATAAAAAAACCAATTACCGCAATTAATGAAGGAATTTGTAAGTTAGACAAACCAGAAATGGCGTGACCAGAGGTGCAACCACCTGCATATCTAGACCCAAAACCAACCATTAATCCACCAAATATTAATAAAGCCCAAGTTTTAGGTTCTGATAATGCATTGATAGAATAGAGTTCATCAGGATTTAAACCTCCATTAAATGAAATTCCTAATTCTTTTAAATCGGCAATGGTGTTTGCTGATAAAGCTAAATCGTTAGGGCTGCTTAAAAAATTTGCTGCTATATAGCCTCCTATTATCGAGCCCACTAAAAACATCAAATTCCATATTTGCGTTTTCCAATCAAAATCAAAAAACTTTACACTTTTACCAGCACCTGCAATGGTGCACATGGTTCTTAAATTGGAAGAAAATCCAAACGATTTTCCCCAAAAAAGTAAGATTACCATAATTAAGGCTATCATAAAGCCCGAAAAATACCATGACCATGGCTGTGTTATAAATTCAATCATATATCTTTTAAATGAAATGTTAATACTGGTTTTTTACAATTATTTACTAGTTTTTCGGCAATGCTACCATACATAAGATGAGCAATACCTTTTCTGCCATGAGTTCTGATGCATACTAAATCCATCTCTACCTCTTTGTTAAAGTTTCTGATTCCTTGTGTAACCTCTAAATCGCGGTAAAGGTGAATTTGATAATTTTTTAGCTGATGCATTGAAGCAAAAAACTCCATTTGAGCTTCAATTACATCAAGTTGATTTTCATCATCTTCTTTTAAAATTTGAAGCAAATGAATAGTGCTTGAAAAAGCCTCGGCAATGGTTTTAATTAAATTAATTTGAACACCTTTTCCAAAATATTCGTAATCAGCTGCTAATAAAATATGACTAAACTGCTTATCTAAAGGAGTATCTTTTTTTACGCTTAATACTGGCACACCTAAATGCCTTACCAATTGCTGAGCCTCGGAACTGCTTATTTTATTCAAAAAATTATGATGCTCGTTTACCCCTGTAATTACTAAATCGGCGTTTAAAAAGATACTACTCTTTTTAATTTCGCTGGTTATTAATCCTATGGATAGGTGTTCTTCAAAATTAATTCCACTATCTTTTAGCTTTTTAAAATTGGTTTTGGAGTTTTCAATTTCTTGATGATAAAAAGAGAGATCAACCTCTTCTGAAAACTCAGGATCACCGTTTAAAACCAAGGTATTCGCTTCTATTACATGTAATACATGTAGTTTTACCTCAAATTTGGCGCTTAAAAGCGAAGCCATTTTTAATGCCTCTAGGCTTAAATCCGAAAAATTGGTAGGAATTAATATGGTTAATTTTTCCATAGTTTTATTTATTAAATATCACCTAGGCCAAGCACCAATGCCACCTACCAAATTGAATGACTTTATACCAAGCTTTTTTAAAATAGAAACTGCCTGGCCAGATCTGTTTCCGCTTCTGCAATACAAAAAGTAAGTTTTGCTTTTATCTAATTTTTCGGCTTTGATAATAAAATCAGCGGCCATAAAGTCAATATTCACTGATTTTGGAATGCTTCCCGACTGAAACTCAGCCGGGGTACGCACATCTAACAAAATTTTATTTTCCTCTTTTTCAAACTGATTTTTAAATTCGATACCGTTTAAATCGGTTTCGTTTTTAGAAAAAATACTACCAAACATTTTACTAATATTTTAGAGTTAACTATTTATTTTAAAGTTGATGGACAAACAAATGCTGTTGTTTTAATTTTTTCTGTCTCTTGGATGGCTTTAAAACCACCAGCTACATCAATTAAATTATCAAAACCTCTGGCTCTTAATGTAGAGTTAAAAATCATAGAGCGATAACCTCCAGCACAATGCACATAATAAGTTTTACTCTTATCAATTTTAGGCATAGCATCATTGATGTAATCTAAAGGAAGATTTTCGGCAATCTCAACATGTTCGCTTTGGAATTCGCTATCTTTTCTCACATCAATCAAATTGATTTCTTCTTTTGAAATAATTTCTGCTAATTCATTTGCACTAATTGATTTAATAAAATCAACTTCCATTCCTGCATCTTTCCAGCTTTTAAAACCGTCTTTTAAATATCCAATAGTAAAATCGTAACCAACCCTTGCCAATCTTGTAATTACTTCTTCTTCTCTACCCTCATCAGTTACTAAAAGAATTTGTTGTTTAATATCGGGAATCATAGCGCCAACCCAAGGGGCAAAATTTCCATCAATACCAATGTTTATTGCATTTGGAATAAAGCCTTTAGCAAAAGTTTGAGGGTCGCGAGTATCTAAAACTAAAGCACCCGAATCGTTAGCTACCATTTCAAAAGCAGCCGGATCTAAAGCTTGTTGCCCACGTTCTAAAACTTTATCAATACTATCGTAACCATGAATGTTCATCATCACATTTAATGGGAAATAGGCTGGTGGAGGTAATAAGCCATCAGTTACTTCTTTAATGAATTCTTCTTTAGTCATATCTGCTCTTAAAGCGTAATTTGTCTTTTTCTGATTGCCTAATAAATCAGTAGTTTCTTTACTCATGTTTTTTCCACAAGCACTACCAGCACCATGTGCCGGATAAACTGTAATATCATCAGCTAAAGGCATAATTTTATTCCTTAACGAATCGTATAAAAGTGCCGCAAGTTTGTCTTGAGTAAGATCTGCAACTACTTTTTGAGCTAAATCTGGTCGGCCAACATCTCCAATAAACAAAGTATCGCCAGAGAAAAGAGCAGTTTCTTTACCATTTTCATCGATTAATAAATAACAAGTACTTTCCATAGTATGACCAGGCGTGTGCAAAACTTTTATAGTGATGTGCCCTAGTTTAAATTCTTGGCCGTCTTTTGCAGATATAAAATCAAAATCGGGACTTGCATTTGGTCCATACACAATAGGAGCGCCAGATTTCTCTGATAAATCTATATGGCCAGAAACAAAATCGGCATGAAAATGCGTTTCAAAGACATATTTAATCACTGCGTCATTCTTTGACGCTTTGTCTAAATAAGGCTGAACTTCTCTTAATGGATCTATAATTGCAGCTTCGCCATTGCTCTCTATGTAATAAGCACCTTGTGCTAAACATCCGGTATAAATTTGTTCTATGATCATGGTTTCTTTAATTTATGTTTCAAATTTCTGATTTATTTGATTTAAGAATGGTGACCCAAGTCACCAAACTATATTGTTTTGTCTTTTTTATGTAAAAGGAAAAAATCGAGATGTTTTTATTTGATATTGCTTGTAAGCCGAGAATTTTTTATTCAATAGATTTTCTTCGTAAACCGATTTAAAATAAAACAATACCAAAAGTAGGATTGATATTAAAAATCTGCTTGAATGCCCATTACTAAAGGAATAACCAATTGCCATAATAAAAATGCCCGTGTAAATTGGATGACGAATAAATTGATAAACTCCGTTAGTAACTAACTCTGAATTTTGTTTTGGACTTGGAAACGGAGTTAAATTTCTCTGAAGCTGAATTAAACTAAGTATTAGAATTAACAAACCAACTATCGCAACAATTACTGAAATGCTTTTTATTAAACTCGGAAAATTTAAGAGCAAAAAGTTTGGCGTAAATACGTAACAAACAAAAAGGATTAACTGTAAAGTTACAAAGGTTATATCTTTTGGTTTAACGCTCATGATAACTACTCGGCTTTAGCTTTTGGTTTTATTTCGCAACTACCTGCCATTCCACAGGCAGAAACATTCCATATACTTTGATAAAAAAACAATGCTGCTAAAATGAGTATAAAATATTGTTGCAGTTGAATAGCTTGTTGAGCTGCATAAATAGCTAATACCAATTTAGTCACTCGCATAAAATTCCAATTCTTTAAGATTCTATCTTTCATGGTTTATTGTTTTAAAAAATTAATTCTTTGGTGATAATATAAATTCCCATAACAAGCACAAACCATCCAAAAGCTGGCTTTAATTTATCGCCGTCAATTTTTTTGGTTAAAGCAGTTCCTATAAAAATACCAATAATTGCGAATGCCGATATGATGGCCAAAAACTGCCAATCAATTACTGATTCTCCACCCTCGCCTAAAAAACCAATTAACGATTTTGCGGCAATTATCACTAACGATGTGCCTACAGCTTCTTTCATTGGAAGTTTACTTAAAACTACTAAAGCAGGAATAATTAAAAAGCCACCACCTGCACCAACTAAGCCGGTAATTACACCTACAACTGCACCTTCTAATAAAATAACTGGGTAATTAAATTTTTGCTTTTGAGGTTCGACGTCGTTTAATGCCTTTGCTTTTTTAATCATGCTGTAAGATGCAGCAATCATAATTACAGCAAAAAACAACATCAATAATAAATCTTTAGTGATTAACAATCCTCCTACAGAAAATACCTCAGCAGGAATTGCAGGCACAATAAAAGCCCGAGTTACAAAAACTGAAATAATAGAAGGGATACCAAAAACAATAGCTGTTTTAATGTTAACCAATCCTTTCTTGAAATAATTAACAGAGCCAACTGCACTAGTTAACCCAACAATAAAGAGAGAATAAGCTGTTGCCAAAACTGGCTCTACAGCAAATAAATAAACCAAAACTGGCACAGTTAATATTGAACCGCCACCACCTATTAAACCCAAAGCAATACCTATGAGTATAGAAGCAAAGTAACCTATATATTCCATTTTTTTTAAATTTTATGATACAAGTATCCTAAGTTTCAAATTTTAAAACGGTAACATTTATCACATAAGAAAATTTAATTTAAAATTTCTAAATAATTCCTGTGTAGAACTAGTAAGCCTTTTTGTTCCATCTTTTTCAATAATCGAGAAATTACTTCTCTAGATGAGTTTAAGTCGTTTGCAATTTCGCTATGGGTAATTAGTAATTGTTTAGTTTTTAATTTGGCAGATTGATTTTTAAGGTAAAATATCAATCTTTCATCTAATGCTTTAAAAGTAACACCGTCTATTACACTCAATAACTCTTCAAATCTGTTTCTATAGGTTTCTAAAACAAAATAGTACCAGCTTTTGTGATGCTGCATCAATTCGTCCATAATACCAATTGGGATAGCAATAACTGTAGTATCAACCACAGCTTTTGCCATTACTTGACTCGTTTCCTGTTTAGTTGCACAAATCAGAGAAAGTGCACAGGCATTACCAGGTTCTAAATAATACATAAAGAAATCTCCTCCATCTTCTCCCTGTCTATAAAGTTTTATACGTCCTTCGGTTATCAACATGGTAGATCTGAAATAATGACCAATTTCCATCATGATATCTCCTGCTTTAAAATGTTTTAATGTTGCATTCTCTAAAATTTTTTGTTTTAGGGAGGCTTCAAATTGCGGATAAAGTTGATTTAGATATTCCTCTATTGTTAACATTTTAATTTAGTTTATGATTTTACACTTTATAATCTGTAAAGTTCTCATAAAATATCCAATTAATATAGATAATAAAATTTCTTTTAAAATTATATTTATTTCTTAATAATTAATGTTGTAGAAAGTTTTTCCCAAGTCAATTTATTCTATATCTTAGCTTTGCCCAAAACGCATAAAGAAAATATTTTAAGATAAAGTTTATAAATGAAAAAGATACTTATAGTTGACGATGAGGTAAATATTGGTTTATTACTATCAAAATTCTTATCAAGAAATGGTTTTGAGGTAAAAACTGCAACTTCTGGTTCGGCTGCGTTTGAGATTTTAGCAGCAGAAAGCTTTAATCTTGTTTTGTGCGATTTTAGATTGGAAGATACTGATGGGAGGGAGATACTTAAGAAAATTAAAATACAGTATCCAAGAACTGGTGTTATTATTATTACGGGCTATTCTGATATTAAATTAGCGGTAGAATTAATTAAGATGGGTGCTTATGATTATATCACTAAGCCGCTTTATCCAGATGAAATTTTAAACACCATTAAAAAGGCTATAGATACACAGCAAGCCTTAAATGAAGAGATGGACAAACCAAAGTCTCCATCTGATAGCCCTAGAAACAGAGAAGTAAATTTAGAAGCTGGCGTACAGCAAGAATATGTTATTGGTACAAGTAGCCCAGCAAAAGAGCTCATCAGACAAATAGATTTAGTTGCCCCTACAAGCTACAGTGTAATTTTAATTGGAGAAAGTGGTACTGGTAAAGAATCAGTTGCTAAAAGCATTCATTTAAAAAGTCCAAGAAAAGATAAGCCCTTTGTAGCTATGGATTGTGGTTCTTTAACAAAAGAACTTGCCGGTTCAGAATTTTTTGGGCATGAAAAGGGCTCGTTCACGGGAGCGCTATATACTAAAATTGGCCATTTTGAAATGGCCAACGGAGGTACTTTATTTTTAGATGAGGTCGGAAATCTTTCTTACGAAATTCAAGCAGCACTATTAAGAACTGTTCAAGAAAGAAAGGTGAAACGAATAGGGTCTACTAAAGAGATAGATTTAGATGTGCGAATTATTGTTGCAACCAATGAGAATTTGATTGATGCGATAAGTAAGGGTAGATTTAGAGAAGATTTATACCATAGATTTAATGAGTTTGGTATATACATGCCCCCTTTAAGAGAGCGAAGTAAAGACATAATGATTTTTGCCGAGTATTTTATGATTTCGGCAAATAACGAATTGAATAAATCAGTAAAGGGATTTTCTGCAGAGGTAGAAGAAAGCTTTTTAACCTATCCATGGCCCGGTAACGTACGTGAATTAAAAAACGTTTTAAGAAGAGCGGTTTTATTAACCGAGGGAGATTTCATACAAACCAAAGCGCTACCATTAGAAATATCAACTTATGCTAAAGTATCGGCATTTGAAAACGCGGTAGAAACAGTAACTAACAGTAGTGGGAAGGATAAAAAAGTGGATTTAAAAAATGCCGCTCAAGAGGCAGAATATGATGCTATTCTTAAGGTTTTAAAAGAGGTAAAATTTAATAAAACCAAAGCAGCTAAACTTCTAAATATTGATAGAAAGACGCTGTATAATAAAATGAAAGCAATTAATTTAGAATAGTATTAAAATTTAGCTGTGGCAATAGACAATATATCTTTAAAAAAAGACGATAACAAACTAAACGTACCCATGGGGTATTTTTGGTTTATTTTTTTTGTATGTATTACTCCAACAGTTATGGCACTGCTTGGTTTAGAGTTTAGTTACGATGGATACAAAATCATTACCTTTTCTAAGGTTATAGAAGGGGTATCTACTGCATTAGTTTTAGGTAAAACTTTCTCAACCATTTGGATAGTATGTAGCATAGCCGTAGGTATATTTACTTGCATTCTCACACTAATAGATTTTAAAGTAAAAAAGGATATTAGTTCACCCATTATTGGGATGGTAATGTTTACCTCATCTATGTTTAATTTAGGTCACCTTCTAATCATTACAGGAATTTTTAGAACTAATTTAGATGTAGACTCTTCAATCTACTTAAGCTGGTTTTTGGCCAGGTTCTTAAATGTAATTTTGCTAATCATTAGCGCTGTAATTATTATCAATGTAAAGGATAACAGCTTAAGTAGTGATAAGCAAAAGTCTTATTTAGTAAGAATGATTGGCTTTGTTTTTGCATTTATAACAATTATAATGCTTACAATTTTAATTACTTTAAAGCATTTGCCTGCCTTTTTTATAAATAGAGAAGCCTTTTTTACCCATCCATTAAGTTTTATAAATATTGTATTATTTATTTTTTGGGGTGCTATTTTAATGCCCAAAATAATTAGACAGAATAAGGGTATTTTTTTCCAAATCTTAATCTTAACCATGATTCCGGCAATTATTGCCGAAATTCATATGTCTATCTTTTATAAGAATTTTGACGCACAATACAATTTTGCACAGTTTATTAGATTAATCGCCTACATTATTCCATTAATAGGAATAAGCCTTAATTACTCTAAAAATATTGCCAAACAACATCAAATGAACCAAATTTTGGATAAGGAAGTTAAGGCAAAAGAAAAGATTCAGCATGATTTAGAAAGACGTCAAAACCTATTACAAAATGCTGAGAAATTAGCCAATATGGGTAGTTGGGAATTAGATGTAGAAACTAAAGAGATAAATTTTTCTGATTCTCTTTATAAAATTTTTGGTTACATGCCTAACTCAATTACACCAGATTTAGATTTGATGTATAATATGATTATACCTGCTTACCGAGTAGAGTATAAAAGATTACTAAACGAAGCTATCAAAAGACAATCTTCATTTAATACCGAGTACGAGGTACTATGGGTTAACGGGCAAAGAAGATATATTTTAGCGCAGTGCAGGTATATTGCAACCGATAATAAAGTGATAGGTACTTGTTTAGATATTACTGAACTTAAAGAGACCACACAAAAATTATCGCAAAATGAAGCATTATTAAAAGAAGCCGAGTCTATTGCACATAACGGAAGTTTTGAATGGTTTTATGGTATAGATCATTTCTTTTGGTCAGAAGAATTGTTTAGAATACATGGTTACGAACCAAACGCCATAGAAATAACTTTAAACTTTTATCAAAAGTTAATTCATAAAGAAGATTTAGAAAAATGTAAACTAAAAATTCAAGATTTTTTAGAGGATAAGAAAAACTTTTCTTTCGAGTATAGAATTATCAGGCCCGATCAGTCTATTAGGTTTGTTTATTTAACTGCAAAAGTGATAGTGGATGAGCAAAACGATATCAAAAAGATTATTGGAAACTTACAAGATATAACAGAACTTAAAAACGCGGCAATTTTATTAGAAAAAACAGAAAGCATTTATAAAACTATTGCTAGTAATGTGCCAGATTCTGTTGTTTTAATGTACGATTCTAATTTTAATTTAATACTTTTTGATGGCCCAATTTTAAACGAAGTAAAGTTTACAAATCCTTTAACTGCTGGTATAAATTTAAAAGACATGTTTCCCGAGGCCGAAGCAGAAGCCAATACCATAATTTTAAGAAGAGCATTTAATGGCGAAGAAATACAGTTGGAGAAAGAATTTGACGATAATAAAATATTCTCTATAGATTTTAAACCAGTTAAAAATGCTAACGGAGAAATTTTTAACGTAATGGTGGTTATGCATGACATTACCGAGATTAAAAAAGTACAAAAAAGCTTAGAAATAAAAGTAGATGAGCTTAATAACTCTAATCAAGATTTAGAACAATTTGCTTACGTTGCCTCGCATGATTTGCAAGAGCCATTAAGAAAGATTAGAGCTTTTGGCGAGCGATTACAAAATAAATATAGTAATGATATCAGTGAGGAAGGATTGGACTATATCAATAGAATGCAAAACGCTTCGGAGCGAATGCAAACTTTAATAGACGATTTGTTAACTTTCTCTCGGGTTACTAGAACAGATGAAGGTTATGTAGAAGTAGATTTGCATGATCAGTTACAGAAAATAATAGAGGACCTAGAATATACCATAGAAAAGAAAAATGCTACCATAGATTTAATGGTTAATCATAATATTGTTGCTATTCCAGGTCAAATAAGGCAATTATTTCAAAATTTGATTAGTAATGCCATTAAGTTTACCAAGCCAAATATTGACCCTATAGTTCAAATACAATCGGAGATTTTAAAAGGTGAAGATATAGAACAAGAAGGTTTAGTTAACCACAGAGAATATTGTAAAATCACGGTTAGTGACAATGGTATTGGTTTTGACCAGCAATACGCTGATAAAATATTTGAGCTTTTTCAAAGATTACATACACGTAACGAGTATCAAGGAACTGGTATTGGTTTAGCAGTATGTAAAAAAATTGTAGATAAACATAACGGAACAATTAACGTAAGCAGTAAAATTAATGAAGGGACACTCTTTACCATTATTTTACCAATTAATCAGGATTAAAGATGAATAAATTTTTTTGGATTGCAGACGATGATCCTGATGATAGGATGATCATAAAAGAAGCTTTTGAAGAAAACGCTTACGATAAAGGACTTACTTTTTTTGAAGATGGAGAAAAAGTACTGTTAAAAATTAAGGGAGAGCCTAAGACAGATCTTCCTTCTTTATTCATTTTAGACTTAAACATGCCTAAAGTTAATGGATTAGAGCTATTATCTAGCCTTAAAGAAAACACTATTACAAAAGATATACCTGTTGTTATTTTTTCAACATCGAGAAACAATATAGATAGAGATAAAGTATTGAAATTAGGTGCCGACGATTTTATCACAAAGCCATTTAGTTTTCAAACCATGATTCAAATTACAAGAGATTTAATAGAAAAATATGGCTAGTACAAAACCTATAAGAGTATTACTAGTTGATGATGATGAAGATGATTACATCTTAACTAGAGAGATTTTTTCAGAGATTCCACAAAGAGAAAATTATAAATTAACTTGGATAGATAACTACGAGGAGGCAATTAATGCCATGCTTAAAAGTCATCATGATATATATTTAGTTGATTACAGATTAGGTAAATACACTGGTATAGACTTATTGCATGAAGCTATAAAATCTAATGTTGATGAACCTATTATTATTTTAACAGGTAAAGGAGATTCTAAGGTTGATGAAGAAGCTCTAGAAAACGGTGCGGCAGATTATTTAGTTAAAGATCAGATTGACCCATATACCATAGAACGTTCTCTAAGATATGCTTTAAAGCATAAATTAACACTTAAAGCTTTAAGAGAAAGCGAAAATAAATTTAGAATAATTTTTGAGCGATCAAAAGAACCATTCCTAATTTTAGATTCTACAGGTTCTATAAAAGATATCAATAATGCAGGTCTTGCTTTTTTTGAGTACGCTAAAGAAGAGCTACCCAAATTAAATAGTTCACAATTTTTTAATGTAAAACAAGATAGCGTAAGATTTGCAGAGTTGATGGATGCAAATGGTGCTGTAAATGATTTTGAAACAGAATTAAAAAGTAGTAGTAACATTGTAAGAAAAGTATCTATTTCTGCCTTTCTTCAAATAGATCAGCATGCTACAGAAGAATTATATTATTGTATAATACACGATATTACAAACCTTAAAGAAGAAGAAAAAGCGAACGTAAACTCAGAAAAATTAGCAGTTACAGAAAGAATTGCAAAAAGTTTAGCTAACGAAATTATTAATCCGCTTTCTAATATTAATTTGTCTTTAGAGCAACTAAAGTTAGAATTAGGACCTAACAAAAGTTCAGCCGATGATTATTTAGACATCATCAAAAATAATTTTGAACGCATTAACGTATTAATAACCGATTTTATTAATTCTACTCAATCTGTTGATTTAAATATACAGCCTAAATCACTAAATATTTTAATAGACGAAAGTTTAGAACAAGTTGATGATGCACTAAAATTTAATAACGTAACAATTATTAAAGATTATGATAACACTGACCTATTTGTAAGAGTAGATTTTGATAAAATGGTTAGCATATTTTTTCACTTGCTTTCTAACTCAATAGCTGCAAACGCAAAAGAAATTAAAATAGCAATCAAAAGTAATGATCATACTGCATCTATATCATTAGCAGACGATGGTGATGGTATTTCGGCCGAAAACCAAAAAAAAATATTTGAACCATTTTTTACCACGAAGCCAAAAAGCTTAGGGTTGGGTTTAACAAATGCCCAAAAGAGTATCATTAACCATAACGGAAGTTTAGAATTTAAAAGTCAAGAAAATATTGGCTCAACTTTTATTGTAAAATTGCCACTTGCATCGCAAGAAGAAAATTTTTCTTAGACTCTTTTTAATTGGAGATCAAGATAATTAACTAAATAATTTTAACAAACCCTTATGACCATATTTACAGTTAAGCAACAGAAGAACACCATATTAATTCTTTTGATAGCTCTTGCTTTGCTTATCACATACGGGTTAAGAGAGTTTTTAAATGCTTTTTTAGGGGCTATTATTCTTTATGTACTTCTAAAACCATTGTTCCTCTATTTAAAGAGAAGAATAGGAAGAGTTACTTCTGCAATAACTATTATTGTAACCTCTTTTGTCATTATTATTATACCCTTTTTTTCTCTAGGTGTAATGATTGTTAATAGACTTTCGTCTTTAAAAAACGATCAATTTAGAATATCTGCATTAATATCTAGACTAGATGATTTTGTAGGTTTAAAGTTAAATAAGCCTCATTTAATAAATAGTTACATTAGCAAATTAACCGTATTTATAGAAGATTTATTTCCATCCGTTTTATCGGGTACATTTGCTGTTTTTATCACATTAGTTATTATGTATTTCTTGTTGTATTTTATGTTTGTACAATATGAATCATTTGAGAAATACGCCATTAAATATGCCCCCTTAAATAAAAATCAAGCATTACAGTTTTCTAAAGAATTAAAAGAGACAACCTATTCTAATATTTTAGGACAAGGTTTAATTGCTTTTGTGCAAGGTTCTTTAGTGACATTTATTTTTTTAGTTTTAGGTGTAGATGATTCCATTTTCTGGGGTATTATAGCTTTCTTTTTGTCTTTTATGCCAGTAATTGGAGCACCTGTTGTCACTTTGCCTGCTGCAATAATTATGTTTTTAAACGAGCAAACATGGCAAGGGACCACCTTAGTTTTATTTACACTAATTGTAATAATTAATATAGATAATGTTATCAGGTTTATTATTAATAAAAAATTAGCTAATACTCATCCAATAGTTACTATTCTAGGGGTTATTATTGGTTTGCCACTTTTTGGGTTTGTAGGGCTTGTTTTTGGCCCACTAATTATTGTTTGGTTTTTACACTTCTTTAGGGTATACGAAGACGTTACAACTGTTTAGTAGCCTTATTTAGATAAATTATTCTTGTTTAAATTATGTAATTATTAAATCGAATTTTCATTTTTTTATAAACTGGCAAGGTATTTTCTTATAACTAATTAATTAATCTAAATATCAACTTTTAAATAAAAAAAATATGCAAGACAATAGTAAAACAGTAATAGCTTTATTAGCAGGCCTAGCCGCTGGTGTAGCCTTGGGTGTATTGTTTGCCCCACAAAAAGGTTCAGAAACTAGAGATAAACTAGCAGAGTCTTTGAAAAATTTAGGAGATAGCATAAAAGATAAAGCGGCCGAAGAAATAGACAATTTAACGGGCTTTAAAGACCAGGTTGTAAGTAAAATTAAGTCTAAAATTAACGAAGTGGGTGGCGAAATTATTGACGAAACCAAGAGCGTATAGTTTTAAAATTAAATCATGTTTGAAAAAATAAAGAAATACATTCTTACAAGTATAGAATTACAGAAATTAACTGCTGTAGAAAAAATTGCATTGATGATAGGCGCATTTGCAACTGTTTCTATACTTTTTATATTTTGTTTGGTGGCTCTATTGTTTTTAAGCATGGGTTTATGTTTGTATATATCTGATTTGTTTGGGAATAATTACGCCGGCTTTTTAATTGTAGGCAGCATTTATGTTATGCTTAGTATCTTAATCTATTTCATAAAAGATAAATTAATTACCAAGCCAGTAACAGACAGCGTAATTAAGATGATATTTAAAAAAATCAAATAGCTATGGGTTACAATATCAATAATATGGAAGAGCTAAAAGCTCAAATTGTAATTTTAAAACAAGATAAAATGGAGCAAGAACTTTACTTTAACCAAAAAGTAAATTCCATTAAAAGTAGTTTTAATAATCCATTAGGATACATAAGTAATATTTTTAAATCATTTGGTTTAAATAATAAGACTGGATTCAATTCAGATTATATTACCAGTCTAGCCAAAACTTTTTTACCTCTCTTTCTTAACAAAACAATACTTAAAGGCAGTGGGTTTATAGTAAAAACTTTAGTTACTATTTTTTCACAAAAGTTAATAAGTGGTAAAATAATCAATCAAGAGATATTGGTAAAATGGATAGATCGATTAACAGGACTAATTAGTTCTAAAACCAAAAGCAATAAAGTTAAAGATTACGGTATACCAGAAGATAGCGAAACTTATTAAATCAAAAAAGGCTCTGTATTTACAGAGCCTTTTTTGATTTAGTTATTCTTTGATAAAAAATCTTGATAGGCTAATTTAATACCTTCAGGTAAATCAATTTTATGTTTCCAACCTTGGCTATGCAGTTTGCTTACATCCATTAATTTTCTTGGTGTACCGTCTGGTTTAGTGCTATCAAAAACGAGTTCGCCTTTAAAACCTACAATATCTTTAATTAATATGGCTAAATCTTTAATTGTTAAATCCTCTCCTGTACCAACATTAATTAAATGAGGCTCGTTATAATTTTGCATTAAATAATAACATGCATCTGCTAAATCATCAGCAAATAAAAATTCCCTCATAGGTGTACCACTACCCCAAATGGTAACATTTGGGGAGTTATTAATTTTAGCCTCGTGAAATTTTCTGATTAAGGCAGGCAAAACATGTGAGTTTTGTGGATGATAATTATCGTTATAACCGTATAGATTAGTAGGCATCGCCGATATATAATTACAACCGTATTGTGCTCTGTATGCATCACACATTTTTATCCCCGTAATTTTAGCAATAGCATAAGGCTCGTTAGTTTCTTCTAATAATCCTGTTAATAAATACTCTTCTTTTAATGGCTGAGGAGCCATTTTAGGGTAAATACAGCTAGAACCTAAAAACATTAATTTTTTTACATCATTTAAATAAGACTGATGAATAATGTTATTTTGAATTTGAAGATTATCGAATAAAAACTCAGCTCGGTAAGTATTATTAGCAACAATACCGCCTACTTTTGCAGCCGCTAAAAACACATACTCAGGTTTTTCTGATTTAAAAAACTCAGCAACAGCAATTTGATCTCTTAAATCTAACTCGCTAGATGTTCTTGTTAACAAATTAGTATAACCTTCTTTCTCTAACTTCCTTAAAATAGCCGAGCCTACCATTCCTCGGTGTCCCGCTACGTAAATTTTTGCTGTTTTTTCCAAAATAATTGCTGTTATTAAGGCAAATATAAAATTAATCCATTATGTTACTAAAGACAGTTAGTTAAAAGTTAGAATTATACTGCCTAAATCTTATTTTTGAACAAATTAAATCAAATTGGCTAAAAGAAAATTACAACGCTTTAACGAAATAGGAACCTTTAAAAACGTTAAGCAATTAGAAGAAGGCAAAGCTTACAATGGGCAGTGGGCTAAAACATTTTTTAATAACCACAACCCAGTTGTTTTAGAACTTGCTTGCGGAAAGGGCGAGTACAGCGTAAACCTAGCAAAAAAGTTTCCTGATAAAAACTTTATTGGGGTAGACTATAAAGGAAATAGGCTTTGGGTTGGCGCTAAAGTGGCTTTAGACCAAGGCATAGAAAATGTAGGTTTTCTACGTATTCAGATACAAAATTTATTAGATTATTTCGAGAAAGGTGAAATAGATGAAATATGGATTACCTTTCCAGATCCTCAAGCGCAAAGCCCATTAGAAAGAAAACGTTTAACAAATCCTACCTTTTTAGGCAAATACAAAGAAGCTTTAAAAGACGGGGGTATTTTAAATTTAAAAACTGATAATGATGGTTTTTATGAATATACCTTAGAAAAAGTTAATGAACTAAAATTAACTATTCTAGAAAACTCAACTGATGTTTATCAAGATTATCCCAATCATGAAATACTAAATATAAAAACGCATTACGAGCAAATTTACCTTCAAAAAGGAAAAAATATCAATTATTTAAAATTTAAGTTTAATGGATAAAGCATCCTTTTACGAGCAAGTATATCAAGTTGTAGCTTTAATCCCTAAAGGAAAAGTTACATCTTACGGTGCAATTGCTGCTTATTTAGGGGCAAAAAGTTCATCTAGGATGGTGGGTTACGCCATGAATGATTGCAACAAAAATAAAATTGATATTCCGGCTCATAGGGTGGTTAATAGAAATGGATTGCTTACAGGGAAATTTCATTTTGATACTCCCGATACTATGCAAAATGCTCTAGAGAATGAAGGTTTAAAAGTTATCGAAGATCAAATACAAAATTTTAAACAACATTATTGGGACCCTAATATTGAGTTAGACTTAGAAAAGTAAATTAATCAATTACCAATTCCATTTTTTATGATTTTTAAAGCCAATAACCTAGACACTAACCAACTTCAGTTTATCTATAAATCGTTAGTTTATCCGCGGTTAATAGAGGAAAAAATGCTGCTTTTATTACGTCAAGGTAAAATTGGTAAATGGTTTTCTGGTATTGGTCAGGAAGCAATAGCTGTTGGTTGTACGCTTGCGCTTGATGATGATGAGTATATTTTACCAATGCACCGAAACTTAGGTGTTTTTACTTGCCGAAATATTCCACTTTGGAAATTAATGGCTCAGTGGCAGGGCAAGGCTACAGGTTTTACAAAGGGCAGAGATAGATCGTTCCATTTTGGCACAAAGGAGCATCATATTATTGGGATGATATCTCACTTAGGTCCTCAATTAGCTGTTGCCGACGGTATTGCGTTAGCTAATAAATTAAACAATAATTCGAAAGTTTGTTTGGCTTTTACAGGCGAAGGCGCAACCAGCGAAGGTGATTTTCATGAGGCTTTAAACTTAGCAGCCGTTTGGGATTTACCCGTAATTTTTATTATCGAGAATAATGGTTATGGTTTATCAACCCCTGTAAACGAGCAATATAGATGCGAAAGTTTAGTGGAAAGGGCAAAAGGTTATGGGATACAAGGAGTGAAGATTGATGGGAATAATGTTTTAGAAGTTTACCATACCATTAAAAATTTAGCTCAAGAAATTAGAGAAAATCCAAAACCTGTTTTAGTGGAGTGTATGACTTTTAGGATGCGAGGACACGAAGAGGCTTCTGGTATTAAATACGTTCCTAATCATTTATTAGAAATGTGGAGCACTAAAGATCCAATAGCTAATTTTGAAAACTTTTTGCTTACCGAGAATATCTATACTCCTGATGATTTAAAATCGATAAAAGATGATTTTAAATCTAAAATTAACTCCGAAATAGAAATTGGTAATCATCAACCCGAGCCTATCGCTAGTCCTCAAACAGAAATTGAAGATATGTACGCTTCTTTTTCTCCGTTAATCGATGCTAATCAACCAAATTTCGAAGATGATGGAAGGTATATAGATGCCATTTCATTATCGTTAAAACATAATATGCGAAAGCATAAAAATTTAGTGATAATGGGGCAAGATATTGCTGAATATGGCGGAGCATTTAAAATAACCGAAGGTTTTGTAGAAGAATTTGGCAAGGAGCGAGTAAGAAATACACCTATTTGCGAGTCGGCTGTGGTTGGTGCAGCGCTTGGTTTAGCTATAAATGGTTATAAAGCAATTGTAGAAATGCAATTTGCCGATTTTGTAACTTGTGGATTTAATCAAATCATCAATAATTTGGCAAAATCTCATTACAGGTGGGGTCAAAATGCCGATGTTGTTATCAGAATGCCTGCTGGTGCAGGAACAGGTGCAGGTCCTTTTCATTCTCAAACTAACGAGGCTTGGTTTATTAAAACTCCTGGTTTAATTGTTGTCTACCCCGCTTTTCCTGATGATGTTTATGGATTGTTAAATGCCTCAATTGAAAACCCTAATCCGGTGATTTTTTTCGAGCATAAATACTTATACAGAAAAATATCTAGTAAAATTCCTACAAATAATTTCAATATACCTATAGGTAGAGCTAAATTACGAGCAGAAGGTGGTCAGTTTAGTATAATTACTTATGGTTTAGGTGTTCATTGGGCTCTAAACTATAAAAAAGAGTATCCAGATTTAAGTTTTGATATTTTGGATTTAAGAACGCTTTTGCCTTGGGATAAAGACATGGTTTTTGAGTCGGTTAAAAAAACAGGAAGAGTTTTAATTTTGCATGAAGATACCGAAGTTGCTGGTTTTGGTGCCGAAATTTCTGCTGCAATAACAGAAAATTGTTTTAAGTATTTAGATGCTCCAGTTTTAAGATGTGCTAGTTTAGATACTGCAATCCCTATGAATTTGGATTTAGAAATGCAGTTTTTAGCTAATTCTAGGTTAGATGAGATGGTCAGTAAACTGCTATCCTTCTAAGCAGATAAATTTTTCTCCACTTTGTAAACCTCGGCAACAGCACTAAACAAATAATGTCTATTAGTTTCTAGCTCTATACACCTAAATCTGGTTCTAATTTTATTTAGTTTTTTAAAAGCTCTTCCGTTTTTTAAGTAAAAAACATCGTTTTCTGCAATTTCTGTAATGGCTATTAAACCTTCGGTTTTTGGATTATATTGTTTTAAAGTGTTAAACAAATTAACATCACTACAGCTAGATGCAGCAGGGTTTCTTAAATAATTAAGAATAGCATTATTTACATCAACAGGAAAAACGTTTAACTCAAAAAATGGACTCATCATCAATTTAAAGTTGTTTTTCCATTCTTGTCCGTGTGGCTTTACTTTATTTTTGTGATGGTTCCAAGTTACCAAATGAGCAAATTCATGTACTGTTGTTACAAGAAAAGAGTACGGGTTTAAATTGTAATTAACAGATATTTTATGTCCTTCGCCTCTTTGTGGAGGCATGTAATCCCCTAATCTAGTTCCTCTTTGTTTAGATATTTTAAAGTTGCATTTATACAAATCAATCCATTGTGCAATAATAGGCGCAGCCTTTTCTGGAATATATTTAGCTAAAATTTTTGCTTTAGAATCAATCATTTTAAAGGCTTAAAGCTTGTTGTCTTTTTGATATTGCTTGCTAAAAGATTCTGCTGATACACTTGGTAAAGTTCTATTTTCTCCCCAAGTCTTTTTGAAAAATTTTCTCAAAAAGAAATTTTTAATATTGCCTCCAAACATATCCATCCAGCTTCTTTTAAGCATTCCTTTTTTCCAAAAATACCATCCTATATTTTCTGTATTGGTATTTAATTTCCTGTCCACTGCATCTCGCCTGTTTAAGAGTAACATTTTGTGAATATCAATTTTAACTGGGCAAACCTCACTACATTTTCCGCACAAACTAGAAGCAGCGCTTAAATGTTTAAATTCCTTCATTCCTTTAAGATGAGGAGTAATAATAGAGCCTATTGGTCCACTGTAGGTAGTGTCATAAGTGTGACCGCCAATGTTTTTATAAATAGGACAACCATTTAAACATGCCCCGCATCTAATACAGTATAACCCTTGTCTTTGATCTTTTTGTGCTAATAATTCTGTTCGTCCGTTATCTAGTAAAATAACATACATCTCTTCAGGTCCATCAGTTTCTCCTTGTTTTTTAGGACCGCTTAAAATACTGTTGTAAACAGTAAGGTTTTGTCCAGTTCCATGAGTAGATAGCATAGGCCAAAACAAATCTAAATCAGCCATAGATGGGATGATTTTTTCTATGCCTACAATTGCAATATGTATTTTAGGAAATGTAGTTGTTAATCTGGCGTTGCCTTCATTTTCTGTTATCGCAATACTTCCAGTATCTGCTATTAAAAAGTTTGCTCCAGTTATTCCTATGTCGGCAGTTAAGTATTTATCTCTTAATAATTCTCTAGCTTTTAAAGTTAATTGTTGAGGAGTTGCATCAATTGGGGTATCAAATCTTTCATTAAAAAGTTTAGCTATATCCTCTTTGCTCAAATGCATGGCAGGTGTAACTATGTGATATGGTTTTTGATCTAATAGTTGAACAATATATTCTCCTAAATCCGATTCTAAAGATTCAATATCATGAGATTGTAGAAACTCATTCAAATGAATTTCTTCAGTAACCATAGATTTAGATTTAATAACTGTTTTACTGTTATTTTTTTTTATAATTTTTAAAATTTCTTGATTAGCTTCTTCAACTGTGTTTGCCCAAATAACCTTACCTCCATTTTTATGAAAATTACTTTCAAATTCAGGTAAAAATTTATCTAGGTTCTCCATTACCTTCCATTTTATTGAATGACTTTTCTTTTTAGCAAATTCTAAATGATCTAATCTGGAAAGCCCTTTTTTAACAGCAACATCATATTTACCTATATTATTATTAATAATCCCTCTATGAGGTAAGTCGAATGCTTTTTGGGAAGATTTTTCTACAAAATCAGAAATATTTTGACTCATTATTTTCTTAGCTTTTTACCTTA
>JBIKIN010000014.1:0-113448 GCA_044361595.1 Pelobium sp. | reverse complement strand
AAGAATAGTTCCCAGCAATAAGTCCACTAAAAGAATTCGAAGAAACGAAAGTTATCCCCCCATCTTTAGAGAATAGATAAGTTCCTGTGCCACCAGTTGCAGAAAGCGTTACCGAAGAGGTTCCACCAAAGCAAAGAATATCGGTTTTAGTGGCAGAAAGAGTCAATGCTGACGGCTCAGTAATACTTACTGAAATTGTAGTAGCACAAGCATTTGCATCTTTAACGGTAAACGAATAGTTCCCAGCAGTCAGACCAGAGAAAACGTTAGAAGAAATGAAAGTCACGCCACCATCTTTAGAGAATTGATAGGCTCCAGTTCCTCCAGTTGCAGAAAGCGTTAAATTAGAGGTTCCGCCAAAACAAAGAATGTCAGTTTTGGAAGCGGACAAAGTCAACAAACTAGGTTCAGTAATAGAAACTGGAACAGTCACCGAACAGTTATTAGCATCCTTAACAATGAAAGAATAATTCCCAGCTACCAGCCCTACAAAAGTATTCGAAGAAACAAAAGTTACCCCACCATCTTTGGAGAATTGATAAGCACCAGTACCACCACCAGCAGAAAGCGTCACAGCAGACGAACCACCAAAACATAGAATGTCAGTTTTGGAAGCGGAAAGAGTTAATAAACTAGGCTCAGCAATAGAAACAGGAACAGTCACCGAACAGTTATTGGCATCTTTAACGATGAAAGAATAGTTACTAGCTACCAAATTAGAGAACAAATTTCCACTTTGGAAGGTCACCCCACCATCTTTAGAATATAAATAAGTCCCACTACCACCATTAGCAGAAAGCGTCACAGTAGAAGTTCCACCAAAGCAAAGAATATCGGTTTTAGCAGCAGAAAGAGTTAATAAACTAGGTTCAGTAATATCAATTGAAATCGTTTTGATACAATTATTTGCGTCTTTTACAGTGAAAACTTGCGGACCTTGCGAAATTCCTGTAAAAATATTTGATGCTTGAAAATTTATACCATCCATACTGTAGGTAAATGTTCCAGTTCCACCACTTGCAGTTAAACTTATACTTGCTGTTTCTCCAAAACATTTAATTGGTGTAAAATTGGCAGAAATATTGATAATGGGAGTCTGCGTAATATTTATAAGTGTATTACCTATACAGTTATTAGCATCTTTAACAGTAAAAGTATAATTTCCAGCAGCTAAATCTGGAAATGTATTTTGTGTCACAAAGTTTACTCCATCTATACTGTATGTGTAAGGAGATATCCCTCCAGATGCAGTTAAAGTAACAGTTGAAAAGGCTCCATTACATAAAATCGAAGTACTTGTTGCGCTTAATGTAAGTAAGTTAGGCTGAGTAATTTCAAAAGGTGTAATGTTTGTACAATTATTTTCATCAACAATTTTAAGTAAATAATTACCAGCTAATAGATTTGTAAATTGATATGGATTAGAATTTGTAATAATTCCAGAGTTAATAATACTAGAGTAATTTGCGCCACCGTTAGATGAATAAGAGAGCTTATAAGGTCCAGCAGCCCCAGTTAACGTAGAAATTATTAATTTCCCATTATTAGAACCAAAACAAGTTACACTTTGAGTAGCCAGCTGAATTGATAATGGTGAGGTTATACTGATATTATCTACAAAAGCCCCACAAGCTGGATTTGGAGACCCAGGATCGTAAATTTTAATGATGAGACTTTCTGTATTAGCTAGCGTTGTGAAGTTGATGGTTGCTACTTGAGGCGATGAGGATGCATTATATTGAGGTGATAAAATAATTTGGGTATTTGTTGTTGAGTCTAAAATTTGGACTTTCAATTTAGAAACAGCATTACTACAAGATGCTCCCTGCCAATTTCTGTAATCGAATGTTAATGTGTAGGATGATGACCCTTTAATACCATTTACAGTTTGTTTTAGAGAGAATTTATCTGCACCATTATCTCTAATTATCGCCCCTTTAAGTATTCCATCATTAACAATTTTAACTTTATCACCAATATTTACAACTTTCCATCTATTTAAATAATTTGGTGAATCATATTCCCCTACAGGTGCTGAGTTGAAAGAACCATCTAAAATTGCATCGCAGTCGGCAGTAATAATTGCTGCATTTATGTAAACATCCTCCAGAGACGAAGCCAACAAATTTCCATTATAATTGGTTCCGTTTACAGATGTTCCACCTAATCCACCAGTTTCATAAGTTGTATTGTAACCAGTAAAAGCTTGGTTGCTTGCAGTTACTTTTCTTGTCGGATTAGCATTTGTTCTGGTAGGGTCTAAGTAAGTGGCTTGTGCACTTGCATGGTAAATTCCAGATGGGACATTAGAAGCGATATTTACATTTATAGTAAATTCTACATAGTCTCCCGGCGATATATTGTAAGTTCCAAAATTTATTAAACCAGTTGCACCTGGAGTAAAACCAAAAGCACCTGTATTTACTGCATCTCCACTAAGTGATTGTGTTACGTTAGTTAAAGAGAATCCAAAAGGCAATTCAAAATCAACTTTAACTTCGCCTGCATTACCACCACCTAAATTATTATAAACCCTTAATTTGTAAGTAGCCGTTGTGCCAGCGTTTCTCATCCCTGCTGGTCCAGCGTTTAATTCAGTAAGTGTAACATCTAAACTAGGATAACAAATAGAGCCACCTCCTTGCAAATGGGCAGGCAATTGCCCAGTTGTAAAATTTTGACTTATACCATCATTACCGTCTCCTGCACCATGATTAATGCCCGCACCATTATTAGATTTTCCACTTATACCTTTAACAACATTGGTAGAAATAGTTGCAGAAGGGACTTGAGTATATATAAATCCACCACCACCTCCACCACCGGGTCCATGCGCATTGTTATTATCATTTTTAGTGTTTCCACCATTACCCCCTTTAGCTTCAATTATTAAATTGGCTGTTGCACTTGGCGCTAAAGATCTAATAAAAATACTCCCACCAGCTCCACCTCCTCCAGCACCATCAGGGGCAGATCCGAAAGCACCTGCTTGTCCAGTTCCTCCATTAGAACGAACTAAACCAAAACCCTCAATTTTCTCAACATTGATTAAAATAATACTACCACCAACGCCACCTTTTACCCCAGAGGTTGCATTATTGGCATCACCGCCTCCTCCGCCGCCGCCCATTATTAACCTAGATAAATCTACTGGTAAAACATGACCAGGTCTTCCACCACCAGAAAGCGGATTTAAATTGCCACCTGCACCTTGCCATCCTCTACCTCCAATTCCACCATGCCCACCATTTGCGCCACCGCCACCTCCTGCATTATGATCATTACCTGCACCTCCAGCATTGGCTGGCGCACCTCTCCCGTAAGAACCACCAGGAAGTCCTTCAACCAAATTATCAACTTGATTAAAACCATCCCACATATATCTTGGAGTGCCAGCAATTCCTTCTCCTTTACCAACAGATCTTGTAGAGTTTGATGCTATTGCATAGATGGAACTATTATTATTTCCTGAGCCAGCTACAGGCCCATAACCACCTCTAAATCCTCTTTCAGAGGCGTCTATGCTAAACCCATTAAATTGCATAGATCCTGCAACATCAAAAGCAATAACACCTCCTACAGATCCGTTATAAGGCGGGGTTGTTAAATTTGAACTTAAAACTAAAGTAGAGTATTGTGGTACTCGTATAACTTGAAATCGTCTTTGCCCTCTTGTTGCAGTAAAATTCTGATTAACATAGGTATTAACTGCCCCTTGTCCTGCTCCAGCTCCTCTAAAAGTTAATAATCCGCCTGCTAGCGGAACAAATGAGGTAGCAACTACGTATTCATATTTACCACTATTTCCTATATCGGTAAAACCTGTACCTCCTAAATTATCTAAACCACTATTTGCAGCACCACTACCATACAAATTGCTGTCGTTAAAATTGAAGGTAGCATCCTGCATCTGAATAATTAATATTAAATCACCTGGTTTTATTTGAGTAACTCCGTAGCTAAGGTTGAAGTTTGGGTCGTTTGGAGGTACAGCTTGTAACAATAGACTTTTAGAGCCTGCAGTTAAAGTAGTGTTTAAAGCTGTAGGGAAATAGGTGTTTATTGGCGGTAATGCATTTTGAGGGCCATCTAAACCCGATGTGCCACAAATTTGAGCATTTAACTGATTGTTAATTGTAGTTACAAAAAGGAAAATTAAGAAAGTTGATTTTAAATACTTTGGAGTGCTTTTAGTTAGCCTCAATAACATTGATGGTGTAAATAGAATTGCGATAAAAAGACAGAATCTCTTTAAAAACACCATTTGTTCGTATCTAAAATTTTTTGTGTGTTATATGAGCGTAATCTACGATAACTTTCAAAAAAGGTTACAAAAATTAAGAAACAAAAAAACCCGACTTTCAATCGGGTTTTTGTAATGCTTTAAATTAATTTTATTGAGGTAACAATACCCTATCAATTACGTGAACAATTCCATTTGTACATTGAACATCAGGAATAACCATATTTGCAGCAACAGCATTACCTCTTGCTTTTACAGTTAAATAACCATTATTGTATGCTCCTAAAGTAATTTCTTGATTTGCTAAATTTAAACTTGAAGATATTGTTCCACCACTTAACTGTGAGGTAAATAATGCTCCTCCATTAAAATTAAATACGTGTGTTAATAAAACTTGCTGCACAGTTGCTTTTGGTAACTTTCTAATATCTGATGGTTGATTTAAAGGCACACCTAATAGAACACCTAAATCTCTAAAAGCTTGGTTTGTTGGTGCAAAAACCATTAAGTTAGCACTTGGATTTGCTAATGGGGCCACTAAATCGGCATAAACAACAGCTTCTACTAAATAACTCAATTCAGGATTTACAAAGCCATTACCTTGCGCAAAAAATATTGCGGTATTTGCAATATCAGCACCAGAGGCTAATAGTACTCGGTCTATTACATGCACTATGCCATTATCGGCTTTAACATTTGTTGCTATTATCTTAGACCCATTAATAAATCTATCGTTTCCTCTGGTAACTATTCTTTTTGTAATACCGGTTGGGTTTGTGTTTGATTTGCCTAACAAAGAATTTACTCTAGCATTAAGAGTTAAACTAGATTCTAAAGTAGAACCATCATTTACATGGTATAATAAAACATTAGTTAAAAAACCTTTTTGTAAAACGTTTAAATCAGCTGGGTTTACCAAGCCAATTTTAGCGAATGCTTCGTTGGTAGGTGCAAACACTGTAAAATTACCTGACGGATCTCCAGCATTTTTATTAGATAATGTTACGGCAACACCACCTCTAATTGCTGCAGCTTCTAACTGACTAAAGCCTTTCATGCTTACAGCAATTTGTGATATGGTTGGTTCTACGTCATCATTATTTTTACACGATATGAAGGTAGTTGATAAAAAGAAAACGGAAGTTAACAATACTATGCCGGTTCTTATAAGTCTATTATTTTTCATTTTAATTATTTTAAATTGTTTAATGATTAATTATTTCCGATAAGCAATCATTTGTGAACATATATACGACTAAAAATTAAATCTGGTTTTACTGATTTAAAAAAAATTAAAATAAATAAATCCGGAAACATTAATAATTTCGTAATTGCATTCAAATTAATAATAATTTAAAAAATCAATTAAAAAAATCCGATAAGCAATTGGTCTAAATTATTAACAAAAAAACAATTAAAATGAAAATATTAAACAAATCATTAATCTTAAATATTGCAATCCTTTTGGGCGTTGTTACAGTTTCTAAAGCACAAACACCATTAAGTGGTTTTATGCAAGGCAAAAAGGGTGGAGGAATAACCACTTCCTTAACTTCAGAGCATTATAAAAGCGTTTTTCTTTTTCCTGAAGAAATAGACGAAACTCCAGTATTCAGATCCGTGACAACAAATAGCGTTAACATTTATGGCACATATGGTATCACTGATAAGTTAGATGTAGTGTTTAATTTACCCTTTATAACTTCTACCGGAAATGGCGACCCTGCAGTTCTATCTGATTTAGGTTTTGGCAACTCAAGATCTGGAACCCAAGATCTTTCTGCCTTTGCAAAATACGAGTTTTCTAAAAAAGGTAACCTATCTCTTCAAGGTGGTTTAGGTTTTACTACTCCACTAGGAGATTATAAGGTAGACGAAGGTTTACAATCTATTATTGCCATTGGTAATAGAGCTACAACTTTAAATGGAATTTTAATTGCACATTTTAAAGATGAAAGAGGCTTTTTTATCACAGGTCAGGCTGGCTTTAGTGTACGCACAACCGAAGTTCCAAATGCAATCATAAGCGAATTAAAAGCGGGCGTAGCTTTAGAGCGATTTTACATTGCTGGCCAAATTGGTAACCAAACTTCTACTGGCGGTGTAGATATTTTACGACCAGGTTTTGTTGGTTTATTCCCAGCAACAAAAGTTAATTATACCAGGGTAGGTGGTACTATTTACACTCCGCTTGATGGCAACTTTGGTTTAAGCGTTAGCGGTGGTGCAATTGTTGGCGGTAGAAACGTAGGGAAATCTTCTTATGGTTCTGCAGGTATAACTTATAACTTCATTTATCGTCAATTTAAACCAAAATTTAAATACTAACTAAACTGAATAATATTTCTTAAGACTGTCTGTTTAGGCGGTCTTTTTTTTTGCATTATATTTTGACATTGGCTTTTAATGGGCGTTCGAGCGGGCTTTACCCTATATCTTTTTTTGGCTGTCATCCTGGGCGGAGTCGAAGGACAGCCAAAAAAAGCCCGCCCGAATGGTACGGGCAGGGATGCAGCTTCTCCAAAGGAGTCCTTTGGACAATCCCTAACGCAAAACTTATGTTATTAAAGAATTTTCAGCAGAAAATTTTAAAATTAAAAAGCCTTCCTATCACCAGATAAGCAAGGCTTTTTTACAATTTTAAAACATTTAATTATTTTTTGTTTTTATTCTTTTTAAATAAATAAGAAACCTCAAAACCATAGAAAGACCCAGTATCTCTATAAGTACCAGTTTCAACTCTATCTTTTAGATTCACTTGGTATATTCCATCAATCAAATTCTGATTAGAAATATTTAATCTTAAACCATATTTCATTTGATTGCCTCCTTTCAAAACAGAAGTTAAGCCTAAACCCAAATGGTAGGTTAAGAAATATTTTGCTTTTGGTCCTTTAGTATCAGAGACAGAAATAAAATCTACAATTTTAAATGTATTTGAGTTTGCATCATCGTATGAAACACTCGATTCTAATTGTCCCGACCTGATAGTGTTAATTTCAATTCCGCTATTTACCCAAACTCGTTGCTTAGCTTTATTTAAATTTGTTTGATACCCTACCAAAAACGGAATACTATAAATGCCATAGAAATATTCAGAAATTTTATATTCAAAATCATTCGAAAAAAACTCTCTGTTGTATAAATCTTGATTTCTAATCGTAAACTGATAGCCAGCTGGTAATATTCTAAAATTAATACCTGACGAAAAAAACAAATGTTGTTTTTGATATTCTAATTGCAAGCTTAAATTAACCCCAGGTGTTTTATAATATTCTAAAATTTTACCCGAATTAAAATTTTCAATTTTTGTTTGGTAGGGGGTAAATGCACCAATACTTATTTTAATATACTTGTTAAACTTTAGAGAATCTATTTGAGCAAAAGAGTAAGTTTCACATAAAACCAACAACATTAAGAATCCTATTAACTTTTTCATTATTAATTAGTTAATAATAGAGTATTCCGCAATAAATAATTTTTTGTTTTCAAGGTATTTGATTTTAGGTTAAATGATTTATAATTAAATCTAATGATAGAAATGAAAAATTGTGTTTTAAATAATTACTGATAATTAATTTATCACCTTAAATTCTTTCAATACTTTTTACTTTTTTTATAATATCCATTCAATTTTAGGTTAAGCCAAAAAAAGCAAATTGTTATTAATTAAATAATTGTTGTATTTCATAAATAAATTACGCTCTTTTGCGCTGTCTTAGGATTTAAATCCTTGATAGTTAAAGAAAATGAAACATATTAATTTACATACGGCAAATAAGAGCGTATCCTTTTCGGATAATAAGCTTGCTATGATTATATGTTCAACATCTCAAAAAACAATTTCTTTACGACGACGACCCCTACCTATTCTTAGATTTTGATTAATCTAAGAATGATCTAAAAAATAAAACCATTACAAAATGGTTTCAATCCAATTTTTTATTTAAATAATGTGGGAGATTACTCACAACAAATAAATGCAAATTCAAGATTTTAATATTATAGTTGCTAACCCAAAACACGTGGGTTTTTCTGAAACCATTTGCGATGAAATGGCAGAATCTGCAAAGGCTAGAGGAACGGGGATTGCCAAGCGCTCACCAGAGTACATAGCTAACAAAATGTTAGAAGGTAAAGCAGTTATTGCTTTACATAAAGACGGTACTTGGGCTGGTTTTTGCTATATAGAAACTTGGAGTCATGGCGATTTTGTGGCTAACTCAGGATTAATTGTAAATCCAATTTACCGCAAGGCTGGTTTAGCTAAAGCTATCAAGACCAAAATTTTCGAGCTTTCTAAACAAAAATATCCAAAGTCTAAAATTTTTGGATTAACAACTGGTTTAGCTGTGATGAAAATTAATTCAGATTTAGGTTACGAACCAGTTACTTACTCTGAGTTAACCCAAGACGAGAATTTTTGGCAAGGATGCAAAAGCTGTGTAAACTATGATATTTTGATGAGTAAAAATCGTCAAAACTGCATGTGTACAGCTATGCTTTATGATCCAGAAGAAAAGAAAGTAGAAGAACAAGAAAGATTTAAACAAATATCAAAAAAGGCTAACTTATTAAAAAGAATAGAAGCCAAGTTGAAAAGTTTCACAAAAAGTGTAGCAGTAAGTTTAGCAAATTAATAAGATGTGAGATAATAGATATGAGATTTGAGAAAATGCTTTTTAGCAAACTCATAAGGTCTCATATCTCACATCTCACTACTCATATCTAAGTATAAATGAAAAAGAAAGTTGTATTAGCATTTAGTGGAGGATTAGACACCTCGTTTTGTTGTATTTATTTAACCAAAGATTTAGATTTAGAAGTTCACTCTGTCATTGTCAACACAGGTGGCTTTTCTGATGAAGAACTAAAGCAAATTGAAGAACGAGCGTATAGTTTAGGCGTAACTTCTCATCATGCGGTTGATGCGGTTAAAGGATACTACGATTCATGCTTAAAATATCTAGTTTTTGGTAACGTATTAAAAAACAATACGTATCCACTTTCTGTAAGTGCCGAGCGTGTTACTCAGGCTACCGCAATTGCTAATTATGCCAAAGAAATAGATGCAGATTTTGTTGCCCATGGAAGCACCGGAGCAGGAAACGATCAAGTTCGTTTTGATATGATTTTCAATATTTTGGTTCCTAAAGTAGGGATCATTACACCTATTCGTGATTTAAAATTAAGTAGAGAAGCAGAGATTGAATATCTACATAAACATGGTGTAGAAATTAATGCCGAGAAAGCTAAATACTCTATCAATAAAGGAATTTGGGGAACATCAGTAGGTGGAAAAGAAACCTTAACCTCAAACGGAATGTTGCCAGAAGAAGCTTGGCCTACCCCAATGACCAGATCTGAGCCAGAAAATGTAGAACTGGCTTTTGAAAAAGGCGAATTGGTTGGTATAAACGGTAAAACATTTGCACATCCCACCGAAGCCATTCAAGCTTTACAAGAAATCGCAGCTCCTTTTGGAGTAGGAAGAGACATCCATGTAGGTGACACCATTATTGGAATTAAAGGAAGAGTTGGTTTTGAAGCTGCAGCACCAATGGTCATTATTAAAGCGCATCACGCTTTAGAAAAGCATACGCTAACCAAATGGCAGTTAAGCTGGAAAGACCAGCTATCCACATTTTACGGTAATTGGATGCATGAAGGTCAGTTTCACGATCCTATCATGAGAGATATTGAAGCTTTCCTACAAAACACTCAAAAAACAGTTAACGGAAAAGTATTTGTTCAGTTATTACCCTATCGTTTCTTAATAATCGGAATAGAATCTGAAAATGATTTGATGAGTAGCAAATTTGGCAGCTATGGAGAAATGAACGAAGGCTATACCGGTGATGATGTGAAAGGATTCTCCAAGATTTTTGGAAATCAGGTTTCCATCTGGCACAAAGTGAATAATGGCTAAAAACAAAAGGCTAAAAGCTTAATCAAATTTAGCAATACAAGTTAATGGTAGTAAGTTTTAAATGCTAACAAACTAACAAACCAAAAACTAACAAACTAATCATGAAAAAAATCAAAGCAGGAATTATTGGCGGCGCCGGATACACAGGAGGTGAGTTATTAAGAATTTTAATCAACCATCCGGAAACGGAGATTTCCTTCATCCACAGCAATAGCAATGCAGGAAATTTAATTTCCGATGTTCATACTGATTTATTAGGTGATACTGATTTAAAATTCACCGACCAGCTTTCTCAGGATATTGATGTTCTTTTTCTTTGCGTTGGACATAGCGACGCTAGAAAGTTTTTAGAACAAAATTCTTTCAATGATAATATCAAAATCATTGACCTTTCTCAGGATTTCCGTTTGAAAGCAAAAAGCGAAAAGCAAAAAGCTGAAAGCCAAAACGATAAGCAGCCTTCCGCTTTAAGCCTTGAGCCTTCCGCCTTTATTTATGGCCTTCCCGAACTTAATAGAGAAGCCATCAAAACTGCACAAAACATTGCTAACCCAGGTTGTTTTGCAACTTGTATTCAATTGGCATTATTACCTTTAGCAAAAGCAGGTTTATTAAAATCGGAAGTCCATATTTCGGCAACAACTGGTTCAACCGGAGCGGGACAAAAACCTGGAGCAACCTCTCATTTTAGTTGGAGAAACAACAACTTATCAGTTTACAAAGCTTTCGAACATCAACACTTAAATGAAATCGGCGAAAGCCTAATACAATTACAACCTGATTTTGATAAAGACATCAACTTCATCCCGTACCGAGGTGATTTCACTCGTGGAATTATGTCTAGTTGCTATTTAGAGTGCGATTTAACTTTGGAAGAAGCAGAAAAAGTCTATCAAGATTTTTATAATGATGCTCCGTTTACCCACATCAGTAAAGCAAATATTGATTTAAAACAAGTCGTGAATACCAATAAATGCTTAATACATTTAGAGAAACACGGCAACAAACTGATGATTTTATCAATTATCGATAATTTATTGAAAGGTGCATCAGGGCAAGCAGTACAAAATATGAATCTGATGTTTGGACTTCCTGAAACAACCGGACTTAGATTAAAAGCCTCATTTTTTTAGCTTAAAGCTGAAGGCTGAAAGCAAAAAGCAACGACACAGAATAATATGAGGGATTTTAAAAAATATGAGGTTTGGCAATTAGCACACGAAAACGTCCTTTTCGTTTATAAAACTATATTACCTAAAATGCCAGCTTCAGAAAAATTTGATTTAACTAGCCAAATAAAAAGAGCAGCTTACTCTATTCCATTAAATATTGCAGAAGGAGCAGGTAGAAATACAGATAAGGATTTTGTGAGTTTTTTAGATAATGCTTTAGGTTCTGCTCAGGAAGTAGAATATGCATTATTACTAATTAAAGACTTAGAATATATAAATGAAGATGTTTACACTTTATCTAATGGAAAAATCAACATCATCAAATCAAAATTAATTAATTTAATAAAATCAATAAGGAAGCTTTAAGCCTTTCGCTTTCAGCGTTCAGCTATCAGATATGAAGTTATTCGACGTATACCCAATCAACAATATCAACATCGTAAAAGGTGAGGGGAGTTTGGTTTGGGATGATAAAGGGCAAGAATATTTAGACTTATACGGCGGTCATGCCGTGATTTCAATTGGTCATACTAATCCACATTATGTAGAACGATTAGAAAATCAACTTCATAAAATTGGCTTTTATTCTAACTCCATAGAAATTCCTTTACAAGTAGAATTAGCAGAGAAATTAGGTAAAGTATCGGGCAAAGAAGATTACCAGCTTTTCTTGTGTAATTCGGGAGCTGAGGCGAATGAAAATGCCTTGAAATTAGCATCATTTGCTAATGGGAGAAAGAAAATCATCACTTTCACCAAAGCTTTCCATGGCAGAACTTCTTTAGCTGTTTCGGTAACAGATAATCCAAAAATTATTGCTCCTGTCAACCAAAATTCCAATGTTATTTTTCTCCCATTTAATGATGTTGAAGCGTTAAAAAATGTTTTTGAAGATGAAGGTGAAGAAATTTGCGCTGTAATTATTGAAGGTATTCAAGGAGTTGGTGGAATTAGAGTTGCAACTAATGAATTTTTACAAACTATTCGCTCATTATGTGATGAAAGCGGAGCATATTTTATCGCCGATTCTGTACAATGCGGCTACGGAAGAAGCGGAAAATTTTATGCTCATGATTTTGCTGGCGTAGATGCTGACATCTACTCTACGGCTAAAGGGATGGGAAATGGTTTTCCGATTGGGGCAATAAGCATCAGTCCAAAATTAAAACCTTGGCATGGTATGTTAGGCACTACTTTTGGCGGCAATCATCTAGCCTGTGCAGCAGCCTTAGCAGTTTTAGAAGTTATAGAACAAGATAATCTAATTGTCAACGCTGAAAAAGCAGGTAATTACTTAATTACCGAACTTAAAAAGTTTGATAAAATAATAGAAGTAAGAGGTCGAGGGTTGATGATAGGAATTGAGCTACCTGAGGAATTAAGTCATGTTAAAAAAGACTTACTCTTTAAAAAACATATTTTTACTGGCGAAGCAAAACCAAACGTGATTAGGTTACTGCCCGCTTTAAATTTAAACATGAATCACGCCGATAGATTTTTAACGTCGTTTTCTAAAATTATAAATCAATAACAATGAAACTATTCTCCTCGGTAAATGATGTAAATGACATTCATCAACTAGTTTCAGAAGCTTTAGCGCAAAAGAAAAATCCTTTTGCAGATGAGCTATTAGGCAAACACAAAACCTTAGGTTTGATTTTCCTTAACCCTAGTTTACGTACCCGTTTAAGTACCCAAAAAGCAGCAATGAATTTAGGAATGCAGGTTATGGTGATGAATTTGGATAAAGAAGGCTGGGCTTTAGAAACTCAAGATGGTGTCATCATGAACGGTACAACAGTTGAACACATTCGTGAAGCAGCTGGTGTAATGGGTGAATATTGCGATATCATTGGTTTTCGCTCTTTTCCGGGATTAGTCAATAGAGAGGAAGATTATTCGGAAGATATCTTTAACAAATTTGTTAAATTTAGTGGTGTTCCAGTAGTGAGTTTAGAATCGGCAACCCGCCATCCTTTACAAAGTTTGGCAGATTTAATTACCATCGAAGAATTAAAGAAAACGGTAAAACCTAAAGTAGTTTTAACTTGGGCTCCGCATGTAAAACCCCTACCTCAAGCAGTTGCTAATTCTTTTGCCGAGTGGATGAATAAAGCAGATTACGATTTTGTAATCACTCATCCCGAAGGATATGATTTAGCCCCAGAATTTGTAGGAAATGCGAAAGTTACTCATCATCAAGATGAAGCTTTAGCTAGTGCCGATTTTGTTTACGTAAAAAACTGGTCGTCTTACCAAGATTATGGTAAAATTTTAACTGAAGGCGAAGGTTGGATGATGACTAATGAAAAATTGAAACTTACCAATAATGCTGGTGTAATGCATTGTTTACCCGTAAGAAGAGGCTTAGAACTTTCTCATGAAATACTAGACGGACCAAATTCTCTGGTTTTAAATCAGGCTAATAATAGAGTTTGGGCTGCACAAGCGGTTTTGAAAAGTATTCTTTTGTCATGCTGAATTTATTTCAGCATCTTATAAAGCTGATCAAACTATGCAAGTGAGATTCCGAAATAAATTCGGAATGACAAATAAATTTTGAATATGAAAAAACTCACCATCATAAAAATCGGAGGAAATGTAATAGATGATGCAGAAAAATTGCAGCATTTTTTAAAGGCTTTCGCCGATTTAGAAGGATACAAAATACTGGTTCACGGGGGTGGCAAAATGGCTACCAAATTGGCTGATGAAATGGGTATAGCTGCTAAAATGGTGAACGGTCGCAGAATTACAGATATTGAAACGCTGAGAATCGTTACTATGGTTTATGCTGGTTTAATTAGTAAAAACCTAGTCGCACAGTTACAAACACATGGCTGTAACGCTATAGGTTTATGCGGTGCCGATGGCAACCTAATTAAAGCTAAAAAGCGTCCAGTTGCAGCTATTGATTACGGATTTGTTGGCGATTTAGATGAAAAATCAATCCAAACAGAAAACTTATCAAAATTAATTGACAATGGCTTTGTTCCTGTTTTTTCTGCAATAACGCATGATGGAGAAAGTCAATTATTAAACACCAATGCAGATACCATTGCCTCAGCAATAGCAGTAGCGATGGCCAAACATTACGAAACATCTTTAATTTACTGTTTCGAGAAAAAAGGAGTATTGATCGATGTTAACGATGAAAACTCGGTAATTAGACAAATCAATCCTATCAAGTATGAGGATTTAAAAGCCAAAGGTATAGTTGCTGATGGAATGTTGCCTAAATTGCATAATGCTTTCGAAGCGATAAACAAAGGCGTAAAAGAAGTTTTTATTGGCAAAGCCGATGATTTATCTGAAATTAAAGAAGGGAAATCATTTGGAACACGATTAATAAAATAAGATGAAACAAACAGCACAAAAAATCACCATTATAGGAAGCGGAAATATTGGCTTATCCCTTGCAAAAGGATTAGTGAAAAGTGGATTATATCCTGCTAATTCAATCACTTTAACCAGAAGAAGTTTAGCCGGATTAGCAGAATACGCCGAACAAGGTTTCCAAATATCAAATGATAATGCAGCAGCAACAAAAAATGCAGATATCATTGTTTTGGCTGTTTTACCTCAACAAGTCAACAAGGTTTTGGACGAGATTAAATCGTCTATCAATCCACAAAAGCAATTATTTACCTCAATAGTTTCTGGAGTTACTTGTAAAAACATTCGTGAAAAATTGTATGATGATTTGCAAGTGGTACGAGTAATGCCTAACACAGCTATCGCTATTCAACAATCTATGACTTGTTTTGCTACCGATAATTCATCGGCGGAAAGCTTGAAATTGGTAAAAGATATTTTTGATACCGTTGGAATTACGATTCAAATTAATGAGGAGTTAATGACATCGGCTACAGCTTTATGTGCTTGTGGAATCGCTTTCTTTTTACGTTCTATCAGAGCAGCTTCACAAGGTGGTGTGGAAGTAGGCTTTCATGCTCATGATGCGCTGATGATGGCTGCGCAAACTGCTAAAGGTGCTGCTGATTTGTTGTTGCAACTGGCATCGCACCCAGAGCATGAAATTGATAAAGTAACTTCGCCAAAAGGCTGTACCATCGCCGGATTGAACGAAATGGAACATAATGGATTTAGTTCGGCTATGATAAAAGGTATTAAAACCTCTGCTAAAATTGCAGGGGAATTGTATACTAAAGAATAGGAAGATTTGAGTACTTAGATACCAGTATCAAGACATAAGACATAAATGCAAGACAAAAATACCTTATATGAAAATGCTGTAGAGCTATTAAAAAAGCTGATTTCTACGCCGTCCTTTAGTAGAGAGGAGGCTGGAACATTTGCTATTCTTTCTGATTTTTTCACCCAAAATAACATCGCATTTCATACCAAAGGCTTTAACATTTGGGCTTTCAATAAACATTTCGATAAAAATAAACCTACAATTTTATTGAACTCTCATCACGATACAGTTAAACCAAATAAAAGCTATACCCGAGATCCATTCTCTCCAGATGTAGCAGATGGTAAATTATTTGGATTAGGAAGTAATGACGCTGGCGGTTGTTTGGTATCGCTAATTGCAACTTTTTTACAGTTTTATAATCAAGAAAATTTAAAATATAACATCGCTATTGCTGCCACAGCCGAGGAAGAAAACTCGGGTAAAGGAGGTTTAGAATCTATCATCCCTGAATTGGGAAAGCTAGATTTTGCAATAGTTGGCGAGCCTACTTTAATGGATTTAGCCATTGCCGAGAAAGGTTTATTGGTGTTAGATTGCCATGCAAAAGGCAAATCTGGTCATGCTGCTAGAAACGAAGGCGAAAACGCAATTTATAAAGCGCTTAAAGATATTGAGTGGTTTCAAAATTATCAATTCACTAAAGTTTCTGATACGCTAGGACCTATCAAAATGACAGTAACGATTATCAACGCCGGCACTTTACACAATGTTGTCCCTGACAATTGTACTTTTACTGTTGATGTTAGGGTAACCGATGCCTATAGTAATGAAGATGTACTTAAAATCATCCGTCAGTTTGTAGATTGCCAAGTAGTTCCACGGTCAATTAGGTTAAAACCTTCTTCAATTCCAATAGAACATCCCATTGTACAAGCGGGAATAGCTTTAGGGAAGAAAACTTATGGTTCGCCAACAACGTCAGATCAATCGCTTTTAGATATTCCATCGCTTAAATGTGGCCCAGGCGATTCGGCTAGATCTCATACGGCTGATGAGTTTATTTATTTAAAAGAAATAGAAGAAGGAATAGAAGGATATATTAAAATGTTAAACAGTATTGTGTCTTGAGATGTGCGTACAGCGTAAAAATCAATACTCAATACTCAATACTTGATACAAATGAAACTCTGGCAAAAAGAAACATCTACCAATAATTTAGTAGAACAATTTACAGTAGGGCAAGACCGTGAAATGGATTTGCACTTGGCTGCTTTTGATGTTTTAGGCTCTTTAGCGCATACCAAAATGTTAAATAGTATTGGATTGTTGCCTAATGAGGATTTAGCTCTGGTTCAACAAGAATTGAAAAACATCTACAAGGAAGTAATTGATGGAAAATTTACTATTGATGAAGGTGTAGAAGATGTACACTCGCAAGTAGAAATGCTGCTAACTCAAAGAATTGGTGATGCCGGCAAAAAAATACATAGCGGCCGCTCTCGTAACGACCAAGTTTTAGTCGATTTGAAACTATTTTTTAGAAGTCAAATTCAAGAAATGGTAAATTCTGTTCAAGAGCTTTTTGACTTGCTAATTCAACTTGCCGAAACCCACAAAAATAAATTAATGCCCGGTTACACACATCTACAAATTGCGATGCCTTCTTCTTTTGGTTTGTGGTTTGGTGCTTACGCCGAAAGCCTGATTGATGATTTAGAATTAATGTTGGCCAGTTATAAAATCTGTAATAAAAACCCTTTAGGGTCGGCTGCTGGTTATGGATCATCTTTTCCTCTAAACCGTACCATGACCACTAATTTATTAGGTTTTGACAGCTTAAATTATAATGTAGTTTATGCGCAAATGGGTCGTGGAAAAACCGAAAGAACTTTAGCTCAGGCAATGTCTTCTATCGCAGCTACGCTCAATAAAATGGCTATGGATGCCTGTTTATTTATGAATCAAAATTTTGGTTTCATCTCTTTTCCTGATGAATTAACTACAGGAAGTAGCATTATGCCACACAAAAAAAATCCAGATGTTTGGGAACTCATTCGTGGACGTACAAACCAGATTCAAGCTTTACCCAATCAAATCATGATGCTGACCACCAATTTACCTAGTGGTTATCACAGAGATATGCAATTGCAAAAAGAAACGCTTTTTCCAGCTTTCCAAAGTTTAATGGCTTGTTTAGATATGAGTAAACTCATGTTGCAAAACATCAAAATCAAGGACAACATTCTAGACGACCCAAAATACCAATATCTTTTCTCAGTAGAGGAAGTGAACAAATTGGTTTTAGCAGGCACTCCATTTAGAGAAGCTTACAAAAAAGTAGGATTAGCTATTGAAGCTGGAGATTTTAAAGGGAAATATGAAATTAACCATACCCATGAAGGCAGCATCGGAAATTTGAATTTAGCCGAGGTAAAGGAAATGATGAGAAAGGTTGTGAGTGAATTTAGGTTTCAGAAGGTTGAGAAGGCTATTCAAGAATTGCTTATTTAACTTTTCAAACGTGTAGCTGTAAGTTTAAACATAATCTATACAAAATGTAATATTTCTATTAGCTTATGGTCTCAGTTTCAATTTCATTACCTTTGCACCTCAAAATAAAAAATTAATAAATCATGATAGTATCTGCATTAGCGCAAACCCTACAAAGTTCAGAAATTATAAAAATAGCTGGCGAGGTAAACGAAATGAAGGCCAAAGGAGTAGAAATTGCTAATTTAACCATAGGCGATTTTGACCCTCAGCTTTTTCCTATTCCTCAAAAGTTAGAAGATTGTATTGTGGAGGCCTATGCAAATCGCCAAACTAACTATCCAACTGCTGATGGTGTTGCAATTTTACGTGAAAGTGTTTCTGAGTTTATAAAGGAAAAACAAAATCTTGATTACGACGCTAAATCAGAAATTTTAATTTCTGGTGGTTCTCGTCCTCTAATTTACGCTACATATTTAGCTTTAGTAGATCCAGGCGATAAAGTAGTTTACCCTGCACCATCTTGGAATAATAACCACTACGTTCACTTATTAAGTGCAAACGGAGTTGCTGTTGCTACTTTGCCAGAAAATAATTTCATGCCAACCGCAGCCGATTTGGCTCCACATTTAAAAGGTGCAACTTTGTTAGCGTTATGCTCTCCTTTAAACCCAACTGGAACTTTATTTACAGCTGAAGGCCTAAAAGAGATATGCGAATTGGTTTTGGCAGAAAATCAATCTCGTAAAGCAGACGAAAAACCTTTGTATGTACTTTATGATCAAATATACTCTCAACTTACTTTTGGAACACACCAACACGTAGACCCTGTAACGTTAGTGCCAGCAATAAGAGATTACGTTGTTTTTATCGATGGAGCTTCGAAATGTTTTGCTGCAACGGGTGTAAGAGTAGGATGGAGTTTTGCCCCTGCGCAAATCATCTCTAAAATGAAAGGAATTGTAGGTCACATGGGTGCTTGGTCTCCAAAGGCTGAGCAAGTTGCTACTGGGAAATTTCTAAAAGATACAGATGCTGTTGATGGCTTTTTAAAAGATTTTAGCTTAAAAATTCAGAAAAGTTTAAACTCATTATACTTAGGCATCATGACACTTAAAAGTGAAGGTTTCCAGGTAGATGCAATTGAGCCAATGGGAGCAATATATTTAACAATAAAAATTGATTATGTGGGCAAAACTACCCCAGAACGTGAGGTTTTGGACACCCCAGCAAAACTGAATTTTTATTTAATTAAAAAAGCAAATTTGGCTTTAGTTCCATTCTCGGCTTTTGGTACAGAGGATATGTGCTGGTACCGAGCATCGGTTGGTGCTTGTTCTGCCGAAGAAATTGAAAGTAAAATCCCTCAGTTAAAAGAAGTTTTAGCTAGTTTAAAGTAATTATAAATTAGTAGTTTAATCATCAATTATTTAATAATAGAGGTAAATCTAATTTTACTTATTGTACCCTTTACACTATATTTGCCCATTAAATAAAAAAATATGGAAACAGTTACCACACCCATAGATTATTTGCCAATCATTCTGCAACTCATAGTTGCGCTAGGCTTTGTTACCTTAACAATGGTTATAACCCACTTAATTGGGCCAAAACGCAAAACTACCGATGTTAAGTTAACAGCATTCGAATCAGGTATCGAAGTTATTGGTAATGCTCGTCAGCCTTTTTCAATCAAATATTTTGTAGTAGCTATTTTATTTGTTCTGTTTGATGTGGAGGTGATTTTTATGTATCCATGGGCTGTAAACTTTCGTGAGTTTGGTTTAAATGGTCTTATAGAAATGTTTATTTTTATGGGAACATTATTGCTAGGTTTTATTTATGTAGTAAAAAAGAAAGCCCTAGATTGGGATTAATATATTAGAATAATTCTAAATAAAAACATTAACCCTAATTAAGGTGAACAACTTAATAAATTTGGTGCTCATTTAAAACATCAAAAAACCTTTTGGGTTAATAGTTTAAAGGAAACACATTTATGAGCGATATTAACATAGTGGACGCACCAGCTGGTGTAGAAGGAGCAGGATTTTTCGCAACTTCTCTTGATAAGGTAATTGGTATGGCAAGAGCCAATTCTCTATGGCCTTTGCCTTTCGCTACTTCATGTTGCGGTATTGAGTTTATGGCTACCATGGGTTCGCATTACGATTTTTCTCGTTTTGGTGCCGAACGTCCTTCTTTTTCACCTCGTCAAGCAGATTTATTAATGGTTATGGGAACCATTGCTAAGAAAATGGCCCCTGTATTAAAGCAAGTTTATACTCAAATGGCCGAGCCAAGATGGGTAATTGCTGTAGGTGCTTGCGCAAGCAGTGGCGGTATTTTTGATACTTATTCAGTTTTACAAGGAATAGATGAAATTATCCCAGTTGATGTTTATGTACCAGGCTGCCCGCCAAGGCCAGAAGCCATTATCAATGGTTTTAATAAAATACAAGACTTGGTTCGTAACGAATCCTTAAGAAGGAGAGAATCTCCAGAATATACAGCATTATTAGCACAATACGGTATCCAGTAATGGGAAAAATAGCTAATCAAAATATTATTGAAAAATTAACCACTCAGTTTGGTGACAATATTGTTAATCAATCTGAGCCTTTTGGTTTATTAACTTTCGAAACTTCGGTAAATATAATTGCTGATGTTTTAGCTTTTTTAAAAAACGATAATGAACTTAAATTTAACTATTTAACAGATATAACTGCTGTTCATTATCCAGAAAAAAAAGAGGCTTTAGCGGTGGTTTATCACATACACAGCTTAACCAACAATGTAAGAGCTCGAATAAAAGTTTTTATTCCAGTTTCTAACCCAACAATTCCTAGCGCAACTACGCTTTGGGAAGGTGCAAATTGGATGGAACGCGAAACATTTGATTTTTACGGCATACAATTTATAGGTCATCCTAATTTGGTACGTGTTTTAAATGTTGATGATATGACGGTTTTTCCAATGCGTAAAGAATACGCTTTAGAAGACCCTAACCGAGTAGATAAAAAAGATTTTTTCTTTGGACGTTAAGTAAGATAAATGAGCAATTTTATAACAGAAATCACTCCCAATCAACCCGTTTATGTGGATAACGATCCTCAAAGTGATGTTAGTACATTAAATTTAGGACCCACCCATCCTGCAACACATGGTGTATTCCAAAATGTGTTACAAATGGATGGCGAACGTATTATCAGCGGTGTTTCTACTATTGGCTATATTCACAGGGCATTTGAAAAAATTGCCGAACACCGACCTTTTTATCAAATCACAACTTTAACAGATAGATTAAATTACTGCTCGTCTCCAATAAATAATATGGGATGGCACATGACGGTAGAGAAATTACTTGGCATAGAAACTCCAAAAAGAGTAGATTACATGCGTGTGATTGTAATGGAATTAAGCCGTATTACCGATCATTTAATTTGTAACGGAATTTTAGGTGTTGATACAGGCGCATTCTCGGGGTTCTTATATCTGATGGAGGAACGTGAACATGTTTACGAAATTTTCGAAGAAATTTGTGGAGCCAGACTAACCACCAATATTGGTAGAATAGGTGGTTTCGAACGAGATTTTAATGATATTGCTTTTGCTAAAATTGAGAAGTTTTTAGAAAAATTTCCACCTATCTTAAAAGAGTTTGAACAGCTATTTAACAGAAACAGAATATTTATTGAGCGTACTTCTGGCGTAGGAGCCGTTGATCCTGAAACTGCTTTAAATTATAGCTGGAGCGGACCAATTTTAAGAGCTACAGGTGTAGATTATGATGTGCGTGTTAACGAACCTTATTCTTCTTATCAAGATTTTGATTTTGAAATTCCGGTAGGAACAACTGGTGATGTATACGACCGTTTTATTTTACGTAACGAAGAAATGTGGCAAAGCTTAAGAATTATTGAGCAAGCTATGGTTAAAATAAAGAAGGAGCCAAAAGGAATTTTCCACGCAGATGTTCCTGAGTTTTATTTGCCTCCAAAAGAACAAGTTTATAATAACATGGAAGCTCTAATCTATCACTTTAAAATTGTGATGGGTGAAGTAGAAACGCCAAAAACAGAAGTTTACCACGCTGTTGAAGGTGGAAACGGAGAATTAGGATTTTATCTAGTAAATGATGGAGGTAGAACGCCTTATCGCTTACATTTCCGTCGTCCTAGTTTTATCAATTATCAGATGTATGCGCCTATGAGTAGAGGAATGTTATTATCTGATGCCATTATCAACATGTCTAGTTTAAACATAATAGCAGGAGAATTAGATGCTTAGAGTAGAAGATACAGCTGCAGTAGAGTTTTCTACTGAGTTATTGAGTAAATGTACTGAAATTATCACTCGTTATCCAGAAGGGAAACAAAAGTCGGCTTTGTTGCCTATTTTGCATGAAGCACAAGCAGAGTTTGGATGGCTAAGTCCCGCAACAATGGATAAAGTAGCTGCTATTTTATCAATAGAGCCTATAGAAGTATATGAAGTAGCTACTTTTTATACTATGTACTTTATGAAACCTCAGGGTAAGTATGTGTTAGAGGTTTGTAGAACCGGTCCTTGTTGTTTGGTAGGTGCCGAGAAAATAATGGATTACATTGGCGAAAAACTAGGTGTAAAAGAAGGTGAAGTAACAGCTGATGGTTTATTTAGCTACAGAGGTGTAGAATGTTTAGCCGCTTGTGGCTTTGCTCCAGTTTTACAAATTGGTCCTGAATATACTTTTTACGAGAATTTAACTACAGATTCAGTAGATCAATTGATTGAGAATTTAAAGAATAAATAGATTTGAGTATTTAGATGTGAGATTTGAGCTCTTTTCATCTGATACTAAAATCATAAATAATAAATAAATGACAAAATAGATGAGGTTGCATGTTGATGGACTTAGGTCTTGATACTTGATACTTAAATCTCAAATCTAAAAAGAAACATGGGTCGCAAATTATTATTAGAACACATTAACGTTCCAGGCATAAACACTTTAAAGGTTTACCGCGAAAAAGGCGGCTACAGGGCTGTTGAAAAGGCTATTAAGACAATGTCTACCGACGAAATCGTAGAAGAAGTTAAGAAGTCTGGTTTACGTGGTCGTGGTGGTGCTGGTTTTCCTACTGGAATGAAATGGAGTTTTTTGGCTAAGCCAGAAGGTGTACCGCGTTATTTGGTATGCAATGCTGATGAATCTGAGCCTGGAACATTCAAAGACCGTTATTTGATGACAAATATTCCTCATGCTTTAATTGAGGGAATGATTGTTTCTAGTTACGCTTTAGGTGCAAATACCAGTTACATCTATGTTAGAGGTGAGATGATGCCTCAAATCCGCATTTTAGAGAAAGCAATTGCAGAAGCTAAAGCAGCAGGATTTTTAGGAAAAAATATATTAGGAAGTGGTTACGATTTAGAGCTTTACGTACAACCTGGAGGTGGAGCTTATATTTGCGGAGAAGAAACTGCTTTATTAGAATCGCTTGAGGGAAAAAGAGGAAATCCAAGAATTAAACCACCTTTCCCAGCAATTGCAGGATTATACGGTTGCCCAACTGTGGTTAACAATGTAGAATCTATTGCCGCGGTTGTTCCTATTGTGAATGATGGCGGTGATGAATATGCTAAATTAGGAATTGGTAGATCTACAGGAACAAAATTAATTTCAGCTTCTGGAAATATTAATAAACCAGGTGTTTACGAAATTGAATTAGGTGTTTCTGTTGAAGATTTTATCTATTCAGATGAATATTGTGGAGGCATTGCAAATGGTAAAAGACTAAAGGCAGTTGTTGCAGGAGGTTCTTCAGTACCAATTTTACCAGCTAATTTGATATTAAATTTAGCCAATGGCGATAAGCGTTTAATGTCTTACGAATCTCTATCTGAAGGTGGATTTGCTACTGGAACGATGCTTGGATCTGGAGGTTTTGTGGTATTAGATGAAGACCAATGTATTGTTAGAAATACATGGAATTTTGCTCGTTTTTATCACCACGAGTCATGTGGACAATGTTCACCTTGTCGAGAAGGTACAGGTTGGATGGAGAAAGTATTACATCGTTTAGAATACGGACATGGTAAAATGGGCGATATGGATTTATTGGTAGATGTTTCTAAAAAAATAGAGGGAAATACCATTTGTCCGTTAGGAGATGCAGCAGCTTGGCCTGTGGCTAGTGCAATTCGTCATTTTAGAGATGAGTTTGAATGGCATGTTACCAATCCACAGTTAGCAGTTAAGCAAAATTATGGTTTGGCTCATTATGCAGATCCGCTGCCAGAATTAGTATCATAGGAATAATTATTTAGTTATTCGTTTTATGTCATGTCGAGGTAACAAGACATCACACAAATAGGTAGCCATGCGATATGGTAACAAAGCAATTAAGATGTTTCCTACCGTCAACATGACGAAATGGAAATAAAAAGGTTTAGCGTTAGGGATTGTCCGAAGGACTCCTTCGGAGAAGTGGATACCGGCCCAGTGAATAATGCCTTGAGCAGTATGAACTTAAAGCCCGCTCCAACGCCCAAAAGATTGAATTATTTAAAGTACATTTTAATAAAATTTAAAATTGGCTGATAAAATTAAAGTAACAATAGACGGAATTCCGGTTGAAGTAGAACCGGGAACTAGCATATTAAACGCTGCTAGACAAATTGGTGGAGACATTGTTCCTCCAGCAATGTGTTATTATTCCAAATTAGAAGGTAGTGGAGGTAAATGTAGAACTTGCTTAGTAAAAGTGAGTAAAGGTTCTGAGAAGGATCCCCGACCTATGCCAAAATTGGTTGCAAGTTGCCGTACAGGTGTGATGGATGGGATGGAAGTACAAAATATCACTTCGCCAGAAGTTGTTGAGGCTAGAAAAGGTGTGGTAGAAATGTTATTAATTAATCATCCGCTAGACTGCCCAGTTTGTGACCAAGCAGGTGAATGTCACTTACAAGATCTAGGTTTTGAGCATGGAGCAGCAGATACTCGTTATGAATTTGATCGTAGAACTTTTGAGAAAATAGATATTGGCGATAAAATTCAATTACACATGACGAGATGCATTCTATGCTACCGATGTGTATTTACAGCCGATCAAATTACTAATAATCGTGTTCATGGAATTTTAGGTAGAGGAGATCATGCAGAGATTTCAACTTACATAGAGAAAGCCATTGATAATGATTTTTCTGGGAACGTGATTGATGTTTGTCCGGTAGGTGCTTTAACCGATAAAACTTTTAGATTTAAAAATCGTGTTTGGTTCACAAAACCAGTTGAAGCTCACAGAGATTGCCCAACATGTAGCGGAAAAGTAACTTTATGGTATAAAGGAGAGGAAGTTTTACGTGTTACAGCTAGAAAAGATGAGTTTGGTGAGGTAGAAGAATTTATTTGTAATACTTGCCGTTTTGACAAAAAGGATACTAAAGATTGGGTTATTGAAGGCCCAAAGAAAGTTTCTCGTCAATCGGTAATTAATTCTAACCATTATGATGAGTTGCAACCAGCGCAAGTGGTGAAGAAAAATTTAGAGCTTATGGAAGCTAATCAAGTACAATTAGAAAGAGCAAGTAAATTTTAATGGAAGTTTCGTTTTTGATAGAGAAAATGGTCTTAGTTACCGTATTATTTACGTTAACCTTAACTATTGCTGCTTATTCTACATGGGCAGAGCGTAAAGTTGCAGCATGGTTGCAAGACCGAGTAGGCCCAAATAGAGCTGGTATTTTTGGTTTATTACAACCATTAGCTGATGGCGGTAAAATGTTTTTTAAAGAAGAAATTATACCTAGTGGCTCTAACAAATGGCTCTTTATTGCTGGTCCATCTTTAGCTTTATTAGTTTCTTTTTTAGGCACAGCTGTAATACCTTTTGGTCAATCTATAGAATTATTTGGAAGAACTGTCCCTTTACAAGTAACCGATATCAATGTTGGTATTCTTTATATTTTTGGTGTAGTTTCTTTAGGTGTTTATGGAATTATGATTGGAGGTTGGGCATCTAATAATAAATATTCTTTAATGGGTGCAATACGTGGTGCCTCTCAGAATATCAGCTACGAGATTGCGATGGGTTTATCTATTATAGCCCTGTTATTAGTAACCAATACTTTAAGTTTTAAAGAAATTGCCGAGCAACAACATAGCTGGCATTGGAATATCATCTATCAGCCATTAGGCTTTTTGATATTTTTAATTTGTGCTTTTGCTGAGACAAATCGTGTTCCATTTGATTTACCTGAATGCGAAACTGAATTAATTGGAGGATATCAAACAGAGTACTCGGCCTTCAAAATGGGAGCTTACATGTTTGCAGAATATATTAATATGTTTGTTTCATCTGCTGTAATGGCTGTTTTATATTTTGGTGGTTATAATTACCCAGGTATGGATGCTGTTAACGAGTTATTAGGCCCTACTTGGGGACCATTAATCGGTGTAGGTGTAATGCTGTTTAAAATTATTGCCTTCATATTTTTCTTTATGTGGGTAAGGTGGACAGTTCCACGTTTCCGTTACGATCAACTAATGGATTTAGGATGGAAAGTATTAATACCTTTAGCAATTGCTAATATTGTAATTACAGCTATTGTAATAACTATTGTAGATAAATTATAATGTCAGGCTGAGTAGAGAGCCAAAGCCTCTATCAGTAATAATAAAAATACATTTCGACTTCGTTTAATGTGACAGGTCGAATTAGAAAAGCAAAAAGTGATTATGGAATCATTAAGTGGTAGAAAAAAAGTATTAGAACAAAAACCAATGAATTTTTGGGAGCGCATGTATTTGCCTGCAATATTCAAAGGTATGGGCATTACTTTTATGCACATGTTTAAGAAGAAAGAGACAATTCATTATCCAGAGCAGGAGCGTGAGTTCTCTGAAAACTGGAGAGGGATGCATTCTCTTAAACGTGATGAGCAAGGAAGAGAACGTTGTACAGCTTGTGGTTTATGCGCATTATCTTGTCCAGCAGAGGCTATTACAATGATTTCTGCAGAACGTGAAAAAGGAGAAGAGCATCTTTACAGAGAAGAAAAGTATGCAGCAACTTATGAAATTAATATGTTGCGTTGCATTTTTTGTGGTTTATGCGAAGAAGCTTGCCCTAAAGAGGCAATTTATTTAGATGGTCCAATTGTCCCTGCAGATTATTTACGTAAGGACTTTATTTACGGAAAAGATAAATTGGTGGAAATGCCAATAACTGAATTGGAAGCTTTAAAAGCAACAAACGTTTAGTTTTTAGTAATTATTAACATATTTTAATCAAAAATTTTACCTTTGCGCAACAATACAAAAAGGTAACAGCAGATTATAACAAATGAGTTTATTTTATTTAGTTGCATTTTTATCAATTCTATTCTCTCTGCTGGTAGTTTTTACCAAGAATCCGGTTTATAGCGTTTTATATTTAATTGCTACCTTTTTTACCTTTACTATCCACTATATTTTGTTAAACGCCCAGTTTTTAGCTGTTGTAAACTTTATTGTCTACATGGGTGCTATTATGGTTCTTTTCTTATTTGTTTTAATGTTAATGAACTTAAACAAAGAAACAGAACCAATGAAACCTAATTTATTAAAGGTTATTGGTGTAATAGCTGGCGGTGCATTATTAGTTACTTTGGTAGGAAGTATTAAGGCTTTACAAACAACGCAAGTAACAACATCAGCAAACTCTGAAATTGGATTGGTAGCAAACTTAGGTAAGGTGCTTTTTAGCGAGTTTCTTTTACCATTCGAAATTTCATCTATTCTTTTGCTTTCTGCCATGGTAGGAGCAGTTTTACTAGCTAAAAAAGATAAAAGAACTCAAAATGGATAATATAACTGCAACAATACAGCAAGTTCCGCTTAATCATTACATTTTACTAAGTGCAATTATTTTTACTATTGGAGTAATTGGTGTTTTAATTAGAAGAAACGCCATTATTATTTTCATGTCAGTAGAGTTGATGTTAAACGCTGTGAATTTGTTATTAACAGCATTTTCTGCTTATAGTGGCGATGCATCGGGACAAGTTTTTGTCTTTTTTATTATGGCTTTAGCCGCTGCCGAAGTTGCGGTTGGTTTAGCAATCATTGTGATGGTTTATAGAAATACAAGTTCTATAGACATCAATATATTAAACAGATTAAAGTGGTAATTTTTTTATAAAACCTGATGATAGATTTAGTTTGGTTAATTCCTTTATTTCCCTTTATTGGATTTCTTATTTGTGGTTTAGGTAGAAATATTTTACCAAAAGCATTAGTTGGGGCAATTGCAAGTATTGCTGTATTAGCATCATTTGGGGTAAGTTTAGGAATCTTTTTAGAGTTTGATGCTGCCCAGCCTGCAATAATTAATCTTTTTGATTGGATAACAGTAGGCTCGATACAAATTCCTTTTTCTTTTCAAGTAGATCAACTAAGTATCATGATGTTATTAATCATCACAGGTATTGGTTCATTAATACATATTTATTCTACTGGCTACATGAGTCACGACGCTGGTTTTGCTAAGTTCTTTGCTTACTTAAACTTGTTTGTTTTCTTTATGCTTTTATTAGTATTAGGTTCAAACTACGTGATTATGTTTATAGGCTGGGAAGGTGTAGGATTATGTTCGTATTTATTAATTGGTTTCTGGTATAGCAATGGCGCTTACGCTGATGCAGCAAAAAAAGCCTTTATTATGAATAGAATTGGTGATTTGGGTTTCCTTATCGGGGTTTTCTTAATCATCTCTACTTTTGGCTCTGTTACTTTTACAGAAATTTTCCCAAAGGCAGAAAGTATGATTTCTGGTGATGCTACACTAACATTAATTACCATCATGTTATTTATCGGAGCCACTGGTAAATCGGCACAATTACCTTTATTTACTTGGTTACCTGATGCAATGGCCGGACCAACTCCAGTATCGGCATTAATTCATGCTGCAACAATGGTTACAGCAGGTATTTACATGATAGCCAGATCAAATATCCTTTTTACGTTATCTCCACTAACCTTAAGTATCATTGCGGTAGTAGGTTTAGCAACTGCTATTATTGCAGCTATTATAGCTTTAACACAAACAGATATTAAAAAAGTATTAGCTTATTCAACTGTATCCCAGTTAGGATACATGTTTTTAGGCTTAGGTGTGGGTGCTTATACTGGCGCATTTTTCCACGTATTAACTCACGCATTCTTTAAGGCTTTATTGTTTTTAGGAGCTGGTTCAGTAATTCATGCTATGAGTGATGAGCAAGACATGAGGAACATGGGCGGTTTAAGGAAAAAATTACCTATTACCTTCTTTACCATGTTAATGGGAACTATAGCAATTGCAGGTTTACCTCCTTTTGCTGGGTTTTTCTCTAAAGACGAGATTTTAGCTCATGTTTACGAGCATAATAAAGTACTTTGGATTATTGGAGTTTTAGGAGCGATGTTAACTGCATTCTATATGTTTAGAATGATGTTTTTAACTTTTTGGGGTAACTTTCGCGGAAGCGAAGATCAAAAGCATCATTTACATGAGTCGCCCGTTTCTATGACTATTCCTTTGATAGTTTTAGCGGCGTTATCTGTTTTTGGAGGTTTAATTGGAGTACCAGAAGTTTTAGGTGGTAGCCACTGGTTAGCTAATTATTTAGCTCCAGTATTTGAAGTTTCAGGTTCTAAGATGGCTGAATTAGCATTAGATCATTCAACAGAATATTTATTAATGGGTATATCTGTAGGTGGAGTTATTGTTTCTATCATATATGCTTACATCAAGTATGTTAGAAATAGCCATGTGCCAGTTTTGGATATTGAACCACGACCTACATTAGCAAAAATATCTTATAATAAATTTTATTTTGATGAGTTTTATGCTGCTTTAATTCAGAAACCACTAGATGCTTTATCAGGGTTTTTCTTTAAAGTTATTGATAAACTAGGAATAGATGGATTTGTGAATGGGCTAGGTAAAGGCTCTATTGAGGCAAGTAAGACGTTAAGGCTTCTGCAAACTGGAAATGTAGGATTCTATATTTTTGCTATGGTTATTGGAATTATTGCTGTTTTGGTTTACAGCTTTGTAAGTTTTTAAGTTTTTGAATTAAAGATATAGATGAATTTATTACTCGTATTATTTTTTCCTCTTGTAGGTTCGATAGCTTGTTTATTGAATAAAAATTACGCTAAACAAACGGCACTCATCAGTTCTTTGATAACGTTAGCCTATTCCTTAGTTTTACTATCTCACTTTGAGGCAGACGCTACTCGTCAATTTGTTATTGATATGCCTTGGATTCCACAATTAGGCATTAACTTTAAAGCAGGGGTTGATGGAATAAGCATGATTATGGTTTTATTAACTACAGGCTTAGTACCATTAATTATTCTTTCAGGTTTTAATAGAGAATTTAAAAATACTCCATCATTATTTGCTTTAGTGCTTTTTATGCAATCAGGTTTATTGGTTGTATTCACAGCCTTAGATGCATTTTTGTTTTACGTAGGTTGGGAAGCAGCATTAATTCCTATTTACTTTATTTGTGCAATTTGGGGAGCAGAAGATAGAATTCGTGTAAACATGAAGTTCTTTATTTACACTTTTGCTGGCTCATTATTTATGCTATTGGGAATCATTTACTTACATCTTCAAACTCCTAATAACTCTTATGATATAGATGCTTTTTACGCCTTAAATCTAGACTCAGCTTCGCAAGGTTGGTTATTTTGGTGCTTTTTCATCGCTTTCGCTATCAAAATGCCAATATTTCCTTTTCATACTTGGCAACCTGATACCTACACAGTTGCCCCTACTTTGGGTACCATGTTATTATCTGGTATTATGTTGAAGATGGGTATTTACGGAGTAATTAGATGGTTAATCCCTGTCGTTCCTTTAGGTTTCGAACAATGGAAAGACCTTGCGATTATCCTTTCTGTTATCGGTATAGTTTATGCTTCTATAATCGCATTTACACAAAAAGATATTAAACGTTTAGTAGCTTATTCATCAATTGCTCACGTCGGATTAATATCTGCTGGTATTTTTGCATGGAATATAGAAGGTATTCAAGGTTCATTGATACAAATGTTAAGTCATGGTATCAATGTTATAGGTTTATTCTATGTGATGGATATCATCATCGATAGATTAAATACCAGAGAAATTGCATTAATGGGCGGTATTGCTAAAGTAGCCCCAAAATTTGCAATTGCATTTTTAATCATATTATTAGGAACAGTAGCTTTACCATTAACTAATGGTTTTATTGGCGAGTTTTTATTATTAAATGCCGTTTATCAGTATCAAATTTGGTTTGCGGCTATTGCAGGATTAACAATAATCTTTGGTGCTGTTTATATGTTAAGAATGTATAAAAATGTAATGCAAGGAACCGTTAACGAATTAACCGCAACTTTTAAAGATATAAGTGGAACAGAGATTTTGGTTTTGGGATTAATTTGTGCCATGGTTATTATTATTGGTGTTTATCCAAAGCCTATTTTGCATATATCAGAAGCAGCCGTAAATGGTTTAATTGCACAGGTGAATAACAAATTAGCTTTTTAAATAAAAGAATGAATTCTTTAATCATTATATCAATTTTAGCTATCGTAGTTCTATATTTAGGATTATTCAAGGTTAAAAATGCCTTATTGCCAACAACCATTTTAGGATTAATAGGCGCACTAGTATTTGCTATTTTAGAATGGAACAGTGGTGCAGAAGCAATTTATAGTGGCATGATGTTGTTTGATAACTTTGCTGTAGCTTTTTCAGGCTTAACCATTGTCTCTACCATCTTAATCTTATTGTTATCTAGAAATTATTTCGAAAAAATTAGTGAAAACGTAGCTGAATATTATACGATCATACTTTTTGCCCTTGCGGGGATTATTGTAATGGTTTCTTACCATAACTTGTCTATGCTATTTGTAGGTTTAGAAATTATGTCGGTGAGTTTATATATTCTAGCAGGAATCAAAAAGAGAGACTTTGCATCAAATGAAGCCGCTTTAAAATACTTCCTAATGGGAGCTTTTTCTACAGGGTTTTTATTATTTGGGATAGCTTTAATCTATGGTTCTGCAAAATCTTTTGATATGTCTGTAATCGCACAATATGTGATAGATAGACCATCGAGTGTAGACCCTATGTTTTATGTAGGTATTGTATTGATGATTGTAGGCCTTAGTTTTAAAATAGGTGCGGCTCCTTTCCATTTCTGGACTCCCGATGTATATGAAGGTTCTCCAACATTGATTACGGCCTTTATGTCTACTGTTGTAAAGACGGCTGGTTTTGCTGCCTTCTTACGTTTATTCATGATGTGTTTCGCTCCATTATCAGACTTTTGGATGCCTACCATACTAGTAATTACAATCTTAACCCTATTCATAGGAAATATCACTGCTTTATATCAAACTAACTTTAAAAGAATGTTAGCGTTCTCTAGTATTTCTCATGCTGGTTATATGCTTTTTGCTATTGTAGCTTTAGGAAGTACTTCAGTTAATTCGGTATTTGTATACGCAGCAGCTTATTCTTTAGCTTCTATTATTGCTTTTGGTGTTTTGATGATAGTTAGAGAGCAAACAAGTGGCGAAAGTTTTGATAGCTTTAACGGATTAGCTAAGAAGAACCCGTTTTTAGCATTTGTTTTGACGGTCGCCATGCTTTCCTTAGCGGGTATTCCTTTAACCGCCGGTTTTATTGGTAAGTTTTTTATGTTTTCTACAGCATTGCAGCAATATCATACGGTATTAATTGTATTAGCAATTATCAATGCTATTATTGGTATATTCTATTATTTTAGAGTTATTGTAGCGATGTATTTTAAAGATTCAGAAAGTAAAGAATTGGTTTCTACTGGTTACTTTAAAATAGTTTTGAGTGTATCTACCGTTGCAACAATCATCTTAGGAGTTTACCCTTCAATAATCACAGATTTATTTTAAAAATTTATCAATTATGAAATTACAATAATATTTGTAGTTTTATAAGATAAAATGCAAGAATTCTGGGACAACCTAATTAAGCTTACAGACGCTCAGCAAATCATACATAAAGGTGGTTTTTATCTCATTATGTTTGTGGTCTTTGCTGAAACAGGGTTATTCTTTGGTTTTTTTCTACCCGGCGATTATCTACTGTTTTTAGCAGGTATGTTTGTAGCTACAGGTCGATTGGATGTGGGAATTTTAACAATGATTTTAGGCCTTATTATTGCTGCATTTACTGGAAATTTAGTAGGCTATTGGTTTGGTTATAGAACTGGTCCATTACTTTACAAAAGATCTGATTCTTTTTTTTTCAAAAGGAAATACTTGAAAGCTGCCGAGGTTTATTATAAAAAACAAGGTGCATTTGCATTAATTTTAGGGAGATTTGTTCCAATCGTTCGTACATTTGCTCCTATATTTGCTGGTGTTGTTAAATTAGAGTATAAAAAATTTATTTTTTTAAATTTAGCAGGTGCTATTTTATGGATTACATCACTTACCCTAATAGGTTATTTTTTAGGAAAACAGTTTGAAAGTGAAATAGAAAACTACTTAGGTTATATAATTATAGGTTTTATTATAGTAACTACAGTTCCATTAATTATTGCTTTTTTAAGAAGGAATATAGATAAAATAAATAAAGATAATTCAGATAAAATAGATGATTGAAAATCCGCATCACCCTTGGCATTCCATTTCTCCGGGAGTTAACTCACCAGAAAGTGTAACTGCAATTATTGAAATCCCTAAAGGTTCTAAAGCTAAATACGAAATTGATAAGGAAACAGGCTTGTTAAGACTAGATAGAATTCTTTTTTCTTCTGTAATGTATCCCGCTAATTATGGTTTCATACCTCAAACCTATTGTGATGATCATGATCCACTAGATATTTTAGTTTTATGCTCCGCTGATGTTTATCCAATGTCTATGATCGAGGCTAAAGTAATAGGAGTAATGCATATGGTTGATAATGGCGAGCAAGACGATAAAATTATTGCGGTTGCAAAAAACGACATGTCTGTAAACTATATAGAAGATTTGAAAGAATTGCCACCTCACACCATGAAAGAGATTGTAAGGTTTTTTCAAGACTATAAGGCATTAGAAGAAAAGAATGTAACTATAGAGCATTTACTTGGAAAAAAATATGCCTACAAGGTAATTCAAGAAAGTATAGAGTTATATAATCGAACATTTTTAAATAAATAATAATGGACCCCCACCCCCAAATTAGTGGTTTAAGTATATTTTTTACCATTTTCTTAGTTTTCCTAAATGGCTTTTTTGTTGCAGCAGAATTTGCTATAGTAAAAGTTAGGGGATCTCAGATAGAAATTAAAGTAAAAACAGGTAGTAAGGTTGCTGGCATGGCTAAACACATGATAGCTCACCTTGATGGTTATTTAGCTGCCACTCAGCTTGGTATAACTTTAGCTTCTTTAGGTTTAGGATGGGTAGGTGAAGAGGTAATGTCTAATCTGGTACTTAATATTTTTGGATTATTCTCGTTTCCAATTTCAGATAGTGTAGCTACTAACATTGGTCATGTTTTAGCTTTTACAATCATTACAATTTTACATATAGTTTTTGGCGAATTAGCTCCTAAAACGTTGGCAATTCAAAAACCTGTTGCTACCACAATGGCTATTGCTATTCCGCTTCAATTCTTCTATTTTATATTTAGACCATTCATTTATGTTTTAAATGGTTTTGCAAACGTTATTTTAAAATTAATGGGTATCAATACAGGTGGTGCTCATGAATCAGTACACTCTTCAGAAGAATTACAATATTTACTAGAGCAAGGAAAAGAATCAGGTGCAATAGATAAAGCAGAACATGAGCTAATCAAAAACGTTTTTGATTTTAATGAGCGTGTGGTTAAGAATATTATGGTGCCACGTACTAAAATTTCTGCTATAGAACTTTCATCTACTCAAGATGAATTATTAGATACTATCATATCTGAAGGTTATTCTAGAATCCCTGTTTATGATGAAACTATTGATAAAATTGTTGGTATTGTACACGCTAAAGATATTTTGTCTTTAATTGTAAAGCATGGGCAATTTAATTTAGCCGATATTCTTAGAAAGCCTTTGTTCGTTCCCGAGTCAAAAAAGATTAATGATTTGATGGCCGAGTTAAAGTTGAAAAGAATTCAAATTGCAATCGTTTTAGACGAATTTGGAGGTACTGCGGGAATGGTAACATTAGAAGATATAGTTGAAGAATTAGTTGGGGATATTCAAGATGAGTATGATGAAGAAAAACCATTAGTAGAGAAAGTTTCTGATAATGAATTTATAGTTTCGGCGTCGGCTACTGTGTATGATATTAACGAGTCTTTGCCTCATGATTTACCAGAGGATGAGGATTATGATACCTTAGCAGGACTTGTTAGCGAAATTTTCGGAAAAATACCTGAAGTAGGTGAAACCAAAGAATTTAATGGCTATACTTTTACCATTCTCAAAAAGATAGATCAGAATATAGAATCTGTAAAATTAGAACTTCTTTTAGATGAGGAGGATCAAATTGATAATCATTAGGAAATGCATCTTTTCTACACACCAGATATTGTTTCGGATGTTTACCAATTAAGCGAAGAAGAGAGCAAACACTGCACAAGAGTTTTAAGACTTAAAATAGGAGACCGCATTAATCTTATTGATGGATATGGAGGTTTTTATTTAGCAGAAATTATTGATGAGCATCCTAAGAAGACCATTCTAAAGGTACTCGATAAGCAAATCGAATACGGAAAAAGAAACCATTATCTTCATATTGCAATAGCTCCAACAAAAAATATAGATAGGTTTGAATGGTTTTTAGAAAAGGCTACAGAAATAGGTATTGATGAAATTACTCCTATAATTTGCGATCATTCTGAAAGAAAAGAAATCAAACTAGATCGATCTAATAAAATAATTACTGCTGCTATTAAGCAATCTTTAAAGGCGTATCACCCTAAACTAAATCAGTATACCTCTTTTAATCAATTTATTTCTTCCGCTTTTGCTGATGTTAAATACATAGCACATTGTGAGGATTCAGAAAAAGATGAAATCAGTCAAGCGTTCATAAAACAACAAAAATATCTGATTTTGATTGGACCTGAAGGTGATTTTTCTCCAATTGAAATTTCTGCTGCTTTGCAAAAAGGATATAATGCAGTATCTTTAAGCCAAAGCCGATTAAGAACAGAAACGGCTGCTTTACAAGCATGCTTCGAAATCAATTATTTAAACAGATAATAGGGTTGAAAGTTAAAAGTAGAAAGTTAAAAGTTTATAAAGGACTTTTTATTTTCCCTCTTATTTCTTGTGTCCTTTATCTTGCTTCTTTTTCTGTAGCTACTTATAAAATTGCCAAACTAAAATATAGTGGAGGTGGAGATTGGTATGCTAACCGTACTGCTTTGCCTAATTTAATCGAATTTTGTAATAAAAATCTAAATACAAATATTTCTACCGAGGAAGCCATAGTTGAGGCAGGTAGTGCAGATATTTTTAATTATCCATTTGTTTATCTAACTGGGCATGGTAATGTTATTTTTAGCGCTCAAGAAGCTAAAAACTTAAGAAATTATTTAATTGGAGGTGGATTTTTGCATATAGACGATAATTACGGACTAGATAAATTTATTAGGCCACAAATGAAAAAAGTTTTTCCCGAACTAGATTTTATAGAAATTCCACCTAATCATCCGCTTTATAATCAGAAATTTAAATTCGCCACAGGTTTACCAAAAATTCATGAACATGATGGTAAACGCCCTCAAGGTTTAGCTTTAATATATAAAGGTAAAGTAGTTTGTTACTATAGCTTAGAAACAGATTTAGGTAATGGTTGGGAAGATTATGGCACTTATGCAGAAGACACCCAAGAAGTAAGAACAAAAGCCTTGAAAATGGGAGCAAATTTAATCCAATACGCTTTAACACAATAATTATGCTTAAGATTAAAGTCAATCAAAATTTATCTATCGAGACAGACTATAAAAACGATTCGTTAAGTTTAAATGGAAACATGGTAGATTTTGATATTCAGCCAATATCTAACTCTAGGTTTCATATCATCAAAGACCAAAAATCTTATTTGGCAGAAGTATTAGAAATTAACGAAGCCGAAAAAACTTACAAGATTAAAGTTAATCAAAGTGTATATGATTTAGAGATTAAAGATCAATACGATGAATTATTAAAAAGTTTGGGTTTAGATAATCTTAATAAAGCTGTAATTAACGAAATTAAAGCGCCAATGCCGGGAATGGTGTTAAAAGTTTTAGTGAATGAGGGTGATTTTGTAAAAAAAGGCGATGGATTATTAGTTTTAGAGGCTATGAAAATGGAAAATTTAATAAAAGCGCCCGCCGATATTAAAATTTCTAAAATAAATATTAAAAGTGGAAACACAGTTGAAAAAAATCAAGTTTTATTAGTTCTAAACTAAGTAATCGACAATATTTATTGAGATACTTTTAGTAAAAAGTAATTTTTTTTTAAAATTTATTGTTAAAGTCATAATTTGTTTATAATTTCATAATCTAAACAATAAATAATTTTATGAAAAAAGTATTACTAAGCTATCTTTTGATGAGCTTTTTTTTGCTTTCGGTTGCGTTTGCACAAGATAAAACCGTTACAGGAAAAGTGACATCAGCTACAGACGGAACATCTTTACCAGGCGTAAGTGTTACCGTAAAGGGCAACGCCAAAATTGGCACCCAAACAGATGTGAACGGAAACTTTAAGTTGTCTGTTCCAGCAGCTTCAAAAACATTAGTTTTTGGATACATTGGGTTTATACCCCAAGAAATTGCAATTTCAAATGTGATGACAGTCAAATTGGCTGAAGACTTGAAAAGTTTATCTGAAGTAGTTGTTACCGGTTACGGTACACAAAACAAAAGAGAAATTGCAGGGTCTATTTCTACAATAAACAGTAAGGAATTCGCACAAGTTCCTATTGCTTCATTCGATCAAGCTTTGCAAGGAAAGGCTCCAGGTATTTTAGTTCAGTCTAACTCTGGTCAACCAGGTTCTGCAGCTAATATTCTAATTAGAGGTGCTGGTTCTGTATTAGGAAGTACTGCTCCTTTGTACATTGTAGATGGTGTTGAAATCACTGCTAACGACTTTTCATCTTTAAATTCTGGTGATTTTGAAAGTATAACAGTTTTAAAAGACGCGATTTCAACTTCTCAGTATGGTTCTAGAGGGTCAAACGGTGTAATTGTTATAACTACTAAAAAAGGTAATTCTGGCACAACCAAATTTAATTATGATGTTCAATACGGTGAATCTAATCTTCCTGAAGGAAAATTAAGGTTAATGAACTCTAATGAAAAGTTAGATTATGAATTAGCAAATGGAAACCCTTATGACTGGACAGCAGCTGATTTAGTTGCACTAAGAGCTATTGATACTGACTGGGAAGATGTATTATATAGAACTGGTCAAACAGCAGCTCATACGGTTTCTGCATCTGGAGGTAATGATAAGACTACTTTTTTCTTATCTGGTTCTTATTTTGATCAAACCGGAACCGTTAAAGAAACTGGTTTACAGAGAACTACAGGTAGAGCAAATATCGAAAACAAATCTGGGAACTTTGTTTTTGGATTAAATTCATCATTTGGATACTCTGTGTTTACCAATACTGATGAAAATAATACAGGTATTGCTACACCTTTAAATGCGGCAAGATGGACAAATCCATACGAAACTCCTTTTAATGCAAGTGGCGGTTACACAGATATTGTTTCTGGACAACCAAATGGGTTACGTGAAATTGAATTAAATTTTAGAGATAGAAAACAAATTAAAGGTGTTGGAAATGTTTATTTATCATATGCTGCTCCATTTTTAAAGGGTTTAACTTTTAAAACTAATTTGGGGGGTGATTTTAGAAATAACGAGAGTACTGAATATACAGATCCTACATCCCAATTAGGTAGAGCACAAACAGGAACTCAGGGTAGTTTCTCTAGAGGTATTAACCGTTATTTTAGATACACTAGCACTTCATCTGTAAATTATGCAACAACAATAAATAAAGATCACACTTTATCTATAGGCTTGTTTAATGAAATTATAAAGACAAATGCTGCAAATTTCCAATTTACAGGTTACGGCTTAAGAGGTCCTTTCCAAAATGAGTCAGGTATAACACCAGGAACTACAACCAATAACTTTATACCAGCAGTAGGTGGTAACGGAGGTATTAATGCTTTATTATCTTATTTTGCTATGGCAAATTATGGATACAAAGGCAAATATTACTTACAAGCTACTGTTCGTAGAGACGGTTCTTCTAGGTTTGGTGCCAATAAAAAATATGCAAATTTTGGTTCAATAGGAGCTAGTTGGATAGTTTCTGACGAAGATTTTATGTCTGGATTAAAGAGCAGCTTTTTAGATGAATTAAAAGTTAAAGCTAGTTATGGTTCTGCCGGTAACCAAAATGGGATTGGTAATTTCCAATCTAGAGATCTTTATGGTAGAGCAGTTTATAACGGTACAAGCGGTTTAGTTCAAAATAACTTACCAAACCCTGAGTTGCAATGGGAGAGAAAAGCGACTTTAAATGCAGGTATTGAATTTTCAACTTTTAAAGGTAGATTCACCGGAGCCGTAGAATATTATAACTCTATTACTTCTGATTTATTTTTGGATAAGCAATTATCTAGAACAACAGGAAACAGGTCTATACCAACAAACATTGGTGAGTTGCAAAATAAGGGTGTGGAAGCTTCTTTAAATATTGGTGTAATTAAGTCAAAAGATTTCACTTGGGACATCAATGCTAGTTTAACTTATAACGATAACATAGTTAAAAAGTTAGAAGATGGGCAGAATGAAATCATAAACGGAGTGTTTATTAATAGAGTTGGTCAATCATTAAATTCTTTTTATGTTAATCCTACAGCAGGCGTAAACCCAGCAAACGGTAATCAACAGTATCGTAAATTAGATGGTAGTTTAACTGAAACTTTAGATGCTGCTGATAGAATAATCGCTGGTGAATCTCAAATACCTTATTTTGGAGGTTTTGGAACAACATTAACCTATAAAGGATTTTCTTTAAACACTTTCTTTAGTTTTGTTAGTGGTAATAAAATCTTTAATAATGATAGAACAAACGTTGTTTTCCCTTTCTATTATTTTGACAATTTAGCGGCTGAAAATTTAAGAGAATGGAGAAACCCAGGCGACATTACAGATGTACCAAGATTTGACGATGTATTTGAATCAAATACTACAAGATTCGTGGAGTCTGGTAATTTCTTAAGATTAAGAAATGCTACGTTTTCTTATCAAGTTCCAAGTAAATTTCTACAAAAAGCAAAAATTGGAAGTATTAAATTATTTGTTCAAGGGCAAAATATTTTTACATGGCATAAATTCTTAGGATATGATCCAGAGATTTTTGGCGGTATAAATAATGGTGCTCAATATCCTGCTTTAAGAACTTTTACTGCTGGATTAAACATAGGACTATAATTGACTGATTATATTATTAAAATAAAATTTAAGACATGAATTTAAATAAGATATTAACAGTAGCTGCTTTAACAACAACGATGTTGTTTACAGCTTGCAGTGATGTCATCGAAGTAGAGCCGATCTTTCAAAAAGATGGCGCTGATATTTTTAAGTCACTTGATGATTATCAATTTTCGTTAACAGGCTCTTATGCTTTGTTAAGACAAACAGGTTACTTTGGTAGTGGTGGTCAAACCACTAGTACTTGGGGTAATTTACCAGACATGATGGGTGATAATCTAGTTCAAACTTCAGAAGATTTAGCAAATTGGCAACCACAAGTAGATTGGACATTTAACACTACAGAAAGTGATGTGGAAATTGCATGGACTGCTGCTTATTCTGTAATTGCTCAGGCCAATATAACTTTAAGAGGTATAGATGCTTTTGCTACTCAAGATGCTGCAAGGGTTAACCGTATTAAAGGTCAAGCTTTGGCATTGAGAGCAATGGCACATTTTGATTTACTTCGTTTCTTTGGAGAGGACTATGATAGAAATTCTACCAAAAAAGGTATACCATACATATCAGAAGTAAATACAGCGCTAAAACCAGCCCGATTAACTGTTAAAGATACCTGGGATAAAATATTTGTAGATATGTTAGCTGCCGAAACAGCATTATCTACTGTTACTGGTTTAAACTCTGCTACTAATAAGTCTAATTTAGATGTTAATGCTGTTAGAGGCTTATTAGCTAGAATGTACTTGTATGCAAAAGATTACGTAAGAGCAGAGAGTTACGCTACTCAAGTAATAACAGCAGTTCCTTTAGCATCTAGAACTAATTTTCCTGGAATTTGGAAAGATGCCTCAGCGGCAGAAGTTATTTGGGCTGTATCATTCAATGTGGGTGAAGGCTCTCCAGCAACTGGAGTTTATGCAGGTGCTAATAATAGAAATAGATTTAGACCAGAGCCAGCTTTAGAGGCAACTTTTGATCAAGTAAATGATGTAAGATTTGCTTCTTATTTCGCATCAAGCACTAGATCAGGAGTTAGCAGAAGAATTCTTACAAAATTTTTAGGTAGATTAACCGCAATAGATAATGTTGTGAATTTTAAAGCAGTAAGAACAGGTGAAATGTATTTAATTAGAGCCGAGGCTAGAGTTTTGCAAGGCGGAGCTAAAATCGCAACTGGTTTGGCAGATTTAAACGAATTAAGAGCTGCAAGAATATCTGGTTATATACCTGTTAATCTATTAGGTCAAGCCCTTTTAGACGAAATTGCTTTGGAAAGAAGAAAAGAATTAGTAGGTGAAGGACATAGATGGTTTGATTTAAAAAGAACAACCAAAAGAGTTGCTAGAACAGCTGGCATCTCATCAACTACACTTAATTTATTACCTTCATCTAAATATTGGACTTGGCCAATACCTCAAGATGAGATTGATAATAATCCAGCTATTTCGGGTCAACAGACCGAATTATGGTAATAACCAAAAAATGATTTAATATTAAAGGCTTTCTGAATTTCAGAAAGCCTTTTTTTATCCATTGAAATGGAGCAATTATTATTTTAAGCTTTTGTATTTTTACCACTTTCTTTTGCACTCCTTTTTATTTTCTGCAAATTTGTTTCCCCGCACATGATTAAAAAAGAAACCATTGATAAGATTTTAGAAACTGCTATTGTAGAAGAAGTGGTGGGTGATTTTGTGTACCTCAAAAAAAGAGGAAGCAGCATGATTGGTTTATGTCCATTTCATGGCGAAAAAAGTCCTTCCTTCCATGTTTCTCCGGCTAAAGGAATTTACAAATGTTTTGGTTGTGGTAAAGGTGGCGATTCCGTAAATTTTATTATGGAGCATGAAAAGTACTCCTATCCAGAGGCTTTAAAATATATTGCTGCCAAGTATAATATTGAGGTAGAGGAAACAGAGGTCAGTCCCGAGTTTAAGGAAGAGCAAGATAGGCGTGAAAGTCTTTATATTGTTTCTAATTATGCTGCTAAATTTTTTGAAAATAACATGTGGAATACCGATACAGGTAAAACTATAGGTTTAAGTTATTTTAAAGAGCGTGGATTTAGAGATGATATCATCAAAAAATTTGAGTTAGGATATTCGCCAGAGGATTGGAGTGCATTATTAGATGCTGCAATTAAAGATGGTTACCAGCAAATTTTTTTAGAGGATGTTGGTTTAGTGATTAAAAACGACCAAGGCAAAATTTACGATAGATTTAGAGGTAGGGTGATGTTTCCTATCCATAATTTTACGGGTAGGGTAATTGGTTTTGGTGGGCGTACTTTAAAAACAGATAAGGCGGTTCCTAAATATGTGAACTCGCCCGAGAGTGATATTTATCATAAATCTAATGTGCTATACGGGCTTTTTCAAGCTAAAAAAGCCATTAGAGATTTAGATAATTGTTATTTGGTAGAAGGTTATGCCGATGTTTTGGCGGTGCAACAAGCTGGTGTGGAGAATGTAGTTGCCTCCTCTGGGACATCGCTCACTACAGAACAGATAAGATTAATTTCTAGGTTTACCAAAAGTATAACCATATTATATGATGGTGATGCTGCTGGTATTAAAGCCTCTTTAAGAGGTTTAGATATGATTTTAGAAGAAGGATTAGACGTTAAAGTGGTCCTTTTTCCTGATGGCGACGACCCCGATTCTTACATCCAAAAATTTGGTGATGCTGCGTTTAAAACCCACATTGATAAAGCTAAAAAGGATTTTATCTTCTATAAAACCGAGATTTTATTACAGGAAGCAGGTACAGACCCTATTAAAAGAGCCGGTGTAATTAGAGAGGTTGTAGAAAGCATTGCCAAAATCCCTGATGGCATTAAAGCTTCTGTTTTTTTGAGAGAGTGTAGTGGTTTATTACAAATAGAAGAACGCATTCTTATTTCAGAATTAAATAAAATTAGATTATCAAATTCTAAAAAAGATAAACAACCTAAGCCTCAAGATTATGATTTGGAGCCTCTACCAGACGAGTACTACGAGGAGAAGCCCATACAAACCGACGAATATCAAGAAAAAGATATGATTCGCGTTTTGTTAACCTACGGCGATCAATTAGTGAATTGGGATAATGAGACTGATACTTACATAGGGCCTTATATTGTAACTCATTTAAGCGATGTTACTTTCTCTAATCCACTGTATCAAAAAGTAATTCAGTTTTATCATGATGAACTAGAAAAAGGTTATTTACCTAAAGAGAAAGATTTTATTCAACATACTGATAGCGCAATTGCCTCTATGGCTATATCTATGATTTCGTCCCCATACCAATTGAGTGAAAATTGGTACAACATGCATAATATTACGGTACCTAGCGAAACTGAGAAATTGAAGGGAACAGTAATGGGAGCTATATTTCATCTTAAAAAGAAAAAAATTAATAAGATGATAAGCGATAAACAACAACAGATTCAGGAAGAGAAAGACGAGGCAAATGTTACTTTGCTAATGAGAGAGTATATGCAGCTAAAAGATTTAGAGCGGTATATTTCTAATTTTTTAGGAGCAGTAATAACTAAGTAAATGGCTAAGCATAATGAAGATGGTCAAAAGGCCGAAGCCTTAGCTGTAGCATTTTTAGAAAAGCAAGGCTATGATATTTTAGACCAGAATTGGATTTACGGCAAAGCCGAGGTTGATATTATTGCCTTTCATAATAAGCAGTTAATATTTATAGAAGTTAAAGCTCGGTCGGGTAATTATTTTGGAAACCCTGAAGAATTTGTAGATAAAAAAAAACAGCGACTGTTAACAGACGCTGCCGAAGAATATATTTATTTAATGAGCCATAAAGGTGAAATCAGATTTGACATCATCGCCATCTTATTCCAAAAAGATTTTGAGCAATACGAAATTAAACATATTGAAGATGCCTTTTGGAATTATTAAAACTACACTAAGAAACAGTTGCTGTTAAAGAAGTGTTGTTTTCTATTGCTAAGGGATAAATCCTTAATGCTCTAACACCTCCACCTGTAGAAGGGCCCCTAGTCACAGCACCATTACTGGTAAATTGCGCTTGATGTAAGTTACATTGAATTAAATTTTGACCTTGTAACCAATCTAAACCTCCACCTGCGTGTGGACAGATAGCCTCTGTAGCCACAAATGAAGATGCTGTAGAGCCTGCTGTCATCCTGAAAAATAAAACACCATTAGATTTTGTTGAATCGCCAATATTTGGCATGCTAGACATATTAACAGTTACTTTATTTCCTACTGCTATTGGTGGTTGATTATTTCCTGGATTAGTTGGAGTGCCCACTTCTTCAGATCCGCCACAAGCACTTAAACAAGAGCCTGCACAAACTGCAAATAGACCAAGTCCTAATGATTTTAAAAATTCCTGACGTTCCATTTTGATTTAGTTTAGTTTTTATTATAAACGCATTTATTGGGGAAAGAGTTTTTATAAATCCATTATTTTTTGAAATAATAGACTATAAGACAAATCATTAAAAAGGTTAAATGGTAAATATTGCTATCTATTTGTAAATAGTATTTAATCATTTTCTATTCAAAAGCTAAACAAATACTTGTTATAATCTGATTAATTTTTGTATTTAGATTTGTTATATCCCTTTGGTCTGAAGTTTATTTATGGCTTTTTCTATTAATTTAGCACTTAAATTAATAATGAGCTAAATTTTTTTGAAATGAAGCTTGACTTAAAATAATCTACATCAATCTGTCTTTAATAACTAAAGTATTTGCCATTAAATCATGTAGGGTTTGTTGTTTTTTGTTCAGAAACAAATAGAAATAACCAAAGAAAAAAGTAGCTGTGGATAGAATTTTAGCTAAGTTTCTGAGTAGAATTTCCGAGAAATCGGGCTTTAATCCATTCATATTGGTTACTCTAATATTCATTAATTTTTTCCCTATGGTAGCTTGTTGTTTGTTTTCTAATATAATTTGGTAAACAAATTTCAAAATAGGCATCAATAATAGACCACTTCCTAAAATAATAATGGTGGTAATCTTATCATCAAAAAGAAGTGCAAATACTAGTTCTAAAATAGACGTGACTCCTAAAATGATAAACCAATCTATACAAACAGCTAACATTCTTAAATCGAACTCGGCAAAGTATTGTGGACTTGTATATTGTTTTTTAAAACCTAAAATTTGACGTAACTCATGAAACTCGTGTGCCTCTTTATAATCATCCATACCCGGTTTACGCACAAAAGAATCAGGTTTTATCTGATTCTTTTGTAATTCTTCTATGGTAAATGGACCTTGCGGTTTACCATTAATAACTAAGGTATAAATTGGACTATTCATTTAATATCTAGTCACTTCAAAATCGCTTAATCCGCCCTTCAACAATATATTTATTTTGTTTGTTGCGGTGTTGAAGTTTTCTGTTTGGTAGGTTCCATCACTATTTTTGATGAAGTTTTTAAAGCTTTTAGAAGACAAACCAGTGTTAGTTTTTATTTTGCAACCCGCAGTTTTAGGAATATCTATATTAATTTCTGCAACACCAGTTTCTGCAACTAAATTTACATCATCATATAATTCGCCTAATTTGATATTAAACTCTGCAGCACCGCCTTTTAAACTTACATTTCTAACTTTATTTTTAGATAAATCGAAATCAACTTCACCAGCACCCATTTTCAAGTTAATGTCCCAAATAGGGTTATCATTTAATTTCATTTTTACGGTACTGTATTCTTCATCGTTAAAATTGAATGAAGTTTTATTATTTTTCGTTCTAAAGTCTAATACTACGGTAGAGTCGGTATCGGTTTTCTTTAAAAAGTATTTATTCTTAGTTTCTTTAATTGTAGATTCAAATAACTTTTCGGCACCATTATCTATTTTAAATGTACTTGCTCCACCTGCAATATTTAAGGTAGCTTCATTGTATTTAGCATCATAATCTTCCGAATAGTTCGATAAGTTTTTACTACTGGACGAAGAATCATCTTCATCACTATCAAAATTAAAACTCCAATTTCTATTTTCTGCAGGCCTTTCTTCTAAGCCTTTAAAAGTTAAAAATGCTAGCGCAAATAAAGTAATTACGGCAATAATAATGGCGCCACTTTTAGATTTTGAATTACTAAATACAATATTAACACCCGTTATGATTAATAATAGTGGCCAAAAGCGCCAAACATATCTCCAGCTAAAATCTATGATATCAAAATTTTCTAAAAGGAATATTGTTCCTACAAAAACAAATATGAGTCCCCAAAATATTTTATCAGCTTTCATGTTCTATAAATTAGCGTTATCAGATGGTTGCTCTCCTGTTTCTGTTGAAGAGTTTGATGAATTGTTAGTATTTACCTCTGGTTCTTCAGGAGTTAAATTGTTTTTTTGATTTTTCTTTCCTTTAAAAATCATTGCTAGTCCTATAAACACAAACACTAAAGGGAATAATTTTTTGATGCTAAACCAATACGGAATTAAATCAAATTCTTTGAGTAGAAAGAATGCACCAAAAGCAATCAATCCAAAACCTATAAATTTTCCAAAATTTTCGTTCTTTTTAGGTTTAAATGTGGAGCCAAAATTTTCTTTAAATGTAGAATCTTCTGTATTAACCCTATAATCTGTATAAGTAAAAGCAGATATTTTATCTTCTGGCACTGCTATCCATAAGATAAGGTATATCCAAATACCACTTCCTCCAAAAAGTGCTGCAATTCCAAATGCAATTCTTACCCAAGTAACATCAAGCTCGAAATAATTAGCAAGACCAGATGCAACACCTGCAATCATTTTGTCCTTACCGTCTCTTTTTAATTTCTTTTCCATTTTAATCTTTTTTTATAGTTGACCATGTATAGGCTTAATTATAATCTGATCTACATTAGCACCTTTGCTTAAATTTAAAATCATTTCAATTGCACTAGCCACGTCTTCTGGTTTAATAAATTCATCTTGCGGAATTTCTGTCCCTTTCCAAGAGTTTGTTAAAGTAGATCCTGGCAAAATAGCGCTCACCTTAACATCATACTGCTGTAACTCTTCCCGCATTGTGTTATTAAGACTTAGCAATGCTGCTTTAGTTACAGCATAACTGCCAATATTTTTTAAAGTTGTAATGCTTGCCACAGAACATATATTGAAAATATAGCCATTCTGTTGCTTTATCATGCCTGGGGCTAGTTTCCTGTATAAGTAATAGGCAGAAAAAAGATTTGTTTTGAGATGTAAGTCTAAGGCATCATCAGCCTCTTCTAAAAGCAAACTGGGTTTAAATATGCCAACAGAATTCACTAATACATCAATTGATTGATAGGTATTTAGTGCATCATCGGCGAAAGTCAAAACATCTTCTTTTACGGCACAATTGGCTAGTTTAATAAACACTTTTACGTTAGGGTATTCCGATTTAATTTCTTGCTTTAATTCATTTAAATCGTTCTCACTTCTGGCACATAAAGCTAAATGATGTCCGTTTTTCGCCATATTTAATGCTACAGCTTTGCCAATACCTTTTGTTGCACCTGTTATTAATACATTCATGATGTTTTTTAATTTTAGAGTAAAATAGGTTTAATAATTGCAATTGATAAAAAAGATTAATTTTACACAAATTTACAACTATGATATTTTATCATTTCGGAAAATATATACTTTTAATAAAAGCAGTTTTTAGGAGGCCAGAGAAATTTAGCATTTATAAAAACGAGATTTTTAGAGAAATGGTTGATATTGGCCTAGGTTCTTTAGGTATTGTGAGCATCATTTCTATTTTTATAGGCGCAGTTACAACGGTACAAACCGCATTTCAATTAGTTAGCGATTTAATTCCAAAATCTATAATTGGAGGTATTACTAGAGATTCTACCATATTAGAGCTTTCGCCCACGGTTTGTTCTTTGGTTTTAGCTGGTAAAGTTGGCAGTAGTATTGCTTCGCAGATTGGAACAATGCGTGTTACCGAACAAATTGATGCGTTAGAAATTATGGGAATTAACACACCTGGATATTTGATTCTACCAAAATTAATTGCAGGTGTTATCATGATACCTATGCTTGTAGTTGTTTCTATTTTTTTAAGTATTACAGGGGGTTACTTAGCTGGTGTTGCGTCTGGTGCGGTAACAGCAGCAGAATTTATACAAGGATTAACAACAGATTTTATTCCGTTTACAATTTTTGTTGCCATGGTTAAGGCAACAGTATTTGCATATTTAATTACTACGGTTTCTGCTTATCAGGGGTATTACACCACCGGCGGGGCAATTAGTGTAGGTAAATCTAGTACCAAAGCAGTAGTTATAAGCTGTATTTCCATTTTAGTTTCTGATTATATAATTGCTCAACTTTTATTATGATAGAGGTAAAAGATATTTTTAAAAGTTTTGGCGAAAATGAAGTCTTAAAAGGAATCACTGCTGATTTTAAGCCAGGTGTAACCACTTTGATTATTGGCGGATCTGGATCTGGTAAAACAACATTAATGAAAAATATGGTTGGTTTACACGAGCCAAATGGTGGTAAAGTAATTTTTGATGGTCGAGATTTTACCAATATGGACACTCAAGAACGTATAGAAATTAGAAAAGAAATTGGGATGCTTTTTCAGGGATCTGCTTTATTTGATTCTATGACGGTTGAAAAAAACATCAGATTTCCATTAGATATGTTTACCACTCAATCTAAAGCAGAAAAACTAGAACGTGTAAATTTTGTGTTAGAACGAGTAAATCTAGCAGGTAAAAATGATTTATTCCCAGCCGAACTTTCGGGCGGTATGATGAAGAGGGTAGGAATTGCTAGGGCAATTGCCATGCAGCCTAAATACTTATTTTGTGATGAGCCTAACTCGGGATTAGATCCTAAAAGTTCTATTATGATAGATGAGCTGGTACGAGAAATTACTGAAGAGTACGGTATTACAACAGTGGTGGTTACCCACGATATGAATTCTGTAATGAGTATTGGAGAACATATTATATTTTTACACCAAGGACAAAAATGGTGGGAGGGCTCTCATAAAGAAATTACAAAGACAGATAATAAGGAATTAAACGAGTTTGTTTTTGCTACTCAATTAATGGAAACACTTTTGAAGAAGTAGTAGAATTCATTAGGGATTAGTCAATTCAGATATTCAAAATTCAATCATTCACAACTCAATTATTAATTAAGCATGCAACCTCAAATACAATCCCTTACACCACAAAATTGGAAAGATTACGAACTCTTAGATTGCGGAGATTTTGAAAAATTAGAGCGATTTGGGGATTTGATTTTAATAAGACCAGAGCCACAGGCGGTTTGGAGTAAGCTTTGGCCAGATAGTGAGTGGCAGAAATTACATCATATTAAGTTTAAAGGTAAATCAGCAACATCTGGCGAGTGGGTAAAGAAAAATCTAAAAACTCCGGATAGATGGTATATAGATTATAAAAATAAAGATGTTGCTATACGTTTTAGGTTAGCTTTAACGTCATTTAAGCATGTTGGTATTTTTCCAGAACAAGCGGTTAACTGGGATTTTATATCAGAAAAGGTTAATGCTTTTAAAACACCCAATCCAAGAATTTTAAATTTGTTTGCCTACACAGGTGGTGCTTCCTTAATTGCTAAGGCAGCAGGTGCAGATACCACACATGTAGATTCTATTAAACAAGTGGTGAGCTGGGCAAACGAAAATCAAGAGAGTTCTAACTTAAAGGATATTAGGTGGGTGGTTGAAGATGCTCTAAAGTTTGTTCAAAGAGAATTGAAGCGAGGTAAAACTTACAACGGAATTATTCTTGATCCTCCGGCTTATGGTCACGGACCAAAAGGCGAAAAATGGAAGCTAGAAGATTTAATTAAAGAAATGATGCGTGATGTGGTCCAACTACTTGACGCCGAGGAGCATTTTCTAATTTTAAATACTTATTCTCTAGGTTTCTCTTCTATTATTGTAGAAAACTTAATTAGAGGAGCTTATCCAAAAGTTCAGAATTTGAATATTGGCGAGTTATACCTAAAAGCTAAAAGTGGAATTAATTTACCCTTAGGAGTTTTTGGAAAATTTAGCTCTGTTTAATTGTTGAAATCTTTTTAAAGCAACATTAAATCTTAAGCTTACTTTCAACCATTATTTAAAAAATTAATTATGCTCAAAAACATATTCATTTTACCTCAATTAGCGGTGTTGTTGGTAACTTTTTCTGCTTGCAGTGGTTCAGATTCTAAGGCAAAAACCAATAGTAAATCTGGAGATACTACAAAAGTAGCTTCAGATGCGCTACAAGAAGAAACTTTAAAGCCTGTAGATTCTGCTCAATATTTTAAATTACAAAAGTATTTAGCAAATGGCGATACTACCGGCAAATGGCCAGTTAAAAATGATGTGGTGCCAATTAATGGAGCAATTTTACCTTATAACAGAATTGTAGCTTATTACGGTAATTTATACTCTAAAAAAATGGGTGCTTTGGGCGAATATGCTCCAAAACAAATGTGGAGTATGCTATTAAAAGAAGTTGATAAATGGAATAAAGCCGATACCTTAATTAAGTCTATTCCTGCAGTACATTATATTGCAACCGTAGCAAGTGGAACACCAGGTAAAGATGGTAAATACATTAATAGAATGCCGGATAAGCAGATTGATTCTGCATTAACAATTGCAAAAATGCATAATGCTATTGTGTTTTTAGATGTACAAGTCGCCTTGAGTAATTTAAGAGCCGAGCTACCTAGATTAGAGAAGTATCTAAAAATGCCTCATGTGCATTTAGGTATAGATCCAGAATTTGCCATGGCGCCTAGCGGAAAAGTACCTGGAAAAAAAATAGGTACTTATGATGCTGCCGATATTAATTATGCTACAGAATATTTAGCCAAATTGGTTAAAGAGAATAATTTGCCTGCTAAAATTTTAGTAGTACACCGTTTTACGCAGGGCATGGTTACCAATTATAAAAACATTAAACTGAGAAAGGAAACTCAAATTGTGATGGATATGGATGGCTGGGGCGAACCTGAATTGAAAAAAGGTACTTACCGCAACCATTTATACAAAGAACCTGTACAGTTTGTAGGCTTTAAGTTATTTTATAAAAACGATTTAAAAAGAGCGCCAAACGTAATGATGACCCCTTCTGATTTGATGAAGTTGACTCCTAAACCAATTTATATTCAGTATCAGTAAAGGCTTTTCGGTTCATTAAGTTGAATGAGTTCATTAGGCTAGTAAAGTTTAAAAATTATCAGTAAAAAAGTCTCTCGAAAGGAGACTTTTTTTTGTTAAGAAATAATCTTAATTTTAAAATAAACTGAATTAAAATGGATATCTCTTTAAAACATGAAATTGCAGATAGGATCATTAAAAGTGATGACGATGTACTTTTAAATGAAATAAAATCTTTGATTGGAATGTCGAAATCGGATTTTTGGGTTGATTTACCTAAAGATGTACAAAATGAAATAAACTTATCTTCGGACGAACATTCGATAGGTGAGCATATTTCTACTCATTCTGAAGTTATGCAAGAAGCTAAAAATCGTTTCTTAAAAAATAAATGCTAATTGATGTAAAATGGTCTCCAAGAGCCAAGTTAAGCTATTTTCAAATACTAAGCTACCTTGAAGAAAATTGGACGAATAAAGAAATCGAGCTTTTTATTTATCGAACGGAAGAAGCTGTAAATCTGATATAGAATTACCCCAAATTATATCCTTATTCAAAACAAAGCGATACTTGCAAATGTGTGCTATTTAAACAGGTCAGTCTGTTTTATAAACTTAAATCAAATAAAATAGAAATTTTATTTTTATGGGATAATAGGGGAAATCCTAACAAACTAAAGCTCTAAAACTTCATCACTGCCTTACTAACCGGATTATCCAATTTTATGCTTTGGCGTTTTCCATTAACCGTCACATTCAACATATTAATTTGTTCTTTATGTAGGTTGTAAAGCACATGATTATCAATTTCTATAGTGCTAACTTTACTAATATTACTAGCCTCCAAATAGCACCAAATAGCTTCCTCTTGTATTTCGTAACCAATATATTTTAAGGGGCTTATTTTACCGTTAACTTTTATTTGAATATGCTTTTTTAAATATTTAGCAATTAAATCATTGATAAGCTCCTTGTTTTGAGATTTTAAAATATCAATACGCAAATTATTCTCTTTTTCTATGTCGCTTTCTAAATCATCAAAGAAAATTTTTGAGCTAATTTCTAAGCTTTTGGTTTTTGCATTATGATTAATATCTGTAACACTTACATAGAAAGGATGCAGAAAAGTGAATAAAAAAAGAATTAATTGAGGCATAATTAATAATTTGCAGATTACACACCAAAGCTATAAATTATTTTGATGCAAGATTTCCTTATTTATCTTGAATTGGGTTGGCAACACATTTTAAATTGGCAAGGGTACGACCATATTTTATTTGTTGCCGCTTTGTGTGGTGTTTATGCAATTTCTGACTGGAAACGGATTTTAATTTTAGTTACTGCTTTTACCATTGGGCATTCTATCACTTTAGCCTTAAGCGTTTTTAATCAGATTATTATTCCTTCTAAATGGATAGAATTTTTAATTCCTATTACCATTATTATTACGGCATTTACCAATATTTTAGGCAAAAGAAATTTTAAACGTAAGACAAACCCCGTTTATTTTATGGCTTTACTCTTTGGATTAATCCACGGAATAGGTTTTTCTAATTATTTAAAGAGTTTATTAGGAAAAAGCAACAATGTTGTTGCAGAGCTACTTGCTTTTAACCTAGGATTAGAATTTGGACAAATAATTATTGTATTTTCGGTGTTGATTGTTGCCTTTGTTTTAACACAGATAGTGCGAGTGAATAAAAGAGAGTGGAATTTATTCCTTTCTTCAGCAATTTTTGGTATTGCGTTAATGATGGCAATTGAAAGATGGCCTTTTTAGTTGATTAGTTAATGGTTTGTTGGTTGATTAGTCATTTGTTTAATTGTTAACACATAGGGATAACCTTAGGATTATCTTAAAAAATAACCATCAATATTGGTTTTACGTGAGGGATTGAAGTGGATACCGGCCTGTGAATAAGGCCTTGTGGAGTATGAACAAAAAGCCCGACCTGAATTTTTCATGAGGGACACGCCGAAATAAGATTAAAGTAGAAAGTTTAAATTAAAATGCAAAGTTCTCAATTCTCATATCCTAAACAAGAATACTCATATCTCAATAAAAAAATGAAATATAAATTTATCCCCTTTATCCTAAGCTTTGGAGTTTGCAGCGCTGCATTTGCACAGTTTCAGCAAAATAATCCAGGTTCTAACCATGGCAATAAATTCGAGCAGTTAGAAACCATTATTCGTGACCCTAACATGTACCGTTCTGCATCTGGCGCACCAGGTCCAGCGTATTGGCAACAAAAGGCAGACTATGTAATTAATGCCGAAATTGATGAAAAAGCACAACGTTTAACAGGATCTGAGACCATTACTTACACCAATAATTCGCCCGATCCATTAACATATTTGTGGTTACAACTAGACGAAAACGAACATAAAGCCACCAGCGATAATCAGGTTTTTGATGGCAGCAAAATGAATACCCGCATGAGTATTGGCCAGTTGAACGGAATTATTGGCGGACCAAATGATTATGGAGTAAATATTCTAAAAGTTACCGATGCAGTCGGAACACCATTAAAATATACCATCAACCAAACCATGATGCGTATAGATTTACCTAAAACCCTGATGCCGGGAGGTAAATATTCTTTTAAGATAAATTGGAATTATAAAATAACCGACCGTACAACCGTAGGCGGACGTGGTGGTTATGAGTACTTTGCCGAAGATGATAACTATTTATACACCATTGCTCAATGGTTCCCTCGTATGGCCGTTTACTCCGATTTTCAAGGCTGGCAAAACAAACAATTTACTGGTAGGGGAGAGTTTGCTTTAGCCTTTGGCGATTATAAAGTAAGCATTACCGTTCCTGCAGATCATATTATTGGTGCAACTGGCGAATGTCAAAATTATTCCTCTGTTTTAACATCAGCGCAGCTAAACAGATGGAAACAAGCACAAAGCGCATCAGAACCTGTTGAAGTGGTAACTTTAGAAGAAGCTAAGAATGCCATGAAATCTAAATCTACCGCTAAAAAAACATGGATTTATCAAGCCAATAATGTTCGTGATTTTGCTTTTGTAAGTTCTCGTCGTTTAGTTTGGGATGCCATGAAGGTGGATGTAGAAGGTAAAACGCCAATGGCCATGTCGTATTACGGTCCAGAGGCTTATGGTTTGTACCGTAAATATTCTACCAAAGTAGTAGCCAATACACTTAAGGTTTACTCTAAGCATACCATTAATTATCCTTACCCGGTTGCAATTTCTGTAGAAGCAAGTAATGGAATGGAGTACCCAATGATTTGCTTTAACTATGGCCGTACAGAAAAAGACGGAACATATTCCGAAGCTACCAAATACGGGATGATTGGAGTAATTACTCATGAGGTAGGGCATAACTTTTTCCCAATGATTGTAAATTCTGACGAGCGCCAATGGTCTTGGATGGACGAAGGTTTAAATACGTTTTGCCAATACTTGGCCGAGCAGGAGTTTGATAACAATTATCCTTCTCGTCGTGGTCCGGCTCATTTAATTGTAGATTATATGAAGCTTCCAAAAGATCAATTGGAGCCAATTATGACAAACTCAGAAAATATCATAGGTTTTGGTCCAAACGCTTACGCTAAACCAGCAACAGGATTAAATATTTTACGCGAAACCATTATGGGGCGTGAATTATTTGATTATGCGTTTAAAGAATACGCTAGAAGATGGGCATTTAAACACCCTACTCCAGCCGATTTATTTAGAACCATGGAAGACGCTAGTGCGGTGGATTTAGATTGGTTTTGGAGAGGCTGGTTCTACGGAACTGATGCCGTTGATATCTCTATTGATAACTTAACTTACTATCAGTTAGATACTAAAAACCCAGAAATTGAGAATGCCTTTAAGCGCAAAGCTTACGAAGAAAATAACTATATCATCAGCAGAGAGCGTAATAAAAAGGAGGGAATAAAATTTGCGATAGAAGCAGATCCTGAATTAGAAGATTTTTACAATAAATGGGATAGATTTGCAGTTACCCAAAGCCAAAAAGAAACCTTTAATAAGTATTACGCTAGTTTAAGCGCCGATGAGAAGAAGCTTTATGATAGCAAAACCAATTTTTACGAATTGGATTTTACTAACAAAGGCGGTTTACCAATGCCATTAATTATAGAGTGGACATTTACCGACGGCAGCAAAGAAATAGACCGTGTACCTGCTTACATTTGGCGTAAAAACGAAAATAAGGTAACTAAAGTGTTTGCCAAAGCAAAGCAAGTAGCATCTGTTAAGTTAGACCCTTATTTGGAAACTGCTGACATTGATGTAAACAATAACAGCTTCCCACGTAGTTTAGAACCTACAAAATTTGAGTTGTTTAAGCAACAACAAACCATACGTGGCGCAAGTACTGGTGGTAACCCAATGCAGGAAGCACAAAAAGCGCAGAAATAATTTGAATTAGAATTAAAGAAAGTCGGTGGTTTTAAAAAGCCACCGACTTTTTTGTTTTTAGGGCTTTTATTTTTTCTACAACTAGAATAATCCCTTAAAATAACTATTATGAAGTTTTAAAGTCATTCTGAACTCGTTTCAGAATCTTAAACGAAAGATTTTATTATCAGACTTACGATTTTTTAAAACTTCGTAAGTTTTTAAAACATTAATGAACATTTGTGCATCATTGGCTGATTTTTTATTGCTAAGAATACACAAATCAAAAAGTTAAATGTTTAAAAGCCAATAATTTGTTGATAAATTGTTGAAAATTAAGCTTTAAAACATTTTGTTTTTTAGAAATGGGGGGGGGTATATTTGATTATTGATTTACCTGATCAGAAAATCTTTAATACCTAAACGCCTATTTAATTAGGCTATTTTTTAACCTTTAAATTATTAAACAAATGAAAAAAAGAAATTTATTTTTAATGCTTGTGCTTATGTTTGTAGGAGTTACAACACTAAGCTCTTGGAGATTATTTGGCAGAGATGATGTTGATGGAGATGGTACAGCAATTCAAATGCCAGGCGGCGGAAATACTTGCATTGAGAAAGGCACTCAACAGTCATATTTTTTTGGTTTTAAGACTAAAGAACACGAAATGCAAAGTACATTTCCTTGCGATGGTGTAGGAGAGCCTGGTGGTTGGGTTAATGCACCGGAATAATTTTTTTTAAATAAATGAGGTCAGTTTTTATTCTTTTTATTCTTTTTATAAATCTAAAATTTAGCTATTCTCAAGAAGTTAAATTAATAGAAGAAAACACCTCAGAGTCGGTTAAATTTGCCCCTGTTTATGTTGTTAATACTAAACAATGGTATTTTACCGACTCACTTGGTATCATCAATTTCCCAAAACCTGTCATTCCTTTTATAATAAGTATAAATGCAATGGGTTACCAAAAATTAGAAATTGAAATTTCAGGTAATCAAGCTGTTTATCTAAAAAAGAGTTCTCAAATTTTATCCGAAGTCATTGTAAGACCAAAAAAGTATAAATCAAAATTTTTTGAAACTGAAAATGGGAGAATGAATGGTGGTTATTATTTTAGTAGGCAAATTAGTTTAAAGAATTTCGGTAGTATTGTTCAATTTAGGGATAGTTTAAACTGGTTAAATAAAATCACATTTAGTGCGATTAATAAAGGAAATCATGATGCTAAATTAGTAAGATTTAGATTGTACAAGTTTAAGAAAGATATTAATAATTGGGGTTTCTTCGAAAATTTCCCTTCAAATGAAATAGACGAGATTTATAGTTATGAACTTAAAAATGTATTTAATAGTTCTGAAAACAAATGGATTACATTTAATTTACCTCCTAATATTGTATTAGATCAAGGTTATTATTTAGTTACATTTCAATTAATACCAAATGATAGTAGAGAAATTCTGCATGTAAAATATAGTAATGATAAATTTGTTCATTCTTACTATAATTATCACAATGACAAAATTTGGAGATTTGATAGGTATAAATTAGATGGTAGATATTATAATTTGAAAGTTAAGATAGATTATGATACAAACTAGTTCTTATCAGCTTTTTTAGATGATCACATTATACATGTCGAAATTGAAATAAATATCAGATTTACAATCGACCAAGCTTTTAAACTCTAATAAAGAAACCCAAATAAGTAAAGCGGAATCTTATTCATAAAGCCTATTTCAATATCATCAGCAATTAAATAAGCATTGTTTAAGTTTTGGATTTGTTTGTTAAACTTCGTTTTACCGCCAATTTCAAATGTATATGATTTGTGTATTGTTTTCATTATTTTGATCTGAGCCCAAATCAATGATGTATATAAATTGGTTTCAACTCAAACCGATTAAACTTTTAAACTCCAATTTTCTTTCAATCGTTCTACAATTTCTTGCTTAACTTCTTCATGTATTTTAGTTAAGCTTAAACTTTTGGAAGCATAGCCATGCGTAGTAATAACAGTTTGATTGTATACAGTGACCAATTCGCCGTCTATTTTAATGGTTAAAACACGGTGTTCGTAACCATCGTAAGCTTTCCAGTAACTTTCAACACCTAATTCGCCATTTTCTTTAATGGTTTGTGTAGTAATTTTATCAATCCCTAAACATTCATCACGGTAGTATTGATTGTCTTTTACTGCTCCAATTTGGTAGCCTACCACACAGCAAATCAATATCCCAATACCAATTCTGTATGGAAAAAAATCGCTCCGAGTAGATTTTGGAGTAGCCTTAAACATGGCTAAACCAATCAAAAAACTAAATAGCAAACCAAACAAAAATCCGGAACTACTGGCAGTTTTTCGTTTATAGGGTAACGGTTTTTGTTTGTTTAACATATTATAAATTTAAATAATTTTTAATCATCCATGTAAGGATATTTTTACCACCTCGACTATGGATTAAAATTTTGACTAATGAAACATTTTAAACAAAATTTAAATATCCTTTTCTTAGCTACATTGCTACTATTTTCTTGTAAAGGAACCGATATTTTAGACGACCCAATTGTAGAACCAAAATTTATTGTAGCACAAACTCAGGTTGCTTTACGAATTGGCGAAATGGCAGATTTAAATGCTAAATATTTGGATGAATACGGAGTAGAGAAAACAGTTGATTTTACTTGGGTTTCTACGCAACAAAATCAAGTAGTGAGTTTATCAGCTACAGGAAAAATCACAGGATTAAACGCTGGTAATACGCTGGTTTATCCTCAATATCAAAATACAGTAGGAGATGCTATTAGCGTAACTGTTGTGCCTAACGATAATGCTGTTGCAAAAGTAACTGTAAGCGCAAGCAAAACCAATTTGACCCTTAACGAGGAAATCAACCTGTCTATTTTAGCTCAAAACATCAATAACCAAACCGTAACCGGAGGTAATGTAGAATGGTTTTCAGAGAATTCGGCAATTTTAACTGTAAATAATTTTGGGCAGGTAAAAGCAATAGCAAATGGCATTGCAGGCATTCATGCCAAAGTAAACGGAGTTAAAAGTAATAGTATAGATATTACGGTAGGCAGTAGTCAGTTAAACGGTGCATTTACCGCTGCCGGAGGTTACAAAGCCATTGGAACTGCAACTCTAAAACAACAAAATGGACAAATTATTCTAGAATTGAGTTCAAACTTCGAGACCAGTTTTGCCCTAGGGACTTTTATTTATTTGGCTAATTCCACCAATGGTTCGGCGGTTAGAAGCAATGGTTTAGAGATTGCGGAGATTAAAACAAACGGAGCCAAAACTTTCAATATTTCTCAAATCAAATCCAATGTTACCTTAACAGATTTTAAATATGTAATCATTTTATGCAAACCAGCAAGTTTAACGTTTGGCTTTGCCGAGTTAAAATAGATGTTTTTGGGCGTTTTAACACGCTGTACGTTCATACGCCTGCTGGCCTTAGGCTTTTGGACGGTATCCCTGCCCGTTCCGTTCAGGCGGGCACTTCCATCGTTAACGCAAAACTTAAATAAAGTATAGAAATAAATACAATTATAACCATGACCGATTTAAAGAAAATAATATTACTCATAACCTTTACATTTCCAATAACCGTTTTTGCGCAAGGCTGGGTTAAGGAGAAAGGCAAAGGATATTTTAAACTTGCTCAAAATATTGTTAGTTCTAACCAGTATTTTGCACCTAACGGAACTACCGTCTCTACCACAACCATTAGTCAGTTTGGCTCATCTATTTATGCTGAGTATGGCATAAGCAATAAAATTACAGGAGTAATTAATTTTCCTTTTTATGTTAGGCAAACTATAAATGATGTACGTTTTAGGCAAAGTGGACGCACTATTCCGGGTGATGAATTTGGCGCTTTAGGCGATGCCGATTTGGGTATTAAATATGGTTTTTCGCAAGATAAACCCATTGTTTTAAGCACCAGCTTAATATTAGGTTTACCACTAGGAAAAGTTAATGGAGGAAGCTCAGGTATTTTACAAACTGGCGATGGCGAGTTTAACCAATTCATCCGTGTTGATGCCAGTCATTCCTTTTATCCAAAACCAATTTACGTTTCGGCTTATAGTGGTTTAAATAATAGAACCAAAGATTTTTCTGATGAGTTTCGTTATGGTTTCGAAATTGGTTTTCCGTTCAAAAAGTTTATACCAATTATTAAGGTGAATGGCGTAGCATCATTTAAAAATGGTGAAGCTATAAACGCTCAAGGTAGTTTATTTGCTAATAACATAGAATACTTATCCCCATCATTAGACCTAAACTATCAGCTCAATGCTAAAATTGGAATTAGTGGCGCAGTAGCTGTGGCTGTTTTTGGTAGAAATGTGTTAAATGCACCAAATTATAATTTTGGGGTTTTTATGAAGTGGTAGTATAAAACACATACTATTAGCAATAACAAAAAAGTTTCTAAAGCGCTTCCGATGTTTAAAAAGATATTCGTTCAGAGAAAAGATTGTAAAGAAATGATTAAAAGATTGCCAGCCGTAAAGCTATTAACGGTTACTGATGCAGAACTAAAGCAGATAATGGCTTTATAGTTTCGAAAAGATTAAATCAATTATATAAATAAAATCATCGACCTGTTTATTTAGTTAAACAGGTCGATGTTCTTTTATAAGATTTATTAGAATAAAAACATGAGAGAGAAAGTTCTCTTTGATTTTGGCAAGCCGAAACGATAAATTCTAAAAAGGGGTAATAAGTAATTTTTCATTCAAATATATTTTAACTTTAATATGGACAATATATATTAAGGCTACAAGAGGGGAATTATAAATTTATTTACTTTATCTTTAAACAATTGTTTAGGTCTACGTCTTGTACTATGAAAAAATCACTCTTTATTATTTTAAGCTTTTTAAGCTTACAAAACTTTGCGCAAATAAAAAATAGTGATACTTCAGAAGGTAATTTTTCTACTGTTGCTCTTGATCAAATTACTGGCAAAGCGGCCAATGCTCAAAATATTGTATCGGTGTCACGCAATACTTCTACAAATGGAGTAATTAATTCAAGTGACCTTGCTTCCAATCCGGATTTTTCAACAGAAAGCGAATCGAATTCAATAGCGATTGAGGTTTTAGATTTTAATAGCAACCCGGATTTAGCTGTAGATAATCGTGGTAAAAAACGTGTTTCTTTATTGAACAATGTGGCTTTATTTACCAATGCAAACTTATCTAACCTAAGTATTAGTTCGGCAACATTAACCCCTACTTTTAATGCGGCTACTATAGTCTATGGGGCTAATGTTGAAAATAATATAACTAGTATAACAGTAACACCAACTTTAGCAGACGCTATTGCATCTGTTAAAATAAATGGAAATACCGCTGTAAGTGGTAGTGCTTCAAGCGCTATTGCTTTAAATTTTGGCGACAATAGCATAACTGTAGCGGTAACAGCACAGGATGGTACTACTACTAAAACTTACACAATCACTGTTACAAGGGCTTTGCCACCACCTACAATTACCTCTTTTACACCAATATCAGACATAGTTGGTAGTACCATAAACATAACAGGTACTAATTTTAATGCTACTGCCACTAATAATGTAGTGTATTTTGGTGCGGTAAAAGCTCTAGTTACTGCTGCTACAGCAACTAGTTTAAGTGTTACAGTGCCAGTAGGTGCAAATTATTCAATTATTAGTGCATTAAATACAAGCAATGGTTTAATTGGCCATAGCAAAACACATTTTAACCAAATATTTACCCCTAGTAAAGCCACTATTTCAAATACTGATTTTGCAACACCAGTAAACTTTATAGGAACTGGACAAAATGGAGGCATTGTCAAAGGTGATATAGATGGCGATGGAAAAATAGATATTATCTGCACCAATTATGCCAATGTAGGTTCGTTCTCGGTATTGCGTAATACTAGCGCTGTGGGTATTGTAAGTTTTGCAACTAAAGTTGATATAACAACATTACAATGGACAACACATGTGGCCATTGGCGATATGAATGGAGATGGAAAACTGGATGTAATTATATCTAACCTTTATAATTCCAGTGTTTCTGTATTCATTAACACCAGTACAAGTGGTAATATCAGTTTTGCACCAAAAGTAGATTTTGCTGTAGGAACCAACCCCACTACCATGGTGGTGGGTGATTTAGATGGAGATGGTAAATTGGATATTATCGTTAACATATCAAATTCCACATCGGTTGCCATATTGCGCAACACCACAAACGGGGGCACTGTAAACTTTGCAACAGCTACCAACTTTACCACTGGTTTAGCTACTTATTTAGCTTTATCAGATATAGATGGTGATGGAAAACCTGATTTAATCTCACAATATGGCAGCAATTCTTCTGTATTTAGAAATACAAGTACAGTGGGCAGTATTGATTTTAGCAGTGCGGCTAATTTTGCTATCGGTGGAACACCAAACTGCAATATTGGTGTAGGCGATTTCGATGGCGATGGAAAACTAGATTTAGTATTTGATAGAATGACAGTAAGTGGTGTAGTCAAGTCATCGGTACTTCGTAACACAAGTAGTACAGGCAGCATCGGTTTTGATGCAGCACAGCTATTTTTAGGAGGAGGTAGTCTACACATTTCAGTTGCTGATTATAATGGAGATGGAAAGCCCGATTTGGTAACAGATGGGGCCATAGCAGTTCCCAATACCAGTACTGTTGGCAACATTAGTTTTGGAGCATTTGTGCAATCGCCAAATGGTGGTTGGGGCAGTAATTTTGTAGATGCAGATATAGATGGGGATGGTAGGCCCGATTTTGCAACCGTAGAAAGTGGCGGTGGGTCTAATGCTTTTAGAGTAACCAGAAATACCACCAATTTATCTGCCAATGCAGACTTATCTAACCTGCTCATTAGTTCAGGTACCTTAACGCCCACTTTTATCGCTGCTACTATTTCTTATACCGCTAATGTTGCTAATAATATAACCAGTATAACGGTAACACCAACTGCAGCAAATGCTACTGCCACTCTAAAAATAAATAATAACACAGTTATAAGTGGTAGTGCCTCTAGTGCTATTGCTTTAAATGTTGGCACTAATACAATAACATTAGCCGTTACAGCACAAGATGGTACTACTACTAAAACTTACACCATTACTTTTACTAGAAATGCTGTATTGCCTATTGTTTTAGTTGATTATCAGGCCAAGTTGCAGAACAATAGTGAAGTGAAATTAACTTGGTCATCTGCTTCAGAGCAGAACAATGATTATTATGAGCTACTTCGTTCTACAGACGGCAAAACGTTCATTTCATTAGGAAAGGTTAAAGGACAGGGAACCACATCTCAACAGAATTACTATTCTTTTGTAGATATTACCCCAAAAAAAGGAACTAACTATTACAAATTACTGCAGATGGATAGAGATGGTAAAACCACAGAATTGGGAATTAAGTCAGTAAGTTTTGATTTCAAAGCACAATTAGAGGTTGCTGTTTATCCAAACCCAAGTTCATCTGTAGTAAACGTTGAATTTGAAGCTAATCAATTCATTTATATATCAGTTATTGATTTGGCAGGAAAAGTAATTATCAAAAAAGAGATTACCGAAACACAAAGTAAAATTAGTTTAAACATTGCCGATTTACCTGCTTCAAACTATATCATTAAACTACAAGGAAAAAAAGGTGTTAAGATTAAACAATTGGTGACAGAATAGCCATTATTTTATAAATCAATTTCAGCCGGTTCTATCACATAATACTTTCAGTTTTAGCAGGGTCCTCTTCAAGAGACTCTGCATTTTTTTACTATTTAGCTTCCCACAATACAAGACGTTAACGATAGCAGCGGCAGCTCCCGATTTTTCATCGGGACTATAGCGAATAGCGTGTATAAACGCCCACAAAAAAAGAGAGTCAAAATAAATTCAACTCTCTTTGATTATAAATTCAACATTTTAAATCCTCAGCCTTCCGCCTTCTAATTTCCGCTTTCTACTTTCCGCTTTTAGCCTTCGGCCTTCCGCTTATATTACTTCACTTCAAGCTGCGTACCTCGCAAGGCAAATTCTTTAGGAGGAGTTTTACCTTGTAAATGAGTAACAAAATAATCCCAACGTTTACGCATCATGTAAGGCGAAAATGGTCCAAAACCATGGCGACTATTTGGGAAAAGCACCAAATCAAAGTCTTTATTGGCTTTAATTAGGGCATCAACCACCAAAAGCGTGTTAGATGGAGGTACATTATCATCCATCATACCGTGTGCTAACATTAATTTACCTTTTAAATTCTTAGCATAAAGCTGATTGGCTTGCGAAGCATAATCTACATTTTCGGCCAGTCCGTTATATCTTTCGCCCCAATCATCCTCGTAGTTTCTATTATCATGATTTCCTGATTCCGAGATTCCTACTTTAAAAAAATCGGGGTATTTGAATAAGGCAGTTGCAGTTGCAAAACCACCGCCGCTATGTCCCCAAATACCTACTTTATCCAAATCGATTGGGTATTGTTTAGCTAGTTGTTGAATGCCTGTAATTTGATCAGGAAGAGTATTGATAGACATATTTCCATAGCTCATATCGTGGTAACTTTTAGAGCGACCTGGGTTGCTAGTGCCTTCTATCATCACCACTATAAAACCCAATTCGGCTAAAGCCTGATGATCGCCTCTTGCTGCCGAAAACGACCAGCTTCCCACACTACCACCTTGCGGACCAGGATAGATGTAATCAATTACTGGATATTTTTTACCAGCTTCCATTTTTGTCGGCGTAAAAACTAAGCCATAAATGTCAGTTTTTTGATCTGCGGCTAACAATTTAACTGGTGTAGGTGCTTTCCAGCCAGTTGCCAATAATTTTGAAATATCAGTTTTAGCAATTTCGCTTATTAAATTACCGTTTAAATCTCTCACTACAGTTACTTGTGGTACATCGGGTTGCGAATAAGTATCGGTAAAATACATCTCGCTTGGCGAAAAACTAATTTGATGATTACCTAATTCTGGCGTCAATAATTTCAAATTTTTTCCATCAAATCCAATTTTATACAAGTAGGAGAAATACGGATTTCCGGGTTCTCTTCCACCCGCTAAAAAGTAAATGATACGTTTAGCTTCATCGGTTTTTACTACTCTAGAAATTGTAAAGGTTCCTTTAGTAATCTGATTTTTCAGTTTACCAGTTTTAGCATCATACAAGTATAAATGTCCCCAATCATCCCGTTCCGAGTACCAAATAATTTCATTGGTTTTTTCTAGATAATTCCAGTTTATAGCCCCCTGTCCCGATTCATATTGTGTGGCTACAACTTCTTCAAAAACTTCTCTAACCTCACCGGTTGCTGCATTTGCAATCCTAAATTTTTCTTGTTTGTGGTCTCTTGAAGTAGATAAAAATGCTAACTGTGTTCCGTCGGCACTCCAGTCAACATCATCAAAAGTTCCACTGCTCGATATATCATCACTTAAACTCGCTCGGTGAGGGTCGGCAGGGATTTTAAGTTTAATCACTTTTGGATTTCCCAATTCAATAATTACCCTTTCAATCATTGGGATAAATTTGTCGCCCGGTAATGGATATTTCCAAGCTTCTAATTTTGGCGCACCAACGTTTGTAGTCACCAAATACATGTCACTAACTTTTCTTTGATCTTGCTTAAAAGTGGCAATCTTTTTAGAATCTGGCGACCATCTTAATATCGCATTATCACTGTGTGTCCAGCCGGCATTATCTGTTGCGTAGCCATAATTTTTCTCACCATCTGTTGTTAATTGGGTTAGCTGATTAGTTTCTGTGTTTTTTACCCATAAGTTATCGTCTTTGATAAAAGCTGCAAATTTTCCGTTTGGAGATAAAACTCCTTCGTTTCTCTGAAATCTAGCATTAGAGGCTTTAGTAGTAGTTTTCTCTGCTTGTTTGATTGTTTTTGTAGTTAAATCGTAACTCCAATTTTTACCATCAGCCAAGAAATTGACAGATTTTTCATCATCAGAAAATGATAAAGTCTGAAAAGGCAAAGCATCAGTTTGATAGTTTTTACCAGTTGCTTGGTTTAGTGCTTCTGCTAATTTTTGATTATCGAATAAAGGATTTTCGGTTTTTTTAACCGGATTAACCAGCATAAACTGATTGGTTTCACCAGATTTTTTGATGTACCAAAACTGATTACTTTTTAACCAATTTGGTCTATTATTACCTGTTTCGACAAATTTAGATACGTTGTAACTCAAAAATTGCTCTGCTTTCTGATAAGTTTCTGCACTCACGGCTTCTTTTACCTGTGCGTTTGAGTTCGTTGTTAAAAATAGCGCTGTAGCTAAACTTAAATATTTATACATGTATATCAATTTAATTCAGGTTCTAATTTAGGATGTTTTTTTTGATTGATAGGAGCGTAATTAGATTAATACAATGTTAGCCAAATAATATTCTTTGTATTTGATTTTCATTTTTGTATACGTGGCAAAAACAAACTATAACCAATCATTGGCGTTAATTTAATCTTAACCCCAAGTACCCATTTTTCCTTCTCTATAATCTTGATAAGCAGCCCTAATCTCATCAGCAGTGTTCATCACAAACGGACCTTGAGAAACTACAGGCTCGTTAAAAGGTTCGCCATGACCGAATAAAATATAAGCATCTTCACTTGCCAAAACCTCAATTTCTCCTTCCTCAAGCTCAAATTGTACCAATTCACGCATCTCCACCGATCGATTATTAACGTTTAATTTCCCTTTTACCAAATAAAAAAACACTTGATTTTTTGCAGGGATGTTTAAAGTTAACTTACCATCTTTTTGTAGTCTGATACTTGACATCGTAAGTCCGCTTAAAGATGGGATTGGACCTTTTTCTCCTGCTAACTCTCCAGAGATTAAGTCAACAGTTACTTTTCCATGGTCTAAATTAAAATGATTAATTTCATCATAATTTAAACCGGTATAACTCGGTTTAACCATTTTATGCTTGGCAGATAAATTCATCCATAATTGTAAAATCTCTCCTTTGCCACCTGTTTTTTTAAAATCATCCGACGATGTTTCTGAATGAATTAAGCCACTTCCCGCAGTCATCCATTGTACACCACCGCTTTTAATGGTATGCTCGCCACCGCCCGTATCTTGATGCGATATATCTCCATCAATAATGAAGGTTAGCGTCTCAAAGCCACGGTGCGGGTGCGGCCCAAACGGTAAACCATCATTATTAGGCTCGAAATTTTGCGGACCATGATGATGTAACAATAAAAAAGGATCTAAATAATCTATGCTTGATGTAGGTAAAGCAGTATATGTATTTAAAAATGCGATGGGTGTATATTGCGCTTTATGTATTTTCTTAATTGTTTTCATAACTTAAAATTAATAAAATAATATGTTTAAACATTTAATGGAATTGTAAATTTAGTAAAGATTAATATTTGGAAAAATTCTATCTAAAGTTTAACTTAGTAATAAAAAAAATATGACTCAAGTTGATGTGATAAGGAACGGAATAATTGATAAACTACTATCTATATCCGATAAAGATTATTTGACAGCTTTAGCACATTTGGTTGAAAATAGTGCTGTTCAAAGCGATAAAATCAAATTAACAAATGAGCAAAAGTTGATGATTGAGATGAGTGAGAATGACATTAAAAATGGACGAATTATTTCTCAAAGTGATCTTGATAGAAACGATCTTGAATGGTTAACAGGAAAATAATTTGGACAGAAACGGCTGCAAAACAGCGCCGAGAGGTCTTTCAATATTGGAACGAGCGAAATAAAACTATAACCTATTCAGAAAAATTAATAGAAATTACAAGAAGACATCTTGAAGTAATTTCAAAAAATCCAAGAGCATTTCAAGAGACAGAAATCCCAAATCTACGAGAATCTGCCATGGGGCACTTCAGTTTATATTATAAGTTCACTGAAGAATATATAGTGGTTGTTGCATTTTGGGATAATCGTCAAGATCCTAAAAATTTATTAAAACTCATTTCTTGAGAAAACATAGACTATCTTATTTTAAATGGAAGCTAATCGTTTAATTCTTTTTTAGTCATTAAAATTCTGTAACAATTTTCTTCCAAAACTAGCTTCTAAGAAAAAATCAATTTAAAGGAAATTAATTTTTTTAAATTGCCTTTTCAATTTTAAACGGTTTTCATGAAAAAACTTTACTTCTTAACTATTATTGTTGCTTGTTTTTTGACCTCAGAGGCTCAAACACCACTTTCTTACTATCTCCCACAGAATGTAACTTATAATCCAAACATTCCAAAACCTCAAGATATATTGGGTTTCAATGTGGGCGATCAACATGTGAGTCATGACCAAGTAGTGATGTACATGAAAGAATTAGACCGTCTTTCTGATCGTATCACCATGGTAGAATATGCCAAATCTTACGAAAACAGAAAGCTGTTATTGCTGACCATTACTAGTCCGCAAAACCATCAAAATATATCACAAATCAAGACAAATCATGTTGCCATATCAGATCCATCAAAATCTTCTAATTTAGACTTAAGTAAAATGCCTGCTGTGGTATGGCAAGGTTTTTCGGTTCATGGGAACGAGCCAAGTGGAGTAAATGCTTCTTTAGTGGTTGCTTATTATTTAGCAGCAGCACAAGGACCACAGATTGATGAAATGTTAAAGAATACGGTAATTTTAATGGATCCAGCCATTAATCCAGATGGTATTCAACGTTTTTCTACTTGGGTAAATTCTAATAAAAGTAATACTTTGGTGAGCGATAATAATTCTCGTGAATTTTCTGAACCTTGGCCAAATGGAAGAACAAATCACTATTGGTTTGATTTGAACCGCGATTGGTTGCCTCTTCAACATAACGAATCTAAAGGAAGATTAGAACAATTTCATTCTTGGAAGCCAAATATTTTAACAGACCATCATGAGCAAGGTACAAACGCCACGTTCTTTTTTCAGCCGGGTGTTCCTTCTCGTACAAATCCTCTAACTCCTAAAATAAATCAGGAGTTAACCGAGAAAATGGGAGCATTTCATGCTAAAGCATTAGACGAGATTGGTTCACTTTATTTCACGAAGGAGAATTATGACGATTTTTACTACGGTAAAGGCAGCACTTATCCTGATATTAATGGTGCCGTCGGAATTTTATTCGAACAAGCCAGTTCTAGAGGTCACGCTCAAGACAGTGATAACGGAGTTTTAAAGTTTCCATTTACAGTAAGAAATCAGGTGGTAACCGCATTCTCTACGTTAAAAGCTGCTCAAGCTATGCGAGTAGAATTGCTAGAATTCCAAAGAGATTTTTACAAAAATGCTTTGAATGTGGCTAAAGCCGATGCTGTTAAAGGCTATGTATTTGGCTCTGTCGATAATAAAGCCATGAGCTATCATTTGATTGATATTTTAAAAAGACATCAAATAAAGGTTTACGAATTAGCTAAAAATACATCCATAAACGGGAAAAACTTTACAGCAAATGCATCTTACGTTGTTCCTGCAGATCAGCCTCAGTATACCACCATCAAAGCAATTTTCACTAAGCAAACTCAATTTCAAGATAGTTTATTTTACGATATTTCTGCATGGACTTTCCCATTAGCTTTTAATATTAAATATAGCGAATTAAGTGCTACAAGCGGCTTAATGGGTACAGAAGTTAGTGAAGCAACAAAGCCAAAAGGGATGGTTATTGGCAATGAATCTAGTTATGCTTATTTATTTGAGTGGACAGAGTTTTATGCGCCAAAAGTATTAAACGAATTATTAAAGCAAGGTCTGATTGCAAAAGTAGCTTCTAAACCATTATCTATGCTGATTAATGGTAAATCAAAATCTTTTGCCGATGGAACTATTCTCGTTCAGGTAGCCAATCAAACCTTAAAACCGAATGAGATTTACACTCTTTTAAAAGATTTGGCCAGTCAAAACGGTGTAGACATTTATAGTGTAAGTACTGGGATTTCTGAAGGGATAAATTTGGGCAGTGGTAATTTTAGAAAGTTAGATCAACCTAAAACCATTTTGGTTACGGGTTCAGGCGTAAATAATAACGACGCCGGAGAAGTTTGGCATTTATTAGATCAACGTTTTGATATGCCTCCAGTTTTGGTAGAACAAAGCGATATGAACAGAATTAGCTTAGATAAGTATAATGTAGTCATCATGTCCGATGGTAGATACAATATATCTCAAAGTGGAGTAGATGAATTAAAAAGATTTTTAAGATCAGGAGGTACTTTAGTTGCTATGGGAGATGCAAATAGATGGGCTATTGCAAACGGATTAATTTCTATCAAATACAAGACTGTAAAAAGCAATGATTCTTTAGCTTTTAGAAATTATGATACCCAGTCCGAAGTAGCAAGGGCGCAATATATACCTGGCGCTATTTTTAACTGCCGAGTAGATAATACACATCCAATTGCTTATGGTATTACAACCTCAGAAATACCGGTATTTAGAGAAGGTACCGGGATGTTTGAGAAACCAAGTAATCCATTTGTAACCCCTTTAGCTTATACAAGTAAGTCATTATTGGCCGGTTATATTTCACCTGCTAATGAAAAATTAATCAAGAATTCTGCAGCAGTGATTTGTAGTACTTATGGTAGTGGCAAAGTAGTTTCATTTGCCGATAATCCAAATTTTAGAGCATTTTGGTTTGGTACCAGTAAACTATTTATGAATGCTGTTTTCTTTGGACAAACCATTAGCGGAGGTTCTAGCGGCGAGGAGTAACTAAGGCATGAAAGATTGAAGGCATTATAAATTAGAAGAGCATAGCCAGTTTAAAAAAATTAAATATTTTTTTAAAGTACTGTTGTGATTGCAAAAGTATTTTCTGATATTTGCAAACTCTTTATAAAAAGCGGTTTAATAGAAACAAGAATATATAGTCATGTCAAGAATTTGTGATTTAACAGGAAAGTCGGCGTTAGTAGGTAATAAAGTTTCACACTCAAACGTGAAGACAAAGCGTAAGTTTTACCCTAATCTTCAAATGAAGCGTTTTTACCTTCCAGAAGAAAACAGATGGATTACTTTAAAAGTTTCTACATCTGCTATTAAAACCATCAATAAAATTGGTATAACAGAGGCAATCAACAGGTTCGTTTTAAAAGGAACTATTTAATTAAAATATAAACCCGAATATAATGGCTAAGAAGGGAAACAGAGTTCAGGTAATTTTAGAATGTACTGAGCACAAAGAAAGTGGAATGGCTGGAACATCTAGATACATTACCACTAAAAACCGTAAAAACACTCCAGAAAGATTAGAAATTAAAAAATTTAATCCAGTATTGAGAAAAGTTACTGTTCACAAAGAAATTAAGTAATTTAAAGCTATTCGTTTAGCATAAAAAACATTTAACATGGCAAAGAAAGTAGTTGCAACATTAAAAACTGGTACAGGTAAAGAATACTCTAAAGTAATTACCATGGTAAGATCTCCAAAAACTGGTGCTTACTCTTTTAAAGAAATGATTGCTCATAATGATCACATTAAGGATGCAATTGTAGTTGCTAAAGACGGCGTAACAGAATAATATTAATTTGAAAATATTTTGAGCCATCCTGAAAATTTAGGATGGCTTTTTTTGTTTAAATTTATCGCCCATGGGATTATTTGATTTCTTTAAGAAAAAAGAACAAACAGTAGAACAGCAAGAAGCTTTAGAAAAAGGCTTAGAAAAAACTAAAGACAGTTTTTTTAGTAAAATTAGCAAGGCTGTTGTAGGTAAATCTACCGTAGATGATGGTGTTTTAGATGAGCTGGAAGAAATTTTAGTTACTTCTGATGTTGGTGTAAGCACTACATTAAAGATTGTAGAGCGAGTTCAAAAGCGTGTAGCCAAAGATAAATACACTAGCGCAACAGAGTTAAATAATATTTTGCGTGAAGAAGTTCAAGCATTATTAGAAGAAAATAACAGTTCAGATTTTGATCATATAGATTATGGCTCCCATAAACCGTATGTAATTATGGTTGTTGGCGTGAATGGAGTAGGTAAGACTACAACCATTGGTAAATTAGCTTATCAATTAAAGCAAGCTGGTCAAAAGGTTGTCATTGGCGCTGCTGATACTTTTAGAGCGGCCGCTGTAGAGCAAATACAATTATGGGGTAAGCGAGTAGATGTACGCGTAGTTTCGCAAGGGATGAACGCAGATCCTGCTTCAGTGGCTTTTGATACCTTACAATCTGCAGTTGCCAATAATGAAGATGTTGTTATAATTGATACCGCTGGTCGTTTGCATAATAAGGTTGGTTTAATGAATGAATTAACCAAAATTAAAAAAGTAATGGATAGGGTTGTTCCAAACGCTCCGCATGAAATTCTATTGGTTTTAGATGCTTCAACTGGGCAAAATGCCATAGAACAGTGCAAGCAGTTTACGCAAGCTACAGATGTTAATGCTTTGGCTTTAACTAAACTAGATGGGACAGCAAAAGGTGGAGTAGTGATTGGTATTTCAGATCAGTTTAAAATTCCAGTTAAATATATTGGTGTAGGAGAAAAAATGACTGACCTACAGCTTTTTAACAAAAAAGAATTTGTAGACAGTCTCTTCAAACAAGATTAATGAGAGTAAAGGATAGAATAAAAAGCGACACAAAGTTCGCACCCCGTGTAAACGTTATCACCCTAGGGTGTTCAAAAAATACTTACGACTCTGAAGTGTTAATGGGGCAATTAAAAGGCAATCAGATTAATGTGGTGCATGAGGCTAACGATGTTCGTGAGAATGATATTGTAATTATTAACACTTGTGGCTTTATAGATAATGCGAAGCAAGAATCTATAGACACTATCTTGCAATACAGCGATTTAAAAAGCGAGGGTAAAGTAGGGAAAGTTGTAGTAACTGGATGCCTTTCTGAAAGGTATAAGCCCGAGTTAGAAGCAGAAATTACCAACGTAGATTCTTGGTTTGGCACTAACGATTTACAAAACCTTTTAACTTCTATTGGGGCCGATTATAAGCATGAGCTTTTGGGCGAACGTTTATTAACTACACCATCTCATTTTGCATACTTTAAAATTGCCGAGGGCTGTAATCGTCCTTGTTCTTTTTGTGCAATTCCGCTTATGCGTGGTAAACACCTATCAACTCCGATAGAGGAATTAGTTAACAACGCCAAAAAATTAGCTAAAAACGGAACTAAAGAGCTGATTTTAATTGCTCAAGATTTAACTTATTACGGCCTAGATTTATACAATGAAAGAAAGTTAGCAGAATTAATGCGTCGCCTTTCTGATGTGGACGGAATTGAGTGGATTAGATTACAATACGCTTATCCTAGTGGTTTCCCAATGGATATTTTAGATGTGATGAACGAGCGTTCTAACATCTGTAATTATTTGGATATGCCTTTACAGCATATTTCTGATGGAATGTTGAAATCTATGCGACGTGGAACTACTAAGCAAAAAACCATCGATTTAGTCAATCAGATAAGAGATAAAGTTCCAAATATTGCTATGCGTACTACCTTAATTTGCGGTTACCCTGGCGAAACTGAAAGAGATTTTGAAGAAATGAAGGAATGGGTGGCAGAAACCCGTTTTGATAGATTGGGCTGTTTTACTTATTCCCACGAGGAAAAAACTCATGCTCATGATTTAATTGATGATGTACCACAAGAAGTGAAAGAGCAACGTGTAGAAGATATTATGGAGATTCAACAAGGCATTTCTTTTGATTTAAATCAGCAAAAAGTAGCTAAAACATATAAGGTTTTAATTGATAAAAAGGAAGGCGACTTCTTTGTAGGCCGAACTGAATTTGACTCGCCAGAAGTAGACAATGAGGTTTTAATAGACGCTAAAACTAATTATGCTACGCCGGGCACTTTTGTTAATGTAATCATTAACCGAGCAGAGGATTTTGATCTTTATGGTACTATTGTCAAATAATTGATGTAAAAAATCTAAATCCTGAATTTTGGTTATTTTCGTTTGAAATGGAAGCTCAATATATTGATTACGATGAAACCCGATGTTTTTCTTCTGTAGTAACTCGTTTACTTGCCAGAGATGAAAAATTAAAACCATTTATTAATCAATTTCCAGATTTAAAGAGTTTTGAAAACATCATTAAAGAAAGAAATTTCACAGGCAATAGAGCTCAATTGGTTGATGTTTTAAAATCTCAATATCAACAAGTTTCTGTTTCTGAATCAGTTAGTCAAAATATAGATGCTCTTAAAAGTGAGAATACTTTTACCGTAACTACTGGACATCAGCTCAATATCTTTACCGGTCCGCTTTATTTTATTTTTAAAATTATAAGCGCTATTAACCTTGCTAAAGATTTAAAAAAAGCATTTCCTGCCAAAAATTTTGTTCCCATTTATTGGATGGCTACAGAGGATCATGATTTTGAAGAAATCAATCATACTTATGTTGGTGGTAAAAAAATCAGCTGGAAATTAAACGCAGCAGGCGCAACAGGTAGATTAAATACCAAGACTATTTTAGCTGCTTTAAATGAGTATAAAGGAGTTTTGGGTCTCTCAGAAAATGCAGAAAAACTATCAGATATGGTTTCTAAAGCTTACGCCGATGGTAAAAACTTAGCGAGTGCCACAAGACATTTAGCGAATGAATTATTTAGTGAGTACGGTTTAGTAATTATTGATGCTGATGATCAAAAATTAAAATCTGAGTTTGCTAATATCATAGAACAGGATATTATCCAGCAAAATAGTTTTAAAAACATAGAAGAAAGCAGTAAAAAGCTTGCCGAGATTGATATACATGCTCAAGTTAATCCAAGAGAGATTAATTTCTTTTATTTAACCGACGATTTAAGAGAAAGAATCGTTTTTGAAGATGAGAAATATCAAGTTATAAATACTGAAATATCTTTTTCAGAAGCTGAATTAAAACTAGAGATTAAAACTCATCCAGAAAGGTTTAGTCCAAACGTAGTGATGCGTCCACTTTACCAAGAAGTGATTTTACCTAATTTGGCTTACATTGGTGGCGGTGGCGAATTGGCTTATTGGCTACAACTCAAATCTAATTTCGATTTTTATAAGGTAGACTTTCCTTTATTGGTTTTAAGAAATTCGGCTATGTTAGCCGATGAAAAATCGGTAGTAAAACTGCAAAAATTGAATTTGGCTTTCGCCGATGCATTTCTAGATAAAGAAGTTTTAAAGAAAGAGTATGTAGAAAATCATTCTACTAATACTTTAAATTTAAATACAGAATGGGAAGCTTTACAAACCATATTCGACGATTTAAAAATTAGAGCCGCCAAAATAGACCCTACGCTTAAACCTAGTACAGAAGCGGTGGAAATGAGGTTAAAAAAAGCAATAGATAGCCTAGATAAAAAGTTAATGCGAGCAGAAAAAAGAAATTTTTCTGAAGCGATGGATGATATAGAAAAGATCAAATCTCAACTTTTTCCTAACGGAGGATTACAAGAACGTAAGGAAAATTTCGGTTTGTTTTATGTGAAATATGGCGATGAATTTATCCCTAAATTGATTCAACATTTCAAACCGCTCGATTTTAAGTTTACTATTTTAAGCTAGTTAAGGTTGTTTAACATTAAAAACAAATAGCTCACATTTTAGGTTATCCCCTGTTGGCGGGGGCAGGGGGTGGTAAAACATAAGATCAAAAATCTAATTACACCAAAAGAAAATTATATGGATTTTTATAATTTCTCAGAAGAAACCTTAAGAACCTTTACCCATTCCGTTTTTATAAAAATGGGATGTAGCGAAGAACATAGCAAATTAGCAACGGATGTTTTAATTCAGGCTGATTTACGTGGAATAGACTCACATGGTGTTGCAAGATTAACCGGTTATGTACGTCTCTGGGAAAAAGGCAGAATAAATCCAAAACCAAACATCAAAATAGTTCATGAAACGGCCACCACGGCAACAGTAGACGGCGATGCTGGTTTAGGTTTAGTAGTTGCACCTTTCGCAATGAATTTGGCTATTAAAAAAGCACAAGAATATGGTTCTGGCTGGGTTGCAGTTAAAAACTCAAACCATTTTGGGATAGCTGGCTATCATGCTTTAATGGCGGTAGAAAAAGACATGATTGGTTATGCTTTAACTAATGCAAGTCCATTGGTGGCTCCTACATTTTCTACCGAAAGAATGCTGGGAACAAACCCAATTTGTTATGCTTTTCCTGCTGGGAAATATTCTCCTGTGGTGGTAGATATGGCTACTTCAACAGCTGCAAACGGTAAATTAGAAATTGCACAACGTCAGGGTAAAAACGTACCCGAAGGCTGGATACAAGATAAATATGGTAATGCAGCTCTAAATCCTGCCGATTTAAAAAATGGAGGATCTCTTTTGCCGCTAGGATCTGATAGAGAACATGGAAGCCATAAAGGTTTTGGATTGAGTGCAACTGTAGATATTTTATCAGCGGTGCTATCTGGAGCAAGCTATGGACCTTGGGCACCACCATTTGTTTCTTTTATGGATCCGTTGCCAAATCAGCCTGGCGAAGGTTTAGGCCATTTTTTAGGTGCAATGCGTGTAGATGGTTTTAGACCTATTAACGATTTTAAAAATAATATGGATAATTGGATAGAGCGTTTTAAAAATGCAAAGCCAATTAACGAAAATCAAAAAGTAATTATTCCAGGAGAACCTGAGCTAGCCGCAGAAATAGAGAGAAAAGTGAACGGAATACCTTTAATTGATGCTGTTGTTAAAGATTTAAATGAGGTTGCAGAGAAAATGGGAGTTGAGAAATTAAAAAGGGCAATTTAAATTGCCCTTTTTAATTTATAGGCCTACTTCTAAACCCAATCTTAAAGAAGAAACCGTACTACTAATATTGTCATTTTCGAATTGGAAAATTGGACCTAATTTAAAATTCTGATTAATTTTAATCAAATATCTAAGATTCAATGTATATCCAAGAGAATTTTCCCTATATCCTGTACTTGTATTCTGGTCAAAAAATACAGTTTTTGATGATACACCTATATAAGAAAAAGTATTTGGACCGTTAATTACTCTGTTGTTATTAATGGCATAATAAGGTCCAACACTTAAATCAAAAATATTCTTTTTACCAAATGACCTACCGAACAAAGCTTGAAAAGAATGAGTTGTTCTTAGAAAAGTTCTAGTTTCTAAAAATAGTTTATAATCATATTTTTGATAAGCGGTAGAGACAAAAAATTTATTTTTAATATATCTTTTATAGCCCAATAAAAAATTTGAACCATCTAAATCTCCACTACCTGTAAATTGCACTCCTATATTAGTGCTTAAAACATTCTTATTAAAAGTATTTTGTGAGTAGCTACTTAGAAAAGTTAAAATTAAAAGCAATGAAATAATTGTTCTTTTCATATCTATTTTGGTTCTGTTTGTACTTTGAAACCACCGGGGTTAAAGCTCAATTCAGTTCTTGAATTATTTACAGAAACTTCTATTTCTCCAATTGTCTCTGATTTTTCCATATTCTTAGCGAAAACCTGGCCGACAACATTTGCAACAAATTTTACAACAGTAACAAATGCTGGCTGGTTTGGAGCAGGTAAATTAGGTTGTTGAGAACCTGGAGGATAAACTTTTGTAGAATCCAAAACAAATGATTGATAGTTTGAAACAGAAACTAAATTATCGCCAATAGCCCTTAATCCTTTGTTATCATGTTCATAAAAGCCATATTTAATTACTGTACCAGTTTTAAACCATCTCCATAAATGTGTATCAATGTTTGTTCCAAACCACTTTCCATTAATGTCTTTTCTTTTAGGTGGTTCATTATAGCCTAAATCCTTTCTTATGGTTTTAGTAGAATCTGTTGGATCTTGTTCAAAAATATAAATATATGTTTCTGGTGCACCCGCAGCCCAACCTTCTACTTGACTTAAATTATCGTACTTCATAGCACTAATATTCTCGTAACTAAAATTTGGTCTATAATACTCTGTTGGTGTGTTAGGGTTGATTGGACTTAATGGTGGGCCCATAATAGTGTTACTATTATCTATAGTATATGAAGGAAATGAGTTGTAACCTATATAATCACCCATATCATCAATGTACCCTCTTTCATTCGTACTTAAAATGACTACAGGAACACTCGGCTCAACTCTGGCGTTTAAACTAATTACATCACCATTGGCGTTGTATCCATTAATAAAATCTGTATCAGCTTCATCATAAACAGCATCTAAATAAACAACATCTGGAATATATGTGTATGGATTCCAGTTTTCAGGGTCTAACTGTACTGCAATTTGAGTTAAAGGATATTCGTTTGAAATTGTTTCTATATTATTCATTAATTCACTTGGCCATTCGTCCATTTCATAATAAGAGTTCGTTCCTATACTGTTACTATATAAAATTGGTTGATTCTTATACTGTTTAAAATCTTTCACTAATTTAGATAATAAAAAATTGTAATCGCCATCAAAAGCTTTTAAAACTTCACTTTTACAATATTTTCTAAAAGACTCTGTTTGCATTAATTTATTAACAGCTTTAGCTCCTTCGTCCATTTTACTGTTAAAAGTTTTTTCTTCCAATGTTAAATTTTTGTTACTAGAGTGTATATCACTAGTTAAGTTTTTTTTACAAGCTGCAAATGTTGCAATGCATAAAATGATTAATAATAAATTTCTTTTCATAATTTTTTAGATAAATAAGTTTAAATAATTTGATTTTTTCTTAGATGAAAACAGACCTTAAATGCTAAAAGGAATGCGGAATTTTTTATGATTTAATGTTTAAGAATTTTTTATTCCTGCTTATCAACAATATGAGGCAGCAGACAACCTTTTGTAACGTTACGTTGTAAAATTATGCTAATCAACACTTAGAATATATTCCTATATGGCATAAATTATGCGCTATTGGATTATAAATATGCCAAACGTTTACTATTTTTGAAATTTGTCTATCAAAAATGTTACATCTATGGAAGTTGGTTTAAAAATTAAAGAAATAAGGATTAATAAGGGGATTAAACAAGAATCAATAGCATTTTTTTTAGAAATAAACCAAGGTACTTATGCTAAATTGGAAAATGGGAAACTTGAGATCAAATCGCAACAACTTATCGATATTGCTAGTTATTTAAAAGTACCTGTATCAAGCTTTTTTCCAGATGATTTAGTACCCTTACAAATAAAAGCTTTGTTAAAAGAGATAGATGATTTGCATAGAGAAGTTAAAAAGAAAAATGCTTTTATTGAGTTGTTGTTAAAGGAAAATGAAGAACTAAAAGCTAAATTAGACGATAATTAATTGTTACTATAACTATTATTCAAAACATTTATCTTATTGATGTTTTAATAAAATATTTAAATCAGGTTGCCGAAAAAATGGAAATCAGAAATTTGATTAATACCCTTATTTATTTCTAAACGTACGATATTTCAAAAACCTCGAAAGACTGAAAATCTTAATCCTCTCCTTTTTTAATTTTCTTGTATAAAATAGGTGGCGTTAAATCCTTTAGAAGAGCTTTTACCTTGTCTTTTCCCGATGCTTTAAAAGCAGTTTTATCGGTATCGTTGTTTTTACGTTCTTGAAAAAGTGTGTTATGTTTAGCATCTTGATTAATTTCTGATGCGGGTCTGCCGTTAGAATAGTAATATAAAGCAAGCGATTTTCTGCTTCTATCTTCTGGGCAGTTTAATGCATCTGGGTGCCCGTGATAAGAAAAATCTGTAGTAGAAAATATGGCTAATTTATTAAAGGCAGGTAATATTTTCTTTTCGCACTTTTCCATGTTCTTGTCCCAAAGCTCAAAAAACCCACCATATTCTTCTTTCCAATCTTTGTTTAGGTAAACTAATACGTTGATTCTGCGGTCTAATTTTAATTGAGGGTGTTTGTTAAAATCAGCATGGACTTTTAGTAAGCCTCCTCTTTTTATTTCATGTTGTCCGCCACCAAAAAAGTAAGGGTCGCCAATAAGTGGTTCTTCAATTCCGGTTATTATTTGCAAAAAGTTTAAAAAAGGCTCGGAATTTAAGTAGTGCATAAAAGATTTGGTTTCATCGCCAAAGTAATTTTCGCCTTTACCTGCAAATTTAATTTGCTTTTGGTCTTTAAAAGAAATGCTGTCTTTTTTTGATAAATCAGGAAACTCGTCTAATATTTTACTTAACAAATCAGGATTAAAGAAATTATCAAAAGAGATGCTAGGAAAAGGACTAGCATTTAAATAAGCTTCTTGATTTTCTTGAGCAAATTTTATTAAATCTTGATTATGAGTGTTTAAGTATTTAGACATGGGCTCGTTTTTTCTTTAAATATACATATTGTGTTGTTTTATACAAGGTTTAATAAATTAGGTTACAAATTTTCGTTAAAATCTATTTCAAAATACTTTAGAATAGCTTTGTAATTATCTTGTGCAGTAAGGCAGGTGTCTAATAAATATTCTTTTATATTGGTCCATTGCTGTAAACCTCTATAATAGAATAGCTTTAAATCTTCATCAATAATAAATGGTACAACGCCATTAGCCAAACATTCTTTAAAAATAATTAACCTTCCTACTCGGCCGTTACCATCTTGAAAAGGATGAATAACTTCAAAATGATAATGAAAATCGAGAATATCTTTAAATGTTTTCTTTTCAATTTGGTGATAATTGAAAAGTATTCGCTTCATTTTTTCTGATACTTCTTTTGGTGGACAGGTTTCATTTCCACCTACTTCGTTTGGGAGCTTTTTGTATTCGCCCACATTAAACCAATCTTTCCTACTATCTGATGTTCCAGATTTTAATAGGTAGTGAAGCTCCTTGATTAAGGATTCTGATAATTTTGACTTTGCTTTATCAATAATAAAATCTATACAACCAAAGTGATTGATGGTCTCTATAATATCATCAACATTTACGTTTTCTTTGGATGCTCCAATGGTATTTGTTTCGAAAATATACCTAGTTTGATCATGCGTAAGCATACTTCCTTCTATTCTGTTAGAATTATAGGTTAAATCTATTTGGGTACGATGATAAATCCCACCCTTCAATTTCATGTCTTTTTGCTCTTTCAATATGTTGAGCAAATTGTGATTACTGAATTTTTTTTGATTTTCTTTTTGAGGCAGGGTAGCATCTTCTGGAATGTTCCAAGTTTTGCCTGTTAAAAATGCACCTTTAATTTTTCCTGAATTACAGTAATTCCTTGCAGTTCTTTCTGGAACATTCCATTGTGCTGAGAATTCTTTTACAGAGATAAATTTCATTTTTAAAGCTATCTATCGGCAAATATAGCATTAAAATAAAGTATTATTTACCTAATTCTTGCCGATAACGGCAAGTAGATTTATTTAAGATTTAGATTTCACAAAAAAAGCCTCCATAATTATGGAAGCTTTTTGTTTCGGTGGAGAATATCGGACTTGAACCTATGATATTTTCATCCTATCAATTACTATAAAAATCTCTTTAAATCTAATTAAAGCAAATAAAGCCTTATATTGAATTATGATTGATTACATTTAGTTAATAAAATAATTGCACCACTAATTGCACCACTAAAATTTATTTCCTATGTTTGGTTAAGATTTAATAACGACAAATCACATGATAGGAACAGCAAGGTTTGAGCTTCGTAAAGGAGTTTCAGCGAAAAACGACAAACTACCAATTAGTTTAATCTATTCTCTAAAGGGTGTACGTAAGAGATTTAGTACTGAAAAAACCATACTTCAAGAGTATTGGAACGCCAAAGAGCAAAGAGCATTTTATATCCCACAACGAGAAGCTAAAAGACTATTAAGCCATTTGCCGGTAAACTCGTTACTAACAGAAAAAGAGATTAATGAGATTAATGATATTTTGGATAGTATAGAAGTTGACATTAAAGCAATTGAAGACAAATTCTTAGCCTTAAAAATACCTTTCAGTTCTGAAATGGTAATAACCGAACTTATTAATTCTAAGCCCGATGCTGTCAAAGTAGAAGAAAAAACAGGTTTACTGTTTGATTACATTGATAAATATATTGTAGACCATAAGGAAACACGTGAAGCTGGAAGCTTATCAGTTTATAGGTCCGTAAAAAACCACTTAAAAGCGTATCAAGATAGTACAGGGGACAAAGTAACCTTTGAAGGTATTGACAAGGCTTTTTTCACAAAGTTTCAAGACTTTCTAATTACTAGAACAAAAGTAGACAAGGCCGGTAATAAAAGCCCAATGCTAAATAATACAACTATTGCTAAATCATTAAGCACTCTTAAAACATTCTTAAACTATGCAATTGATTCTGGTATTGAAGTAAACTTAAATTATAAAGCCTTTAAGATTAAAAGTGAAAAACTAGAGGTAATAGCCTTAGAACAAGAAGAGCTGCAGAAATTAATTGATTTTGATTTAAGCAATAATAAACGCTTAGATAAGGTAAGAGATATTTTTGTATTTGCTTGTGCAACTGGATTAAGATTTAGTGATGTTCAACAATTAAAAAGAGAGCATATTGATAAAGACACAATTACCATAGTAGTTAAGAAAACAAAAACAGCCTTAACAATACCTTTAAATGCTGTTTCTGCAAACATCTTAGACAAGTACAGGGCACTCAATAAACCTTTGCCGGCAATAAGTAACCAAAAAATTAATGAGTATATCAAAGAGCTTTGCAAATTAGCAGAGATTAACCGAACTATTGAAATAGTCCGTTTTTATGGTAATAAGCGAGTTACCAATACTTACCCAAAATATGAGCTTATCAGTTTTCATAATTCTAGAAAAACGTTTGTAACGCTATCATTAGAGCGTGGAATGAGTGCTGAAGAAGTAATGACTATAAGCGGCCACGAAACATACGCTTCATTCAAAAAATACGTAAAAGTAACCGAGACCCGCAAAAAGGTCGTAATGCTTAAAGCATGGGGCGCACCAAAGGAAAGAAATTTAAAAGCAGTTTAAACATAAATTTAATAACATGAAGAAAGAACTATTAGCAGCAAAATTAAGTCAGTTAGGATTTGCAGACTTAGAAGCATTAAAGCGTCTAAAGAGTATTGAGATTGAAGAAATGGTAAGAGCAGAAAATGATGAAGGGGATAAAATGGGTTTTTGGGATGAGTTAGCAAATTTTAATTTAATTATTGATCAAGTCATTTCTAATAAGATTGCAGAGCTAGAGACTAACATCGTATCAATTTAGAACTTATCTCTTAAAAACGACCCACCCGGATAATATAATTTCACTTTCGGGAGGGTTTAACATACCCCACGTATTATAGTATAACTCCATTTAGAAAGTTGTTCAATAAAATTGACACAATAAAGTTTATAAGGTATGAATTCAAATGAAGATAAAAAAATAGTTCTAAGGAGGGTTATTGATTTAATAATTAAAACCGAGGAGTGGGAAAGAAAACAAAAAAGATTAAACCGTAAATGGAGGTTATTTGAAAGGCTTCAAGAAAAGCTAATAAATAAAAAAGTTTAAATCCATTTTACGGAAGCCAAAATAGATTAATTAATAACGACAAATGGCAAATATTGAATCCATACCTACATGGGAGGTTTTTATGAGTACTGCAATGGCTGAAAACCCATTATTAAGTAGTGAATATTTAGGGTTCTTAATTTTCGATTACGCTAAGTTTCAAAAAGAAGGTTTTCAAAACTGGATAATAGTACAAAGGGAATTAAACCAAATACTGCAAAATGATGTTGATAATCCTTTGGATTTTCTTTTGAATTTATTTAGAACAGTAATTGAAAACCATAAAACTGAGTTTCATGAAAGTGAGGGATGGGATTATAAAAGGATAGCTTTTCATGATGAAAGATTAACCGAATTTATTGGATGGGCTAAATCACGTTTTGAATATTTAAGCCAGGATTATGAGAAGTTAAAACAAGAAGCGAATAAAAATAGCGAAAAATTAAAAGATGATAATTTGCAACCTAAAGATTTAAAAGCTCCAGTTCTTGCAAGGTTTTGTGAGCTTTGTAACGATAGTAGACTCGATATAAAATATGATGATGATGAGAGTAATGAAATTTATACTAGTAGAATTTGTAAAAAATACAATTTGCCCCACAATACTAATGTTAGAAAACATTTTACTTTGAATGTAAAGCCAATACAAACAGACAAAAATTTAAAAAAAGTTATTAAATTAATACTACCAAAAATAAATAAGGCCGATAGTAAAGTTATTGTTGATTTTATCAATAAACATTTTGATATCGGTATTCAACTAAATTAAATCTGTCTAAAAAATTGTCCAGACACCAAAATGGACATGGTTAAAATCTGCATTTACTTTGTATCATACAAAATAAGAAAAGTATGCTACAGATTATCACAACCGAAGAAGGACTTAATGATTTGATGCTAAAAAGCTTTAAATGGGCTATGAGTAACATGGCAGTTCCTGCCCCAGATCAAAAGGCAACAATTATTATAGATGGAGAAGACCTTTCTAAAAAATTAGGTATTACAATTCAAACATTAATACGCTGGAGGCAGAAAGGCAAAATACCATATTTGCAGATTGGAAACTCAATAAGGTATGATTTACATAAGGTCCTTGATAGCTTAGAATCCAAAAATAAAGGAGCGAAAAGATGAAAAATCATTTTAACGCCCCTTTAAAATCTTCTACGCACAACGAAGATACATACAGGAAAACACAGTTAAAAACCATATTTCTATTTCTTTATAAAAATGTTGCAACCGCTTCAATGGTAGCCAATGCAACAGGAGTTCCCCAGAAAAATATCACAAGATTTAAAAGGGATTTAGAAAAGGTGGGAAGGTTATGGGAATTAAAAAAAGACTATTGTACTATTACAGGGTTCAAAGCATGGTATCTAAGTACAAATCCTAAATTTAAATCATCAACTTATAATCAACTTAGTTTATTCAACGATTTTGAAGGAGGTGTAAATGACTAATCGAAAAGTTATTAACCTAAAAAACCGGATAAATAAGTTATTTGCTAAAGAGGTTTTAATACTGGCAATTCATTTACCTAGTCCCGGATCAAATAAATAAGGGGCCTATGTACGACTTTGTAAGGCTTGAAACTAAAAACATGGCTTTTAAAAATGCTTTGTTAGACAATGCTATTTTAAATAATAAATCTTCACTATTAAATATTGATACTGGAGAGATTGCCGGCAAAGTAAAAAATCAATTTAAGGGCTTAACCTTTGAATTATATCCATCGGGTAGGATTGTTATTTATGGAAGCCTACACAAGTATTTTAATGATGGAATACATAACTATAATGATTTTGGAAATAAAGAGCTTACAGACGTTTTAAATGAGCTTGAAATTAATTTTAGTAAAGAAGTATTAAACATGACCGTTACTGGTTTAGAATTTGGGATTAATATTAATACTCCCTTTACTCCTAAGATTTTTATAGATAGGTGTATAAGCTTCAATTCTAAAGAGCGGAATCCCATAATAAAAAATGATTGTAAAGGATTTGATAAAGGCATTTCTTTTAATCTTATTGATTATAGAATTAAAATTTACAATAAGTCAAAACAGTACGGCAGACCAATTAATATTCTAAGATTAGAAAACAAATATTTAAGAAGCAGAAAATTTGAAGGAGCAGGGATTAATGTATTATCTGATTTATTAAATCAAAATTCTAACAGATTTTTATTTATTGACCTTTATAAAAATATTGATGAAATGATTTTTAAGGAGGATTTAGATGAAAAAAGATTAACAAGGAACGAAGAAAGGGTTTATTTAGAATGTATTAATACGTGGAATTGGGGAGAATGGAACAAAGCAAAAAGGATTAAAAGAAAAAATCAATACAATGGAATTATAAAAAAGCATGCAACATCAAATTATAAAACATTGATTTTAGAAGCTATGACAAATAAATATAAATCAATAATGTATAATCATAAAAGTACTAACCTTTTCCAAGAGGTTTTAAAATAAAAGTACTAACCTTTTCCACATTTAAGTATTATTGGAAAAGGTTAATAGTAAGTAAATCTTTAACCTATTTAATTTCATAAAAATTACCCAAAATACCGATATAACGTTTGTTATAAAACTTATTTGAATATATTGAAAATATGAAGTAATTCTTTTCTCTACCTAAATACAAATCTCCTTTCCAATGTTGATTTGATGCAAAATCTTCTCTTGAAGGATTTGTAATTATAAGAATTGATATTAAGAAGGCTAATACAATTGCTATTTTAAATATATTTTTTTTAAGTGTTAAGTAACTTATTTGTACAATTCGTATAATATTCTTTCGGTACTTGATAATTGTAATTACTAGGCCTAGTATTAAAAAAGCAACTAAGCCATATTTATAAAGATTATTATCAATTGTTGCATTTTGTTGAGTTTTATTTAAAACTGGAGTAGATACCTTTGAAGTAATGGTAGTGATTTTAGAAGATAGTTCATATTTTTTTAACAAGCCAAAACCATTAGCAAAAGTTTCGTAGTCAGAACCCAATCCCTTGTATTTAGGGTCGCTGTTTAATTGGGTAAATAACTTTTTACCATTATTTTCATCAGAGAAATAATTTTTAAAAGATTCATAATCCTTTCCTATTCCTTTGTATTTAGAATCGTTTTTTAAAGCTTCGTAAAGTTTTTTGCCTTTTTCTGATGTAACTTCTGTGTTTATAACATCTTTATATTCAGGGTATTTATTTGCAATTCTATCAATAAGCTCGGCATTGTCTACCTCTTTATATTGCGGATATTTTGCTTTTATTTTGGTTGCAAACTCTTCTACAGTAAGCTTTTTTTTCTTAATATTTAAGGTGGATTCAAATTTATCATAAGTTACGCCAGCATTTTCTAAGTCTAAATCCTTATAGACTAATTTTCTTGCTTTCGCATCAGACATCATCTTTACTGAAAACTTATCAAAACTTACTCCTGCTGATTCAAGTCCTAAATCTTTGTAAACGTTTCTTAAAGTATTTTCTTTATTTAATTCAGGAAAAAACTGATTTGTGAAACTTGATGCGCTTTTACTGTATAATCCTTTCTTAGCTAATTCTTGATAGAGTTTATCCGTTTTTTCTAAACTAGAAAATTGCGTTTTAAATTCATTAAATGATTTTCTGTATAAACCTTTTTCTTTAAGATTAGTATAAAGCAGTTCTTTATTATCAGGCATTAGGCTTAATTTGAGAATTATAATTTAATAAAAATTAAACAAGCTTTTCTATAAAATCAGTAACTAACATTTCCCCCTTAAGGGTTAATCTAAATTTTTTTGATTTAACTGCAATTTTTTTGTTGAATCGACTTTCCAGAACCTTATCTGATAAAATCAAACCTTTATCAAATAACAGATTTAAAGCGTTTTCAATATCATTGTAATTGCTTTTCAATGCTTTCATGATATTTGTTCTACTAATGTTATCGTTATTCTTTAGATGAAGCATTACAAGCAATGATAAGTTTGTAAACCTATTGGTTTTGTCAGATTTTCTTAACTCCCATGATAAAGCCTTAAAACCTAAAATAGCGTCTTTTATAAGTAATCGTCTTTCTGATGCCCCTATAATGTCATTAGTCCATGCCTCTACATTCATAGTTATAAATATAAAAAAGGTTTACCAAATAAATGATAAACCCTTTTAAGATTTCCTAATAACGACAAAAGGAATATTCAAAAATACTAGATAAAACCGAGATACTCAAATGGTGTTTTTTGCATTTTAAAACTCTAAAAATGCACCACTAATTGCACCGCTAAATTTTTAAACATAAAAAAAGTGCCTTAAAATAATATTAAAGCACTTATTTTTAAAATGATGGTGGAGAATATCGGATTCGAACCGATCACCTCTTCACTGCCAGCGAAGCGCTCTAGCCAAATGAGCTAATCCCCCGTTTTTTTTAATTTAACCTTTCACCAATCGTCCCTTTCAAGCTCAACAAACCACTCTATCCAAATGAGATAATATCCTAAATTTTACGAGAACGCAAATATTGAAAAAAAATGTGTGCTTAAGAAATTAAAAGCAATTAATATTTATCATTACCAGCATCCTATAAAAGCAGAAAAAAACGAGCAAATAAAAAAGGATTGCCTAAACAAAGACAATCCCTCTAAATTCAAAACTTTTTGCTTTCAGCCTTCCGCCTTCTGCTCTATGCTTTATCCATAAACGGATAATCTGTATATCCCTGTTCTCCTGGAGTGTAAAAAGTGTCCATATCAGATGCGTTTAAATCGGCATCCGCTTTATAACGCTCTAATAAATCTGGATTGGCCAAAAACGGACGACCAAAAGCGATTAAATCGGCAGTATTATTTTCTAAAGCCTCAACCGCTTTTTTATCATCAAAGTTTCCGCATAGAATTAAAGTACCTTCAAAGTTTTCTCTTATACTTTCTAGTACATTTGCAGGAAGCTGAGTAGAACCCATTGCCGAGTGGTCTAGTAAATGAATGTAAACCACACCCAATTTATTTAATTCTTTAGATAAGTAATCGTAAGTCTCTTCCATTTCTGGGTAAGGTCTCATATCGTTAAAAGCGCCATTTGGCGATAATCTCACACCAACCTTATCAGCACCAATAGCTTCAATAGTTTTTTCTGCAATTTCTAGTAAAAATTTAGAACGATTATGTAGACTTCCTCCATATTCATCATTTCTATCATTGCTATTAGGGTTTAAAAATTGCTCTATCAAGTAACCATTAGCACCATGTATTTCAACACCATCAAAACCTGCTTCTATAGCTAATACAGATGCATTTATATAACTTTCTATTGCTTCATGTACTTCCTGAGTAGACATTTCTATTGGCATATCATTCTCTTTCATCCCTTCTTTGTCTGTGTACATTTGTCCTTCTGCAATAATGGCCGATGGAGCTAAAACTTTTGCACCTTCTGGTAAATTTAAATGATGCCCAATTCTACCACAATGCATCAACTGTAAAAATATTTTTCCGCCTTTTTCATGCACTGCCTTAGTAATTAATTTCCATCCATCTACATGGTGTTGATTGTACATGGCAGGAATACGTGGATAACCTAAACCATTTGGCGATGGCGAAGTTCCTTCCGTTATAATTAATCCCGCTCCAGCTCTTTGCCCATAATAAGTTGCCATTAATTGGTTTGGAATATTATCAATAGCTCTAGACCTAGTTAATGGAGCCATTACAGCTTTATTTTTTAATTCGGTTTTACCTAGATTATAACTTTCGAATAATTGACTTGACATGATATTGTGTTTATATGTTTAAAGTTATTTTGTTGCAATTATTAGTCCAATAAGGTGCTTTTTAGAAAGAGTTTTGTTATTAAGAAGTAAAGAAGCAGAATTTGAAGTTTTGGATATTTGAGGTAACAGGTAAAACAGGATTTAAATAAGTACTAGGGCGCATCCTTTTCTCTATCACAAATCCAAAACTCGGTCGGGCTTCTTCGGGGTGCCGTAATTCATTGGTTTGCGTTTACATGCAAACCAATGAATGTATCAAGCCCTACATATCCCTTGCGCAATAATCTGGCCTTCAACGTTCTATCTTTGCAAGTTATTGATAGCGTAGCCATCTACTTATAATCAAACTTTAAAAGATATTTCTATTTTATTTTAAATTATGGATTGTTTTTTTTGGCTATAGTAATGTAATAATCAAATATTTTACCCTTTTCGTAATTTATGTTTTTAATAACTTTCATATTTCTTTTCAATAAAAAGTCATCATATTCAGAAATTTCTAATTGAATGGGATGCAATACATCTCCTGGTATAAGTTGAAATACTTTTTTAAAGAAAGAATATTTATGAGCATCAGTAGAGATGATCATCATACCACCGGGTTTTAAGGCTTTTACTAAATTATCATAGCATAAATCTATATCTCTAACATGATTTATGGCATTAAGGCAAAAAATATAATCGTACAACTCAACCTCGTTAAACGACTCTAATGTTTGGCAGTTAAATGTTACAAAATCATTTTTCTCTACATTAAAGTGAGGTAAATTTTGATATTTATCTAATAAAGGATCTATGGCATAAACTGTGTTTTGATGAAGCGCAAGAAATATTCCAGCCGGACCACAGCCAGCATCTAACACCTTTTGATTTATGGGTAAAGTTATGTGATTCGAAAGTTCGCTTAATAATTTATTCCAGTAATCTGTTTTCCATTTGATATATTGCTTAGGATCTTTGTTTTTAAGATACTTTTGCCACCAATTGTATTCTAGTTTTTGTGCAATACTCCATTTCAGTTTTGTTATACTCATAAATAACGATGTTTGTAAAATATGGTGTGAAAATTAAGTAATTATAAGTTCAGATTTCAATTACCTAAGATTTAATATTTGCAGATGTTGAATATCCATAGATCAAATTAGCGGTTTTTTCTGATGCGCCAGCTTTTCCCATTTTATCGGCTAAAATTTCATAATTAGCTAGCATTTCGCTTCGTTTAGGTTCGCTGATGATATGGTTTAACTCTTCTGTAATTCGTTTTTTGTTACAATCTTCTTGGATAAGCTCAGTTACTGTTTGACTATCCATAATTAAATTTACCAAAGAAATAAACCTAATTTTTACCAGCAAACGGGCAATGGCAATGGATATTTTACTGCCTTTATACAGCACCACTTGCGGCACTTTAAACAAAGCAGTTTCTAGGGTTGCCGTTCCAGAAGTTACTAAAGCAGCTTTGGCTATATTCAATAAATCGTAAGTAGCATTAAAGATAATAGGAATGTCTAAGTTATTTAAATATTGCTGGTAAAACTCTTTTTTAAACGATGGTGCTCCTGCAATAACAAACTGGTAGTTTGGAAAGTGAGAAATAACGCTTAGCATATCAGGCAAAATATAATTTAACTCTTGTTTTCTGCTGCCTGGTAATAACGCAATAATAGGTTTGTTAGATAAGTTGTTTTGTATTTTAAAGTTTGAGTTTGGAGTAAATGCGGACTTAGCATCCAATAATGGATTACCTACATAATCTACTTCCATTCCCCAAGTTTTATAGAAATCTACTTCAAAAGGTAGAATACAATACATAAAATCTACATCACGTTTTATTTTTAAAACGCGTTTCTGGTTCCATGCCCATACTTTTGGCGATATATAATAATGTACTTGAATACCTTGCTCTTTAGCAAATTTTGCAATTTTAAGATTGAAACCTGGGAAATCTATCAGTATCAATACATCTGGCTGATACCTTAAAATATCTTCTTTACATTTTTTAATATTTTTTAAAATGGTTCTCAGGTTTAGGGCAACTTCTAAAAACCCCATAAAGGCCATATCTGCGTAGTGTTTTACTAAAGTACCACCTTGTGCCTGCATTAAATCACCACCGTAATATCTAAAATCGGCTGTGCCGTCAACTTCTTTTAAAGTTTTGATAAGATTGGAGCCATGTAAATCTCCAGATGCTTCGCCTGCTACTAAATAGTATTTCATATTGGGTAGATATGAGAATTGAAATGTGAGATTTGAGTGTGTGCCTTTACGAATATCGGTTTTGCGTTAGGGATTGTCCAAAGAACTCCTTCGAAGAAGCGGCATCCCGACACTATTTTTCTTTGGCTTAGAGTATAATCCGCTAGTTGGCGGAGTGTTAAAACGCCCAAAATAATCATTGTTTAACCCTTATTAAATTTATAATAAAAGAAAATAAATGCACACACAAACGTGGCAGAAATAATTCCTTTACCAGTTAATTCCATGTCTTTTTTATAGACATATTTGAGGAGTAACATATTAATGGCAACGCAACCTATGTATAGTAAATCGTCTTTTTGTAAGAAAACAAGATTCTTTTTAATTACTTCTACAATAAAAAAAGCAACAGCTGGAAAAAACAAACCAATGCCTATACCCAGCCAAACAGTATCTTTTTTAAACATTGAAAGTCCATTGGTTAAGTGAGGCAATAGCGTGGTGTGCGGTCATATCAAATTGTACGGGAACAACAGACACATAATGGTTTTCTAAAGCCCAAACATCGGAGTCTTCGCCTTTATCATTATTTTGAAAAACACCTGTTAACCAGTAATAATTGCGTTTGTAGGGGTCTTGTCTTTCCTCAAAATCTTCGGCCCATTTGGCATTGGCTTGTCGGCAAATTTTAATTCCATTAATAGGTGCCGAGTTGTTGGGGAAATTAACATTAAGCAAAGTGCCTTGTTGTAATCCATTATTTAATATTTGAATACAAATTTCTTTGATGTACTTTTTACAATCTTCAAAATTGGCATCCCAAGTATAATCATCTAAAGAAAAACCTACCGAAGGAATATTTTCTATAGCGCCCTCTACTGCAGCAGACATAGTACCTGAGTAGATTACATTGATAGAGTTGTTCAGTCCGTGGTTAATTCCCGATACACATAAATCAGGCTTTTGGCCTTTAAAAATTTTGTTTACAGCAAGTTTTACACAATCTACAGGAGTACCAGAGCATTTGTACATTTCTATTCCGTCGTAAAGTTTTACTTTGTCTAAACGTAGTGGTTTACCAATGGTAATAGCATGGCCCATACCAGATTGTGGACTATCTGGCGCAACAACCGTAACATCCCCCAATTCTTTTACTACTTCTATTAATGCTTTTATTCCTGGTGCGGTTATACCGTCGTCATTTACAACAAGGATATTATATTTTTTAGATGCCATATTTTTATTTGTTAACTACAAAGTTAACAAAGATGAGGTTTTATGGATTTTTATTTCAAAAAATAAAAGGAGACGATGAGCGCCTCCTTTTATAAACCTAAACTTAAACGTATGAAATTTATCTCTCTTTACAGAGATATTATTGTTTTACAAAGGTTATGCCAAAAAAATAATGTTTCATGTTTTTTATCCTTGTTATCAAATTAATTGATGAAGAATCTTAATTTATGATTCATTTATTTGATACTGTTTATATATTTGGTTAATGCTTTTATTAACGTTTATTGTAGCCATAGTTGTTAATTTTTTCGGGTATTTACCGCTAGGTAATATCAATTTAACTACTATACAAATATCTATAAATAAGGGTGTTAAACAAGCTTTAGTTTTTGTTATTACATTCTCTATTATAGAGGGAATAGTAACCTATATTTTAATGAATTTTGCTGCCTACTTTGCAGAGAAGCAAGATTTTTTACATTGGTTAGGCTGGCTTTTGGTGCTGGTTTTACTAATTATGGGTTCAATAAGTTTAACGCAAGCTTATCAAAAACCTAAGGAACAAAAGGCGGTTAGAAAAAGAGACAGTATAAAAACTGGAATTATTTTAGGGGTTTTTAACCCCATGATTATTCCTTACTGGGCCATAGGAGGTACTTACTTAATTGCTAATAATTGGATAACAACTGAAGGTATTGGATTAGAGTTGTTTGCCATTGGTGCGGCTGTTGGTTGTTTTATTTGTTTGTATTTGTTTGCCAGATTTGCTCAATATATTCAAAAAAAGTTTTCTTTTAGCCACAAAGCTATTAACCTAGCCATTGCCATTGTGTTTTTTGCTTTAGCGGCTTTACAAGCTGCCAAAGAGCTGTTTTTTTAGCTTAATCTAAATTAGAGAAATAACTTAAAGTATTTTCTTTGTCTATGCCTAATTGTTTGGTTAATTGTGCTAAACCTTCAAACTTAACATCATGCCTAATGAAGTGCAAGAAGTTTATTTTTATTGTTTGATGATAGATGTCTTTTTTAAAATCAAAAATATTAACTTCTATGTTCTGACTCATCCCATTAATGGTAGGGCGATGTCCAATATAAGCCATTCCTATGAATTTATGATTTGAGATTAAAGATTTTTGATTTTCTGGGTGAAAAGGGTTACGTAATTCTTGATTCTTATTTCTTGTTTCTTGAATCTCTATTTCAACGGCATAAATACCATCAGATGGGATTAATTTATAGCTTTCTTCTATAAATAAGTTAGCTGTAGGGTAGCCCAATGTTCTACCTATTTGGTCGCCTTTTATTACTTTTCCAGTTAAAGAAAATGGGTGTCCCATCAATTGTTTAGCTGTATCTACATCACCTAATTCTAAGGCTTTCCTAATCCTTGTTGATGAGATTGCGAAATCATTAATATCTTGTTCTGGTATTTCTTCTACTTCATAATTAAACTCCTCGTTAAAGTTTAAAAGTTCGGTTAAACCGCCACTTCTATCTTTTCCAAACCTATGGTCGTAGCCGATAACGATGCTTCTCATGCCAATTTGGTTAACTAAAACTTGATTGATATATTCTTGAGGAGAAAGGTTTGAAAAATCTCTTGTAAATGGAGTAATAATGAGGTGATCTACTCCTAACTGGGATAATAAAAACGCTTTCTCGGACATGGTATTAATCATTTTAAGTGAGTAATCGCCCGGATTTAATATCATTCTTGGGTGAGGAAAGAATGTTAGGATTACGGATTCCCCCTTATTAATTTTTGCTTTTTCTACCAGTTTTTCTATTATTTCTTGATGACCCAGATGAACTCCATCAAAAGTGCCAATGGTAACTATGGCATTTTTTAGGGGCTTAAAATCTTTAATATGATGATAGATTTGCATGAATACACAATTTACGAATTACGATTTTTGATTTACGATTTTGTTTTGTAAAGATTATAAAATCTTATTTTGATAAATCTTAAATCAATAATCACTTAAAATCTTCTTGTTCTTTAATAACTCTAATATGATTTACCAATTCCATTACCTCGTATGCATTCTCAATTTTAAAATTGCCACTTTTTGTTCTTCTAAGCTTAGATAAATAAGCGCCATTATTTAAACTTTTGCCAAAATCATGAGCTAAAGATCTAATGTAAGTACCTTTAGTGCAAACCACTCTAAAGTCCACTTCGGGTAAACAAATTCTAGTAATTTCAAACTCGCTAATGCTAACTTTTCTGGTTTTTAACTCTACAGTCTCTCCTCTTCTAGCTTTTAAGTATAGTCTTTCTCCATCTACTTTTATAGCCGAGTGTGCTGGAGGGTACTGCTCTAAATCGCCAATAAAGTTTTTTGTTTGGTTTAAGATGTCTACTTCAGATAAGTTATTGACATCAAATGTAGCATCAACCTCTGTCTCTAAATCGTAGGAAGGAGTGGTTGCGCCTAAAGTAAAAGTGCCGGTGTATTCTTTTTCTTCGGCTTGGTAAGTGTCTATTTGTTTGGTAAGCTTTCCGGTGCAAATAATTAATAAACCTGTTGCCAGCGGATCTAAAGTCCCAGCATGCCCTACTTTTAATTTTAAGGGCTTAAAACTGTTTCTTATTTTTCCAACAACATCAAAGGAGGTCCAGCTATAAGGTTTATTAATGAGTAAAACTTCGCCTTGGGTAAAATCAAATTTGGGAAATATTTTATCAGGACTTTCTAAAGACATGGTTAAATAATTTGCAGGCTTTGCCCACTAAGCAATAAAATAATAATTATTGCCCCAACAATTATTCTGTAAATCCCAAAAACCTTAAATCCGTTTTTGCTTAAAAAACTGATGAAGCTTTTGATAGCTACTAAGGCAACTATAAAACCAACAACATTACCAATAATTAAAAGGTTTACTTCTTGAGGACTTATGGTATGCCCATCTTTAAAGAAATCGTATAATTTTTTCGCTGTTGCGGCAAACATAGTGGGTACAGCTAAAAAAAAGGAAAATTCCGCTGCGGCTTTTCTGGTTAGTTTTTGAGTCATGCCTCCAACAATAGAAGCACCAGAACGGGAAACACCCGGAATCATGGCAAAACATTGGAAAACCCCGATTATAAAAGCAGTTGGATAGTTTATTTGATCAGCATCGTCTATTGGGGCATTTTTAAACCATTTATCTACAAATAATAAAACGATGCCACCTAATAAAAGTGAAATACCAACAGTAAGTGGACTTTCTAGTAATTCATCAATTTTATCGCTGAATAACAAGCCAAAAATTACAGCTGGTATGAAGGCTGTAATTAATTTATAGTAAAAATCTAAAGATTTAAAAAAACGTTTAAAGTATAAAACCACTACAGAAATAATAGTTCCTAACTGTATGGCAACTGTAAATAGTTTAACAAAATTATTGGATTGTATGCCCATTAAAGAGGAGGCAATAATCATATGACCAGTAGAAGAAACGGGTAAAAACTCGGTTAAGCCTTCTACAATGGCTAAAACAATGGTTTCAAAAACAGTCATTTATTTAGTCGGCAGATTTTTTTAAAACTGCAACAAAACCTAATGCAAAGCCTGCTATAACTACAATTGGAGCTATAACAATTTTAGTGTTGTTGTAAATATCTGTTTCGCCACTCATTAAGAAAAAGCCAATTCCAACCATAATAATGCTTGCAATTAATAATTGATAATTTAGTTTACCAAAAACAAAATTTACTTTTTGGTTTTCGGTGGTATTTGGAGTTTTTTGAGCCATTTTATCTGTATAAATCTTGAGTTTTTAAGCCTAAATATTTAGTAACTGCAAAATAAGTGCTTATGCCCGATATTAAAATACCTACTGCAATAACACCAATAAACACGATCACAAATTCAAACATATCGGTTAAAACCACTAATTCTGGAATTTCTTGCTGTGCAAAATAAAGTGTAAGAAGCAATAAAATTATAGCAATTAAGCCCGCAATAAAGCCATGTAAAATACCGTAATTTATAAATGGTTTTCTAATAAATCCACGTGTAGCGCCGACCAATTGCATACTTTTTATCAAAAACCTTTGCGAGTAAATAGCAAGTCTGATGGTATTGTTGATTAGCGCAACAGCAATAATCAAAAGAACAGTTCCAAATCCCAAAATCACTAAAGAAATGGTGCGAATATTTTGGTTAATCATATCAACCAAAGATTTTTGATAGCGCACCTCGTTAATAATTGAATTTTTTCTTAACTGTTTGCTTAAGACTTCAATACTTTCATTGTTAGCATAGTCTGCTTTTAAGTAAACATCTATGGTTGATAGCAAAGGGTTATAGCCTAAAAATTTAATAAAATCTTCGCCTAAATCTGCAGTTAGGTTTTTAGCAGCTTCTTCTTTACTTACGTAGGCAGTATTTTTAACATAATTATTGCCTTCTATTTGTTTTTGCAATTGCAAAATATCAACTTCTTTAGTGCCATCGTTAATAATTACGTTTAGCACAATATTTTCTTTTACGTAGTTAGATAATTTGCGTCCATGCACTAGGATTAAACCCAATAAACCAACCATTAGTAAAACCAATGAAATACTAATTACTGTAGAAACATAAATAGTTTTAGTTTTTTTTGCAGCTCTACTGTCTTCAAATTCTTCCATAATATCTGATAATATGCGAAATTAATAATTACCCCAACAAATTTAGCATGATTAGCTACTATTCTTAAAATTTAACAAATTTTAGCTTTTGGCTTTCAGCTTTCAGCCATTTACTTTCCCTTTTTCAATCCGTTTGATGTTAAATAGGTACATCGTTTCCACTTTTTGTCTGGCCCAAGGTGTTTTTCTTAAAAAGCTAAGACTAGATTTAATAGATGGGTTTGCAGAAAAACATTTGATGGGGATTTTTTCTGCCATTTTATCCCAGCCAACATATTGCACTAAATCCATCAGAACAACTTCTAAAGTTAAGCCATGCAAAGGGTTATTTTTTTGACTAGTATTAGTTTGCGCTGTCATGCTATAAATTTATAAATTTTAATCAAGCTTCAAATTTCAAATTGTCCATAAAATGTAGATTTAATTGTTTTTTTGCTAATTTAAATTATACAAACAGGTCTAAAAAATTGATTAATAGCACTATGTTAATAAAGCCTGAGGTTGTTTAAAACTTGTTTAGGGCAAGGCCAAATTTTAAGCTTAATTTTATCTCAGTTTTTTAATAATGCTTGTTTAGGTTTTTGGATTTGTAAACCAAAATTAAAAGGGAACCATGTTTAAATCATGGGCTGACGATGCAACTGTAAATCTGTTTTTTTACTGGTTCAGTAAAATCAAAAATTTGCAAAACATTTAGTCACTATTTCAATCAATAGAAATGGGAAGACGTTTTGTAAGCAGATAAGCCAGGAGACCTGCCAAATAAGTTTTTTCAAAACTTTCACGTAAAAGGTTTTGATAAAAGTTCACGAAAGCGCTATTTATTCAATAGCATTCTAAACTTTTGTCAATTCTTGTTTGTTAATTTTTTTTAAATTTTAATCATGCAACAAGAAGAAGTATTACTTCAAGAAAACAAAGACAGGTTTGTGATTTTACCTATCAATTATCCCGCAATTTGGGAAATGTACAAACGTCACGAAGCAAGTTTTTGGACTGCCGAAGAAATTGATTTATCATCAGACCAAAAAGATTGGGAGAATTTAACTGATGGCGAACGTCATTTTATAAGCCATATATTAGCTTTTTTTGCTGCTAGCGATGGTATTGTTAACGAGAACTTGGCCATTAATTTTATGCGTGAAGTGCAGGTTCCAGAGGCGAGATGCTTTTATGGCTTCCAAATTATGATGGAAAACATCCACTCAGAAACTTACGCTTTATTGATAGATACCTACATTAAAAATCCGAAAGAAAAAGCTCATCTATTAAATGCAATTGAAACTGTTCCTTGCGTAACTAAGAAAGCAGAATGGGCACTAAGATGGATAGAGAATGGAACATTTGCTCAGAGGTTGGTTGCTTTTGCAGCGGTAGAAGGAATCTTCTTTAGCGGAAGTTTTTGTTCAATTTTTTGGTTAAAGAAAAGAGGTTTAATGCCTGGCCTAACCTTTAGCAACGAGTTAATTTCTAGAGACGAAGGTTTACATTGCGAGTTTGCTTGCCTGCTTTACGGTATGTTGCAAAATAAAATGAGTAAACAAGAAGTTTACGATATTATTACCGAGGCTGTAGAAATTGAAAAAGAGTTTGTTACTGATGCCTTGCCGGTAGATTTAATTGGAATGAATGCTAGATTAATGCAACAATATATCGAGTTTGTTGCTGATAGATGGGTTACAGAATTAGGTTATCCTGTGATTTATAATGCAACTAATCCTTTCGATTTTATGGAAATGATTTCACTTCAAGGAAAGACAAATTTCTTTGAAAAGCGAGTAGGAGATTACCAAAAAAGTGGTGTTTTAGCCGATGCCCAAAGCCAAGCTTTTTCATTAGAAGAAGATTTCTAATAGGTAGTAAAATAAAAGCATCACGAATTAAGATGCTCTTAGATCATTATATTTATTATTAATCATCCATTTTAACCTTTAATTATAAAACTTGTATTCAGTGTCAGTAGTCTTGATACTTGATACTTACTACTAAATACTGATAAAAAAATGTACGTAATAAAGAGAGACGGTAGAAAAGAAACCGTAAAATTTGACAAAATAACCTCTAGAATAGAGAAATTAAGTTATAGCTTAAATCAAGATTTTATTGATGCTGCCGAAGTTGCTAAAAAAGTAATTGATGGGATTTACGATGGCGTTACAACATCAGAGCTAGACAATTTGGCAGCCGAAACAGCAGCGTCTCTAACTACTCGTCATCCAGATTACGCTCTATTAGCATCCCGTATAGCAGTATCTAATTTACACAAAAACACAACCAAATCTTTCTCAGAAACCATGAGAAATTTACATGGTTTTGTAGATAGCAAAACGGGTAAAAATGCGGCACTAATTGCAAACGATGTAATGCAAATAATCAGTGATAATGCCGATTTATTAGATAGTACCATTATTTATGATCGTGATTTTAGCTTTGATTACTTTGGTTTCAAAACTTTAGAACGTTCATATTTACTTAAAATTGATGGTAAAATAGCTGAGCGTCCTCAGCATTTATTTATGCGTGTTGCTGTTGGTATCCATAAAAGTGATTTAGAAAGTGTGATTAAAACTTATTCTTTAATGAGCGAGAAGTGGTTTATCCATGCCACTCCTACACTTTTTAATGCATCAACACCAAAACCTCAAATGTCTAGCTGCTTTTTAGTTGCCATGAAAGACGATAGTATTGAAGGTATTTACAGCACCTTAACTCAAACAGCAAAAATTTCGCAAAGTGCAGGTGGTATTGGTTTAAGTATTCACAATGTTAGAGCAACGGGTTCTTACATCAGCGGAACTAACGGTACTAGTAACGGTATTGTGCCCATGTTAAAAGTGTTTAACGATACAGCAAGATATGTAGACCAAGGTGGAGGTAAGCGTAAAGGTGCTTTTGCAATTTATTTAGAACCTTGGCATGCAGATATTTTCGATTTTTTAGATTTAAAGAAAAATCATGGTAAAGAAGAAAATAGAGCTAGAGATTTATTTTATGCACTTTGGATTTCTGATTTATTTATGAAAAGGGTAGAGGAAGATGGTGAATGGAGCTTATTTTGCCCTCACGAGTCTCCAGGATTAGCTGATTGTTATGGTGCAGAGTTTGAAAAACTTTATACCAAATACGAGGCAGAAGGTAAAGCTCGCAAAACCATTAAAGCGCAAGAACTTTGGTTTGCTATATTAGATGCCCAAATAGAAACAGGTACACCATATTTGCTATACAAGGATGCGGCAAATAGTAAATCTAATCAGCAAAATTTAGGAACAATCAAAAGTTCTAATTTATGTACCGAGATTTTAGAATACACATCGCCAGATGAAGTTGCGGTTTGTAACTTGGCTTCTGTTTCTTTACCGGCGTATATAGAAAATGGCGAGTTTAATCATCAAAAACTATACGAGGTTGCTTATCAAATTACCATCAATCTCAACAGAATAATAGATAACAACTACTATCCAGTAGAAGAAGCTAGATATTCTAATTTCCGCCATCGCCCAATTGGATTAGGTGTACAAGGTTTAGCCGATGCTTTTATGCTTTTAAAAATGCCATTTGAAAGTGAAGCAGCCGCAAAATTAAACATAGATATTTTTGAAACACTTTACTTTGCTTCTATGCAAGCTTCGGCAGACTTAGCCATTAAAGAAGGAGCGTATGAAACCTTTAAAGGTTCTCCGTTATCAAAAGGTAAATTTCAGTTTGATTTATGGGGTGTTAAACCATCAAGTAATAGATGGGATTGGGACAAACTGCGTAAGCAAGTTGTTGCAACAGGTGTTCGTAATTCGTTATTGTTAGCCCCAATGCCAACGGCTTCTACTTCTCAAATATTAGGTAATAACGAATGCTTTGAGCCTTATACTTCAAATATTTACTCTCGTAGAGTTTTAAGTGGCGAGTTTGTGGTAGTAAACAAACATCTATTAAAAGATTTGGTAGAGCTAGGTTTATGGGATAATAAAATGAAAGAGCAAATCATATTAGCAAATGGGTCTGTTCAAAATATTGATAGTATTCCTGCACACATTAAAGAGCTTTATAAAACTGTTTGGGAAATTAAGATGCGTACTATTATAGATATGGCTGCAGATAGAGGAGCATTTATATGCCAATCTCAATCATTAAATTTATTTATCAACGCACCTACTGCATCTAAATTAACCTCTATGCATTTTTATGCTTGGAAAAAAGGTTTAAAAACCGGTATGTACTATTTAAGAACTCAAGCTGCTGCTCAAGCGGTTAAATTTAGTGTTCAAAGTCAGGCGGTAAAGGAAATTGATCCTGTTATACAGGTTGATACTCCTGCAGAGGAAGCTGCATTTTGTACTATGGAGGAAGGATGTATTTCTTGCAGCGCATAATCCTTCATTAAAATATTGATTGAAATAAAAAAGCCGAACAATTAGTTCGGCTTTTTTATGAGATATATTTTTCTGTTTTAATAGAACGAACTTTTTCAACAGAATTAGTGAGACAGTTTTTGCTTGCTATTTATTAGTTAACCCAGTAAAAGTATCTTAGATTAAATCAAACGATCTAGCATATTGTGTGATTTCAAAAAACGATTTTGTACCTAACTTAGCTCTTATGTTTTTACGGTGTGTCTCAACCGTTTGTGGTGATATAAACATGGCTTTGCCACATTCTATTGCACTTTCTCCTTTAGCTAAATGTATTAAAACTTCTTTTTCCCTGGCAGATAGCTTAGCAAATTTATTAGTGTTTTCTCTTAAAAATGTATTCTCTTCTAAAATCTTTTCAGCTTTTGAGTTAACGTAATTTAAATAAGTAGTTGGAAAAGAGAGGGTAATTAAAAGAAGCGGTTCTCCATCATCATTACGCATTAAAATCTTAGAATTGCTAATATGCCAAGTAAATTCTTCGGTGTTATTGATTCTTACCTGTTGAAGAAAACTCACACTTTCGTTAAAATCGTTTTGTTCTATGAGTTTAAATAATTTTGGACTATATTCTTTTGCATCATCTAAATTAAAAAAGCGGGTATAATATTCGTGAAAGCTTAGCTTTTTTAATGCAGTTAAACAAATGCCAAGTTGCTTTAATCCATTTTCGCTCATCCAAACTATTGATGAGTCTTTAATATGATGAACGATAACAACCGCGGGAAGTAAATGAGCAATAGATTCAATTTTTTTTATTTCTTGCTCAATCCTAACCACCAAATCCAAATCTTGAAGCATATATGTACATAAATAATTGTCCTCAATAATCGACAAATTTCTAGACACTTTATACCCACTTTTGGGTATTTATTAAAAATACCAGATTCCTTGTATGCTTTTAATATTAATCTGGCTTACATTTGTATTGTTTAAAGAAATTGTGAAAAACATGGTTAAGAAGTTTGTACTAGTTTCTTAATAATCAACTACTAAGAAAAAGCATCAATGGGGGTATTGATGCTTTTCTTTTTTCTCAAAATTTTGTTTAAAATCTTATTCCAAACATAATACCAGCTTTTAACCCTCCCCATGGTCCCGATAGATTTACATTAGCGCCATTTCCGTTTACAGTAACCTCAGTATCTGCAAATGGAACTTTCAAATCTTCTAATTGGGTACGTAATTCTTGCTGTTCTTGTGTGTTTAGGTTTCTTGTTCCTGCAAAATCACCTTTTGCGCTACCAAACTGCGGCCCAACATTAAAATTTAAATGAACTGCTTTGCCAATTCTAAATTGAACACCTAATTCTAAGCCACCAGTAATAGTATTTAACTCTCCAGCTAATGGCATGCGTTGTTTAGCATTGTTAACATCAAATTCGTAAATACCATCAAAATTGTATTTGGCAATCCTAGCAAAAGGGGCTAAATAAAAACCTTTAAAAATATCTTTACCAAAATAGAACTTAATTTGAGGGGTAAAAGCTGAGTTACTTGTCTCGAAAGCATTAATTTGTCTAGTAATTTCTGGGTCATCTATAGTTTCAATAACTCTGTCTTTTTGTGGGATAGTACCATTAGGCATAAATCGGTACCCAAGACTAAGGGCCGTTTTTCTACCAATAGCTCGCTCATATTCTAGTGCATAGGTTCTTAGTGCTAAAGTGGGTAAATTTATCTTAATCAAATTTTTATGCCCAAGAATTACTTTCGATGAATCCCTAACATCATTAGCTTTGGTAATTGTGCTTATTGCTACAATAAAACACATCAATAGAATAATTTTTTTCATTTAAGTATAATTTGGTTAATCAAAGATAAATGCTTTTCCCAATTTTAATATACAAAGAACTTGGTATTTTAGGTGGTGGCTAATTTAATTTTTAAATTTTATCAATATTGTAATTCAGTATATTTTTTAAATCATTTAAGCCCATTTTAAATAAAGCATGCTGCCTTGCTTTAAATTTTTTATTTTCGCACACAATACAAAAATAAGAAGCAATGGATTATCAATTTAAACAGATAGAAAACACTTGGCAAAAATTTTGGGCAGATAACGCAACCTTTAAAGCAGAGGTTGATACCGCTAAACCCAAATATTATGTGTTAGACATGTTCCCTTACCCAAGTGGAGCGGGTTTACACGTAGGTCATCCACTTGGTTACATTGCTTCTGATATTTTTGCTAGATATAAGCGCTTAAAAGGTTTTAACGTATTGCATCCAATGGGTTATGACTCTTTTGGGTTACCTGCCGAGCAATATGCCATACAAACGGGGCAACACCCTGCAAAAACTACCCAGGCTAACATTAATCGTTACCGCGAGCAGTTAGATAATTTAGGATTTTCTTTCGATTGGGGTAAAGAAGTACGCACAAGTTCGCCAGAGTATTACAAATGGACGCAGTGGATTTTTATGCAATTGTTTAACTCTTGGTACAACAAAGAGACAGATAAAGCCGAGCATATTTCTACACTAATACATCAACTAGAGACCATTCCATCTTCAGAAATCAATGCAGTATGCGATGAAGATGTATTATCACTTTTACCAAGTGATTGGAGCGCAATTAGTGCTGAAGAAAAACAAACCGAATTATTAAAATATCGTTTAACTTATTTAAAGGAAAGTACTGTAAACTGGTGCCCAGCTTTAGGTACTGTTTTGGCAAATGATGAGGTTAAAGATGGTTTTAGTGAGCGTGGTGGACACCCTGTAGAACAAAAGAAAATGATGCAGTGGAGTATGCGTATTTCTGCTTACGCCGAGCGACTATTGCAAGGTTTAAACCATATAGATTGGCCAGAACCGCTTAAAGAAATGCAGCGCAACTGGATTGGCAAAAGTGTAGGAGCGATGATGAAGTTTAGTTTGGAGAAGCAAGAATCAAGTATCAAGAATCAAGATTCCTACATCGAGGTCTTCACAACTAGAGTAGACACGGCTTACGGTGTTTCTTTTTTAGTAATTGCACCAGAGCATGAGTTAGTTGCTAGCTTAACCACTCCAGAGCAAAAAGTTGATATAGATGCTTATATTTTAGCGACCAAAAAGAAATCGGAATTAGATCGTATGGCCGATGTAAAAACCGTTTCTGGGGCATTTACAGGAAGCTATGCCATTAATCCCTTAAACGGAGCAAAAGTTCCGGTTTGGATTGCTGATTATGTTTTAGCAGGATATGGAACCGGAGCCGTAATGGGAGTTCCATCTGGTGATCAGCGAGATTTTCTATTTGCTAAGCATTTCAATTTGCCTATAATCCCAATATTGGATGCTCAAAATTGCGAGAAAGAAGCCGACCCTACCAAAGAAGGTAAATACATAAATTCTGAACTCATCAATGGAATGGGTTACCAAGAAGCTACTCAAACCATTATAGCCAAATTGAAAGAATTGGGTATGGGATATGGTAAAATAAATTACCGTATGCGTGATGCTATTTTTGGCCGACAAAGATATTGGGGCGAACCTGTACCAGTTTACTTTAAGGATGGTTTACCTTACTTAATTGATGAAAGCGAGTTACCATTATTATTGCCAGAAGTTGATAAATATTTACCCACAGAAAGTGGTGAACCACCTTTAGGAAGAGCTAAAGATTGGAAATATCAAGACCAATACGAGTATGAATTAAGTACCATGCCGGGCTGGGCTGGGAGTAGCTGGTATTGGTACCGTTATATGGATGCTAAAAACGATTTGGCTTTCGCCGATAATGACAAAATAGCTTACTGGAAAGATGTTGATTTATACATTGGCGGCAGCGAACATGCAACCGGACATTTATTATATAGCCGTTTTTGGAATAAGTTTTTAAAAGATTTAGGTTACGTAACCGAAGAAGAACCTTTCAAAAAGTTGATTAACCAAGGGATGATTCAAGGGAGAAGTAATTTTGTTTATAGATTGGTAGACGAAGGAGGAAAGCCTCAAAATACTTTCATTTCTTACGGGTTGAAATCTCAATATAAGACTAATGCTTTACACGTTGATGTTAACATTGTAGAAAACGATATTTTAAACATCGAGAAGTTTAAAGCCTCAAGGGAAGAGTATGCTGATTCTGAGTTTATTTTAGAAAACGGAAAATATATCTGCGGAACAGAAGTAGAGAAAATGTCTAAATCTAAATTTAACGTAGTTAACCCCGATGATTTAGTAGAACGTTACGGGGCAGATACACTGCGTATGTACGAAATGTTTTTAGGTCCTTTAGAACAAAGTAAACCTTGGAATACCAATGGGATTGAAGGTGTTTTTAAATTTTTACGTAAATTTTGGAAGCTTTTTCACGACGAGAATTTTAACTTTTTAGTTTCGGAAGAACCAGCTACCAAAGCAGAGTTGAAAGCTTTACACAAGATTATTAAAAAAGTAGAAGATGATATTGAACGTTTCTCTTTCAATACATCGGTATCTAGCTTTATGATTGCCGTTAACGAGTTAACTGATTTAAAATGTAATAAGAAGATAATTCTGCAAGATTTAGTTATCATTTTATCTCCATATGCGCCACATATTTGCGAAGAACTTTGGGTATTATTAGGAAACCAAGCAGGTACGTTATCTTATGCTCCGTTTCCTATTTTTAATTCAGAGCATTTGGTAGAAAACGAGTTTAATTATCCGGTTTCCATTAATGGAAAAACTAAAACTAACATCAATTTATCTTTAGCTATGGAGCCTAAAGAGATAGAAGAATACATTTTAACTCAAGAATCGGTAACAAAATATTTTGAGCAAAAATACCCGAAAAGGGTGATTGTTGTAAAGGGAAGAATTATTAACATTGTATTATAATTTCATTAATAACGTTAGCTTATAAATTCATTGTTCTTACAAAACTGAATGAATTTTAATTTCGTTATTAGTCTAAAAATACAAACCTAATATATACCCTTATGAGAAGATTTGCCCTAATTTTTTTGTTGATTTTTTTTGCAAAAATCAACTTTGCTAAATCTCATGATATTATTCTAAACGATTCTTTAAATCCAATTGAAATTGTAAAAGATCAAGTCTTTTATAAGGATAAATTGGTGGCTAGAATTAAAACCGAGAAGGTTGCGTCAAATGATGATAAATTCCTTCGTTATCAGGTTAAGGTTTTCAAATCAGAAGGTCAAGAAATTGCTCAATATGAAGTTGAAGTAGTAAAAAAATTAAAAAAGAACGTTCACCCAATAACAGAGGCCAAGCTGGTTACTTTAAAGGATAATGTAGTGCACAATGCATCTAACTTTGTAAACTATGAAACAAAAATATTAGATTCTTCTGTTAGCCAAGACGAAGCTCCACAGTTAGTTAAAATGGTTGATTATTTAATTGATCACAATTACTTAGATATTTAGAATCAGATTAAACAAATCTAACTTAAAATTGCCAAGACCCTTTTATTGTTTAAATGAAAGGGTTTTTTTGCACAATAATTTATTTTTAATTCTTTTTTAGGGTATTTTAAATTTTAAACGGTTTAGGTTATATTACAGAAATTAAAAGCATCAAAACTTGGACAAAAAAGATTTTAAGTTACTTTTTGACACACACTTTGAATCAATCAAGAACTATATTTTTTATAGAATTGGGGATATTGACATAGCTACAGATTTAGCACAAGATGTTTTTGTTAAAATTTGGGAAAAGCAAATAGATTTAGAACCTAATCATACTAAATACTTACTATATAAAATGGCTAAAGATTTATTAGTTAGTAAGTATCGTAGGCAAGAGGTAGAGAATAAGTACATCCATAGAATGCAGTTTCAACTTACCGAAGAGTATACAGACGGAGAGTTTGATTACAAACAGTTGAAAGAAAGATATGAAAATGCGTTGCGAAAACTTCCAGAGAAGCAAAGAACAGTATTTATGATGAGTAGGATGGAAGAGCTTAAGTATACAGAAATAGCTCAGCTATTAGATATCAGTATTAAAACAGTAGAAAAGAGAATGTCTAATGCTTTATTTTATTTAAGAAAAGCGTTAGTAGTTTAAATACATAAAGGAACAAAAATGGATCCGATAGATTTAATTAATAAAATGAAACCCCTAACGCCTAAAAAGAGCAAAGCGCAAGTTTGGGCCGAATTAGACGAGCTTTTAGAACAACCGATTCAAGCTCCGGCTAGAGTTCGCTCTATCATCAGCTTTCAGCTAAAAATTGCAGCTAGTATTATTTTAATAGCAAGTTTGGGCGTTATAGCAGGCTTAAGATTTTATACTACAACAATAGTTTGCTTATCTGGCCAGCAAAAAACTGCGCAATTACCAGATGGCTCTATAGTACAGTTAAACGCACAATCGTCTATTAAATTTAATCCTTACTGGTGGAAGATGAATAGAGAAGTTAATTTAGTAGGCGAAGGATATTTTAAAGTTCAGAAAGGAAAGAAATTCACGGTAACATCAACCAATGGTAGCACTTCTGTTTTAGGTACAAGTTTTAATATTTACGCAAGGGATAACGATTATGAAGTAACTTGTTTAACCGGTAAAGTAAATGTTATTGCTAAGCAGTCTAAAGACCAAATAATTATCACGCCAAATCAAATGGTGAAATTAAATGCCCAAGGCAATTTAGATACAAATCTTAATATAGATGCCAAAATGGCTACTCAATGGACTAAGGGTAAATTTATATTTACTCAAGTTCCCCTTCATAAAGTTTTAAAAGAAATTGGGAGGCAGTATAATGTCTCTATCAAAAATATTGAAAATTTAAACGACCTTTACACAGGCAGTTTTTCTAAGGAACCTAACGTAGAAACCGTTTTAGACGTAATAAGTGCAACTTTTAATATCAGCTATACAAAATCAGATTTGGACGTGTATACCATACAAGAAATTAAGTAAAAACAAATATTTTACTATTGTTTTTGTAGCTATCATGTTGTTTTGCTCTAATTCTCTTAGAGCACAGCAAAATATTGTAGTAAAAGCTGCAAATACACCATTAAATACTGTACTTACATCGTTGAGAGATCAATATCAATTAAAAATATCTTTTAACGATGATTTGTTAGCAAACTATCCAATCACCATTAACCAAAACTTCCAAAACCCAAAACAAGCAATATCTTTTTTGATAGCCGGTTTACCTCTAAAATTAACCCCAAAAAACTCGGTTTATATTATATCTAAAACTACAGATGCAGTTTTATTTGCAGGAAAAGTACAGGATGCAATAAGCAAAGAAACACTTCCTTACGCTAGCATACTAATAAACGGTAACCCCATTTTGACAGATCAGATGGGGAATTTCTCTTTTAAAGCAGCAGCCGATACTGCTAACAATTTTAAAATTTCTTATTTAGGATACTTAAAAGTAGACACCAATTTTTATGCTAGCAATAACATTGTCATTAATCTTAGGCAAAGTATAATCAATATTGACGAAGTTGTTTTTAGTGATTCTACTTTAACAGAAAACGACACTAATTTTAGCAATGGAAACATTAAGCTAAATAAAAGCGTAGGTAATAATTTACCTGGTAGTAACGATAACGCTATCTATAATATTTTAAGACTGCAACCTGGTATTTTAGCCGCTGGCGAGCAAAGTAACGATTTAATTATTTGGGGTAGCTATAAGGGTCAAACCAAGGTTTCTTTCGATGGTTTTACTGTTTTTGGTTTAAAAAACTTTAATGATAATATTGGAGCTATTAACCCATTAATTACCAAAGACCTAACTATAAAAAAAGGTGGCTACGGAGTTGAGCAAGGCGATAGAATTGGAGGATTAGTAAACATTACCGGAATAAATGGTAATATGGAAAAACCAAATTTTACCCTTACAGCCAATAATTTAACCTTAAACGGAATGGTAAGTACACCATTATTTAAAAACACGTCTTTAGTTATTGCGGCAAGGCAAACCTATTACAATCTTTATAATAATTTCACCAATCCAACACCACCAAATAACAATAGCCGTTTAAGGAGCATAGTAGATTTAAGCGTAACGCCAGATTATTTTTTTAGAGACTTAAACCTTAAATTTTCAGGAAAATCTAACCAAAACGATAATTACTATATTAGCCTATTTACAGCAAAAGATGATTTTTCATCTTCATTTAGTACTATTAAAGACAAGTTAAATGTAAGCGGAAAAACTTCAGAAGATAATAGTCAATATGGCGCATCTGCTTACTACAGTAAAATAATAAAAAATGGAAGCATTTTATCAGTACAAGCAAATACATCGGGTTTAGATATTATTAATAACCAAAACACCCTACTTTCCCAAATCAATAATGGGCAGCTTGTAAATCAAATCTCTAATATCACTAATAATCAAATCTCAGAATCTAGTATTCAAACTACGCTAAAACTACCAACTACTAAAAGCGGTAGTAATTTGTTAGGTGTAGGTTTTATTAACAATCAAACATCGTTTAAAAAAGATTCTCTTAATGTCAATAAAATTAATCAAAAGCAATTTAAAGACAGACTTTACTTTTTTACCGAGCAGAATTATTTTATCAATTCGAAAGTTAAAATTACTCCAGGTATACGTACCGATTTTGATATTCAGTTGCAAAAAATATATCTCCAGCCAAGGTTAGCTATCAGTTATCAAATTACAAATCCATTTAAAATAAGCGCATCTTGGGGACTTTATAATCAGTTTATAGCCTATAACGGAGTAAGAGATGATCAAGGCAATTTTACCTACCAATGGACAGTTAGTAACGAAAAAACCATTCCAGTTTATAAAGCCCAGCATTTTGTAATTGGTACTCAATTAGAGCAAAATAGATTTTGGTTAAATACCAATTTGTTTTATAAAGCCAGCAACAATATTACTAGGTTTTTACAAACTAATCAAAACAGAACTCCCATAACAGGAAACGGAAGAAGTTACGGTATAGATTTATTGATTAAAAAAGAAATTAAAGAAAATAGCGCTTGGATTGGCTATACGTTAAGTAAAGCCGAAGAACAATTTCCAATTAAGGGTAAGCCAAATATTTTAGGTGCCTATACTAGGGCGCCTCAAGATCAAAGACACGAAATAAAGTTTGCTGGAACAAAAAAGATTGCATCGTTTTTTCTCTCTGCTAATTACATTTATGGTTCGGGTTTTCCTAGTTTTAATCCTTTAGATGCAACAAATAATAATCTAATAACCTACAATAGGTTCGATACGGCCATTACCTATAAGTTTAAAAGTAAAAAGTATGGTTTAGAAACTGGCTTATCTATCTTAAATTTATTTGATACAGATAATTTAAAAACGGGTAACTTAAATCGAATCCCGACAGAACAGTTAAATAGTCTAAGTGTTTATTCTCAAGCTGTACCTTTTACGCCTACTTTATTTTTAAAAGTTGCTTTATAATAAGGGCGTTTTAACGGTGCCTTTTTTACTCCGCTAACGCTTCGGTTTTTTTCTTTGTAAAAAAAGACAAAGAAAAAGAACAGGTTTTCCCCATCGCTAAATAACCCAAGCTTTAAAACCTTAAACAGTCACCTAACGCAAATATCGCGTCCCAAAAAATATTTTTAAAATACTTTGAGGGTAGTAAAACTTTTGTGCGGTATAGTATCAAAACCAATTAAAAGTACATGATAAAAATTTACACTCATTCAATTTTTATTCACCATTAAAAAATAATTAACATGAAAACAGCAATCAAAATCAAAAGTGTATTATTAGCGGCAGTTATAGCTGTTAGCTTTTCATCGTGTAAAAAAGATCAAATTTTAGAAACAGACCAAGAAGCGGCATTGGCAGAGCTAGGTGCTGTAGCCATTGCATCTACATCTAGTGTTTCCGGAGTTGTTCTTACTAGTTCTTCAGATTCTATTTATGCTATTAACGCTTGTAAAAAAGATAAAAAGAGGACTAAAGTGGCAGCAGAGGCTTTACTACCAGCAATTACCAGTTATTTAAACGCTAATTATGATGGTTATACCTTTAAAAAAGCTTTTAGTATCACTCCAAAAGAAAGTACTACCATAGAAAGTTATGTTGTAGGTATTATGTTTAATGGCAAACCAGTGGCAATAAAATTTAGTGCAACCGGAGCTTTTATACAAGTATTAGAATTAAGAGAAGGTGGTGATATTAAAAATAAAAAAGATCACCGTAGGGGAGGTTGTTTTGATGCCAGAGATAAAGAACAACGCGATAGTATAGCTATAACAGCGTTACCACAAGTAATCAAGCAATATTTCGCAACTAATTATTCAACAGATACTTTAAAAGGTGCTTGGGTAAATAAAGACGCTAGCATAATAGTTGTAAGTAAAAATAAAGGTTTCTTTGCTACATCATTTACAGCAACTGGCGTGTTTATAGCAAGAAAGTCTTTACCTCCACACCCAGGAAGAGATAAAGAAGTTGCAGCTTCTGCATTACCTGCGGTTGTTACTAGTTATTTAAGCACTACTTATCCAAACTATGTATTTAAGAAAGCTTTTGCCGATACTACTAAAGGTTATTTAGTGATAATAGATGCAAACATGACTAAATATGCAGTAGCGTTTAATGCATCAGGAGTTTTTGTAGAAGCTAAGATTATTAGATAATACTAACACAATAAAACTTAGTAAAAAGGGCATCAATTCTAAAATTGATGCCCTTTTTTTTATTATTAAAGCTTGTATTTCAATGCGGTTGAAATAATTCTTACATCAAAATTTATTCCTCCATATTGTGGTAAACCGCCTGCACATCCTCATCTTCTTCTAGCTTATCTAAAAGTTTTGTGATATCAGCAACTTGTTCTTCATTTACCGAGGTATATGAAAGCGGAATACGCTCTAATTTAGCTTGCTTAAGTTCAATTCCTTTTTCCTCTAACGCTTTTTGCATATTACCAAAATCTTCAAAAGTAGCATGAACTACGGCGATATCGTTACCTTCTTCATCAGCTTCCACAAAAATCTCTTCTAATCCAAAATCAATTAATTCTAGCTCAAGCTCCTCAATATCTAAATCTTTAGGCTCAAATCTAAAGGTAGAAACACGCTTAAAAATAAAATCTAAAGAGCCAGTTTTACCTAAAGAGCCATTAGTTTTTGTAAAATAGCTACGTACGTTAGCCACCGTTCTATTCGTATTATCTGTTGCCGTTTCTACTAAAATTGCTACGCCATGTGGGGCATAACCTTCGTAAACAAATTCTTCATAGCCAGCTAAGTCTTTGTCAGACGCTCTTTTAATAGCGGCATCTACTCTATCTTTAGGCATATTCACTGCTTTCGCATTTAAAATAGCAGTTCTTAATTTTGAGTTTGTTTCTGGATGTGGCCCGCTTTCCTTCACGGCCATTACAATATCTTTACCAATACGTGTAAACTGAACCGCCATTTTAGTCCAGCGTTTCATTTTTCTTTCTTTTCTAAATTCAAATGCTCTTCCCATTCAATTAGCTTGTTAGTATTTTATTTCTCTTGTGTTTTAATTAATTTCTCGCTCTTTAATTGTAATTTGAGCTTGTCGTCTCAAATAATCCTAAAGTATTTTCAAAGTTAATTTTTCTAAGTTAAATTTTGAATTTCGATTTTATATTTAAAATTTATTTTATTTTCTAAATTGAGATCTGAACATTTTAATTTTTGCTAAAACAAGTATTTATGAGATTTTTTGCTAAAACTCTTTATTTAATCATAATAGTTAGTTTGATTTATGGCTTTGAATTGTATTCCAGTAAAAACCAAGATATTATTTGTATTAGTCTTAATTCTGATTTTGAATTAATTGATAGAGAAACTGACACAATAGGTAATTATAAAACCAAAAGTTTAATATATATTTTTAATGATATTGTTATTTATAAGAAAGATGAATTT
>JBIKIN010000036.1:0-29124 GCA_044361595.1 Pelobium sp. | reverse complement strand
CATCAAAACACTGATTTTAATTATAATTAATGGTTTAATATTATTAGTGATTTCTTTATTGTTTTTTTCGTTTTACAAGCAGTTTGCAAGTGTTTTGAATGATCGTATTTTAATGCAGTTAAACTCTATTGAAACGCTTGAAACTATACAAATAGAAAATTTAATACAAACAGAATGGGAAAGTTTCAAAAAAGATGAAGTCTATAGCGAAAATGTGGATATAGCTAGTCTGGTACTTTCCGACAGTATTAAAAAGATAGATGGCATTCATGACTTTACACCCTATCACAAAAGTAAAATAGCAACAATAGGTTTTATTTTAAACACCAATAAAGGCAAAAAAATTAAGGTTATAGATTATAATAAAATTCAAAATATTCTTTTAGAGCGTACAGGTATGGGCGAAAGTGGCGAAACCTATCTCGTTGGCGAGGATCTTCGGATGCGCTCTAAATCTCGTTTTTTTCCTGATAAAAAACCTCACGATATACTTGTAAAAACACCAGGAGTAATTGGAGCATTAAAAGGAATTGATGGTAGAGGTATTTTTAATGATTATCGTGATATTCCGGTTTACAGCGTTTACCGACTTATTCAAATTTCGAACTTAAAAATGGTTATTCTTTCTGAAATTGATGTAAATGAAGTTAACAGACCTTTAGAAAAGTTACAGACACGATTAATCACTTTAACTTTTGTTATTTTTTTAATTGCTGTTACTTTATCTCTTTTCCTAACAAAAATTATTGTTAACCCTATCAAGAGCATGCAAAATAGCCTAAAAGTGATGGCTAAAGGCGACTACAATCAAAACATCCAATACAAGAGAAGTTCAAATGAAATAGAAGAAATGTTTGATGCGCTATCAAATCTAAAAGCTTCGTTACAAGGTGCGGTGAAATTTTCTGAGGAGATTGGTAATATGAATTTAAAGACAGATTACGAGCCCAAAAGTGCTGATGATGTTTTAGGGAAAAGCCTTATTACGATGAGAAATAAACTCATCGATTTTAAAAATAAAGAAGATGATACCAGAACGATGGCAAAACGCTTGATGGTTGATGGTTTAGAAAATGAGAGACGACGACTTTCGCGTGAACTTCATGATGGTTTAGGGCCTTATTTAACGTCGTTAAAGCATTATATCGAAAACAATGTTCAAAATGAACTAAAGAAAACTGAAATGAAAAAAATAGTTGATGAAACCATTTCTGAAATTCGGTTAATGTCTAACGCATTAATGCCTGCTTCGATAGATGATTTTGGAATTGGGGCAACATTAACAAACTATATCGAAAACTTAAATAAATCAACCAATATAAATATCGAATATGAAGATTTAACCAAACAAGAAAATTCTAAAATTTCTAGTCACCAAGCAACTAATCTTTTTAGAATAAGCCAAGAACTAATCAATAACTCGTTAAAACATTCAAAAGCTAAAAATATCCGTATTACCTTGTCAGAATTTGACGATTTTATCTCGCTTTTTTACTTTGACGATGGGAATGGTTTTAATATGGAGACCGTTAAACTAGGATCGGGAATTGTAAATATTAAAGAACGTGTTGAAATTTGCAATGGCGAAATTTTGTTTAACGCCTTACCTGGAAATACAACATTCGAAATTGAATTACCTGTTAAACTATGAAGGAAATTAAATTAATAATAGCCGACGATCATGAGCTTTTTAGAATTGGCCTTGCCGAATTACTCAAAAAGCATGAAGATATAAAAATTGTGAGCAGTGTTGCCGATGGTTTTGAGTTAATGGAAGTGATTAAGAGTAAGCATGAAGCTGATATCGTTTTACTTGACTTGACTATGCCAAACATGGATGGTTTTGAGGTTTTGAAGGAATTAAAAAACTTAAACTCGGCTATAAAACCTATTGTAATTTCGATGCATAGTGTAGGAAATTATATTGCAAAATGTGCTAAAATGGGCGCTTATGGTTACCTGTTAAAAAATACTGACGAGTCTGAATTGGTTTTTGCAATTAGAACTGTTTACAAGGGAAAAAAACATTTTGGTGCGGATATTTCTGAGAAAATGATAGATTTTATGTCAACCCAAAGTGTTAGTGAAAATATTTTATCGAACAAAGAAACTAAAGTTTTAGAACTGATTTCTAAGGGTTTAACCACAAAAGAAATTGCTTCGCAATTATTTTTAAGTACCCGAACTATCGAGACTCATCGAACCAATATTCTTAAAAAATTTGAGGTAAAAAACACCGCCGAGCTTATTAAAAAAGCTACTGAGATTAATTTGATTTAGTATTTCAAATTAAAGTACTCCGTATAAATACGGATATAAACAGCGTAATTTCTCATATCAGCACATGGCTTCTATTGACTGTACATTTATAATATAATTAAAACTAACAGTCATGAAAAAAGTAGCATTAATATTAGCACTATTTGTAGTTTCATTTGGTGCTTTAGCACAACAAAAAAGTGATGTAAAGCAAAGTGATTTAAAAGGTCCAGAATATAAAAATTTTAAATCGTGGATGCATAAGCCTGTAGAAACCAAGGTTTACTCGGCTTCTGAAGTAAAAACATTACAAGGTCCTGAATACAAAAATCAAAAACCAGGTAAAAATACTGTTAATGTAGAACAAGCTTTAGTAACAGCTTTAGGCAACGAACACCAAAAATTAAAAGGTCCGGCTTATAAAAATTTTAATCATCACACTAATAAACCTAACTAATTTTCACAATAAGGTTAGGTGTTTTGTAAATACTAAAGTCTTTTTCAGATTTATAAAACTTTGCATTTGTAAAAGCTTTAAAGCGTTTACAATAGAATTTTAATAACAGTTAAGATTAAAAATGGGGAAACTAAAAAGTTTTCCCATTTTTTATTTACAATATTTGACGGTTTGATGAAGCATATTTTTTAATTAATTATCCAAGATTAATGACTTTAATGGCTTAAAAATTAACTTTTAAACATTTAAAATAGTTCAATTTCCACTTTCTATATTGATATATTAAACTAACCTATGTTTAGATGTTACTTATATAAATATCTCACCCATCTCTATCATGATGTTAAAAAAAACACAATATAATTTGATAGATTAAAACTAATTTCGTGTTCAAATTTTAAACATCAATGAGAAAATTATTCCTAACTTCTTTCCTATTTGCAAGCATTGCTTTAGTTGCTTGTAATTCTTCAGAAACTAAATCTGCATCAGTAGAGAACAATCAAGATTCTACTGTTAATATTTCATCTGCGCAAGCTAACGAAGAAAACACACCCATTACCAAGAAAGACAGAAAAATTGCTGATGCTGCAACCATTTTAGCTCGCAAACAAGTGCCAATTTTATGCTACCATCAAATTAGAAATTGGACCGCAAAAGATTCTCAATCGGCAAAAGATTATATTATACCTGTACAAACATTTAAAGACCATATTAAAATGTTAGCTGATAGCGGTTATAATAGCATTTTACCAGATCAGCTATACAATTATTTAGCCTATGGAGATAAGCTTCCAGAAAAACCTGTAATGATAACTTTTGATGATACTGATTATGATCAATTTGAGGTAGGTGCAAAAGAATTAGCAAAATATGGATTTAAAGGTGTGTACTTTATCATGACAGTTTCAATCGGTCGAAATGGAAAAGTACGTTATATGAGCAAAGAGAACATTAAAGAACTTTCCGATAAGGGAAATACCATTGGAAGTCATACTTATGATCATCAAAATGTGAAGAAATTAGTAGGTGAAGATTGGACTAAACAAATTGATAAGCCAACTAAAACTTTAGAAGAAATTACTGGAAAGAAAATTATTGATTTTGCTTACCCATTTGGTTTATGGAACAAAGAGGCTATTCCTCAATTAAAGAAAAGAGGTTTTAGAGACGCCTATATTTTGGCTACCGCTAGAGACGAAAATGACCCTTTATACACTATACGTAGAATAATTGCAAGTGGATATTGGAGTGCTAAAACGTTACATAACAGTATGGTAAATAGTTTTGGAGAGAAAAAGAAATAAGACTAGTTAAATTCTTAAAACAATCTATATTCTTCATTATTTTAGAACATCAAAAAGCTACATTTAATTGTTTTTTGATGTTTTATTTTTATCTTAAATATTTTGAAAACGAATAATAATCTATAAAATATGTCTACCGAAGTAAAATGTCCTAATTGCAGCCATTCTTTCCCAATAGAGGAAGTAATGGCCGAAGAGTATAAAAAAGAACTTCGCAACAAAATGCTCGACTTTCAAAAAAAGAAAGATGAAGAGTTTTCAAAAAAAGAACAAGAGTTTGCAATTAAAGAAAAACAACAAGCTTTAGCGTTTGAAGAGAAATTAGCAAGTGAAAAATCGCAACTTCAAAAACAATTAGAAGAAAACTTAAGAAAAAGTATTGCTAATGATTTTGAAAATCAAATGTTAATGCTTCAAAACGCAAATAAAGATAACGAAGAGAAGCTAAAAACTGCTAGACAAAAAGAATTAGAGTTTTTAAAAAAAGAAAACGAATTTAAAAATAAGGAAGCAGAACTTGAATTGGTAATGCAACGCAAATTGCAAGAAGAAAGAAATACCCTTGCCGAGCAAATTAAAAAGCAAGAACAAGATAAAAATGCCATAAAAGAAACCGAGTATCAGCTCAAATTTAAAGAATACGAAAAGCAGATTGAAGACCAAAAGAAATTGGTTGATGAAATGAAACGCAAAGCCGAACAAGGCTCTATGCAATTACAAGGCGAGGTTCAAGAATTAATTTTAGAAGAACTTTTGCAAGCAAATTTCCCTTTTGATGTAATTTCCGAAGTGGGAAAAGGAATTCGCGGTGCAGATTGTATTCAAACGGTTAGAAACACTAGCGGACAAGAATGTGGCAAAATAATTTATGAAAGTAAGCGTACCAAAGATTTTGGTGGCGATTGGATAGAAAAATTGAAGAAAGATAAAATTGCAGTTTCTGCCGATGTTGCAGTTATTGTAACGCAAACCTATCCTAAAGGAATGGATTGTTTTGGTGAAAAAGATGGTGTTTGGATTTGCTCTTTTGAAGAATTAAAAGCGGTAGCTTATGTTTTACGTGATAGTATTTTAAGGCTTTATACTGCCACAAAATCACAAGAAAACAGAGGCGATAAAATGCATATGTTGTACGATTATTTAACCAGTACAGAATTTGCTAGCCAATGGAATGCCATTAGCGAAGGCTTTATGAGTATGAAAATGAGCATTCAAAGCGAACGAAATGCCATGGAACGTATGTGGAAAGCGAGAGAAAAGCAGTTAGAAAAAGTGCTTTTAAACGCGGTACACATTAGTGGTTCTGTAGAAGGTATTGCTGGAAAAGATGTTGTTAAATTAAGCTTGACAAATGATAGCGATGATGATAATACCTTTTTAATAGATTGAAATTTAACTCCTGGATCAAAAATTGCTTATATTTAGCTAAATCGCTAAAATTTAGTTAATGACTACATACACCATACTTATACTATTAAGCGGATTGGTGATTTTTTCTTACCTCTTTGATATAATTGCGAAAAAAACCAAAATCCCTTCGGTACTTTTGTTGTTATCTTTAGGTATTGGTTTAAAATTAATTGTCACTTATTTTGGACTTGAAACTTTCGATTTTTTAAAAATTTTACCCACACTTGGAACTATGGGTTTAATTTTAATTGTTTTTGAGGGCGCTTTAGATTTAAAATATGATAGTAATAAAAACAAACTAATTTCAAAAACATTTCTAACAGCATTAGTTATACTTTTGTTAACAACAGCTGCTATAACATTTATCTTACACGAGCTTACCTCCTACTCTTACTATTTGTGTTTTATTAATTCAATACCCTTTAGTATAATTAGTTCTGCAATAGCAATTCCTTCTGTAAGTAGTATTAATCAGCATCAAAGGGAGTTTGTAATCTATGAATCATCATTTTCTGATATTGCGGGTATTGTACTCTTTAACTTCGCCATAAGTAATGATAGCTATAACCTAGCTGCGTTTACAAGCTTAGGCATTGAGCTTATAGTAATTATCCTTTTTGCAATTGCATCTTGTTTATTATTGCTTTATTTAATCGGCAGAATTAGTCATCACGTTAAGTTTTTCCTAATTATATCCATATTAGTAATGGTTTATTCAATTGGCCAAAGCTTTCATTTATCTGCATTAATTATTGTTTTAGCTTTTGGATTATTTTTAAATAATGCAGACGAAATAAGAGTGCCATTTTTTAGAAAGTATTTTATTTATCCAAACCTATCCAAAGACTTAGTTCAATTACATCAACTTTCTGCCGAGAGTGCATTTATAATTCGTACATTTTTCTTTGTGATTTTTGGTTTCACCATTATAATAGATCAATTTAAAGATATTACCCTCATCCAATATGGTTTACTTATCATTGTTGCAATCTATTTAATCAGGTTACTCTATATCAAGTTTGTAGCTAAAGTAGATTTATCTCCTATCTTATTTATTACCCCTCGTGGCTTAATTAGCATTCTTTTATTTTACAATTTACCTAAAGAAATGAGAATTAATGGTGTAGAAACTGGCTTGTTATTTGTTATTATACTTGCAACAAGCATTATTATGAGTTTAGGTTTGCTAGGTGCTAAAAAAGAAGAGTAATAGTTTATTAACTTCTAAATTATTTAATCTTAATCAAAGTTATATTTTTAAGGTCGAAAATCTTAAAAAATCAACGAATTCTTATGAATTACAATCCTTTTTATTGAAGCAGTATAAGTTTATATATTTCTATAATTGTGTAAATTCTATATCTTTGAGCAAGATTAAGGATGCGCCACTTTTTGACTTTGATTATTATTTTTCATGCAAAACTCTTTAAAAACAAATAATATTTTTAGTTAAATATGTTAAATCTTTGGAGATTCATAAGTAGGTTTAATGCCTTTTTTCTTTTAATTATTTACCTCAGTATCTCCTTTATTTTATTAATAAAAAATAACGATTTTCATAGGTCAAGTACTTTTAATACATCAAATAAAATTGTAGGAAGTATTTACGAGCGGGTAAATGTGATTAATAAGTATCTTAGCTTAGATTTAATAAACGATAGTCTTGTAAAAGAAAATCTAGCATTAAGATCTCAATTGAGCGAAAACTTTTTTGATGATAGTCTTAAAACTAAACTTATAAAAGATACCATTCATCAAGTACAATATGAATACATACTAGCAGAAGTGGTTAATAAAACCATAACCTCTAGAAATAATTACATCACTATAAATAGAGGAAGTAAACACGGTATTCAGAAAGGAATGGGTGTAAGCGGTCCAAATGGTGTTGTAGGTATTGTTTGGAATGTTTCCGAAGATTTTTCATCCATACAATCCATTTTACATGAAGATACTCGTATCACATCTTCCATAGAAAACACACCGTATTTTGGCCCACTAATTTGGGAAGGTGGCGACCCAAGCATAGTTACCCTTACAGATATTCCAAACCAATTGAATTTAAAAATAAATGAAAGAGTAATTACTTCGGGTTTAGGCATAATTTTCCCAAAAGGCATTCCAATTGGAAGAGTGATTAAAAGCGGGGTTAAAGGAGGTGGAAGTTTCTTAGATATATACGTTAAGCTAGCAACAAATTTTTATTCGTTACAGTATGTCTATGTCATTAAAAACAATTTCAAAGCCGAGCAAGAAACGCTAGAAAATAACAATAAGGAGAGCCTGAATGATTAGCATTATAAAAAATATTTTAAGGTTTATAATTTTAGTTAGTATTCAAGTTTTTTTACTTAAAAATTTGTTAATCTATGGTTTAAACATTCCATATTTATACATCTTGTTTATACTTTTATTGCCATTCCAGACACCAAATTGGCTGCTTTTTTCTTTAGCATTTGTAACAGGTTTATCAATAGATATATTTAGTAACACCTTAGGATTGCATGCAAGTGCATGCATTATTTTAGCGTTTTTTAGAACAATTATTATTAGATTAACTGTGCAAGAAGAAAGTTATGAAAGTCAGCCAATACCAGCTTTAGGTGTTATGGGATTTAGATGGTTTTTCTTTTACACTTTAATACTAACTTTAATACATCATTTCTTTTTATTAAATTTTGAAGTATTTAGATTTACCGAGATACTTAGCACATTAGGTAGAGTTTTAATAAGTTCCTCCTTTACAATAATTTTAATTTTCACCTCAGAACTTATTTTCTTTAAGCGTAAACAACGTTAATGAATAGCTTTTTTAATCGAAGATATATAATTCAGGGTATATTTATTTTAGTTAGTATTGTTTTACTGGTTAAACTCTTTTATATACAGGTAATTGATGATAGCTATAAACTTTCAGCAGATAATAACGTACTAAGAAAATTAATAATTTATCCCGCTCGTGGGGTAATATTAGATAGAAATGGTAAAGTTTTAGTACAAAACGAACCAGTTTATGATTTAATGGTTATTCCTGGTCAGGTTAAAGACATTGATACCCTTTCTTTTTGCCAATTAATAAATATCAGTAAAAAAGAGTTTGATAAAGCCTTTAAAAAGGCTAAAAACTACTCTCCTTATAAAGCTTCGTTATTTCAAAAGCAACTTTCGGCAAGAACATATGCTGCTTTTCAAGAAAAGCTTTTTGAGTTTCCAGGTTTTTATGTTCAAAATCGTTCGGTTAGATTATATCCTGATTCTACAGCAGCACAATTTTTAGGTTACATTGGCGAAGTAAATGACAAAGAAATAGTGAAATATGGTGGTTTTTACGCCCAAGGAGATTACATTGGTAAAACTGGTATTGAGAAATCTTACGAGGATTTACTGAGAGGACAACGTGGTGTACGAAACATTATGGTGGATGTAAAAAATAGAGAAAAGGGAAGTTTTTTTGATGGTAAATTTGATAGTATTGCCATTTCAGGGGATAATTTAATATCTTCCTTAGATAAAGATTTACAAATGTTTGGCGAGTCTTTAATGGTAAACAAAATTGGTAGTGTTGTAGCAATTGAGCCATCTACAGGCGAAATTTTAGCATCAATTAGTAGCCCCAGTTACAATCCTAATATCATGGTAGGAAGAGAAAGAGGCAATAATTATATGAAATTATTAAATGACCCGCTAAAACCTATGTTTATTAGGCCTATTCAGGCTGAGTATCCTCCGGGATCAATTTTTAAAGTGATTAATGCACTGGTAGCTCAACAAATGGGATTAATAAATCAAAATACCTATTACAACTGCCCTGGTGGTTACCGTTATGGAAGACGTGGTTTTATGGGTTGTACCCACGTACATGGAACTATCAATTTAGAAAAATCTATAGAAGAATCATGTAATACTTATTATGGCTACACCTATAGTAAAATGATAGACCATACTGGTTTAAAACCGTCTTTTGCATATAAAAAATGGAGAGACGCTGTTATGAAATTTGGTATTGGAAGCGTATTGGATATTGATTTGCCAGCAGAGCGAAAAGGATTAATTCCGTCGGCAGATTATTACACCAAAATATTTGGGAATAACAAATGGACTTCTAGTTTCAATATTTCTTTATCTATTGGCCAAGGAGAACTTGGTATAACACCCTTACAAATGGCCAATGTAATGGCTATTGTCGCAAACAGAGGTTATTATTATAAGCCACATTTAATAAAGGCAATTGGCGAGAAAAAAATCATTAAAGAAGAATACATCAAAAGAAATAATGCTGGTATAGATCCTCAGTATTTTGATGCTGTTATTGAAGGTATGAGTAAGGTAGTTAATAGTGGAAGTGGAACTGCCTATAATGCAAGAATTACTGATATTGAGATTTGTGGTAAAACAGGTACCGTACAAAATCCACGTGGCGATGATCACTCCGTTTTTGTGGCTTTTGCACCTCGTATAAACCCTAAAATTGCAATTGCTGTAGTGGTTGAAAATGCTGGTTATGGAGCTACTTGGAGCGCTCCTATTGCTAGTTTAATGATAGAAAAATACCTTAAAGATAGTATTAGCCGACCAACGTATTATACCGATAGGCTTCTAAATGCTAATTTATTACCTGGACAAAAAAACGTTAATAAAGTAAAAATTAAGAAAGACAGCTTAAGCACACCATCAACCATCAAAAGAGTTAATACTGTTCAAATAAACAATAAAGCTATTAAACCTAAAAATGAATAACGTAAATAAAGGATTTTTTAGTCATGTAGATTGGGTAACTATTACGTTGTTCATTACCCTATTAATAATTGGATGGTTTAATATTAACGCAGCGGTTTATAACCCTGATCAACCTCTTGTTAACTTAGATAATAATTCTGGTAAGCAATTAATATTTATTCTTTTGGCTATTATAACAGCAGGTGTTATTTTACTATTAGAAGAAAGGTTTTTCTATAACTTTGCTCCTGTTTTTTACGGTATCACAATCCTTTTACTAATTGTTGTTTTAGTAGTTGGTAGAAATGTTGGTGGTAACCAAGCTTGGATACCTATTGGTAGTTTTAGACTACAGCCTTCGGAATTTGCAAAATGGGCCACAAGTTTATTGCTTGCAAGGCATTTAAGCGGCATTAACAATAAAATTTCCGAGGTAAAGACATTCTTACCTACGCTTGCCATTTTAGGGTTTCCAGTTTTGTTAATTATATTACAACCAGATGCTGGTTCTGCTTTGGTTTTCATGTCTCTAATTTTTGTTTTGTATAGAGAAGGTTTATCGCCTTACTTTTTAATTGCTGGAACCATGATGATTTTACTCTTCATCATCACATTATTGTATCCCAAACTTTATGTAATAATCTCATTGATTTTAATAACTGTATTGCTAGTTTATTTTTTTAGAAGAAGCAGAAAATTAATAGGTGTATTTATCTTAGGATTAATATTGAGTTGTATGTTTATTTTTAGTGTTGATTTTGTTTATACCAATATTCTAAAATCTCACCAAAAAGTAAGGATAGATTTACTTTTAGGCAAGGTAAGCGACTTACGTGGAGCGGGTTATAACGTAAATCAATCTAAAATTGCTATTGGTAGTGGTGGCTTACTTGGTAAAGGATATTTACAAGGCACACAAACCAAATTTAACTTTGTTCCTGAACAAAGCACCGATTTTATTTTTTGTACTGTAGGCGAAGAATGGGGCTTTTTAGGTAGTTTTTTAGTCGTTTTTCTATATGTATTTCTACTTTTAAGAATTGTTCATATTGCCGAAAGACAAAGAACATCTTTCGGAAGGATTTATGGCTACTCTGTAGCCTGCATTATATTTTGCCACTTCTTTGTTAATATCGCAATGACAATTGGATTAATGCCAGTTATTGGTATCCCACTTCCGTTTTTAAGTTATGGCGGTTCTTCTTTAATTAGCTTTACTATTCTACTATTTATTTTGGTTAAATTAGATTCAAATAGAATTGGGTTAGCATCGCAATAAAACAAATACTTATGCAAAGTGAAAAAGAAAAAATGCTTGCTGGTGACTTATATTTGGCAAACAATCCTCAACTTTTAAAAGAAAGAAGAAACGCAAAAAGATTATTAAGAGCTTTAAACATAACCGAATATCTTACAACAAAAACAAGTAAAGTTTTACTTAAGGAGTTAATACCTAATACTGGTAAAAACTTTTATATAGAACCTCCTTTCCATTGTGATTACGGTTACAATATTTACTGTGGCGATAATGTGTACTTTAACGTGAATTGCGTAGTTCTAGATACCATGCCAATTAAAATTGGCTCTAATGTACTATTTGGTCCGGCTGTACAAATTTATGCAGCCAGTCATCCTATAGATGCCGAATTAAGAAAAACCGTCGAATTTTCTAAACCTGTAACCATTGGAAATGATTGCTGGATTGGTGGTGGTGCCATTATTTTACCTGGAGTAACAATTGGTAACAACTGCGTAATTGGTGCAGGTAGTGTAGTCACTAAAAACATTCCCGATAACAGCATGGCTGTGGGAAACCCTGCTAAGGTAATTAAAGATCTAAGTTTGTGATTTTTGTAATCGATACTTTTCAAGTCTTTTATTTTTATAATGGGTACTTTTCAATTTAGTTATTTTGTAATCTGTAATCAGTGCTTGTTAAGTTTATTATTTTGTAATCAGGTTAAATATTTTAAACCGATTACAGACCCTCCATAACATAAGAAACCGATTACCGATTACAAACTAACCTCCAACATAACTCTCTTGCAAAAGTCAAAAAACAATCCTTTTCTTAAAACTTAAAACAATTAAGCAATAACACGTATTTTTGTAGTATGAATGTTGCCAATATTTTAAGCAAAGCCCAAAATTTTGAGTTTCTATCTCAAGAAGAAGGAATTTTTTTATACCATAATGCGAGTACACCAGAATTGATGTACGTTGCAAACGAGTTACGTAAAATACAAGTGCCTCATGGTAAGGTTACTTGGCAAATAGACCGCAATGTTAATACAACAAACGTTTGTATTGCAAATTGCAAGTTTTGTAATTTTTTCCGTAGACCAGGGCATGATGAAAGTTACATTACCGATATAGAAACTTACAAGCAAAAAATAGAAGAAACCATTAAATTAGGTGGAGATCAATTATTGCTTCAAGGTGGTCATCACCCCGATTTAGGCTTAGCATTTTATGCTAATTTATTTAAAGAATTAAAATCTCTTTATCCCGAGGTAAGGTTGCATGCTTTAGGTCCGCCTGAAATTGCTCATGTGGCTAAATTAGAGAGTATGTCTCATTACGATGTTTTAAAAGCATTGCAAGAAGCTGGATTAGATTCTTTACCAGGTGCTGGAGCAGAGATTTTAAATGACCGTGTTCGCAGATTGATTAGTAAAGGTAAATGTGGTGGTCAAGAGTGGTTAGATGTGATGAGAGCTGCTCATAAACTTAATATCCCTACATCAGCAACTATGATGTTTGGACATATTGAAACATTAGAAGAGCGTTTTGAGCATTTAATTTGGATTCGCGAAGTACAATTCGAAAAACCTGAGGGAAATTATGGTTTTACTGCATTTATTCCTTGGCCTTTTCAGGATGACGGTACATTATTAAAAAGATTAAGAGGCATAACAAATGATGTTACAGGCGATGAATACATTAGAATGATTGCTTTGAGCAGGATAATGCTTCCAAATATTAAAAACATCCAAGCTTCATGGTTAACGGTAGGTAAACAAGTTGCACAATTGTGTTTACATGCTGGTGCAAATGATTTTGGTTCTATCATGATTGAAGAAAACGTGGTAAGTGCTGCTGGAGCTCCTCATCGTTTCACTTCTAATGGAATACAAGAATCTATTCGTGAAGCTGGTTTTGAACCTCAATTGCGTAACCAATTGTACCAGTGGAGAAATGATGTTAATGAATTAGAGCAACAAGTAATAAATTATTAAATAAATAATACGCTAAATTTAATGATTGAACAATACATCGAGGCTTTAATTTTCGCTTCAGATACAAGTTTACGCTTAGAAGAAATTACCATCTGTTTGCAAGTAACTCTAGAGAGAGATGTGGAAAATAAAGAAGTTTTAGACGCAATAGATTCAATTAAAGAAAGGTATAAAAATCAAAATTCAGCATTAGAATTGACTAAAATTGCAAATGGGTACCAATTTTTAACAAAAGCAGAAATGTTGCCCATTATTAACCAGCTACATATTCAAAAATCTAAAAAGAAATTAAGTCAATCTGCACTAGAAACTCTAGCAATAATAGCATATAGGCAACCTATTAACAAATTAGAGATTGAACAAATTAGGGGTGTTAACTGCGATTATACAGTACAAAAACTTTTAGAAAAAGATTTAATAAATATGGCAGGAAAGTCTGAGGGACCGGGTAGACCCATCTTGTATCAACTAAGTAATTATTTTTTAGATCATTTTGGAATTAATTCTATTGCAGATTTGCCTCAGCCTAAAGACCTTGAAGAAAATGTAGCCTCAAAAATTGGAGAAATTTCAGAATAATTTTAAAATCTTTTTTTGAATTTCAAATTTCCTTATACTTTTGCCTTAAGAAACATTAAACAAAAAATAATTTTCTTTTATTATAGTTTTAAAACTTTAACTTTATAATAGTAAAACATTAAAGCAATGGCAAAGCAAAACAAACCTACAGGTAAAAAAAACGAAGAAGAAGAGGACGATCTAGATTTAGACGTAACAAAATCTAAAAGTAAGTTTTCTGATGAAGACGAAGACGATGATGTTTTAGATTTACCTATAGATGATATAGGTTTTGATGACTTCGATGATGACGACGACTTTTAAGTCTTAAAATATTTAATTTAGAAGCATTCAGTATCTGGATGCTTTTTTTTTATACAACCCTTTAATTTTATGAATATAATTGAGGTAAACTCGACAAAAACTAAACAATACTTTTTGGATGTAGCCAAGTTGATATATAAAACAGATCAACATTGGGTTTGTCCTTTAGATAACGATATTGAAGCAGTTTTTGACCCTAATAAAAATAACTTTCATTCTCATGGTAAAGCCATTAGATGGATATTATTTGATAACAACAATCAATTAATAGGTAGAATTGCTGCTTTTTATAACGAAAAGAAAGCATTTACATTCGAACAACCTACCGGTGGAGTAGGTTTTGTAGAATGTATTGATAATTCCGAAGCCTTTAAACTATTATTTGATACTGCTAAGGAATGGTTAAAGCTGCAAGGCATGGAGGCCATGGAAGGCCCTATAAATTTTGGAGAAAATGACACTTTTTGGGGCTTACTTTTAGAAGGTTTTACTCATCCATCGTACGGAATGAATTATAACAAACCATACTATCATAAACACTTTAAAGATTATGGATTTGTAACCGAATACGAACAATTAACTAATCATTTAGATCTCAATAAGCCTTTTCCAGAACGTTTTACTAAAATTGCAAATTGGGTTAGACAAAAACCCGGTTATTCTTTTGAATATTTAGACCCCAAGAAATTTGATAAATACGCAAATGATTTTGTTGAGATTTACAACGATGGTTGGAAAGATTTTAATCATTTTGTGCCCATAAAGCTAGAAACTATTAAAGAAAGTTTTGAGCAAATGAAGCAAATTATGGATCCTAAATTAATATGGTTTGCTTACGTAAATAACGAGCCTGCTTCTTTTGTGGTTATATTACCAGACGCTAACCAAATGATAAAACCATTAAATGGGAAATTAGATTTAATAGGAAAAATAAAGTTTTTGTATAAGAAATGGAAAGGAGTTGATAGAATGAGGGCTGTTGTAATGGGAACTAAACAAAAATTTCAAAAACACGGTTTAGAGTCTGCCATTTTTATAATTCTAAAAGAGTATGTGATTCCAAAAAATCAATATAAAGAGTTAGAACTTTCTTGGGTTGGAGATTTTAATGATAAAATGCTATCCATACATGAGGCAACTGGTTCTGTACCTGCTAAAAAACATGCTACGTTAATTCATATTTTTTAAGTCCTATTACTCTAAAAATGACAATTTAAACAATACAATTAGGTAGGCTAATGCTTATTTAATTGTTTTGTTTATAGTATATAGCAACCATTTACATCTGTTTGCTTTAGTTCAACATTTTTATTTTTCAAAAGTGCGTCAACCGCTTTTTCTACATAATTGGTTCTGCTATTAGGGCTTGTATCTTCAATATCATTATCAATAGATCCTGAATATTTAACGGTTAATCCTTTTTTTGTTTTTTGTAAAACATAAGCAAAAGGTATTTTTTGTATACCAAAAGACTTTGCCAAAGAAAGATTATCATCATTAAATAAAGGGAAGGAAATATTAAAAGCTTCCCCTTTTATAGTTCCATCAACTTTAGACTCTCGTCCATCTATATTTCTCTTATCGCAATTAATTGCTAAAAGTTTAAATCCACTATTCACATATTTTTGGTAAAGGGTGGCTATCCTTTGGTTATAAAGATTGGCGTATGGACAAGTGCTATTTGTAAAAACAATAATTAAACCTTTAGATTCATTAAAGTCTGATGTAGAAATTGTTTTACCATCGGTACTTTTTAAATCAAAATTCGGAGCAATATCCCCTTCTTTAATTAAACTCTGTCCGTATAAAATGTTATTAAAACAAATTGATATTATAAAAGAACAAATTATTAAAAGAATCTTCATGTATTTAATTTTTTAAAAGCTATTCATAAATCATCAAATCGAGTGAAATTTTAATGATTGTTTAAAGATAATTTAAACCAGTAAATTATTTAACGTTTTAACATAATAATAGTTAATAATAAAAGCTATTCCGAAAATTCATCAACTATTAACTTCTTAATTGATGATGTTAAATAACAAAAATCATTCGCTTATTTTCTTTTACTTTTTTAGAATCGATTGATTAATATCTTCTTCTAAATCATATTTTTTAAATTTCAAATATTCATCTATAACCTTAGGCGCTTTTTTTTCGTACAAAACGGAAATAACAAATTTTATTAAGATGAAAACAAATAAATATTTAGTTCTTACGCTATTAATAGCAAGTTTTATTTCTTGTAAAAAAGATAGTATTGAAATAAATGACCCAAAGGAAGAGATAAAAGAATTAAATAACATTAACACTAGTAGTTCTTTTAATTGGTCAACTCAGCATAACATTACATTTATGGTAGAAGGATTAAAACCCTTAGCAAATGAGTATAATGTTTTAAAAGTTTCCAGTATTGATGGAAAAAGCGTTTTTTTCTCTGGAAATTACAGCATGGCTGATGATGTTAGCGAAAAAATCAACATTCCACGGATAAACACTCAAGTTAGAGTTTCTTTTGGCTCAATTAACAAAATCGTAACTATAGAGAATAATCAAATTAATTTCTCTTATTTATTTAATGACACTACGGAGGTAAATTAAAATGAAACTTAAATCATATATATTAATTGCATTTATAGGATTTTCAATCAGTGCAAAAGCACAAAATCCTGTAATATTAAACGCAGAAAATAATAGAAATTCAGATATAGGAATGTGCTGGGTTTTTCCTGGATCAGTTTATAATGGAGCCTCAAAAATTAACGGGCAGCAATCTTTAAGAACTGGTCAATTAACTGGTGGAACAGATTATCCTAATGGAGCACAATCTCCATTTATCAAATTCAATAATTCTGGTAACATTAAATGGAAAATGAGATTAGACAGATGGGCTGGAGTTGTTTACAGAAGATTTGTTGTATTAAAAGTTAGTCCGCAAAACAATATAGACACCATTTACAGATATAATTTTAACGGTAATACTGCAGAAAATGTTGTTAATGGGAATATACCAGTAAACTTTTCTGGCGTCTTTAAACTTAGATTTTATTTTTATGGCGAGGGAGGCACAACAAGAGGTGTTTTAGATGATATTTTTATTGATGGCGAATATTGGGCTTCTCCTTCTCATAACTGTGAACCAAAATCAGTAACGCCAAATAATGATACAGATGGCGATGGCGTTACTAACGATAAAGATGCATTTCCAAACGACCCTACAAGATCATTTGAATGCTACTATCCAGCAACCAATGGTCCCGGAACTTTAATGTTTGAGGATTTATGGCCTAAAAAAGGCGATTATGATCTTAATGATTTAGTAGCAGAATATAAAGTAAGATTTATTTACAATGCGCAAAACAACTTAGTTGAAGCATTTATGACAATTGTAACAAAAGCATTGGGTGCTGGAAACTCTAATGGTTTTATGTACCAATTAGATAAAATTACTCCTAATAAAATATTGAGTGTAACTGGTTCAAAAATTACAAATAGTAGTTGGGTTAATTTAGCATCAAATGGTACAGAGCTTGGACAACAGAAAGCCAATATTTTAATTTTTGATAACGGTAATGCGGTATTACCAAATGGTTCATCTAGTAATGTTACAAATGCCGAACTTGATAAACCATATTTTACTCCCGATACAACAAAGATTAAAATTACTTTTGATACAAGACCAGGAAATACTACTCATTTTAGTTTACTAAATTTTAATCCTTATTTAATAGCAAACCAAAAAAGAGGTGCAGAAGTTCACTTACCTGGCTTTGCTCCTTCTGATAAAGCTGATAGATCTATATTTGGAACTTTTGACGATAATACCATTTTATCTACAGGTAAATATTATCAAACAAGTAACAATTTACCATGGGCAATAGACATTCATACTGCTATACCTTATATGCAAGAACAAAAAGAAATAACAACAGGTTATAGCAAATTCTTACAATGGGCACAAAGTAATGGAACGATGTTTAATAATTGGTATTTGGATGTATCGGGTAACCGAATTAATTCTAACCTATATTTACGATAAAAATGAAACACAAAAAAAAGCCAGAAAAAAAATTCTGGCTTTTTTTATGCACTATAAAATAATTAAAGTATCCAAGAAAATTTATATTCTAGCCCTGGTGTTTTTATTCTATCAGCAATTTTCAATAACCTATCAGGAAGTGCCGTAATATAATCTCTGGCCTTCTCTCCTGCTTCATTTAATTCTTTAATAGATTCTATGTTCCAATCTTCTATTAAATTTTTCATAATATCTACATAATCAACAGCAGTATAAACGCCTAAACGCTGAGCAGCATCAGTGAAGTGCCCGAAGGTATGACCAATTTTAGTTCCCATTTCTCTTAAAAAATGTGCAGGCATTACAATTTTTTTACGCATCATATCCTCAAATGCTAACATCACCTCACTAGGGTCAACCTCAAATGCTTTACTAATAAATGCTTTATAAGCTTTTGCATGTCTAGCTTCATCAGCTGCTATTACTCCACATATTTTAGATAATTGCTTATCTCCACCTTGTTTCGCAAGCATGGCTACTCTTCTATGAGAAATATTGGTTGCTATTTCTTGAAAAGAGGTATAGATAAAGTTACGATAAGGATCGTGGCCTGTTCCAATATCGAAACCATCTTGAATTAAATACTGAGTTGAAGCTTCCATAGCTCTCATATTTACCCTACCTGATAGATATAGATATTTGTTTAACAAATCTCCATGACGATTTTCCTCAGCTGTCCAAGCTCTAACCCACTTCATCCATCCTCCTTGTTCGTTTCTAGAAACATCATCAACCATGGTTAACCAAGATTCATAAGTTGGCAAAGCTTCTTCTGTAATGGTATCTCCTACCAAAACGGCCATTAAATCATAAGATAAATCTTTTGTACACTCTTGTAATTGCTTAACTTCTTCAAAAAAAGTGTCTTTACTTGAATCTGGTAAGAAATCGGCTGGTTGCCACATATCGTCAACTGGCTTTAAATATTCGGCCATATCATTAACCATAAAGGGCTCTAAATAACCCATTACTTCTTTTCTCGAACCTACGTTTATATCTAGCATATTAAATTTAAAGCACAAATATAATGATATAGGAATACATTAACTATTTTAATATAGAATTGGTACAAAGTTATGGAGCAAAAAAAAAGCTTCTTAGCGTAAGAAGCTTTAATTATATTTTAGGTTAAGAATTAATTATAGACTTTAACAATAAATATAAAATCTTGTAATTTTTTAATTTGTTGCTTTCTACTTAAACCAGAAAGTGAATTTTTCTTACTTAATATTATTTTACTTTTTAAAGAATCTTGAGGTATATTCCCAAAAGCTTTTAATAAAAAATCCGATTTAACTGCAAATGCGGCACCATCTGCTTGTGTTTGTTTACCACTAATTATTCCAATTACGTTTCCTTTATTATCCATTAATGGACCGCCTGAATTACCTGGATTAACTGGAATAGTAACCTGATAAGCAATTGAATCTCCACCAAAACCGGTAGATGAACTTAAATAACCTTTTCCATAGACAATATCATCTTTTGGATAACCAATAGTAAATACATCTTCACCTAAATCAGCTCCAGATTTTTTAAATACATAAGGTAATGTAGAAAGAACTTGAAAACTTGGGTCGGTAATTTGCAAAATGGCTATATCGGTAGACGGATCTATATAAATTGTCTCAGATTTAAACGAATCACCTTTATTATTTTGTACATAAACAGAGTCTGCATCCTTAATTACGTGATAATTTGTTACTAAGTATCCATTTGCCGAAATCGCAAAGCCAGTTCCACCGTATTGGCTAATATCTTTAGGTTGATTATTGCTATTTATGTTTCTAATTAAAGCATTTTGAGACCGCTTTATAGTTTCCATATCTCGTTTTAATTCACTGTAATTTGATGTTTGATTTGTTCCATTAAACAAATTCATAGCAAAAACGGTGATAACAGTTGCTATAATTGCAACAGAAGCAGCGATAGATAAACTTTTTTGATTTTTACGCCAAAATAGAACAACAGAACTAGGTTTTTCTTCTAAATCTTTTTTCAATGAATAAATATCCAATTCATCATGAATTAAATTCATTTGAGCTTTTAAACTCTTATTCTCTCCAAAAGATTTTATCGATTTTAAAAAATCTAAATGTTCTACTACCTTATGGTCTAAAGCAGCATCATTCTTTCTTTCCATTTCAAAAATAGCGATATCACTATCACTCATTTCTTCAAATAAATAAGCCTCAATTCTTTTAATTAAATCTAACTCGCTTTTCATGTATCATTACTTAACGTTAAAAAACAATTTTTTTAACCGTTGTAAACATTTGTATTTCTGTGTTTTAGCGTTATCAGCATTGGTATACCCAAATTTTTCGCAGATATCTTGCATAGATTGATTATGCATATAAAAATCTTCAATAATTGTTTTACAAGGCTCACCAAGTTGTGCTAAGGCATTAGCCATTAATTCAAATTGTTGATCCTTATCTTCATGATTCATAATTTCCGCTTCAACGGTAAAATAATCCTCATAATCTTTAATATTTTCACTAAATCTACTTTTCTGATTTAGTCGCTTTAACCACAGTCTTCTGCAAACTGAATATAAAAATGTTTTAAGTTTACTCGTCAATTCAAAATCACCACTCTTAATCTTATCGTGAAGAATAATAATTCCCTCTTGATAAACATCTTTAGCATCATCCTCGTTCCCATTATTATTAATGATTAATTTAAAAATCATTGGGAAGTAAGACTTGTAGAGATATTGCAGCGTAGAATTTGAATTATTTAGAATTCCTAAAATAATTTCATTATCTGTTAGCTTATTGTACTTAACTTCTTTACTCACTTCTTAATACCGTTTCTGCTAAATTGTAACCCTTATTTGATAAAAAAAAATTTAAATAAGATTTTAATCAAATTTACATGATTTATAGCCTTTTAATTTTTTTTTATTTTTTTTCTTAATTGATGGGTTACCTTTTAAAGTTAGATGTATAAAGAATAAATTAATCACAATTAAAAAGAAAATTAACATGAAGAACTTATTCAAATTCGGATTTTTAGCTTTAGCTATTTCATTATCAATCGTTGCTTGTAATTCAGATAAAGCTACTGAAGAAGCTACAGATTCAGTTGCTGTTGATTCAGTTGCTGTTGATACTACTGTTGTAGATTCTACAGTTGTTGATTCTACTGCTGCTGATACTACTGCTGCTATGTAATCCAAAATCTTTAAAAGATTTAAAGCCACTATTTTTAGTGGCTTTTTTTTTACCTAAAATTTTGAAATTCATCTTTGGATACTTAATTAAAAACACAAAAAAGGACCTGATTATATTTAACTCAGATTAAGCATTAAACTAAAATGTAACTAAATCACTTAAAAAAGTGGTGAAAGAAAACTTTTAAAATTTAGAAAACAGCCACAGATACACACATAAAAATATAAATAAATGCCGATATCTTTTTGTCTAATTTGCAAAGTAGTTCTTTAGATAGCCCACCTAGCAAATGCACAAACAACCGTTGATTGACAATTCCGCCTTGTTTGTTGCGATTAGCACAGAAGAAATTTAAAGCAGAAACTTTGTAGCAACAAACGCAGCGGGGAGTTTTTTGGTTACTTTTTTGCGGAAAAAAAGTAACCAAAATTTCGTTTTGCTTTATAAATATTTCTATTAGGTAATTTGAGTTTAAAATATTAGAAAAGAAATCATTGTAGGCAGAAATACTTTTAAACTTTCATTAAGAAATTGCTTAATTATATAAGCGTTATTTAAATCATAAAATCAACTTAAAAAAATCTTTTTCACCTTAAACATCATTCAAATCACTAATTCTAAAAAAAACATTATTTTGAGCCTCCGTTTTTGAGCAAATGCAATTAGAGAAACTAGATATTAAAGGATTTAAAAGTTTTGGTGATAAAATCACTATAAATTTTAATGAAGGCGTAACTGCAATTGTTGGTCCAAACGGTTGCGGTAAATCAAATGTAGTTGATGCAATAAGATGGGTACTGGGCGAACAGAGCACAAGAATGCTACGTTCAGAAAAAATGGAAAACATTATTTTCAATGGAACCAAAAACAGAAAACCTTCTAATTTAGCCGAAGTCTCTTTAACTTTTGACAACACCAAAAATATTTTACCTACGGCTTACTCTAAAGTTACCATCACCAGAAAATTATATAGAACTGGCGAATCTGAATACCGTTTAAATGATGTTCAATGTCGTTTAAAAGACATTACAGATTTATTTTTAGATACCGGAATTGGAGCCGACTCCTACTCTATCATCGAGTTAAAAATGATAGATGAAATTATAGCTAATAAAGAAGGCTCTAGGAGAAATTTATTTGAAGAGGCATCAGGAATTTCTAAATATAAAATTAGAAAAAAACAAACACTAAACAGACTTAAAGATGCCGAAACCGATTTAAGCCGAGTGGATGATTTACTTTTTGAGATTGAAAAAAATCTTAAAACGTTAGAGAGTCAAGCAAAAAAAGCAGAGAGATATTTAAAACTAAAAGAAAAATATAAAATCTTAAGTTTAGTATTAGCATCGTTTAAAATTGTAAACTTAAGAGAGCAGCTCAATAAAATAGAGGCAGAAGAAGAAAATCACGCTTTAGACAAAACTAAATTTTTAACTAAAATAAATGATTTAGAAGCTAACCTCCAAAAGCAAAAATTAGAAAGTCTAATAAAAGAAAAAAACCTTTCTACTCAACAAAAGGCAACTAATGAATTTATTTCTAAAATAAGGACTTACGAAAGCGAAAAAAAGATTAAAAATGAACAGCTTAAGTTTTTACAGGAAAAAGAGAAACGTGTAACCGAAGAGTTAGATAAAGATAAAAGTCAGCTTCTACACGTTCGATACAACATTAAAAGACTAAGTGAAGAAAAGCTTGAACAAGAACAAGTTTTAAATAAACTAGAGATAGATTTAGAATTACTTAAACAAATTGTTGACGATTTAAGGGTAAAACAGCAATCGTTAAAAGCAAGTACTGATGTAATACAAAAAAACAGCAACGAGCTTCAAAATCAATTATATCAAAACGAAAAGGAAATTGATATTTTAAATATTCAGCAGGAGACATTGTTACAAGAAAGTAATAGAAACTTTACCGATACCGAAAATAAAGAACAAGAGTTAAATCAATTTAACGAAGCCATAGCTACAATATCTGCCAATTTATCAACTAAAACCACAAAACTTAATCAACTTAAAACAGATGAAGAGTTGATTAAAATCCAAGTAACAGATTTAGAAGAAATCATAATAAACAATAAAGAAAACTTAAATGCGCTTGTTAGAAAATTAGATGCTAAGCAAAATGAATATCAATTGACTAAAAGTATGGTTGATAATTTAGAAGGTTTTCCAGAATCTATTAGGTTTTTAAAAAAGAACGCTCAATGGAATAAGAATGCCCCACTCTTATCTGATATTTTATTTTGTAAGGAAGAGTATAGAATTGCAATAGAAAGTTACTTAGAACCATTAATGAATTACTATGTGGTTCAAACTTACCAAGATGCTTTAGATGCAGTTAATTTATTGAGTAATGCATCACGCGGAAAGGCTAATTTTTTTATACTAGATCAGCTACATTTACATACAACCCAAGCAAAAATAAATATGCCAAACGCAATAAATGCTTTGGAGGTAATAGAGGTGGATAGCAATTATTCTAGTTTAAGTAAATATTTACTTCAAAATGTTTATCTTATTGATTTAGAATTTTTTAAAGAAATATCAAAAATCAAAAATCAGGAAGAAATAGTTTACTTAGAGAAGACAGGAAAACTGTTTAGAAGTAGATTTACCCTATCAGGTGGATCGGTTGGTTTATTTGAAGGTAAAAGAATTGGTAGGGTTAAAAATTTAGATAGTTTAGCTAAAGAAATAAAATCTTTAGAACAGAATAGTGTTAAGCTTAAGAACGAAATTGAAGAGAAAAATTTAAAAATTAAAACATTAAAAGAACTCACTCAATCTTTAGAAATCATCAATCTATCTAAAGAAATTAACTTGTTAGAAAACGAATTAATCTCTATAAAAACAAAACAAGAGCAATATCAAACATTTATTCAAAATATACAAAATAGAAAAAAGGATATCGAAGATAAATTACTTCAAATAAATTCGTCTTTACTTAGTTTAAATCCAAAAATAAAAGAATTAAGATTAAAAAAAATAGAAATTGAGGCTTCCTACCAAGAGGAGCAAAGAAATTTAGCAGATTTGAGTGAGCTATTAAATACGAAATCGTCCGAATTTAATATAGAAAATCTAAAATATCATCAACAAAAAAATAAAATAAGCAGCCTAGATAAAGATATTGAGTATCGCGAAAGCTTAATTGATAATTTAACAGATAGAGTTTCTAAAAACAGTGCCGAAATAGAAAATACAAAAGCAGCAATTTTAGAAACTGTACAACATACAGATTACGACGATGAAGATTTAATTTCTATGTATAAGCAAAAGGAAGAAATGGAACTTGCTTTACAAGAGAATGAAAAGGATTATTACCGAAATAAAGAATCAATTAATGATTTAGAATCTAATTTAGGAACTTTAAGAAAGCAAAAGGACGAAGCTGACTTAATTAGTAACACCTTTAGAGAGAATAAAACAAATTTAAAAATAGAGCTTAACAGCCTAAAAGAACGATTAGCGGTAGAATTTGATATTGACATTACTGATATTTTAGATGATGAACCGCCTGGGGATGAAAAAGAAGAAGAAGTTGGAGAAAATGCAGCTAAATTAAAAAAACAAATTGATGAATTTGGAGCCATTAACCCCATGGCTATGGAAGCCTATCAAGAAATTGAGGAGCGATTTAAATTTATCACTAGCCAAAAAACTGATTTATTAGACGCCAAAAATTCTCTATTAGAAACCATTAAAGAAATTGACGAAACTGCTCAAGATAAATTTATGCTGTCTTTTGTAATGGTAAGAGAGAATTTTATGAAAGTTTTTAGATCGCTATTTAACGAAGAAGATAGCTGCGATTTAATCTTAACCAATCCAAATAATCCTTTAGAATCTGATATCGATATTATTGCAAGACCAAAAGGAAAAAGACCTTTGTCTATCAATCAGCTATCTGGGGGTGAAAAAACATTAACCGCCACTGCGCTCCTATTCTCTTTATACCTTTTAAAACCCGCTCCATTTTGTATTTTTGATGAAGTTGATGCCCCGTTAGACGATACCAATATTGATAAATTCAACAACATCATACGTACGTTTTCAAACCAATCACAATTTATTGTAGTTTCTCATAACAAAAAAACAATTGCTAGTACCGATATTATTTATGGAGTAACCATGGTTGAGCAAGGCGTTTCTAGAGTAGTAGCTGTAGATTTAAGAGAGGTAGCTTAAAACAGACAAATTCAATTATTTAAAATTCCTACATTTACCAAATGAACGTTTTTGATACCCAATCTACACCTGCCATTGCATTTGAAAGGCTTTTAGCCATTATGGATGATTTAAGAAACAAATGTCCTTGGGATAAGAAACAAACATTAGAGACTTTAAGACATTTAACCATAGAAGAAACCTACGAACTTTCTGACGCCATTTTAGATGGAGATATGCAGGAAATTAGAAAGGAATTAGGCGATTTAATGTTGCATTTAGTATTTTATGCAAAAATTGGTTCCGAAACTACCGACTTTAATATAACGGATGTTTTAAATGGCATTTGTGAAAAACTAATTAATCGCCACCCCCACATTTATGGAGATGTGATTGCCGATACCGAAGAACAGGTAAAACAAAATTGGGAACAAATTAAATTAAAAGAAGGTAATAAATCTGTTTTAGCTGGTGTTCCATCTTCTTTACCTGCCTTAATCAAAGCATCCAGAATACAAGAAAAAGCCCGTGGCGTAGGTTTTGATTGGGATAATAAAGAGCAAGTTTGGGAAAAGGTGGAGGAGGAATTACAAGAGTTTAAAACCGAATTTAACACCGTTACCAATACCGCTATTGATAATCAAAAAGCCGAAGAAGAATTTGGCGATTTACTTTTCTCTCTAATTAACTATGCCCGTTTCATCAATATTAACCCTGAAGATGCCTTAGAAAAAACAAATAAAAAGTTCATCAAGCGTTTTCAATATTTAGAATCTCAAGCCAAAACATTGGGTAAGTCTTTACAAGACATGACTTTAGCAGAAATGGATGTCTTCTGGAACGAGGCAAAAAAACTTTAATTCCTCTGTATCATAATTCAATGTATATGCGTAATCATAATAAACATTTGGTTATGTATTTAAATAATTTTCAAACCTATATTTTTGGTTCAATCATCATGTTATTTATCTTGGTTATTGCTTGTCAAAAACAAGAGTTAAATATTCCATCAGTAGATTTTGGCACTAAAGTAAAAATTGATTTAAACGAGACTGCTATTATTGGCAAGAATGATAATCAGCTTGTAGTAAAGGTAGAACAAGTTAATGACAGCAGATGCCCAGCTGATGTGAATTGCATTTCAGCCGGAGATGCAATGGTGAGATTAATGGTGATAGATAACAAAGAAAATCAAGCTTCATTTGATTTGTTTTATGGTCAAAAAACAAATTTTAAAGAAGATACTTTAGCTTTTAGCATCAATCAAAAAAACTACAAAATAATTTTGTACGGGGTTTCACCTTACCCAAAAGCAAAGCAAAAACAAACCGATAAAAACGTTGAATTAGCAATTATTACTAATTAAATTTCATTAATTTGATGATGTAAATTAAAAAACTATTTCTATTGCATGAGTAAAGCCCTTAACGAGCTGAGTGATCAAGATTTGATTGCAAGGTGTCGTAAAGACGATAGTAAGGCTCAAGAAATGTTATACAAACGCTTCTATGGCTATGCCATGGGTATTTCTTTAAGATATTGTATCAATAGAGATGATGCGCTAGAGAGCGCAAATGATGCATTCATCAAACTTTTTAAAACCATAAAAACCTTTGATGATGGCAGGTTAGTCAAACCTTGGTTTAGACAAATCATTGTCAATTCGGCCATAGATAACAGGAGAAAAAATTTAAAACATGCAGCAGTTTTAGATATTGAGTATGCTGATGAAACGGTAAACGACCCTAGTATCATTAGCAAAATATCGGCCCAAGAGATTTTAGAACTATTAAAAGAATTACCAGAAATACATAGAATGGTTTTTAACCTTTATGAAATTGATGGTTACACACACGAAGAGATTGCAGATATACTCGAAATGCCTTCAAGCAGTTCGAGGGTTTATTTATCAAGAGCAAAAGAAAAATTAAGAAGGCTAGTGAAAGCTCACTTTTATTTAAATTATGAAAGAGCAATTTGATAAAACATTAAGAAACCATATTAAGGATACATTTGGTAGTTATAACGACCAATATGCAACTGATGGATGGGACAAACTTGTTGATAAAAAACGCAGAAAAAGAAGAGGATTAATATTTTGGTATGCTTTACCAAGTGGTATTGCTGCAGCTTTAGCTATTTTGTGGATGTATAATTGGAATTCAATTACAATAAAACCAATTGGAAAAGATAAGTTGATTGTTAAAACAGAGTTAAAAAAGGATTCTGAGGTGGAACAATCCAATTTTAATAAAAAATTGAAGGAGCTTAGTGAACCGCAATATCTAGTTTATCAAGAAGAACGTAAATCAAATAAGGAAACAAATTCTAATTTTTCATCTGCTACAAATATTAAAAAGAGATCTAAAATTGAAAATAATGATATTTCTGATGATGTTTTAAATAGAGAAAATGATATTAATTTATATAAAAATAATAACTTAATATATAGTGTTTTAAAAAACACAAAGCAAAGTGTTAGTTTAGATAAAAATCAATCAGTTAAAGACACTTTTACTACTACTGACATATTTAGTAATGAATCTATAATTTCAAATAATATCCAAGTAGAAAATCCGATATCTAGAGTAACCGAAATAGAAATTCCAAGTCAAATACCAGTTATCAATAATAAAAAATCAGTGACCAAAGCATTGGTTAAAAACTCAGAGAGTTTAACTAATAATAACATCAAACAAAACAAATTTAACGTAGCGGTAGATGCCAACACCTATTATTCGTTTTCTGAAACTGGAGTAAATGATCAAATTAATTTAGGATTAGGACTAGCAGCATCATATAAAATTGGAAAAAATTTAAGCATTAATTCTGGAATTCAATTAAATAGACAAACATCTAGTTTTGAAGGATTAGATAGAGTAACTGCTAGTAATAGATTAGCTGTAAATAATGCTTTTGCAGTAATTCCAAATGAGCAAATTACAAATGCCAAATTAATTGGTTTAGATATCCCATTAAATCTACAGTATAACTTTAAAATGGGCAAAGCCAAATCATTCATAACCACAGGTTTTAGCTCCTACAGCGTAATTAATGAAGAGTATATAAACGATTTTTCTGTTACTAACTATTATTTTACTGGTGTTAACACATCAAATATTACTACAGTACAAGAAAATCCGGCGGGCTCTTTCACTTATTTTAAATTTGCCCGAACGATAAACCTGTCTTTTGGTGTGCAATATCCATTAAAGGGTAAAAACAGTTTATCTGTAGAGCCATTTTTAAAATATCCATTGGCAGGATTTGGTTATCAAGATTTACTGATTGGATCTGGGGGTTTAAGCTTAAAATTTAACTTTAATAAATAAAAAAACTATTTAAAAGTTAAAGCTTTAACCGGAGTTATTTTGCTAATTAAAATAGAAGGAATTAATAGAACAACTAAACAAATGGTAAATGTT
>JBIKIN010000019.1:0-74493 GCA_044361595.1 Pelobium sp. | reverse complement strand
GAACTACATTTATTTAACCGACCAAGAAATTTGGTTTAAAGAAAAGCAGCAAAATGAAACAGTATGTTTAAAGTACGATAAGCTAATTTTTTTTGAAACCAAGTTCTCAGAAATTGTATTTGTAACCAAGGAAGAAGAAAAAATGATTATGTCTTTAAACTCCATTAGCAACAAAAAGCAAAGATGGGAGATTAAAGAGTTTTTAAAAGGGCACATCAAACAAATGAGGGAGTATCAAACTCCTTTATTAGCTTCTGCATAAAAAACTTTCGCAAGTTAAAAAGGCGAGGTCGTTTGAAAAATCAAACGACCTCGCCTTTTTAATAATTAAATTATTTGCCTATTAGGCCTCAGGTATTTCTACCGGTTTTTTATTAAACAATCTTGCCTTCATTTTTGCTCTAATTAAATACATAGATGGTACTACAATTAGGGTTAAGAATGTTGCAAAACTTAATCCAAAAATCATAGTCCAAGACAACGGCCCCCAAAAAGCTACGTTATCTCCACCAAAGTAAATATGTGGATTACCTGTGCTAAGTAGTGTAGCAAAATCTAGGTTTAAACCTACTGCAAGTGGAACTAAACCTAGCATTGTAGCAGTTGCAGTTAGTAAAACTGGTGTCATTCTAGTTCTACCTGCTTCTAAAATCGCTTCATATGCATCCATTCCTTGTTCCATCATTAAATCAGCAAATTCTACAAGTAGAATACCATTACGTACCACAATCCCGGCAAGGGCAACTATACCAATACCCATCATTACAACAGACATTTCCATATGGAAAATGGTAATTCCTAGTAGCACTCCAATAATACTGAACAAAATTTCGCTCAAAATAATAAGTGGTTTTCCTATAGAGTTAAATTGTATCACTAAAATAATTAAAATCAATAAGAAAGATATTGCTAAGGCTAATCCCAAAAAGGCTGATGTTTCTTCTTGTTCTTCTTGTGCACCACCCATTTTTATTAAAACACCTTCTGGTGATTTAAAATCAGCTAAAGCGGTCTCTATATTAGCGTTTACTTCGCCTGGGTTAAAATCGGTTAATACGTTAGAAGATAAAATGATAATTCTTTTTTGTTGCTTACGTTTAATACCACCATAAGTATTTACATACTTAATATCAGCAAAAGCAGATACAGGTACTTGTCTGATCATCCCTCCCATGGCCATATCACGGTAAGTAACTTTTAAATTCCTTAATGCTTCTAAACTATTTCTTTGATCTTCTTTTGCTCTCACGTTAATTTCATAATCATCGTCTAGGTCTCTAAACTTAGAAACTTCTTGCCCGTAAAGAGCAGTTCTTATATCTAATGCAACTTGACCGGTATAAATACCTTCTCTATTTGCTCGTTCCCTATTAATATCGAAAATAATCTCAGGCTTGTTGTTTTGAAAATCTGATTTTAGTTCTTCAATACCGGCAATATTCTTCGATACTAAATAGTCTTTTAGTTTTACAGATGTACGTACCAAAGAATCTAAATTATCGCCTGTAATCTCAATACTAATTGGTTTTGCTGTTGGCGGACCAGATTGCTCTTGTGTAACAGAAATCTCGGCACCAGGAATTCCTTTAATAGCCTTTCTAATTGCTGTTAAATATTCTGATGATGGCTTACCTTCACGCTCTCCAAACTCTTTAAAAGCAACTGTAACCTTACTTTTATTTGGATAATTTCCTTGGTCTTCATCTTGTGGATCTGTTACCCCAACGGTAACATTAGAGATAATAGAAGATACATTTTCTTTACCTAAGCTATCAACTACTGCTGTAACCTTTTGCTCAATTTTTTTAGTAACCTCGTTAGTATACGCTTGGTCTGTACCTACAGGTAAAGAAGTATAAACATATACAAAATTTGGATCTGCTGATGGGAAAAACACAAATCTTGGTGGTATTAAATAAGTTAATAAGAAAGAGAAAAACAACAATCCTAAAGTGCTACCAAGAATGGTGTATGGGCGATGTAGTGCCCACTCTAAAAATTTACCATATTTTACTTGAACTTTAGGCCAAGTAACTCTTTGAAATTTCCTAATTGATTTCTCTAAATAAAAATGCTGTAATAAATAGAATAATGCAATTGCGACTATAAAATTACCAAAGCCAAAATTGATAATATAGCCAATTACAGCAGCAATGCCTAAATAAAGTAACACCTTTTTTGCTCCTTTATCAAAACTAGGTTTATAAACTTCATTCTCATCATGAGCTTCCATAAAATCTACAGCAAAAACAGGGTTTATGATATAGGCTACAACCAAAGAAGCTAATAAAGTAATAATTAATGTAATTGGTAAAAAGAACATAAACTCTCCAATAATACCCGGCCAAAAGGCTAATGGAATAAATGGAGCTAAAGTTGTCATGGTACCAGAAAATACCGGCAAAAACACTTCTCCAGCAGCCATTTTAGCAGCATGTTTAATATCCACTTTACCGTTATCAAAAATACGATGGGTATTTTCTATAACCACAATGGCGTCATCCACTACAATTCCTAAAGCTAAAAGGAAAGAGAACAACACAATCATGTTCATGGTAAAACCGATGGTTGGCATAAATAAGAAAGCCACACACATAGATAAAGGCACAGAAAGCGCAACAAAAATTGCGTTTTTGATACCCATAAAGAACATCAAAATTAAGGTTACCAAAATAAAGCCTATTACAATGGTGTTAATTAAATCGTGAAGGGTAACTCTAGTTTTGTCTGATTGATCGCCTGTGGTAACAATTTCTAAACCTTTTGGAAATTGTTTTTCTTTCATTTCAGCTACTATTTCTCTAATTTTGTCAGAAGCTTCGATTAAGTTTTGTCCTGATCTTTTCTTTACGTTTAAAGTAATTACGTTTTTACCATTTAATCTTGCATAAGACTCTTGTTCTTTAAAACCATCAACTACTTCTGCAATATCTCTTAAATAAACAGAACCACCTGTAGGTGTTTTTACCACCACGTTGGATATTTCTAAAGCAGAACCAAATTCTTTTTTGATGTTTAACGTTCTTCTAACACCATCAATTGGTACTGTACCACCCGAAGCAGAAATATTCTCGTTCCCGATAGCCATTCTGATATCATTAAAAGAAATCTGAGCAGCGCTCATTTTATTTAAATCAACGTTAATTTGTACTTCTGGATCTAAAGCACCCACAATATCGACACCAGAAATCTCTGGTAGAGACTCTATCCTATCTTGTAAATCATCAGCATATTTTTTCAATGTTTTTAAATCAAAATCACCCGAAATATTCATGTACATGATTGGCAAATCAGATAAATTAATATCTAAAACATTAGGATCGTTGGGTAAATTGCTAGGTAAATCTTGCTTAGCTTTATCTACAGCATCTTTTATCCTTTGTTTTGCATCTTTAATATCTACATTGGCATTAAACTCTGCAGTGATAAAAGAAAAATCTTGAAACGAGTTAGATGTCACCTTTTTTAGTCCTTGTGCGGACTTTATTTGCTTTTCTAACTGTTTAGTTACCAAGTTTTCCATGTTTGCAGGCGATGTACCTGGATAAATGGTAGTTACAAATATCTTAGGAATAGATATCTCTGGAAAATTTTCTTTAGGTAACGCGTTATAGGTAAAATACCCTGCAATTAATAAAATAGCAGAAAGTACGTAAATAGCTGTCTTATTATCTATTGCCCAGCTAGAGGGCTTAAATTCTTTATCTAAATCTTTCATTTTAAAAAATTTTTAGGTTTGTTAACCTGTTTGTAATGATTGATTATATTTTAACTTTATCGCCTTCATTTAAGCCGTTAAAACCATTTATAACCACTTGATCGCCAGCATTAATTCCACTTAAAATTTCTGCGTTACCTTTGTAAATATTTCCTACTTTAACATTTACTTTTTCTGCCTTTCCACCTTTAATTAAAATTAAGTAGTCGCCAGTCTCTGATTTTTGAATAGCTTTGATAGGAACAAGGGTTGCTTTAGGATTAGTATAATCAACTATCTTAAGAACCGAAATCATGTTAGGTCTAAAGCTTTTTCTACTTGGCAATTTAACTTCAACAGAAAAGCTTCTGCTCATCACATCAATTGTTTTAGCAGCGAAAGATATTTTAGTACTTACCGAGTCTTTAGCATCGGGCAAATAAACCAAAACTTCGTCGCCTTGATTAATTCTACCTGCATAGGCTTCAGAGACCATCGCTTTTGCTTTTAACTCATTAGCATTTACTACTCTAATACCAGGTACACCGGGTTGCACAGCTTGGCCAATTTTATAATCAAACTGATCTATAGTACCAGAAATTGGTGCTTTGATATTATACATAGATGCTTGTTGTTTTAAAACAGACATTTGCTTCTCTAAACTTTCCTTTTGTGTTTTTGCATTTAGATATTGAACTTCTGTACCAATTTTTTGGTCCCATAAGTTTTTCTGACGATTGAATAAATTATTTGCTAAATCTAAACTTGTTTGAAGCTGTGAAATACTTTGACGTAAAACTGCATCATCTATTTTAGCTAACACCTGACCAGCACTTACATTTTGTCCAATATTTGCGTAAATGTTAGTGATAATTCCCATTGCCTGTGGACTAACTTGCACACTTTGCTCGGCATCAACCTTGCCTTGTATTTCTAAATAGTTTTTAAATACAGAAGTAGTTACCTCAAACACTTCAACCTCTTTAGATACTTCATCTTTAGATACACCAATTTCTGTTTCTAGCTTAGTTATTTTTGCCGATAATTCTGCCTGCTGTTTTTTTAATTTGGCTAATTCAGCCACTTTATCCTTTGGGTCGTTTCCGCATGCTGCTAAAAACAATACAACTGATGCTATTAATATTTTTTTCATGATTTCTTTTATTGTTAAGGTTTTACTGAATTAATCCTAATGCTTTTTGGGTATCTACCTTGCTAATTAAAGCTTGGTATAATGTATTGATATAATTGTTTTCTGCTTCTTTTAATGCCGTTTGTGCCTGAGTTACTTCAATAGATGAGCCAACTCCTTGCTCATATTTAATTTTAGAAACCCTTAAAACCTCATTGGCTAAATCAAGATTTTTTTGTTGATTTTTTAAGGTATTAAGGCTATTGGTATAAGCAGTTGTACTACTAAAAACATCTAAATTAATGGCATTCTTTGCATCATTTAAAGTGTTTTGAGATTTTTGGACTTCAAACTCGGCTTGTTTAACTCTTTGAAGCTTCATCCCCGAACTAAATATTGGAATATTTAATTGCAAGCCAACCACTGTTGTTGGAAAACTTTGAGAATATAAATTATTGAATGAATTACTTTGATACTGTAATGAACTACTTCCAAATGCAGCTAAGCTTGGTAAATATTGAAATTTATATCTTTTTAAATCTAGCTGATTTAATTTTAGCTGCGTTTGTAATAAACTGTATTCAATTCTGTTTTTGTAAGATGTAGAATCTGTTTTAACAGCTAATTCCTCTAATTTCAATCCATTTATACTTCCGTTTAAAGTAAGTACCTCATCAATAGGCATTCCCATTTGAAATTTTAAAAGATTAACCCCAATTTCTAAAGCTCTTAAAACATTTTGGCGCTCGGTTGCTAAGTTATTTGCGATAACACTTAGTCTGTCTGCATCAATTTTTTCGGCAAATCCGTTTTTAAATAAAGCCTGTACTTGTTTTAATTGCTCGTTTAACTGAGTGATATTTGCATCTAATAAATCAAGTTGCTTGTTGTTAACTAAAACCATATAAAAAGATTTAGTCACGGCAACGTTGGTCTCAATTTTGGAACGAGTGAAAGCTCTTGTAGAAAGCTCTTTAAAAGTTTTAGATGCTTGTAATCCTACAATATAACTACCATCAAATAGTAATTGATTTACGCTCACGTTTAAAGTAGAATTATACTTTACCCCAAAAGTAACTGGTACAGTTGAGCCGGGTGGCTGTCCAAAAAATTCGCCCGGTAATAATGAAGTTGGCAATTTTAAAAAATCTCTAAAATCTGCCGATCCATTTACTTGTGGTAAACCAATAGCGGTTGTTTCTTTAACTTTAGAATCGGCAATTTTTTGGTCAATGGCCGCATTTAATATTGTAGTTTGATGCTCGTAAGCATAATTGATACACTCTTCTAAATTAAAATTACGAGATTTTGGGGCCGCTTCTTGTGCCTTAGATCCTAAAAATATTAAACTTAAAAAAGCTGTTATCAGCATTGTTTGAGTTCTCATTGTATGGTTTGTTTCTGCTTATTTGTATAGTTATTAATTAATATGTGTCCGCTTAATGTGCAAATACCGTATAGAAAATGAATAGTAGTATGTGATACCAAATCAAACATGCTATATTTTCCACTTCTTACTAAATCGCTTCCAAAAATCCAGTTAATTTGTGCTACCCTAGCACCTGCTAATATTTCTGTATTTATATCTTCTCTAAAAACATTCTCTTCAATGCCTCTTTCTAAACCTGTTTTTATAGTTTCAAAAATATGTGTATGATGAAAATCCATCATCATTTTATAAGCCTTATTATGATATTTTTCTAAATCGTAAAAAACAATTGGATTTATACTAGCTAAAATTTCTTTTACACAGTCCATCATAAAAAACACTTCTTCAACTGCATTTGTTGAGTTTTTGCTAGCTTGTTTCATTTTGCACTCGTCCTCTTTTTGCATTTTGCTTATTAACGAGATTACTAAATCGTCTTTATCCTTAAAGTTTGCGTAAATGGTTTTTTTAGACATTGCCAAATGCTTTGCAATGTCATCCATTGTTACACTACGCATCCCAAATTTCATAAATAGCTTTTCAGCCTCAGTTAAAATAAATTCGCTAGTTGTATCCATTTTAATATTTTTCGAGCGCAAAACTACGGAAACTTTTATCATTTCCAAAGTTTCCTTAAAAAATTTTATCATTTAATTATTATGTTTTAATAAAAAAGATAAATAGCTTCATCAAATTCATAAATTCAGTCATTTTCGTAATTTCGCATCAAATTAAAATAAACATGAGTTTTTCAACACTTAAAGCAATTTCCCCAATTGATGGAAGATACCATCAACAAACTCAAAATTTAGGTTCGTATTTTTCTGAAGCGGCTTTAATAACTTATAGGGTATTTGTAGAAATAGAATATTTTATTGCATTATGCGAATTACCATTACCCGCTTTAAAAAACTTTGATAAAGGTTATTACACGCAGTTGAGAAAAATTGTAAGCGATATTACTGAGGCTGATTTGCTAGAAGTTAAAGAAATAGAGAAAACTACTAACCATGATGTGAAAGCTGTTGAATATTTTCTAAAAAATAAATTTGACCATTTAGGTCTGAGTGAATTTAAAGAATATATCCATTTTGGACTTACCTCTCAAGATATCAATAACACAGCCATTCCTTTTTCTTTTAAAGATGGAATGGAAGATGTTTACTATCCAGAAATAAATGAATTAATTAATATTTTAGAATCTTTAGCAAAGGAATGGAAAGACGTACCTATGCTGGCTCATACGCATGGTCAGCCTGCATCTCCAACAAGACTAGGTAAAGAAATACTTGTTTTTGTAGAACGTTTGCAAAATCAGCTTAGCTTACTAAAAAGCATCCCTTATGGTGCCAAATTTGGTGGAGCTACAGGTAATTTTAATGCTCATCATGTGGCATTTGGATCAATCGATTGGAAAAATTTTGGAAATAACTTTGTTGAGAATGTTCTAAAACTAAAAAGAGCTCAAAACACCACTCAAATAGACCATTATGATTATTTAGCAGCTCAATTTGATGGACTAAAAAGAATTAATAATATCATTCTTGATTTAGATAGAGATTTTTGGACCTACATTTCTATGAATTATTTTAAACAAAAAATTAAAGAGGGTGAAGTAGGTTCATCGGCAATGCCTCACAAAGTAAATCCTATAGATTTTGAAAACTCTGAAGGTAATATTGGTATTGCAAACGCTCTTTTTGAACATTTAGCTGCAAAATTACCTGTAAGTAGATTACAAAGAGATTTAACAGATTCTACCGTATTGAGAAATATAGGCGTACCATTTGCTCATTCTATTATTGCTATAAAATCTACTGTTAAAGGATTAAATAAGCTTTTACTTAATCATAAAGAAATTGAACAAGATTTAGAAGATAATTGGGCAGTTGTTGCTGAAGCAATACAAACCATACTTAGAAGAGAAAACTATCCAAACCCTTACGAAGCACTAAAAGCCTTAACAAGGACAAATCAAAAAATGAATGGTGAATTGATAGCGCAATTTGTAAGCAATTTAAATGTAAGTGAGGAAATTAAAAAAGAACTTTTAAATATCACTCCGCACAATTACACCGGAATTTAAAAGTCATTAAGAGGTAAAAACAAACAGTTTGCCTTTCTTTAGGTTATAAGATGAGTACTTTTGACCATTAAAAATAATTTGATTATGAACATTACAGTATATACAGAATCTACCCCAAATCCAGCAACAATGAAATTCATTGTAAACAAGCTGTTGATTAATGGCAGTGTAGATTATGCAACTAAACAAAGCGCAGAGAGTTCAAAATTTGCAACAGAGTTATATAAGTTCAACTTTGTAAATGGTGTTTTCTTTGCAAGTAATTTTGTAACTGTTACTAAAACAGAAGATGCTGCTTGGTCTGATATAGAACCTATTTTAAAAGAATTTGTAAAAGGTGCTGTAGAATCTGAGTACGCTGTACAAGAAAATGCTTCAGATGAGGAAGTAAGTTTTGTAGGAACAGAAACTGAAATAAAAATTCAGCAAATTTTAAATGATTACGTAAGACCAGCTGTTGAGCAAGATGGTGGTGCTATTAGTTATAAATCTTTTGAAGAAGGTGTAGTAACCGTAGAATTAAGAGGATCTTGCAGTGGTTGCCCATCGTCTACCATTACCTTAAAATCAGGTATACAAAGCTTATTACAAAGAATGGTGCCCGAGGTTAAAGAGGTTGTTTCTGAAGCCTTATAATGAAATAAATTACATAAAAAAAGTCCTGATTTTAATCAGGACTTTTTTTATGCAAAACTTTTCATGTTTCTTATCTCTTCGTAAAGTTCTATAATTTTCTTTTGAAGATCTATAACTTCCGACTCTCGTTCTTGAAGCTTTTTAGTTAAAGCATCTAAGTCAGAATTTAATTTCACATCTTGTTCTGGTTCGCTGTAGGATAATAATTGAATAACAGTTAATTTAAAAAGAGCTGCTATTTGTTCTAATCTAGAAATATTAATATCGGTTACACCCGTTTCAATTTTAGAAAATGCTGGTATAGAAATGTCTAACTGTTTAGATACTTCTTCTTGACTCCATCCTTTTTGATGTCTTAACATCCTTATTTTTTTTCCTATTAACTTCATGTTATTCTCTAGATTTTAAATTAATAAACTAACTTATATACGTAAATATTTAGATTTTAGTTTTATGCAAATTTGTTGCCAATAAATTTAAATCAATACCTCCAAAATTTCCTGAACTCATTAACAATAAGTTACAATCATCTTGAAATATAGATTCAATATAATTTTTAAGTTTTTCAGAACTGTTAAAAAATTCTAAACAATCATTATTAAATGATTGTTTAACAACATCTTGAGAAAAAGGTTTTATTTTCTTTATAATAAAACTTTTTTCTTCCATTAAAACCAAAGCAAAATCTGCGCCATTCATTGTGTCCTTATATTCTTGTAAAAAATCAGGGTTTAAACTACTAAATGTATGCAATTCTATACAAGCTATTAATTTTCGGTTAGGAAACTGTTCCTTTACTGCTACAATTGTAGCTTTTAATTTAGATGGTGAATGTGCAAAATCTTTAAAAATTACAGAGTTTTTGGTTTTACTTAAAACCTCTAACCTTTTAGCTGCACCTTTAAAACTTTTAATAGCTGTATAAAAATCATCTTCTGCTATACCAATTTCTTTGCAAGCTAATTTAGCAGCAGTCAAATTCATTAAATTATGCCTTCCAAAAACATTTAACTCTACGTTACCTGTCGAAGCAAGTATATACGTTAAGCCATTTTTAATTTCAAAATTTGGTGTTTTGTATGGAATTAATCCTAAAGTTTTTTTAAACTGATGTTTTTCAACTAAATCAGTTAAAACCTCATCTTCTTGGCAAAAAATTAGCTGTCCGTTATCCTCTATAGTGTCTATAAATAAACTAAACTGTTCTTTATAGTTTTCAAAGGTTGGAAACACATTAATATGATCCCAAGCTACGCCACTTATAATACCTACGTGTGCTTTGTAAAGATGAAATTTAGGCCTTCTATCTATTGGCGATGCTAAATACTCATCACCTTCAATTACAATAATTGGAGCATCACTAATCTTAACCATATTATCAAAACCTTCTATTTGAGCACCAACCAAATAATCAAAAGATAGATTGTAAAACTTCAAAACGTGTAAAATCATGGATGTGATAGTAGTTTTTCCATGGCTACCACCCACAACAATCCGTTTTTTGTTTATAGATTGCTCGTAAATATATGCAGGATAAGAATAAATTGGTATTCCAAGTTCTTGTGCCTTAATCAATTCTGGATTATCAATTCTAGCATGCATACCCAAAATAATAGCATCAATACCATTAGTAATCATGTCTGGATACCAGCCTTCTTCTTTTGGAAGTAATTGATGATTAGCTAATCTTGTTTTAGAGGGCTCATAAATAGCGTCATCAGAACCTGTAACTTGGTAACCTTTTAAATGTAAAGCAATTGCTAAATTATGCATGGCCGCACCGCCTATCGCAATAAAATGTACTCTCAAATTTTATGTATTTTAAACAAAAACGGTTCAATTTAATAAAAACTTGCTTCAAATATGTTCCAACATAAAATTTTTACCTTTAGTTAGTGAAATATTCAAATCAATTTCAGAAACCATTTATCAATTATTAAGTTTGTTGAGTTATGACTACTATAGATCAAAAAATAATTCAAAATTTAAGGCAAGACTATCGCTCTGCATATTTATTAGAACAAGATATCTTAGAAAATCCTTTTAAACAATTCGAAAAATGGTTCTCTGAAGCTTTAAAGGCAGAAATATTAGAGCCAAACGCCATGACACTTGCAACATCAACCGTTAATGGTGCACCATCAGCCCGCATAGTTTTATTAAAAGAATTTACAGAAAAAGGTTTTGTTTTTTACACCAATTACGACAGCAAAAAGGGTCAAGAAATAACTAAAAACCCACAAGCTGCTCTAGTTTTCTTTTGGGCCGAATTAGAACGCCAAGTTAGAATAGAAGGGGCGGTAGAACGTATAAGTGAAGAAGAATCTGCCGAATACTTTTATTCTCGTCCAAAAGGCAGCCAGCTTGGAGCGTTAACATCACCGCAAAGTAACACCATCGCCGATAGAAAATTTCTAGAAGATAAATTAGCAAGTCTTTCAGCAGAATACAGTATAATAGATATCCCTAAACCCGAATATTGGGGCGGATACCGCGTTATCCCAAATAGAATAGAGTTTTGGCAAGGAAGATCTAACCGCTTACATGATCGTATTGTCTATATCCAAGCCAAAGACAATAGCTGGAAATTTGAAAGACTTGCCCCATGATTTTTGAAACTGTTAAAAATATCTTAATAGAAAAATTTGGTGAGGATGTAATTGTTGCCGAAGAAAGAGAGCAAAAACAACCTGCTTTGGTTATAAAACCCACTTTAATCGCACAAGTTTGTTTAACCTTGAGAGATCATCCTGATACTTGGTTCGATTTTTTATCATGCCTTTCGGCGATTGATTATGGAGTTGAAGCGCAAAAATTTGGCGTTGTTTATCATCTAAGTTCAATCATCAAAAATCATCAAATCGTATTAAAGGTAATTTTAGATAATGATAGAGATATCCATAATTTACCAGTTTTCCAAAGTGTAAGTGCTGTTTATAAATCTGCCGAGTGGCATGAGCGAGAAGCTTTTGATATGGTTGGTGTTGCCTTTGAAAACCATCCCGATTTACGCAGAATATTACTACCCGATGATTGGGAAGGTTACCCGCTACGTAAAGATTATCAAAACGCAGAAACTTACCATAATATTAAAATAGACTTCTAAATGATGTCAAACACATTAAATAAGTTCCATCAAGACGCTTTAAAACATTATCAAACTAAAATTGAGAATGTAAGTGCAGAAGAAATGGTTCTAAATTTAGGGCCACAACACCCAAGTACACATGGTGTTTTACGATTAGAATTGATAACTGACGGTGAAATAGTAAAAGAGGTTATTCCACATTTAGGTTATCTACATCGTTGTTTTGATAAGCACAGCGAAGCGCTAAATTACAGTCAGATCATTCCCTATACTGATAGAATGGATTATCTAGCTTCTATGAACAATAACCATGCTTTTGTAATGGGCGTAGAGCGAATGTTAGGTATAGAAAATGACATCCCAAAACGTGTAGAATACATTAGAGTTTTAGTTTGCGAATTAAACCGCATTGCCTCACATTTAATTGCAATTGGCACCTATGGGATTGATATTGGTGCTTTTACTCCTTTTTTATGGTGCTTTAGAGACCGTGAGCACATCATGAATATGCTGGAATGGGCTTCGGGAGCAAGGATGTTATATAACTACATTTGGATAGGTGGTTTATTTTACGATGTCCCTGTAGGATTTGAAGAACGTTGCCAAGAATTTGTGAGCTACTTTAAACCAAAAATGAAAGAGCTTAATGAGCTTTTAACCGAAAACCAAATTTTTATTTCTCGCACAGCAAATATTGGCGTTTTACCTTTAGATGTTGCTATAAATTATGGTTGTAGCGGTCCAATGCTACGTGGTTCGGGCTTAAAATACGATTTGAGAAGAGTAGATGAATATTCGGTTTACCCTGAGATAGATTTTGAAATACCCTACGCCAAAGGAGAAATTGGCACTGTAGGCGATTGCTGGAATCGTTACAAAGTCCGTATAGATGAAATTGCTGAATCGTTAAAAATTATTGAGCAAAGCGTAGAAAAACTAACCAAAGAGCATAAACGCACTAAAGAGTTTGACCCAAGAGCTTTAGTTCCTAAAAAAACAATTCCGAAAGCGCAAGACTTTTACATAAGGGCAGAAAACCCTAAAGGTGAAATTGGTTTCTATTTTATTGCCGATGGCCGTTCTGATAAACCTTTTAGGGTAAAATCTCGCGGACCAAGTTTTAGTAATTTATCTGTTCTACCAGAGATTTCTAAAGGTGTGATGATTGCGGATTTGGTAGCTATTATTGGTTCTTTAGACATTGTTTTAGGAGAAGTAGACAGATAAAATTAGAATTTTTAAACTGCTTAAAGCTTTTTAATATCTTTGCCCCATCATGAGTGATAACCGTTACAATCAACGAGGCGTTTCTGCCGGAAAAGAAGATGTGCATAACGCCATCAAAAATATAGATAAAGGAATTTTCCCTCAAGCATTTTGCAAAATAATTCCAGATATATTAGGAAATGATGATGCCTATTGCAACATTATGCATGCTGATGGAGCTGGCACAAAATCTTCTTTAGCTTACATTTATTGGAAAGAAACAGGCGATATTTCTGTTTGGAAAGGTATCGCACAAGATGCCATCATCATGAATTTAGATGATTTACTTTGTGTAGGTGCTACAGACCATATTTTAATATCGTCTACCATCGGGAGAAATAAAAATTTAATACCTGGTGAGGTTATTGCCGAAATTATAAACGGTACCGAAGAAATTTTAGCCGATTTACGAGAAATGGGCATCAATATTTACTCTACCGGTGGCGAAACTGCCGATGTAGGTGATTTAGTACGTACCATTATTGTAGATTCTACCGTAACCTGCCGCATGAAACGTGAAGACGTGATTTCTAATCACAACATACAGGCTGGAGATGTGATTGTAGGATTATCATCAAGCGGACAAGCCACTTATGAAAGCGAATATAATGGTGGAATGGGTTCTAATGGATTAACATCTGCCCGTCATGATGTTTTTCAAAAATCTATTGCTCATCAATATCCAGAAAGTTTTGACCCTGCTGTACCGTTCGATTTAGTTTTCTCGGGACAAAAAGCATTAACTGATGTGATAAAAATAGCAGATAATTTAACGGTTACCGCTGGTAAATTAGTGCTTTCTCCTACTCGTACTTATGCTCCTGTAATTAAGAAAATATTAGATCAACATCGTTTACAAATACACGGAATGGTGCATTGCAGTGGTGGCGCACAAACTAAAGTGCTTCATTTTGTTGAAAAACTACATATTATTAAAGATAATTTATTTCCAATTCCGCCTTTGTTCACTTTAATTCAAGAACAATCTGGAACTGATTGGAAAGAAATGTATAAAGTATTTAATATGGGGCATCGTATGGAGTTATATGTTCCACAAGAGATTGCGCAAGATATCATATCCATCTCACAATCTTTTGGTATTGATGCTCAAATTGTGGGAAGGGTAGAGAATGCAGCTCAAAAACAAGTGACGATAACTTCTGAAAAAGGTGAGTTTGTTTATAATTAACCTTTGAAAATTTTTAACTTACATTTGTAAAATAGGAAATCTTAAATGTCAGACTTAAAGCCACTTTATTTAACTAAACTTCATTTAAAAGGATACAAATCTATCATTGATTGCGAATTTGAAATAAATAAAGGTCTAAATATTTTGATAGGTAAAAATGGAGCTGGTAAATCTAATTTGTTTGATTCAATAGAGAATGTCTTAAATCCATCAACATCTAAAAGTAATTTCAAATTTTCTAATTTTATTTTTTTAACAGAAGATGAAAACTCGTTTGAGATAGAATATGAAAGAATTGCTATTGACATTATTAGTAAATTAGATGATTTAACAATTCCAAAATTTAATATAAAGAGAAAACTATTTATAAATCAGGATTTAAAACATGAAGGGTTCTCTGATAGTTTTACGAGTGAAATTATTACGTTTCAAAGCAAAGAATATGTAATTTCCCGTAGTATAGGTTCTTTTTTTGTTGAAATAGGCTATAAATTCCCTTGGCCTCTTTATATGAAATTCGGTTTTCCTGAAAACCTTGATTGCATTGAAAAAGCAGGGATAATCGAAATCGATTTGAATGGAGGAATTTGGTATAAGCCAAAAACTTTAAATTTCTTAAACAATCTATTTTGGAGAGCTGAGCTATCGATGCAGCTAGAAAACGGCACATCTAGTTTACTAACGAGAGAGACTATAAAGGATGAATTAATTATCCCTGAAAATATTATTTTGAATCTTAACAAATATTCTCCAATTAAAAGTTTAAGATTTAACACCAATATAAACATTTATGAAGATGATAATCAATTATTGATTGAAAATTTAAAAATAGAATTTTTAGTTAATGACACTTGGTTATCCTATTCACAACTTTCAGATGGAACAAAAAGATTGTTTTATATAATTACTGAAATTACTGCTAAAGAATCCGGTTTAATATTAATTGAAGAACCAGAATTAGGTATTCATCCTCATCAGTTTAGCTTATTAATGGATTTTATTAAAAAGGAATCAGAAACTAAACAAATTATTATTTCAACACATTCTCCAAAAGCTTTAGATCATTTAGATAAAGACGAATTAGATAATATTTTGATTGCTTCTTATGAAAAAAGCGAAGGAACTCAAGTTAGACATTTAACAATTGAAGAAAAAGAGCATGCTGCTAATTACAGAGAAGATGTTGGCTTTTTAAGTGATTTTTGGCTTTATTCCAGTTTAGAAGAATGACAAGAGTAGGAATTGCTGGAGAATTTAAAAATGATATTGATGCGATTTCTCATTTAATACATCAGAAATATCAAGATTCATTAATTTTCAAAAATATTAGTCCAAACTTAAGGGGTGACGATATTGTCTCCCCAAAAGGAAGAAGAGTTATTATAAATAATTTCAAATTACACAATTGCAAATTTGCAATTTGTATCAGAGATTTAGATGGATTTATAACCGAAACTGATAAAATTAAAAATCGTTTAGATTGGCATTCAGAAATTGAGACAGAAATAAAAGAAAGTGTTTTACTTCTTAATATTTGGGAACTAGAATCATTAATTTTCGCTGATATTGAAGTTTTTAATGATTTGTATAAAACTAAATTAAACTTCAAAGGTGACCCAGAGTTCGTCAAAGAGCCTAAGGAAGAACTAAAAAGAAAAACTCGAAACAATAAAAAGGAATTTCATGAAAATGATTGTCCTGCTATCTTTAAAAAATTAAGATTTGAGGTAGTTTTTAAAAATTCTAAAACATTCAAAAAATTTATTCAAGAGCTTGATAAAAAACTAGTCGCTTAAATTTCCATTAAAAAAGTTTCTGCGTTAGAGATTGTCCAAAGGACTCTCCAAAGGAGTTCTTTGAACCTACGGAGAAGCCACAGCTTTTTTGTCATCCTGAGCGGAGTCGAAGGATAAGACAAAAAACTACAGCGTAAAGCCCGACCCCGCTCCTTTTCAGCGAGGAAACGCCCACATTTCCATATCATATTTTTTACACTCATCTTATAGAATTTAATCCTCTGCTTTTATAATTTGATAACTTAAACTATACCTTTGTACCATGCCAAAAATTTCAGAAAAGGGAATAGAGATGCCAGCATCTCCAATTAGGAAGTTAACTCCGTTTGCAGAGAAAGCTAAACAAGAAGGAAAAAAAGTTTATCATTTAAACATTGGGCAACCAGATATTGCTACACCAGAAGTGATGTTAGATGCTGTAAAAAATATAGATTTTAAGGTATGGGCTTATACATCGTCTGAAGGGACTTTAACATACCGCACCAAACTTGCCTCTTACTACAATAAATTAAATTACGGGATTACGCCAGAAAATATTATTGTAACTACTGGTGGTTCTGAAGCGATTAATATTGCCATGATGACTTGCCTAAACCCTGGCGATGAAGTGATTATTCCAGAACCATTTTATGCTAATTATAATGGTTTTGCCTGCCAAACTGATGTGGTGGTAAAGCCTATTTTGTCTTTTATAGAAAATGGTTTTGCCCTACCTCCTATTGCCGAGTTTGAGAAGTTAATTACCGAAAAAACCAAGGCTATTATCATTTGTAATCCAAACAACCCTACAGGTTATTTATATAGTTTAGAGGAGATGGAGGCTTTAAAATCTTTGGTTTTGAAGTACGATTTATACCTTTTTGCGGATGAAGCTTATAGAGAGTTTTGCTATGATGGAAAAGAATTTATATCGCCAATGCATTTAACTGGATTAGAAGAAAACGTAGTTATTATGGATACGGTGTCTAAACGATATAGTGCTTGTGGTGCCAGATTAGGCTGTATGATTACCAAAAATAAAGAAGTTATTGCATCTGCCTTAAAGTTTGCACAAGCTAGATTAAGTGCTGGAATGGTTGAGCAAATTGCAGGAACGGCTGCAATTGATACGCCAGACAGCTATTTTGAGGAGGTAAACAAAGAATACACAAAGCGCAGAGATATTTTAGTTTCGACTTTAAATAAAATGGACGGTGTTTTTTGCCCTAATCCGGGTGGAGCTTTTTATGTGGTGGCTAGTTTACCCATAGATAATGCTGATAAATTTTGCCAATGGATGTTAGAGGATTTCAGTTTTAACAACCAAACGGTAATGATGGCGCCTGCAACTGGCTTTTATTCTACAGCTGGAGCTGGTTCTAACCAAGTAAGAATGGCTTATGTTTTGAACGCTGAAGATTTAAAAAACGCAATGACTTGCTTAGAAGAAGCGTTAAAGATTTATCCGGGGAAAGTAGTTAATTAGGTTGTAGGATATGGTTAGATTGTAAGAATTTATCCAAAAACACTTTCTAAAGACCTGATTAGTTTTTCAACCTCATATATTTTGGTACTTTTGCATCGTTAATGATATGTTCTTTGTTTCGAACAAACCAACAAACTATTCACCGACAAACTAAACGGGCTCGACCGGAATAGACAGGATGGATGATAAGTGTGTAAGCATGCAGCGCAATGAGGGTTCAGCGCTTAAATATTGATTCTCAAAACACAAAAGGCGAAAATAACTACGCTCTTGCTGCTTAATCTTAACCAAGTTAAGATTGCTTAGTCGTACTTTAGAAGTGCGAGCGAGATGTTTCCCGAGGGCCCGGTCTGGCGGCAATCGATATGGAAGCACAGAAATGCTAGAATAAGGAAGAGTAAGTTTCGGGCTCTTCTCGAAAACTCAAGAAAATAAGGAGTAACCAGGCTGTTTATGGCCAAACTACTCTCGAAAACCAACCATAAAATAAGCATGTAGAAAGCGCAACTGGTCCCATGTTTGGACGAGGGTTCGAATCCCTCCGGGTCCACAATCTTAAAACCCTTTGAACTAAATCAAAGGGTTTTTTGTTTTTAAACCGTGTTCCGTCCTTAATTAGTATTACACAAAATGGCAATCCAACTTTCGTATTGTAGTACCCTGTATCCGGCTGCAACAACGGCATTTATTCAAATGCCTCGTAAGTCAATAATTCTACAGCACAGTCTCTAGTTAAAGTATTTTCTTGCACAGTTTCCCAAGCTTTAGAACTAATGTTTAAAATGATGCTTTTAGTTTCCATAGGCTTTTGTAATGCATGGTGTGCAATTAAATAATGTGTCAAATTACAAATTAAGCTATCTATAAAGCCATTTTTGATATTTCGTTATCACACAACTTTTAACCTATTTATTTCTGTGTAAATTCTAATTCAGAGGCCTCATATCCAATACGTTGAGCTTTAATTTTAATCGTCTCGCCTGCTTTTAGCTTGATAATTTCATGATTATAAACCCTCCAGCTATTTCCTATTTTTGACCCCACTTCATTTGGTTTTAAAATATATCCAATAGAAGCCCCTGGTGTTGAACATTCGATGATATAACCATCAGTCACCTTCTGTAAAACTAGGTTTGCTGTTATAGGTGCTTTATCTTTTCCATTCCACCATTTTTTTACCAAATCTTTTTCGGGTATGGCATTGATATCTCCAAATTCTGCTTGCCAGTTTTTTATTTCATTTCTCAACTCTGTAGCTTTGTCTTTATATTTTACGTCGTTTATCAGGTTATTTAATTGATAAGGATCCTTTTCTGTATCATAAAGCTCTTCTGGAGATTTTGACTTAAACCAACGAATTTGTATAGCATTTAATTGGCCAGCATCCCTCATGGCTAAAATCTTAGTCATTGATGGTAATTGTAAACGATAAGTTAAATCTTGATAGTAAGGCAACTCTGGCATATAATTTTTTAGGTATTGATATTTGCCATCAAAAACCGAACGAACTCTATCTACCTTTTCATCCATCCTATCACGAGCGGCAAAAATGAATTTGCGATTAGGTTCTGCCTGCAAGCCTAAAAATGCCTTACCTGCCATATATTTCGGAACAGTAACATTTGCTAAAGACAAAACGGTAGGCCCAAAATCAATTCCAGATACCAATCTATTATCTGTGGTTCCTGCTTTTTCCTGATTGGGTAACTTTACAATTAAAGGAATCCAAAGCCCTCTTTTGGTTACTTCCCTTTTTACATAAGGCAAGCCGTCTCCATGATCGCTATAAAAGAAAATGATGGTGTTATCATACAAACCAGCATCTTTTAATTGCTGAATTAAAACGCCAGCTTGTTTATCCATTTCTATCACATTGCTTAACTGACGAGCGATATCATGCCTTACTTCTGCAACATCTGGATAATAAGGAGGAACTTTCACTTTTGCTGGATCTACCAAAAGAGGTTGTTTATCTCTTTCCCATATCTGAGATTCATGAGTTACATTCAAGTTAAAAACAGCAAAGAAAGGTTTGCCTTCTGGTCTGTTTTTCCATGACGCTTTGGTACTACTTTCATCCCACATGGTAACAGGTGCTTCAAACTGATAATCCTCTTTCTGATTATTAGTGCAGTAGTACGTATCCTTTCTTAAATATTCAGTAAAACCTTTCACATAAGCGGGTGGCATTACAGAATAAGAAGGTAAACCTGATTTCATTAATTTATTAGCATCTTTTGGCCCTGCCTGATAGTTCCTCATGTTATTACCTCCTATTGAGGAAGGATACATTGCAGTTATAATACCCACCCTGCTTGGTGCACAAACTCCCGCAACTGTATAAGCATTGGTATATTTTATACCATCTTTTGCTAAAGCATCTAAATTAGGCGTTTGGATAGCCATTTCCCCAAATGAACTTAAATGCAAAGACATATCTTCACAAACTATCCATACAATATTAGGCCTAACGGGCAAGCTCCCCTCTAAAGAGGATTTTTCTTGAGAAAACCCTGTAAAGGATAAAAACAAAATTAGTGCTATCAAAAAGTGTTTCCTCATTTTAAATCTGATTTTGATACTTTTAATCCCCAATCGGATCCTTAATGGTACCCTTCACTGGGTTTTGTAATCCTTTAGTTTGCTCTAAGCAACCGAACAATTTCCTAGCTAATTTTTGGTAAAAAAGGCATATTGAGGGTATGGTTATGATGAGGTTATGAATTTCATCAGGATTGTTTTAAGAATTAGCTAAAGCCCTGTCTAAATGAACATAACCCCCATCAACATAAAGAATCTGACCAGTAGTATGACTTGATTTTTCACTCAATAAAAAGACTACTGTATTAGCAATTTCCTCAACGGTAGTCATTCTTTTCTCTAAAGGAACTTTAGACGTAATTTCTTTAAGCATCTCTTCTGGATTAGTTAGTGTGGTAATCCAGCTTTCGTACTGTGGGGTCCAACATTCTGCTACTACAACTGCGTTAACACGAATATTATATTTTAACAGTTCTACCGCCCATTCTCTAGTTAAAGCGTTTCTACCTCCGTTAGATGCTGCATAAGCAGAAGTATTTCCTTGGCCAGTATCCCCAGTTTTTGAACTTATATTAACAATACTTCCTTTAGATTTCTTGAGCTCGGGCAAAGCATGGTGTACCATTAAATAATAATGTACTAAATTACGATGTAAGCTTTCCATAAACCCTTCATAAGTGCCGTTTTCTAAACCCACACCATCATTTAACCCCGCATTATTTACAACTCCATCAATTCTACCAAATTGTTTAATTACCTCTTCAACTGCAATTTTACATTCCTCTGGTTTTGTTAATTCGGCTTCAACGGCAAAAACCTGATACCCCAATTGCTTAATTCTGTCAACTTCTTTTTGGTTATCTACCTTCTTTCTTCCTACAATAACCGGAATTGCTCCTTCTGCAGCTAATGCGTCAACAATGCCTAAACCAATACCTTTAGCGCCTCCCGTTACTATTACTACCTTATCCTTTAATTTTAAATCCATGATTTTTTAATTTATTTGATAAAATTTCGCGGCATTTAAACCCCAAAATTTCTCCTGTTCCGTAGTACTTAATTTAGAAATATATTTTTCCACCATTTGATACACTTTTTCATACCCTCCAGCCAAATTACAAACAGGCCAATCGGAGCCGAACATGAGCCTATCGGCCCCAAATGTATTGAAAGCTATATCCATATAGGGTTCAAAATCTTCATATTTCCAGTTAATCCAATCAGCCTCTGTAACTAAACCAGAAACTTTGCAATATAAGTTTTGGTAGGTCCCCACTTTTTTAATTTCTGCCTCCCAATCTTTAATTGCTCCGGTTTTAATATCGGGCTTGGCCAAATGATTTAAAACCATAGGAATAGTATCGTTCTCTTTTAAAAACTGATGCAGATAAGTAAGCTGGTCTTTAAATATCAAAACATCATATCTAAAACCATATTTATGGAGTAGGCTTAAACCCGACTTATAAACTGAATCTAATAAAATAGCTCGGTTTTGTTCACCTTGTAAAATATGTCTAAAACCTTTTAACAAAGGTTGATTTTTAAATTCCTGTAATTGTTCCTCTAAATTTTTGGCTTCAAAATTAACCCAACCCACTACGCCTTTTATGAAATGGTGTTGTTGCGCATTGGCCAATTGAAAAAGATTCTCCTCTATACCTTGAGAAGATTGCACTACAATGCAACCATCAAAACCAAATTCATCTAATTTAGGTTTTAAGTCTTGAGGCATGAAATCTTGAGCGATTACTCCTAAATCTGGAGTTATCCATTCGTCTCTTACTGCATCATACTTCCAAAAATGTTGATGAGCATCAATTTTTAGCATAAGCTATAACCGTTTGCTTAGAAGTACCTAAACCATCAATACCTAGTTCCATTACATCACCTACTTTTAAATAAATTGGTGGTTTAAAACCTAAACCCACACCGTGTGGTGTACCAGTAGAAATCACATCGCCTGGTAAAAGCGTCATAAACTCGCTTAGGTAAGACACTACGTGAGCAACATCGAAAATAAAATCATCTGTATTGCCTTCTTGCATCATATTACCGTTTACTTTTAACCATAAACGTAAATTATTTGGATTTTCAATTTCTTCTTTTGTAGCCAACCAAGGTCCAAGCGGTGCAAAGGTGTCGCAACCTTTTCCTTTAGCCCATTGTCCGCCACGCTCTAACTGAAAAGCTCGCTCGCTGATATCGTTATGTAAAACATAACCTGCAACATAATCTAATGCCTCTTCTTTAGAAACATAGCTTGCTTTTTTGCCAATTACAAAGGCCAATTCTACTTCCCAATCGGTTTTTTCTGAACCTTTTGGCAACATCACATTATCATTTGGGCCAATAATAGAAGTGGTAGATTTAAAGAAAATAATAGGCTCGGATGGAATTGCGGCATTGGTTTCTTTGGCGTGTTTAGCATAGTTTAAGCCAATACAAACTATTTTAGACGGACGAGCAATTGGAGAACCTAATCTCAAATCGCTATCAACTAAAGGTAATTTAGCCCTATTTTCTTCCACAAACTTTGCTAAACGATTTATTCCATCAGTTTCAAAAAAGGCTTCGTTATAATCCTCGCCAAAGGCAGAAGTATCAAATCTTTTTCCATCTATTATTACACCCGTTTTCTCTGCTCCTATATTTCCGTATCTTATCAATTTCATATTTAAAATCTAATTTTATTTTAATGTTATTTGAATAATGGTATCTATCGCATCTTTTTGATTATCATTTATGTAGAGTGTAGTTTGAGATTTGTTTTGGCTAAATTTTACTTGATTGGTTGAGCCCATCAAAACACAACTCTTAATTTTATCAGCTATACCTTCCAATATTAAAGTTGATTTGTTTGAATCTAACAAATGAACATACATTACTTTATCTTTAGCGGTTACTACTCCCCAATCTTGTGCGGGAATAACATTACCACGTGTACCATAAATACTTGCCCCATATTTATCCATCCACTTTCCAACTATAACTAAAGTATCTCTAAATTCTTGCTGAATTACTCCGTTAGGTTGTGGCCCTACGTTTAATAAGAAATTTGCATTTCTACCCGCAGCATTTACCATGTAATGAATAAGCTGAGGAACCGATTTGTATTTACTATCCTTGATGTTAAACCCCCATGAATTGTTCATGGTTTCACAAGTTTCTAAAGGAAGTTCTTTAGATGGTTTACCTTCACTAAATCCTGATTTATTTTGACCCGGCAAGTCTTTTTCAAACATTTGATAATCTTCCCCCAGCATTGGGGTGATGTGATGATTATTTCCGACTAAACATTGTGGTTGTAAATTATGTATAAGCGAATAAATTTCTGGAAAATGCCAATTTACTCTAGAAGTTTTATCTTTCCCGTCTTTTGGACCAGTTTGATCCCAATAGCCATCAAACCAAATACCATCTATTTTACCGTAATTGGTTAGCAATTCTGTAAGTTGGTTTTTCATAAAGCTGACATAATCTTCCCAATTACCTTGTGTGAAGCGCCCTGTCCCTTTACCAGTATTACCTGTTTTCCACGAATAATCCTCTCTCCCCCAATCTAACAAAGAATAATAAAGAAATATTTTCATGTCCTGCTTATGGCATTCTTCTACAATCATTTTCACCACATCTTGTTTATAGGGAGTATTCATGATGTTAAAATCAGAGTATTTGGTATCCCACATACTAAAACCATCGTGATGGCGGGTAATAAGGGTAATATATTTCATACCTGCACTTTTAGCCATACTTACCCAATCCTTTGCATCAAACTGAGTGGGATTAAAGAAATTTTGCAGCTTTTTATAATCTTGGATACGAATATTTTTCTGTTGCATTACCCATTCGCCGTCACCTAGAATACTAAAAACACCCCAATGTATAAATAAGCCATATTTAGCATCTTGAAACTGGTTTCTAGCTTCTAAATTTGCCTGTGTAGGCGTATAATTTTGTGCTTTAACAGCATCAAAAAGACAAATAGCGATTAAAAAGAGTGTTACTTTTTTCATTTCAACAAGTTCGAGTTTAATTGTTTAATTTTATAAATCCTCCATCAATTGGATAATCACAACCGGTAATAAAACCTGCTTCATCGCTACATAAGTAAAGTGCTAAAGCTGCTACTTCATCGGGTTTACCCATTCTACCAATGGGTTGGCTTTTAGATAATTTATCAAAAATTTCTTCTTGATTATCAGGATAGTTTTTGGCAATAAAACCATCTACAAATGGCGTATGTATCCTAGCGGGTGAAATACTATTACATCTTATCCCATCTGCCATATAATCTCGGGCAACAGACATGCTCATAGAAAAAATAGCTCCTTTACTCATAGAATAAGCAAACCTATCGGCAATACCTACCAAAGAAGCTATGGACGCTGTGTTTAGGATCACCCCACTTTTTTGAGCTTGCATTGCGGGTAAAACTGCATATAAACAATTGTATGCTCCTTTAACATTTACTTGGTAAACTTTATCAAAATCGGCTTCTTCTGTGGTAGATGCTTTTCCAACATGGGCAATACCGGCATTATTAACTAAAATATCTATCGTTCCAATACTGTTAAACAAATCTTTTACTTGATTTTGATTGGCCACATCGCAAGAATAGGCATAAGCGCTCCCAAACTTTTTAATTTCTAAAACAGTTTGATCAGCCGATTCCTTATTTAACTCCATGATGTGCACAGTTGCACCTTGCCTAGCAAATAATACCGAGATAGCTTTGCCAATTCCGCTACCTCCTCCTGTTATAATGGCTACTTTTCCTTTTAAACTAAACACTTTTCTATTTTATATTTAAGATTGTTGATTTACGATTACGGTTTTACAAACTAACACCTCTTTTCCAAGGGATAAAATCATCTTGATTTAATTGCACTGCTTTAGGGGTAATTTCTCCGCTTGCAGCTTTAATACAATAGTCTAAGATATCTTTTCCCATTTCTTCAATTGATTTCTCGCCCCTTATAATTGCACCTGTATCAATATCTATAATGTCACTCATTCTGGTAGCTAAAGAAGTATTTGTTGCTACCTTAATTACCGGACAAACGGGGTTTCCTGTCGGTGTACCTAAACCCGTGGTAAACAAAATTAAAGTTGCACCACTTGCAGCTTTTCCTGTTGTGGCTTCTACATCATTACCAGGTGTACAAACTAAACTCAATCCGGGTTTTGTAGCAGGTTCTGTATAATCTAATACATCCACAACTGGCGATGTTCCTCCTTTTTTTGCTGCACCGGTACTTTTAATAGCATCGGTAATTAAACCATCTTTAATATTGCCTGGGGAAGGATTCATGTAAAAACCAGAACCTACTGCATGAGCTTGAGCATCATAATCTTGCATCAGTTTAATAAACTTTTCTGCTGTTGGTTGATTAATGCTTCTGTCTATAATATTTTGTTCTGCCCCACATAATTCAGGAAACTCGGCTAGTAAAACTTTTGCACCTAAAGCCACTAATAAATCTGCCGTATAACCTACTGCCGGATTTGCTGAAATACCACTAAAACCATCACTTCCACCACATTTTACACCTACTGTTAAATGACTTAAAGGTGCAGGTTTACGTTCTATTTTATTGATTTCTATAAGTCCGAGGAAAGTTTGATGAATGGCATCTTTGATTAATGCTTCTTCGCTTTGTGTTTTTTGTTGCTCAAAAATATAAAGTGGTTTATCGAAATCTGGATTTCTTTGTTTTAAATCGTTTAAAAAATCTTGAACCTGCAAATGCTGACAGCCTAAACTTAAAAGGGTTATTCCGGCTACGTTTGGATGATCGGCGTAAGCCACCAATAATTTACTTAAGGTATCAGCATCTTGTCTGGTACCTCCACAGCCACCTTGGTGATTTAAGAATTTGATACCGTCTACATTTTTAAAGTATCTATCTACCTTGGTAGAGACAGAAAGTGAAAGGTTAAAATCTTCAATCGATTTTCCTTCTTTTAACTCTTGAAGTAAGGTTTTAGTAAAAAACTTGTACTTATCTGTTACAGAATAGCCCAGATTATCATGTAAGGCTTGTTTGATAACATCTAGATTTCTGTTTTCGCAAAAAACTGTGGGAATAAATAGCCAATAATTAGCGGTTCCTACTTTACCATCCTTTCGGTGATAACCATTGAATGTTTTATTTTGGAAGCTTTCTATATTTGGAGTTGACCATTGGTAATCAACTTCACGATAATAAAATGGGTCTGCGGCATGCTTTGTGTTGGTCACAGTCATTCGTTCTCCACTTTTCACGTCATTTTGAAGTTTGCCTACTAAAACGCCATACATAATCAACTCATCGCCAGTTAGCATATCATCCATAAATAATTTATGCTTTGCTGGAATAATTTCTTTGGTGATAATAGTCTTTTTGCCAAAAATAATTTCCCTGCCTGCAGCCAAATCTTGTAGAGCAACCAAGACATTGTCTTTAGAGTCTATTTGTAAAAAATCCATTTTAGTTTGCGTTAAATTCAAAAATAGAGTTCATTAAAACCCATTTCTCTTTAGGCTTAGACCCGGGTATTTTCTGTTGAAAAGTCGACATTAACTTTTCCCATTCTTGCACTTTTTTATTCTGCTGATCCATTTTTCCTTTCTTCTCGAAAGTAAATTCGTCAGTAGTTTCCATAGTCATGCAAAGCCTATTATAAAACCTAAATATTTCCATTTTTAGAATTCCAGACTCTGCTATACTATTCAAAACTTCGGGCCAAACATTTTGATGCCAGTCTTCATATTTTTTTATTAATTCTACATTCTCTTTTAAATCTAGAGCTAAAATATATTTTTTCATTATTGAGATTTTAAAACTTTATGACCATTAATACCAAAGAAAAATATAACTACAAAGCATACTAATGGCACCACATATCCTATTTGAATATTGTGAAAAACATCGCTTATATAGCCAAATAAGAGAGGTAAAATTGCACCGCCAACTATAGACATGATAATAAGACTGCTTCCGTATTTAGTGTCGCCACCTAATTCTTTAATCCCTAAAGAAAAAATGGTAGGAAACATGATAGACATAAAAAAGGCAATACCAATTACTAAATAAATAGCGGTAAGGCCGGTTAAAAACATAGCCAATGCAGATAATAAAACACATATTAAACTATAAATAACCAAAAGCTTAACAGGCGAAATAAATTTCATAAAAAATGTCCCTACAAAACGACCTATCATAAATGCCATCCCTACCCCAAAACCAGCGTAAGTTGCAGCCTCCATTTCACTAATTCCAGATACCTCAGTAGCGTAAAGAATAAAAAAGCTGAAAACGCAAACCTGAGCACCCACATAAAAAAACTGAGTCGCAACCGCCCAACTTAAATGACGATGTTTTAAAGCATGAAAAACATTTTTGCCTGTTGCCTTTTCTTCACCCTCTTTAATTTCTGGCAGTTTGATAAACAAAAAAATTAATGATACCAATAAAATAATACTACCTAAGATAAAGTAAGGTAATTTAACTGAGGAAGCCTCAGTTGCTAAAGCTACTTGACGGGCGGAAACGCTCATTGCATTTAGGGCTTCTTCTGAAAAGCCTTTTGTTAAAATAATTTTTGCACCAATTATGGGTGCCAGTGTAGCTGCTAGTCCGTTAAATGATTGAGCTAAATTTAAGCGCTGCACTGCTTTTTCTGGTGGACCTAATAAAGAGGCATATGGATTTGCTGCTGTTTCTAATATCGTTAAACCACAAGCGATTACAAATAATGCAACCAGAAAAAAAAGATATGATTGTGTATTTGCAGATGGAATGAATAAATAAGAACCTATAGCAAAAAGCAACAAACCAGTAAGAATCCCAGCTTTGTAACCATACTTTTTCATGATTGCCCCAGCTGGTAAAGCCATTACAAAATAAGCTATAAAAACTGCCGAATCTACTAATGAAGCTTGTAACGTGGATAAACTAAAAGCCTTTTTTAAGTGAGGAATTAGAATTGGATCTAAGTTATGTACAAAACCCCACAAGAAAAACAATGAGGTAATCATAACAAATGCAAATTTTGTAGAAGTTTTATTTTCTGACATTAAGCTAACGGTTTATAAATTGGTCATTCAAATTAATTAAACTTTTAATGATAAAACAAAAATTTTATATTATAAAGTTTTTTAATAGTTTTGAAATTGATATTTCAATATTTAAAGGATGATTCAGGTAGTTAATAGGGCCATAGATATTATAGAATATATTGCATTAAACCCATCTGAGGCGAAATTGATGGGCAAAATTTCGTCTGATTTAGGGCTAAACAATGCAACCTGCGCAAATATTATTAAGACTTTGGTAGATAGAGGCTTTTTAAAAAAAGCTAATCAAGAAAAAGGCTACTTGCTAGGCGATAAATTATTAGAAATTTCTAATGGTTCTTTTGGCTGCAAAGAGTTAATAGATAAAGCTAACAAAGAACTACTTAATTTTGAAACACATTTAAATGAAAATACTTTAATAGCTGTTTTAAAAGGCGACAAAAGAGTAGTAATTTTTAGAAAGTCATGTAATCAGCTTGTTCAAGCGCTAACACCAGATGAAAAATACGCTTTTGACTCGTCAACCGGCAGGCTTTTAATTAGTATGTTATCTGAAAAAGAGTTGCAAAATTTCATCAAGATTTATGGCCTACCTGATAAAAAAATTTGGCCCGAGGCTGCGAGCAGAATTAAACTATTTGAGCAGGTTGAATTGATTAAAAAACAAGGATATGCATTGATAGAAGATACCGTTCAAATTACCGGAATTGCTACACCAATTTACAAAGGCGAAAAGGCGATTGCTAGTTTTAGCATATACCTACCATCGTTTAGGTTTAATGAAAACCTGAAGTTACAGATGATTAAACTGGCTTTAGAAACATCAAAAAAATTATCTTTATAGAAGTTTAAGAAAAAAAAGGATTGGGGTGTCCCCGGTCGAGCGAAAGCCAAACCTTGTGTTTGGCTTTCGTTTTTTATGGAAATGTTATTTATATTTCTTCTATTTTAGCTGTAATATTTTTCTATGCAACTAAAAGAACTGAAACCTAGAACCGCACTCAACAAAGCTTTTTTAAAAATAAAGCCAAATAGAAGTGAAATTGAAATCTTCAAACAGAATCTAATCATCTTATCAGATCATACCAATGAAACGGAATCAGAAGAGTTTCATAAAAATTTGGTTTCCGACTTTTTAAAAGATACCTACTACAAGCAAAATCATTTTATAAATACCAAAGGAAGAAATGACCTTGTTATTCATAACGGAAACCAATCTAGCTCAACTGTTGGGGTAATTATTGAAGCTAAAAAGCCCACCAATAAAGCCGAAATGATGACTACCAAGAAATTGAACTCGAAAGCGTTTCAAGAATTGGTTTTGTACTATTTAAGAGAAAGAATAACACATAAAAACCTTGAAGTAAAACATTTAGTAGCTACCAACATTAACGATTGGTTTTTATTTGATGAACATGTCTTTGAAAAACTTTTTGCTCAAAACAAATCCTTTGTTAAACAATTTGAAAATTTTGAAGTAAGCAAAAAATCTACAGATGTATTTTACAAAGAAATTGCCGAGCCATTTATTGAAAGCATTACCTCTGAAATAGAATTTACTTATTTTAATATTCAAGATTTTCAGAAACCGCTTAGAAATGCCAATAAAGCAGATGATAATACCTTAATTGCATTATTTAAATTGCTCTCTCCAGAGCATTTGTTAAAACTCCCTTTTACAAATGATAGCAACAGCCTAGATAAAAGATTTTATAGTGAGCTATTACACATCATCGGTTTAACCGAAACTAAAGAAGGAAGTAAAAAGCTGATTGAAAGAAATAAAGAAGGCGCAAGAAACACGGGTTCTATTTTAGAAGATACCATTATTCAGCTAGATAGCTTAGATAAAATAAGCCGTTTAGAAAACCCTGCTCAATTTGGCAACACATACCAAGAAAGGCTTTTTAATGTTGCCTTAGAGTTATCTATCACATGGATTAACAGAGTTTTATTTCTTAAGCTATTGGAAGGGCAGTTAATTAATTATCATAAACGAAATTTTGATTATGCTTTTTTGAGCAACAAATTCATAAAAGAGTATGATGATTTAAACAGTTTATTTTTTCAGGTACTGGCTAAAAAATATGAAGATAGAAATGAAGATGTTAAAGCCATATTTGCCAAAGTACCCTATTTAAATTCCACTTTGTTTGAGCCTACCGAGCTGGAGCATCAAACAGTTTTCATTAGTAATTTAAAAGATGATAAAACGATTCCAATTATATCATCAACGGTTTTAAAAGACCAACAAGGCAAAAAAAGAACTGGAAATTTAACCACCCTACAATACTTATTTGAGTTTTTAGATGCTTATGATTTTGGGGCAGAAGGTGGCGAAGATATACAAGAAGACAATAAAACACTCATCAATGCATCGGTTTTAGGTTTAATTTTTGAGAAAATAAATGGTTATAAAGATGGTTCGTTCTTCACACCGGGTTTTATTACCATGTACATGTGCCGTGAAACCATTCGTAAAGCGGTGGTACAAAAGTTTAATGAAACCAAAAACTGGAATTGTAGCACTCTAGAAGAACTTTATGATCAAATTGAAGACCGCAGAGAAGCCAATACCATTGTAAACAACATTAAAATTTGTGACCCTGCTGTGGGTTCTGGCCACTTTTTAGTTTCGGCATTAAATGAAATGATTGCCGTAAAAAACGATTTAAAAATTCTGCAAGACCGTGAAGGCAAACGCCTAAAAGAATACACCGTAGAAGTAGTAAATGATGAATTAATAGTAACAGATGAAGAAGGCGAACTATTTGAATACCACCCCTCCAACAAAGAAAGCCAACGCATACAAGAAACGCTTTTTCACGAGAAGCAGACCATTATAGAAAACTGCCTTTTTGGAGTAGATATTAACACCAACTCGGTTAAAATATGCCGTTTACGTTTATGGATAGAGCTTTTGAAAAACGCCTATTACAAAAACAGCACCGAGTTAGAAACTTTACCCAATATTGATATCAATATTAAATGTGGAAACTCTTTGGTGAGCCGTTTTGCCATAGATGCCGATTTAAGCCAAGCCCTAAAGAAAAGCAAATGGAATATTGATACCTATAAAATTGCGGTTGCTACCTACCGTAATGCCGAAAGTAAGCAGCAAAAGCGGGAAATGGAAAGGTTGATTGCCGATATTAAATCTGATTTTAGAAGTGAAATTAGTAAAAACAGTAAAGAACAAAAAGACTTAGATAGATTTAGTAATCAACTGTATAATAAGTATGTAACTCAACAGTTATTTGATGCAAAACTTACCAAGGTACAACAAAAGGATAAAGAAGATTTAGAAGATAAAATCGAAGAACTAAAGGATAAAATTGCAGAAATAAAAGCCAATAAGATTTTTGAAAATGCTTTTGAATGGCGTTTTGAATTTCCCGAAGTATTAAATGATGAAGGTGATTTTGTAGGATTTGATGCGGTGATTGGGAATCCGCCTTATGTTAATTTTGCTAATTTACCAGAATCAGAAAGAGAATACTACAATAAGTTTGAACTCTATAAAAACAAAACTGATTTATATGCTTTTTTTGTCGGACTAGGCGCAAAAATTAAAAATCCAAACGGTTTTATTTGTCTCATAATACCCCATACTTGGGTATCAACAACTAGTTTTTTGCCTTTAAGAAAGCTACTGCTTAATCAAATAAATTTAAAATCAATTGTTGAACTTGATTTTGGAGTGTTTAAAGATGCATATGTTAAAACCGTTATTATTCAAACTGATAACAAGCCAAACAATAATATTCAATTGCTTGATGAAAATTTCGTTTTTAAAGTCGAAATTCCAAAAGAAGTAATTTTAAAAGATGAAGAATTAAAAATCAATCTGACTTGGGATTCTGTTAAATATAAAATTTATAAAAAAATCAAAAATGAAGCGGTAAAGCTTGGTGACATAATTCATTTTTCAAGAGGAATTAAAACGAGTAACGATAATAGATTTTTATTCAGAGAAAATAAAGGAGATGATTATTATAAAGTTATAAGAGGCAGGAATATCAAAGCATATAAAATTGATTATGACAACGAATATATTTGGTATCGACCAGACTTAATGAAAGAAAAAGCTGGCTGTTTACCTCATACAAAAGAACTGTTTTTAACATCTGAAAAAATAATCACTCAGAGAATAAACAGCAGTGGGCAATTATTTGCCACATACGATAATGAGCAGTTTTTTTGTCTAGATACAACAAATGTTTCATCAGAAATTATTGATAAAAATTACGACTTAAAATTTATTGTAGGCATAATAAATTCAAAGTTAATTAATTGGTGGTTTAATGACGAATTTAAAAATCCAACAATTAGCGGTTATGAATTACATGAAATTCCAATTAAAAAAGACAAGAAAACAGTCGAGGAAATATCAAAGCTTGTAACGACTATTTTAAAAAACAACAAAATAAGCGAAGACATTTCAGAATTAGAAAACCAAATAGACCAATTGGTTTATCAATTATATGATTTAACAGCAGAAGAAATTAAGATTGTGGAGGGTGAATGATGGACTATAAATTAATAATATCAATTTATGCCGCAGGAATTTCAACATTTGTGTTTTTTTGGAGAGTTTACGAATTCTACATTGATAAAAGAGGAAGATTTAATATTACTATACAAGATATTCTTAAAGTGCCCTTAAAAAATTTTAAAATGGGGGAAGGAAAGAATTTTTTAGTTATAAAGATTACAAATACAAGTAATAAGCAGAGGTATATCAAAGAACCTACTTTCATATCAAACGTGAGAAATAAAAAGAATTTTAATGTACTGAAATTTGATAAAACAATTAGCTACCCTTTACCACTTTCATCTGGTGAAACTCACGAGTATTTAATTGAAAAAGAAGATTTAATAGAACAATTAAAAGAACATAAAATTTCTAAAATAAGAGTTGTTTTACAGGATAGTTTTAATAAAAAATATTATTCTAAATGGTTTAAAATTTAGTAAACCAAAGGTAAAGTTTATTTATTTTCCCCTTGTAAAGCAATGCCCCAAGTTCCGTTATTACTATTTTTTTGGTTTTCCTTTTCAGCATTTCTTCTATCATTATCAAACTGTGTCCAAGCATCATGCACTCTTTTATTAATCACCCTACCCGCAACTTGGGCAAATTGGTTTTCTACATCTAGCCTTACCCATTTGGTGTCTATCAAAGCAATACTTATACCTTTATCTTTAAATCTTAAGTGATATCCTACCCCATCTTGGCTAATATTGCAATCAAAAACTTTTACCTGTAACTCGTACAAAGTGTCTTTATAAGTTAACTGAATTTTTTTCCAATTTATAAATGGGTTTCCCTCTAACTTGCTCATAAAAAATCAATTTATCGAGATCAAAAATACTAATATTTTTAGCATTTAAATCTGGGATGATAAAAATTAATTCCTTAAGATTGAGCTTTAAAGCGTTCTTTTATATAGTTAAATACTAGAAAAGTTTTGGTAATTATTGTATTTATTGCACACTGGATGATAAAAAGTAAAAATCACATCAGTATCATTGAATAAATTCTTGCAGAGTCTACTTAATCATATTTTTCTCAGGTCTATCGGCACCTAATAAAACACCCCATTTCTTAAAGTTCTCGGTTTGGTCGAAAACTATTTTTAGAACTGCAATAATAGGTAAGGCTAAAAACATGCCTGATATACCCGCAAAAGTACCAGCTAGCACAATACCTACAATGGCTGCTAAACTATTTATTTTCACTTTATCGCCTACAATTTTAGGCATCAAAATATTGTTATCTAAAAATTGTACTACTGCTATCACTACTAAAACTGTTAAAATAGGCCAGGTTTCTTGTGTAGAGCTTAAAGTAATTAAGACACCTAGCAAATTCCCAATTAATGCGCCAACGTAGGGTACTAAGTTCAAAAGCGCAAACAATACTCCAATTAACAAAGCATGTTTTATCCCTACTATCCACAAAATACCTCCTAATAAAATAGTGATATATGCTATCTGAATCAATAAACCTAATAAATAACTTTTAATAATTTTTTCAATGCTTTTTATGCTGTCTTCAACTTGTGGTAAATCTTGCTTATCAAACCACATGGTTGTGAACCTTTTAAGCATGCCTTTATAATAAAATATAAGGTAAATGTAGATAGGTAATAAGCCAAAAAATATTAAAACACCAGATACAGACCCTGCAATGCCCGATAATAAAGTGCCGGTACTGTTTAAAAAATTATTGCTTTGTTCTTTTATAATCTCAATTTGCTGCTTAGTGCTTGTGTTAGTAAAACTGCTTATCCAGTTACTTAAAGAATTAAGATGGATGTTTACATTTTTCTTAATTGAAGGGAAATCTCCTATCAAAAATTGAATTTGTGCCGTAAAAAACCAAATTAAAAGTGCGGCAAAAAGCAGTAAAATCACAATAGGGACTAAAATGGCTATACTTTCTGGAAGTTTCTTCTTTCTTAAAAACCTATAAATTGGCAACAACATAATGGTTAAGAAAAAAGCCATCAATAAAGGCATAATAATGTCACTACCTATGTACATGATATAGCCTAGCAAAAATAACCCAAGTAATTCTATAGATCTTTTTACGGTTAAAGGAATTTCAGTTTTCTGATTCATCATTGTTTATTTTCAAAATTAACCATTAATAATGCCAAAAAACAGGAACTAAGTTTTATTCAAAAGCGTAATTAAAACTCGCATTTAGTTTTGTGTCTCCAAACTGATCAATTTCAGCAATTTCATCTAAAAATAAATCCCAGTCACCATCGGTAAACAAATTACCTTCATATTCTTTAGTATCGTCTCGGTAATGAAAATACCATTGTTCTATTTCGTCTAAACCGTCTAAAGTGTAAGATCTAACGCTAAATCCATCTAAATTAAATTGAGCTAGCCAAGTATTTTCTAAATCATCTACATGGGTAGATAATTTAAATTCTATTTCAAAATCGGTTTCAAAATCTGGTAAATTCTCTAAAAAATCTCTCACCATGGCCGATTTAGCTAAATCGCTCGGTTTAATTAATTCTTTATCTTCTATTAATTGATAAAACTCTATCAAATAATTTTGATAGCGCATTAATAAGCTTTTATAATTTGGACTCATACATCGCAAAATTAAACATTAATTATGATGTTAAAATGAATTATTTGGGCGTTTTAACACGCTATCCATTCATACTGCTCAAGGCATTATTCACAGGCCGGTATCCATTCCTATCGTTAACGCAAAAACCTATAAAATTTTAAAAAAATATAGTTTTAGAAACCACCTATGCCACAGAATTTTACTCTATAAAACATTCATTCAAAAGCAAAATATCCTTTTCCACAAGAATCTATTTTATCCACAAGTAAAGCAAAACGAAAAAAAAACCCTACTTTTGAATCCCGTACAAATAGATTTAAAAATCACCTTAAAATAAGGTATTCAAAAGATCAAAACTTCAATTTAAACATGACTAAGTATATTTTTGTTACGGGAGGTGTTACATCTTCTTTAGGGAAAGGAATTATTTCAGCCTCGCTAGCTAAGCTATTACAAGCCAGAGGTTACAGTGTAACCATCCAAAAATTTGACCCTTACATCAACATAGATCCCGGAACTTTAAATCCCTACGAACATGGCGAATGCTACGTTACAGAAGACGGAGCCGAAACTGATCTAGACCTTGGTCATTACGAACGTTTTTTAAATGTTAACACTTCTCAGGCTAATAACATTACTACAGGTAGAATATATCAAAACGTAATTAATAGAGAACGTGAAGGTGCTTATTTAGGTAAAACAGTACAAGTTGTACCGCATATTACCGATGAGATCAAAAGAAATATGAGCCTTTTGGGCGAAAGTGGCACCTACGATATTGTTATTACCGAGTTAGGAGGAACTGTAGGTGATATTGAATCATTACCTTACATTGAAGCTGTTAGACAGTTTAAATGGGAAGTAGGATCTAATAATGCAATAGTTATTCACTTAACCTTAATTCCGTTTTTAGCAGCAGCAGGCGAATTAAAAACAAAACCTACACAGCACTCGGTTAAAATGTTGCTAGAATATGGCATACAGCCAGATATTTTAGTTTGTAGAACCGAGCATCATATTACACAAGACATCAGAAAAAAAATAGCGCTATTTTGTAACGTCAACATTAATGCAGTTATAGAGTCTATAGATGCAAAAACGATATACGATGTTCCTTTATTGATGCTTAAAGAGCAATTAGACCGTACTGTATTATCTAAATTGAAATTACCTTTAAAAAACGAACCTAACTTAGATAGCTGGAAAGATTTTCTTGGCCGTTTAAAAAACCCAACATCAGAAATAAAAGTAGGTTTAGTAGGTAAATATGTAGAACTACCTGATGCCTATAAATCAATTACGGAAGCTTTTATTCATGCTGGTGCGCAAAACGAATGTAAGGTAAGAGTAGAATGTATACACTCTGAAGGCATAACCGAAGAAAATGTAGCAGCAAAATTAAGTCATTTAGATGGTGTATTGGTAGCTCCTGGTTTTGGTAATCGTGGTATTGAGGGTAAAATTATTGCTATCAAATTTATAAGAGAAAATAATATACCATTCTTTGGAATTTGTTTAGGTATGCAGTGTGCAGTTATAGAATATGGACGAAATGTGTTAGGATTAAAAAATGCACATAGCACAGAAATGGACCAAAGTGAGGAAGATGCCGTTATTTCTATGATGGAAGACCAAAAGAAAATTACGCTTAAAGGCGGAACCATGAGATTAGGTGCTTATACTTGCGAAATTAAAAAAGGGACAAAAGCTTACGGTATTTATGGTAAATCTAAAATATCAGAGCGCCACAGACATAGATATGAGTTTAATAATCAATATCTTAAACAATACGAAGATGGTGGAATGATAGCATCTGGAATAAACCCAGACAATAATTTGGTAGAGATTATAGAACTAAAAAACCATCCATATTTTGTTGCTGCACAATTTCACCCAGAATTAAAATCAACAGTTGCTAATCCTCACCCACTTTTTGTTAAATTTGTCGCCGCTTCATTAGAACACGCTAAAAAGAAAAGTTAAAATTAGATAGAGAAGCATTATACAAAAAGAAATGGATAGAAACACGTTTACAGGTTTGTTCCTGATTTTAATCATTTTAGTAGGATCAACATTCTTACTAAAACCATCAGAAGAAGACATCAAAAAAGAAAAGGCTAGAATTACTCAAGATTCTATTGCTAAAATTAAAGGTAATAGCACTAAAGCACAAAAAGCAGTAAATGCGGATACTACCAAATTAATTGCAACCACAACCGATAGCGTTGCAGTAACTGAAGAAATAACCACTTTACAAAATGATAAACTTAAATTATCTATTTCTAATAAAGGCGGTAAAATAGCTAGTGTTGAGATTATTGGCGAAAAAACATACTTTGGAAAACCAGTTATTCTTTTCAATAATAATGATACTGAGTTTGGTTTTGATTTTAAAGAAGGTAATTATATAGCCAATACCTCCAATAGTTTTTTTACAAAAGAAAGCCAAACTGATAGTAGTATCACCATGGTTTTAAACCAGTCAAATGGTTCTAAACTTTCTTACATCTACAGTTTACCTAATGGAAGTAATAAGGTTGCATTTAAAGCAGAAGTTGTAGGTTTTCAAAGCTTAAATAATAGTAATAGTGCTATTTTAAATTGGAATACAAAATTATTACAACAAGAAAAAGACATCAAAAACGAAAGAATGTATTCTACTACATATTTTCAAGATGTTGAGGAAGAGGTAGATTATTTAAGCGAGTCTGAAGACGACCAAAAATTATTAGAAGAGAAAAAAACAAAATGGATTTCCTTTAAAGAACATTTTTTCTCTAGCGCATTAATAAACCAAGATGCTTTTACTAAAGCGGATGTTAAAGTGACTACACTAGCTGATAGCTCTGCTGTAAAAGCCTATGCTGCTAAGCTTAGTTTACCATTTAACCCAAGTCAAAATAACAGCTATAACTTAATCTTTTATTTTGGTTCTAATAAGTTTAGCCAATTAAAAGATCAAGGCTTTAACTTAGAACAACAAGTTAAAATGGGCTGGGGACCTTTAAAATGGATAAATAGATTTTTAGTATTACCTATTTTTAACTTTTTCGAAAGCTTAAACTTAGGTTACGGTTTAATTATTTTATTACTTACTGTTATTTTAAAATCTGTTTTATTCCCATTTACCTATAAGTCTTACCTTTCAATGGCTAAAATGAGGGTTTTAAAGCCAGAAATGGATGAAATTAAAAAGAAAGTAGGCGAAGGAAATCAGGCTTTAGTACAACAAGAATATTTAAAACTATACAAAAAAGCGGGCGTAAATCCTTTAGGTGGTTGTTTACCTTTAGTTTTTCAAATGCCATTTATTTTAGCATTCTTCTACTTTTTTCCTAATCTTTTTGAATTAAGACATGAGAGTTTCTTATGGATGAAAGATTTATCAACCTATGATGAACTGATTACTTTTGCCCCTATTCCTTTATTAGGATGGAATCATATAAGTTTAATGTGTTTATTAATGACCATTTCTACATTAGTTTACACTTATTTTAACAACCAAGTATCTGGCGTTCAAGGTCAGATGAAATATATTGGATATATAACCCCTATTATCTTTTTTGGAGTTTTAAATAGCTATCCAGCAGGTTTAAATTACTATTATTTCTGTGCTAACATTTTAACATTTACTCAGCAATATTTTATTAGAAAATTTGTTGATGATGATAAAATTCATGCTCAAATCCAAGAAAACAAGAAAAAACCTGAGTCAGAGAAAAAGAAAAACTCTTTTCAAAGAAAGATGGAAGAAATGATGCGTCAGCAACAATTAAATCAACAAAAGAAGAAATAATAAAGATTAATTTTTTAAATCCTGTTAACCATATTAACAGGATTTTTTTTGCATCAAAAAGAGCTTTTAGTGCAATATTTTCCCCAAAAAAGTAATATTTTCCCCAAATGTAAATTTAACTTATTTTGAAATTTTAATTTGAGTTAAAGAGTTTTAAATTTTATTTAATAGTGTATAGTATTAAATATTCTTAAACAAAAGATTAAGACAATTAAAACATATTTCATAACTAACTAATAATCAATATTATAATTATTTTTAATTAGAACAAAGAATTAAAAAAATAAATTATATATTGGTGAGGTGATTAATAAGTGTTTTGATATTACATTCAAAAGAACAAAAAATAACGTTTAATTAAACTATTTGAAATAATCGGCATCTTTTATGCCTTATGGAATGTATACCGAATGCATACAATAAAGGCACAGAATTATGAAAACGTTAGAAACAAATACAATACATCCAAAAAAGACAATTCTATTAGTAGATGATGAGATTGCAATTCTTAAGCTTCTTGAATTTATCCTAAAAAAAGATTACGAATTGGTAATAAAAAATAATGGATTTGACGCTTTAACTTGGTTAGATAATGGCAACATGCCTGATTTAATTATCTCAGATATGGAAATGCCTTATTTTGATGGTGCCGAATTTGTGAGATCACTAAAAGTAAGTGGTTATTTTAGAAATGTTCCTGTTATTGTGCTTTCAGGTTCTGAATCTTTAGAAAATATTAAAACAAAAATACCATATCAAATAGAAGCCTTAATGGCAAAACCATTTAATCCATCTGTTTTAAAAGATAAAATAAAAATAATACTAAATTAGCGGATGCAATTTCCAAATATTAACGTAGAAAACAACCCAACTTCAGCTACCACCGTTAATATTGTATATTTTGCCAAATTATTTGAGCAAGGTTTAGAAGATACTTTCACAAGTCCTGAGTTTTTTTTAAAAAAAGCAGAAAGTATTGATGATTTAAAGCATTTTTCAAATATATTATCCACTTCAGATCATGGCTCTGTAATAATTATTGAAGTAGAAATTGAAAACTTTCAAGAAGCGGAAGACTATATTAAATCGTTGAAAAACAACTTTTTTACAAAAAGTTTTACCACTATTTTTTTACTTAACCACCCAAATAAGCTTTTAACAATTAAAGCTATGAAGTTAGGAGTAAGCGATTGTTATAGTAATCCCATTCCATTTAAAGATTTAAAAGAACGTGTTAAATTTTTAAATTTTTATAAAACGTTAAGATTGCAGGTTTCACAACTTTCGCAAGTACCACAAGTACCATATCATATTCCGGTTACAAAAAGAGTTTTAGATTTAATTTTATCTTTTATGGCTCTAATATTTTTATTACCACTTTTTATTATTGTAGCTATTTTAATCAAGTTAGATTCGCCTGGTCCTATATTTTATCTTAGTAAAAGAGTAGGTACAGGATATAAAATATTTGATTTTTATAAATTTAGATCTATGCGTACAGGTGCCGACGCTGAATTGGCAAGTCTTAAGCACAAAAACCAATACGAAGGGTCTTCTTTCTTTAAATTTGAAAACGACCCAAGAATAACTAAACTTGGTGCTTTTTTAAGAAACAGCAGTATTGATGAATTGCCGCAACTTATCAATGTAATTAAAGGAGATATGTCTTTAGTAGGAAACCGCCCTTTACCACTTTACGAAGCTGAACAATTAACCACTAACGAATGGTCAATGCGATTTTTAGGCCCAGCAGGATTAACGGGTTTGTGGCAAATTAGTAAAAGAGGGAAAAAAGATATGTCTGAAAAAGAGCGTAAACAGTTAGATAACTTTTACGCTAAAAATTATTCGCTTTGGTTAGATATTAAAATTATCCTCAAAACTATACCTGCTTTAGTGCAAAAAGAGAAGGTCTAATTAAAAAAAATGGCATAAAAAAAGCATCTATAAAAATAGATGCTTTTTGTTTCTATAAATCAGAAATTAATCTTCTTGATGTAACCAAGCTTTTTTAGCTAATAATTCTTCTTCTGTCTCTCTTATATCTTCATCATCTACACAGCAATCTACAGGACATACAGCCGCACATTGTGGCTCGTCGTGAAAACCTTTACACTCTGTACATTTATCAGAAACTATATAATAAACCTCGTCAGAAACAGCGCTCTGCGCTTCATCAGCATTTAAAGTCTCTCCGCCACCAAAATCTATTAAGCCTTTTAAATTGGTGCCTTCAGAAAATTTCCAAGGCTGACCAGCATCATATATTGCATTATTAGGACATTCCGGCTCACATGCTCCACAGTTAATGCACTCGTCTGTAATTTTAATTGCCATATTTTATCTATTGTAACGTCTTAAACGTATTTTTGTTTTTCGAAATTAAGCTGCAAATATAGCAGAATTAAACCATTTCAATTTGTGTGAATGTCAAAAAAAATTAAAGAAAAGATTGTAGAAGCATTTTTTAAGTTAGGCGAATTTCTAAGTAATCCTGATGAAGATTTTAAACATCTAATTAAAGATGCAAATAACCACAATGCTTGGTTTAACGAGTTCGAAGTAAACAGAGCTATAAGGGCTAATGCCAATATGCTTAATAAAAAAGACATTGAATTATGGTTAAGTGATTTAAATGAAGAGAATAAAAATCCAAAAAAAATAGGTTTAATTTTAGCTGGAAACATACCTTTGGTAGGCTTTCATGATATTTTAACCGTTTTAGCATCAGGTAATATTGCCCTAATAAAGCTATCATCACAAGATAGTTTATTAATACCCGCAGTTTTAAATCATTTAATTAAAATAGAACCTCAATTTAGTAAGCAAATAAAATTTATTGATAGACTGATAGACTTTGATGCTGTAATAGCCACAGGGAGTAATAATTCTTCAAGATATTTTGATTATTATTTTTCTAAAGTGCCGAACATCATTCGTAAAAACAGAAATAGTATAGCTTTATTAAACGGCGAGGAAAGTACCGAAGATTTAAAACAATTAGGGGAAGATATTTTTAATTATTATGGTTTAGGCTGCAGAAATATCTCTAAACTTTATGTACCTAAAAATTACATTTTTAATCATTTTTTTGAATCTATAGAAGAATATTCTAAAATCCTAAATCATCACAAATACCAAAATAATTACGATTATAATAAATCTATATATCTAGTAAATAGAAACGAACATTTAGACAATGGCTTTTTATTAGTTAAACCAGACGAAAATCTAACATCGCCTTTAGCTGTATTATTTTATGAAGAGTACGATAACTTACAAAATGCTACCGAGAAGCTAAATGCAAAAGCAGAAGATATACAAGTGGTAGTAACCAATGTTCAAACTAATTTAAAAATGCCTCAAGTATCCTTCGGCGAAAGCCAAAACCCTAAATTATGGGATTATGCCGATGGAGTAAATACCTTAGATTTTTTAAAAAACATTTAAATTAAAATTAAAGCACATAAAATTTTACCTTTACGCTAATAAATAGTTTATTTAAAATGTACATAATAAAAGTTAAAGGTGTAGCTAAAATTCCGGATTATGTGCAGCTTAGAGACGATAAGTTTACGCTATTAGCATACTTTAGGGTAGATAGACCAGAAAAATCTTTAGAAAAGATAGGACTTGGGGAAAAAGCAGAATACATAATGAACATAGTAAAGGATTTACCTTTTGGACAAATTTTAAAATTAGAAATTTAATGGTAGGAAACTCGGTAATAAAGTTAAATAATGTTGATATTTTTCAGCAAAAGCATTTAGTATTATCTAGCGTAAATTTACATGTAGACAAAGGCGAGTTTGTTTACTTAATTGGTCAAACGGGATCGGGAAAAAGTAGTTTATTAAAAATTATTTATGGCGATTTAAACATACAAAACGGAGATGGACATGCTGTAGGTTTTGAACTAAAAGATTTGAAAGAAAACGAAGTGCCTTTTATGAGACGTAAACTAGGTATAGTTTTTCAAGATTTTCAGTTATTAACAGATAGAAGCATTGAGCAAAACTTACAGTTTGTATTAAAAGCTACCGGCTGGACAGATAAAATTTTAATTGATGAACGTATCAAAGACGTTTTAGAAAAAGTAGGTTTACGTAGCAAAATGAAAAAAATGCCACACGAAATTTCTGGTGGCGAACAACAACGTGTGGTAGTTGCAAGAGCACTATTAAACGACCCCGAATTGATTTTAGCAGATGAACCAACAGGTAATTTAGACCCCGAGACATCAGAAGAAATCATGATTTTGTTACGTCAAATTAGTCAATCTGGTACCGCAGTATTAATGGCTACACATGATTATCATATCATTAGAACCTTCCCTTCACGTATTATTAAATGCGAAAACGGAAAAGTAATAGAAGACGCAACAGTTTAATAAAATTTTATTGAGGCAGTCAATTTGTAGGTTTTACTCATATAAAACTGACAGGTTGACTGTTTTTATTAAATGGCAACATGTTTGGGAATTAAACTATATCATAAATATGAAATAATGTTTAAGAGAAAAAAAGTTTTAGATAAAGAACAACAACACAAAATGGCAGATAATATTAACGAGCAAGAGGAAATTAAAGAAGACGCAGCGCAAGTAAACGAAACTGAAAATCATAATACCACACCAGAACCCAAGGAAGAATTAAGTGAGGTTGATAAATTAAAAGCCGAGGTTGCTACTTTAAACGATAAATACATTAGACTTTATGCCGAGTTTGACAACTTTAAACGTAGAACAGCTCTAGAAAGAAGAGAATTGCTACAAACTGCTGGTAAGGATGTAATTGTTTCTTTATTAGGTGTTATTGATGATTTTGAAAGAGCTGGTAAAGCAATGGAAACAGCTACCGAGGTGAAATCTATTAAAGAAGGCATTGAGTTAGTACACCATAAATTTAAAAATACCCTAGAGCAAAAAGGTCTTAAAGCTATGGATGCCAAAGGTCAAGTATTTGACGCTGATATACATGAAGCTATTACTAGCATTCCAGCACCTTCTGATGACTTAAAAGGAAAAGTAATAGACGAAGTTGAAAAAGGTTACTTACTAAACGAGAAAGTTATCCGTTTTGCAAAGGTTGTAGTAGGCGCATAAAACAAGGATTGAATGATATAACGATTGAATGAGAGAATAAATGAGTTTAAGAATAAAAACATTCCTTCACTCAAAATCAAACATTCAAAATTAAAAATAAATGAGTAAAAGAGATTATTACGATATATTAGGAGTTTCTAAAAACGCCCCTGCCGATGAGATAAAGAAAGCTTATCGTAAAATGGCTATCAAATATCATCCAGACAAAAACCCTGATGATAAAGGTGCAGAAGATAAATTTAAAGAAGCTGCCGAAGCTTATGAGGTTTTAAGTAATCCAGAAAAGAAACAGCGCTACGATCAATTTGGTCATGCTGGAACACAAGGAGGTTTTGGCGGTGGATACGGTGGCGGCGGCATGAATATGGACGACATATTCAGCCAGTTTGGTGATATTTTTGGTGGTGGCGGTGGCAGTCCTTTTGATAGTTTCTTTGGTGGCGGTGGTCAGCAACGTGGTGGTGGCGGTGGCCGCAGAGTACAAAAAGGAACTAACCTACGTATTAAAGTAAAACTCACTTTAGAAGAAATTGCAAACGGAGTAGAGAAAAAGATAAAAGTAAATAAACAGGTAGTTTGTAATACATGTGATGGAACAGGTGCAAAAGACAAAAATTCTTTTTCTACTTGTAAAACCTGCGGTGGACAAGGCGCAGTACGCAGAGTAACCAATACCATTTTGGGGCAAATGCAAACTACAAGCACCTGCCCTACTTGTAATGGCGAGGGAACCACCATTTCGTCTAAATGCGGCACTTGCCATGGCGATGGTGTAACTCGTGGCGAAGAAACTATCAGCATTAATATTCCTGCAGGTGTAAGTGAAGGCATGCAACTGAGTATGAGTGGAAAAGGAAATGCTGCTCCTAGAGGTGGCGTACCCGGCGACTTAATTATTTTAGTAGAAGAAACTCCACACGAAACTCTAAAAAGAGAAGGTATCAACATCATCTACGATTTACACGTAAGTTTTGTAGATGCTACCTTAGGCGCAAGTATAGAAGTGCCTACCATTGATGGGAAAGCAAGGATAAAATTAGACCCAGGAACACAAGGCGGTAAAATTTTACGTCTAAAAGGCAAAGGAATACCTGAAGTTAATTCTTATCATAAAGGCGACCAATTGATACAGGTTAATATTTGGACACCAAAAATTTTAAATAACGAGGAACGCGAATTGCTAGAAAAACTAAAAGAATCTCAAAACTTTAAACCTAGTCCAGGTAAAAACGAAAAGAGTTTCTTTGATAGAATGAAAGAGTATTTTGAATAAGTAGATTAAACATTTTTTTTAATTAAATAGCTTGTAGAAATAATCTGCAGGCTATTTTTTTGAAGCAATAAAAGCCTCTTCAATTAATCAAAAGCAACACCTGCTTTCCGCTGCAATCTTTTTGTTCTCCCTAGCTTTCGTCTATTGCACAAAACAAAAAGGATTTACACTGCAATCAGGGCTAGAAAGGGAGGATTTATCTTTTAAAGTCACCCTGTCAGCTAGTTAATCTATCATTGTCTTATTACAAATACTACTTAATTCTGATGAGATGCTAAAATAAATTCAACATGACCTATAAAAGGGAAAGTTCAAAAAAACATAATTAAATAAACCCCTTAGCCTTATCCAAAGCACTCTGCAAACCAGCAACATTTTTTCCGCCTGCTGTTGCGAAAAATGGCTGACCTCCACCCCCACCTTGTATTTCTTTAGCTAACTCTCTAACAATATTCCCTGCATTCATTCCTTTTTCTTTTACTAAGTTTTCAGAAATCATGACGGTTAATAAAGGTTTATCATCAATATTGGCCGCTAAAACTAAATAAAGATGATCTACAACGTCTTTTAATTGGTAAGCTAAATTTTTAATAGCTTCTGCATTGGGCAATGCTACCATTTGAGCTATAAAATTAATACCATTAATATTTTCTACTTTCTCTTTTAACTCGTTTTTTAATCCTGCTGATTTAGCTAAAACGGCTTTTTCGACTTCTTTCTTCAATTTTGTATTTTCATCTACTAAACTCTCTAAAGATTTTATTAAATCTTGAGGATTTTTCAACAACTCTTTGATAGATTTCAATAACTCATCATGTTGATCAATAAATTCTTGAGCTTTATATGCTGTTATAGCCTCAATTCTACGTACTCCAGCTGCAACAGCGCTCTCCCCTACTATTTTAAAGTATCCAATTTGGCCAGTTGCGGCCACATGGGTTCCACCGCAAAGTTCTTTTGAAAAACCATCTTCAAAAGTTATCATTCTTACAAAATCACCATATTTTTCCCCAAATAAAGCGGTAACACCACTATCTAAAGCTTTTTGATAAGGCACATTTCGCTCTTCTTTTAATTGAATGTTTTCTCTAATCTTTTCATTTACGATGCTTTCAATCTGTTTCAACTCATCATCATTAACTTTAGAAAAATGAGAAAAATCGAAACGTAAAACATTTTCGTTAACTAAACTACCTTTTTGATTTACATGCGTACCTAAAACTGATTTTAATGCTGCATGTAAAAGGTGAGTTGCTGAATGATTATTCTCTGTTGCTTTACGTTTACCTCCATCTACTTTAGCTAAAAAAGTAAAGTTTAAATTTTGCGGCAATACATCTGTAAAATGAATAATTAAGCCATTTTCTTTTTTAGTATCTGTGATAATAACCTCTTCGTTCTCTCCTATCAATACACCTGCGTCACCTACCTGTCCACCACTTTCTGCATAAAAAGGAGTTTTGTCTAAAACCAGTTGAAACTGAGCTTTACCTTTTGCTGTTACTTTACGGTATTTTAAAATTTGACAAGATATTTCTAAAGTGTCGTAACCTACAAATTCTACCTCTTCATCTTCATTTACAACTATCCAATCTTCTGTATCAATAGCAGTAGCCGCTCTAGATCGGTTTTTTTGTTTTTGAAGTTCGGATTCAAAGCCTTCCATATCCACAGAAAGTCCTTTTTCACGAGCCATCAATTCTGTTAAATCTATAGGAAAACCAAATGTATCATACAACTCAAATGCTTTTTCACCACTAATTTCGTCCATTTTTTCAAAACGATTGATACCGTTTTCTAATGTTCTTAAAAAGCTATTTTCCTCCTCCAAAACCACTTTTTGAACAAAATCTCTTTGAAAATACAACTCATCAAAAACTCCATCAAACTGGCTAGCCAATAAAGGCACCAATTGATTCATAAATGGTTCTTTAAATCCTAAATATTGATATGCATATCTAACAGCTCTTCTTAAAATCCTTCGAATGACATAGCCTGCTTTATTATTTGACGGCAATTGACCATCGGCGATAGCAAAAGAAACCGCTCTGATATGATCGGCCATTACACGCATGGCAATGTCTGTTTTTTCATCTTTACCGTAGGCAATTCCACTTTTTTCAGCAATAAACTGAATCAGGGGTTGAAAAACATCGGTATCGTAATTTGAGGTTTTTTCTTGAATGACACGTACCAAGCGCTCAAAGCCCATTCCGGTATCAACGTGTTGTGCAGGTAAGGTTTTTAAGCTTCCGTCTTTTTGACGGTTAAACTGCATAAAAACATTGTTCCAAATCTCAATCACTAAAGGGTCATCGGCATTAACCAATGTTGCGCCATCAATTTTGACTCTATCTTCATCACTCCGACTATCAAAATGAATTTCTGAGCATGGACCACAAGGACCGGTTTCGCCCATCTCCCAAAAATTATCCTTTTTGTTCCCCAATAATATTTTATCCTCAGTTACAAATTGCTTCCATAAATCGTAAGCTTCTTGATCTTTTTCTAACCCTTCCTTTTCATCGCCTTCAAAAATGGTTACGTACAGCCTATCTTTTGGTAATTTATAAACCTCGGTTAATAATTCCCAGCTCCAAGCTATAGCATCTTTCTTAAAGTAATCGCCAAAACTCCAATTCCCCAGCATCTCAAACATGGTGTGATGATAAGTATCTATACCTACCTCTTCCAAATCATTATGCTTGCCAGAAACTCGTAAACAACGTTGAGTATCAGCAACTCTTGAATACTTGATAGGTGCTTCGCCAAGAAATAAATCTTTAAATTGGTTCATCCCGGCGTTAGTAAACATTAAAGTCGGGTCGTTTTTTACCACAATTGGCGCCGAAGGAACTATTTGATGTCCTTTGGATTTAAAAAAATCTAAAAATTGCTGACGAATCTCTTGTGCGGTTATACTCATAAGCTGCAAATATAATGAGAATGAGGAGAGTTTAAAGACGAAATTATATTGTTTCCATATCTATTAAAGATTAAAAAACATGGTTAATTTATTTTTCAAGTTTGCATAATCAATTATATTTTATAATTTAATGGCATGTCTACAATCTTACAACTATTTGGAGCAGAGCCCATCTTATACGAAAACATTATTCACTTAGAGAAAAATGCTCCTAACTTAATTATTTACGCTGTGCCCATTATGGCATTTTTCACCATTGCAGAGATAGTTTATTCGTGGCGTAAACAAAAAAAGATTTATCCTATAAAGGAAACATTAGGCTCTACTGTTACAGGTTTAGTTAATGCTGGGATAGGCCTTATCATAAAGGTGGGATTATTATACGCCGCAATTTGGATATACAACTTAGTGCCATGGAGAATGGAACTGAATTGGTGGACAGCTTTACCTTGTTACATTTTATTTGATTTATGTAGCTATTGGTCTCATAGAATATCTCACGAAAACAGATTTTTTTGGGCTACACACATTATACATCACTCGGCAGAAAACTATAATTTATCTGTTTCATTTAGGTTAAGCTGGGTTCAAAATATTAAGACAATATTTTTTCTACCAGTATTCTTATTGGGTTTTCATCCCATTGTTATTTTTGTAGTAAGCCAATTGAGTGTTTTATTTCAATTTTGGGTACATACAGAGTATATTAAAAAGCTTCCGGCAGTTTTTGAATATATATTAGCCACTCCGTCTAACCATAGGGTTCATCATGGATCGCAAGAGAAATATTTAGATAAAAATTATGCAGCTACATTTATTTTTTGGGATAGAATGTTTGGAACTTATCAAAAAGAAGAAGAAAGACCAGATTATGGTTTAACCACTAAAATAGGAGATCGATTTAATCCGATATTCTTAAACTTTCATGAGTATAAAGAAATGGCTGCAGATATTAAAAGTGCAAAAGGATTTAAAAGGAAACTTTTCTTTCTTTTTGGAAGTCCTACTAATATTTATCATGAAAAAGTTAGAATGCAAGAAAAGAGCATGTAGCTACCTAACTAATCAACTTCGTTTACTGTATGTTTAAAAGGACAATGCTTTCTCCCTTTCTTTAATGGTTGGTGTTCCGATGGCTTTGGCATAGTTTTGACATAAGCTATTGTATAAACAAAAACAAACGAGATGAAAAAGTTAATTGGAATTTTAATGATTACTGCAATTTTAGCAGCCTGCAACAATAAATATAAAGCAAGTTCTGAAAGCAGAGCCGATTCTTTGAAAATGATTAAAGATAGTTTAACCTTAGATAGTTTTAAAAGAGTTGAAGCCACTAAAATTGAAGCAGAACAAGCAGAACAAACAACCGTAACTAAAGAGACCGTTGTTTACAAAAACACAACTACAGCAGCACCTGCAAAAAAAGGCATCAGTTCTGCAGCAAAAGGAGCTATTATTGGAGGTGCCGCCGGAGCTGTAGGTGGTGCAATCATTTCAAAGGATAATACCAAAGGGGCAATTATAGGTGGCGTAGCGGGTGCTGGTGCTGGTTATTTAATTGGCAGAGATAAAGATAAAAAGACAGGAAGAGTTCAATAAATAGATCTTTTCTTCAAACGCAAAGGCTTACTGAAAAATCGGTAAGCCTTTTTTGTTAATTTTATTTATATGAACTAAACATTAAAACAGTAAAGTTATTCTAAAAGCGAGTTTAGTTTATATTAGATTCTTAAATTATTACATTTGTTCAGATTAGAAATGGTTTATTTAAATGGCAAAAACTAAATATTATTTTAATTCGCAGACACTAAAATACGAGAAGGTAAAAAATTCGTTTGGTGTTAAAATATTAAAAGGAATAGGCTTTTTATCTAGTGCATTGGTTTTCTCTTTCATCATTATAGCATTAGCATATACCTTTTTAGATTCGCCAAAAGAAAAACAACTAAAAAGAGAGATAAGCGCTTTAAGTTTACAATATGAATTATTGCAAAAAAAATTGAATCAAATTGATGTAGTAATGAAAGACTTACAACAAAGAGATGATAATATCTATAGGGTAATATTTGAAGCCGAACCAATTCCTTTAGAGGTTAGAAATGCTGGTTTTGGAGGTGTAAACAGATATAAAAATTTAGAGAACTATAATTATTCAAATCTATTAATAGAAACCACAAAAAAGGTAGATATTATCTCTAAGCAATTGTATGTTCAATCAAAATCTTATGATGAACTTACCAAAGCTGTAAATTCTAAAGGGAAGATGATGGCATCTATACCTGCCGTACAACCTATAGATAGCAGGAAATTGCGTGGTTCAATATCGGGTTTTGGTTATAGAATGCATCCTATTTACAAAATAAGAAAAATGCATGAAGGAATGGATTTTACCGCTCCAATTGGCACACCAATATATGCAACTGGCGACGGATATATCATCGCAGCTGGTTCTGAGAGAGGTTATGGCAATAGAATTATGATTAGCCATGGCTATGGATACGTTACAAAATATGCCCACATGAGTAAATTTAAAGTTAAGCGTGGCCAATCTATTAAAAGAGGAGATATCATAGGATACGTGGGTAATACAGGCGCCTCTACTGGCCCACACTGTCATTACGAGGTTTACAAGAACGGGAAGCCAATTAATCCAATAAACTTCTTTTTTAACGATTTAAGTCCTTCTGAATATGTGACCATGTTAGAGGTGGCTTCAAGAGAAAATCAATCTTTAGATTAAAATTAAAACATCAAAAAAATGGCGTATAAAGAACGAGAAATAGAAAAATTATATTACACAATTGGTGAAGTTGCCGATATGTTTCAAGTTAATGCTTCTCAAATTAGATTTTACGAAAACGAATTTGATGTTTTGCAACCTAAAAAAAATGCGAAAGGAAATCGCTTATTTAGGCTTGAGGACATAGAAAACTTAAAAATTATTTTTAACCTTATCAAAGACAAAGGTTTTACCCTACAAGGGGCTAAAGATTTTTTAAAAAAGAACAAAAACGAAGCTTTAGAACAACAAAAAGTTATTGATTCTTTAGAGAAAATAAAAGCATTTATGCTAGAACTAAGAGATCAAATTTAGTTTCACAAACAATTACAGAAAACTAAATGACCAAATTAGATAAAATGGTTTTATTTGTAATTAATAACAAAGCAGGAAGTAAAACTTACCTTGATTTAGAACAAACCATCGCTAAACATAGCACTCAAAATCAATATAAAGCAGTATTATTTCCTTTAAACGATGTATTAAATTTAGAAACCGAAATCCAATACCAAATTATTTTACATCAACCCCAAATTGTTGTTGCCGCAGGTGGAGATGGAACAGTTAATTTAATAGCTTCTTTATTAAAAAATACAGAAATTGTATTATCAATACTGCCACTAGGATCGGCAAATGGTATGGCTAAAGATTTAGGACTTCCAGATGGGATATTACCCAATTTGGATTTAATTATTAGCGGTGAAAAAATTCAAATAGATTTATTATTGGTAAATGACAAGATATCAATTCATTTAGCTGATGTGGGTTTAAATGCTAGAATTGTTAAACGTTTTCAAATTGATAGAAAAAGGGGAATTCTTGTTTATGCGAAACACCTTTTTGCCGAAATATTCTTCTTAAAAAAATATAAATTTAAAATAAATTTTGATGGAAATTTTAGAAAGGTTAAAGCTGTTTCTTTAACTTTTGCCAATGCAACAAGTTATGGAACAGGTGCATCTATAAATCCTAATGGTGTTCTAAATGATGGTTATTTTGAAATATGTGTAGTAAAACCTTTCCCTATGCTTCAACTATTTAAATTAACCTGGCAAATGTTTAAAAAAACACTAATTTATTCATCTTATTTTGAAGTGATTAAATGTAAAAATGCAGTAGTTAAGTGTAATAAAAGTACTACCCTGCAAAACGATGGTGAAATTATGGGAAAAGTAAAAGAAATTAAATTAAATATAATACCAAAATCTCTCTGGATTATTACCAATAACTCTTTAGATCATCCATCCTTCATAAATTAATTCTCCATCTTTATTGTTTTCATCAACAATTAAAACTTCGGCTTTAACCTTTAAATCATCATAAAATTTTAATTTAAAAAAACCTTTAGCAGAAATTCCAAACTTTGAATATTTACTATCTAAAACATAGGTAGATTTAGACGCAGCACCACTTACAATATAATTGTTTTGGTATTTTTCTATAAATTGTAAATTATGCTCATGCCCAGCCGCATAAATTAAGCCAGGATATTTTCTAAAAATTGCTTTTAGTTTTGTTCTTAAAACCTTAAATTTTGGATGAGACAAATCTTCTCTTGCCCCAAAATACTTTCTATAAAGCGGTAGTAAAGACCCTACCAATGGTAAAGGTAAAAAGGCATTCTTTTTATAAATTGTAAATGGAAACAAGTGGTGCTTAATTTTGTATTTACCCCCATGCAATGAGTTACTATAAATAGGATAATGTCCAATTACTAATATTCTCTTATGCTTATTTTGTGTTAATAATAATTCTAATTTCTCGAAAAATTGTTCCTCATTTTCTACTTCGCAACCTATTTCTTTAGCTAAAGTTTTTTTTCCTTTTTGCACCCACCATTGCGTATTTATGGCAATAACAACTAAGTTATCATTTACTTGAATTTCTGTTGGTCCTGGGCAACCATTTAAGGGCAAGAAGTTATTCTCTTTATTAAAAAGTTTATTTACATAATCTTGCTGTCGTAAAACATAAGATAGCCCATCAGATTTTCCTTTGTTCCAATCATGGTTACCAGAAATAAACAAAACATTACCTTCAAAATCTTTTAGAGCATCATAATGCTTTTGTAAAACCAATTCAGCATCGGCTCTTAAAAAATCACCTTCTACAGGCAAACCTTTAGGGTAAACATTATCACCCAAAAAAATAACATAAGAATTTTTAGTCTTAGGTAAATGTACTTTCATTAATTCTAAAAGTTCATCCGGTTGTTTCCTTTTGACATTACCAGAATCGCCAATTAATAAAATTTCATATTGCAATTTGCTCATTGATTGATAAATTTATCCCTTCGTTATCCAATAATTTTAGAAATTTAGTAATAAATTAACATTGAATGATTATTTTCATTGCAAATCTTCATTAATGAAAAAACTCTACATAACAGTTTTTTGTTTTTTTACCTCAATTTCGCTAAATGCGCAAAGTAACAGTAGCGCAAGGTTTACTGCGTTAGGGAACGCAAGTGTAGCATTACAAGACGTTTGGTCGGCCGGTAAAAACCAAGCTGGCCTTGCAGGTTTAACAAATCCAATTATTGCTGCCGGTTACGAAAATAAATTTAGCATTAGCGAGTTAAACTCGCAATCGGCTGTATTTGCTATACCGGTAAAAAACTATGTAGTCGGTGGTTCGTTCCAAAATTACGGAGTAGACGCTTTTAATGAAAATAAAACAGGATTTAGTATTGCTAAATCATTTGGCCCCAACTTGTTTTTAGCAGTTGGTGCAAATTATCATCAGTTAAGAATAAATAATTACGGCGATGCAAAAAGTGTATCGGTTGACGTTGGTTTGCAATATAAAGTATCGACTAAATTATGGCTAGGCTCGCACATTACAAACCCTAGTCAAAGTAAATACGGAGAAAATTCAGATCAAATTATACCTACAGCCATTCAATTTGGCGCTAATTATATTTTTTCTGATCAGTTATTTATCACCACCGAGTTTGAAAAAGTTTTAGATGCAAATGCCGATTTTAAAGCCGGTTTAGAATATAAATTAATTAAAATTGTAGCATTAAGAGGTGGTATATCTGTTAATCCTTTTAAACAATTTGCCGGATTTGGCATCAATTATAAAAAAGTTTTGATAGACTTTGCAGTTGCCTCGCATCCTGTTTTAGGTTATTCACCACAAATTGCTTTAGGATATGAGTTTTAAGTACAAACTTTATTTCCTGTTTATTGGCATTTTATGTTTGAGCCAAAAAAACTTCGCACAAACAACTACAGACCCAGTAATAGAGTATATTTTAGAATTTGTTGCCGAAAATCAAACCGAAGATTTTGATTATACCGAATTGGTAGATCGGTTAAATTACTATCGTAAAAACAAACTTAACCTTAATAAAACATCAAAAAATCAACTGCAAGAACTTGTTTTTTTAAATCCACTACAAATTAATGCTTTGTTAGACCATATAGCTGTAAACGGCAATCTAATCACCACTTTAGAGCTACAAAGCATTGATGGTTTTGATTTAGAAACCATCAGAAACTTGCTTTATTTTGCCGACATTAATACACCTACTGGTTTTGAGAACTTTAGCTTTAATAAAATGCTAAAAGAAGGTAATAGCGATTTATTGATAAGATATAGCCGATTTTTAGAACAACAAAGCGGATACAAAACACCTACATCGGCAACTGCAAGCCGGTATTTAGGCACACCCGAACGATTATTTCTTCGGTATCGCTTTTCATTTAGCAACAACATTCAATTCTCTATGAATTTAGAAAAAGATGCTGGAGAAAAGTATTGGAATAATACAAACGGGCAAACTGGACCTGATTTTTCTTCGGCTAGTTTGTTTATTAAAGATATTAGAAAAATTAAAAAATTAGCCATTGGCGATTATGCCTTACAATTTGGACAAGGCCTAACCTTGTGGAGTGGTTTAGGTTTTGGCAAAGGTGCCGATATCTTTTCTGTAGCTAGACAAGATTTAGGCTTAAGAGCCTATACATCAGTAAATGAATTTTCATTTTTTAGAGGGTTAGCAACAGAAATTAACATGGGACGATTTAATTTAACCCCCTTTGTTTCTTATAATAGGCTTGATGCTGGAATTGCACTTAATCCATTAACAAATTTAGAAGATATATCTTCTTTGCAACAAAGTGGTTTACACCGTACAGCAAACGAGTTAAATTCTAAAGGTAGAATTAGACAATTTCTTTATGGCGCTAACTTACAATATAACTACCGTAAACTTAGTATTGGTTTAACAGCATATCAATCTAATTACAGTGAGCGTTTTGCTCCTGGAAACTCTTTGTATAACCAATTTGATTTTACGGGGAAAGAGCTAACCAATATGGGTTTAAACTATAGTTACACTGTAAATAACATCTACTTTTTTGGCGAATTTGCACATAGTTTAAATTATGGTGTTGCCTATTTAAATGGTTTAATTGCAAGTTTATCGCCTGCGGTTTCGGCAGTTTTGTTTCATAGAAATTACCAAAAAGATTATTACTCTTTTTACAATCAAGGTATTGGAGAAAGTAGTATTGCCGTAAACGAAAAAGGCTTTTATGCTGGTTTACAAATTAAACCCGATAGAAAATTTGAAATTGATTTTTATACCGATTTATTTAAATTCCCGTGGTTAAAGTTTGGGGTTGATGCGCCTTCAACTGGTTACGATATTTTTAGTCAGTTTAATTATACACCAAGTCGAACAACAAGATTTACATTAAGATATCAGTTTCAAAATAAACAACAAAATTCACCAAATAGGATACAAACCAACGCCCTAGAATTTGTTAAACGCTCTAATTACAGAGCCGAAGTTCAATATCAGATTAATAAAAGTTTTTCTTTAAGGAATAGGATAGAAATGGTTCAATTTCACGAAGAAAGCGCTAATCAACGTTTTGGATTTTTAGCCTATCAAGACATCAATTACAGTCCATTAAGCTCTAAATGGTCGGGAAATATGCGTTTCACCCTATTTCAAACAGATGGTTTTGATACTAGAATATACACTTATGAAAACGATGTATTGTATGGTTTTGCTATTCCGGGCTTTCAAGACGAAGGGATAAAATATTATCTAAATGCCAGATACAATGTAAAAAGAGGTGTAGATTTATGGTTAAAATATAGTTATACGCAACTAAACAACAGAGAAAATATAGGCTCGGGCTTAGACCTTATAGAAGGAAACTCACGATCAGAATTAAAATTACAACTTAGATATCAATTCTAAATGATTGCCTATTTCAAAACCGAAATTCCATTTTTACGTTTGGTTTTACTACTCATTTTAGGGATAATAATCAGTATAATTCTTGATTTAAAACCAAATTTTATTTTTGAGTATACCTGGTTAGCTCTGTTTTTAATAATAATTAGCCTAGGCCTTTTATTAAAGAAAAAATGGGTTTATTTAAATATGCACATGTTAAGTGTAGCAGTTTATTTAACTGTTTTTCTAACTGGAATTATTTTATGCAACCAAAAAAAAGAAATCCACCAATCTTCTCATTTTTCAAAACACCAATCAGAGCAGTTAATTGTAAATATTAAAGAAACGCCTAAAATTAAAGGCGATATAGCCAGATTTGAGGTTGCTGTTAAATATGCCGTTAGCAATAAAAAAATAGAGCTTGTAACTGGAAATTTATTAATTGCTTTAAGAATTGATACCTTAAAAAAACCAAATTTAAACTATGGCGATGAATTGTTAATTTATTCAAAATACACCCCTACAGAGGCTCCATATAATCCTGGTGAATTTAATTATAAGAGATTTTTATCTTACAAACAAGTATACCATCAAAGCTTTATTAACCAGCAACAAGTTTTTAAAATAGATAGTAATAAAGGTATTTCTTTAAAGGCATTTGCACTAGAATTTAGAGCTAAACAGGTTGCAAAATTTAATAAATACTTAAGTCCTAGCACTTATGGTATTGCTTCTACCCTAATTTTAGGAGATAGAGCAGATTTAGGTAAAGACATTATAGATACATTTACTAAAACCGGCACTATGCATGTACTTTCGGTATCTGGCATGCATGTAGCCTTGGTAGTTTACCTATTTAGTGCAATATTATTTTTCTTAAATGGTAGCTTAAGAAAAAGATACCTAAAAGCTGCCATTATTATTTTTTTGGTTTGGTTTTATGCTTTAATTACAGGTTTAGCACCTTCAATTGTGAGAGCTGCCATCATGATTAGTTTGGTGGTGATAGCAAAAGCTAAGCTTAAACAAGTTAACATTTTTAATATACTATCTCTCTCGGCATTCATTTTATTACTTTATAATCCATTTAATATTGTTGATGTAGGTTTTCAACTCTCCTATTTAGCCGTTGCAGGTTTAATTTATATTCAACCCAAAATTGGTTTACTCTATCAACCAAACAACAAAATAATAAAATACATTTGGGATATTATGGCAGTATCTATTGCAGCACAAATTGCTACAGCGCCAATTAGTCTTTTCTATTTTCACCAATTTCCGATATATTTTGTTTTAAGCAATATTTTCATTGTGATTCCTGCAATGTTGATTATGTATATTGGTATTGGGTTTTTAGTATTTTCTTTTATTAAGCCCTTAGCTCAAATTCTTGGATTGGTATTAGATAAGATTATTGATTTTAATAATTATGGCTTAAAACTAATTGAAGAAATACCTAACGCAAACATTACTCAAATTTGGTTTAGTGTTTTTGAAATTATCGTTTTTTACCTATTTATTATTTTTGCGCTCAAAGCTACCACACAAATAAGATTTTTAAAAATTGCTTATATGTTTCTTTTTGTTTTGGTAATTTCTATTTCTTACAAAAAGATAAAAACCATTAACCAAAAACAGGTAACATTCTTTTCTTTACGAAAAAACACTGCAGTTGCATTCATAAAGGGCAATAATGCGGTTTTAATTACCGATTTATCCATAGATGAAAACACTTTTAAATTTTCTGTAAAACCTTATTTAGATAGTTGCCAGATTGATGAAATACAACTTTATAATCCACATTTAACCAAAAACGAAAAAATCATTAAGTTTGAGGGTAAAACATTAAAAATTATTAATCAAAAAAGTAATTTCAGTCAAACAAATAACCAAAATTGGCTCTTATTGAGTGGTGATTACAAATACAATTTAGCTCAAATTATAAAGACAAATAAATTTAACCATTTATTTATTGATAGTAAAAACAGAGACTTTATCATTAAAGATTTACAAGAACAAAGCGCTCAATTAAATATCAAACCGTATATACTTAAAAAAACATCAGTCAAAGAATTTAAACTATAATTTATGTTAGCCAATTACCTAGTAAAAGACAGGGTTGCTTATATTACTATTAACAGACCCGACAAAAGAAATGCATTAAATGCGAGTTTGGTTTCTGATTTAAGTACTTTGTTTGATAAAGCAGAAAACGATGTGCAAGTAAAAATAATTATTTTAAATGCTGAAGGCGATGTGTTTAGTGCTGGCGCAGATTTAGATTATTTAAAACAATTGCAATCAAATAGCTTTGAAGCTAATTTAAAGGACTCAAATTTGTTAAAAAATTTATTCCAAAAAATCTATACGCATCCAAAAATTGTAATTGCACAAGTACAGGGGCATGCCATTGCTGGAGGTTGTGGGTTAGCCACTGTTTGCGACTTTGTTTTTAGTACTCCTGAAAGTAAATTTGGTTATACTGAAGTTAAAATTGGATTTATTCCCGCTATTGTTTCCATATTTTGTATCAGAAAAATTGGAGAAGGTCAAACCAAACAACTTTTGTTTACTGGAGAATTAATATCAGCTGATAAAGCAAAAGAAATAAATTTGATTAATTATGTGGTAGAGAAAGACAAAATTGAACAAGAAGTTTTAGCTTTTGCCAATAAGCTATGTATTTCTGCCTCTACACAATCTTTAGCATTAACCAAGCAATTAATTACAAATGTGCAAGATATTCCATTAGCAGAAGCATTAGATTACGCCGCAGAAATGAATGCACATGCCCGCTCTACTGAGGATTGCAAAAAAGGAATTGAAGCCTTTTTAAATAAAAACCAAATTAAATGGTAATACTTTGTAATAATTTAAGTTAAAACTAATCTAATCTAAAAACTATAAAAAATGAAAAAGACAATTAAAACCCTAGTAATTGCAATAATCTGTGTATCAACCAGTATCGCAGCTAACGCTCAAAAAATCCTTAAAGAAGGAATATTAACTTATAGCACAAACTTTGAATTGCCCCCAGACCAAGCGGCAATGGCAGCTATGCTTCCGTCAGAGTTTGTAGTTTACATAAAAGGTAATGTAAGTAAATATAAAATGGATTTAGGCATGTTTGCAGTTGAAAATTATTACGACGCTGCTACACAACAAAATTTAACTTTAACAGATGTGCCTATGCAAGGTAAAAAAATTGCTGTTATCTCTACTAAAGAACAAACAAAACAATTAGAGTCTTTACAAGCGGGAGAAAAAGATTTTGAAGTGACTAGCACCAAAGAAACTAAAAATATTGCTGGCTACAATTGCACTAAATTTATAATTAAAGATAAAATATCAGGAGATTTATCAGAAGCTTGGACAACTACAGAAATTACCGTGTTAAGCACTGCTTTAACTTCTACTTTGCCAAGTGGCATTACAGGTTTTCCTGTAATGTTTAGCACCAACATGAATGGTGTAAAAAACACCATGACTTTAAAAAGTATTGAAGAAAAAGCCGTTGGCGAGGTTAATTTCAAAATACCAGAGGGTTATGAAACCATGACTTTTGAAGCCTTATTAAAACAAATGGGCGGTTAATTATAGATAAATTTATATTAGAGGCTTTTAAACTATTTGTAAAAATTATATTTGCAACATGTTTAAAAGCCTTTCTTTTTTTCTAAAATATTTTACTGCTTGGTTATTATACTTCTTCCTTTGCAGACTTTTCTTCATTATTGCGTTTTTTAATGCTGCTAGTAAAGATGGCTTTTTAGAAATTTTAAAAAGTTTTTGGTTTGGCTTACACATGGATATTTCTATGGCTGGCTATATCTCCGTTCTACCTTTTTTATCCTACGGGGTTCTTTCACTTTTCAATCAAGAAAAAATAGCACTAAAACCCATATTTATCTATTCTGTTTTCATTGTTATATTATCTTCATTTGCAGCAATTACTGATGTTGATATTTACCACGAATGGGGAACAAAATTTAGTTATAAGGCTATTGAATTTGTAATCACCTCTCCTACAGAGGCAATGGCATCAAGCGCATCTTCTCCGCTTTTTATAAATTTTAGTTCTATAGGTTTTTTAATAGTAGTTGGTTTCTTACTTTTTAAATATTGGGTTCATAAACCCAATTTAAAATTAGTGTCACAAAAACTAAACATATATTTCAAAACATTAACGGTATTATTAATTTTTGGCTTAACCTTTTTAGCCATTAGAGGTGGTATTGGGGTTGCGCCTATGAATACCAGTAAGGTTTATTTTAGCGATAATCAGGTATTAAACTTTGCAGCTATTAATACCGATTGGTACTTAATGTATTCTACCCTAAAAAGTAAAAAAACAGATCATAATAGATTTAATTATTATACTGATAATGAGTTAAAAGAGATTAACAAACATCTGTTTATCCAAACAGATAGCAGCTACAATCAGAAAATCATCAATACAGCAAAGCCTAACATTATTTATGTTATAATGGAAAGTTTTACCGCCGATTTAGTTAAAGAACTAGGTGGCGAAAGTGGAGTCACTCCGAGATTTAGTGAGTTAATAAAAGAAGGCTTGCTATTTAAAAACATTTACGCTACAGGCGACAGAACTGATAAAGGTATTATTGGTATTTTAAGTTCTTTTCCATCACAAGGCGATAAATCAATCATTAAAGAAAACGAAAAACAGCTTAAATTAACTTCTTTAAGTCAATTATTAGTAAAACAAAGCTACCAAACGTCCTTTTTTTATGGTGGAGATACTGATTTTGCAAATTTTAAAGCTTATATACTTTCTCACGATCACCAGCTATTAATTGATAAAAGTAATTTTAAAGCAGCTGATATTAAATCTAATTGGGGAGCTTACGACGGTTTAACTTTTCAGGAGCATATTAAGTTTTTGGCAACGCAAAAAGAACCGTTTTTTGCTAATTTACTCACACTCACCAATCACGAACCATTTCAATTACCAAATGAAGGGAAGTTTGGAAAAAAAACTTTAGCTGATAAATTTAGAAGTACAAGTTACTATGTAGATCAGGAATTAATAAAATACATTCAAGAAGCCAAAAAGCAAGATTGGTACAACAACACCATTTTTGTGATTACTGCCGATCATGGACATCGATTACCCATGGAAAGTAGAGAAATTTATGACCCGCTAAGATACCACGTACCATTATTGATTATTGGCGGAGCATTAAAAAATGAATACAAAGGCACAATAAACGAATCTTACGGTAGCCAAGTAGATATTAATGCGACCATTTTAGCCCAGCTAGGTATTAGCAATAGCCATTTAAAATACAGTAAAAACTTGCTTAACACCAAAACCAAAGGATACGGTTTTTACAATTGGGACAATGGCTTTGGTTATGTTAACCATCAAATGGCTTTAAGTTACGATCCTGTTAATGGAAAAATCATCTATCAAAAATATAAGGAAGGATTAAAGCCTGCTCAGAAAGATTCTGCTTTAGTTTATGCTAAAGCCTTAATGCAACAGGTTTATAAGGATTATGTAAATTATTGATTTAGTTTTTTTGGTTATGTCGATTCGCTTTTTGGCAGAGAGACATTTCACATACTTTTTAAAATAACTATAGGTAAATCAAAGCAAATGAGATCTTTCTTTCCTCAAGTTGACTTAAACTCCTCAATTCGCCAGCATCACACTTGGCATTTCAATCTTTTTACCATCAGTACCTTTAATAAATAACTGCAAGGTACTACCAGGTCCATCATCAAAATATAAAACCTTAATTTGATGATAACCTGCTTTTAATAAAACTCCTGCCGAACGTTCGTAGCGAGCGTGTTTTCCATCATTATCAATAATCAATTCGTTATCAATATATAATCTGCTACCATCATCACTATTTAAAGAAAACTCGAAATTTGCATTTTCGTTCACATTAAAATAACCAGAAAATACAAATCCATATTCTCTTGCTTTACCAGAAATTTTACTCAGAGAAATTTGAGAAACCTCTCCTTTTTGAGTAGCAAAATTAGTGTCAATTTCTAAGGTATTTTTAAACTTACCGGGTACATAATAATATTTCAAAGCACCTTTAGTTTTTATATTTTGAGGGTCAATACCGCTTAGTGTGTCCCTGTTTAATAAATACGTAGTAGTAACCACACTTCGCTTACCTGATGGTGTAATCACAATAGATTTTACAGGTCTTGTTTCGCCTTTAGGCACATAAACTTTAAAAGGCTGTTGATATAATGTGGTAGTTTCGTTTGGCGTATATCCATCTATGGTATAATAAACTTTGGCGCCTTTAACAGAAGGAGAAAAGTTAAACTCATAAAAATCTTTAACCAAAATACTGGTATCTTTTGCTCCTATCGCCTCAGGAACTCGATAAACTAAAGGCATTTGATCTATAAAAGCCAAATGTTGCGGAACTCTAACCGTATTAAAATCATTAAAATTTTTATTCGCTAAACTACTCCATGCAATTTCCGAAACGGCTAACAAACGTGGTAAAAGCATATACTCTACTTTATTACTAGTAGGCATATATTCTGTCCACATGTTTGCTTGTACTCCTAAAATAAAACCTTGTTGTTGTGGTGTTAAACTGCTTGGCGTAGGATTGTAATTGTAAATCTTAGCAATATTTCCGTCGCCGCCTATAGTTACTGGTTCTTGGTCGCTACGGCCTTGCGTATGGTCTAGATAAACCCCTGCTGGACTTGGAGACATGATCACAAAATGATTTTGTTTAGCAGCAGCAATTCCACCCGAAACACCTCTCCAGCTCATTACGGTTGCATTGGGGGCTAATCCTCCTTCTAAAATTTCGTCCCAGCCAATAATAGATCTTCCGTTTTTGTTTACAAACTTTTCTATCCTTTGTATAAAATAAGATTGCAGTTGCTCTTCGTTTTTAAGTTTCTGTTTTTTGATTCGAGATTGGCAATATTTACAAGTTTTCCATTTGGTTTTTGGAGCCTCATCGCCACCAATATGAATGTATTTAGATGGAAATAAATCCATAACCTCTTTTAGCACATCCTCTAAAAAGTTAAAAGTTTCATCCTTACCTGCACATAAAATATCAGGAAAAACACCCCACTTTTGAGCAGTTAGAAAAGGACCAGGATTATCTCCGCAAGCAAACTCGGGGTGAGCAGCCAAAACCGCCATGGTATGTCCAGGAACATCAATTTCTGGAATTACGTTTATAAATTTAGCATCGGCGTAAGCCACCACTTCTTTAATTTCTTCTTGTGTATAAAAACCGCCATAGGACGTATTATCAAACCATTGTGGCATTCTATCATGATAATTACCAATTACCGTTTGTGCCCTATAACCTCCTATTGCTGTTAATTTCGGATATTTTTTAATTTCTATGCGCCATCCTTGGTCATCGGATAAATGCCAATGAAAATTGTTTAACTTGTAAAAAGCCATTAAATCGATATACTTTTTTACAAAACTGATGGGATAAAAATGTCTGGCTACATCTAAATGCAGACCTCGATAAGCATATCTTGGTTCGTCTTTGATGATGCAATTAGGAATTTTACCCACCGACAAAGAGTTCAAATACAATTGAGAAAGTGTTTGCATGGCATAAAAAATGCCTTTTGCAGAACCATTTAAATTAATTTGATTGGCTTGAATAGTTAATTGATAAGCCTCTGAATTGCTTGTGTTTGTTATGGCTTGCGCCGAGTTAAACCGAATAATTGATAATGGTTTAGATATAAAACTTTTGGCTACTACTAAATCTATTCCCGATTGTGATTTCACCAAATCGGCAAAAAGCTGTGCTACTTTTTGATCGCTTTCTGTTTCAAATTGTAAAGCTGTTTCTTTATTGATTTGGAAAAATCCATCTTGTTTTTCGACTGATAATGGTGCAGGAATAATCCCTAAGTTTGGATCATTTGTTTGCGCAAAAGCTGGCAAAGCAAATGATAAGAGAATGAAAAACAAAAGTGATTTAAACTTCATTTATTGATTAGTCTATGTTGATGAATATGTTATTTCAAATATAAACATTAAGTCATGGTCAGCTAAGCTATTTGGAAATTTATAGGTAATTTTTTTAGGCTTTTAATCCCCAGAAGGTCATGCTGAATTTATTTCAGCATCTCATCAAACTATTCCTTTATAATTTAAAAACATAGTGTGTAAGATCCTGAAACAAGTTCAGGAGGACTTGCAAGGAGGTATTTTAAATTAAAAAACCTTGTTGAATGCTATCAAAACAACAATTTATAAAATTTCTAAACCTCTTTATTATAAAACAAAGTAATGTAATTCATGCCTTTATGTTCATCAAAACCTTGCTCTAAAAGCTGTCTATCGCCGTGAATATAGACATGAAAATTCTTATCTAATTTTAATACCGATTTATAACTAGAGGCTTGCTTTTTAATTGCCTGGCCAGATATTTCGAACCCTTGACTTATAGGTGTTTCAAACTCTTGTTCGTAACTTAAAACCATTTCTTTAAAAGATTTGGAAGCTGTATCATTACCAATCACTTCGTTAGAAAACTCATCAAAATCAAATTTTTCTTTTTCTTTAAAATACTTCATGCTCTTATTCAGCAAGTCAATTTTATCGGGTTTAGAAATTTCAAAATCATCGTCAATTTTTTCATTTACGAAGTTCTTGTAAAGCCCCATCACATTGGTGGTTTGGTTATAGCTATCATTCCTAATTTTGAGCTTTAAAAAATCATCTTTCCAATAAACTGCGGCTTCTTGGGTTTTATTGGTTTGATCGATCACAACAACCTTATAACCTTCTTCTTTATTGGTGTTAACGATGATACAGCCTTTATCTAACTTTTGAATATTGATGGCTTCTTGCTCATAACTCAGGTTAAAACCTCCAGCATCAGGATATACCTTTAAATAAGTTTCCTTAGTTTCTGATTTAAAAATTCCGATTGCATCGTGTAACTCTCCTTCAATTTGCACTTGGTTAAAAAAGGCAATATAAACCTCGCCAGCCTTTATTTTTGGATGCGAAGAAACGTCGTGTAAATGACGGGTGATTTGCTGACTAAGCTCATGAAAATCAGAAGGATTAGTGAAACATTTTTGAGCAAAATTGTAAATCTCATTTAAAGATAAATCTCCGCTAGAGTGCGTAAAATGATAAACCTCGTTTACTTTTTCAAAAGGTTTTAGAAAATAGGTAATCAAGAGGTTATTCAATAAATCATCAGAAATACTTAGTGGCGCATCAGACAAGGTCATGTATTCATCTTGCGACTTATTTCCTACTTTATGAACTGATAATTTTTCTAAAGAAGTTTCGAATGCTGTAATCATGTTTGTTAAAAATAAATTTCGTTTGCAATTTTAAATGTGTTACAATGGGCATCAACAATTACCTTAATATCGGCACTATAACCACCTCCCATACTCACTTGTACAGGAATATTTCTTTGCTTGCAATAGGTAAAAACCAATCTATCTCGCTCTTTACAAGCTTCTAAAGAAAGTGCTAACTTACCCAATTTATCGGTAGCTAAAACATCAACACCTGATAGATAAAACACAAAATCTGGATTGACAAGATCTAACAATGTAGGTATTTGGCGATTAACGATTGATAAATATTCATCATCTTCAATACCGTCTTGCAAACCAATATCTAAATCAGACTGCTCTTTACGAAAAGGAAAATTCTTTTCGCCATGAACAGAAAAAGTAAAAACTCGAGGTTCGTTTTGGAATATTTGAGCGGTTCCGTTTCCTTGATGAACGTCTAAATCGATAATTAAAATAGATTGCGCTAAATTATTATTTAATAGATAGTTAGCAGCTATTGCTTGGTCATTCAACAAACAAAAACCTTCGCCCCAGTTGCTTCCTGCATGGTGCGTTCCGCCGGCAACATTAAAGGCAACTCCGAACTTTAATGCATAATTACAACAGTCGATAGTGCCTTGTGCAATGCGTAACTCTCGCTCTACCAATTGAGCCGAAAGCGGGAAACCTGTTCGCTTTTCTTCTTGATAACTTAAACTTAAAGTTTTCAATTTTTGCCAATAAGATTGCTCGTGAGGTGGACAAATCCATTGCTCTTCTAAAATTTTGGGCGAAAATAAATTTTCATCGGTAATAACACCTTCATGCTTTAATTGCAAGGGAATTAACTCGTATTTAAGCATTGGGAAACGATGCCCATCAGGCAAAGGATGAGCATAAATAGGATCATAAGCTGTTTTAAGCATTAATTTGCTAGCTCCTTCTTTTTGTATTTCAGATTTTTAGCTAACCTAATTATACATATACCTACAATTAAACCCATTCCAAAATAACATGTAGTAATAACACTTTCAAACTGGACTGGATCAATAGCTGTTCTTTTGATTTGAATACCGTATAAAGACCAAATAGCTACTAAACCAAAAAATATATTTCGCTTTAATCCTACTATAAACAAAGACAATATAACTAAAACGGAAATCATGATGATGGCAAAATCTATTTCGCTAAATCCATTGAGTTGTGTAAAACCAATGGAAACCAAATACAAAGAAATATTAGCCACATTGGCCACGCATAACCAGGCAAAATAAATACTTAATGGAAATTGTGTGAATATTTTGTTAGTAAGGCTTTTGTGAATATCGTAAAAACTCAATCGAATAAAAATCATCAATAAAGTAATAAGCTGAATGATAATTAGAATCATGGAAGCTAGTATATACTCATAAGTAAAAGCAAAAACCCATAAGGTTGTCGCTATATTATTGATGATGAATAAATTACCAATTTTTAAAACTGCAATACTTGCTTCAGAGTCAACATCATCTTTAAAAGCTCTTATTAAATGATAAATGGTAAAACCAAAAAGTGATAAATAAATCACTCCCCAAATGGCGAAAGTGATACCCGCAGGAGTAAAAACAGTGGCGTATTTATTAGAAATATCTGCATTGGTAACACCACCAAAAATCTTTAACTGACTTAAATTAGAAACCGCAAAAGCGATTACAAAAAACACAAAATTTAAAATGGCTAAGTTTTTTACTTTTTTCATGGTTTTAATATTTTTTACTTGAGAGTTAAAATACAAGACTGAGATTTTATTTTAACCAAAGAAATGTATTTTCAAAGCGTTCTTTATGATTATGTTTATTTTAGGTTTTTATTTTTCTCTGCTAATAATTTTTTAGCAGAAATATTACTCACCACTTTTTTACCAGTTTTCTCCTCTATTTCTTTCCGAGTGTTACCTGCAATAGTACCTCCTTCAATGGCTATTTTTTTATTTTGGTCAAATGTTTTTGGCTTTTTTTCCTTACTTATTTCGGTTGTTGTGGCTTCGGCAAGCATATTAAGTACCAATTCTAAATTGGTCATATTATCTCTAAGGTTTTCTTTTTTAAGGTCTTTATACTTTTTATATTCTTTAACATTTAACCCACTCCAAGCTTTGGTAATTTCATCAGTTAATATGGCGTATTCTTGACCTTTTTTAACGCCTCTATTGTCCCATTCATCAGTAAGTTCTTTGCGAACCTCAATGCTTTTTAATCTTTGGTTAATCCATTCTTTACTGTAGCCTTTTTTCAAATAGGTTTCCATTAAGCGGTCAATACCTATTTCTGGATCTTCAATTTCGTCTAAACGCTCTCTAGCCACTTTTGCAATCCACAATTTGAAAGGTTCTGCTTTAGGAGAAGGAACAGATTGAATTAATCGAAATAACTGTTCAGTATCGGCAATATCTGTAATTCTCATTTTACCGTCTTCTGCTTGCATTTTGAACTGTCCGATTTTTTCGGACAGTTCACTTCCTTCCTTTTTAAGTTTTACCTTTAAATCGCTCCAATATTTACGTGGTCTATCACTTTGAGTAAGTATTTGAATAATATCAATTACTGAAAAATACCATTTTTCCTCTTCATCATTCCAAATGCTCCGTACTTGATGTTGCTCAAATAGTTTTATCGCAGTAGTTTTCATAGCTCTATTTTAGATTAGGCAAATAATTTTGTTATTGTTTTAACCAAAGCATAAAAAATTAAGTAATTGTGATGTTAACAATTAGTTTTAAGATTATTAAGCAAAACTTGACCCAAAAAATAAATTTCTCTAAAAGAATTATACAAAGGGATTGGACTTAACCTAATCACATTTGGCTCTCGCCAATCGCCAATAATATTTTGAGCAACTAAAGCATCAAATAAAGTTTTACCTCCACGTTTACAAATAATAGATAATTGACAGCCTCTTTCTTCTACATTTCTTGGAGTGATAATTTTAAGAAACTCTTCTCCTACTTGGTCATTAACTCTTTGGATAATAAACTCGAGATAATTAGTAAGTAAAATGCTTTTAGCTCTTAAAGGCTCAAAACCTGCTTCGTTAAAAACCGTTAATGCCGCTTTGTGGGTTGCCATCAATAAAATTGGACTGGTACTAACTTGCCAGCCTTCGGCACCAAAATCAGGAACAAAGCCCTTTTTCATTTTAAAACGGTTTTGTAATTGGTAACCCCACCAGCCTGCTAAACGATTATAATCTTTGTTAAAATGTTTTTCGTGAACAAAAATACCACTAATGCCTCCAGGTCCAGAATTCATATACTTATAAGAACACCAGCAAGCAAAATCTACTCCCCAATGGTGTAACTGTAACGGAACATTTCCCGCAGCATGTGCTAAATCAAAACCTACCATTGCACCTACCTGATGTCCAGCTTTGGCAATGGCTTCTAAATCAAAAAACTGACCAGTATAATAATTAATTCCGCCAAATAAAATAAGCGCCAATTCATCACCACAAACTTCAATTTGTTTAATAATATCTTCTGTTCTTAAAGTTTCCTCACCATCTCTAGGGAAAACCTCTACAATAACTTCTTTATCGTTTAAACCTCTAGTTTTAACATGAGATTCTATCGCATATTGGTCTGATGGGAATGCACCACCCTCCATCAATATTTTTATTCTTTTACCTTTTGGCATATAGAAACTAGTTAACAACAAATGTAAATTGACTGTTAAACTATTCATACATGTAACCTCATGAGGGCTTGCACCTACAATTGGAGCCAGTAAATCTTTAATATCATTGTGATAATGTAACCAATTCTGTTCACCCTCAAACCAGCCTTCTACAGCGTGGTTTTGCCAAACATTTAGTTGCTTATTTAACTCTAAAACAGCAGTTTTAGGTTGTAATCCTAAAGAGTTACCACATAAATAAGTAATTTCTTTATCACCATTTTTTGGAATTAAAAACTGATCTCTAAATGATTTTAACACATCATTTTCATCGAGATTTTGGGCAAAGGCTAAAGTATTTTCGAAATTCATATAAGCGTTAGCAAAAATTAATCTAAAATGTTTTAGAATAACTGCTAAAGTAATTATTTGAAATAATTTAAAATGATAAAAAGAAAATTGAATTTATTTTAAATTGATATAATTGTAAAAGTTAAGAATTGCTTTTCTTTGGATTTAAACTTCCATAGAGTTATAATTACTTAACCATTTTTTAATAATCATCAACACTATGAAATTAAAATTAGTAACAATCGTCTTTGCATTATTGGCTCTTCAATCTTTTGCACAAACTAAAAACAAAAAAGAAACACACCTAAAATTGTCAGCTGGAAGCGTTTCTTTTGGCTCAGGTGATATTTTAGGATATTCTATTTCTCTTGATGCATCAAAAAATGTTATAAAAAAATCATACTGGGGAATAGATAAACTTTTAATTGGAAGCGAATTGATATTTGAAAGTGGAGTTAAAAATCCTGTGATACAAAATCCAACAATTAATGAATTTTTTGATAAAAGTTTTGCTCAAGTTTCTTCAACTGTACTATGGAGTAAAGTATCATATTATCCAATCAAAGAAGTATTGAAAGGTTTTAATATTCAACTTGGACCTACTTTTGGGCACTCATACAGAACATCAGAAATTCAAGCAAGCAGAATAGTAGATCCGGTAGGGCAAACTGTTCGTAGGTCTATATTAGAGTTTGATAATGGATTTACATTTGGTTATCGGGTATCTACCGGTATTGAGTTTGATATCTGTAAGAAATTTTTAGCTGGATTTAGATTAGATTTTTCAAACAATACTGAAGCAGAAATTAACACTTTGGCGGGTTTAAAATTTGGTTTAAAGTTGCAGTAAATAACTTAAATCCTTAAATTCAATTTATAAAAATCAAAACCCGGCACTGTAACATCCGAGGTTATATACTTATTTAGCTCTAATTTCTTTAAAACATTAAAAATCCTCATGATGAAAAAAATATTATTTAGCTTATTTCTTATCCTAAATTGCTACTCGGTAATTGTAAACGCTCAAAATATTGAAGCAAAAACTAAAGGTTTTAAAAAATACGAAGGCTATTTCACCTATTATTGGGATGAAAACACTGGCAAAATCTATTTAACCGTAGATAAGTTAAATCAAGAATTTTTATATGTGAGTAGTTTGCCATATGGTGTAGGTTCTAATGATTTAGGCTTAGACCGCGGACAAATTGGCGAAACAAAAATTTTAAAATTTGTAAAAGCTGGTCCAAAAATACTTTTACAGCAGCCTAATTACGATTACAGAGCAATCACCGATAATATAGACGAAAAAAAATCTGTTGAGCAAGCCTTTGCAAGTTCTATTATTTATGGCTTTAAAGCAGAAGCCATTGATGGCGATAGAGTTTTAATAGACATCACAGCTTTTTTATTAAGAGATGTACATCAAATTGGCGATAAATTGGCAAGAATGGGACAAGGAAGCTACCGAGCTGATGATACCCGTTCGGCCATTTATTTACCGAACACCAAAAATTTCCCTAAAAACAGTGAATTTGAAGCCATCATAACCCTAGTAGGAAGTGCAAAAGGAAGAGAAATTGCATCGGTAACGCCAGATGCAGATGCTGTAACTGTTCACATGCATCATTCTTTTGTAGAGCTTCCTGATAACAATTACAAGCCTAGAAAATTTGATCCTCGCTCTGGTTTTTTTGCTACAGAATACATGGATTATGCCACCCCTATCGATCAAAATATTGTTAAAAAATTTATTGTTAGACATCGTTTAGAGAAAAAAGAACCTAATTCAGCTATCAGCGAAGCTAAAGAACCCATTATTTACTATTTAGACCGTGGTGCACCAGAGCCCATCCAATCTGCTTTATTAGATGGTGCCCGCTGGTGGAATCAAGCTTTTGAAGCTGCGGGCTACAAAGATGCTTTTCAAGTTAAAATACTACCAGAAGGTGAAGACCCAATGGATATTAGATACAACATGATTCAGTGGGTTCATCGTAGCACACGTGGATGGTCTTATGGTGCATCAATTACCGACCCTAGAACCGGCGAAATTATTAAAGGTCAAGTTTCATTAGGATCGCTTAGAGTAAGACAAGATTATTTGATTGCAACTGGTTTATTATTGCCTTACGGTGATGAAAAACAACAAGAAGATGCGATGATGAAGATGTCTTTAGCGAGGATAAGACAACTAGCAGCTCACGAAATTGGACATACCTTAGGTTTATATCATAATTATAGTGCAAGTACATTTGAGCGTTCTTCTGTAATGGATTATCCTTTTCCACGCATTAAACTGGATGATAAAGGAAAGGTAGATTTGAGTGATGCATACGCCGATGGAATTGGTGGATGGGATAAAAGAGCCATTATTTATGGTTACCAGGATTTTGCTGATAAAACCAAAGAAAACGATGAATTAGATAAAATTATAAGTGAAACTATTAAACAAGGGTTTATTTTCATGGCCGATGCTGATGCTAGAAGCGAAAGTAGTGCTCATCCATTAGCACATTTGTGGGATGATGGAATAAGTCCGCTAGAAAGCTTTAAAAAATTGCTAGAAATTAGAAGAACTATTTTGGGCAAAATGGGAACTAATGTAATTAAAACTGGTGCGCCTATGGCTACCATAGAAGAAGCTTTGGTTCCTATTTATTTATTGCATAGGTATCAATTAGAAGCGTTAAGCAAAACAATTGGCGGTTTAGATTATACCTATGCCGTTAAAGGAGATGGACAATTGGTTACTAAATTTTTAGATCCAAAACTGCAAAAAGATGCATTTACCGCATTGTTGGAATCTTTGGTGCCCTATAATTTAACATTACCAGAAAGTTTAATTGCACTTATCCCTCCTCGCCCGGTAAATTTTGGTCGAAGCCGAGAAACTTTTAAAAGTAATACAGGCTTAACTTTTGATCCTTTGGCTGCCGCCGAATCATTAACAAATACCACTTTAAAACTGATGTTAAATCCAGAACGATTAGAACGTTTAGTTTTACATCATAGCAGAGACCAAGCTCAACCTGCTTTAGAAGAGTTATTAAACAAGCTGGTTGAAAAAAATATTACTAAAGTTATTCCAGCAGACAATTATGAAGGAGAAATTCAAAGAATGGTTCAATTGGTTACGCTAAAAAACTTATTAAACTTGCTAGCTTCTGGTAGAACGCCAGATAATGTTAAGGCAAGAGTTGAAGTTGCTCTTTTTGAGATTGAATATTTTATTTCCAATCAAACAAGAGTTCCGTCGCTTAAACAAAATTCTTTTGAAACTGGAACTTACTTACAAATGAAAACTATGATTAATAACTTTGAACTTAATCCTGCCGACTTTAAATTACCTGATCCTTTACCAATGCCCGATGGTGCACCAATTGGAGCAGAAAATTTTGATTATTAATTGAAAGGTTTCGTACAAATGACCGACAATCAAACAGTGAACACTTTAAATCCCCATTTATGGGTTGCTAATTATAGCGATATGCTTTATTCGTACGCCTTTAAAAGGGTGAATGATAAAGAAATTGCCGAAGATTTAATACAAGAAACTTTCTTAGGCGGACTAAAATCTAAAGCTAATTTTGCTGGCGATAGTACCGAGAAAACATGGCTTTTCGCCATATTAAAATTTAAAATCATTGATTATTATCGCAAAAAAAGTAAAGAAAAAACAACATCTATCCATAATAGTGAAGGAGAAGAAATAGATAGTATCTTTTTTGAAGCTGATGGACATGTGAGAAAAAATCCGCAAATAGCTGTCGGATTTGATACTAGCGATAGTAATATTGATAAAAAAGAATTTTATGGTGTTTTAGAAGGATGTCTATCAAAAATACCTAAAAAATTGGCTCAAGTATTTCATTTAAAAATGATTGCAGAAGAGGATTCTAAAATAATTTGCGAAATGCTAGACATCACTGATGCTAATTATTGGGTGATTCTACATAGAGCAAAAATTCAGCTGAGAAGTTGTTTATTTAAAAATTGGGTAAGTTAAAATTATGAGCGAACTGTTTAATTGTTTAGAAGCTACAAGGTTAATTTCAAAAGGCCAGCATGTACAACTTAGTTTATCAGAAACTACCTTATTAAATAATCATATTGTATTGTGTGGTTGTTGCCAAGGATTTAAAAAAGATTTAGAATTTGTTAAAGAAAAGTTATCTCAAACCAATCAAAATTATACCTTAGACCCATTGGTTAAAGAAGAAATTTCTCAAAAAATATTGTCAGAATTAGAAAAATGAAGAACAGACTTACTGTAGTTGCACAAATAATTTCACTAATTGCTTTTGTTGCATTAATATCTAAATACTTTGTAGACTATAAACCAGAAGTTTTAATCGTAATCACCAAGTTTTTTTATGCCAGCATTGGCTTTTCATATATTTTACTAGGTGTAGATGATAAGAATAAACTAGGTAAAATAGGATATTTTATTGCCGGAGGATATCTTATAGTTATGAATTTCATCCCTAAATCAGAATTGGTGGTTTCTTTAGGAATTGCCTGCTTGATACTACCCATGGTATATGGATATTTTAAAAAGAGAAAAGAAGAAAAAGAAATGAAGTTATAATTTCATTTTGCTTATTCAGCTCTTATTCTTATTTACTTTCTTAGCC
>JBIKIN010000031.1:0-40838 GCA_044361595.1 Pelobium sp. | reverse complement strand
TAATATTAAGTTTTTATCAACTTAATAAATTAGTGTATCAGAATATTTTTATCTAGCGTACATGACTATAAAAATATGATGATATGAGAAAAATATATTTATTTCTTAGTTTAATACTATTAATTTCTGCTTGTATTGGTAGCTCACCAGAACCAATTGTATATACCAAGTATACCCCTATTTTTTTAACAAAAAACTCATTAAGGCAGTCCTTAAGTCTACAACCCAAAACAGATATTTACGACGCAGCCAAAATTTATTACAAAGATAATTACATATTTATTAGCGAGCGCTTTAAAGGTATTCATATCATTGATAATGTTAACCCAAAAGCACCTGTTAATAAAGGATATATCGCTATTCCAGGTTGTGTAGATATGGCAATAAAAAACAATATTTTATATGTAGATAATGCCATTGATTTAGTAGCTATTAACTTAACTGAAATAGAAAAAGGAAACTTATCCGTTGTAAAAAGAATTGAAAATGTTTTCCCAGAAGTAGCCCCGCCAGACGGAGGTGTTATACCATCAAAATTTAACACTGAGAACAGGCCTCAAAATACAATTATCGTAAACTGGAAACTTAAATAATCATGAAAAACATCATATTACTCGGAATTATATTCTTATCAATTTTCGCATCGTGTAATAAAGAAGGAGGTTCTAACTCAGATAGCGGTAATAATACAGGTATAGCGGGCTCTTTAGCAAGATTCGCCATTGTTGGTGATAACTTATATACCGTTACCCCAAACAATATTAAAATATTTGATTTACAAAACCCCAGTAACCCCATTTACAAAGTAGATCAACCATTTGGTTTTGGTATAGAAACCATATTTCCGCTTGGTAATACTTTGTTTATTGGAAGCGAAACTGGAATGTACATTTATGATATTAGTAATCCTTTATCACCCAAATTAGAAAGTCAATATCAACATATTTTAAGTTGCGATCCTGTTGTTGCCAATCAAGATTACGCATATTTAACCTTAAGTGCAGGCGCTACCAGGTGCGCTAGAGGTCTAACTCAATTAGAAGTAATTGATATCAAAAATAAAAAGCAACCAAAGGTTGTTAAAATTTATCCTATGAATAATCCCAGAGGCCTAGCTTTAAACGGTAATGATTTATTTGTATGCGATGACAAAGTAAAATGGTTTGACGCTACAGATAATGTCAATTTAGTACCGAAAGGTATTATTGATGTTAAAGCTGATGATGCCATTACTATTGGAAAAACATTGATGCTTATAGGTCCAGATGGATTATCTCAATATAACTACGCTGGCACTGAGCCCGTATTTTTGAGTAAAATCAAAATTGGTGTAAATTAATATGTCTAAGTTTCTCTTTACCTTCTTTATTAGCATTTGGGTTCTAAAAACAAACACTTTTGCGCAATTAAGTAAAGTTTCGGATGATGCCTTTACTAAAAGTAATTACCCAATAAGTATTAATTTTCAACCTATATTCTTATTAAACAACACGCTAAGATTTGATGTAGAAGTTCAACAAAAAAATAAAGCTTCGGCCTTTATTGTTGGCTTAGAAGCAATTAGTGGAAACACCTCTTTATTGTATTACAAAAGAAATGATGATAAAGCAAATGATCAAGTTGCTGGTGCTGGAATTAGCTTAGCTTACAAACTAAAGTTTAATCCATCAGAAAAAATAACAAGTTTTTATTTCTCTACAGGTTTAACTTTAAGAACAATGAATATCACTACCAGAGGCGAAGATTTTTACTCTTATCTTGACAATGGCGTTGAATACTTTACTTATGGCGATGTAGAAAAGAAGTATCCGATTGAATCTGCATTACTTTTTGGAAATATTGGTTACCATAAAGTTTGGAAAGATAATGTGCTAATTGATTTATATTTGGGTTACAGCTATAAAATGAGTTCAAAAGATGATTTATTATTAAAAAATAGAAACTATGAAGAACCTGTTTATGGGTTTAATTATAATGGTGTTGCGTTACAAGTTGGAATTAAATTAGGTTATCAGATAAAAAGATAGAGCAGAAAAATGTATATTATTAATTATTTTTATTCTTCTCTTCTATCCATTTAGACATAAACTTGCCTGCATTATATTGATTTTGAAGTAACAAGTTCCCCATAAAGTTCAATTTTCTATGTGTTGCTAAATCTTCCTCAATCTCAGTTAATCTTTCAACAAACACATCAGTCCAAAAACTTTTATTAAAATTTTGATTAATAATTTTAACACCATTTTGTCTAAATACGCCCCAATTTTCTTGTTCTTGGTACAACTCCACAGCTTTTTGGGCAAAGTCTTTTAAATCATCAGTAATATATCCGCTCCAATCTAAATCTTGTTGCATAGCTTCTGCGGCAATAGAAGTACTTACATTAGGTGTTCCATTCATCATAGAATCAATCAATTTCCCCTTTAAACCAGCACCAAATGGTAAAGGAGCCAAATTAATCCTAGCACTTTGCATCACCTCGTTTACATCAATTGCCCTTCCCATCACATAAAAATTTTGTTTTTCTTGTTGCAGCTGTGTTACTTTTAAAGATGGATAAGCTCCGTAAATCCTCATTTTAGCTTTGGGTAAAGCTGCATGAATAATTGGCCAAATTTCGTTCTTTAAACACAATACCGCTTGATAATTAGGTTCATGTAAAAAATTACCAATAAAAACAAAATCACTTTTATCCTCGAATTTTTTCCATTGTTTTTGTTCAATATCAGTAATGGCTGGTAGCATAAAAGGCAAGTACAACAATAAATGATTGCTAATTTTAAAAACATCATTTAATATTTGCATTTCATAAGTGGAGATTATAAGCGATAAATCACAACGCAAAATACTAGCAATCTCTCTTTTGGCAGTTTCTTCCGTTAATAAATCTAAGGTTTCAAATTTTCTCTTTGCTTTATAAGCCTTTTGCCTAGCAGCTCTTAAACAATGTAAGTCTTCGGTATCTAAAATTTTAAAAGCATCCGGACAGTTTTCGCTCACTCGCCAGCCAAAATGCTCCTCAGTAATAAATCGATCAAAAAGTACAATGGTGGGGTTCAGTACTTTTACAAAAGCATCAAAACTATCATCATTAAGTTTGATACTTACTTTGTTTATGCCCAATTCAGTCAAATTAACCATAAAATCGCTATCGTTTGCTATGCTAGCAAAAGTAACTTCATCTCCCTGTTGCTTAAAAATTGCTATTAATTGGAGTATTCTAGAACCAGCAGCCGAAGAATTTGGTTCCGGGAAAACAGTGCCAATTACTAATATTTTTCTTTGATGATTAGACACCATTAAATACTAAATTATCTTTCTCTAAAAAGCTCAAATCAACTTCCTTTTCAAAAATTGCATAAACAGAAGCTCCACTCCCACTCATTAAAGAGAACAAGGCTCCTGCTTCTAATAAAGCTGATTTTACTCCCCTAATCTGGGGGTGATTTTGTAAAATATGATGTTCAAAATCGTTCTTAATTTTACCCTGCCACTGGTTAACAGGTAATTTAATTAAATCTTTTAACCCCAAAACAGGTTGTTGTGGTTTAACCCCTCGGTAGGCCTCGCCTGTAGAAACATGTACAGGTGGCATCACTAAAGCTAAATGATATTTGCTTAAATCTAATTCAATATTTTCAAAAACATCTCCTTTATCAAATGCAAAAACAGGCTTATTTACGATAAAAAAGGCACAATCGGCACCTAATTTACGGCAATAATTTTCCATGGCGTTTACATCCATCGAAAGCTGAAACTTTTCGTTAATTAACTTAATAAAAAAAGCAGCATCGGCAGATCCTCCACCTAAACCAGCACCAATAGGAATTTTTTTATGTAAATGAATGGCAATATTGGGCAAATCAAAATCGGCTCTTAACAAATCATAAGCCTGTAAACATAAATTTTCGTTTGCATGTCCAGGTATCACTATGCCTGTTGTTTCAAAGCTCATTTCAGCAGCCTCAATCACCTCCAAACCGTCCTTAATTTGAATGGGGTAAAAAATAGTTTCTAAGTTGTGGTAACCATCAGCCCTGCGATTGATAATGTTTAAACCGAGGTTAATTTTGGCGTTTGGAAAAGTTATCATCTAATATCAACAATCAAGAGTTTTGCACATTAATAGGATAGCAAATATAGATTAATTTAATTTGTAGAAATAAATTTAAGGTTTATAGTTTAAATGATGATTTGGGCGTTTTAACACGCTATCCGCTAAATCTTTTTTGCTATTTGCTAAATGGCAACAAGCAAAAAAGGATACCGCTCCTATCGTTAACGCACCTATATAACGCCTTAAACCATTTTTTTTTAGCAGAAGATAAACTATTTATGCAACAATATTTAGACTTAATGCGCCATGTTTTAGACAACGGAACGCAAAAACACGACAGAACAGGAACCGGAACCATCAGCGTTTTTGGCTACCAAATGCGCTTTAATCTTGCCGATGGCTTCCCAATGGTGACGACAAAAAAACTACACCTAAAATCTATTATACATGAGTTAATTTGGTTTTTAAGTGGCGATACCAACATCAAATATTTAAAAGAAAATGGCGTAAAAATTTGGGACGAGTGGGCTGATGAAAAGGGAGATTTAGGTCCAGTTTATGGCTCGCAATGGCGCTCTTGGCCTACACCAGACGGTAAACATATCGATCAGATTACAAACATCATCAATCAAATTAAAAACAATCCAGATAGCCGTAGAATTATTGTTTCTGCATGGAACGTGGCCGAGATTGAAAATATGGCTTTACCTCCTTGCCACAGTTTCTTTCAATTTTACGTTGCCGATGGCAAACTAAGTTGCCAATTATACCAACGCAGTGCCGATATATTTTTAGGCGTTCCTTTTAATATAGCTTCTTACGCATTATTAACCATGATGGTAGCTAAAGTTTGCGACTTACAAGTAGGTGATTTTATTCATACCCTAGGCGATGCTCATTTATATAATAACCATTTAGAGCAAACTCGTTTACAATTGAGCCGAGATCCTCGTCCGCTACCGCAAATGAAAATAAACCCTGATGTTAAAGATATTTTTGGATTTAAGTTTGAAGATTTTGAATTAACGAATTATAATCCTCATCCTCACATTAAAGGAGCTGTAGCGGTTTAAAGTAATGACAGTATCCATCATAGTAGCCATAGACCAAGAAAACGGAATAGGAAAAGACAATCAATTACTTTGGCATTTACCTAACGATTTAAAGTTCTTTAAAAACATTACTTCGGGTAATACCATTATTATGGGTCGTAAAACTTACGATTCTATTGGTAGACCTTTACCTAATCGCAGAAACATCGTTATTTCTAGAAATCAGGATTTAAAAATTGAAGGTGTAGAAGTTTTTGAAAACATCAGCTCTGCATTAGAAGCCTGCAAAACTGAAAACGAAGTTTTTATCATCGGTGGTGGCGAAATTTACAAACAAGCATTACCTTTTACTAATAAAATCTATCTAACAAAAGTTGATGCAAACTGCGAAGCCGATATCTTTTTTCCATCGTTAAATGAGCAAGAATGGAAAATAATTTCAGAAGAAAAACATCTAAAAGACGAAAAACATAGCTACAACTATATTTTTACCATTTTAGAGCGTGTTTAAATAAAAGCTAATAATTTAATTTTTAGGGATTTTATAAATTAAAAATTTAATTAGCTTTGCCCTCTTGAATTTTTAAAATCAGAGTTACACAAAATCAATTAAACTAGAAATGCAAAACAAAGGAATAATTAAGTTTGCAGCAATTGTATTAACACTATTATGTTTATATGCGCTGTCTTTTACTTTTGTAACTAACAAAGTAGAGAAAGATGCTAAAGCATACGCAAATGGTGATTTTCTTAAAGAAAAAAGATACTTAGATTCTATTTCTAACCAACCAGTTTATCCAGTATTTGGACACACTTATGCTTATGTAAAGCAAAAGGAAATTCAATTAGGACTTGATTTAAAAGGTGGTATGAACGTGACCATGGAAATTGAGTTAACAGAATTGGTGAGAAGTTTGGCTAATAACCCAACTGACGAGACTTTTAATAAAGCTTTAGCAAATGCTAATAGTAAGTTAAAATCTAGCCAAGAAAGTTTAATTACACTTTTCGTTGCCGAGTATGAAAGCTTAAACCCATCAGGTAAATTAGCTACATTTTTCTCTACTAAAGAAAATGCTGCCGATATCAAATTAACTGCAAGCAATGCAGAGGTTAAAAACTTTTTAGATAAGCAAGCAAATTCTGCCGTAGAGCGTTCTTTTAATATTTTAAGAACTCGTATAGATAAATTCGGTGTTACCCAACCAAATATTCAATTACAAGGTAACTCTAACCGAATTTTAGTAGAGCTACCTGGCGTTACAGAAAAAGAAAGAGTAAGAAAATTATTATCAGGTTCGGCAAAATTAGAGTTTTTCGAAACTTTTGATAATCAAGAGATATATCCATTATTAGGCAATATCAATAACATTTTAGCTGCAAAACAGCCAAAAACAGAAACTAAACCAGCAGATACTGCAAAAGCTAAAACATCATTAAAAGATAAACCGGCATTATTAAGTGCTAAAAAAGACAGCACTAGCAAAGATTCTGTATCAAATGATGCTTTGGCAAAGTCTAATCCTCTATTTGCTGTATTATCTCCAGCAACTTACCAAGCAGAAGGTGGTCAACAAAGCTTACGTCCAGGTCCAATGGTAGGTTATTCAGGTCAGGCAGACACTGCTAAAGTAAATTCTTATTTCGCACAAGAAGATATTAAAGCTTTATTACCAGCAAATCTTAAATTATTATGGAGTGTTAAACCAATAACAGCAGAGTCTAAAGTGTTTGAACTTTATGCAATCAAAGCTACTGGTGTTAACGGCGAGCCTGCTTTAGGTGGAGACGTGATATCTAATGCCCGTGAAGATTTTGACCAAAGAGGAAACCCAGAGGTAGTAATGGTGATGAAATCTGACGGTGCTAGAGAATGGAAAAGAATTACATTAGCTGCTTCAGGTTCTCCACAAAGCGAAGACGATAACAAATCTATTGCAATTGTTTTAGATAACTCGGTTTACACTGCGCCAAGAGTTTCTGGTGAAATCCCAAATGGTATTTCTTCTATCTCGGGTAATTTCACAGTTGAAGAAACTAAAGATTTAGCTAATATTTTAAAAGCGGGTAAATTGCCAGCTCCAGCAAAAATAGTTGGAGAGTATGTTGTAGGTCCCACCCTAGGTAAAGAATCTATTGATAGAGGTTTAGTGTCATCAATTGCAGGTGTAATTGTGGTATTACTTTTCATGGTATTTTATTACAGCAAAGCAGGATGGATTGCAAACATAGCCCTTATTGCAAATTTATTTTTCTTAATTGGTGTAATGGCTTCTATTGGTGCTGTTTGGACTTTACCTGGTATAGCGGGTTTAGTTTTAACCATAGGTATGGCGGTAGATGCTAATGTTCTAATCTACGAACGTATAAAGGAAGAACTCGAATTAGGTAAATCATTGAGATTGGCAGTAGCTGACGGTTTTAAAAACGCCTACTCTGCAATTATAGATTCAAACGTTACTACTTTAATCACTGGTATCATTTTAATGGTTTTAGGTTCAGGACCGATACTTGGTTTTGCAACTACACTAGTTATTGGTATCGTTATTTCGATGTTTACTGCTATTTTTATCACTAGATTAATTTTAGAAGGATATGTTGATAAGAGCAAGACAGTATCATTCTCTACTTCTATAACCAAAAAATTATTTCAAGGATCTAATTTCGATTTCGTTAAAGGTCGTCGTAAGTTTTATATTTTCTCTTCTATCATTATTATCGCTGGTATTATATCAATTTTCACCAGAGGCTTTAGTTTAGGTGTTGATTTCCAAGGAGGAAGAAGTTATGTTGTTGACTTTCAAAAAGAGGTAAGTACTTTAGATGTTAGAAACGCATTAAAAGATGCCTTTGAAAATGATGCCCCTGAAGTAAAAAGTTATGGTAACGGAGTTAGAATCACAACTGATTACTTAATTAATGATAATTCACAAGGAATAGAAGAAAAAGTTGAAGGTAAATTAAATGACGGTCTAAAAAAGTTAAATATACCTTACGAAATTAAGGATGCTCAAAAAGTAGGACCAACAATTGCCAATGACATTAAAACTTCTGCTATTTGGGCAGTGTTATTGGCTATTTTAGCTGTATTCTTATATATTTTAGTTCGATTCCGTAAAATTGAGTTTGGTTTAGCTGCAATTGTCGCTTTAGCACATGACGTTTTAGTTTTATTAGCAATTTTCTCTCTATTAAATGGTATAGTTCCATTCTCTTTAGATATCGACCAAGCATTTATAGCAGCGGTATTAACAGTAATGGGTTATTCTATTAACGATACAGTAGTAGTATTTGATAGAGTAAGAGAATACCTAAACGAGCCAAGAAACAAAAAAGAGGCTTTACCAACAATTATTAACAACGCGTTAAATAGTACTTTAAGTAGAACCGTTGTTACAGGTATGTGTACCATATTTGTATTAATTATTCTATTCATATTTGGTGGTGAAATTTTAAGAGGATTCTCTTTTGCCATGTTAATAGGTGTTATTTTTGGAACTTACTCTTCATTATTTGTGGCTACACCGTTTGTAGTTGAGTTTATTAAAAAGAACGATAAAGATGAAGTAGAAACAAAATAATTTTGTAAAAATCATTTTAATTTAAAAGGCTTTTGGTAATAACCAAAAGCCTTTTTTTATGAATATATTATTATCAAATAAAAGAAGTGAATTACTTCTTTGTAGGCGGGTTAATACCGCTTTATAATTCTTAATTTATGAGTGTATTTGTTTTGCTCTACAGAAAATATTCCTTGGTTATCAATTCTTTCTATTTTCACTTTACCAGATGCATGTATAATTTGACTGTTGTTTAGCATAATTCCTACATGAGTAATTCTCCCATCTTCATTATCAAAGAAAGCTAAATCACCTGCTTTTGCTTCAATTAAAAAATCTATTGCCTTACCTAGTTCGGCTTGCTGCCAAGCATCTCTTGGAAGTGTTATACCTAGCATTTTATAAACTAGTTGAGAAAAACCCGAGCAATCTATGCCGAAATGCGTTCTTCCACCCCACAAATAAGGTGCATTTAAAAATTGTTTAGCAGTTTCTTGTACATCGGTTTCAAAATCTTCTTGGTTAGGTATAAAAACATTGCTAGATGTAACTTGAAAAATATCTTGCCCTATTTTAAATTTACCATCATTTAATAAAGGTAAGGTAGATCCAGCAGTTAAATACAATTGCTCTTTTAAATTACCCTTTAAAACTAAGCTAGCTGCTTCGGCCGTTAAAAATTGTTGATTTGACTTTACCTGATAAGCATACAAATCATCAATAAAAGTCACTTGTTTTTCTTCTACCCATCCTTCATAATCGTCCAAATCGGTTTTAACAAAAAACCAATTTTCTTCCTTTTTTAAAATTGAAAACATTTCGCCAAATAAAATTTGAGAAATCATTTCTGATGAATGCTTTGCCCCTGATCTTATTGGGACAATAGAAAGTGTACAAATACCATGAGTATTTTCCATAAATTTATGAGATGGTCTAAATTTTGTGTAAATTAAGATAAATCAACTAAAACATAAAGATTATGAAAACTTTTGAAAAAATTTTAATCGCTGTAGATGAATCTAAATATTCGTACCATGCCGCAAAATATGGTTTTGAATTAGCGAATAAACTAAACGCGGATATTGCTTTAGTTCATATCAATCAAATACCCATGGCTATAAATGTTACTGGCGATCCAATTTTAGGAAACTCAGAAATTGTCTTTCCAAACATTTTAGAAATACAAGATGATGCAGCAAAAAAATTAATAAGTGATATTATTTCAAAATATAGTAATGGAAAAAATGTCACTGAGTATATACTCACCGGAAATGTTAGAGACGAAATTATTGAAGTTGCAAAATCATACAACGCTTCACTAATAATAATGGGCACACATGGACGTACTGGTTTTGATCATTTTTTTTCTGGCTCGGTGGCCGAAGATGTCATAAAAAAAGCAAAATGCCCAGTTTTAATCGTTCCTAACAAACACGATTAACAAAAATCAATTGTATTAAAACCTTTTTAAAGCTACTTTTGTCTGCATTAGATGAAGGCCGAATTAGGGAATATTACTGAATTTAAGAAAGCTGTACTGAATTATGTCAATCAGTTTGAAATATGCTGTGTTTTAGACTCTAATCAACATCAAGACAAATACGGAAAGTTTGAGTTCTTAGCCGCTTTTGGGGCTAAAAACTCAATAGAAATAGACAGCTACACTACTAATGCTTTTGAAAGTCTCCAAAAATTTAAAGAAAATCACCCGGGATGGATTTTTGGTGGTTTTTCTTATGATTTAAAAAATGAAATTGAAGACCTAAGCTCTGAAAATTTAAACTATTTAGAATTTCCCAATCTATTTTTCTTTGCTCCTGAACATATTATCGTTATTAAAAATAACGAGTTTGAAATTATCAGCGAAAGCGCAAAAGAAATTTATAAAAAATTAACTGAAGATGTTATAGCTGAAGGCAATTCTGAAGTTTTAATACCAGAAGTTAAGTGCAGATTTAGTAAACAAGAATATGCAGAAACTGTTGAAGCTATTAAAAATGAAATTGCGTTAGGGAATATTTACGAAAGCAATTTTTGTATAGAGTTTTTTGCCGAAAACGTAAAAATCAATCCCCAAGAAATTTACCATCAGTTTAATAAAAAGTCTTTAGCTCCATTTGCTAACTATTTTAAATGGAACGAAAAATTTATTATTTCTGCCACACCAGAAAGGTTTTTAGCTAAAAGAGGTGATCAACTCATTTCTCAGCCCATAAAAGGAACCACAAAAAGAAGCAGCATAAAAGAAGAAGATGAACTTTTAAAGAAAGCCCTATTTGAGCATCCAAAAGAAAGACAAGAAAATGTGATGATTGTAGACTTAGTGAGAAACGACCTTACAAAATCTGCAAAAAAAGGAACAGTTAAAGTAGATGAATTATATGGTATTTACACCTTTGAGCAAGTTCACCAAATGATTTCTACCGTTGTTTGCGAAAAAGAGGAAAGCATAAGCGATATAGACGCTATTAGAAACACTTTCCCTATGGGAAGCATGAGTGGCGCACCTAAGGTAAAAGCGATGGAATTAATGGAGCATTATGAGCGAAGCCGAAGAGGCATGTACTCTGGCTCTGTAGGATATTTTTCGCCAGATGGCGATTTCGATTTCAATGTAATTATCAGAACCATTTTATATAACCTGCAAAAAAAATATCTTTCTTTTCAAGTGGGTAGTGCAATTACTTTTTATGCAGATGCTGAAAAGGAATATGAAGAATGCTTCTTAAAAGCAAAGGCAATTTTTGAAGTTTTAAAACAAAAAAAAGACGATTAAGATTAGCTTAATCGTCTTTTAATACATCTTTAACTAGTTACTTTTTATAATAAGTTCTAGCTTCTGGTAAATATTTTTTTATATCAGCTATTCTTGTAGCATCACTTGGGTGAGTACTAATCCACTCTGGTGGCGCTTGTCCCCCACTTTTTTGAGACATTCTAGTCCAAAAACTAATAGCTGCATCGGGATTATAACCAGCCATAGCCATAAATGTTAAACCTAATCTGTCTGCTTCAGATTCTTGCTTTCTAGAGTTAGGTAATAAGACTCCGGCTTGTGCGCCAACTCCAAAAACTTGATCAAAAACCCCTTTGCCGGCTTCTGTTTTAGTAACTGCACCGCCAAGAATAGATCCTGCCCCTTGGGCAATCATAGCATTTGAATAACGTTCGTTCGAATGTTTTGCAATTGCATGAGCAATTTCATGTCCCATTACTGTAGCTAAACCATCATCATTTAATGTGATGGGTAATATGCCTGTGTAAACAGCAACTTTTCCGCCAGGCATACACCATGCGTTAACATCGTTACTTTGTAACAAATTAAATTCCCAACTAAAACCTTCTATGCTTGCACTTAAACCTTGTTGACTCATAAAGCGAGTGACAGCATTTTTAATGTTGTTACCAATTTCCTTAACTTTTCTGCTTTGAGTAGTATTATTAACAACTTGAGTTTTGGGGTCGCTTAAAACCTCTCGATAGCTTTGAGCAGCCATTTGTTGCATTTCTGCATCACTGACTAAATTGGCTTGTCTTCTACCTGTTAATGGAACTGTAGAGCATGCGGAAGTTATAGCAACTAGTGTTGCAATAAGCATTACGTTTATTTTTTTCATGTTTAAAAAATCTATTGATTTGTTTTCTTTTTAAACAGATTTACTTTGGATTCTGTACCTCGTAATAAACGCTCTATATTTTTTTGATGGGTTACTAATATCAAAATACAAATACACATACCGTAGATAACAATAGCCTTTACAGATACTTGATAAATGAAAATTACACTTAAAGTAAAAGTAAAACCCGCTGATATACTACTTAACGACACATATTTGGTAAGCAGGAGCACAATCACAAATACAAGAACACATAGCAAAGCTGCTGGTAGGTGAACTGCCAAAATCATACCAAACAAAGTAGCAATACCTTTGCCTCCTCTAAAACCTGCAAAAATTGGAAATAGGTGCCCCATAACGGCTACAATACCTAAGGCTAATTGAAAATTTACATATTGGATAGAATGCTCTGGACCAGTTACAGATAACCCTATAAAAAAGGCTAGGTTTGTGGCTGTCCATCCTTTAAAGATATCGATTAACATCACCGGAATACCTGCTTTTTTACCTAATACCCTAAAAGTATTGGTTGCGCCTGCATTACCACTCCCGTATTCTCTAACATCAATACCATAAAAGGCTTGTCCTATCCAAACTGCTGTAGGAATAGAACCATACAAATAGGCTACTATTAAAGCTCCAATTGAATAGATTGATATCATTAAAACTGAACTTTATTAAAAATTTGTGTCAAAATTATAAATTAAATAACAGCCTTTAAACTCATGTCTAAACTCTTTACAGAATGCGTTAATGCACCCATAGATATAAAATCCACGCCACACTTGGCATATTCTAATGCATTCTCTGGCGTAATCCCACCAGAAGCCTCAGTAACTAAACGATCTCCAATTAGTTCAACAGCATTTTTTAAATCGGCAAAAGAGAAATTATCCAGTAATACACGGTCTACTTTGGTATTGGCTAATAAATCTTCTAACTCTTTAAAGTTTCGAACTTCTACAACTACAGGAATTTTCAAACCCTTTTGACTTAGATATTGATAAGCTTTATCAACAGCGTTTTTAATACCACCCGCAAAATCAACATGATTATCCTTAATCAAAATCATATCGTATAAACCAAATCTGTGATTTACTCCTCCTCCAATCTTAACCGATTCTTTTTCTAAAAATCTAAGATTTGGTGTAGTTTTACGTGTATCTAAAACTTGTGTTTTAGTGTCTTTTAAACTAGCCACAATGCTAAAAGTAGTAGTAGCAATACCACTCATACGTTGCATTGTATTTAAAACCAATCGCTCTGCCTTTAAAATAGATTGTTGATTACCAGAAACATAAAGCACAATATCTCCTACGCTTACCTCTTCGCCATCAGCAATTAAAACATCAATAGTCAAAGTGCTATCAAAAGCATTAAAAATAGCCAAGGCTACTTCTACACCGGCAATTATTCCTTTTTCTTTAACTAGGAGTTTTGCTTTTCCTGTTGCGTTGTTTGGGATAGTGGCTAAAGAAGTATGATCGCCTGAACCTATATCTTCTATAATAGCTTGTTCTATAAATCTTTTTAAAAGTGTCTGATCCAAAATTAATTGCTTGTAATTTTCAAAAATATAAAATTTAAGATGTGATTAGTATTTAATTTCACCTTTGTATGGTAACAAAATTATATAACTCTTTCTTACAGGTTAAATTTTAGATTAATTTCTGCATTATTTTTAATTAAAAAGTCTTTTTCGATATTTATCATAGCCTTAATACTATAAATTTTATATTTGCTTTGTGGAAAAGAAAAAAGTTGCATTATTAATTCTTGATGGATGGGGTTTTGGAAAAAACGATTCATCAAATGCTATATTGGCCGCAAATACGCCATTTTTTGATAGCTGTTTAAAAAAATATCCTTATGCTAAGTTAGAAGCATCTGGCGAAGCGGTGGGTTTACCTGCTGGACAAATGGGAAACTCAGAAGTAGGCCATATGAATTTAGGGGCAGGCCGAGTAGTTTACCAAGAATTAGGCAGATTACACAAGGCAGTAAAAGATGGAGATTTTGATAAAAACGAAGTCTTACAAAATGCTTTTAAATACGCTAAAGAAAACAACAAGAAAGTACATCTAATAGGATTAGTTTCTGATGGAGGTGTGCATGCTCATACTTTACACATAAAAGGTTTATGTGATGCTGCTAAAAACTTTGGCTTAAAAAATGTCTTTATCCATGCTTTTACAGATGGAAGAGATACTGACCCTAACTCTGGTGTTAATTACTTAAGCGATTTAGAAGCGTATCTAGAGCATTCTTCAGGTAAAATTGCAAGTGCTATTGGCAGATACTATGCCATGGATAGAGATAATAGATGGGAACGTGTTAAGTTAGCTTACGATTTATTGGTAAAAGGCGAAGGCGAAAAAACAAATAACTTAATAGAAAGCATCAAAAAATCTTACGAACAAAACGTTACCGATGAGTTTTTACAACCATTGGTGAAAGTTGATGACAACAACAATCCAATTGCTGTTATTGAAGAAAACGATGTGGTGATTTGCTTTAACTTTAGAACTGATAGAGGAAGAGAAATTACACTGGCTTTAACACAAAAAGAGTTTCCAGAGCAAGGAATGAAGCCTTTGAATCTGCACTATATCACCATGACTACCTATGACGATACTTACAAAAACGTCAGTGTTATGTTTACTAAAGATGATTTAAACAATACTTTAGGAGAAGTTTTAGAGGCTAATCATAAAAATCAGATTAGAATTGCCGAAACAGAAAAATACCCTCACGTAACGTTTTTCTTCTCAGGTGGTAGGGAGAAAGAATTTGAAAATGAAAAAAGAATTATGATTCCATCGCCTAAGGTGGCAACTTATGATTTACAACCAGAAATGAGTTCAAACGGAATTAAAGAGGCTATTTTACCAGAAATTGAAAAAGGCTGGGCCGATTTTATTTGTTTAAACTTTGCTAATCCAGATATGGTAGGCCATACCGGCGTATTTGACGCTGTAGTTAAAGCTGTAGAAACGGTAGATAGCTGTACGCAAGCGGTTGTTGAGGCTGGCTTAAAAAACGGTTATTCATTTATTATCATTGCCGACCACGGCAATGCAGATTATATGATTAATGAAGATGGGTCGGTAAATACTGCACACACTACCAATCTTGTCCCTTGCATATTAATTGATAATGATTACAAGCAAATTAAAGACGGTAAACTAGGAGACATTGCCCCTACCGTTTTAAAGTTGTTAGGTATCACACCACCAAAAGAAATGAATGGCGAAATCTTGATTTAATGTATAAAACACTAACAATAGGTTTGTTTATTTTAATTTTTATTTCTTGCCAGTCCGACAAGAAAAAAGAAGAAAGTAGGCAAATTAATTATTTTGATTTGCAAACCTATTTTAAAGAAAAAGCAACTGAATTTACCAAAGTAAACTCAACCATAAACAAACAAATTACGGTAAACAATCTTACTGAGCGGCAAAAACTAAAAATTGCTAATTGGGAAGAAGAGTTTAGTATGTTCATTAAATCTGATATTAATAAAATTGCTTGGAAAAACAGTTATACTAAAGATTCTACCGCTCAAAAAGTAGTTTATACCGCTAAGGATGAACAATTAAAGACTCAAAAAATCACCATACTTTTTTCACAACAACAGCTTATTAAGCAAATTTTAATCAATAATGTGGTTGATAATTTACTATACCATGGAACAGAAGATTTAACCTACACCCCAAACCAAGGTTACGAAATTAAAAAACACCAAAAAGTATTTTTATTAGGAGAAAAAAATTATCTAATTAAAGGGGGATTCTAAAGGCTATTTCAATTCTGAAGCAGCTTTCTTAGATTTGTCTATAGAAGTAATAATATCTTTTCGGTAACCATACTCATCTAAAACTTTTTGAAAGTCTATGATAGAAAGATTAATAGCGTTAAGCGCTAAAGATTTATTGTAATACTCGTTTCCTTTGGTGCATTTTAGCAAACCATATTCTTGATAAGCTAATCCCCTATTATGAAATAACTTCATATCAGTTGGAGTAAATTCTAGGTTTACATTAAAATCTCTTATGGCTCCTAATAACATTCTTTCTTTTTCTAAATTAGTAAGAACATCATTTGTAGTAGCATAAATAACTTCAGATTTCCCTCTGTAATAGTAAGCCATTTGATGGGTAGGTTTTAACTCAATTAATTTGGTTAAAGCCTCAATAGCCTTTTTGTAATCATTTGCATGGAAGCTAGAGTAACCAATCATCCAAAGGGCATTTAAATTGGTATGATCTGATGCGTAAGCCTTTTCAAAATAATTTGTAGCAGAGCTGAAAGATCTACCCGTCATTGCTTTTTGACCTAATCTCTCGTATGGTGTTTGTGCTGTAACTATACCACTACCAAGAAGTATAACAAGAATAAAAATATTTACAGTTTTCATTTTTTAAAGAAACCAAGTTTCTAAATTTAAATTCTACCATTTTAAACGGTAATTATAAACAATTATTTTAACATTCAAAAAACTGACTTAATTACATTAAATATTTTTTTATCAATTTAAATAACGCATAATTGAGCTTTATTTAGCCAAATAAATAGCTTGGCATAACTGTTGCAAAAGTTTAAGAAATCATAAAATTGCCTTATTGCAGTTAAATGCTGTCAATATGGCGCTAATCACAATAATTATATATGAGCAATTTCGATAATTTCGATTTTAACCAAGCATTACCATTAATAAACGAGGATACCGAATTCTTTCCGCTAATGTCTCAAGAAGATGAAGAGGAAATGAACAACGAGCAAACGCCAGAAATACTTTCCATATTACCATTAAGAAATACTGTTTTATTTCCTGGCGTTGTAATACCAATTACAGTAGGTAGAGATAAATCAATCAAATTAATTAAAGATGCATATAAAGGCGATAAAATTATTGGCGTTGTAGCGCAAAAGGATGTAAATATTGAGGATCCTACTTTCCAAGAGCTAAACGCTATTGGTACAGTAGCTTTTATTGTTAAAATGCTACAAATGCCCGATGGCAATACCACAGTTATTATTCAAGGTAAAAACAGATTCCAATTAATAGCCGAAACCCAAACCGAGCCTTACTTAAAAGCGTCGGTAAATAAATTTGAAGAAGTAAGACCTAAAGTAGATAAAGAATTTAAAGCCATGGTGGCTTCTGTTAAAGAGCTAGCTATGCAAATCATACAGTTTTCGCCTAATATCCCTTCTGAGGCTGCAATTGCTATCAAAAACATAGATAGTATTGCATTTTTAATCAATTTTATATCGTCTAACATGAATGCCTCTGTTGCCGATAAACAATTGATGTTAGAAGTCGCCAATTTAAGAGAAAGGGCCAATATGGTTTTGAAACATTTAAGTACCGAGCTTCAAATGCTTGAGCTTAAAAATCAAATTCAAAGCCGTGTAAAGGTAGATTTAGACAAACAACAGCGTGATTATTTCTTAAACCAGCAATTAAAAACCATACAAGAAGAATTAGGCGGCAACTCGCCCGATATGGAAATTGATGCTTTAAGAGCAAAAGCCAATAAAAAACAATGGTCTAAAGAAACAGCTAATCATTTTAACAAAGAGTTAGATAAACTAGCCAGAATGAATCCGGCTGCAGCCGATTACTCGGTTCAAATTAACTACTTAGAAGTTTTACTAGACCTGCCCTGGAACCAGTTTACCAAAGATAACTTCGACTTAAAAAGAGCACAAAAAATTTTAGATAAAGACCACTTTGGCTTAGATAAAGTTAAAAAGAGAATTATAGAATATTTGGCGGTGTTAAAGTTAAAGCACAACATGAAAGCGCCAATTCTTTGTTTAGTAGGCCCTCCGGGAGTAGGAAAAACATCTTTAGGGAAATCTATAGCCAAAGCATTAGGTAGAAAATATGTGCGTATGGCTTTAGGCGGAATTAGAGACGAAGCAGAAATTAGAGGTCACCGCAAAACCTATATTGGCGCCATGCCTGGCCGAGTGATTCAATCATTAAAAAAAGCAGGTTCTTCTAATCCTGTTTTTGTATTAGACGAGATTGATAAAGTAGGAAACGATTTCCGCGGCGATCCTTCATCAGCCTTGCTAGAAGTTTTAGACCCAGAGCAAAATAATGCCTTTGCCGATAACTTTGTAGAACTAGATTACGATTTATCAAACATCATGTTTATAGCAACTGCGAACTCTTTAAGCAGTATACAACCTGCCTTATTAGACCGTATGGAGATTATAGATGTGAACGGTTATACCATTGAAGAAAAGGTAGAAATTGCCAAGAAACATTTAATTCCTAAACAAAAGGAACAGCATGGTTTAAAAGCTAAAGACATTAATCTAAAGTCAACTATAGTTGAAAAAATTATAGAAGATTATACCAGAGAATCTGGTGTTAGAGGTTTAGAGAAGACTTTAGGCGCTGTAGTGCGTAGTGCGGCTACCAAAATTGCCATGGAGGAAGAATATAATCCGGCATACAATTATGAAGATGTACAAAAAACATTAGGGCCAGCTTATTTTGATAAAGATGCTTACGAAGGTAATGATGTTGCTGGTGTAGTAACAGGTTTAGCTTGGACATCTGTAGGTGGTGATATTTTATTCATCGAAGCTAGTTTGAGCCCAGGAAAGGGAAAATTAACCTTAACCGGAAACTTGGGGGATGTGATGAAAGAATCGGCAGTGATAGCAATGGCATTCATCAGAGCACATGCCGAAGAATTAGGAATAGATTACCGCGTATTAGACCAATACGATTTACATATTCACGTACCAGCAGGTGCAACACCTAAAGACGGCCCATCTGCAGGAATTACCATGTTAACCGCTTTAACAAGTGTTTATACCCAAAGACAAGTAAAAAAGAATTTAGCTATGACAGGAGAAATCACCTTACGCGGAAAAGTATTGCCTGTAGGCGGAATAAAGGAAAAGATTTTAGCTGCTAAAAGAGCTAATATTAAGGATGTTATTCTTTGTAAATCTAACGAAAAAGACATTTTAGAAATTAAAGCAGATTACATTAAGGAAATGAATTTCCATTACGTAACTAACATGCTAGACGTAATAGACCATGCTTTACTAAAAAACAAAGTTAAAAAACCACTTAATGTGAGCTATCGCGAAGAAACTAAGCCAGTAAATTTTAGTGAGTAAAAAAAAATATTATTGTAATTTTAAGCCGAACCTGTTCGGCTTTTTTTATGCAATATTCTTTTAAACTTTTGGTGATTTTTTTATTTGCTACTTTCTCTGTTGCTGCGCAACATAAAATGTACAAGAACGAATTTGGTTTTAAATCAGAAAATGATTCGTTTCTAGCAACCGGACAAGATAGATATTACACAAACGGTTTATTTATATCTTTTAGAAGAGCTCAAAAACCAAATGTTCAGCCAGATTCTAACAACTTTAATAAAAAAATAATTGAATTTAGTTTTGGTCAATCTTTATACAACGCACAAACAGGTGCAGTACCAAATATAAACTTTGTAGACCGTCCCTTTGCCGCATACCTTTATGGAGCAGTGGCTTTACAATACCTATCTGCTAAAGAAATAAGTAGCAAATTTAAAGTAGAGATTGGCACTATAGGTCCAAATGCTTATGGATTTGAGATTCAAGATTTAATACATCAAACTTTTGGATTTTATGAATTAAATGGATGGCAATACCAAGTAAACAACGAATTAGGTTTGAAACTAGAAGCCGACATGTTATTTAAAACTTACCAATCGGGAAACAAAAAAACAGATATTTCTATCCCTGTTAAAGCAACACTAGGGAATATTTTTACAGGTTTAAGTACAGGTGTTTTACTTAGAATGGGTAATTTAAACCCATTATATCATTCGGTGGCTACACAAAGTAATGTTTCTACTTTTAAAGAAAAAGGTGTGAAACAGCAAGAGTTTTACTTCTTTTTAAAGCCTATCGTTAATATAGTTGCATACGATGCAACAATTGCAGGTGGCTTATTTAGTAATGATAAAGGCCCAGTAACTTTTGATGCTAAACCTATCATTTTTTCTCAGGAGCTAGGTTTGGCTTACGCCAAAAACAGATGGACGGTAGATTTTTCATTGATATTTAGAACCAAAGAAACCAAAACCATGTTTTACGCTCATCAATACGGAAGTTTTGATTTGTACTATAGGTTTTAATTAGAAAAGTAAAACCACGTAAAATTCTAATAATTATTTTACGTGGTTTTACAAATACTAAATAATTAAATTGGATACTAAACCATCTTTAAAATATTCAGTTAATAGCTTAGTCCTTAATTTTAAATCAAGTTTATAAAAATCAGGATTTTCGTTTACAAACTTTCCAAACAAAGAGACTCTAGAAAGAATGCTTTTAGCATATTCATCTGACTTTTTAAAACCCACATTTTTCAAACATAACGCTAATTGGGTTTCTGATTTAAAACAGTTTTTATCAATTTTTTCAACTTTTTTCAAATCATTACCATAATAATTATTTCTAATTCTGCTTTCGGCTTCAACATTAAGTTTCATAAACTCTTTAAGATAAATACTATTCTTCATTTTACTTTTCCAAAGCGCATACTGATTTTCTTGAGCAAAACTTGAAGCATTAATGAATAAAAACACAATTAAAATTACCAATTTCATAATTTATAAATTTTTAATTAACATATCCACCATTCTGACATACATCCATTCCTTCAGCAGCATCTGCTAAGCATCCTCTATAATTGTACTCTGCATTCAATGCATTTAAAGGCCATTCAAGTGGATCTACAGATGCAAATGCGCCAATGCAATCCATTACAAAGTTATCAAAACAAACGTTAGCCATGTGATTAAAATAACCCATACAATCACCAGAATCGGGATTAATTGATAGATTTGAAATTTCGAAACCTTTTTTTACGTAAAAAACTTTAAGCAATAAATTTGTTTTTTGCTCTTTAGAAAAATTATTAAATTCTGGATTTTTTTCAATAAATTTTAAAAAATACCCATTCATTTCTTTCGCTCTATTTTCAATTTTTTCTTTAGGAAATTCATTCGAGAGAAATAATTTAATATCATTAGATTGAGTATAAACCCTACTATATGAACTATTTGAATTAACTGAGCCGTAATTGATTAAAGAATTAATTTTTAAAAGATTTTCATCACTACTTATATTATTTAGAAAATAGTTGTAATCTTTAATTTGCTTACTATCATCTTTTTGACACGATGAAAATAAAAAAATAAGGGAAAATGAAAATGATAAAATTGTTTTTAATTGTTTCATTGAAATAAATAAATTAATAAAGTTTGAGCTACTCGTTACGCTTTTCGCTTCCGCTTTTTATGCTTTTCTAAGTGTCATAAATAATCTTTCACTAGGTAGTATTTGATCAAGATTCTAACTGCCTAAACATAAAAAAAAAAAAAAAACGATATATCAAAATTTTATTTTAAATCACTCAAAATCACCACCCCTATTAATTTTCTTTAGCGATTGCATTTTTTTATCAGTCAAGCGTTTGGCAATGGCAGCTTTGCTGGGTTTACTAGGCTTTCTCACTACTTTCTTTATAAAACACTGTTCTATTAGTTTAAAGGTTTTGTTAATTGCAATTTGTTTATTTCTAAGTTGCGTACGCTCCTCTTCGGCAATAACTTGTAAAATATTATCGCTATTAATTCTTTTAGCTAATTTTTCGGCTATCAAAGTTTTTTCATCTTCATTAAAAACGTTAGAATAGTTGAAATCCCAATTCAGTTCTACTTTAGTTTCTACTTTATTTACATTTTGCCCACCTTTACCACTACTTCTTGATGTTTTAAAGCTAAACTCACGCAATAACAAATCTTTATCAATGTTCTTCATAATAGTATCAAATTAAGGAAATATTAATAGAATTAACGTTAATTTTGCTTCAACAATGCAAAAATATTTAAGCACATTCATTTTTGTTTTTTGCCTTTCAAACAGCTTTGCACAAGTAGGTGGCAATAGTGCTTTCAGGTTTTTAAATTTACCAAACTCGGCTAAAACAGCAGCATTGGGCGGCACCTATGCCACACATCATCAATCAGATTTTACTGATGCTTTTAACAACCCTTCGCTTTTAACAGTTAAGCATCAAAACACTTTAGACTTAAACTACAGCAATTATGTAAGTGATATCAATTATGGCTCGCTTCAATATGGTTTAAAATTAAAAAATGAGCTCTTATCTGTAGGATTATTATACCTCAATTATGGTAATTTTACCGAAACCGATGCCGCAGGGAACGAAACCGGAAATACCTTTAACGCTAGCGATTACTTGCTGAATGTAGGCTATGCAAAAACCATTAACTCTCATTTTAAATTAGGCGCTAATGCAAAATTAATTTACAGCGCTTACGAAAGTTTTAATTCTATTGCCTTGGCGGCAGATGTTGCAGCTACCTATCAAGATACCAGTAAAAATTTATCTGTGGGTTTAATTGCAAGAAATGCAGGTTATCAGATACGGCCTTTTGCTCAAACCCGAGAAAATTTACCTTTAAAAATAGATCTCGCCTTTTCGCAAAAATTAAAATATGCCCCATTTAAATATCACATCACGTATCAAAACCTTCAAAAATTTAACCTAAATACTGGCATAAATAGTTCAGAAACCGATATTTTAACTGGTGAAAGCCTAGATAGCGGCAATTCTTTTGGCAGCAATTTAGCTAAACATTTTATTTTAGGAACCGAGTTATTGCTAACCTCATCGTTTAATTTATTAGCGGCTTATAATTTAGAAAAAGGAAGAGATTTAGCCGTTGCTGGCAGCGGAAGTGCATCAGGCTTGTCTTTTGGTTTAGCCATAAAACTCAAGAAATTTAGTTTTTATTATGCTAATTCTAAATTGAATGCTGCAGGAAGCAATAATTACTTTTCAATCCAAATCACACCTAATTTCAAATAATGTTTAGCTATTGAAGCATTATTTTAATTTTGTACCGATGAATAAAAATATTGTAGTTGCCATAGATGGTTACTCGTCTTGCGGAAAAAGCACCTTAGCTAAAGCTCTAGCAAAAAAGTTGCATTTCATTTATGTAGATAGTGGCGCTATGTATAGAGCAGTTACACTATATTTTTTAAGAAATCATACTGATTTAAACGATAATGATATTATTATTGATGCTTTAGAACACATTGATTTAAATTTTCATTCTAGAGATTATCAATCGCATATTTTGTTAAACGGAGAAGAAGTTTCTGATGAGATTAGGCAAATGCCGGTATCTGAAAACGTTTCTAAGATTGCTGCCATCAAAGAAGTGCGTTATGAAATGGTGAAAAAGCAGCAAAAAATGGGTAAATCTAAAAATATGGTCATGGACGGCAGAGATATTGGCACTACCGTTTTTCCGCATGCCGAAGTTAAATTATTTATGACCGCCGATCCTAAAATTAGAGCCGAAAGAAGACATAAAGAGCTTTTAGCCAAAGGCGAAAACGTAAGTTTAGAAGAGATATTTGAAAACATTGCTCACCGAGATTTTTTAGACACCACCCGAGAAGAAAGTCCGTTAGTGAGGGCTGATGACGCTATTATTTTAGACAACACCAACCTAACACCAGATGAACAACTAGCATTTGCTTTAGAAAAAATTAAACCTTTTTTAGTTTAAACCATATTACTATTTAGAATTAAATAAAATCTAAATTGTTACCCCCATTAAGCACTATATTTAAGTTAAAGGAAGTTTTTGCAAGGAATAATCATGGCTTTCTGCTGCTTACATCTGCTAGGCCGACTTTGCAAATGGCTCTGCAAATTGGATGAGAACTGTGTTTCGTTCTATAATAATTTCTATTACTTAATCCAAGTTTAACCTATAAATAAGCTATTAAAACACCAAAATAATACACCCAAGCCATAAAAAACACTTGTAATGGAATTCTAATCCATAAATAAGGCAGACCTAAACCGGTATAATTAGCATGTTCTATTTTTACCTTTTTTACTGCAGAAATAATAGTAGCAGGTAGAATAGCCAAAAAATAAAGCGCAATTAAAACGGAGATAATACTATAAATTTCACTAATCAATAAACCCATGGCCATGGCTACTTCTAAATCGGCACTAACTAAAACTACTGTTCGCTTATAGTTATCGTCAAAATTATCGGGGACAATTAATTCAAAACCATCGGTATACTTATAATGGGTAGAAGCGCTAAAAAGCAACATTAAAGACATGGCAAACCTACCACAAAAAGAAAAAGGGAATTGGTCTAAGGCCAAATAGGCAATTCCGCTGATGATTAAAAAGGTACTGAGTAATATTGCAGCCAGTTTCATGCAACTGCAAGTTCTTAAAAATAAATTAAAAAATCTTTTATTTCGATCAAAATGATGTGAACTAATAAATTATACTGCTTTGCTTAGTTGCTTAAATTATTGCATTTTACAGTGTTATTAATCTATCTAATAAATGTTATAATTTGGCAAAACACGTTAAGAATTTGTTAAATCCTTATATAAAATATTACTTTTAATCATGAAAAATTTTCTATTAATCTTCTTAATCACCTTCTCAGGGATGGTGTCAAATGCCCAAAACAGCTGGAATAACAAAAAATGTGCGGTAGTATTAACTTATGATGATGCACTTGATATTGATTTAGACCATGTCATTCCTGCACTCGACTCATTCAATTTAAAAGGTACTTTTTATTTAATTGGGAATAGGCCTGCTATAGCAAATAGAATCCCTGAATGGAGAGCAGCATCTAAAAATGGTCATGAATTAGGGAATCATACCTTATTTCATCCATGTGATGGCACTTTACCCGGTAGAGAATGGGTAAATAAAGATAACGACCTAAGAAACTATACCGTTAATAGGGCGGTTGATGAGATAAAATCAAACAATATCCTTTTATCGGCAATAGATGGAAAAACAAAAAGAACCTTTGCTTACCCTTGCGGGGATTTGAAAATAGGAGGAGCTTATTTTTATGATCAACTAAAGACCGATTTTGTAGGTGCTAGAGGCGTAACACGAGGTTTGCAAGATGCTAAAGAAGTTAATTTAGATAATATAAATACCTACAGCATGAATGGTCAAAATGGCGAATACATGATTAATTTGGTAAAAGAAGCCGTTAATTCGGAAAAACTATTAGTTTTTCTATTTCACGGTGTAGGAGGTGGTCATAAAGCAAATGTAACTTTAGAGGCACACCACAAGTTGATAAGTTTTTTAAAAGCACATCAAAGTGAAATTTGGGTAGCACCAATGGTTGATGTAGCCGAATTCATAAAAACCAAACAATAAATAGTTGTTTTTAACTTTCAATACGTTTTTATAGACTAAAATTTAGTTTAGAAAAAGAAGCCCTTAAGCTTTCCCAACTCGCATTATTGTGCTTAAAGGTGAAAATTATCTTGAAATTCTGCCTAAATCAAATTCAGAAACGGTTAAAGACAATAAATAATTACTCCAGCCCCAAAAATTACTATACAATAAAACTACTAAAAACACACAAAGTGTGAATAGAAAAAAATAGGCTATTCGCTTTGCTTTTTTATATTTGTGAAAACATAATTCATTATAAATGGCTAAGAAGAAAGAACAACAGGAAGAGAAAAAACACGTAGGAGTTGTTAATAAGAAATCGTTATCATTTTTAGAAAAATATATCAATAACCCATCTCCTACCGGTTTTGAGTGGGAAGGACAAAAACTTTGGCTAGATTATATTAAGCCTTACGTAGATGAGCATTACGTAGATAATTATGGTACTGCGGTAGCTGTTATTAATCCAAAAGCAAAATATAAAGTAGTTATAGAGGCTCATGCCGATGAAATTTCTTGGTTCGTAAATTACATTACCAGCGATGGTTTAATATATGTGATAAGAAATGGCGGTTCAGATCATCAAATTGCGCCATCTAAACGCGTAATAATCCATACAGATAATGGCCCAGTTACAGCGGTTTTTGGCTGGCCTGCGATACATACCAGAGGTGCAGGAGAAAAGGAAGAAGCACCAGCTTTAAAAAATATTTTCTTAGACTGTGGCTGCACTAGCAAAGAAGAAGTAGAAAAATTAGGCATCCATGTAGGTTGTGTAATTACTTATGAAGACCAATTTATGGTGTTAAACAACAGATATTACGTGGGCAGAGCGCTAGATAACCGAGTGGGTGGTTTTATGATTGCTGAAGTGGCTAGACTATTGCATGAAAACAAAAAGAAATTAGATTTTGGCTTATACATTGTAAATGCAGTGCAAGAAGAGATTGGTTTACGTGGTGCCGAAATGATTGCTAACCGTATTAAACCCGATGTTGCGATTATTACCGATGTTACCCACGATACCACAACGCCAATGATTAGCAAAATTACCCAAGGCGATTTATCATGCGGAAAAGGGCCGGTAGTTTCTTACGCCCCTGCGGTACAAGTAAACCTAAATAAGTTATTGGTAGATACTGCTCAGAAAAATAATATTCCATTCCAAAGACAAGCCTCTTCTCGTTCTACAGGAACAGATACCGATGCTTTTGCTTATTCTAACGATGGTGTGGTTTCTGCATTAATTTCTTTACCCTTAAGATACATGCACACCACCGTAGAAATGGTTCATAAAGAGGATGTTGACAATGTAATTAATTTGATATATCATGCCTTATTGACGTTAAAAAACAATCAAGATTTTAGATATATCAAATAATATAAATGATATTATTAAATCCTAAAAAAAGTAAATTTCTACTTTTTATTTTATTAATTGGTTCTAGTTTGAGCGAGTTTTCTTTCGCTCAAACTACCAATAAAAGTTACCAAAAACCACCTTCCCAAATTGCTAAGATTGTAGAAGAAACGGTAAATCAAAAGGTAATTTTTAGTGCTAACGCTAAATATCTGGCAGTTTTACAAGCCCCAGCTTATTTAAGTTTAGAAGAACTAGCCCATCCTCAAGCTAAACTGGCTGGTTTAAGAATAAATATAAATACGAAGCAAAACAGCAAAAATTTATTTTACAACAGCCTCAAAATCAAAAACATTAAAAACGATGAGGAATTTGCTTTAGAAGGTCTACCCAGTACATTTAAATTAAGCAATTTAACTTTCTCTCCTAATGAAGAAATGATTGCTTTTACCTTGTTAATTGATGACGATTTACAACTTTGGATTGGGAATTTAAATAATAAAACAGCTGCTCGGCTATCTAACGTATCTGTTAATGATACTTATGGAACGGTTTACCAATGGTCGCCCAATAGCAAAACCATTTTAGCAAAATGCTCTGCAGATGTACCGCCATTAGTGACTAAAAAAGAAAATTTTAGTCCAAATACCCAAGAAACAAACGGAAAAGCGTCTATCAATAGAACTTATCAAGATTTATTAAAAAATACTGAAGATGAGGATGCTTTAGATTATTACCTAACTGCTCAAATTAAAATGATTTATTTAGATGGTCAAGCTATAGATTTTAGCAAACCAGCCATCTATCAAAAATTCGATTTTTCGCCTGATGGTGAATTAGTGATGCTTTGGACGGTACATAAGCCTTATTCTTATGTGGTACCTATCGATCATTTTCCTTGTAAAGTAGAAATTAGAGACCGATACGCAAAAGAAATAAAGGTTTTAGCAGATATGCCTTTGGCAGATCATTTACCTCAAGGTTTTGATGCAGTTATTGCTGGCCCTAGATCTTATGAGTGGCGAGCAGATAAACCTAAAACCGTATTTTGGGTAGAAGCTCAGGACAATGGCGACCCTTATTTGCAAACCAGTATCAGAGATATTCTTTACACTATGGATTTTTCTGACGATTTATTGTTTAAAAAGAAACTAGGTGTTTGTTATTTAAGGTTTAACAAAATAGATTGGGGTAACGATCAGATAGCTATGGTGACAGAGCGCTGGTGGAACACCCGTGGCGAAAGAAGGGTATTTATTAAACCAAATAATATCAATTACCGTGTAAATTTATGGGATAGGTATTATGAGGATGCATATAATGATCCTGGTGAGTTTGTTAAAGTAAAAAACCAATTTGGTAGAGATGTTTTATTACTCAACAAAGCTTCTAAAAACCCGGCAGATGTAAATAACATGAGTGTTTTCTCTATTTCTGAAGGAGCATCGCCAGCAGGCAGCCGCCCTTTTTTACTAAAGTTTAATGTTAAAACTAAGCTTACTGATACAATTTTTAGATCTAAAGCTCCTTTTTACGAAAAACCTGTTTTTTATGATAATAAACAAGACCTAATCATTAGTAGAGAGACCATTACACAACCTACTAACTATTTTTATTTAGATTATTACAAAAATAAAGTAAAGCAGCTTACTTTTTTCGAAAACCCTTACCCCGAGCTTGCCGGCATTATTAAACAACAAATTAGTTATAAAAGAACAGATGGTTTAAACCTAACTGCAAACTTATATTTACCACAAAACTATACTCCAAGTAGTACTAAACTTCCTGTTTTAATGTGGGTATATCCAAGAGAATTTAAAACATTATCGGCCGCAGGGCAAGTAAAAAGTTCTCCTTACCAGTTTAGCAAAATATCGTGGGCCTCTCCTATTTATTGGGTAACCCGTGGATATGCCGTAATGGACAATGTAGATATGCCAATTGTAGGCGAAAGTAACGATCAACCCAACGATACTTTTATCCCTCAATTAACAGAAAACGCATTGGCAGCAGTAAACAAAATTGTAAATATGGGTATTGCCGATAAAGAAAGAATAGCCATTGGTGGTCATTCTTACGGAGCATTTATGACAGCTAACTTACTAGCCCATACTGCACTTTTTAAAGCTGGTATTGCCAGAAGCGGAGCTTATAATAGAACACTTACTCCGTTTGGCTTTCAGGCAGAAGAGCGCACATATTGGCAGGCTCCAGATTTATATTTTAAAATGTCTCCTTTTAGTTATGCCAATCAAATTAAAGTGCCTTTATTATTGATTCATGGCGAGAACGACGATAATGCTGGAACTTTCCCAATTCAGAGTGAAAGATTTTACCAAGCCATAAAAGGTTTTGGCGGAACAGCAAGATTAGTATCTTTACCCTTCGAAGCGCATAGCTACAAAGCCAAAGAGTCTGTTTTACACATGTTATACGAAATGGATAACTGGCTAGAGAAATATCTTAAAGGCAATTAATCACTAAATTACTTTAAGCAGTAAACTATAAACGAATTAAAACAAAATCATGAAAAAACCTACATTACTTATTTTAGCAGCAGGAATGGCTAGCCGTTATGGCAGCATGAAACAAATAGATGGCTTTGGACCAAACGGCGAAACCATTATAGATTATTCTATTTACGATGCCATTAAAGCTGGCTTTGGCAAAATTACTTTCATTATTAGAGAAGAGTTTTTAGAAAGTTTTAAAGGTATTTTTGAACCTAAGTTAAAAGGTAAAGTAGAAACCGATTATGTTTTTCAAACTTTTGATTTAAAAAAATACGGAATTAGCGAAGAAATAGAAAGAGCAAAACCTTGGGGTACCGGACATGCTATTTTAGAAGCTAAAAACCAAATTCACGAGCCTTTTTGTGTAATTAATGCCGATGATTACTATGGTTACGAGGCTTTTAAAAATATGGTTGACTTTTTAACTACCGAAGCAGATGCAAACAAATACAGCATAGTAGGTTATAAAATTGGAAACACATTGTCAGAAAACGGTTCGGTTTCTAGAGGGGTTTGCCAAACTGATGCCAATGGAAACATGAGCGAAATTAACGAACGTACTAAAGTTTACACCAAAGATGGCGGTATAGTTTATGAAAACGAAGATGGTAGCATTCATCCATTAGCTGCTAACACACCAGTTTCAATGAATTTTTGGGGCTTCACACCGCATGTTTTTGAGATTACCGAAAAACTTTTTGTAGAATTTGTAAAAGCAAACAGCAGCAACCCAAAAGCAGAATTTTTTATTCCTTTAATTGCCGATTCTTTGATTCAAAATAACATAGGAACCTTTAAAGTAATCCCTACAGATGCCAAGTGGTTTGGTGTTACTTACAAAGAGGACAAAGAAATAGTACAAGCAAACATTAATAAATTAGTAAAAGATGGCGTTTATCCATCTAAACTGTGGTAATCTTAAATTGAAAAAATAGAAGGCTTACGTCAATGATGTAAGCCTTTTTTATGGAATATAATCGCTATTAAAACTTCAATCAATGAACATCTATTTCATAAGACATACTGCTGTTTATAATCCAAATAAACTATGTTATGGACAATCAGAAATCCCTCTAGAAGAAAACTTTACAGTAGATTTTGATTGGATTAAAGACCATTTATCTTTAGAAGAAAATACCTCATTTTTTAGCAGTCCTTTTAGACGATGCACCAAATTAGCCAGTTATTTAAGTGATGACGCTTTTAAAACCGATGAAAGAATAAGCGAACTTAATTTTGGCAATTGGGAAATGAAACCTTGGGCACAAATTGATGCGAAAGAATTAAACCCTTGGATGGAAGATTTTGTAAACTACACTCCTAAAAATGGCGAGAACTTTAACGATTTGTATAACCGAAGCATAGACTTTTTTGAAGAACTTACCAATACCTTAGAAAACGACGTTGTGATAGTTTGCCATGCTGGCGTTATCAGAGCCATTTTAGCTTATATTTTAGATTTCCCTCTAGAAAATGCTTTCAATTTACAAATAGATTATAGCAGCATAACCAAAGTATTTTGGGATCCACAAAACAAAGTTGCAAGGATAGATTTTGCAAACTTAAATCCACAAAATTTTAAAATTAAAGTTAAAGATTAGTCATTATTGATAAAAAGTAGAATAAATCATCAATTAGATTTTATTTATACGATGGTATTTGTAATTTCACGTCAAATTTTTACAAGATGAACATTCACGAATATCAAGGTAAACAAATTCTAAAAAGTTTTGGCGTACGCATACAAGAAGGTATTGTTGCCGATACTCCAGAGCAAGCTGTAGAAGCAGCAAAAAAATTGAAGGAAGATTATAACTCTGATTGGGTTGTAATTAAAGCACAAATTCATGCTGGTGGTAGAGGTAAAGGCGGAGGTGTTAAACTAGCTAAAAATTTAGACGAGGTTAAACAAAAAGCAACTGATATTATTGGTATGCAGCTAGTTACTCCTCAAACCGGTCCTGAGGGCAAATTAGTTAGTAAAGTTTTAGTAGCACAAGATGTTTACTATCCTGGTGCATCAGAAACTAAAGAATTTTATGTGTCTGTATTATTAAATCGTTCTACTGGTAAAAATATCATTATGTATTCTACCGAAGGTGGAATGGATATTGAAGAAGTTGCAGAGCACACTCCTCACTTAATTTTTAAAGAAGAAATAGACCCTAAAGTAGGTTTACAAGGTTTCCAAACCCGTAAAATTGCATTTAACTTGGGTTTATCTGGTGCTGCTTTTAAAGACATGACTAAATTTATTGCTGCGCTTTATAAAGCTTATGAAGAAACTGATTCTTCTATGTTTGAAATCAACCCGGTTTTAAAAACATCAGACGATAAAATACTAGCTGTAGATGCTAAAGTAAATTTAGATGATAACGCTTTATTCCGTCATCCAGATTATGCTGCAATGCGTGATACATCTGAAGAAGATCCAACCGAGGTTGAGGCTTCTGAATCTAACTTAAATTACGTTAAATTAGATGGTAACGTAGGTTGCATGGTTAACGGTGCTGGTTTAGCGATGGCTACTATGGATATTATTAAAATTGCTGGTGGCGAGCCTGCAAATTTCTTAGACGTAGGTGGTACTGCAAATGCAACTACTGTAAAAGCTGCTTTCCACATTATTCTAAAAGATCCAAATGTTAAAGCTATCTTGATTAATATTTTTGGTGGTATTGTTCGTTGCGACCGTGTTGCACAAGGTGTGATAGACGCTTACAAAGAAATGGGAAATATTTCTGTGCCAATTATTGTTCGTTTACAAGGAACTAATGCTGTTGAAGCAAAAAAATTAATTGACGAGTCTGGCTTAAAAGTATTCTCTGCAATATTATTAAAAGAAGCTGCTGATTTAGTATCAGAAGTTTTAGCTTAATAAGCTTAATGCAAAAAGCTAAAAGCAAAAGGCATAGAGATCAAATACATACAAAAAACCTGATTGAAGATTTTCAATCAGGTTTTTTGTATGAAATAACTTATTCAATTAGATCAATTATCTAGGTTTTTTATCACCAAGGCCTTTTTTTCTCTCTCCCATTCTTTCTTGCATTTTACCTTTCATTTTTTCAAATTGCTCTTGTTGCTCTTTGTTTAAGGTAGCCTTAAATGCTTCGTTATTCTTTTGAGCCATTTCTCTATTTTTTTTCATGGTCTCTTTTTGTTCCTTACTTAATAAAGAGTTTAATTTTTCCATTTTCTCCTTACCTTTTAGTGTTTTATCTGCCATTACTGCTTTTTGTTCTGCATTTAAAGAAGCTTCAAATTTCTCTCGGTTTAACCTTTCACTTTCTCTATTGGCTTTCATTTGTTCCTTTTGTGTTTCAGTTAAGTTTAACATTGGGCGCTCTTTTTTAGGGTCATCAGTTTTAGCTGTTTGTTGTTGTGCTACCACTGTAAAAGTTAAGCCTAAAATCATGGTGGTGGATAATGCTAATCCTTTAATTAAATTTTTCATGTCTCGTTTATTTTATTGTTAATTATTAATTGTTTGTTGTTATTTGTCTTTATGATACTGATAAATCATAAAGGTTTAATAGAGATTGACTTTTATTAACTTATTTAACAAAAATTAACAATTAATTAAATATTAAGCGATTAGAAAATTAAACATTTTCAAAGAACCAGAAATGCTTAAAACAAAAAAAAATCAGGCCATACAGCCTGATTTTTCACATAAAACTAAACTAAAAAAAATTATTGTATTAAAAATGGTGCTTTACCATCAGTAATAATGATTTTAGCATTAGGGGATTTAGCAAGTTCGTTAAAGGCTTCTATACTTCTAATTTTAATAATTTCGGCAGTTAAACCTTCGGCTAAAACCTTTTGGGCATCTCTAATACCTGTGGCTTCAATTAATTTTCTATCTGCATCTAATTTTGCTTGTTGCAAGATAAATACCATTCTTAAGGCATCCTGCTCAGCCTGTAACTTTTGTTCAATAGAACTTGCTAAACCGGCCGGTAACTGAATGCTCTTCATTAAAACAGCTTCGGTTATAATTCCTTGCTTAATCAAGTTTTCATCCATTTTCTTTTTAATCTCCATTTCTATTTCTGCTCGCATACCTGAGTGCATATCTTTTGCAAAGTATTTAGAACAAATATCTGCTGAAGCAGAACGGAAAACACTAGAAATAATTGATTCATAATTTAAACCAATAGTTCTTAAAATTGTAGGTACCTGTTCTGCATTTAATCTATAAAGAATAGAAATTTGAGAAACAATACTTAAACCTTCTTTACTAGGTAAACTTATTGCTAATTCTAAGTTTCTAGTTCTTACAGGAACTTTAACAACCTTACTGATAAATGGATTATAAACTATAGAACCTGTAGTTACAACGTTATCAGATAATTTACCTAATTTTTGTTTTAAACCTACTTCGCCAGGTCTTACCACGGAGCAGCTTGTAGCAACTGTTGCTACTGCTAATAATATTAAACTAATTTTTTTCATCGTTTTTAAATTTATTTTGGATTCTAACGATAAACTTAGGTTAGGATTATTGATTAATATTATTTTTATATATTATGATTATCATAAATATAATTTATGATTTTTTTTTAAAATATCTAAAATCTATTTAAAAATCGTTTAAACGGCATTTTAGGCTACCATAACACTTAAAGCTAGAAAAAAAAGGCAAACAGCACTTTGTTAGTTTTACTATAGTTTGACAATAAGCAACATTTATAGAGAATAATGGTGCTCAAAATTTATCTCTTATCCATAAAAGAAATCATAAACAAAAAGATAAGAAAAAATAAGGAAATTATACTTCGTAAGATTTTCATGTTTAAAACAAGTTGTTTTTGTAGTAACTCCGTTTAAGACTACAATTACCCTCAAAAGATTAATTTATTTATCAATTTTTTTAACTATAGAATATAAGAAAGGTTTGTATTTTTACATCCGCTAAGAAAAAATGATACATGATTAAGAGAGAAAAAATAGCTTCCGTATTAAAATCTACCGATTTTAACCGATCATTAACCGTAATGGGCTGGGTTAAAACATTCAGAAATAATCAGTTTATTGCTTTAAATGATGGTTCTTGCATGGCTAACCTTCAAATTGTAGTAGACTTTACAAATACACCAGAAACTATATTAAAAAAAATTACCACAGGTGCAGCAATTGCAGCAACAGGTATGCTAGTAGAGTCTTTAGGAAAAGGCCAGCTTTGTGAAATAAAAGCAAGTGAAATAGAAATTTTGGGTGAAAGCGATGCCGAAAAATTTCCTTTACAGCCAAAAAAACACAGTTTAGAGTTTTTAAGAGAAATAGCTCACTTACGTTTTAGAACAAATACTTTTAACGCCATTTTTAGAGTTAGACACACTTTAGCTTATGCTATTCATCAATTTTTTAACGATCGGGGCTTTGTTTATTTACATACCCCAATTATTACAGCATCTGATGCAGAAGGTGCAGGCGAAATGTTTAGAGTAACAACTTTACCTTTTGAAGATACACCAAGAACAGAAGATGGCGCTGTAGATTTTAAGGAAGATTTCTTTGGTCGTTCTGCTAATTTAACCGTTAGCGGGCAACTAGAAGGCGAATTAGGTGCTTTAGCTTTAGGTGAAATTTATACGTTTGGACCTACTTTTAGAGCAGAAAACTCTAATACTACACGTCACCTTGCCGAGTTTTGGATGGTTGAACCAGAAGTGGCTTTCGCCGATTTGGAAGATAACATGAATTTGGCCGAAGACTTATTAAAATACACCATTAAATACGCTATTGATCATTGTGCCGATGAATTGGCTTTTTTAACCAATCGTTTAGCAGAAGAAGAAAAAAATAAACCTCAAAACGAAAGAAGTGAGTTTGACTTAATGACTAAACTAAACTTTTGTTTAGATAACGATTTTGAGCGTTTAACTTATACCGAGGCAATCCATATTTTAAAACACTCTAAACCAAATCAGAAAAAGCAATTTAAATATCTAATTGATGATTGGGGAGCCGATTTACAATCAGAACATGAGCGTTATTTGGTAGAGAAGCACTTCAAAAAACCGGTAATCTTAACCGATTACCCTGCTGATATCAAGTCCTTTTACATGAGGATGAACGAACCCGACGAGCAAGGTAGAAAAACGGTTAGAGCAATGGATATTCTTTTCCCTGGTATTGGCGAAATGGTAGGTGGTTCGCAACGTGAAGAACGATTAGACTATCTAACAAAACGCATGGAAGAAATGCATATCCCGCAAGAGGAATTATATTGGTTCTTAGATACTCGTAGATTTGGTACTGCCCCACACGCTGGATTTGGTTTAGGTTTCGAACGTTTAGTGCTATTTGTAACGGGTATGACAAACATTCGTGATGTAATACCTTTTCCACGTTTTCCTAAAAACGCCGATTTTTAATTTGTTATTAATCATATTTAAAGAGATTGGTCTAAAAAGATCAATCTCTTTTTGTTTAAAACAACATCTTAAAGAAAACACCTAACACAATTACATTATAATAACACAGCATCTGTTAAAACATATTAACTTTGCAGAAGTTAAAAAAATATGGCAAAAGTTTCAATTAATATAGCTACGGGCTCGATACAAAAAGAAGATATTATAGTAGGGATAGATTTAGGCACTACCAATTCTTTGGTAGCTTTTATCAATCCAGCAGGCGATGCCAAAGTAATAAACGACACAGGAAAAGGAGTTTTAGTACCTTCTGTAGTTCACTTCAATAACGCCGGAGAAGTGATTGTTGGAAATGAAGCCAAAGAATTTTTAATTACCGACCCTCAAAATACAATCTTTTCAGTGAAAAGGTTATTGGGTCGATCTTATCAAGACGTTCAAAAACACCAGGATTATTTTTCTTACCAAATTATAGACGATGCTAACGACGAAAGTTTGGTAAAAATTAAAGTCGGTGATAAATTTTATACACCAATAGATTTATCTGCACTTATTTTAAAAGAATTAAAAGCAAGAGCAGAACATGCTTTGAAAACTACCGTAGGCAAAGCTGTTATTACGGTTCCTGCTTATTTTAACGATTCACAACGCCAAGCAACCAGAGATGCTGGCAAGTTAGCAGGCCTAGACGTTTTACGTATCGTAAACGAGCCTACAGCAGCTTCTTTGGCCTACGGAATAGGTTTAAAACCAGAAGAAAGTAAAACCATTGCTGTTTACGATTTAGGTGGTGGAACTTTTGACGTTTCTATTTTAAAAATCGAGAACGGAATTTTTGAAGTGCTATCTACTAATGGAAATACTTTTTTAGGTGGCGACGACTTTGACCGAGCCATTGTAGATTATTGGATCAAGCAAAACAATTTGAGTAGCGAAATTCCGATGCAAGAGCTTCGCTTAATGGCAGAAGAAGCAAAGAAATCATTAAGTCATCAAAACTTATTTAACCAAAAAATTGGCGACATATTCTGTACCATCAATTTACAAACTTTTGAAGAATTAATTAGTGCAAAAGTAAACGAAACCATAACGGCTTGCCGAAATGCATTGAAAGATGCTGGCTTAAAAACTACGGATATTGACGAAGTCATTATGGTTGGTGGTTCTACCCGAACCGCATTAGTAAAACAAAGAGTGTCAGCATTTTTTGGTCGTGATGTAAACGATAACATTAACCCCGACGAAGTAGTTGCCTTAGGTGCTGCCCTACAGGCTGATGTACTATCTGGAAATAGAAAAGATATTTTATTGTTAGATGTTACCCCTCTTTCTTTAGGAATAGAAACCATGGGCGGCTTAATGGATATCATTATCCCAAGAAATTCTAAAGTACCTACTAAAGCAGGTCGTCAATATTCTACTTCTATAGACGGACAGGTTAATATGAAAATTTCTGTTTACCAAGGTGAGCGAGATTTAGTGAAAGAGAATAGAAAATTAGCCGAGTTTGAATTGAAAGGAATTCCAGCTATGCCTGCAGGCTTGCCAAAAGTAGATATCAACTTTTTGCTTAACGCTGATGGGATTTTAAAAATTCAAGCTATTGAATTGCGCTCTGGCGTAAAGCAAGAAATAGCGGTGAAACCCACTTACGGTTTAAAAGACGAAGAAGTAGAGCAAATGCTTTTAGATGCCGTAACACACGCAAAAGAAGATGTTTCTGCCCGTATGATTGTAGAAGCCAAAACAGAAGCAGAACAAATTATATATACAACAGAACGTTTTATCAATAAAAATGGTTCGTATTTAAATAGCGAAGAAACCGAACAGACTCAAAAACTAATCGAAAATATTAAAAAAGAACTTCAAGAAGGCGATAAAGATGCCATTTTAAATAGTATAGAAACACTTAATGAATATACTCGACCATTTGCAGAACGTTTAATGGATGCAGCGGTATCACAAGCCATGAAAGGTAAAAACATCATATAAATAGCTAATTTATGCTGATTAAATTAGCAAACAAAATTTAATAATGACCAATAACGACATCTTAAGAAGGCTTAGATATACATTTGATTTTAGTGATGAACAAATGATTAATCTTTTTACGCTTAGCGGTAGAGAAACTACCAGAGAAGAGATTAGTAATTGGTTAAAAAAAGATGACGACCCAGAGTATAAAGCTATTTACGATGTTGATTTTGCCTATTTTTTAAACGGTTTAATTATTAAAAATAGAGGATTAAAAGACGTAGAATTGCCCAAAGCAGAAAAACGTTTAAATAATAACTTGGTTTTTAGAAAGCTAAAGATAGCTCTCAATTTAAAAGATGATGATATTTTAGAGGTTTTAGCTTTAGTTGATTTTAGATTCTCTAAACATGAGCTAAGCGCTTTTTTTAGAAAGCCAGAACAAAACCAATACAGACCTTGTAAAGACCAAATTTTAAGAAACTTTGTTCATGGTTTACAACTCAAATACCGCCCACAAAACGACGATCCCAATGATTAAAAAAATCACTTTATCCCTTTTTATTGCTTTATGCACTTTGGTTTCTTTTGCACAAGATAAACCCGCTTATGTAATTTATACGGCAAAGGGAACCAAAACCGACTTTGGTAAAATGCTAAAGCAATTAAACATCGCTGATATTATTTTATTTGGCGAGTTACATAATAACCCCATTGCACATTGGTTACAATTAGAGCTTACCAAAGCCATTGCAACAAATAAAAGTATTACTTTAGGGGCAGAGATGTTAGAATCTGATAATCAAAATGTTTTAAATGATTACCTAATAGATAAAATCACCTTAAAAGAGTTTAAAACGCTAGCCAGATTATGGCCAAACTATGCAACAGATTATGGCCCTTTAGTAGATTTTGCCAAAGAAAACAAATTACCTTTTATAGCCACTAACATTCCAAGGGTTTATGCAAATCTAGTTTACAAGAAAGATTTTAAAGCTTTAGATACGCTATCTCAAACAGAGAAAAACTGGATAGCTCCTCTACCGATTGTTTTTGACCCTGAGTTACCCACTTACAAAAACATTCTCCAAATGATGGGCGGGCATGGTTCTGAACTTTTAGTAAAAGCCCAAGCTATAAAAGATGCAACAATGGCGCATTTTATCTTACAAAACTACAAGCCAAATAACACTTTTATCCATTTTAATGGAGCCTACCACTCCGATGATTATGAAGGTATTTTATGGTATTTAAAACAAGCTAACAAATCTTTAAATTACAAAACCATCTCAACGGTATCTCAAAAAGATATTCAAAATTTAGACAAAGAATATTTAAATAAAGCAGATTTCATCATTTGTGTTGATGAAAATATGACTACGACTTATTAGGTTAATTTTAAGAAAAATTGTTGTGATGTTAGCCATGTTCGCATCTCTAACTTCATTAGTAAACTTCAAAAAGCATCAGTAAAGCGGATTATAAATACACATCATTTATAAAATCGACATACCCTTCGGAACATAGACGAACAGCAAAATCAAATCTATCGTAATCATCAATTGAGTACAGCTTCTTTATTTTTTTCGCATTAAATTTTGATTTATGAACCAAATGGCTAAATTCGATTATGAGTTTAAAAAATATTTTTTTGGTTCCAGGTTATTTAAAAGACTATTTCAAGTTAATTAAACAACTTAAATTTAATGATGATTTTAAAAAAGTTTCTTTGTTTCCCCAATTAAAAGACAAAAAAGCTAGTGGGGGTACAATTTCTGGACATTATTTTCACCAAGATTTATTAGTTGCCAGAAAAATATTTTTAGATAAACCAGAAAAACACATTGATATTGCCTCCCGTATTGATGGCTTTGTAGCACATGTGGCTGTTTTTAGAGAAATTGAAGTATTTGACATTAGACCTATTGAGTCTAAAATTACCAATATAAAATTTATACTTTCAGATTTAATGAAGGTAAATCCCGAACTTACTAATTATTGTGATTCTATATCATGTTTACATGCAATAGAGCATTTTGGATTAGGACGTTACGGCGACCCAATTGATGCAGATGGTCATATTAAGGGTTTAAATTCAATTAAAAGTATCCTTAAAAAGGGAGGTAAATTTTATTTTTCTACACCAATTGGGCCTCAAAAAATAGCATTTAATGCCCATCGAGTTTTTAACATTTCATATCTTTTAGAAATTTTCAACAAAGACTATAATCTAGTTAGTTTTTCATATGTCGATGATAAAGGTGATTTGTTTGAGAATGTAGAATTTTCGGATGGGGACCTTAAGAATAACTTTGGATGCAAATATGGATGTGGAATTTTTGAACTTATTAAAAAATAATCAGATTCGAAATTACTAATGTATACCGCTTACGCCACCAGAAACAATAAATTTCATGGCTTGAGCGGATGTCATTTTAAGTGGTTTTACTTTATCGGCCTTTACAATTAAAACCTGACCGGCAAAAGAATAAGACCATGGAAAGTAAACAGCAACATCATCAGGTAAATTAATAGCTTTCATATCTTTTTGAGTTAAAAAACCTATTCTTTTAAAACCATGAGAGTCCTCTACCAAAACTGGTTCATTTAACTTTTTTTCATCACCAACAAATGCCTCGGTTAAATCTTTAACAGAAGAATAAATGAATTTAAAAATAGGGAGCTTATTTATCCATTTACCAAACCAATTATAAATAGGCTCGGTAATAAAATAGGTTACAATAATACCAGAAAGTAAGATGACAAATAGTACAGAAATTATCCCCAAACCGGGTATATATAAAGGCTCCTGACTATAAGGATTAACAAAAATACTTTCACTTAAATTTAAAGCGCTATCTACAGTAGAAAATGCCCAAAAAATTAAGAAAAAGGCAGCACCTAGTGGCAAAACCACTAATAATCCTTTGATAAAATAGTTAAATAAAGCTGTAAAAATCCTTTTCATAATTAACCCTATTCGTAATAATAAACTCTTTTAACTCTTTGA
>JBIKIN010000035.1:0-29647 GCA_044361595.1 Pelobium sp. | reverse complement strand
CAACTGGTGCTGTTTCTGAATCTTTTTGACATGATGTTACTCCAATTGCCAATAAGCCTAATGCGATGATGATTAACTTTTTCATTTTATCTATTTTTTTAAATGCTTAAACTTTTATCTATTAATTATCTCTTTTCAATTAGTCCCAAGTACCAACGTTTTGTTTATCAATTGACTCACCCTCTCCGTTTGTTTGCAATTTGTTCTCTTGTACAACTGGTGCTGTCTCTGAATCTTTTTGACATGAGGTTACTCCAATTGCCAATACTCCTAATGCGATGATGATTAACTTTTTCATGTTGTTATCTTTTTTAAATGCTTAAACTTTTATCTATTAATTATCTCTTTTCAATTAGTCCCAAGTACCTACGTTTTGTTTATCAATTGACTCACCCTCTCCGTTTGTTTGCAATTTGTTCTCTTGTACAACTGGTGCTGTTTCTGAATCTTTTTGACATGATGTTACTCCAATTGCCAATACTCCTAATGCGATGATGATTAATTTTTTCATTTTATCTATTTTTTTAAATGCTTTGATTTTTTTTCTCTTGTTTTAATTTTTTATGTTGGTAAAACCTAAACTCAACCGTCTTTTTTAATTATTATTGATTTTATTAAGAAAATATAAATTATTTATGAAACCTTTGTAATTACGATCCGTACAAATATGTTAGCTTAATTGTGGATAAAAAAAACAAAATTAAATTCATAAATTTTTATATTAAAGATTAATTTAATTTCTTAAATAAATAATCAAATACTATTTTTTTGCTTAATAATTTAATTTTTAAACTACACAGGCTTAAGGTTCTTACTTAAAATGCTCTCATGAAATTTAAATTTCTTATTTTAATAGTGCTCTTTATATCCAAAATTTACGACGCAAGTGCTAAAAAATTACCATTTTACAATTTTGAAACTGATACTTCTGAAGTAAAAAGACTAAATGAGGCAGCATATCAAAATAGATTAACAGACCCTGCCCAATCTGTATCAAGTGCTAAAAAAGCATTAGAATTAGCTCAGAAAATTAACTTTAATTACGGGGAAGCTGAATCTTACAGAGTAATAGGTATAGGTTATTATTACCTTAATCAGAGAGATTCTGCTCTAAATAATTATCTTAAATCTTTATCATTTTTCTCAAAATCAAATAATCAATTGGGTGAGGCAAAAGTATCTAATAACATAGGAAATTTATGGTTAGATATTGATTACGATAAGGCATTATTTTTCTTCAAAAAAACCTTAACCATTGCACAAAAATTTGATAAAAAAGAACTCATTGCTGGAAGTTATTTAAACATTGGTAATGCCTATTATCGTAAAAAAAATTATTCAATCGCTTTAAAAAACTATGAAATAAGCAGTAAAATTTTTAACGAATTAAATAATCCTATTGGCATTACCCAAAGTTTACAAAATCTTGGTGTCATTTATTACAGTATCAATAATTTCGAAAAAGCAATAGAAATCTTAACAAAAGCTAATTTAAAAGCTAAAGAATATGAGTTAAATACAAGTGTAGCTTCTATTAATTTAACTTTAACATCAAGTTACATTGCTACTGGGAAGTATGAATTAGCAGAAAAATATTTAGAAGAAGGTAATGCATTTGCCAAGTTGGTAAACGATACTAGAAAAATTTATGACTACACCTACACTAGGTATGAGCTTGAATATAAAAAGAAAAATTACTCCCAAGCTATTATTCACTTAAAAGAAGTGCATGACCAAGACAGTGTCTTCTATAAAGAAAACATTGCCTCTAACATTAACCTTATTCAGCAAACGCTTAAACAACAACAAATTCAAAGCGAGAATGAACGCACAATTGAAAAACAAAAAAATGCAAAAAAATTAACTATTGCAGCAGGAGTGGCATTGTTATTGGCATTTGCACTTATATTTCTATTAATAAAATCTAACAAGAAATCTAAATTATCTAACGCCGAGCTGCAAAGGCTAAACGAAGAGGTAAAGCAACAAAAAGACAATGTTGATAAGATTAATCACAAATTGGAAGAAATTATAACCGAAAGAACAAAAGATTTAATTATTAAAAATCAAAAATTAGCAGAATATTCATCACATCTTTCTCATCAAATTAGGGCCCCTGTTGCTACACTAAAAGGCTTAATGCTTCTTATACAGGAAGATGCTGTAGAGTTTAAAGAAATTATTCCTCAGATTAAAAAATGTGCGGACAATATCGACTTTCAAATATTGAATATTAATGATGCTTTAAATGACCCTACTCAACATCAATTAACTAGGAAAAATGAATAGTGGAAAATTTTTAAATGAGGCGGAGACAAAATCTCCGCCTCATTTTTTTATTTTTACACCTCAATAAAAATAGAAGTTTGGATTATTTAAATGGATTAAACACCAATCAAAGGGCTGCGGTAGAACAAACCGAGGGTCCGGTGATGATTGTTGCAGGAGCAGGATCGGGAAAAACCCGAGTAATTACTTACAGAGTTGCGCATTTAATACAAAAAGGAGTAGATCCTTTCAATATTTTGGTACTTACATTTACCAACAAGGCCGCCAAAGAAATGCGTAATAGAATAACAAGTGTTGTTGGCGGCGAAGCTAAAAATATTTGGATGGGAACTTTCCACTCGGTTTTTGCAAAAATATTAAGGGTAGAAGCACACAAAATTGGCTACCCTAATAATTTTACCATTTACGATACCGATGATAGTAAAAGTTTAATTAAAACTATACTCAAAGAGATGAGCTTAGACGATAAGCTTTATCACCACAATTATGTTTACGGCCGTATTTCTATGGCTAAAAACAATTTAATATCTGTACAAGAATATCAACAAAACGAAAGTATACAAGCCGAAGATTTCACATCAGGCAGAGGATTTCTAGGTAAAATTTACGAAACTTATGCTAACCGTTGCTTTAAAGCCGGCGCTATGGATTTTGACGATTTATTATTTAAAACCAATGTACTCTTAAAAGAACATGCCGATGTACTGAATAAATATCAACAAAAGTTTAAGTATTTGATGGTTGATGAGTACCAGGATACAAACTTCTCGCAATATCTAATTGTAAAAAAACTAGCTGCTGTTAGAGAGAATTTGTGTGTGGTAGGTGATGATGCTCAAAGTATTTATGCATTTAGAGGGGCTAACATTCAAAACATTTTAAACTTCCAAAAAGATTACCCCGATGTTAAAGTTTTTAAGCTAGAGCAGAATTATCGTTCTACGCAAAACATTGTAAATGTTGCCAATAGTATCATAGAAAAAAATAAAAATCAACTAGACAAAAACGTATTCTCTGAAAATGAAACTGGCGATAAAATTAAAATTACTCGTTCTTTTTCTGATAATGAAGAAGGAAAATCTGTTGCCGAATCTATTTTAGAACAACAAGCTACACACAATATCAAATGGAATAGTTTCGCCATTTTATACCGCACCAATGCCCAATCTAGATCAATGGAAGAGGCTTTGCGTAAATTGGGTGTTCCTTACAAAATTTATGGTGGTTTATCTTTCTACCAAAGAAAAGAGATTAAAGATTTAATAGCCTATTTCCGTTTAACCTTTAACCCGTCCGACGAAGAGGCCTTTAAAAGAGTAATTAATTATCCGGTAAGAGGAATAGGAAAAACAACCATTGATAAACTTATTTTAGCCGCAGATAAAGAAAATAAAACACTTTTTGAAATAGCGACAGAAGCACCTTTGCATTTAGATAATAGAGCTGCAACTGCTGTTTTAGGGTTTACCACAGCCATTCAAAGTTATGCTGTTGTTGCCAAAAATAGTTCGGCTTACGATGCTGCCTTGCATATAGCACAACAAACCGGTTTATTAAAAGAATTATATTCTGATAAATCTGTTGAAGGTTTAAATCGTTATGAAAATATTCAAGAATTACTAAACGGTATTAAAGAATTTTCTGAACGTGAAGATATTGAAGACCGCGGTTTAGATATTTTTATGCAAGATATTGCCCTATTAACTAACGATGATAACGATAAAGACCCGAATAAAGACACTGTTTCTTTAATGACCATACATTCTTCTAAAGGTTTAGAATTTGGACAAGTTTACATTGTAGGTTTAGAAGAAAACCTTTTTCCATCGCAAATGGCATTAAATTCTAGAGCAGATTTAGAGGAAGAGCGTAGGTTATTTTATGTGGCTGTGACCAGAGCTGAGACCAAATTACATTTGAGCTATGCCACCTCTCGTTTCAGGTTTGGCACTTTAATTAATTGCGAGCCTTCACGCTTTTTAGATGAGATTGACCCTAAATATTTAGAATTATCATTTGCGAAAAGACCTGCTAGTGCAGAAACGAGCTTTGATAACGAACGTACGCAATGGCGTAGTAAAACCAGCGAGAGTAAATCTGCCCATGGCGATTTCTTTTCTAAACCCAAACCGGCAACCAAGCCTATTCCTACAACATCCATATTGGCTAAAGCACACGTTCCTACTGCAGGTTTTGCTCCAAGTGATACCAGCAAATTAGAAATTGGAAACGAGGTAGAACACGAACGTTTTGGCTTTGGAAAAGTAACTAATTTGGAAGGCAACAAAGGCGAAATTAAAGCCACCGTTTTCTTTAAAGAAATTGGCGAAAAGCAATTGTTGTTAAAATATGCTAAATTGAGGATTGTAGAAAACTAATCAAATTTGGGCGCTCCCCATCAGCTAAATAACAGATGGGACGGGCTATTTCGGGCTACCGTAATTAATAAAGCCGTTTAAAAGGCTTCATTAATGCACTAAACCCTACATATTCCTAACGCATTAATTTTTAGTTACAAAAAACTCTCAAAAATCAAGTTAAAATTAAAATATTATTTAAACGGATTAGAAAACTTGGGATCGCTGTAAATGGTTGCATCAGTTAAGGTATTCAAAAAACTAATCATATCTTGAATATCTTGCGGAGCAATACTGTGCTGCGGTATTGGTCTAGTTCCAGTTCCGGGTGCACCTGCACTTAACATGGCTTGTACATTAGCCACACTTCCATTATGAAATAGACTAGTTCTATTCATGATATTTCTTAAACTACTTGATTTAAAGCGATTAGTTCCATTAATACCAGTGTCGTTCACATCTGCTAAACCAAAACCTTGTCCCGGGTTACTAGTAATAAACATAGGCGGAGTGTGGCAACTTGCACAAGTTTGCCCACCAGGTCCGGCAACATTCAAAAATAATTGTTCGCCTCTCGCCTCTGAGGCAGAAAATGTGGATCTTCCATCTTTTACTAAATCGTACTTAGCTTGATAAGAAACCATACTTCTAATGTATTGAGATAGTGCTTTTGCTATTTTATCAGAATCAATAATTTCACTACCAAAGGCTTTTAAAAACAAATCGGGATAATAATCTTTTGCTTTAATTCTTGATTCTAATTGCGCTAAAGTTAAACCCATTTCTACATGATCTTGAATAGGTTGTAATACTTGTTCTTCTAATGAAGCTGCTCGCTCGTCCCAAAACATCTTACCACTTTTATAAAAACGCAAGTTTAAAAGCGACATGGAGTTTCTAATTGTTCTACCACCGTTAAAACCAATACTCAATGCTTGATCATCATCAAAAGAAAGCTCTTGTTTATGGCAACTGGCGCAATTAATAGTATTATTTAAACTTAAACTCTTATCAAAAAACAAGACTCGGCCCAAAGTGGCACCCTCATTAGTTAATCTGTTGTTTGTTGGTGTATTGTCTGTTGCAACCAATGCTGTAGTGACATGGTTTGGATAATTAACTACATAATTGTAAGCTGTTGCAGGTAATTCAAGGACACCGTTTGTAATGGTTTCTACAGAATTATCTTTAGTACAAAACTGGAATAAACAAACTGTACTAATTATAGCGATTAAGATTTTGAGTTTTCTCATGATTTTAGTTTGTTTAAGGTTTATAACTAATTTGGTTAAAAGCAAATTGAGAAACGAAGCTTTATTAAGCTTAATTTATTCGCATTTTAAACCTAACCGATTAAAGCCTTTATGACCCTAAAATTATTTTAAACTTTTTTAAATATATCTAAATCTTTCAAATTTTAATAACATTTACAAGTTGCCACTCTGCTGCAATAGGGATTGGTATGGAAATCATTTTTGTAAGCGTCGGGAGAAAAGGTTCTGGAACAAAAATATTGGAAAGAAAGTCCGGTGCAACTGAAAGGCGCAATTGCCATCCCATTTTTTATATACGCTAATTTGAAGCTTTAATTAAAAGGATGCTAAAACTAAGCTTGCCTATTCAAAATTTAAAAAGCATATCGTTATATTGCATCTTCAAGAAAATTCTTCTATGCAAACCTTTAATGATGTTCACTTACAATTTGCCTCTTTCTTTAAAAACAGCACCCTACAACCTTATGCTTATTTGGTGTCTAAAAAATTAAGTGAAGGACACATTTGCATTAATTTAGATGATATTGAGAAAGATTGGGAACAACTCCCACCCTATTTTGCACAAGCAAAACTGAATGTAAAGTATCTTTTAAATGATAATTTAGTAAGTAAAGATATTGCCAATAAACAACCCTTTATTTTATTTGGTAACCGATTATACTTGCAGCGCTATGAACAATATGAACGAGAGATTTTCACCCAGATTTTATCATTCTTAAACCAAGAAGTTGACGTTATTAAGCAAAAAGAAAATTCAATTAAAGAGCAAAGTAATTACTTGCGTTCGCTATTTAATCGAAGTATAAATGCTTTACCAAACTGGCAATTTGCAGCTGTAATTTCTGCTTTTATCAATCAGTTTACTATAATCACTGGCGGACCTGGAACTGGAAAAACTACTACCGTGGCTAAAATTTTAGCTTTATTATTTCAATTAAATCCAAATTTAAAAGTGGCTTTGGCTGCTCCTACCGGCAAAGCTGCCGCGAGAATGGCCGAGTCGCTTAAAAATGCAAGTGAACAAGTCGACGAAAAAGTTAGAGAGAACTTTATGGCTTTGCAGCCTTCCACCTTACATAGATTATTAGGTTATATACCCGATTCGCCCTATTTTAAGCATGGAAAAAGTTTCCCCTTAATACATGATGTGGTGATTATTGACGAATCGTCTATGATTGATGCCGCACTTTTTGCAAAATTGTTAAATGCCATTGGTTCGAAAACTAAATTGATTTTACTAGGCGATAAAGACCAATTAGCATCTGTTGAAGCAGGAAGTTTATTTGGAGATTTATGCTTAGCTAAAGCTGCTATTAATCATTTTTCTATTGATAGATTGACTTTAATTAACGAAACCATAGCTAACGAAGACCAATTAATTCCAAAAGCGGAAATTACGAACAGCCATGCTTTGCAAGGACATATTATTGAGTTAAAATACAGTCATCGTTTTAAAAGTGATGAAGGCATTGGGAAACTCAGTAAAGCAATTATCAATAATGAAGAGCAAGCTCTAGCAGATTTTATCCATCATCAAAAAGATACTCAAGTTGCTATTTATACCGATTATAATGCTAAAGCCTTTGAAGATTTTATAGCAGGTTATCAGGATTACATCCAAGAAAAAGACATTCAAAAAGCTTTTCAGAAACTAAATAAGTTAAGGGTTTTATGTGCTACCAGAGAAGGCGAACAAGGCTTATATAGCATCAACAAAAAAATTGAAGACTTTTTGAGAGGTAAAAATTTGTTAAGCACTTTAGAAGAGTTTTACGAACATCGCCCTATTATGGTAACCAGCAATAACTACCAATTGAATTTGTTTAATGGCGATATTGGCATTATCAGAAAAGATGAAAACGGAATTTTAAGAGCTCATTTTGAATCTTCTGACGGAGAAATTTTCACAGTTTTACCAGGTTTATTATCTAAAGTAGAGACTGTTTTTGCCATGACTATCCATAAAAGTCAAGGTTCTGAATTTAGCCATGTTTTAATTAGTTTGCCTCCTGTAGAAGAAATGAATATTTTAACCAGAGAGTTATTATACACTGGCGTTACTAGGGCAAAAAACAAGGTAGTTATCTTAGGTTCCGAAGCTTTGATTTTACAAACGGCAAAAGCACAAGTTCAGCGAGCATCTGGCATACAAGATAGATTTTTAACCTTAGCAACAAACTATTAAAATGGGTATTTCGTTAAAAGTTTCTAACTCGTTAAACAGCCTAGCTCAACAATTTTGTGCCGATTTAAAGCAGCAGGAAATATCTGTTTTTATGCCTTATTTTTTGGTTACCCAAACCGAGGGAATGAACAATTGGTTGAAGTTACAAATGAGTAATCAACTAGGGATTGCCGCCAATTATCGGTTTTTAAAACCTAACGATGTGGTAACTCACATTTATCAAATTTTAGGTGGTCCATTTACACAAACTCTCAATGCCGAAAACCAAAGTTGGCTACTTTTTAATATCCTAAACGAAAAAGATTTTAAGAAGAAATTTCCTGATGTGGCTTTGTATTATGCCGATGAATATCCAGATAAAGACTTAAAAAGATTAGCCTTAGCACAAAAAATTGCCGATTTATTTGACCAATATCAAATTTATAGACCACAATTTATAGCGCAATGGAATAAAGGCGAAATCAGTACACATCATCAAGCGCAATGGCAACAATACCTTTGGAACAAAGCAAAATATTTAGCCCAAGAACAGTTACCAGATAAAACCATTATTTGCAACTTTATTTTAGAAGCACTAAAAAACCCGACCTCATTAGCGAAATTAAAAGCGCAAATGCCCAGCATTTATTTGTTTGGTTTATCTGTTTTAACAGATTATCATATCTCGCTATTTCATCAATTAGGGCAACATATTCAGTTCAATTATTACTTTTTAAATCCTTCGCCTTCGGTTTATTGGATAGAAGATGTAAGCAGAAAAAGAGCTGCAAAAATTGCACAAGCAAAACCAGACGAGGACACCTACATTAACTTAGGAAATTCTTTATTAACCAGCTGGGGAAAAGTTATACAGAATACTTTTTGGCTTTTATTTAAAAATGAAGAGTTGTTAAATAGCTATGAAGTGATTGATGAAGAGCCAGATACAAAACCTAGTTTATTACAACAAATACAAACTGAAATTCATCATAACCAAACAGATCAGGAAAGATTGTTAATCGATACTGATTTATTAAAAGATGGTTCTATAAGCATTAATAATTGCTTTACGCCAGCCCGAGAAGTGGAAGTACTTTATAATTATTTGGTAGGTTTGGTTAACGAACGTAAAGAACAACTTTCGCCACGAGATATTGTAGTAATGGTGAGTGATATTGACACCTACTCGCCATATATTAAAGCCATTTTCAACAATGCGCCTTATCAGTTTAATTTTACAATTGCCGATGAAAGCTACAGCGCTAACGATACCATTGCAGCGGCATTAATTGCTGTTTTAGAGTTAAACGAGCAGAATTTAACTGCCGAAACTGTATTGCAATTACTGGATTTTAGCTATATCAGACAAAGGTTTGGTTTAACCGATTTAGGTTTAATTAGAAAAGTTGTTCATGCAGCAAATATTAGGTTTGGTGCCGATGGAAATAAAGAAGACGAAAGTATTTATGTAAGCTGGAAATACGGTTTAGAACGTGTGAAATTAGGTATTTGCATCAGCGGAAGCGAAGAATATTTTACACCAGATTATTCTCTTTACCCGCTTGATATGGTAGAAGGAAATGCCGCACAAGAAATCATCAAATTTGTTCATTTTGTAGAGGTTTTGTTAAGCACCATACAGGCTAGAAACCAAATGCAAACCATGGTAAACTGGGTTAATTATGTAGAGCAAGTTTTACAAAATTTAGTTTTTGATAACCTAGAAAATGTGGATGAAGATTATACCATCATCATTAATCAATTACAAAAATACAACGCTTTAAATAGCTGGTTAACCCAAGAATTAAGTTATCAATTATTTACCTACAGTTTTGTAAAAACCATCTTTGGCGCCACCAGAGCTAATACTTTTGCTGGCGGTGGAATCACGTTTTGCTCGCTAATTCCGATGCGAAGCATCCCATTTAAGGTAGTAGCTTTATTAGGATTAAATTTTGATAAATTCCCTAGAAAAGAAGTTTCTGTAGATTTTGATTTAATCAAAAATGCGCCAAAACCTGGCGATAGAAACATCAAAGAAAACGATAAACACTTATTTTTAGAAACTTTACTATCGGCAAAAAACTATTTCTATATCAGCTATATTGGACAAAATGTAAAAGATAATAGTGCGCTGCCTCCATCGGCCTTAGTTGATGAATTTATAGACTACATCCAAACCAAAAGCGAGGTTGAAAATGTAAATCAAATATTAATTAAAAAACATCCTTTACATCATTTTAGCCTTAAAAGCTTTGCTCATTTTAAAATAAATTATCTGGCTAATCATCAAACAAAAAAATACGATTTTGTAAATGAAACCTTACAAATAAACTCTCCAGAACAATATTTAATCTCAATTTCCAATTTTATAAACTTTTTTAAAGATCCAATAAAAAGCTATTTCAACTCGGTTTTAAATATTTATTACCAAAGCGAGGAAATGCTACTAAGCGAAACAGAGCTTTTTAATTTAGATAAATTACAAGAGTGGAATTTCAAAAACACTATTCTTTTTGCTGATAATCTGCCTACCCAAAACTTGAGAAACCAATGGGTTAAAAAAGGTCTTTTGCCCCTAAAAAATGTTGCAGATTTATCGTTAAAAAACATAGAAGAAACAGTTAAACCTATTAAAGATTTATTCCAAAATTGCGTGAATGGTTTTGAGGAAGAGGTAATTAACATTAAAGTGCAAATCCCTGATGTAAAACTAGACATTGAAGGTGCTATCAGTCAAATTTATAACAATCAATTGGTAGTGGTCTCTTGGTCAAAAAACGATAATAAATATTTACTTGAAGGTTATTTAAAGTTTTTACTAGCTAATTCAGCTGGCAGCGAAATAAAATTAACTTTCATTAGCTCGGCTAAAGAAAAAAGTTTTACTAGTAAGTCTATCAACAAAGAAGATGCTTTGGCAAAATTATCCACCTTGGCTAAAATTTATTTACGAGGTCAGGAAAAAACATTATGCTTTTACCCCGATTTAAACATTAAAATACAAGCTATTCCTTATTGTACTTTTGAAGAGTTTCAAAAAAAGATAAATGAAAAATTCAATAATTACAATTATCCCTCAACAGATATTTATGGCTTAATTAAATACCGTGAAGGTTTTTTTAACCAAGATTCATTTATACAATACCAATATATTGGCGAGCGAGTTTTAAGCGAAATAGAGCAAATTTTACCTAGCTATTTTAATTAAGCCATGATAGAAAAAGAACAAAAAAACTTTAACGCAATTACAGTTCCGCTTGCCGAAACTAATTTAATTGAGGCTAGTGCCGGAACCGGAAAAACTTATTCTATTGCCATTTTGGTTTTACGCTTAATTGTAGAAAAGAATATTCCGATTCAAAAAATATTGATGGTGACTTTTACCAAAGCTGCCGTTGCCGAGCTAGAAGAACGGATTAGAAAGTTTATCCGCTTGGCTCAAAAAGCTAGCAAGGGTGAAAATATTGCAGATGAAACCATCAAAAACATCATCCAAAAAGCTAAAGAAACACAAGGAGAAGCGCAAATAGCTAAACTTTTAGAACATGCGGTTCTTTTTTTAGACGAAACATCCGTCTTAACTATTCATAGTTTCTGTCAGCAAACGTTAAATCAATTTGCATTTGAAACAAAGCAACTATTTGGGGTAGAATTAATATCAGATCTAGGGAATATTATCCTATCAGAAACCAATCAGTTTTGGCGCAAACACATCACAAACATTCCTTTAGAACTGCTAGATTTATTGATTAAAAACGGATTAAGCAGAGAAGCTATCACAAAGATTGTAAGCAACCATCTATCGGGGATGAAATATTTGGCCTATGTAAATCAGCCAATAACAGCAATTACCGATGAGGATTTCATAAATTTTACTGCTCAATTATCAAATATAGAAACTGAAATATCTGCTAAAACAGAGGTTTTAACAGCTTATTTAATCCAAAATAAAGAAGCTATTTATAACGCTTGCGAAAGAAGCAGTTACGCTGCTAAATCCATTTTACCTCATTTAGAAAATCCAGAGTCAACAATAAATGCCCTTTGTGGAATTAGAACTAAAAATTATGTATCAAAAATATTTGCCATAAATTTTTTGGATGATTTAGATTCCCTTTGCGAATTATTAGAAGAGAAAAAGATTATTGCATCACAAATCCTTACCAAATTTTACTGTTTTGCCTTAAGCGAAATTTTAGAAGGCGTTTCTTATTACAAGAGCCGATACAATCAAATTACTTATGATGATTTGATAGGTAACTTACACCAAGCTTTATGTTTACAGCCAAACCCAAAATTGGTTACCTGTTTGCAGGAAAAATATCAAGCTGTTTTTATTGATGAGTTTCAGGATACCGACAAAAAACAATACGAAATTTTTAACAAGGCTTTCGCCAATAATACCATCCTATTTTACATTGGCGACCCTAAACAATCTATTTATGCTTGGCGTAAAGCCGATATTTTCACTTATTTTGATGCTAAAAACGATGTAGACAATCTGTACAGCATGAATCAAAACTATCGCTCGTCGGCTAGTTATATTGATGCCATGAATCATTTTTTTAAGCCTACCTCAGATTTTAACACGTTTCATTTCGAAGGTAAAACGCAGCAAATCAACTATATCAATGTAGAGTCGCCAGCAAAAGGAAATACAGGTTATTTAAACATAAACAATGAAGTAGCAGCACCTTTAAGTATCTATCAGAATAAAAATAAGGAAGAAAATAATGCGCAACTAATTATCCAAATTGTAAAGCTTTTAAGCGGAAATTGCCAATTAATTGATGCTAAAGGGAATACCAAGAAAGTTCTTCCACAAGATATTGGGATATTAGTTAGAAGTAAATCGGCCGGACAAGAGATTAAAAGATTATTGGCGGCTCATAATATCCCAGCCATCACCATTAATGATGGAAAAGTGTTACAAACAGAAGATGCCAAATTTGTGCTTTACCTGTTAGAAGCCATATTTGAAATTAGCGTTGCCGCAATCCATAAAGCCTTACTATCTCCGTTTACACTTTTTACACAAGAAGAAATTCTAAAACTAAACGATGAATTAATCATCAGTTTGTTTAGGAATTATAAAAATGCTTGGGAAACAACTGGCATTTACAGCGCTATCAATCAATTTATTAAAGATTTTGATGTACAAAATAATCTGCTCCACATTAAAGTAAACGGCGAACGAATTTTAACAAACCTACTCCAAATTTCAGAACTGTTACATAAAACGCAAAACGCGAAAAACTTAACTGCTCTAGAGCTATTAAGCTGGCTAAAACGCGGAATAGAAGGTATGGAAATTAGTGGCGACGAGTACGAGCAACGTATTGAAAATGACGAAGAAGCTATCAAAATAGTAACTATACACGCAAGCAAAGGCTTAGAATACAATATCGTATTTGCGCCTACGCTAGATTTAAGCGACGAACCCAATAAGAATATCAATTTATGGAGTTTTAGAGATCCAGAGGAAAAAGATTACTTTTTTGCAGAAAAATCTATTTTAACCGAAGAGCAAAAGGCATTAGTTAAAGAACAAAATGAGCAAGAAAACCGCCGACTGATTTATGTAGCCATTACCCGAGCCGTTTACAAATGCTATATATTTAAAAATACTTATTACAAAAACTCCTCTATCTCAAAATTTATTGATAAGCTGAAATCAGACCTACATGCTACCGTAGAAATGGCCGAAAGTGAAGAGGTTACTATTCCTAATTTTAGGTATCAGCCATTGACAGAACCAGTTAAAAACACTGTATCAGAACCTGTTAACTTCAGCTTGACTCAGCAAAATTGGAGAAAAATGAGTTATTCTATGCTACGAGCTTCGCATGATGTTAGCGTGAAACCAAAAAACTCAAATCATGAGAATGAATACAGCTCTTTTATTTTTTCTAAACTTAAAAAAGGTGCAAAAACCGGAAATATGCTACACTATATTTTCGAGAATATTCATTTTAACGATAACACAAAATGGGATCATGTAATTGATAACGCATTAGATTTATTTTTACCACAACAAAAAGAAGAGTATCGTCTGTTTTTAAATCAAATGTTAGTAGAAATCTTAAATGCTCCTATCAATATTGATGATGAAACATTCAAACTAGCGGATGTTAATCCATACAAATGTATAAACGAATTTGAGTTCGATTTTGATGTAAACCCGTTTTACCCACAAAGTTTAACCACTTTAAGTACAGATGATGTGCTTATTGATGTTAAAAATTTCCCCGAAATTGAAGGTTTAATGAATGGTAAAATAGATTTATTTTTTGAGCATAAAGGAAAATATTATGTATTAGATTGGAAATCTAATTACTTAGGCGATAATTTAGAAAACTATAATTTAGAAAACTTGGCTTTAGCCATGAACGAAAACAACTATCATTTACAATACTTAATTTATACCCTTGCAGTAAAAAAATATTTAGAAAGCAGGATAGCAAACTTTAATTATAAATATCAGTTTGGCGGCGTAATTTATTTATATGTGCGAGGAATGAGAGCCAATCAGAATTTTGGGGTATTTGCCACTAAACCATCGTGGAAAACCTTAGCGACCTTAAATCACAAATTGGAGGGAGTTTTTTGGAAAGTTTAATCGGTACTTTTAAAGATTTACGATTTTTAAAAAATCGTAAGTCTGACTAATCATAAAAATTCTTAGTTTTAAATTCAAATAATCTATTCTATGAAAATTAAATTATTGCTCTTCCTACTTTTCATAAACACTACACAGTCTAAAGCTCAAATTATTGCTACAGTAATTAATGCCAATGATAAAAAACCTATTCCATATGTAAATATTTGGATTGAAGATGAAAACATAGGGACATCTGCAAATGAGCTTGGCAAGTTTGAAATTGGAGAGCCAAAAGATAATCATCGTTTAATTTTTAATGCTTTAGGGTTTGAAATTAAAACCCTAAAGAAAGAAGATATTAAAGATGTAATTGAATTGACACCTAAAGTTTATATATTAAACGAAGTAAAAGTTTTACCTAGTAGCTTAAAAGAGTTAAAAATAAATTCTTTTATGCCCGAAGATATTAAAAATGCATTTGCTCAAAATACAAATAATCCATGGATTGTGGCTCGCTATTTTCCCTTTGACACTATTTATAATAAAACACCTTTTTTAAAAACCTTAAGAACAAGCGTTTATAGTTATACAAATAAATCAACCTTCAATATCAGAATTTACGAAGCAAATAAAGATGGAACTGTAGGTAAAGAAATAACAAAAGAAAATATTTTGGTTACTACAAAAAAAGGCAAATTTTATCCAGAAGTAAATGTTAGTAAATTGAATATTCAGTTCCCAGAAAATGGATTATTTATAGGTTTAGAAGCTTTAATTATTGATGAAAACAAGTTTGAATCAAGGACTACAAAAGACGATTCATACGTAATAAAAACTCATTATTCGCCACACTTTAATAATGTAATTATAAAAGATAATTATTTTACTTGGTCATACAGGAAAGGAAAATGGGAAATAGTAAGTAAAGATTACCCTGAAAATCACATGTTTAAATATAGCAAATTAGCTATAGAGCTTACTTTAACGAATTGAAAATTTACGCTTTTTAAAACCTTAGTAAGAAAAAGCTTCTAAATTCTCCAACATAGAGATAGCTAAAATATAATTGCATTAAACAAAAAAAGCGTTCCAAAAAATCTTGAAACACTTTTAGTATATTTTGATTTGCAAGAAATTAAATTTCTCCAGCTTCTCTATCAATGCCAATAGCTCCTTTTTTATTTCTAGCTCTATCGCTTGGGCTAACTGTATATGAAGTTTTTCTTTCTACTTTAAGGCTGTTGTCAGTATTTTCAACATCCTCTCCATTAGCAAGTTTTTCTTCATTTTTTTCAAGTTCTAATTCTTTCAACTCGTTCATTCTTTCTACCGGACTCTTAGACATATATTCTCCTATTTTATTAGTTAATAATCTGTTAACTGTTACAATAGAAACAATATAGATGCCAAAAAACCTAAATAGAATAAAAGAGTTAAGTTAAACTAGGCTGAAACACCTCCTTAACCTTATTTACCACAAAGTCTATCTCTTCTTTGGTATTAAACTTAGAAAAAGAAAACCTTACTGATGGTCGCTCAGGATCAGCACCAATAGCGGTTAGTACATGCGATCCAATATTAGACCCCGAAGAGCAAGCACTTCCTCCAGATGCCGATATTCCGTTAATATCTAAATTGAATAGCAACATATCGGCCATGTCCATTTTAGGAAAACAAACATTTAAAACCGTATATAAACTCTTATTAGCTTCAGTTTCGCCATTAAAACCAATCTCATGAATTGCTTTCTGCAATTCTGTAATCATATAATCTTTTAAAGCTTGAATATGCTGTTGATGAGCTTCCATATCGGCGTAAGCCAATTCTAAAGCTTTTGCCAAACCCACAATACCATAAACATTTTCGGTTCCACCACGCATATTACGCTCTTGGGCACCACCAAAAATCATAGGTTTAATTTTAATTGATGGATTAACATATAAAAAACCCACTCCTTTTGGTCCATGTAATTTATGTGCAGCACAAACCAAAAAATGAACTTTCAGCTTGCTTAAATCATGTTTGTAATGCCCCATGGTTTGCACCGTATCGCTATGAAAAATAGCGTTGTATTGCTCGCAAATCTCACCAACTTTCTCAATATCAGTCAATGTGCCTAATTCGTTATTGGCATGCATTAAAGAAACTAAACTACGTTCGTTGCTTTTTAATAACTCTTCTAGATGATGATAATTAATATTACCTTTTTCATCAACATCAACATAACTCAGCTTAATTTTTCCTTGTTGCTCTAAATGCACCAAAGTATGCCCAACAGCATGATGCTCTATTTTTGAAGTAATGGCATGTTTAATTCCAAAATCTTCAATAGCGCATCTAATAGCCATATTATCAGCCTCGGTGCCGCCCGAAGTAAAGAAAATATTAGCTGGCGCTGTGTTTAAAATCTGAGCTACAGATTTCCTCGCCTTTTCTACTAAAGTTCTTACTTCTCGTCCATGTGCATGTATAGAAGACGGATTCCCATAATGATTTTCCATTACAGAAAACATGGTTTTTAAAACTTCTTGATCTATTGGCGTGGTTGCTGCGTTATCTAAATAAACTCGCATATTTAAAAAAAATGAATGACTTTTGAATGAGAGAATGAATGATTAATAATAATTAAATAATTGATTTTAAAATGATTGAATCATGCAAATAATGAATGAACAAATAGGTTTTGAGTAAAGATAATTACTTTTTAATTGATGAAACACTTTTTCTTGCAGATGATACAACTTTTAGTATTTCTAAGGCTTCTTTCATCAAATTATCTAATTGATTATGATTTAAAATATCTGCCTCTAATAAAATTTCCATCCAAAATAATGTTTCATCAGCTTCTTCCACAACAATTGATAATTTAGAATGAAACTCCGCTTTAGATCTTGCTCTACATGCTGCTCTATAGTTTGCCCCGACAGAAGAAGAACTTCTTAAAAGTTGTCTCCCAATAATTCTTGCTTCCTCAGTTTTGGGTAAAAGTCTAAATAGAATAATATTATCGATTACAAATTTCTTGGTTCTTTTTTTAAAATTCTCAACAAAAGCATTCTTATTTAACTCTTCCATTAATTTAAATTTAAAACTCAGTCATTCCTCCCCTTATTCCCTCATTCTCTCATTCCATCATTCTCTCATTCAATCCTTCTATTATTCTTTAATTAATTAATTAATCGCCAATATCTCTTTTATATCTGCTATAATCTTACTTGCTAATCCTTCAGCAGCAGTTTCTGAGCCAGCCTCAGAGTATATTCTAATGATAGGCTCTGTATTAGATTTTCTTAAATGAACCCATTGCTTATCAAACTCAATTTTCAAACCATCAATTGTTGTGTAAGGCTGATTTTTATACTTTTCTTCAACTTTAAGCAATAAACCATCAATATCCATTTCTGGAGTTAAGGTTATTTTATTTTTCGAGATAAAATATGACGGGTAACTTGCTCGCAACATCGAAATTGACTTTCCAAACTTAGCTAAATGCGTTAAAAATAAAGCAATACCTACTAATGCGTCACGCCCATAATGTAACTCTGGATAAATAATCCCGCCATTTCCTTCCCCACCAATTACAGCGTTAGTTTCTTTCATTAAGTTTACCACATTCACTTCTCCCACCGCCGATGCTTGATAAACACCTCCAGCCACTTCAGTAACGTCTCTTAAAGCTCTGGTAGACGATAAATTTGAAACCGTATTTCCTTTATTATTTTTTAAAATATAATCAGCAACAGCCACTAAAGTATATTCTTCGCCAAAAACATTTCCGTCTTCACAAACAAAACATAATCTATCCACATCAGGGTCAACGGCTATACCTAAATCTGCATTTTTTGAAACAACTTCTTGAGACAAAGCCGTCAAATTTTCAGGTAAAGGCTCTGGATTATGAGGAAACTGCCCATTAGGCTCGCAATACAATTCAAAAATAGTTTCAACACCTAAAGCCTTTAACAAAGCAGGTACAAAAATTCCACCTGTAGAGTTTACACAATCTATTGCTACTTTAAAATTAGCCGCTTTTATGGCTTTCACATCAACCAAGGGCAAAGCCAAAATTTGATCGATATGTTTCTGAAGATAACTATTGTCTAAAGTCACCTTCCCTAAATCATCAACTTGAGCAAAATTAGTGTCGGTTAATTCTGCAATTTCTAAAACATTTTTACCATCGGCATCACTAATAAATTCGCCTTTATGGTTTAACAATTTTAAAGCATTCCATTGTTTTGGGTTATGACTAGCGGTTATAATAATTCCGCCTCCAGCTTTTTCTAGCGGAACAGCAATTTCTACCGTAGGTGTTGTAGATAAATCTAAATCAACCACATCTATACCAATCCCTTGTAGCGTACCTACAACCAAGTTGCGAACCATTTCACCAGAAATCCTGGCATCTCTACCAATAACTATCTTATTAATATCAGTTTGTTGTTTAACCCAAACACCAAAAGCTGTGGTAAATTTTACAATATCTGTAGGTGTTAAAGCTTCTCCAGCTTTTCCTCCAATGGTTCCTCTAATTCCCGAGATAGATTTTATTAGCGTCATATTTATTTAGTAAAACGCCAAAAATAAAAATATTAAACCGAGTTAGCGCATTGTTTTAAAATGAAATTATTTTTTGGGCGTTCGGGCGGGCTTTACGCTTAATCTTTTTTTGTAAATGCAAATTAGCAAGACAAAAAAAGGATATCGCTTCAATCCCTAACGCACCTTTCAAACCGAAGAAAATAATGGTTTTAATAATGAAGCATCATATAAAAAACATTTATACCCATCAAGCCATATACCTTCTATAGTCTACCTATTGATAAAAAAACCATTTAACTTTGCTCACTTTGTGATAAATCTTTGTGTCATCTTTGGTTAATCCCAATCAAATAATATAAAAAAATCTATACAACAATAGTGTTTTCCTATATTTGCACTTATGTCAAAAAAATGGTTTCAAAATTGGTTTAACTCACCATACTATCATATTCTTTATAAAAAAAGAGATGAAGAAGAAGCCGAGCTTTTTATTGATAATCTTTGTGGATTTTTAAAACCTGCAAGAGACGCAAAAATGCTTGATATTGCTTGTGGGCGAGGTCGTCATGCTATTTATTTAAACAAAAAAGAATATGATGTTACCGGGATAGATCTATCTTTTGCCAGTATCAAATTCGCTAAAACTTTCGAGAATAAATCGCTTCATTTTTTTGTTCATGATATGAGACAATTGTTTTATATCAACTATTTTGATTTTGCCTTTAACCTTTTTACCAGCTTTGGATACTTTGAAACAGAATTACAACATATAAATGCCTTAAAATCTTTTCAAAAAGCGTTAAAACCCAATGGAAAATTAGTTTTCGACTATATGAACAGTCAAAAAATAATTAATCATTTGGTAACCAAAGAAACTAAATCTGTTGATGAAATAGATTTTCATATTATCCGTAAAGTAGAAAACAATAAAATTATAAAATCCATAGAGTTTGAGCACAAAAACAAACAATATGCTTTTAAAGAAGAAGTTAAAGATTTTAAATTAGATGATTTTAAACGATTATTCAAAAAAGCTGGTTTTCAAATAGATCATATTTTTGGTAATTATCAACTAGAAGAATTTGACATCAATCACTCAGATCGTTTAATATTTATTTGTAGTAAAATTGAACATGATTGAGGAACTTATACGCCTAGACCATCAAATATTCCAATTTATTAACTCAAATCTATCAAACCCAATATTTGATTGGCTTTTGCCTATTTTAAGGAATTCACGAACGTGGGTGCCGCTTTATATCATCATGATAGCTTACTTTATTAAGCAATATAAAATTAAAGGACTTTACTTAATACTAGGTCTACTTTTAACTGTAGGCGCTACCGATACATTAAACTCACGCATCTTAAAGAATACGTTTAATAGAACCAGACCTTGTAACGAAATTGGGTTTAAAAACGAAGTTATCGTTAGAGCGCCTTGTGGTGGAGGTAAAAGTTTTCCATCATCACATGCAGCAAATCATTTTTCAGTAGCTCTATTTTTAATTGTAGTTTTTAAAAGTAAATGGAAATGGATTTTACCTGTAGGTATTTTATGGGCTGCTTCTATATCTTTTTCACAAGTTTACGTTGGTGTACATTTCCCAGTAGATATATTCTTTGGAATGCTTCTAGGCATATTTATGGGGCTTTTAGGGTCTAATGTTTTTTTAAAATATAGTAAAAACCAATACGTATAAATGAGTTTTTTTATCATCATATTATTAGGAGGATGTGCATTTCTTGGTGGTTTTGCTGTTTTTTTTATCAAAAACAACAATCATAAAAATATCAAACTCCTTTTATCTTTTAGTGGTGCATACTTATTTGCCATTACCATTTTAAACCTGCTACCTGAAGTTTATGAAGGCGATAGCACCCACTTAGTAGGACTATTTATATTAGGCGGTTTTATATTACAAATCTTGTTAGAGCAGTTTTCACAAGGAATAGAACACGGCCATATTCATATTCATAACCATCAGCAAAGTTTTCCTTATGGTATCATGATTAGCTTATGTTTGCATGCCTTTTTAGAAGGCATGCCACTAACTGCAAAAAGTAATCAAGAGCTAGTTTATGGAATAGCCATTCACCATATACCAGCAGCATTTGCATTGGCTAGTGTTTTGGTTGGTAACCATATAAAAAAACAAAATGTTAGCTTATTAATAATTGTTTTTGCTGCAATGTCTCCATTAGGATATATATTTAGCTATACCATCAGTAATGGTCAAATAAGTAGCTTAAATAACTTTTATCCATATATAATGGGCATTGTAATAGGTATATTCTTACATATATCTACTACCATTTTATTTGAGGCTAGTGTAGATCATAAATTTACCATACGCAAAACTATTGCTGTTTTATTGGGTATGGGGATAGCATTAATTAGCTTTTTTATATAACAAGAAAATTCATCAAAAAGCCCCATTTAGAAATATCTAAATGGGGCTTTTTATATATCTAAAATAAAACTCTTGAATTACTTTCCTGCAGCTTTAGCATGGTCTGCTAAAAACTGAGCTAAACCGCTATCTGTTAATGGGTGTTTTAACAATCCTAAAATAGAACTTAATGGCCCTGTCATTACATCAGCACCAATTTTAGCGCATTCTACAATATGAACAGAATTACGGATAGATGCAGCTAATATCTGAGTTTCGTAGCCGTAATTATCAAAAATCAAACGGATATCTTCAATTAAACCAAAACTATCGGCACCAATATCATCTAATCTCCCTAAAAACGGAGAAACATAAGTTGCACCCGCTTTTGCTGCTAATAAAGCTTGACCAGCCGAAAAAATTAAAGTACAATTGGTTCTAATACCTCTATCGCTAAAATATTTTAAAGCTTTAATTCCATCTTTTACCATCGGAATTTTAACCACAATTTTATCATCTAAAGCAGCTAAGGCCGTACCTTCTTTTACCATTCCTTCAAAATCGGTAGCAATCACTTCTGCACTTACATTATCAACAACAATAGCACAAATGTCTTTGTAATGTTGCATCACTTTTGCATCGCCGCTGATGCCTTCTTTAGCCATTAAACTTGGGTTGGTGGTAACACCATCTAATACGCCTAAATCCTGCGCTTCTTTAATTTGAGCTAGGTTTGCGGTATCAATAAAAAATTTCATATCAATTTAGTTTTGTTGATTTTATATTACAATTTTATTTAAAAAACTGTACAATTAATAAGCCAAATATAGCCTATTCATATTTAAAAGATGTTGTTAATGTGTTTCTTTTTGAAACAAATGTTCAAAAAATAAAGAAAAGAAAAAAATGGGCTAGCAACTTCTATCGCACCGCTACAACCTCTTACCCTTGCTGCGTTCCCACCCTGGGGGAGTTCAGAAGGAGCTGGTCGTAGAAGACTAACCCGTTGCAAAGGTATCATTTTTTAACATTTTCTTAAAAAAGATTTTAAGTTACCACATAACCTACTGATAATCATAAAATAAAAATTATTTACGCTTCTTTTTCTTAAGCTTAGGCGCATTTTCAGCGTCATTTATCAGGCTTCTCCAGTCATCTGCATGGCCTTCAGATATGGCTAAAGTTTCTTCATATTCGGTCTTTTTCAACTCCATTAATTTAATAGGCTGAGTTAAATAAGTCTCAATTTCTGCCAATATTATCTTTTCTTCTTCACTACAAAAAGAAATAGCCTTACCCCTACTCATACCTCTACCCGTTCTTCCTACACGGTGTACATAATTCTCAGCTACATCAGGCAAATCATAATTAACCACATAATCAACGCCTTTAACATCCAAGCCACGGGCACTAATATCTGTAGCAATTAAAACCTTCACTTTACCTGTCGTAAAATCATCTAAAACTGCAAATCTATCTTCCTGTATTTTATCTCCATGTAAAGTAGAAGTAACAATATTAACCCTTTCCATGGCTTTAAAAACTCTTTCTGCTCTTACTTTAGTACGTACAAAAACCAAAATTTTCTGCTCAGGGTGTTCGTTTATCACTCGTTCTAAAAAGAATCTCTTATCGTCCATTTCTACATAAACCACTGCATGGTCTACATTTTTTGATACCGGATCTTTAGGCGAAATCTGAATTCTTACAGGCTTACTAACCAAAGCATAAGCCAAATCCTTAATATTTTCATCAATCGTAGCTGAAAAGAAAAGAGTTTGACGCCTACGTGGCAAAAACTGTAATAAATGCTGAATATCTTGATAAAAACCTTTATTAAGCATATGATCAGCCTCATCTAAAACCAAAAAATCTATCTTTTTTAAATTGATATGGCTTTTATGTACCAAATCTTGAATACGCCCAGGTGTAGCAATCAACACATCAACACCTTGTTTTAGTAATTCCAATTGCGGTTCAATGGCAACACCTCCTATCAAAGAAATTGTCACCACATCGGTATATTTCCCCAATTCACTAAAAACTTTCTCTATTTGTTGCGCCAGCTCTCTGGTGGGCACCATAACTACAGCTTTTACATTTTGCTCTGCTTCAAAACGTTTCTTCTCTTGTAGCATACTAATTAACGGAATGGCAAAAGCAGCTGTTTTACCAGTTCCTGTTTGTGCAATAGCCAAAATATCCTGACCAGATAATATCTGCGGAATAGACTTAAACTGTATATCAGTAGGTTTTTTGTAACCCAGTTCCTCTAAACTTTTCTTTAATCCTGGGGCTATATGGTATTTATTAAATTTCATTGGGTGGTAAAGATACGGATTAGAAAAAGTATTGTATACTTAGTTTTGATGTTCAGTTATCCAAAGCTATTCCTGCTATCCGCTCATACTCCAATGGCATTATACACAAAGGCAGGTGTCACATGCCCGTTCCGTTCAGTCGGGCGCTACTATCCGGGCTAAAAACCTATCGAATTAGATATTGAGTTTTAATTTAGTATCGAAATTAAACTGAGTAACATCCAAAACTTTAACAGTAAACAAATCTGGGTGTAAAGAATTAAGTGGATAATTATATTCTATAGTTTACGTGGTTTAGGCCTATTAAATCTAAATTTTCGGTTAAATATAAGCGATTTGAACCCCTTATGGTTAAAAATGTTCTAAAAAAGCAGACAACAAATCTCCTTTAATTATAGATTTTTTTTTAATTAGAGATTCAAAATAACTTTGATATAGCGCTAACGCTTCTTATATTAAACTCAGTTCTTGTTCTTATTACGCTTCATAAATTTTCATACCTAAATGAAATTGTTTTCGTTTTAAAACAAAAATATTTACATAACATCTCTATTATTCTTAACAAACTATTCAACTAATAAACTCCCTTTCATGAAGTTAAGCCTCGGCATTCCACCATCCTAATCGCTCCAAATATGAAACCTCTACAGAATAAAACTCAAATTCTAACGTCACTTTACCTTTAATCAGGTAGCAACCACTACTTTTAATGCTAAATCTAGCAGCAGCATCAGGAAACAAAACGGTGTCTATCCAATTGCCATCTACATCTAAAAAAGTTCCAAAAAACATGGTTTGCCCGTATTTAGTTTTTGCATATTTAGATGTAACCAAGTAACCTAAAATATTGATTTCTTGGTTAAGATATTTTGGAATATCTACCGCCCTCGTATCGCAAGAAATTGGTTCGGCTAATAAATCAAACGGAGAAGATAATGGGAAACCTAATATTTCCATTTCGTCTAACAAATCGTTCCTTTTATTATAATGCAACGAAGGGATATTAAAATTTGGTTGTTGTTTATACTTAAATAAAGATTGATGAATTACCTTTTTAGGCTGCTTATTCAATAAAAAATGTGCATCCCAAAGTAGCTCTTGCTTGCTTTTACCAGTAAACCTAAAAGCACCAATCCTTATCAAAATAATCAGCTGCTCTAAACTCACATCTACCCTATTGATAAAATCTGGCAAATCCTCATATAAGCCATTCGTCTCCCGTTCAAACAGAAAAGCTTCTGTTAGTTTTTGCCCCAAGCTATCCACATGAATAAATCCTAAATGAATTGAAATACCATTAATTGAAGTTAGATAAGCGCTATTGTTTACACATGGTGCTTCTATAATGGCACCGTTTCTTCTAGCCTCATGTACGTAAATTTCTGTTCTGTAAAACCCTCCAAAATTATTGATGACGCCAACCATAAACTCTAAAGGAAAATAAGCTTTAAGGTACATGCTTTGGTAACTTTCCACAGCAAATGAGGCTGAGTGACCTTTTGCAAAAGAATAGCCAGCAAAAGATTCTATCTGTCGCCATACTTCTTTAGCCAAAGCTTCAGAATGACCTTTTTTAGCGCAATTATTAAAAAAACTATCTTGCACTTTTAAAAACTCTGATCGAGATCTAAACTTACCGCTCATTCCTCTGCGTAAAACATCGGCTTCTCCTAAATCTATCCCTGCAAATAAATGCGCAACCTTAATTACATCTTCTTGATAAACCATAACGCCATAAGTATCTTCCATCAAATTCCATAAAATAGGATGAGCCAAACTTTTACCTTTATCAGGGCTGTGATGCCGCAAAATATACTCTCGCATCATCCCAGATTGAGAAACACCAGGTCTGATAATAGAACTTGCAGCAACAAGCGTTAAATAATCTTTACATTGAAGCTTAGCCAATAACATTCGCATAGCTGGGGATTCCACATAAAAACAACCTATCAAATTAGCTTTTTCCAGATTTCTAGCAATATTCTCGTCGGTCATAAACTTTGGGATATCGTGAATATCAATATCCACCCCTTGGTTATCTTTTACCACTGCCAAAGTATCCTTAATGTGACCTAATCCTCGCTGACTCAAAATGTCGAACTTGTATAAACCCAGATCTTCAGCTTCATGCATATCAAACTGGCAAATTGGGAAGCCCTTTGGTGGATGAGAAGTTGCAGTGTACCTAAAAATTGGTTCTTCTGAAATTAAAATACCACCTGCATGAATGCTTAAATTTTTAGGAAAATTCATTAGTTTTTTAGCGAATGAATTAATTTCTTGATATAATTTTTCATCCTCTGCCCCTACAATCCCCTGCCTTTTGCGCTCTGCTAAAAGCTCAATCTCTGTAGTTGGTAAACCATAAACTTTACCCAATTCTCTAAAAACAGAATTTGCTTGAAATGTAGTGTAAGTAGCTTGTAAACAAACGTTTTCTAGACTATACTTATCAAAAATATATTGGATAATCTCGTTTCTATCCTGCCAAGAAAAATCAATATCAAAATCGGGTGGATTTTTCCGATATAGATTGATAAACCGCTCAAAATATAAATCTAATTCTATAGGATCCACATCCGTAATCCTGAGGCAGTAAGCTACTACGCTATTAGCTCCACTTCCTCTACCTATATAATAAAAACCCCGACTACTGGCAAAAGAAACAATATCATAGTTTATCAAAAAATAAGGAACAAACTTTTGACTGCGAATTAGAGCCAGCTCTTTTTTTAACCTATCTTTTACTTTTTGAGTAATGGTTTTGTAACGTAATTTAGCCCCGTCATAAGCTAACTTTTCTAAAGCTTTATAATCATTTTCTCGAGCGGTTTCCTTATCAGGATGAGTATCAATTATTGATTTATTTTTATGTTGATTAAAATCGAAATCTATAATGTTGCAATCAGCTAGAAGATTAAATGTGTTCTCAATGATTTGAGGATAGGTTTGATAATGATTTATAAATTCAGTTTCATCAAAGAAAACTTCATCGGGGAAAGCCAAATCTTCAGTTTTAATTTTAGAAAGAATGGTATTATCTGCAATGGATCTCAGTAATTTATGCAGTTGATAATCATCCTTATCAAAAAGACTTACTGGATGCAAAATCACTAATTTATCATGGTAAAGATTCCACTTTTTTAAACTTAGATAGTGTAAATCTTTATGGTTAATTCCTATAAACTCATTTTCATCTAACTCGTAATTTTTATGTTGATTAAAAGGATAAATAACGAACACATCTTCTCTTATATCGCATTTATTGGCAAAGGGAATTTCAGTTTTTAAATGAGTAGAAAGTAATCTGTTGAGCTTCTCAAAACCATCCTGATTTTTAGATATCCCAATAAATTGTTGTTGAAGTTGATTCCGAAAATCGATACCCAAAATCACTTCCATATTTAAGTTCTTGGATAACCTAGAAATTTGTAAACACGCAGAGGTATTGTTAATATCGGTAAGGACAAATCGTTCTATACCGTGTTTTTTTGCTTGCTCTAAAAGTTTTTCGGTAGATAAAGTCCCAAATAAAAAACTAAACCAGCTGTGGCAGTTAAGATACATAACTTCACGCCTTAATGCCGTTAAATGGATTAAAACTCCTGCTGTTAATACCTGTAGTTACCGCCCGATGAATTGCCTTATTTCCATACCTGCTATTGATATAATCCATAGCTTGATAAAGATGAATTTGCTCTTCGCTATCATTAAATAAGTGAATTTGATGATGGCCACGCACCAATTGACTTAACCTCACCCCTATTAACCTTATTAGCATACGGCGGTTATAGAGTTTTCTAAAAAGCTCTTTCACTTGCGGAATCAATAGATGATCTGCTGAAGTATATGGAATTTTTATTTGCTGAGTATGGGTATTAAAGTCTGAGTAACGGATTTTTACGCTGATACAACCAGATAAAAAATTCTCCTTTCGCATTTTAAAACATAAATCTTCTGTCATAGAAACCAGTAGAGACTCTAACATTTCTATATCCATGGTGTCTTTATCAAAGGTTTCTTCACTAGAAAGTGATTTCCTATCAGTATAAGGTGTAATAGGCGATAAATCTATCCCGTTTGCTTTTTCCCACATCATTATACCATGTTTACCAAAAGCTGATTCTAATAATCTCACTGGCATTTGTTGTAAAGTATATACCTTCTCTACACCCATCCTTTTAAGATTTTGTGCCGCTTTCTCTCCAATCATTGGAATTTTACGAACATTTAACGGTGCTAAAAAAGGTTTTTCTTCACCATAAGCCACAAATTTGTAGCCATTAGGCTTAGCTAAACCTGTAGCTACTTTAGACACCGTTTTGTTTTCTGATAAACCAAAAGAAATAGGCAGACCTGTTTCCCTAATTACTTTTTCACGCAACTCGGTAGCATGTTTCAATGTGCCAAAAAAGCGGTCCATACCCGTCATATCTATATAAAATTCATCAATAGATGTTTTTTCAAAAACCGGAACTTCTTCTTCAATAATTTGAGTTACTTCTTGTGATGCCTTGGTATAACTTTCATAATCCCCGCTTAAAAAAATCAAATCAGGGCATAGCTGCTTAGCTAATTTACCTGGCATAGCCGAGTGAACGCCATATTTACGAGCTTCATAACTGCAAGAAGCCACCACACCCCTCTCGCTAGAACCGCCAATGGCTACAGGCTTATTTAATAAGGAGGTATTACTTCTGCACTCTACCGAAACAAAAAAAGAATCTAAATCTATGTGTACAATCTGCCGCTCGTGATTCATCTTTCTAAAAAATTATAACTCAAAAGTAATACTAAATTTTTTAGTTTTATACTATATTTACTAAATTTTTTAGTTTTACGAAATCGCTAATTTTTAGGGAAATTTTGCCAACACAAAGAATTGAAGAAAAATAAATTTCGTGAGAAAAGAATTTTATGATGCTTATAAAAGCTATGAAGCACTTAAACCAACAGTCCATTTAACTTTAAAAGAACCTTTCACGCTCGACCCGAAAGATGAAGCTTTACTTTTACGTAAATAGATGGTTTAAACTTTATTCATCAGCATTTTGAGCAAGAATCAAAAGATTATAATCACTTTAAAAAACATACCATTTTATAAAGGCGAATAAATGTGCAGAGATTAACTCCCTCAAAAAAATATAAAAAAGGTTTTTAAAAATTACTATTTCAATGTGCACCAAGACCAAATACCTTTTAATTCTCACTACACCATCGCTAACAAAGACATCCCTAAAAATGTTTAATTTAGCTAGGGAAGACTATCAGCAAAAAACATTTGAAGCAAACTTAACCTGCAATTACTTTATTAATATAATAACACAAGGTAGATACCGAAAGAAGATTTTAAAATTAAGAGCGAAGCCAAAACAAACTCTATTTGATAATTTAATAGTCCAATTACACCATAATCAAGCGCTAGTAGCTTTAAATAGAAAAAAATTAAATAAAAATCACAATGTAAATTAATCAAAATAATCTGCCGTAATCCATACAATAAATCATCTACCCTATTATAAAGTATCATTTTATAGTACATTTTTGCAACTCTACAAACAAATATAAGCATATAATCTAGAAATCATAACCAACGAAAAAACCCCTTAAGAAACAAATCATAAGGGGTTTAATAAAATTTGGCACCGACCTACTCTCCCACATTTTACTGCAGTACCATCGGCTCTGGCGGGCTTAACTTCT
>JBIKIN010000001.1:0-304494 GCA_044361595.1 Pelobium sp. | reverse complement strand
ATTTAGTGAAAACGGATTAAACATTAATTCATTTTATCTTCTTTTTTCATCTCAATATCTTGCTGTATAATCGTTTTGTGATCTGCTTCTATTTTTTTGTGATCTGCCATTAGTATTTCATGGTCTTTCATCATGGTTTCATGTTCTGATTTTATTTCTAGATCAGAAGTTTCACCTTCACTATGCTTTTTCTCTAATGCTTCATGTGAAGTAATAATTGCTTTATGTTTTTCAATTAAAGCGGCATGACTTTCTATAAGTAATTGGTGTTCTGCTTCTCTTTTGTTATGTATACTGCTATCCGCTTCGTTCATAGCTTTGTGAGCAGTTACAAATTTAGCATGTTCGTTCTCCATTTTAGTGTGAGATTCTTCTAATATTTTTTCATCGTCTTGCAATTTTAAATGATCTGCTTTTAATTGTTTTTCTAGTTCTACATTTTGGCTATTGCAAGCAGTAAGCGCTATTGTGGCCGAAAAAAAAGCCATTGTTACGAGTGTTTTTAGTTTCATAATTTAATTATAATTAGTTTATGGTTAAATTAATAAATATAGTTTGAAAGTGTATATTTTTTTAAAACTTATGTTCAAAATTGATGACGTATTACGTATTCCTATATGTTTATTGGAAATGGGTCCACAAATCCATTTATTTGATTAAAATATATTTGTTCATTATCCTGCATTAAGCAAGCTTCTAAATCAGCTACCATTTTATCTTTTTCTATGTCTTGGCCTATAAATACAAGTTCGTTAGTTCGATCTCCCCATTGCTTATCCCATTTGTTTTCTATGTACGCTCTGTTATCAACAAATGCCTGATAATTTAAACGTTCTTTTAGCGTCATGCTTATCCACCAAACCCCAGCTTTCTCTAACCTAGATGAACCTCCGGCTTGACTAAAATTAATTGCATCGTTTGGTCTGGATGCAAGCCAAAACAACCCTTTGGCTCTAATTACCCCGTTTGGATAATCTTCATTGAGGTATTTCCATAACCTTTCTGGATGAAATGGTTTTTGATTTCTAAAAACAAATGAGGAAATACCGTATTCTTCTGTTTCTGGTGTATGCGTACCACCTTCTAACTCTTTTTGCCAGCCTGCAGAAGTTTGTGCCTCATCAAAATCAAATAGTTTTGTATTTAAAATCTCTTTAAGATCGACCTTACTAAAATTAGAAGTGATGATTTTAGCGCTTGGGTTTAATTTTTGAATGGCAGCTTTTAAAAGCCCTATGGTAAATGTATCCACTAAATCTGTTTTGTTTAGGATGATAACATTTGCAAATTCTACTTGGTCTGTTAATAGGTTTACAATAGTTCTAACATCACCCTCCATATCGGTTAATTTGCGGTCAACTAGTAACTCATTGGTTCCAAAGTCATTAAAAAAGTTAAAACAATCAACCACGGTAACCATGGTATCAACATAACTAAATTTAGAAAGGTCAATTCCGTTTTCTTCATCAACAAAACTAAAAGTTTGCGCAACAGGGATAGGCTCACTAATGCCCGTACTTTCGATTAAAAGGTAATCAAACCTGCCTTCGTTAGCCAATTTTTCTACCTCAATCATTAAATCTTCTCTTAAAGTGCAGCATATACACCCATTGCTCATCTCTACCAGTTTTTCCTCTGTTCTTGAAAGTATATTTTGTTCGTTAACTAACCTTGCATCTACGTTTACTTCACTCATATCGTTAACAATTACGGCAACTTTTAAGCCTTCTTTATTATGTAGAATATGATTTAACAAGGTTGTTTTACCGGCTCCTAAAAAACCGCTTAACACGGTTACAGGTAATTTTTTAGCTGTTTTCATTATTTTATAAATGTTTTAGATTTTGGAAATAGAAAAAATATTTATCGTTTTACTAAGCTGTTTCATTTTTAATGTATGTATTAAAAACATCTTTTTTATTCTTATAAATTAAACTTACCCATAAACCAATAAATATAATTGCAAGCCCAGCCGCCATCTCTAATTTTAATGGTATGCCAAAAAAAATAACGCTTATAATAATTGCTATAATTGGGTTTATAAAAACATACAGTGAGCTTATATTAGGGTGTAAGTTTTTGATGGTATAAGCTAAACAGATAAAGGCTAATACAGAGCCGCAAATGGCTAGATAAGAAACAATTATCCAGTTGTTTAATGTTAAATTAAGTATGCTGTAATTGTAATTTCTGAAAAGTGAAAATGTAAATAAAGTAATAGAACTTAATAAAATTTGCCAGGCAAAAGAATAGTACACGTTTTCATCCTTTTTATTTTTTTCCATTATAAAAAAGCCAATACTCCAAGCCAAAACTGCAATAACAGATAACATAATTCCCCATAAATAATACCTATTACTTTGGGTGGTAACATCACTATAAAGCAAAATCCAAATACCTATAACGCATAAAATACAGCCAATTATAAAAGCAGTATTAATTTTTAATCTGTTTTCGGTTTGGTAAATCACATGTATAAAAATTGGTGAAAGACAACCTATTACAGCAGCAATATGAGCAGGAATATAAACGAGGCTATAAAGAAGTAATAAATTATTAATAGTAAAAAGTAAAAATGATAAATAGCTAAATTTTAATAATTGCTTTACGGATGGCAAACCATATCCTTTGAATAAAAAAAAGCTTACCATAATAACTCCAGCTATTAAATTTCTTAAATAAGCTAAAACTTCTACTGGAATTTCTTCTATTCCTAGCTTATTAACCGACCACGTACTTCCCCAAATAATTGAAATTAAAATGAAACAGATAGTTGATTTAAAGTTTGTTGAAAGTATATTAGTCATTCTTAATTCTATTTAAGCTCATCCAAAGCTTTAGCGCTTTTAATCCATCATCAGTTTTATATTTCTCTCGTAAGTTTTTGTATTTAGTTAAGGTTTTTGCAGCTTTATTGTATATGGTACTATCTACACTAGTTGTTTTATATCCTTTAGGCATTGCATAAGTAAAATATCCTTTATTGCCGGCAAATACAGGTATTGCAAAAAAATCTCTAGCAACTAATTTTTTTTCTGGATCAGTTTCTTGTTTCTTAGTGCTTTCAACAAAAAAATCTACTGCATAACTTGGGTAACCAAATAAGTATCCATAAGCTCTGTTTCTATCAAGCCTACTCTCATATTCAATTGCAGTTAAAACAACCGCTGCATTTGTAGTTGGTGTAAAGCCCCATTGACCAAAAAATGAAGCGTGTGTTTTAAGTATTGAACTTAATCGTGATTTTCTAACTACATAAATTTCTAAATTTCTTATTGTTTTTTCGGTACGAGCAAATGGCATTAAGATAAACTCAAAATCGCCTTTGCTTAATGCCTTGCATACTTTTTGATAGCTTTCAATTTTTTGTAATAATGAATCACTTGTGGTAATTAATTTATCACCATCACGCATGGTACTATCTTTTGCAACATTAAAACGTAAAAATTTTACACTACTAATAGGTTTTAAAGTATCTGCCAAACTATATAATGCTTCATGGTCTAAAGCGTAGGCTAAAACAGAATCGGCTAGCGCTTTATCGAAATCATCTTTGTTGATGCTTTTATATAAAGCTTGTTTTGTACCGCATGATACCAATATGAACAAGAATAGCGATAAGGAATAGATTTGCTTCATTAGAATATTATTGAATAGTTAAATTGAAAATTGTTTCTGTTTGTAAAAAGTATGCTATTGGAAACAAAACTTTGGTTTGCCCCTGCGCTAATAGTATGTAAAGTATTTGAATTTGATGGTTTAACGTTTAGCGATAATAATGACCCAAACTGACCATAATTTGAAGCTAAAAATTCATAATTGGGTAAAATTAGATTCTCGGTAATTACGTTTGGACGTTGATTGATGATGTCGCTATTGTTTGTCAAAAAATAACCTACATAAGGTTTAATTTGTATATCAAAACGTGAATTAATTGGTTTACGAAAATTTACAGTAAAATTTGCGCCAATATTACTAGCATTAAATTGGGTTAGCGTAGCTTGGTCGGTATTATTAATAAACCTGTATTGAGGGGAGGCAGTAAATTGCCATAATGATTTTGAATCAGCCAATGATTTCCAAAAATTGATTTCAGCAACTACTTTATACTCACTGAAGCTTGCGCTTTCGGCTCTAAAAATAATATCGTCTGCATAACCATTTTTGATTTGATAATTTAACACTATCGATTTGCCGTTTAAAGCGTTTCCTGTTAATAGTGCAGCTTTTCCACCAAACCTTATTTCTGTAAAAAACCCAGTAGCTTGCTGTATAGCAACTCCTTCGTTAATTTCTTCATCTCTTTGTGCCGCAAATCCGCTCATTAAAAACTGATATTTTCCAAATTGATGATTATAATGAGCAGTTAATTCGATATCTGTTCCTCTTCTTTTACGCTCTCCGCTTACAAAGGGCGATTTACTAAAGGTTCCAAAACCCCTTAGTCTGTAAAGTAAGACGTTGTTATTACTAAAAAAACCAAGCTCATTTTCCTCTTGAATAAAGTTGATTTTACCTGTAAAACCTACAGATTTGTTAGGCATAATTAAATAGTTAATACCCGGTTGAAAAGCAATATTTCTATTTCTGTAAAATGGTTTGGGTTCGGTAATTCTTGCACCAGATCCTATCTGATAATCGATTGTTAACCCTGTTTGTATTTTTTTTAAAACTATAGGAGCAGCAACACTAAATGTTGTTTTAATATGATCACGCTCCCAATTTCCTGAGCTACTGTCAGCCCAAATAAATGGGTTCCCTTCGTAAGCATCAGCTACTCCACTCCAAGCAATATTTTTATCATATTGCTTGGAATAAGTAAAGTTTGTTTTATACAACCACCCATTCAATTTTTTGAAACCACCAGTAACCACGTTAAATTGATTGGTTGCTTCAGCTTCCATCGGTTGTCTAAAATTTCCATTAGTGTTTGCTATATTAACGTTTGCATAGCCATTTTGAACAAATGAATTTAAACCAAGAGTAGCCGCATTTTTGGTTAACTCAAAATAATTTAAAAATCTATTATCCTGAATAACTTGTAAGCTATCTAGTTTACTAATTTGTGCTTTAGCATTTAGGGTAGTTAATAAAGCTACCATTGTATAAATTATATTAGACTTTAACATTAACCTTAATTAAATGCTCTTGGTGTAGGCAATGGAATTTTTTCAAAATCAGAAGTAGTATTGTTATTATCTTGTAACACTCTTCTACCATTAATTGTAGTACTGGTTTTTCTTCTAAAGCTTTGTTTGGTATAGGTACCATCGGCAAAAGAAAATCCGGCATCTAAAGCAGCAGGCAATCTTTTGTAGCTAGCACTTGTACCATCTCTTAAAAATTCAACTCCATCAATTACAATGTTATTTGGAATTCTTATTCTTGGCGGTGTGGCAGCACTTGCCCCCGGAATTGGTACTTGATCAAGTTTTGAAAAATCAGCTTTAAAAATCACTAATGAAGGCCCAAATACTGGCATTAACCAATCAAACCCACCTGTAAAGTAAACTCTCTCTAAATTCGGTACACCTGGTGCATCTGCATCTCTATTATCAGGCCTTTCGTTAAAAGTTTCCCAATCTGCAGAAGATAAATCAACTGGACTATTTGGGTTTAATGTAGGGTCTTTATGGTTTACACCATCTTGAGCAATAATGATACTTTTACCTGGAGCCAAAGGACGTTGTTTACCTGTTCCAGGAATACGCCAAATGTTATTTGCGTAAGAATTAGCATTATCAGTATTAAATGGGGTAGGTAACGATGTTGAGTTTATAAGGCCTGCATTTCCATGAATATCGGCAATACAAAGACTATCCAAATACAAAGTATCTGTACTATTGTTATAAATCTCTACAAACTGATCGCTAAAGTAGTTACCTCCTGTAAGTGTCTGACTTGCAGTATAGTAAACCTCTTTAATTACCAAACCTCCTACAGTGCCACCTTGTAATTGCAATTGAAAAACTGGATTTTGTGCACCTACAACCGTTGCTTTGTTTACAATTGCATTTAATGTAATGGCTGTATTTATACCTGTAAGTGGTAATGCTTCTGCAGCTGTTAAATTTTTATTAGCGCTAATGCTGTATTCGCCTGGTAAAACATCGCTAAAAATAGCTTCGCCATTGCTGTTCGTGGTCGATGTTTTTATGCTGTTATCAACAATACTTGTTAGCGTAATGGTTGCCCCACTTGCAAATTCTTGACTATAAGTAGCCGGAAATTTTGCTTTAACTGTTACAGATGAAGTGACTAGTGCACCAAATCTATCTTTTTTGCAAGCCCCTAAAAGGATGCTTAACATAACTAATGCTGATAATAATTGTCTCATAATTTAATTTATTTTATTTGTTTTAAAATGTAATGTTACACTCGGCACCAAAAAATAATGGTTCGTTTCTTCTAATTAAACCATTGGTGTTTTGATCTCTATCTAAAGGGCGGTTATTTAAAAAGTTGTTAGCATAAAATGAAAAACCAAATCCTTTTTTCCATTCTTTGGTTAATCTAATATTGTATAAATGTAATGGAGGCAAAGAGGTTGTAATAACTTGATTTACAGGCCTTAACAAATCAGTATATTGAGGCTGGTTGCTTTCATTTTCTGCCAATTCTACAGTTTCGCCTTTTCTATTGATGTATGCTAAAGGATAAGGGCTAAGTGGTTGACTGCTGTTTTGAGTAAGCCATATGGTTTGCCATAAGGCAGAAACCACTATATTTTGAATTGGTATACGGTGAATAAAACGAACGCTGGTATTAAATCTACTTGCGATAACCCTCGCACTCGATTGGTAAATACCAATTCGGTTAGGAGTAGTAGTTCCAAAATATGCTTTTGCAGCATCGGTAAATCTGCCGTTATCAAAACTTTCTGTTTGGATATATGCCCCTGTTATGTTAAAAGATGTTTTAATGCTTGTAATCTCAGGCAAATCTATACTGTACTCAACGCCTTTATTAATAATGCTTCTGTTGTTTACAGGTACATCATAAGCTGCAAAAAATGTATCTATTCTTAACGGTGTTGGGCTTAATATTGGTGGCTGATTTGATGGAGTACTTTCTGCCTTTAGTCTTTCATAAGTAAATGGCTTTACCATTCTATTTATACCTATTCCATTACTGGTTCTCTCGTTAAATATAGAAACATTAGCTACAAATCCCTTTTTATTGATATCAAACCCCAATTCAAATTTTTCGCTAGCGTAAGGCTTTAAAAATTGATCATTTAAGTTTATAGTGCGGGTAGTAATAACGGTTAATCGTTCGGAAGGGTTGTTGGCGAAATAATTAAAATTTACCAAATCAAAAAAGCGTATGCCTGGGTATAAATAGTTTAAAGGCACCGTTTTTGAAGCAATACCATATCCACCTCGTAACCAAATATCTTTTACAATTTCGGTTGCAATATTTATACGTGGACTTGTGACTAATTTATATTTGGTTTTGAAAACAGATTGTGGGGAAACATTATCAATTCTTACACCTGCTTGGGCAATAATGCTTTTTCCGGCAATTTTCCCAGTAATTCTATCCTCTGCATAATATCCTAATTGGTTTAATGAAGGTATTTCGCTGTAGGTTGATGGACGCTCGCCTACGCTGTAATTTTGACGTGGAGGCGTAAGCACATCGAATTGCCTTCCGTTACCATTATTTTTATCATACCTCCATTCAATGCCAGTTGTAAACTTGTGATTAAAACCAAAAATATTTTTGAATAAATTTCCCTCTGTCCTAACGTAAACGTTTAAAGGTTTACCATCTATTGTAGTTTTGTTTAAATACTCACTTCGGCCATAAACACCTACCATTGTAGTATCTTTTATAGCAGTACTAATTGGAAATAAATCTCGGGTTACCAAACCTTGAAAAAATCCGGTTTGACCGCTTAAATTTAACGAGGCAACATAGTTAAAGTTAGATAGCCAGCTTTTTTGTGTTTTCCATTTACCTTCTGTACTTAGTTTCCCATTAAAATCATTAGCATAACGTTTATTTTGATTACGAATATCGCTAGGGTCTTGTTTTAATTGATCAACTGTTTTAAAGCCAGAAAGGATGGTTGTGGTTGTAAATTTTTTGTTCTCGTCCCAATATTTTTGCCATGTTAACTGACCTTGCACTCTGCTATAAGCATTAAACTGATCTCTTACATCGTCTTTTGAATTTAAAAAATCTAACCCTATGTTATAAGTGTTGTTCTTGTTTTTATTAGTAAACCCTCCAAATAAAGCAACCTGAGAAAGATTTGGGTTTATTCTAACTCTTGCTTCTGGTTTAAAAGCTCCAATTCTTGAATTCACAATGATAAGCCCTGAAGTTAAGTCGCCATATTTTACAGACGGAATTCCCCTGATAACCTCAATGTTTTCGATGTTATCGGCAGGTATTTGTCTTAAATCGTTACCTCTACCAGCTACTGATGAAAATGGAGGTTGAGTAGATGGACCTGAATTTAAAATGGTTAAATCGGTTTGTAAATTTGCATTATTGCTAAATGGCACACCATCTAATACAATCTGAGTTCCTAAGGCATTAATCCTATTTCCATCAACAGTACTAGGTATTTGTCTTAAATTTATTTGCTGTGCAGCGCCCAAATTTGGATTAATTGCTAACTGTCCCGGAATTAATTGTAAAACATCGGCTAAACTTGTAGGTTGGGTGTGGATGATTGCGCTTTTATCAATAATAGATGATGAACCCAATAATTGCGGTTTTGCAGTTACAGTTATTTCTTTTAATCCTACAATTCTTTCTGATAATATGATTTGTAGAGCATTTTTATTTGGAACTTCTATTTTTAAGACTATCGTAGTGAAACCCACACCATAAACTGAAATATTATAAGTGCCTTTTGGTATATTTTGAAATGAAAAATACCCACTTGTGTTGGTTATAGTTAAATTTTCTGATTCAATTATCTTAACAAATATATTTTCAAGTGGCTGATTATTTGTGTTGTAAATAACCCCCTTAATTTGGGGAGCTTCTTGTGCATAAATCGATTGTGTGAACACAAAAAATAGGATGAAAATAAAACTATATTTTTTGATGAAAGACTGAAAACCCAAGTTTTTTGTAAATGACTCTAATAATGTTTTAACCATAATATGCATGATGTTTTGATTCAGCTTAAGCTATTAATTGCCATTTTTTTTAGTTGCTAATTCAATTTTTTGATGAATTATTTTTTATAATGGCTTCTTCATTTTTTAATAGACTTTTCAATGATAAATCCATCAGCAACTTTTTAGGTCTAGATTTAAAATCTATTTTATTTAATGGTGTTACCGGAAACCAACTGAAGTTATCTCTGTGCTGTTTTTTGTATTTTATTTTCCCAATTAAATCATCTTTATGATGAACATGACTACAACTGGGAGCTAGGGTTGAACAATAAAAAAGAAATAGAAATTTAATAACTAACTTATTCAGTTTCATCTTTGCAGGTTTTACAGTATTTAATATTCAAAACATGACCAAGTATGATTAGGAAAGAAAATAAATAAGTGAAAATTTCTAACCACAGGTATTGCTCTTCAAAAAGCGTTGAGAAAAGAAAACCGCAAAAAGAAAACCATAGTAAAACATTAATTTTATTGTTTTTTGATTTGTTTGTGGTTTTAAATAGAGCACCAAACGAGATGATTAGAAAAATATATTTTACAAACGGCTGGGTTAAAAAACCAGCTCCAATTAAAATAAGAATTGGCGTTGCAATACAATGCACCAAGCAAATGGAGGCATTTAAAATTCCTATAATATCTGACTTTATAATTTTTGTACCCTTAATCATTGATAATCATATTGAGCCATTGAATTACATTTTGTAAATGTTGTTCGCCGTAGAGCATTAAAAACTTTTGCGTTTCTTCATTTTTACTGTCTTGGTAAATTACCAAACGCTGTTGAGCAAAATCTTGGGTCAAACTTATTTTGCAGTCATTTACAATGCAGTTTGTCCACTCGTTAAAGGTTTGCGGTATCATTTAAATTGTGTAAGATATTTTTCGTAAGTTTTTTTATCTATTGTTTTCTTTTCCCAGCTGTCAAAAACCAATAATTCGATTTTCTGATCAATTTTTTGCTGTAAATTATTTCGGTAAATTTTATAGGCGTAATAATCAGATTGGGTTAAATTATTCCATTTATTTTGAAACCATGTAATAGGATTTAACCAATAACTAGAGGTAATAAATGAGTTCTTTGCATCGTTTTGTGATTCGATTTTATTAATCGCAGTTTTATTCATTTGATTAATAAGGGCACTAACGGTATTGTCTACAATTTTTCCGTCGGCAATTGAATCTCTGCCATGTTTGGTATTGGCTAGTGATGGGTATATACTTTTTATCTTATTATAAAGTGTATCTGGCGAAAGCTCAAATAATTCTGAGGCTTCTTTTCTGTTCACATCTAAATAATCAGTCATGTAATTGGCAGGAAATTTTGTGCTCGCTATTTGATGGACTGCTCCTGGAATTAAAACACAAAATATCAACCATACACTAATCATTTTAAAGGCAATAGCGCTGCTACTTTTGCTTTTTAAAATAATGAAGTAGAACACAATACTCCAAACTAAAATGGAAAGGGAACTCAATAGGATTAAAGCGAACACTGCTGAACCTACAGCCTTATTTATTAATGCAACCGTTAAAATAAAAATGGCAACTGTTGCAGTTAATAACAAACAATAAAAACTTAATCGGGCTAAAATCCATTTTTGTTTACTACCAGATTGTATAGCAATTAATTTATCAAAATTTAGATCACGCTCTAATCCATTAATATTGTAGGTAAGAATAATTAGTAAAATGGGTAATAAAAATATTATCAAAAAAGAAAAATCAATATTTCCATACACCAATCGCTCTGGATTTGCCAATTCCTCTACCATATCTTTATCGTAAACCGAACTCCAATTGGTTACTTTTTTGTAGTATCCATATTGTTCTGTTTGACCCGTCCCCAATGGTAAAGTAGGTGAGGTTTTTTTAAAACTATAAGTAGGCAAATTCCATAAAGCCCAATAGGGGGTAGTAATATCAATCCAAGGTTTATCCTCCGGTCCTTTTTTACCTTCATCATACAACAATAATATTTTTGTAATTTCTTCTTGTTTTTTTTGCTCAATGCCAGCTAAGGTTTCTTGCTGTTTTTTTTGCACATCGAAGCCGTTATACAAAGCATAAACGGATGCTAATACAAAAAGTAAATAGGCAAATACTTTAGCTTTACTTCTGCTAAAATGTTTAAATTCATATAAAAAAACACTCATTAAGCTCATAATATGGTCACTTGTTTAGATGAATAATGAATTAGGATTAAGAGCATAATAGACCAAAATAGGAGAGATAGGATGTCTATTATATATTTGTTCAATAGGTTTTGTAGGGCCGGCGCTTTGTAGTCGAAATCACTTATCGATTTAAAGAAGTTTTGATCAGCTTTCCAATCCCAGTCGCCTGTTTTAGAGCCACCATATGCTTGCTTATCGTTAAGTGCTTTAATAAATATTCTTCGGTAACTTTCCGCTTGATTTAAGAAATCGAGATGATGAAACATATCTGTACCTGCGGTTCCCATGCTTATATTTTGTAAGGATGAAAAAGGGTTGATGAAACCGCTTAATTGATAGTTTCTTTTTTGAATTTGAAAAGTATCATACAATTTTCCAAAATGTTTATCCCATACAGTATTACCATATTCTTCATCTGCTTGCATCAATAATCCATCAAAATTGATTGGAAGTTGTGAAAGGCTATCTACATTGTATTTTACTAAAGTGATTTTTTCAAACTCTTTTTTTCTATCACCAGCAGGGTTGTGCCCATCTATACCTTTAGAGCGATCTTCGTCCATTGCTTTTTGAAACTCAACTCTGGTAGGCAAAGGCGTTAATTTTTCTACAGCATTTCCAGTAATTTTAGGTAAGAAAATCGACCAAAAAACCCAAATCGCAAGAGTAGTTGATAAGGAAGCTGTACTATTTTTAAGTACAATTGATAGCAATACTGTTAATGCGGTAATTATTAAATAGTAAATACCATAACTTAAAATGAAAATGAATAACCTCAAGATCGTATCGGTGCTAAACTGGCTTCCATTAAATAGGAGCTGCGTAATGGTAGCTAATAAGAGCAAACCTAAGCCAATGACCCAAATGCTTAAAATTTTACTAAATGCTAAATTGCTTAAGCTTGTACCTTGTACGATGAGTAGTTTCAACCTTCCTGTCTCACGTTCAATAGTAATTGTTTTGAATGCTAAGAAAATAAGAAATAGCGGAATAAGAAACTGGAATAAAAGGGAAGGTTTTAACTTTCCAAATTTCGAAATCAATAAAGATTGAGATGCTTCGGAATAAACCACATCATTTTGTTTGTGCCCTTCTATTCTTAATACATTTCCAGTTACTGAGTTAACTCCTTCTTCCATACTGTTAAGTGCAGTTAAAGGCTTAAAAGCATAACTTCCAAAATGTGCTGCACCATGCGGGTTTGAAGGTTTCATTTCATCCCATTGTGCCCTAATGTGTTTACGGGCTTGGTTTTGAGCATCAATTTGTTTTTGATTTTGAATAATACCTAACCAAGTTACAAGCACCAATGCTAAAACGAAAATTAAGGACAGGTTTAAGAAAACCCTATTCCTGTAAAGGCCTTTCCACTCGTTAATAAAAATATCTTTCATGTTTTGCAGGTTTTAGTTTCGCATAAAATTGAGGTAGATATCTTCTAATTCTTTTGAACTTACTTCGCTGGCATTCATTTCTTTTACAAGTTTGCCATGTTTAAGAATCCCGATTTTAACACAGGTTTCTCTAACTCTGAAAATATCATGCGAAGCCATCAATATTGTTGCGCCTTTTGAAGCAAGATTTTTTAATAATTCAGATAGTTCATTGCTGGCTAAAGGGTCGAGTCCGCTGGCGGGTTCGTCTAAAAGATATATTTTAGATTTTTTAGCGTAAGCAATTGCAATACCCACTTTTTGTCTCATTCCCTTAGAATAAGCTGATGTTCGTTTATGGTGTGCTTCTTTTTGTAATCCGCAATCAATTAAAAATTGATTTAATTCAGCCTCGCTATATTTCAAACCTGCAAGCTTACAGAAGTAATCTAAATTTTCTATTCCACTTAAATAGGGGTATAGATTTACATTCTCTGGAATGTATCCTATTCCATTTGAAGTTTGATTTTTAGTGACCTCGCCTACAATCAAGGTTCCTGAATCGGGACTTAAAAATCCTAAAAGTAAATTTAAAGTGGTGGATTTTCCAGCACCATTTGCTCCTAAAAGCCCATAAATTTCACCAGTTTTTATTTCTAAAGAAAGATTATCAAGTGCTTTTTGCCCATTAAAGGATTTTTGAATATTTTTAAGAATTATCATATAAACTCTTTTTTTTGTTAATGCAATTGTGTTGCAAAAGTAAATGTTTATATTTACAAACGCAATATTGTTGCAATAATAATTTATAAAATGAAACAAACCAGAAATACACCGGCTAAAAAAGAAATACAAGATTTATTATTATCCTCTTCGGTAGCTTTATCTCATGTAGAAATTCAAAAGCAATTAGATGGTTTGTGCGATAGAGTAACAATATACCGTGTATTAGAAAGGCTATTATCAGATGGCGCAATACACAAAATAGTAAATGTAGATGGAGTTGTTAAATACGCCGGCTGCCATTCATGTGCTGTAAAACACAACCATAATCATATTCATTTCAGCTGTCTTAAATGTAAATTGGTTACTTGTCTCGAAAATGTAGAACCCTCCTATAGTTTACCAAACAACTATGTTGTTAGAGAGATGAATTTTACGTTATCTGGTTTTTGTCCACAATGTTCTAAAGCTTAAGCTCGTTTTTTGTTTTTTACAATAACTAAAAACAGCTTGATGAAGATTAAGCTGTTTTTTTATTCTTAAATTTTAGGTTTTTTGCGGTAGGTATATGTAGGTTTTAGTACATTTTTTAAATGCTTTTTCACATTTAAAAAATTACGGCACCCCGAAATAGCCCGACGTGGTTTTTGCCTTTGTAGTGAAAAAAAGAGCGCCATAGTATTTTAAATAAATAAAATCTATTTGCGTTTTCTAATGTGTAATTTATGGTAATTGTTATCTTTGAAACATGAAACCTCTTATTTCTCCTTCCATACTTTCGGCGAATTTTGCTTCATTAGAAGACGATATTTTGATGCTAAATAAAAGCGAGGCTGATTTAATACATGTCGATGTAATGGACGGCGTTTTTGTGCCCAATATTTCTTTTGGATTTCCAGTAATTGCTGCAGTTCAAAACTTTGCTAAGAAACCATTAGATGTGCATTTAATGATTGTAGAGCCTGATAAATATTTGAAGCAGTTTAAAGAAGTAGGTGCTCATATTATTACGGTGCACTACGAGGCGTGTACCCATCTGCATCGCACAATACAAAGCATTAAGGAATTGGGTTGCAAAGTTGGGGTGGCTCTAAACCCACATACACCAGTTTCTTTGTTAAAAGATGTCCTTCATGATTTAGATTTGGTTTTGATTATGTCTGTTAACCCAGGTTTTGGAGGTCAAAAATTTATAGAACATACTTATTCAAAAATTAGAGAATTAAAAAGCCTAACATCAACTATTAATCCTAATTTAATGATAGAAATTGATGGAGGTGTAAGCATTCACAACTCTTTAGCGTTATTAAAAGCAGGAGCAAATGTTTTAGTTGCAGGTAATGCTATTTTTAGTTCAACAGACCCAATACATGCCATTGCCGAACTTAAAAATATTTCTCCCGATTTAATTTCAGCATAATTGCATTTTAAGATGCTTAGAAGATTTTTATTAATTATTCTTTTTTTTAATCTAGCTCTAACAGGTTTTTCACAAGCAACTTTTAAAGTTAGTGGTGTAATAATTAATCAAGAAAAAGAACAATTAGAAGGTGTACGCGTTAAAATTCAGGATCAAAAAAATACCATATTAACCAATAATAATGGTGCTTATAGTTTAAACTTAAAACCAGGCTATTATATTTTAAATTTCTCTTATTTAGGTTTTAAATCTATTAATGTAGAGGTAAAAGTGATTGATAAAGATATTGACCTATCTATTACCCTTCAAAAAGATTTGCAACAATTAAAGCAAGTAGTGGTAGAAGATCAGCAAGCAAGAAATACAGGTATGATTTCTGTGAATTCCAAACTGGCGTCTACTAATCCTAATGTTTCCCAAAGTTTCGAGTCTATTTTAAAACAATTGCCAGGCGTTTCTACCAATAACGAGTTAAGCTCTCAATACTCTGTTAGGGGAGGTAATTTTGACGAAAACCTCATTTACATTAACGATATAGAAATTTACAAACCCTATTTAGTTAGAAACGGACAACAAGAAGGATTAAGCTTAATAAATCCAGATTTGGTGGGTAATGTAAAATTTTCTGCTGGTGGTTTTGGTGCAAAATATGGAGATAAGTTATCTTCAGTTCTTGATGTAACTTATAAAACATTTGATACTACCCAAGTAATTGTAGGTTTAGCAACTAACGGGGTTTCGGCAACTACATTTTTTAACTATAAAAAAGTGAATTTAGCTTTAGCCTATAGAAATAAAAAAAATACTTCGGTTTTAAATTCACAGCCAGTTATTGGTAACTATAATCCTCAGTTTAACGATTTTCAAGGTTTACTTAACTGGAAAATTTCTGACAAAACGAGTTTAAACTTTTTAGGAATTTACAATAGCAGCAAATTTGGTTTGGTACCAGAATCTAGAGAGACCGAGTTTGGAACATTTAATCAATTATTAAGACTAAGTGTTAACTACGAAGGGCAGGAGCAAGATGAATTCACAAATATTGTTTCATCTGCAACTTTAAACAGTCAAATAAGTAAAAATAGTAATCTAAAATGGATTAACTCTTTATTCTTGATTACAGAAAAAGAGAATTTTGATATTCTAGGTTCTTATATTTTTAACGAGATTGATAACGATTTTGGGAGTAGTAACTTTGGCCAAGTTAAAGCAAACAGAGGAATCGGCGCTTACCAAAATTATGGAAGAAATGAGCTTAGGGCTGATGTTTTCTCAAGTGATTTGAAATTTAACTTTACCCATAAAAAGAATTATTGGGAAACCGGGTTTAGATTTCAATACGATAAAATAGCCGATGTTTTAAAAGAGTTTGAATTGATAGACTCGGCAGGTTTTTCTATACCAAATACCTTTAATAATTTTCAATTGTCGCAATCTGTTGATGCGCAAAATAGTTTAAACACTACTAGAATAAGTGCTTACGCTCAAAACACAGGTGATATTAACGATAAAATAAGTTACACCGGAGGTATCAGGTTAAACTTTAATAATTTTACTAACGAAATTTTAATAAGCCCACGTTTAGTAATGGCTTATCGGCCAAACACCGAGAAAGATTTAATTTATAGGTTTGCAGCTGGTTTTTACGCTCAGCCACCTTTTTATAGAGAGCTTAGGGATTTTAATGGCATAATAAACCAAAATGCTAAATCGCAAAAATCTTTACATTTTGTACTTTCATCCGATTATAATTTCAAAGGTTTAGGTACAAATATGCGTTTTAGTGCCGAAGCTTATTATAAAAATCTATACAACTTAACACCTTATAACTTAGAAAATTTAAGGTTAAGATATTATGCAGATCAAACGGCTAAAGGCTTCGCTACTGGATTAGATTTTAGCTTAAGCGGAGAGTTTGTAAAAGATTTAGAATCTAATTTTAGACTTTCTTTGATGAAAACTGCCGAAGATATCAACGGCGACTCTTACATTCAAACCAATGAAGATGGCAGCACCCAAGTTATATTTCCGGGGTATATTAAGCGCCCTACAGATCAGCGAGTAAATTTTTCAGCATTTTTTCAAGATAAACTGTTTAATAGTCCAACTTTTAAAGTCCATATGAATTTATTGTATGGGGGTAAATTACCTACCGGGCCACCAAATTCCCCTAGGTATCAACAAGTTTATAGAATTCCAGCTTATAAACGATTTGATATCGGGTTTTCTAAAGATATTTTAGATCCAGAAAGTACGCATAAGCCACGCTTGCTAGATAAATATTTTAAATCGTTTATTATTTATGCCGAGATTTTTAATGCCGTTAATATCAATAATACAGTTTCTTATTTGTGGGTAACCGATGTAAACAACATTCAGTTTGCTATACCAAATTATTTAACGGCAAGGCAATTAAATCTAAGGTTAATTGTCAAATTTTAAATAGTTTCTAATAACCAATAAGATTATTCTAAATTTGAATCATCAAAAAAAATTATAAAAATGAAGCATAATTTTGGTGCAGGTCCTTGCATATTACCACAAGAAGTTTTCAAACAAGCCTCACAAGGGGTTTTAGAATTTAACAACACCGGTTTATCTATTTTAGAGATATCGCATAGAGCACCTGAGTTTGTAGCCGTAATGGATGAAGCTATTGCTTTAGTAAAAGAATTATTAAATGTGCCAGCAGGCTATTCGGTTATTTTTTTACAAGGTGGTGCAAGTTTGCAATTTACCATGGTGGCCATGAATTTATTGCCAGAAGGTAAAAAAGCGAGTTATTTAGACACGGGTGTTTGGTCCAAAAAAGCCATTGCCGAAGCTAAATTATTTGGCGAGGTAGAAGTTGTTGCATCATCTAAGGATAAAAATTACAGTTATATTCCCAAAGAATATAGTGTTGCTAGCGATAGCGAATATTTCCACTTTACTTCTAACAATACCATTTTTGGTACTCAGTTTCAAAGCTTTCCGAAAGTAAATGTTCCATTGGTTTGCGATATGTCTTCAGACATTTTTAGTAAAGAAATAAACGTTGCTGATTTTGATTTGATTTACGCTGGAGCACAAAAAAACGTTGGTCCAGCTGGTGCAACCTTAGTTATTGTTAAAGATGAGATTTTAGGTAAAGCAGGTAGAGCAATACCATCTATGCTTGATTATCAGAAACAAATAGAGGCAGAAAGTATGTACAATACACCACCAGTGTTTTCTGTATTTGTATCTATGTTAAATTTAAGATGGTTAAAATCTAAAGGCGGAGTTGCAGAAATTGGTAAAGAAAACATTGCCAAGGCAAATGCGTTATACAGAGAGATAGATAGAAATCCTTTATTTAGAGGTACAGTTGCTGTAGAAGATCGTTCTAATATGAGTGTATGTTTTGTAACAGAAAATCCAGATTTAGAAAAGCCTTTCTTAAAGTTTGCAGAAGAAAGAGGCTGTATCGGTATCAAAGGACACCGTAGTTCTGGAGGTTTTAGAGCATCTTTATATAATGCTTTACCTATCACAAGTGTACATGTTTTAGTAGAAGCCATGCAAGATTTTGCGGAGCAGAACGCTTAAAAATTAAATCAACCAAACACAAATAAATAATGAGAATTTTAGCAAACGACGGTATAGACCCCATAGGGAAAAAACTTTTAGAAGAGGCAGGGATAGAAGTAGATACCGTAAATATTCCACAAGCAGAATTAGCAAGCAAATTAAACGCTTATGATGGTATTACTGTAAGAAGTGCTACAAAAGTTAGAAAAGACTTAATTGATGCTTGTCCAAATTTAAAAATTATTGGTAGAGGCGGTGTAGGGATGGATAATATTGATGTAGAATATGCTAAAAGTAAAGGTGTAGCAGTAGAAAACACCCCAGCATCTTCTTCTCAATCTGTCGCCGAATTGGTTTTTACCCACCTTTTTAACGGAGTTCGTTTTGTTTACGATGCAAACCGTACCATGCCTGTAGGTGGTAACACAAAATTTAACGATTTAAAAAAGAAATACGCCAAAGGTATTGAGTTAAAAGGCAAAACCATTGGTATTATTGGTTTTGGGAGAATTGGAAAAGAAACAGCTAAAATTGCTTTAGGACTAGGGATGGATGTTTTAGCTTTTGATTTATACGACATTCCTAAGACTTTAAAACTAGAACTTTCTGGTGGAGTAACGGTTGACGTACCCGTAAAGAAGGTTGATATGGAAACACTTTTAGCACAATCAGATTTTATTAGCTTACATATTCCTTTTACAGAAAAACCAGTTTTAGGTGTAGAAGAGTTTGAAAAGGTAAAAGCTGGTGTAGGAATTGTAAATTGCTCTAGAGGTGGAACAATAGATGAAGATGCGCTAATTGCAGCTTTAGATAGTGGAAAAGTAGGCTTTGCCGGATTAGATGTATTTGATAACGAACCTAATCCAAGGGTTGATTTATTGCAGCATCCAAAAGTATCTTTAACACCTCATATTGGTGCAAGTACAAATGAAGCACAAGAGAGAATTGGTGTAGAATTAGCCAATTTAATTATAGATCATTTAAAGAATTAACTTTTTGGCTTTCGCCGATAATGAATCGAGGTGTTTGAATAAAGCACCTCGATTTTTTTTGGTGTTTTGTTGATGTGTGGTTTAATTTTTCGTCTAGTTTCTACAATACAAGTGGGTTAACGATAGGAGCGGCACCACGGCTTGGCCGCCGAAGGCAATAGGCCAAACGGAGTACAGCGGCGGATAGCGTGGTTTATCTCGATTTTTCTTCGAGATAAAAACCCCATCAATATAAAACTGTTATTAATGATAGGTAGTACAAAGAATACTATTTTGTATTTAGGCTTTAATTTAGGCTTATCAAAACTATATTTTAAAACTGCGCATTACTCGGAATAATGTTTGTTTTATCTTCTTTTAAATTGGCTTAAAATTATATTTTTTAACTTTACAACATGTGGTACAACAATATTTTAGAGACAATTGGCAATACGCCATTGGTTAAACTGAATAAGATTACAAAAGATATTGAGGCAACTGTTTTAGCCAAAATAGAAACAACTAACCCAGGTAACTCTATTAAAGACCGTATGGCTTTGAAAATGATTGAGGAAGCCGAAAAGAGTGGAAAATTAAAGCCTGGAGGCACTATTATTGAAGGTACAAGCGGAAACACTGGTATGGGTTTGGCTATTGCTGGCGTAATTAAAGGGTATAAATGCATTTTTACCACTACGGATAAACAATCTAAAGAAAAAGTGGATGCGCTTAAAGCTTTTGGAGCCGAGGTTATTGTTTGCCCGACAGATGTTGATCCAGAAGATCCACGCTCATATTATTCGGTTTCTAGCCGTTTAGAGCGAGAAGTACCAAACTCTTGGAAGCCTAATCAATACGATAATTTAGCAAACTCGCAGGCACATTATGAGCAAACTGGACCCGAAATTTGGGCTCAAACAGAAGGTAAAATCACTCATTTGGTTGTGGGTGTAGGCACTGGCGGTACTATTTCTGGAACTGCGAAATACTTAAAAGAGCAAAACCCGAATATTAAAGTTTGGGGAATAGACACCTATGGTTCGGTATTTAAAAAATATAAAGAGACTGGTATTTTTGATGATAAAGAGATTTATCCTTATATAACTGAGGGTATTGGCGAGGACTTTTTGCCTAAAAATGTAAATTTTGATTTGATTGACTTATTTGAAAAAGTTACCGATAAAGATGCTGCTTTAATGACAAGAGAGATTGCTCGTAAAGAAGGTATTTTTGCTGGTAATTCAGCAGGTTCAGCAGTAGCAGGATTGATGCAGTTGAAAGATAAATTGAATAAGGACGACGTGGTGGTGATTATTTTTCATGATCATGGAACACGTTATTTAGGTAAAATGTATAACGAGGATTGGTTGCGTGAGCGAGGTTTTTTAGAGGATGAAAAATTAACAGCAAAATCTATTTTAGCTAAACGCGAGCCACAAGAAATGGTGACTATAGATAGCGAAAAAACGGTCTTAGAAGCTATAAACACCATGAAATCTTTAAATATTTCTCAAATTCCGGTTTTACAAAAAGGTATGGTTGTAGGTAGATTAACCGAAAGTGAAATTTTAAATGCTCTGTTAGAAAATCCTGCAATAAAATCGGCAAAAGTGACTAGTATACAAGGAGCTTCTTTCCCTTTTGTAGATTTAAATACTTCCATTGACCGTATTTCTAGTCTTATTAATAAAGAAAACTCTGCTGTTTTAGTAGAAGAAGAAAACGGTAAAATTGAAATTATTACTCAGTATGATATTATAGAAGCTATTTCTAGGTAGTTTAAAAAGACTTACGAAGTTTTAAAAACTTCGTAAGTCTGATTTTAATTCTTATAAATTCCCTCTTAATTCTTGTTCTCTTTCAATAGCTTCAAACAAGGCTTTAAAGTTTCCTGCTCCAAATGATTGCGCTCCTTTTCTTTGTATAATTTCAAAGAAAACTGTCGGGCGGTCTTGTAATGGTTTAGTGAAAATTTGCAATAAATAACCTTCCTCATCTCTATCAACTAATATTTTTAGTTCTTTAAGTGGAGCTATTTCTTCGTCTATTTTACCTACTCTTTCTAACAGATCATCATAATAAGTATCAGGGGTGTTTAAAAATTCTATTCCTTTTGCTTTTAGTTTTCTTACTGTAGAAATAATATCTTCGGTTGCAATTGCAACATGTTGCACACCTTCGCCTTCGTAAAAGTCTAGGTATTCTTCAATCTGTGATCTTTTCTTTCCTTCAGCAGGTTCGTTAATTGGGAATTTCACAAAGCCATTTCCGTTACTCATTACCTTACTCATGAGTGCAGAATACTCGGTAGAGATTGCTTTGTCATCAAAAGTTAAGATATTTTTGAAGCCCATGGTATCTTCGTAAAATTTAACCCATTTATTCATTTGGTGCCATCCTACATTACCTACACAATGATCAACATGTAAAAGTCCAATTCCTTCTGGGTTATATGCTGATGTATATGGCTCAAAACCTGGTAAAAACAAACCATTGTAGTTTTTACGTTCTATAAATAAGTGAATGGTTTCTCCGTAAGTAAAAATTCCACTTCTTTTAATTTCTCCATTTTCGTCTGATAAAGTTTCGGGCTCTAAAAAAGATTGAGCGCCTCTTTTTGTAGTTTCTTGGTGAGCACTATATGCATCATCTACCCAAAGTGCAATTACTTTAACGCCATCACCGTGTTTTAAAACATGATGTGCAACCGGGTGATTGGATCGTAAAGCAGAAGTTAATACGAAACGTATTTTACCTTGCTGAATCATATAAGAGGCAGTGTCCTTTACACCAGTTTCTGGCCCGGCGTAAGCTACACTTTGAAAGCCAAATGCTGTTTTATAAAAATGAGCCGCTTGTTTAGCATTACCCACATAAAATTCGATGTAATCTGTACCGTTAATTGGTAAAAAATCTTGATTAGTTAATGGTTCACTAGTCATTAGTTCATTAGTTATGGTAGTCATATAATTATTCTAATTAATCATGTTTAATTTATTTTGTGCCTCAGCAATCTGCTTTGAGCATTTAGCTTTTGGCTTTCAGCCTTAAGCCATCCAACTCTTGTAATAATCGGGGTCTTCTATGGTTAAAGCATCTTCGGTAAGCATTAATGGTTTAAAAGGATCAATCATTACAGCCAATTCTTTTGTTTCTTCCTGTCCGATAGATTTTTCTACCGTTCCTGGATGTGGACCATGAGGGATTCCCCCCGGATGCAAAGTGATTTGACCTTTTTCTACCGATTTACGACTCATAAAATCACCATCAACGTAGTATAAAACTTCATCAGAATCTACATTAGAATGGTTATAAGGCGCAGGTATTGATAATGGATGGTAATCGTATTTACGAGGCACAAAAGAACATACTACAAAGTTATGGGCCTCAAAAGTTTGATGCACTGGAGGTGGTTGATGCAATCTGCCGGTAATAGGCTCAAAATTATGGATAGAAAATCCCCATGGATAATGGAAACCATCCCAGCCAATAAAATCAAAAGGATGCGTGGCGTAAGTGTAAGGATAAATTAAACCTTGCTTCTTAATCAAGATTTTAAAATCGCCATGCTCATCATGGGTTTCTAAATTCTCTGGTGTTTTAATATCTCTTTCGCAATATGGCGAATGTTCTAGTAGCTGGCCATTTTCGTTTCTGTAACGCTTTGGTGCTTTTATTGGGCTAAAACTTTCAACAATAAATAAGCGGTTTTTCTCATCATTAAAGTGAATTTGATAAATCACCCCTCTGGGAATAATTAGATAATCGCCATACTCAAAATTGATATTTCCATAACCAGTTTTTAAAATCCCAGACCCTTCATGAATAAAAATCATTTCATCGGCCATGGTGTTTTTATAGAAATAATCTGTCATAGATTTTTTTGGCGCAGCCAAAGAAATATGCAAATCGCTATTCACTAAAATAGGTTTACGGCTTTTTAAAAAGTCATCCTCGGGTTTAATTTTAAAACCAATTAAACTGGTATGTTTTAAGTGTTTTTCTCGGGCAATTTTTGGTTCTACCGAATATGCTTCACCTAATTCTTTAACTATGGTAGGAGCGTAGGTATGGTATACCAGAGAGTAATTACTCGAAAAACCTTCCGTAGAAACCAGCTCTTCGGCATAGAGCTCGCCATTAGGCTTACGAAACTGAGTATGTCTTTTAGATGGGATATTTCCTAGTTTATAATAAAACGGCATAATTAATTTGTTTAATTAATTAATGAAAGAATTTAAATATGAGTTATTGATTGATAACGATTGTTATCTAAAGGTAATTTACAGAGAATATTGAGCAAATACAATTTTTGCAAGCATAGCCGAACGAAATTTGGATAAAACTACTGAAGCTAATATTTTAAAACAGTTTAAATTTTGCAAAGTCTGTGTTTATTTGGTTTGTAAATATAGCCTTTTTATTAAGAAATAAAAAAACCGCTTGATTTGCAAGCGGTTCTTAAACCAAATTAACTATTAACTAAACCCGAACTAACTATAACTTTGAAAATCCTTTAGAATATTTACCACTTGCAGTTTTACCATTTTCTAAAACCAGCATATACTCAATGGTATAATTGGGTTTCGAGCCACTTACTGTAATTGTTCCAGACATTACATCAATTTTATTACTAAAGTTTAAAAGGGCATTATTTTTTGACTCGGCGATAATGTAAGCATATGTAAAAAATGATTTACCATCATATTTTGCTTTTAACGTCTCTTCTGACAATTTAAAGTCTTCACTAGAATCTATGTATTGAAACACACCAGTTTGAAATTCTGTAGTATTAGGTGAGTTAAGTTCGGCAAATGCCACAACACTTCCGCTGATATTTAAAAATTCACCTGCACTATTGGTAACAAACTCACCATCTGTAGTATAAAAATCATAATTTTTGTGGGTTGGTGTTGTACCAAACATGGTAGTAGTTTGAGATTTCAAAATACCACCCGATTCTAAATTATGTTTCTTATTATTATATTCTAATGTAGAAATCTCTAAATCTGTTATTTCATTTTTCTCGCAAGAGGCAAATAAAATGGTAAAGCTCAATAATATATACAATATTTTTTTTGTTGTCATAACTTATTTTATAAATCAATTTCGTCCTTATACCACATATAAGACAAAAGGTTTCAAAAATTTTTTTCTTTTAAAATATTGTTGACTATATAAATTATTGAATAGCCAAAAATTAAAAAACACAAAGAAGTTAATTAAGCAATTTTGTACATTTACTCAATCAGTTATAAAACCAATTCCATCGTTAAATTCTAAAACCGTATTATTTTATGAAACTAGTATCATATAAAACCGAAGATCAAGAGCATTTAGGTGTTTTTTATAACGGTCATATTTATAATCTAAACTCACTAAATCATGTTATTCCTGATAACATGCAGCAGTTTTTAGAAGGTGGTGATGCATTAATGGAGGCCGCATTAAGAGTTTTTGATGAATTAAAAACTAATAAATCTACTGCAAAAGAAGAATTGTTTTTTGAGATTTTAGCCCCAGTTCCACATCCTACTTCTTGCAGAGATGCCTATGCTTTTAGGCAGCATGTAGAAACAGCAAGGATAAACCGTAATGCAGAAATGATTGCTGAGTTTGACCAATTTCCTGTTTTTTATTTTACAAATCACAATGCTATTTATGGCACAGGGGTAGTGCCTTGTATGCCTGATCATTTTGATAAACTAGATTTTGAATTAGAAATAGCAGTTGTATTAAATAAAAAAGGTAGAAATATAAAAGCTGCCGATGCTGACGAATATATTGCTGGTTATATGATTATGAATGATTTAAGTGCCAGAACTTTACAGCTAGAAGAAATGAGACTAAATCTTGGACCTGCAAAAGGAAAAGATTTTGCCACTGTTTTAGGTCCTTGGTTAGTTACTAAAGACGAGCTAGAGCAGTATAGAGTTTTTACAAAAGAAGGTCATAAAGGAGATAGTTATAATTTAGAGATGAAGTGCTTTGTAAACGGAATAGAGGTTTCTAAAGGTAATTTAGAAGATATGAACTGGACTTTTGCCGAAATTATAGAACGTGTTTCTTATGGTTGTGATGTTTTACCTGGAGATGTAATAGGATCTGGTACTGTTGGTACAGGTTGTTTTTTAGAATTAAACGGGACAGGCTTAAGAAACAATCCTAATTATACCCCTCAATGGTTAAAACCAAACGATATTATAGATATGGAAGTGACCGGTTTAGGCAGATTAAGCACTACCGTAGTGGCCGAGAAATCTGATTTTTCTATCTTAGCATTAAAAAAGTAATATGCCATCTTATAATTTTTCTGATTTATCTAATGCCGAAGCCTATCAAATATTAAGTAGCGCTATTGCACCACGTCCAATATGTTTTGCATCAACAATAGACAAAGAAGGCAATGTAAATTTGAGCCCGTTTAGTTTTTTTAATTTGGTAAGCTCTAATCCTCCTATTTGTGTGTTTTCGCCAGTGAATAGGGGACGAGATGGTAGCGCAAAAAACACCTTAGAAAATTTATTAGAGGTACCAGAAGTAGTGATTAATATAGTAAACTATCCTATGGTACAGCAAATGTCTTTGGCCAGTACAGAGTATCCAAAAGGTACAAACGAATTTGTTAAAGCAGGTTTTACAGCTGTAGAATCTAATTTAATAAAGCCACCTCGTGTGCAAGAATCTCCTGTTCAGTTAGAGTGTAAAGTAAATCAAATTATACCATTAGGTAAAGAAGGTGGGGCCGGGAATTTGGTAATTGCCGAAGTTTTGTATGCCCATATTGATTTAAATATTTTAGGTAGTGATGGAAAAATAGATGTTTTTAAAATAGATCAAGTAGCCCGATTAGGAGGGAATTGGTATAGTAAAATTACTCCCGATAGTTTGTTTGAAGTAGCTAAGCCTTTATATAAATTAGGAATTGGTGTTGACGCCTTGCCAGATGATATTAAAAGTTCTAAAATTTTAACTGGTAACCATTTAGGACAATTAGCAAATGTAGAAGCTTTACCTACTGAGCATGAAGTTCAGACATTTGCAGCAGAAAAGGAGATCAAAGAAATTTTGGATAGCACTATTGGCGATGCCAATACTAGAACTATTCAAATTCACTTAAAAGCAGTAGAATTTCTTGAAATTGGAAATGTAGCAAGTGCTTTAAAGGTATTAATGATAGATTAAAATTATTCCCCTAATCTTCTTACACCCATTAATCTCGGTTTATAGTAGCTATTTAAATTTGTGATAACCACTCCATTGGTTTTGCCAGAACTGCAAATAATAAAAGAAATGGGTTTACCTTGCTCGCTAATAACTATAGCAACTTGATTAACCACTTTTTTATCAGATTCTGATTTTGAAAAAAGTAAAATATCACCTTTTGTGGCTTCATTTTCTTTAACCGCGTTGCCTGCCACAACAAAAGCAGCACTGTAACGAGGTACAGTGATATTAAATTTAGAAAATACATGGTTTACAAAACCCGAGTTATCAAAACCTTTCTCGGGCGTGTTTTGCCCATAAGCGTAAGGTTTCTTAATTAGTGATTTGGCATAGATTGCCAATTTATCCATATTAGAAGCTGGTTTATTTACCGGTTTTTCTATCGGCTTTTCTACTATCGGTATTGCAATTGGCTTAATCACACTATCTACCTTAACAACTGCTTTAACTGTATCTATTAAGGTAGAGTCTACTGTAGGCTTAATTGTTGTAGTATCTTTTTGTATGATGATAAACCTAGAGCCTGTGTCTAAAATACTTGTTTTTGCACTTATTTTATCTTTATTACTGATTTCATATTCACAAGAAATAATCATTATGCTAAAAATCAATCCTAAAAAAAGTAAAGAAAATATGCTTTTGATTCGCTGCATGAATATGAAATAATTACCAGATGTTTATGAACATCTAAATTACAAAATTCATTTACGATAATTATTAAGAGTTTAATTATTTAAATTTTAAGGGAAAGTTTAAACTCAACCATTGCGTTAACGATAGAAACGGCAGCTCCCGATTTTTCATCGGGACTACAGTGTATAGCGTGTTAAAACGCCATAAAACAAAAGTTAATTTCAAACTTTTAACAAAAGAAATGCTTTATCATCTATTTTATTTTTTATTGATGCTAGGGATGATAAATTTTTATCTTTGCCTATGCAAGAGAAAATCCTTATCCTCGATTTTGGTTCGCAATACACCCAGCTTATTGCTAGAAGGGTTAGAGAACTAAATGTTTATTGTGAAATCCACCCATTTAACAAAATCCCAGAAATAGATGAATTTACCAAAGGAGTTATCCTTTCTGGAAGTCCATCTTCAGTTCGTACGCCAGATGCGCCTCAAGTAGATTTTAATCAGTTTCATGGAAAATTACCTTTACTAGGAGTTTGTTATGGAGCTCAATATATTGCACAACATAGTGGAGGAAATGTAACGCCATCAGAAATTAGAGAATACGGAAGAGCCAATTTAGAATATATCCATACCAATAATCCGTTGATGAAAGACTTGCCGGTTCGTTCGCAAGTTTGGATGTCTCATGGCGATACCATTAAAGAAATTCCTGCAAATTTTGAAATCATTGCCAGTACAGATACAGTTAAAGTTGCTGCCTATCATATTAAAGACTCTCAAACTTATGGTATTCAGTTTCACCCAGAGGTTACACACTCTACAGATGGAAAGCAATTATTGCAAAATTTCTTATTAGATATTTGCGGATGCAGCCAAGATTGGACTCCTTTTGCTTTTGCCGAGGAAACTATTGCTGCTTTAAAAGCTCAATTACAAGATGATAAAGTTGTTTTAGGATTATCGGGCGGAGTAGATTCTTCTGTTGCTGCTTTAATCTTACACCAAGCTGTAGGAAAAAACTTACACTGTATTTTTGTAGATAACGGTTTATTACGCAAAGACGAATTTGAATCTGTTTTAAGTTCTTATAAAGATTTAGGCTTAAATGTTAAAGGAGTAAACGCTAAACAACGTTTTTACGATGCTTTAAAAGGATTATCTGACCCAGAATTGAAAAGAAAAGCAATTGGCAGGGTTTTTATAGAAGTATTTGATGATGAAGCACATCAAATCAATGATGTAAAATGGTTAGCACAAGGCACTATTTATCCAGATGTGATTGAGTCTGTTTCTGTAAATGGCGGACCATCGGCAACTATAAAATCGCACCATAATGTGGGTGGCTTGCCAGATTTTATGAAGCTTAAAATTGTGGAGCCATTAAAATCATTATTTAAAGATGAGGTGAGAAGAGTGGGTAAGGCTTTAGGTTTACCTGCCGATATTTTAGGTCGTCATCCGTTTCCTGGACCTGGTTTAGCTATCAGAATTTTAGGTGATATTACACCAGAAAAGGTTTCTATTTTACAAGATGCTGATGCTATTTATATCAAAAACCTAAAAGAAAGCGGCTGGTATGATAAAGTTTGGCAAGCAGGGGCTATTTATTTGCCTATACAATCGGTAGGAGTAATGGGTGATGAAAGAACCTATGAAAATGTGGTCGCACTTAGAGCAGTGGAATCTGTAGACGGGATGACAGCCGATTGGAGTCATTTACCTTATGATTTGTTAGCCAAAATATCTAACGATATAATAAATAATGTTAAAGGAATAAACCGTGTTGTATATGATATTAGCTCAAAACCACCAGCAACCATTGAGTGGGAGTAAGAAGTTTGTTTATTTTTTAATTATTTGTGCATTTTGTGTTGCAGCTTGCTCGCCTAAAACAGTTCCTGTTCAAAAGGCTCCGGCAGAAACTACAGTTTTACAGCCAAAAGTAGAGCAACCTATTGTTAAAGTAGAGCCTGTAAAGCCAGAAGTAAAGCTAGAAATGCAAATTTCTATGCTGCTGCCTTTTGATTTAGACCATGTTGATTATAAAACGGCATCATTATCAGATTTAAATAAATCTGAAATAGCTATTGATTTTTATCAAGGTTTTAAAATGGGTTTAGATTCTGTGGCTCGCCAAAAAGGGTCTATAAACTTTAAGCTAAATGTGATAGACTCGCAAGATGATCCTGTAAAATTATCAGCTATTGCCAATAGAGGAGATGTTAAAGCTTCTGATTTAGTGATTGGCCCCATATTTCCAAGCGGGATTAAACAGTTTTCTGTTTATTCTAAGAATAGAAAAATGCCTATGGTTTCGCCATTAGCAGCTTCAGATCCTGCAAATTTTAATAATCCTTTTTTAGTTTCATTTAACAGTTCTTTAGATCAACATGCATTTAAAGCCGCCGAATTTGTAAATGCAGATTTAAAACCTAAAAAAGTAATTTTAATTAGAAGTGGCCAAGCCGATGAGTATAAATATGCCGTTCCGTTTAAAAAAGGAATGGATAGTTTGGCTAAAGGAATTCCCTTTGCCGAGATTGGAATTAAGGCTGTAGGTTACCCAAATATTTATAAATCTTTAAGTCCGGTAGGTTTAAATGTGATTGTATTGCCTGCAACAGATCGGATTTTCTTATTAACCATCTTACCCGAGTTAGAAAAGTTAAAAGCCAATTATCAAATCGCAGTGATTGGTCACCCGGGCTGGGAAAAGGCTACTTTCCTAAATAACAATCAATTAGAGCTACTAAATACTTATATCACTTCCTCTTATCAAATAGATTATAAATCTACTAGGGTTGCTAATTTTCTTAAATACTATAGATCTAAGTACAGTTTAGAGCCATCAGAATATGCTTTTAAAGGTTTTGATATTGGTTATTATTTAGGAAACTTGATGAACAAATACGGTAAGGATTATTTTACTGAGTTTAAAAATCTAAATGCCGATGGTATTCATAGCAATTTTAGATTTTTAAAAGATGCCCGTTATGGCTATTATAACGTAGGTTTAATGGTGATGAAATATCGTTTTAACGAGTTAGAAATTGTAAAGCCATAAATGAAAGCCTTCCATCAGTTTAGTACTTTTCAGAAAATTATTAGCGAATATAAAAACGATGAGCCTTTAAGCCGATTTTTGGGCGTTTTTTATCGCCAAAATAAGCAAATGGGTTCGCGTGATAGACGTAATGCTAGTAGATTGGTTTATAATTATTATCGATTAGGAAATGCCTTAAAAGATATAGATTTAGTAGAAAAATTAGCTGTTGCCGAGTTTTTAACCAATAATAATCCGAATTCATTTTTAGAATACTATCAACTCGAGTGGAATAATTTAATAGCCAATTCTTTATCAGAGAAACTAGATTTTATTAAAACAATATATCTATCTTTTAATTTAGACGATGTTTTTCCTTTTCATCAACATTTTAGTGAAGGAATTGATGAGCAATCCTTTTTAAAATCATTTTTCACTCAACCCGATTTATTTATCCGTGTAAAAGCATCAGAAGAACAAAAAATCACCAAGCTTTTGGCTGTTGCCGATATAAAATTTGAAGTGAAAGGTAACCAAACGATAGCTTTACCCAATGGGACTAAATTAGAGCAAATCATTACCGATAGTGGTTCTTACGAAATTCAAGATTGGTCATCACAAAAGGTAGGTGCTTTTTTTGAACCTAAAAAATGGGAGAAATGGTGGGATTGCTGTGCAGCATCGGGTGGAAAAAGCTTGCTATTACATGCTCAACAAGCTGATTTAAAGCTTTTAGTGACCGATAATAGAGCATCTATTTTAGAGAACTTACAACAACGTTTTGCCTTAGCAGGGATTAGAAATTATCAGAAAAAGGTGATGGATTTAACCCAAAGTCAGGATTTGTTTTTACACGATTACGAGTTTGATGGGATTATTTTCGATGCACCTTGCAGCGGTTCTGGAACATGGGGTCGTACGCCAGAAATGATTGCTCAATTTGCAACTCACAAAATTAAATTCTATTCAGATTTACAAAGAAAACTGGCTCTAAATGTGGTGAAATATCTAAAAGCTGATAAACCTTTAATTTATATCACTTGCTCGGTTTTTAAAGAAGAAAACGAGGATCAAGTAAAATGGCTTTGTGATACTTTTAACCTAAAAGTAGAAAGACAAGAATTAATTAAAGGTTATCAGGCTAAAGCTGATACGATGTTTGTGGCTAGATTGATAAAGGGTTAGATAAATTAACTGTCATATTTAATCCTAAATTACGCATTAGATTCAAGTAAAATCTCTCCTTAGCGACCTCTGCGTTTTTTCAATCATGATATGTTCTTTTGCCTTGATGCAAAATGAACCAAAAGATCAAGGCTTGCATCTGTAATTGCATAAAGCTCACGATTATTCTAATAGCAGATGAATGAGGCCTCCAATCCGCAAGCCTTTACCCAAAGGCTACATTCATCCTTGGTAGCGAGTTAAGCAATGTTTTTATAGGGAATAATCATGGCTTTCTGCTTCTTACATCTGCTAGGCCGTCCTATTGAGTTGCTCTGCAAGATAACCCACCTAGCAAAAGTACAAACAACCGTTTAGCGATAATTCCGCCTTGTTTATCGCGGTAACGAAAACAGTACATTGAGCACTTGCTTTGTAGCGATAAACGTAGCGGAGAGTTTTTTGGTTACTTTTTTGCGGAAAAAAAGTGACTAACTTTATATTCAAGGTCTTTCATGTGTTTGCTTCACTAGGGTTTTGGTTAATTTTCGCAGAAAAATTGTTAAGCACTCTTGAAGGCCTTTAAACAACAAAAACTAAAAAAAAGTGACTAAAATTTTAATCATTACAAATATGTAAATAGATTTTGGTGGAATTGTGTTTTGCTTTGTGACAATCTCTATTGCGTAATTTGGGTTAATAATTATTTAATCTTAAGATTTAAAACAAAAAGGATGTTCACTAATCCATGATCATCCTTTTCAATTATAATAATTTAGGAATTAAGCTACCACCAATTTTTCCTCTTTCTTTTTGCCTAAAGCAGAAACTATCCAAACCGTAAGAATAGCTATTGGGAAAGAAATAATTGCCGGATTATCTAATTTATGCATAGCGGTTAGTGGGTCTAAACCATAACGCTCCCACATGGTAGGCGAGGTTAAAATGATAGCCAATGACGAAACTACGCCCACAACTATAGAACTTGCAATACCATTTGCTGTAGTTTTTTTCCAAAATAAAAGGAATAGAATAGCTGGTAAATTAGCCGATGCTGCTACAGAAAATGCCCATCCTACCAAGAAAGAAACATTCATTCCTTTAAAAATAATCCCCAGAATAATTGCAAATGCACCTACAGAAACTGCTGCTATTTTACCCGCTTTTACTTTTTTATCATCATCTAAATTTATTTTGAAGTAATTCTCCATTAAATCATGAGCGATAGCGCCAGATGATGCAATGATTAAACCAGCAACGGTACCTAAAATAGTGGCAAATGCTACTGCCGAAATGATAGAGAATAATATAACCCCAAAAGCTTTTGCCAAAAGAGGAGCCGCCATATTACTTGATTCTACATCCAACACACCATTAACAGCTGCTCCTAAACCCATAAATAAGGTTAATACATAAAAAGCACCAATTGCGGCAATAGCCAAAATAGTCGATTTTCTGGCATCACGCTGAGATTTTACGGTATAATATCTTATTAAGATGTGTGGTAATGAGGCTGTTCCTAAGAATAATGCTAGCATTAAGGAAATAAAATCCATTTTACTCCACAAGCTAGATCCTTTCCCAATATTATATTTTAAGCCAGGCAGCATAAAGTTTTTACCTTGGGTGATATTTTGCACATAAAGGGTTACATCATCATTTCCATCTTTTAAGCTCACTTTTGCGAAACGAACCAATTCGCTCTTCTCAATAATAGATAGATATTCAGCAGGCCCAACAGGTCCAGTTTTTTCTACTTCCTTACCATCCTTAATAATTTTGTTCATGTTGCCTACTTGGTAAAACTTCTTGTTTTCCTTGGGCTCACCATTATAAAGCTTATTCCCACTTTTATCTTCAACAATAGAAAGTGCTTCTTTTAAATCATAGTTTCCTTCTTTTTCTGTTAAAGAAAACCATCTTTCTACATTGTTTTTCTTTAGTTTGACGTATGTTTTTTCTTTGATTTCTTGTTGAGAAATGACTTGCCAATCATCGGCTTCAATTACTTTTCCATTCTCCACAACAGGACTAATACTCATAAAATTATGGTATGGTTGGTTTTTATGGTCAGGGTTTAGTGTAAAACCATTTTTAAGGATGTAAACTGTTAAAATGGTAGAAAGTACAATTAACAAACCGCCTTTGATGAACTGAACATAGGTAGTAGAAGTCATCCCTGCACTGGCCACAATTCCAATAACTACAACACCAACCAATACAACACCTACCCAGTGCGGAAATCCTAAAAGTGGAGTAACTAAATCTCCGGCTCCAACCATTTGTGGAATTAAATAGAATATAGAAACTATTAATGTGCTGATGGCAGCAGTAAGAGTGATGGCTCTAGATTTAAAAGTGGAGTTAAGCGCATCTGTAAATGTATATTTCCCTAATCTTTTAAGTGGTTCGGCAATTAAGAATAAGGCTACTATCCAGCCTGCTAAAAAGCCTATTGAATATAAAAAGCCATCGTAACCTACGGTAGCAATCATTCCGCAAATTCCTAAAAATGAAGCGGCTGAGAGGTAATCCCCTGCAAAAGCAACTCCATTTACAGCCCAATGTATTTGCCCGCCTGCTGCGTAATAAGAAGAAGCAGATTTGGTTTTTCTAGCAAAATAAAAAGAAAGCCAAAGAACAAAGCCAACAAAAAGAATAAAAAAAGCTAAAGCAATGTAAGAAATTTCGTAGATCATGATTGAGCTTCCTCCTTATTTAAATCATCTTCATATCGTGTACACAAGAAATTGTAAACAATGCCTAATAATACTGCAAAAATTATCAATCCTATACCATAAAATATGGCGAGACTAAGTCCGAATGCAAATTCTTGACTTAATAGTTCGTAGTTAACTACGCCTATTATAACAAAGCCGCTATAAAAAATGAAATAAATAAAGAAAAAGAGAACGCCTAATTTTGCTTTTTTTGAAGAAGCATGGTCGACGCCTAGTTCAACTGCTGGTCCGTGGTTCATTAATTGGATATTTTCAGCAAGATAATAATTTATGCATTTATCGGACTAGAAATTTCAAATTTCTAAAATAGAATGAAATGGTTGTGGTTAATAACGATAAGTATAGAAAAGATTAATCTAACCTTACACCTCGCAAGAAATCTTCAATTAACATTCTCTTTTTACCTTCTAATTGTAAATCTAGAATGTGGATGTAGCCATCTGTTGTAGCAAATTTTATAAATGTTTTACCATCAGATAAAAATTCTCCAATGCCAATTTCTGGTTTTACATCTTCTTTTTTAACAGCATATATTTTTAAAGTTTTATCTAAAAAAGTAGTGTAAGCAGTAGGAGAGGGGCTTAATCCTCTAATTTTGTTAAACGTATCTTCGTTATTTTGTTGCCAATTGATTAAACAATCTTCTTTAAAAATTTTAGGGGCATGTTTTAAATTACTGGTGTCTAAATTTTGCTGTGGTGTTTCGGCATAGTTGTTATTAGCAATAGCATTTACAGTTTTTACTAATAAATCAGCGCCTACATTCATTAATTCGTCATGTAAATCACCAGCCGACATTTCATCAGTTATGGTAACTTTTTCTTTAAATAAAATGTCGCCAGTATCAATTTCGTGAGTTAAAAAGAAAGTAGTAACACCAGTTTCTTGTTCGCCATTGATGATAGCCCAATTAATTGGTGCAGCACCACGGTATTGCGGTAAAAGGGAAGCGTGTAGATTGATGGTCCCTTTTTTTGGCATATTCCAAACAACTTCTGGCAACATTCTAAAGGCAACAACAACTTGTAAATCGGCATCTAATGCTTTTAATTCGGCTAAAAAATCTTGGTTTTTTAATTTCTCTGGCTGTAAAACTTTTAAATTTTGTTCTAAAGCATATTTTTTTACTGCTGACTCGTTTATTTTTTGTCCACGGCCTGCAGGTTTATCAGGTGCTGTAATTACCGCTACCACCTCACAACCATTTTTGATTAAGGCATCCAAAGAGGCCACCGCAAAATCGGGTGTACCCATAAATATTATTCTCATTGTTTTTTAACTGAAAGCGTTTTCGCCAGTAATATCTAAACCAGTAATTAGTAAATGAATATCATGTGTTCCTTCGTAAGTTACTACCGATTCTAAATTCATCATGTGGCGCATAATTGGATATTCTCCTGTAATTCCCATTCCGCCTAGCATTTGGCGAGCATCTCTGGCAATATTTAAAGCAGTTTCAACCGAGTTTCTTTTCCCCATAGAAATTTGAGCAGGAGTAGCTCTGTTTTCATTTTTTAAAACACCTAATCGCCAAACTAAAAGTTGTCCTTTGGTAATTTCGGTAATCATTTCGGCTAGTTTCTTTTGTTGTAACTGAAATCCAGCCAAAGGTTTACCAAATTGTTGACGTTGTTTGGTATAACGCAAGGCGGTATCGTAACAATCCATTGCTGCTCCCAAAGAACCCCAAGCAATTCCAAAGCGGGCTTGATTTAAGCAACTTAATGGACCTTTTAAGCCTTTAATATTTGGTAAAATATTTTCTTTTGGGATTTCTACATTGTCAAAAACCAATTCGCCAGTAGCTGATGCTCTTAACGACCATTTATTATGAGTTTCTGGAGTGGAGAAGCCTTTCATTCCACGTTCTACAATTACGCCACGCACAATTCTTTCTTCGTCTTTTGCCCAAACCACAGCAATATCTGCAAATGGTGAATTAGAAATCCACATTTTTGCTCCGTTTAAGATATAATGAGAACCAGCATCTTTAATATTGGTGGTCATACCTCCAGGGTCGGAGCCATGATTGGGTTCTGTTAAACCAAAACAGCCCATCATTTCGCCAGTAGCTAATTTAGGTAGGTATTTTTTGCGTTGCTCTTCTGACCCAAAAGCATAAATAGGATACATTACCAAAGAACCTTGAACAGAAGCCGTTGAGCGTATGCCGCTATCACCACGTTCTAATTCTTGCATAATGATACCGTAAGAAATATAATCTAAACCTGCTCCGCCGTACTCGGTAGGAATTGTAGGTCCAAATGCGCCAATTTCTCCTAATCCTTTAATTAAATGCTTGGGAAATGCCGCGTTTTGAGCGTAAGATTCTATGATAGGACTCACCTCTTTTTTTACCCATTCTCTGGCAGTGCTTCTAATTAATTTATGCTCTTCGGTTAATAATTCATCTAATAAATAATAATCAGGCTGTTCGTATAAATCTTTTTTCAAAGATTTTTCTGTAGTTGTAGAATTCATAAAATTGGTTTGATTCAAATTTACAAAAAGCAATTTGGAATTAAGTAATGATTGAAAGAAATGAGTTTTTTTAAGATGAAATACATAATGGCTTAGAAAAGATAGTAAATCTTAGTTTCCTAGAATTTTTTACCTATACCAATTTTAGCACCGTAAGATTTGTCACCCATTCCTATTTCGGCAATTAATATTGTTTTTTTGATATTAAAAAACAAACTAGAGTTTAAAACAAATGAGCCCGACATATTTTCATAATTATTATTTGATGTATTTTTAAAACTATTTACTAGTAATGGAGAAAAGCCTACAAAACCCCTAAATCCAAATGTAAAGTCTTTATTATCAAATGGTTCATTTATTAAGATTTCGCTAGAAAAACCAGTAGTGAAAACCTTTGTGAAGGTAGAAATATAAAAATTATCAGAATAAGTAGGGTTTTGTAAATTATCATTCTGAATTAAATTGCGGTATTTAGCGTAGGAGCCAAACTCTTGTGAATAAGCATTTTCCCAGTTTAATATTCTGAAATTTACTTTTTTATCTGCTGTAATAACATGAAAACCAATGGTACTTCTTAATCCGTAGCCAAATAAAGATTTTTGAAAGTTACTTATATCAGAAAAATTGACAATCCCAGCAAAACCAAATACACCAATACTTGCATTAATATTTTTATTGGCATAAGCATGGTTCATATTTAAATAACCTAATCCAAACGAGGTGTAATCGTTTTTAGTGCTGCTTAAAGATAGCTGACCTGTAACGTAACTTTCTTGTTTGGCGCTATCTGCAATAAACGGTCTGGGTAAGTAACTGATATTATTTGGTCCTGTCATTGCAGGGCCAATAAATCTAGCGCAAGAAGAACAAAATAAGACTATTGTGAATAAATGAAATTTTAGAATATTTTTAGTTTTCATAGTTAGATATTGATGATCAAATTTAATTAATAAGTCAATAAACCAAAAAAGCTGTTCCAAAAATTAATCTGAAACAGCTTTTATAATTAATTAAAACAATCTTATTCTTCTGTTAATTCAAAACCCCAAGTTTTACCTTTTTCTGTTGCGGGAACGCCAGTTTTAATCCAAACCGGAGCTGGTGCACCTTTTAAAAAGTGATCAAAAAATTGTTGCTCGCGGATAGAAATATCTTTTCTGTTTTGTCTTTGTACCAAGTTGTGGTCTTCGTTATTGTAAACTAATAACCAAACGGGCTTATTTAATCTGCGTAAAGCGGTAAACATCTCAATACCTTGGTACCAAGGCACAGCGCCATCAGCATCGTTAGCCATAATAGCCACTGGCGTTTGCACATTAGGCATTTTAAATAAAGGCGAGTTTTCTATATAAAGTTCTGGTTTTTCCCAAATGGTTGCTCCAATTCTGCTTTGCGTTTTCTCGTATTGGAACTGACGGTTCATGCCGCTTCCCCATCTAATACCGCCATAAGCCGAGAACATATTTACCACTGGCGCACCAGCCCAAGCCGCAGCATACATATTGGTTCTCGTGATTAAATGAGCCACTTGGTAACCACCCCAGCTTTGTCCTTGAATACCAATTTTTTCGCCATTTACCCAGTTATTTTTCTTTAAAGCTTCTACGCCAGAATTGATAAACTCTTCGGCTGATTTTCCTGGATAACCATCCTCGTAGCTAATGTCTGGTGCAAAAACTAAATATCCATTACTCACAAAAAAAGAAATGTTTAAGCGAGATGGAGTAGGAGCAGGGGCTTGGTAACCATATAAACCGTCTGATAGTTTTTCGTAGAAATAAACAATCATTGGATATTTTTTACTAGGGTCAAAATCTTCTGGTTTGTATAAAACTCCTTCAGATTTGTAGCCTTTTGGTGTAGTCCATTTAAAAAGTTCGGCCGTTCCCCAGTTGTAATCTTTTTGTTGCGGATTTGTAACAGTTAGTTTAGTTTCTTGCTTAAAATTTGAAGAAACATATAAATCAGGAGATTCTACATAACTACTTTTCTCGTAAACCAATACATCAGTATTTTTCGCCTTTTGCGGACGAGAGTAACTATTATTTGCCATTATCAATAAAGAAGGATCGGTGGTTTTTCCCATTTCTTTTTGATAAAAACCATTTTGCTTGGTAGTATTGTTAAAAGCGTTTAATAAAATATTTCCTTTTGTAGCAATTCCTCTTTCTTCTAGATTTAAATTCACATATCTAAATGTAATATTGTTTTTCCTACCGAAACCATTGGTAATATTTTTACCAATTCCTGAAATCGGATCAAAACTCCAAATATCATATCTATCATAAATTAAAAATTGCTTTTCGTCTATAGTAAAACCGGCAGCGCCATAAGCATTAGGCTCATCGGGAACATCGTTTTCCTCATCATAAAATTTAATATTTTCTGGCAACTTTAAACTTATTTTATTACTGCTAGCAATTTCGTAAACCATCCATTTTTTTGTGTTTTCATTGTACCAATACACAAATTTACCTTTAGGCGAAATTTGATAGTTTGCCCTTTCGTAATCATTAATTGTTTTCTTTTCTCCGGTGTTAAGGTTAATTAAAGCTGCATTTCTTTTAGAAAAACCTTCCCATTGTACAGATATTCTTTGACCATAATCGCCACTTAAAATAGCGTAATCACCATTCCCTTGATCGGCTAAGCCTGCACTACTCATTTGTTCGTTAGCAATTTGTAAGAACTTGTTAGATTTTAAATCTACCATCGCTAAAAAGCTTTCCTTTAAGGTGCGGCTTAAATTTGTCAATTGCATAGGCTGTAAATCTTGGTCTTTATAGTTCCAGATGTCTAGTTTGGCAACTTCAAAATCTACAATGGTTGTGTCTTTGGCAATAGGAGATAGGGCTGTTCCAAAAAATAAACGATTGCTATTTTTACTAAAATATACTCTTCCATTTTCGCTTACGCTCGATTTAGAAGGCATACCTGATGTGGAAGCAGAAACTAAGATTGTAGCAGTATCTGTTTTGAAGTTGTAATAGTATAAATCGTGGATTTTAATAGGGGCTTTCTCTGCACTTTTACTAGCTGTAAAAGCTAACTGAGAGGCTTTTTCATCAAAAGTTAAGTTTTTGTAAATTCCTTTTCCTGTGCTTATCAGTTTGCTATTGTTTGCTTTAACATCATAAACATAAATACCAGCTTTTAAAGTGCTATCTTTTTTTATGCCTGTAGAAACATATAAAACGTAAAGTCCATTTTTACTGATTTGATAATCTGTTACACCTTTAAAAATAAAATCTTTTCCAGATTCTAAATTTTTAACAACCAAATTTGTTCCTTCTTTATTTGTAGCTGCTGCAGGAGTTTCATCAGCAAAAAAGTAATCAGAATCTTCTTTAGTTGATGCTGGTTTTTTCTTTTTAGTGGTATCTGGTAATTCTTTGTCGGCTAGATAAACAAAAATATTACTTGCATCTTCTGGGAAAGCAAATGTTTTTACTCTTGGTATTTTTGTTAGAACAGAACTGTTTAAATCAACTAAACCTAAAGTATCTTTAGGCATATCATCTGCTTTTTTCTTTTTTATTTTTGCTTGCCTAACCTCTGCATAAGTAGGTTTAATTTTAAAGGCAGCATATTTCTCGTTTGTAGAAAAGCTGAAAGCTTCTACTCGTGGATAATTAAACTGAGTTTTAGTTTTTAGATTTTTAATAAAGAAATTAGCATCACCAGCTTGTGGTGTAATAGAATAACCTACAAATGTTCCTCCATCGCTTAATTTTTCGCTACTTACTGTTTGCCACATATCGTAAACCGAATGATCTACCGGTTTTTTTTGAGCATTAAGCTTTAAAGAGATGAAAAGTAAAAGGCTAAAAGATAAAAATTTACGCATAGTTTAGTTTTTAAAGCTTAAATATGGTAAAACAGATTTTTAAAATCTAATTGGTTATCAAAATATTACAATTATTGCTTTAAAGTGTTTATGTCCTATTAGCAATTTTCCAATGTAAATAAATAGTTAAATTAACAATAGAATACTACCAAAAGAAATAGACAATTAAATAATATTGACTGATAACCCTACCCGCCCATAATAGCCCAGCGTAACTTGGCCGATTTAGCCCTGGGGTTACTATGACATTCTTCAGCACTTGCCCTAATTACATCAGGTGCGATTGCACTAAACACTCCTCCTCTATATAAAGCTTGAAAAGCTTTTTTTACTCTTCTGTCTTCGCCAGAGTGAAAAGACAAAATTGCCACTCTACCTCCAGGGGCTAATGCTTCCGGGAGTTTTTCTAAGAATTTGTCTAATACACCAAATTCATTATTGACTTCAATTCTTAGCGCTTGAAAACATCGCTGACAAGCTTTTTTAATATCCTCTTTTTTGCTATTTGAAGGTAAAAAATCTAAAGCTTCTTTTATAATTTCTTTTAGTTGTGTGGTTGTGGTAATAGCAACACCTTGTTTTATTGAGGTAATAATTGCAGCAGCTATTTCTTCAAAATAAGGCTCGTCGGCATTTTCTACAAAAATGGTTGCTAATTTTTCAAAAGAAATGGTTTTTAGCAATTGAGCAGCAGATTTTCCGCTATTTGGATTTAATCTTAAATCTAACGGACCTTCAATTTTAAAGGAAAAACCTCTATCAGGATTATCTATTTGCATAGAAGAAACGCCTAAATCTGCTAAAATAAAATTCAATAAACCAGCTTCTTCTACAATTAAATCTATTCCAGAAAAGTTCATTTTTTTGATGGTTAACACTTCTGGTCCATAACCTAAAGCGGCTAAACGTTCTCTAGTTTTTGGTAGTTCAAATGGGTCAACATCAGTAGCGTATAAATGACCATTGGGAACTAAATGTTTCAGCATTTCTAAACTATGTCCGCCATAGCCTAAAGTTGCATCCATACCAATTTGCCCAGGTTTGATTTGTAGAAAATCTAGAATTTCGTTTACACAAATGGAACGGTGCATACCTGCAGGTGTGCGCCCTTGCTGCATTACCTTTTCAACATCTTCAGAAAACTGATTGGGTTGCAACTCTTTGTATTTCTCTTTAAAAGATTTTGGGTGAGTTCCCTTGTACCTAACCCTACGATTACTTTTTGGCGTTTGATCTTCCATGCTGTAAAACTAAAATTTACAACTGGAATTATAATGGAAAATTTTGAGGAGACGTTAGTTACAAAATGCAGAGTAGTAACTAAGCACATGCGTTAGGGATTGAAATGACATCCTTTTATTGTTTTATGCGCTTTGCAAGTTGCAATAAAAGATAAAATGCAAAGCCCGACCCCGATTTTTCTTCGGGGTAACGCTCAAATACAAATGCTAAAACTCTCTTTCGCCAAACTCGCTGCTTGGCAATTTCAGTTTTTTGCTTAACTGATTAAAATTGAAACTAATATTAATCATAAAAATATCTTTTTCTTGAATGTAATTTGTGGTTGTAAAAAAATTAGTTCCACTGGTTGTGATTCTTTGTTCGTTTGTTGGAATAATCCCTAAACCCATGTTTTGCCACAATAATGAAGCACTTAGTTTACCATCTAAAAATGTTTTTTTTACCGATGAATTTGGAATTATAAATCTAGAATCTTCGCCTTGAGCTGTAGGGCGGTTAGATAAATAGTTTAAATTGAACTGAAAGCTTAATGTTTTAGAGGCTGTAAAGTTTTGATTGGTATTGAAAGAATACACAAAACCACCATTATTTACATTAACTGCATTGTTGAATAGCGAGCCATTAATTTTGTAATCGTAAATATTTGCCCCAATGTAAGAACTCCACCATTTAGCGGGTTTAACATTAAAACCACTTTCTAAACCCCATAAAGTTGCATTGCCAGCATTGGTGTATATGCGATTTAAGATGGTATCGGCATATACGCTGTTAACTCTATTAACTACATCCTTAATTTGCTGGTTATATAAGGTGAAAAATACCGTTCCTTTATTAAAATCTTTAATTAAGCCCAATTCGGTTAAGAAAACAAACTCGGGGCGAATACGTGGATCGCCTTGTTCTAAAGTTTCGGAATGTTCGCGTTCTGCATAGGGATTTAACTCGTTATTGGTAGAGCGTTGTACCCTACGGCTAAAGCCGCCTTTTAATTTGTAGCCTTTTTCAAATGTATATAATAGATTTAGTGAAGGGAATAAGTTGGACAAATTAAGCTCAAAAGGTTGTGGTATTTTATTGGCTGTAAAAGTTCGGGTTGCGTATTCGTAGCGTAAACCACCAGTATATTCCAGCTTGCCTTCTTTTGCATTGTATTGAGTGTAAATCGAGTTTATACTTTGAGTTACGTTAATATCATCACTAAACTCGGGGAGGGTTGTAAACCTGCCTGTCCCTAAAATGGCTTCTTGATATAAAAAGCTACCCTTTTGTTTTTGATAACGGATTTGATAACCTGTTTCTAACTTTCCGTTCCCTAAAGGCAACGTATAATCTATTTTACCTCTTATGGCATTAAGCGGACTATTTCCGGTATTTAAAACGTATTGTAAAGTATCTAAATAGTTGTTTTGGTTTAAGTTTCTGTTTTTGGTAAAGCCATCAAATTTAGCATACTCGTACAAACCAGAAAAGTTTAAACTAGATTTATTTTCAAATTTATGCTGATAATCTAAATTGACTAATGCGAAGTCGCCTTGTCGCAAAACTAGATTGGAGTTGTAATAATCTATTCTGCCAATTACCTGTCCCGTATTTAGATTGGTTTTAATATTATTATAATTAATATCTGCTAAGCGAAACTGCTTGCGCTGCCCCAAATAAAAACCAGCGTTAAAATTATTATTAGTATTTGGTGTGTAAGCCACAGATGTTCTGAAGGCATAATTGGTTTTATCAAAACTACGCTCGCCAATAGAAGGAAAAACCGTTTTTCGGTTATTTATGATTGTGTTCACATCGCCCACTCTTTTACCTGCAACATCTGCCTTTTGGTAGCTAGCACCAAAAGCTAAATCCCACTTATCTTTGGTGTAATTTAAAGAGGCATCGGCACCGTAACGTTGTGAGTTTTCTTTATTATTAAAATCGTTAACGCTTGGTAAACCACCTTGTAAATTTACGGTATAAGTTAAGCCGTTGTTTATTCCTGTTTTTGTGGTGATGTTTAAAATTCCTGATTTTCCGTCGGCATCATACTTGGCAGATGGAGCTGTTATGATTTCTATATTTTCAATTGAATTTGCTGGTAGTTGATTAAGTAAGGTAGCAGCATCTGTTTGTACTGGTTTTCCGTTTAACAAAATTAAAAATCCGGTAGAACCTCTTAATCTAATCTCGTTTTCTCCGTTTACCGTAATAGAAGGCATATTTCTAATTACATCTATGGCTGTACCTCCTTTAGCTGTTTCAAACTGACTTGCTTTATAAACTTGCTTATCAATTTTGTTGATGTTATTTGGTGTTTCACCAGTTACTGTAATTTCATTTAGTAATTGTGCACTACCAATTAATAGGATAGCACCTAAATCAATAGATTTTTTATTGCTTAAATCTATATTTTTAATTAGCTTAGAATTGTACCCAATAAAATCTATTTTAATATCGTATGTATTAGGTTTTAAATTGTTGATGTTGAACATTCCATTAGCATCGGTAACTGCACCACCTACCAATTTATTATCTGATGAGTTATAAATTCCGATACTAGCATATTCAACCGCCGATTTTGCTAAAGAATCTACAACCTTACCCTTTATGTTTTGAGCGTAAATTTGAGATGTAATTGCTACTAAAATTAGGTTGATTAAAACTTTTTTAAACATGATTTTTATTTGATATTTTTACTACTTAGTACTTACTATTTACCTAGCACATCTAAAACCTAGGTTACTAAGGCCCGAGTCGTAAGAGCTTTTCATACGACGGGCAACTCGGTATCCAGAGCAATAGCTATCATTACACATAAAAGAGCCACCACGGGCAACTTTTTTTGGAGTATAAGGCTCTTCTGGGTCGTAACTATCTGAAGGGCCTTTTGGATTTTTAAAGCCAGCTGGCTTATTTACAGCTTGATAATAATCGTTTCTATACCAATCGTTACACCACTCCCAAACGTTTCCAGCCATATCATATAAGCCGTATGCATTTGGTGCGAAAGATTTGATAGGTGCTAAACCCTCAAATCCATCTTTTTTTATATTTTGATAAGGGAAATTACCTTCCCAAGAGTTTGCTTTCGCTTTACCAATAGAAATATGCTCATTTCCCCAAGGATAAATATTGTCTTTTAAACTGCCTCTGGCAGCATATTCCCACTCCGCTTCGGTAGGTAAACGTTTGCCAGCCCATTTGCAATAATTCATGGCATCATCCCAACTGATGTGTACAACCGGATAATTTTCTTTTCCATCAATATTGCTTTTAGGTCCATTAGGTTGTCTCCAATTTGCACCAGGCATCCATGTCCACCAAAGAGAATAATTATTTAAATCTACAGGTGTACTAGGAGGGGTAAAAACTAGTGAAGAGGCAATTAACTGACTATCATCTGGTTTTGGGGTATTAGGTGGTAATTGCTTTTTTAATTCTTCCCAATCAGGTTTTTTTTCTGCAGTGGTTACATAGCCCGTAGCATCTACAAATGCTTTAAACTGTGCATTAGTAACCTCATGGGCGTCTAAGTAAAAATCGTCTAAAATTACTTTATGCTTCGGATACTCGTCTTTATCTGCTTGACTATTATCGCCACCCATCATAAAATCTCCTCCTTTAATCAAAACCATTCCAGTTGTCGATGTATCGCCATTAAAGGTTATTTCTAATGGTTTATCAGAAGTTGTTGAGTCGGTAACATTGGTTTTTTCGTTATTGCTGTTGCAGGCCAATAAAATTGAAAAACTGATAATAAATAATAGAGATTTAATTTTTTGCATATGAACAAAGACTGATTTTTTCTTTTTTGCCAAATAGTTTAACAAAATTATGAAATTATAGTGCTATTAGTGTAACATTACCATTCAACTTCGTGGCTTAAACTGGTCTAAAAAAGGTATTTTTAAGTTTAGCTAATTTTAAATTATTTTGATGAATTAGAGTTAAGGTCAAACTAAGGATTAAGTATTTATTTTATTTTTTCTTGACATAAAATAATACACTCTGCTAATTATCTTTTTGGCTAAGCGTTTTATTTATTCTGAATTTTAATTTCTACACTGTTAAACTAACAAATTTTTTGATTTGAACTTAATTCATTTTATTGTATTATTGATACAAATTGAATCACGAGTTTAAATTTTTAAATTATGATTTGATAATTATTACTTGTAGATATTTTCTAAAACAGCATCATAATTAATAAATTTAAAGTACTAAACAAATGAAAATCTTCAACTAAACATTAACTTAATTTGTTTATTATCAATGCTCTTTAATTCGTTTCATTTCATTTTTTTCTTTATTGTTGTTACCACATTATATTTTGCAATTCCTTATAAATGGCGCTGGGTATTATTACTAACTAGTAGCTGTTATTTTTATATGGCATTTGTGCCTATTTACATCCTTATATTAGGCTTTACTATAATTATAGATTATATAGCTGGTATTTTTATAGAAAATGCTAGTGGTACTAAACGTAAATTTTATTTAACCATTAGCTTAATAGTTAATATTGGTGTTTTAGCAATTTTTAAATATTTTAATTTTTTAAACGAGAATTTTTCTTTCTTGATTCATGGCTTTGGGTTAGAGAATCCAATACCTTTTCTTTCCATTTTACTGCCTGTGGGTCTTTCTTTCCATACTTTTCAGGCAATGAGCTATACTATAGAGATATATAGAGGCAATCAAACAGCAGAAAGACATTTTGGTATTTATGCGCTATATGTGATGTTTTACCCACAATTGGTTGCGGGGCCAATAGAAAGACCTCAAAACTTATTACACCAATTTAGACAAAAGTATAATTTTGATTACGATAGGGTAGTCTCTGGTTTAAAATTAATGCTTTGGGGCTTTTTTAAAAAATTAGTAATTGCCGATAGGTTAGCTTTTTATGTAAATGCAGTTTATAATAATGTTGACCAACATGGTGGGCTAACCTTTTTCTTAGCAACTATATTTTTTGCATTTCAAATCTATTGCGATTTTTCTGGCTATTCTGATATTGCTATTGGTATAGCTCGTATTATGGGTTTTGATTTAATGAAGAATTTTAATCGCCCATATTTTTCAAAAAATATAGCGGAATTTTGGGGTAGATGGCATATTTCTTTAAGCACTTGGTTTAAAGATTACTTATATATCCCTTTAGGAGGAAACAGAGTTTCTATACCAAAATGGTATTTTAATTTATTCATCGTTTTTTTAATTAGTGGTTTATGGCATGGTGCAAATTGGACTTATTTAGTTTGGGGGGCATTAAATGGATTATATTTAATCTTTGCTAGTTTATCTCAAAATTTCAGAAACAATTTAAACAGCAAATTGGGTTTTACTAAATTCCCATACATTTTAAAAGCTAGTCAAATATTAATAACATTTATATTAATTTCTTTTGCTTGGATATTTTTTAGAGCAAATACTATAGCAGATGCTTTTACAATTATTCAGAAAATAGCAAATTTTGACGGTCCTTTGTTTATAGAGAACCCGTCAAAATTAATTTTCTCTTTTTTAGGCATTGGAATACTTTTTCTTGCAGAGTTAAAGCGTGAGTATTTTAAGGATAAATTTTCTTTATTTGATCATCCAAATTGGTTAGTTAGAAATTTAGCTTATGCTTCAATAATAATTATAATTCTAACATTTGGAGTTTTTGATGGCGGACAGTTCATTTACTTTCAATTTTAATTAGATGATAAAAGAAATAGGAAATCGATTAAAAGAAAAGCCTTATTTATATTTTGGAATCAAGCTAATCTCTTTTTTTCTTTTAATCTTCAGTTTAGATTTTATAATAGGAAATACCCTTCGTTACTTTTATTTTAATCAAGAAAGTGGAGGAGAATATAGTGCAACCTATTTAATTAAAAAAGCTAATCAAGATTTATTAATTTTTGGATCTTCTAGGGCTTTACATCATTATCAATCAAATATTTTAGAAGAAAGACTAGGTTTAACCAGCTACAATGCTGGAAGAAATGGGAATCCAATTTTATATCATTTGGCAATTTTTAAGAGTGCTTTAAATCGATATAAACCAAAACAAATTATTTTGGATGTTAACATCAACGAGTTTCAAAAAGTTGAAGATGGTTATGATGTTTTAGCTACATTATTGCCTTATTATAAAGAATATTCAGAGGTTAGACCTGTGGTTTTATTAAGAAGTAAGTTTGAGAAATTAAAATTGTGTTCACAAATTTATCCCTTCAATTCTTTAATATTTACAATTGCTGCTGGTAATACCCAATTTAATAAGCAGCGTAAAGAAGTTTTTAATGGTTACATGCCTTTGTACAATCAGTGGAATAAAAATTTAACCGTAGAGTATCCACAAAAAAAATACGAAGTAGACCTCATAAAAATAGAAGCTTTTAAAAATTTTATAGCGGTTTGTAAAGCAAATCATATTAATCTAGTATTGGTGTTTTCTCCTTATTTTAAGAAATTTGAAGAGACCAATAACTCAATTTCAATTGCCAAAGAAATTGCTAAAGAAAACAATATTCATTTTCTTGATTTTACCAATGATATTAGATTTCTAAAAAATCCTTTATTATTTGCCGATTATACTCATCTAAACAATAATGGAGCAAAATACTTTACTAATATTTTGATAGATTCTTTAAAGCAAAAATGAACTTATCTTATAGGAGCGATATTTTTTCTTGCCGCTTTACAATCGTTATAAAAAGGCAAATAATTATTTTTAAGTAGGTTAAATTTTTTTTGTTGACCTGCTATTTTTTTCAAAGTGCATGGTTTTAGAGAAAAACTCAAATTTCCAGTAACCTTTAACGGCTAACTTACCTTCATTATCAAAAAATATTACGGCACTCCAAAATTTACCAGTATTTGGATCGTAAACGGTACCGTTTTCCCACCTTTCAGATTCGGGGTTAAATTTTAAACCATTAAGTATTTCTAAACCAACCAATTTATTATTCCTTAGGTTAGGATTTGGATTTTTATAGTCTAATCTGCTATGCATAGGTCTGCTTGGGTCATCAGAAACATCAAACCAAACTATTTTAGATTTATAAGTATTATTTTCTTTATAAACTTCAACAATTAAATTTCTTTCGGCAGTTATCCACCTACCTAAAATTATATCGGCAGAAGTTGGAGCATAGTTGTTTGTTAGAGAAAGAAATAAAAAAATACAAATAAAACTTATTTTCATTACAGTAAAATAGAAACCCTAAATATTCAAACTTAAACCATCAAAAGCTAATGCAATTTTTGGTCCTAATTCTGATGATATATCTTCGTGTTTACCCAGCTTGTGGCTTATATGTGTAAAATAGGTTTTTTCTGCATTAACTTTTTTTGCAAATGCTATAGCTTCATCATACGTGAAATGCGAAATATGATTTTCTTTTTGCAAGGCGTTTATTACTAAAATTTTAGTGCCTTTAATTTTTTTAAATTCAGTATCACTTATGGTTTTAGCATCAGTAATATATGTAAAATCTTTTATTCTAAAGCCCAGTACGGGCATTTTATAATGAAAAACTTCAATAGGTTGTAATGTTATATCTCCAATTGTAAAGCTTTCTAAGGCAATGGTATTGAAATTTATTAACGGAATACCAGGATATTTAAAGTCTGAGAAGATGTAGTAAAATTCTCGTTTTAACGATTCTTGTGTAGCCTCGGTAGCATAAACTTCCATAGCGCTTTTTTGCTTGTAATTAAATGCCCTAACATCATCCATTCCGGCAATATGGTCTTTATGAGGATGTGTAAAAACTATAGCATCTAGCTTTTGGGTATTATTGCGCAACATTTGATACCTAAAATCTGGTCCTGTATCAATAATTATTGTAGTGGTCTCAGATTCTATTAAAATGCTACTTCTAAGTCTATTGTCTTTTGGGTTTATACTTAAACAAACAGCGCAATCACAGGCTATTACTGGTACGCCTTGAGAAGTTCCGGTGCCTAAAAATGTAATTTTCAAAACTCTATTTTTGTTTGTTTAAGGGCGTAATAAAAGGCTTTTTGTTTCTCTGTTAAATGATTAGCTTCTGCATTTATTGCTTTAACTAATTCTACTAAAGCTAGTATTTTGCTTTCTAAATTAGAAAATTTATTTACTACAATAATTTTGGTATGTTCAATTAAGCAAGACCCAGTTTTAAAATTACCTTTTTCGTATCTCACTTTATAACCAAAATCTGATAATAAAGTTTCTAGCTTTTCTAATGTGTGGTTTGTATAAGATATATCCATAATTTAAGGTTTAATTATCTTAAATCTACCTCATCTATACCCGGATATTTTTTAGTATCAAAACTAAAAATGCTTTCAGCAACTTTAACATTAGGAGTAAATGCCTTGATTAAATAACTGTAAACATTCCCGTTTTTATCATTTATAACAACGTTATTAATTTGCTTGTTTACTTTATCAATCCTTAATTTAATTTTAGAGAACGATCTGGTTGTTAATGGAGCAAGTTCAATGTTTTGAAAAACACGACCACCAATTGTTGTTTCGCCCAAATAAACATATTTAAATCCTTTCTCGTAAATTGTAAAAATCTGAGCTGGATTTAATGCGTCAGCGCTTTGATTGATTTCACTTATCTGAACTTCATTATCTTCTTTTAAATAAGTCCATTGAATTTTGCCGTTAGAAATTAATTCCTGTCCAGCTAGGTTTATTTTATATTTATTTTGACTAGAGCGTATGTAAATTGTTCCGTTTTCTGTTTTATTTACATTGCTTTGTGGGCTTTTGATATTAAAACTAAAATCAGCTTTTACCACATCGTATGATTTATATTTTTTACTAACTCCAGCTAAAATAGCTTTTGCCTTTGGATCATCTTGTGCAAATAGACCTATTGCGGTAAAAACAAATAGTAAAATAATAGATAATTGCCTTTTCATAATCACTAATCTTTTTTGCCTAAGTTAGACAAAAACTGTTCCAAAGCGTATTCATCCGGGATTAAAACTTCTCTAGCCTTACTGCCCTCAAAAGCACCAACAATACCTGCACCCTCTAATTGATCTATAATTCTGCCTGCTCTGTTATATCCTAGTTTCAGCTTTCGCTGGATGAGTGAGGTAGAACCCTGCTGATGCATTACAATTAAACGAGCAGCATCTTCAAACATTGCGTCTCTATCATTTGGATCAAAGTCTTTTATACTACCACCATCTCCATCATCACCTACATATTCTGGTAATACATACGCAGATGAATAACCTCGCTGTTCGCCAATAAAATCGGTTACTCTATCTACCTCCGGTGTATCTACAAATGCACATTGTAAACGTATTAAATCACTTCCAGTAGATAAAAGCATATCTCCTTTACCAATCAATTGGTCGGCACCGCCAGAGTCTAAAATGGTTCTAGAGTCTATTTTAGAGGTTACCCTAAATGCCAAACGAGCAGGGAAGTTAGCTTTAATTGTACCTGTAATGATATTTACCGATGGACGCTGAGTAGCTAAAACTAAATGAATTCCAATGGCTCTGGCTAATTGAGCTAAACGGGCGATAGGTGTTTCTACTTCTTTACCAGCAGTCATCATTAAATCGGCAAACTCATCAATCACCAAAACAATAAATGGTAAAAATTTATGTCCGTTATTTGGATTAAGCTTACGCTTGATGAATTTTTCGTTATACTCTTTTAAGTTTCGTACACCAGCTTCCTTTAATAAATCATAACGCTGATCCATCTCTATACATAAAGAGTTTAAGGTATTTATTACCTTTTTAGTATCGGTAATAATAGCATCGTCTTCGCCTGGTAATTTTGCTAAAAAGTGGCGTTCTATTTTCTTAAATAAAGAAAGTTCTACTTTTTTAGGATCTACCAAGACAAATTTTAATTGTGATGGATGTTTTTTGTAAAGTAAAGACACCAATATGGTATTAATACCTACAGATTTACCTTGCCCTGTGGCACCTGCTACCAGCATGTGAGGCATTTTAGCTAAATCGGCAATAAAAACTTCGTTAGAAATGGTTTTACCTAAGGCAATTGGTAAATCCATAGTGGTATTTTGGAACTTTTCTGTAGCAATAATAGAACGCATAGAAACCATTTCTGGATGAGAGTTTGGCACCTCAATACCAATAGTTCCTTTACCTGGCATAGGAGCAATAATCCTGATACCTAAAGCGGCTAAACTTAAGGCAATATCATCTTCTAAATTTTTAATTTTAGAAATACGTACACCAGGAGCAGGAATAATTTCATAAAGTGTGACCGTTGGGCCAATGGTTGCTTTAATTTTATCTATCTCTATATTGTAGTTATTTAACGTTTCTACAATTTTATTTTTGTTACTTTCTAATTCGGCGGCATCTACATTTATTTTGCCCGTACCATATTGCTCTAATAATTCTATGGTTGGGTTTTTATATGATGATAAATCTAGCGTAGGGTCGTAGGCGCCAAACTGCTCTACTAAATCTTCTGATTTTGCATCTTCTTCGGTCTTTTCTATTACCAGTTCTAAATTCTCATCTTTAGGTTGTTCAGCTTCATTTTTATAATTTACAACTTCGTCAAAATCATCTTTAGGACTAGTAAATTCTTCTTGGTTTAAAGTAGTGTTTTCTACTTCAAAGCTATGGTCAGGTTGTTTTTCTGGTAAAGGTGCGTTAAATGCTTTTTCTTTAATTGGAAACTCTACTGGTGTAGTAACGTAATCATCATCATTTAATATTTCTTCTTCTTCGTCATCATAAACATCGTTAGCTATTTCTTCTTCTGTTTCTTCAATTGGCTCAACCAATTTGATTTTCCTTTCAGGAAGTTTAAAATCTATGTTATAAGCAATAATTAAGCAAGTTAAGCCAGCAAATACAAGAACACCAGCCACACCTGCTACACCCATTTGTGCTTCTAATAATAAGTTAGCGTAATAACCAAATTCGCCTTCTAAATAATGAGGATATTCACTTAAAAAAGAATGAAAAAACCCAAAAGTAACAGAACTGAAAATGAGCAAGAAAAAGCAATAAGCTAATGTTTTTGAAATAGACAATAACTGTACTTTAAATAATAACCTATATCCAATTACCACAAAAACAAAAACAAATAATAAAGAAGCAACTCCAAACCACTCGTAAATAAATTGATGCGAAAGTAAGGCACCTAACTTACCTGCCCAGTTTTGTATGTTTGGGTTAATGGCACCATTAGATTTTAACTCTTTAATAGTTTTAAATAAATTAGTCCAGCCACCGTTAGCATCAATTACATAGCTTTGGTCATCTTCCCATGTAAAGAAATAAGAAGTAAATGATACTAAAAAATATAAAGCTAAAATCAGTAGAAATAAGCCGGTTATTTTAATTGCCCTATCGTTTCCGAAATTGATTTTAAAATTGAAATTAGAATCTTTACCCTTTTCTTCATCAATAGATTTTTTATATGGCTCAGAGCCTTTGGTTAAAGGCTCTTTAATCGTATTTGTTTTAAATTGATTTCCTTTTATGGGCATTAGATATGGTTTTGCTCAACAAATATAATTTAAAGCTTAGGTTTTACTAAAATATTTCTATAAAACATTTTACTATATTAATTACAGGCTTTTATTATGAGTTTATAAAATCCTTAGGACTTGCTATTACGTAAATTATAGTGATTCAAATAGATGATTTTCGTCGGTTTGTTTTAGGTTTAATGGTTAGCTTGGTTTCTTGAATGTAGAAACCAAGTTTTTTGCTCTGATAAATCTATTAGTTATCTATTGTATTTAAAGATATATCCATAAGCAGTAGCATTCTTTTAAATTCATCGTGAATTTTTGCTTTTAAATGTATTTCTGTTTTTGTTATTGGATGTATAAAAGATAACTCAGAAGCATGTAAAAGCATTTTATCCATTTGCCAAGTTTCTTTAAAGAGTTTGTTTTGTTTATTACATCCGTGAGGTCTATCTCCAATGATTGGATGATTAATGTGAGCAAAATGTTTTCTAAGTTGATGCATTCTGCCGGTTTGTGGGCAAGCTTCTACCAAAGAATACCTAGAGGTTGTATGTTTACCAAATGCAATATCAATTTCGGCTTTGGCTAAAGTCTTAAAATAGGTAAATGCTTCTTGAATTTGTCCGTTTTCTTTCATTAACGGATAGTCTATATCCATTTCATCAGGGGTAAAACCCCTAACTAAGGCTAAATATTTTTTAGTGATTTGGTTTTCTCTAAATAAAGCTTGTAATAAACTATTGATTTGTGTGTTTAACGCAAATAGTAATAACCCACTCGTTTTTCTGTCTAAACGATGGGCTGGCCAAACATTTTGACCAATTTGGTCTCGCAACATTTGTAAGGCAAATTCTTCGGCATCTCTTGCAATTGGCGATTGATGTACTAACAAACCGTGTGGTTTGTTAATCACTATCAAATCATCATCTTGATATATAATTTCTAGCATTTGCTGCTAAGTAAAGCATTTACTAAATGTTTTTTAAGTTTTTTGTTTCTTTTTCTTAGCGGCAGGAAAAAGAATATTGTTTAAGATTAAGCGATAACCAGGAGAGTTTGGATACAAATTCAAATCGGTAGGAGGGTCGCCAACCATGTGTTGATAATCTTCGGGATCATGTCCTCCATAAAATGTCCATTGCCCTTTTCCAAATTCGCCATGGATATATCTTGCTTCGCCAGCCGATTTTAACTCACCCATTACTAAAACATCTGGTTTGATTAAAGATTTTTTAAATGATGTGGTTTGCCCCATAAAACCTTTAACAACTTTCTCGTGATTTTGAGTAAGCATGGTAGGAATTACATCCCATTTGGCCGAGAAATCAAATAAAGTAAAAAAATCATTAGTACGATTTACTAATCTGCTATTGGTCGCATCAATATCAGAAAATTCATAATTCATAGGATTATTATCTAATTTAAAGTTTTGAAATGCGAAAGTTTGACTAAAATCTAATTTACTTTGTGCATTTGGTGTAATTCCGTCGCCATCAAACATTCGTTCGCAAATATCAATCCCTGCTGCGGCTAAAGCTATATCATAACTATCTGTACCAGAACACATAGCAAATAAAAATCCTCCGCCACTACAAAAGTTTTTGATGTTTTGTGCTACACCTAATTTCATTTGAGAAACCTTATTAAAGCCTAGTTTCTTTGCCATATTTTCTTGATTTCTTACATCATCTTGATACCAACTCGCCCCTCTGTAATTGGCCCAAAACCTACCGTATTGCCCTGTAAAATCCTCGTGGTGTAAATGCAACCAATCATATTCTGGTAATTTACCACCTATTACTTCTTCATCATAAATCACATCATAAGGTATTTCTGCGTAAGTAAGGACCATGGTTACGGCATCATCCCAAGGAAGCTTGCTTTTGGGCGAGTATACCGCAATTTTTGGCGTTTTCTCTAGCTTAATAATATCCATATTGACTTCTGGATTAGCTATTTCTGTTAGAATAAGATTTACTTTTGCATCGGCAACAACTTGGTAACTCACACCTCTAATTTTTAATTCACTCTCTATGTTTTGATTATAATATATCAAAAAAGAACCTCCTTTGTAGTTTAATAACCAATCTACTTCTATTCCTTTTTGCAAGGTGTAAAATGCGATTCCATATGCTTTAAGGTGGTTTTTCTGATCTTCATCCATAGGTATTAAAATATAAGACGAAAAGCATTTGAAACTTAAAAACGATAATAAAAGCAGTAGTTTTATTTTTTTCATGTCAACTAATTTAAGGATAATTGTTAAAACGTTTACACACCCTAAAAATTTTGTTAATTTTGTGGCTCTTTTAAATAAACAAGATAATATGAGTAAAGCGATAATTAAAACTGAAAAAGGAGATATGACTGTTCAGTTTTATGATAATGATGCCCCTAAGGCTGTTGCAAACTTTAAAAAGTTAGCTAGCGAAGGTTTTTATGATGGTGTTACTTTTCACAGAGTGATTCCTAATTTTATGGTACAAGGTGGCTGTCCTTTTTCTAAAAGCGAAACCACAAAATTTAGAGCCGGAACTGGTGGTCCAGGATATCATATAGATTGCGAGTTAGATGGCGAAAATCAATATCATGATAGAGGTGTTTTATCTATGGCGCATGCCGGAAGAAACACTGGAGGTTCTCAGTTTTTTATCTGCCATAGCAGAGCAAACACTGCTCACTTAGATAGAAATCATACTTGTTTTGGTAAAGTAATTGAAAACGTAGATTTAGTTGACGATATTAAACAAGGAGATAAAATTTTAACAATAGAAGTTTTAGCAGATTAATTAAAAGTTATGAAATTAGCAGGTATTGTTTCGGTTTCAGGTAAACCTGGCTTATTTAATTTAATAGGTCAAAATAAATCAGGATATATATTAGAAAGTTTAGACGACGCGAAAACCAAAACTATAGTGAATATTTCTACAGCTAAATTAGCTTCTTTAGAAGATATTACTGTTTATGGCGAAGACGAAGATTTAAGATTGAAAGATATTTTTGAAGTGATGAAAACTTCAAAAAATGTTCCTGATCCAAAAGCAGATGGAAAAATGTTAAGATCATTTTTTGTTGAAGTTGCTCCAACCCACGATCAAGAGAAAGTTTATGCTTCGGACATGAAGAAAATTATTTCTTGGTTTTTGATTTTAAAAGATTTGCCATTATTTAACGAAGCCGAAGAAGCTAAGGATGATAGCAAAACAATTAAAGAAACACCAAAAACAGAGAAAGCAAAAATTGCAAAGCCAAAAAGCGAAAAAGGCGGTAACACCAAAAGTGTAGCGGTTAAAAAAGCCGGAGGAAGTAAAAATCCATAAGCAAAAAGGTTCAAACTATTAAAAGCCAAACATATTTATGTTTGGCTTTTTCGTTTTTATAACCCTCTAAAATAGGCTATTGCAAAAAATATAGCACTCACAACAATAGCCAATATCCAAAATAACTTGTTTTCATTATTTGGGTTATTGCCTTTAAATCTGTAATTACGTTTGTATCCAAATAAATCCATAAATTAAAATTATTCGTGATGATATGGTTCTCCTTTTAAGATAGTATAAGCTCTATATATTTGCTCAACAAAAAACAACCTTACCATTTGGTGTGAAAATGTCATTCTAGATAAAGATATTTTATGATTTGCCCTTTTATTTATACTTGCATCAAAACCGTAAGGGCCACCAATTAAAAAAACGAGATTTTGCACACTCCCAATCATTTTTTTGTTTAAAAAATCGGCAAAATGAGTAGAACTTATCTCGGTTCCTTTCTCATCTAACAATACTACAACATCCTGCGATTGTAAGTGCTTTAAAAACAATTCTGCTTCTTTGCTTTTTTGTTCTTGTTCTGGTAAGTTTTTGGTTTTCTTAATATCGGGTATAACAACAATATCAAATTTGATATAGTGTTTTATTCTTTTTAAGTATTTATTGATTCCCTCGATGATATAAGTATCGTCTGTTTTGCCAATGGCGATAAGTGTAATCTTCATAGATAGAGGCTAACTTGTAGCTTATAGAAAATGTGAATTTAATTAACAGTTTCTGTATTTTGCCCTAGAGCTCTTTTTACTGTATCTAAAATTACGTTTGGATATATAGGTTTATTGATAAAATCATAGGCACCCATTCTTATTAATTCTGCAGCCAAATTAGTGTCTCCAAAACCACTCACTATAATAACTATCAATTCTGGATATTGAGATTTTATAGTGCGCAATATTTCACGGCCATCAGTATCTTCTAGTCTAAAGTCACTTAAAACTAAATCAAACTTCTGATTTTTTAACGCTTCGTAAGCTGCTGCACCACTTTCTGCTGTTGTAGTAGTATAACCATTTTTTGTTAAAAACTTAGACATGATTAAACATATCCCTATTTCGTCATCAATGATTAAAATGTTACTCATTTTCCTTAGTTAAAAAGATATTAATTTGTAGGTTATTAAAAATAAAAGTAGGTATTTAAATTTAAAACAAGAAGTGAGATTTTTAAACACTCGGTACTTTATTAACTATTCGTAAAATTATTATTAATTTTTTACTATTTTTCGCCAAATCAAATCAAAAATTGAGAAAAATGAAACTAAAGTTTTTAAGTATTATTATTTGTGCAATTGCTTTTGCAATGTTAAGTACTTCTTGTAAATCTAAAAAGGTACTGGCTAAACCAGCAGAAGAAACCAAAGTTGCTGTAGATGAGCCTGTTAAAGTTGTAGAGCCAGTAAAAGAAAAAGACACCGATAGTGATGGTGTACCAGACAGTAAAGATGATTGTCCTGAAGAAAAGGGTACAACTGAAAATGGAGGATGCCCTGCTGTAATAATTGACAAGTCTAAGATTAATTTTCAGAACATTCAATTTGAGTTTAACTCTTCGGTTTTAAAAACATCATCTTATACTACATTAGATTTAATTGCAACCCAAATGAAAAAGTTTGAAGACCTATCATTTGAGTTAAATGGGCATTCATCTGCCGAGGGTAGCGACCAAAGAAATATGATGCTTTCTGTAGATAGGGCTAATGCTGTAAAAGCTTATTTGGTTAATAACGGTGTTAAAACTACCAGACTAAAAACTAATGGTTTTGGAGAATCTAAACCAATTGTTAGCAATGATAGTGAATCTAATAGAGCGAAAAATAGAAGAGTAGAAATAGAAATTAGTAAATAATTAATTTATACCGATATTGAAACCGTGTGAAATTTTCACGCGGTTTTTTTTTGAATTTTTAAACTATGCAAACTCAAAATGTGATAGATCATTATCAAAAATTAATTGATCGATTAAGGCTAGATATCAAAGTTTTATCATCTCAAATTAATCAGTATGCCTATTTAAGATTAGTTGTTTTTGCGCTAGCCATTACATTTACTTATCTTTTTTTTAATACTGGTTTAATTTTTATATCTGTCATATGGTTAATTGCCATTATTGCTTTTTTAATATTGGTAAAAATTTATGTCACTAAACAAAACGAGTTAAAATTTCAAACTAATAAACTGTTATTACTAGAAAATGAGTTCAATACTTTTCTAAAAAAAGAAAATATTTATTCAAACGGTAACCAATTTAATGCTGCTCAACATCCATATACAGATGATTTGGATGTTTTTGGAAGTCATTCTCTTTTTCATTATGTAAATAGGTGCAAAACTTTTGAAGGGAATGATTTGCTTGCTAGATGGTTTACAAAACCATCAAACCAAGAGGAAATTTTAAAAAGGCAAAAAGCCAGTTTAGAGTTAGAAGAATATCAAAATCAACACTTAGATTTTAGAGCCAAGCTATATCCTTTAAATCCTGAACAATCTGTTAGAATTAAACACTTTATAACTCAAATTTTACCAAAGGAGGTTGGTTTTGTATCACAATTTTCAATTAAAATTTTAATTTGGCTTACGCCGATGCTTAATTTTTCATTTCTAGCATTGGGTGTAATTTTTGGCGGTTTTTGGTGGAGTGTTCTAGCCTTAAGCCTGGTTTTAATTAGCACAATTAATTTCTTTTATAAAGGAAAAATTGATTTAATACATACCCAAATTGATGGTTGTGCCAATGTGTTAAGTACTTATGCGGAGAATATAAAATGGATTGAAAATAATATCTGGAAAAGCGACTTATTAAACCAAATTAAAGACAGTCTTGGCGATAACCAAAAGCAACTTTATCTAGAAATAGACGGTTTGTCTAAAATTATAAAACGTTTAGATAATAGACTGAATGCTATTGTAGGATTATTTTTAAACCTGTTTTTGCAATGGGATTTAAGATGCCTTCAACAACTTCATGATTGGGAAAAAGCTAATCAAACCAAAATATTAAAAGGTTTTGATGCCGTTGCTCAATTTGAGGTTTTAATTAGTTTTTCGATATTTATTTTTAATCATCCAAGTTATACTTATCCTAAAATTATAGATCAATATGGCTTTAGTGCTAAAGAAATTGGGCATCCGCTAATCCCATCAGATACTTGTGTGAAAAATGATTTTGATTTAGAAAATCAAATCTCAGTAGATATCATAACAGGCTCTAACATGGCTGGAAAATCAACTTTTTTACGTACAGTAGGTATTAATATGGTGATGGCTTTTGCTGGGATGAAAGTTTACGCCGAGGAATTAGAAACTTCTATTTTTAATATTATTAGCTATATGCGTATTAAAGATTCTTTGGCTAATCAAACCTCTACTTTTAAAGCAGAGATAGACCGATTGAAAATGATCATTGATTTTACTCAAGCCAATCAAAATAGTTTTGTTTTAATTGATGAAATGTTACGTGGTACCAATAGTAAAGATAAATATTTAGGAACCAAAGCTTTTATACAAAAGTTGATTGAGGAACAAACTCCTGGGTTTATTGCTACTCATGATTTGCAAATTGCCGAGTTAGAAACAGATTATCCATTAAAAGTTAGAAACTTTCATTTCGATATTACACTAACTAATCAAGAAATGTTCTTTGATTATAAAATCAAACAAGGTGAGTGTAAGAATTTTAACGCAGCTATCTTATTGAAGGCGATTGGAATTGGGTAGAAACGATAATGTCACATTGAGCGGATAATGTCACATTGAGCGGAGTCGAAATGTATCATTTACGACGTTATCGAATAGGCTTCGACTCTGCTCAGCCTTGAAAATTAATTCTTATAGTATATTAAATTCTGAGTACGCAGTAAGTTGAAGAAAATTCTTTCTTTAGAGAATTATAGATTTTTGAAATTATAATATGTTCTTTTGCCTTGACGCAAAAGAACCAAAAGATCAAGGCTTGCATCTGTACTTGCATAAACCTCACGATTATTCTAACAGCGGATGAATGAGGCCGCCCTCTCGCAAGCCTTTGCCCTTAGGCTTGCATTCCTCCTTGTTTGTGCTTTAATCAATAAGTTTTTGCAATGAATAATCATGGCTTTCTGCTGCTTACATCTACTAGGCCGTCCTATCAAACGGCTCTACATAATAGCTTTAATGATTAAATTAAACATCAAATTATCAAACTCAATATTCCTACCCAGTAAAAGCACAAACAACCGTACACTGATTATTTCGCCTTGTTTGTTGCGATTAGCACAAAAGAAATTATAAGCAGAAACTTTGTAGCAACAAACGTAGCGGAGAGTTTTTTGGTTACTTTTTTGCGGAAAAAAAGTGACAAAATATTAAGTTTCGCTTTGTGATAATTTATATTGTGTAATCTTTATTTAAAGTTATTAAAACTGGCTTATAAAAGGAAAGCATCCACTATTAGCGAATGCTTTCTTATAAATTATCTTGAATTCTTAATTCAATACCAAAGTTTGTAATCTATCTGGCCCTACCGATAAATATTTGATAGGTACTTCTAAATGCTTTTCTAAATAAGCAATGTAAGCACTTAATTTAGCAGGAATTTCTTCAATTGCTCTAATGCCAGTTAAATCTTCCTGCCATCCATCTATTTCTTCTAAAATAGGTTCTGGCTTAATGCTGCTAATATCGTAAGGCATGTAATCTATTACTTCGCCATTATAATTGTAATGAGTGCAAGCGTAAATTTTCTCGAAGCCACTTAAAACATCTGCTTTTGTCATAACCAATTGGGTAACGCCATTAAGCATGATAGCATATTTTAGGGCAGGTAAATCTATCCAGCCGGTACGTCTAGGGCGACCAGTGGTTGCGCCAAACTCATGACCAATTCTTCTCAATTCTTCACCCAATTCGTTATCTAACTCGGTAGGGAAGGGGCCACTACCAACTCTGGTGCAGTACGCCTTAAAAATCCCCACAACTTCGCCAATTTTATTAGGGGCAATACCCAAACCTGTGCAAGCACCTGCGGTTGTAGTGTTAGATGAAGTTACAAAAGGATAAGATCCAAAATCTATATCTAACATAGTGCCTTGTGCGCCTTCTGCTAATACTTTTTTACCTTCTTTTAAATATTGAGCAACCAGATGTTCGCTATCTACGTGAGGGAATTGCTTTAATAATTCTAGCGCTTCGAAAAAGGCTTTTTCACGTTCGCTAAAATCTTCAATTTCGCCGTAGTTAGCTAAAATAGAGCAGTGCTTTTCTACTAATTTGTTGTATTTTTCTTTAAAGTCTGGCAAGTAAATATCACCTACACGTAGGCCGTTTCTGCCGGTTTTATCCATGTAAGTTGGACCAATACCTTTTAGAGTAGAACCAATTTTGCTATCGCCCATTTTCTTTTCGGAAGATGCGTCTAACAATTGGTGCGTAGGTAAAATTAAATGAGCTTTGCGGGCAATCATTAGATTTTTTTTGGCTAATAAATCATGACCAGCTTCTTTTAACTTATCAATTTCTCTTTTTAATATTATTGGGTCTATTACTACACCGTTACCTATTAAGTTCATGGTGTGTTTTTCGAAAATTCCAGATGGAATAGTATTTAAAACAAATTTTTTACCATCAAACTCAAGGGTATGACCAGCATTTGGGCCACCCTGAAAACGAGCTATTAAATCGTATTTTGGTGCTAAAACATCAACAATTTTTCCTTTTCCTTCGTCGCCCCATTGAAGGCCTAATAATACATCAACAGCCATTTATTTTATTGGTTGGATTTTTTATATGAGATTAAATTAATTACTTTTTAAATTCTTTAGAGTCGCAAAAGCCAGCTTCCAATTTTGTACAATTGCCATACAAATTTAGAGAATGATGTTGGATGTTGAATTTTAATAAATCGCCCATCATACTTTGTATTTGTTGTACCCTAGGGTCACAAAATTCAACCACTTTACCGCAATCTAAGCAAATGATATGATCGTGTTGCTTAAAACCATAAGATTTTTCGAATTGCGCCATGTTTTTACCAAACTGGTGCTTGGTTACTAAATCGCAAGAAAGAAGTAGTTCTAAAGTATTGTAAACAGTGGCTCGGCTAACTCTGTATTTTTTGTTTTTCATTTGGATGTACAAAGATTCTACATCAAAATGATCGGTTCTAGAGTAAATTTCTTCTAGTATAGCGAAACGTTCAGGTGTTTTTCTGAGGTTTTTATTTTCGAGATAAGTCTCAAAAATCTTTTTGACCATCTCAATGGTTTCTTGTACGCCCATGGTTCTTGTTAAAGTTCAAAGTTATTAAAAATTATCATTTTGATAAATGAAGTTTTAAACATCTAAACCTTATCCTATTGTATTTAGGTGAGTTTCATAATTTGCTGGGAGGGGGGGTACACCTAAATCAATTAATTTTTCTTTAAGTTCTTTATTCTTTTCTATTAATTCTTTGATTAAATCTTTTTGGTACGCAACTTCTTTCTTAAGACTTTGAATTTCGTTATAATAATCTTGCATTTGCATTCTAAAGTTTATTTGTTGCAATTCAGCCAAATCATCAGGAAAAAACTCGTGTAAAGCAGCATTTGTAATATAAGCAATACTAATAATTTGTTCAAAAATTACATTTACTCCATCTGTTTCTATTCTAGAATAAGCACCTTGGGTCATGTGCAATAGGTTGCCCATTTCTAATTGAGTTAAACCTTTGTTCTGTCTAATTTTCTTAATTTTTGCTCCTATATTGTATTTCATTATAGCTTAGATATTTAGTTACCTAAAGTAAAGATTTTATTTGTAACATTTATATGCATAATTAGCATATTTTATGCAGCATTAGCATAAAATATGAGCCTTTTTGTTTCTACGTTTGTTTTGTAACGTTACAAAAAGGTTGTCTGCTGCCTTCATTGTGAAAAAGCAGATTTTTGACATTAAAAATTATAATTTATGAAAAAGAAATTTTTGATTTTTGCACTCCTGTTTGCAACAGGAGGATTATTATTTGCTCAAGAATTAGGCATTACTTGCACCAAAGTTAGTGAAATTGAAATAACGCCAGGTTTGACAATTAGGGAGTGGTCTTGTGATAATGGTTGTACCCAAACCACAATTGCTTATCTTAATGAAACTATATTTTTTACTCCTGAGGAATGCCCTCCAGTTTCTACAATTAATTGAATTTAATTAGGCTATATTAGCTTATAGCCTAATTTATTTGAACATTCTAAATTTTTGATAATTGTGGAAATTATTATAGAAAACTTAACATTAGCAATTGGTGAAAAGAACATTCTAACCAATGTTAGTTTTACTTTTAAACCAGGGTTAATAAACCGGATATATGGAAAAAATGGATCTGGTAAAACATCTTTGATAAAATGTATTTTAGGAATTTATAATGATTACAGTGGTAATATTTATGTTGATGGAGTTAATTTAACTAATATTAATCAAGATAGTTTTAACAAACAGATTAGTTATTTAATTGATCAAAAAATGTTTTATAAAGATTTAAGCATTAAGGAAAACTTAGAAATTTTTAAATATTATTATCAAGTAAAAGAATTTAATGTCGAATTAAATTTACTACTTAAAAGATTTGAATTAGATTTAAATCTTAATGAAAAAGCCAAGAATCTATCTGAAGGGTTTAAAAAAAAATTAACTATTGTTTTAAACCTTATTAATAATGGAGATTGTATATTATTAGATGAACCTTACAATTTTTTAGATCAGGCAGCAGAGGATGCGCTGACAGTGTACTTGAAAAACAGTATTAAACAAAATAAAAATGTGATTCTTAGTGCTCATCAAAAACATATTTTCAATGATTTATCACATAGTTCCTTAAGTTTATGATAATAACTGAGGGCTTGAAATTTGAAATACTTAAATTTTTAAGGTATAAATATGCTTTGATATTAATTCATGCCTTTATTTTATTATTAGCATTTTTTTTGTTTTTAAATACTTTAAACTTTGGTAAAAATTATTTCGATGCTGTAAATCATCTAAAAGTAGCAAACGTTTTCGATTATTACTTCACTAAACTTTTTATAATAAACGGTTTGATAATTAGTTTTGCAATAGTTTTTAGTGCATTTCAAATTTATCAAATTGAAAGTAGAAGCAACATATTAATTAAAATATTAACTTCTGAAACTTCTTATAAAAACATCTTAAATAACAAATTAAAATTACATTTATTCTATAACTTACTAATAATTATTTTATTGGTGTTGGTAATTTTATTATTTTCTTTTTTCGTAATGTTCAGATTCAAAGATTATACTCATTACAGTAGAGAACCTGCAATTTTAAGCGTATTTAAACATACAAGTCTGTTTGTAATTAAAGCTATTAATTGTTGCTTTTTAATTAGAATCATGAATAAAATCTTTAAAAAATCTATGCTATTTATTGTTTTTTATATCTTATTGGTTTTAAATAATTTAGTTTTTGTTGAAAATATTTTTAATTTTTATCACGTTCCTCAGCACAATTACATTTCTAAGATTTTTATTGCAACCCTTGCAACGTTCGTTTTAGGTTTAATCTTGATTTATGAAAATAGAATATTTAAAACTCAAAAATAATATTGCATTTTGGGTCATTTCAATAATTTTTATTGGCTCAAATTTATATTTTGTGTTGAATTCAGATTTTAATCTAAAAAACTATTTGGAGAGGCCAATTTACTTTAACAACGAAAAAAACGATAGTTTTTATAATGTTTTGCTGTTTCATTCATTTTTAGCTTATTCATCCGTATTGTATTTTTCTTTTTTATCTTTTGTATTATTCTCTTGTGATAAAAATTTAATAGAAAAAAAGTATCTATATAATTTTCAAATTAAAACTTATCAGCTATTAATTAATAAATGTTTAAGTCTATTGATTTAGATATTTTATATTCTTTAAAGTCAATAATTTTTGTTTTCTCAATTAAATTTATAATAAATACTTTTTGCTTATTTCTAATTTTAACTTTAGTGCAGTATTTTTTTAAGAATAATTGGTTTTACTTGTTGTTTGTTTTTATAAATATTGCCTCCTTAAGCTTTATAAATAAACAATACTCAATTTTTGAGTGGTATGTTAACAGTTTAGCTATCTTTTTTTCTGCAAGGCAAACTAGAAGCCTAAACCTCAGTATAAATTATAATTCTGAATACCTTTTAATTGCTGTTTGTTTTACTCTTATATTTGTTTTTAGTTATTATGAAATCAGAAAGTATAAACAAATTAGGCCTTAAAAAACTTTGGGAAGTACTTTTATTAATAGCTGTTATATCTGCTAGTTACACATTCATACTCTATTTATTTAATAGATTTGCTATTATTTCTGGTGAGTACACTTTACCAAGGTTTGTAATAATTATTGTTCTTACTTTAATTTTTTATAGTACTTTTTACAGTCCTAAAATTATTTTTAGATTTAAATATGTAGCCTCTATTTTCTTCATTTACTTTACAACCATATTCTTAACTACCCAAGGGATTATTTTCTTTGACCAAACCTTAAAAACAGAATTTATTGAGTTTAGTATTCAGCAACAAATTGAGAATGACCAAAAGTATTTAGCTTCAAAAAATAGAAGGTTAGATATTGGTAATTCTTATGAAGTAATGAAAATTTCTGCTTATGAGCGAGTAAGTTTTAATAGAAATTTTAAAGGATATTTAATCTCATTAGGTATTTATTTGTTATTAAGTTATGTTTTTGCCCATTTTTTTACTTTTAAAAGTTTTAAGGAGTTTAACACATACAATTGAAATTAAGCTGTTTAAATTCAGAGATTACTAGTTTTTCAAAGAAACCTCCACTTCAGAGTCAAACCTCATCACTTCCGATATTCCTTTCACCTCTTTAATTCTTTCAATTAATTCTTCCAAATGCTGGGTATCGTTTACATAAATCATAATGGTACCGTTAAAAATACCTTGGTCGGTATCTACTGTAATGGAGCGCATGTTTACCTTAAAATCGTTAGAGATGACTTGAGTTAAGTTATTTATTAAGCCTACTTCGTCTATTCCAGTTATACGCAAACCTGTTAAAAATGCCAATTGTTTTTGGCTAGTCCATTTGGCTTTTACTATTCTATATCCAAAACTAGACATTAATTTAGTGGCGTTAGGGCAATTGGTCCGATGTATTTTTATTCCATCACTAACGGTTACAAAGCCAAAAACATCATCGCCTGGTATGGGGTTGCAACAATTAGATAGTTTATAATCTATTTTTTGTAAGTCTTCGCCAATTAATAAAACATCGCTGTCTTTAGTTTTTACTTGTTTAATTAATTTCTGAATTTGTTCGTTATCGTTATCTAAAAAAGGTTTTTGTTCAATTACTTTTTCCGATGCTGCAAACTCTTTTAAATCTTTTAAATCAATAATCCCTTTGGCTACGTTGTAAAAAACATCTTGTGTAGAGCTTAGCTTAAAATAATAGCTTAGTTTCAGAATATTATCGGTATTGTAGGTAATTTTAAGCGATTTTAACTTACGCTCTAAAATTTCCTTACCATCCTCGGCAATTTTCCTACGCTCTTCTTTTAGCGATGATTTTATTTTGGCCTTAGCCTTAGCAGTAACCACAAAATTTAACCAATCTTCTTTTGGTGCTTGCTTGCCAGATGTAATTACTTCTACTTGATCTCCGTTTTGCAGTTTATAAGAAAGCGGTACCAATTTGTGATTTACCTTTGCACCAATACATTTTGCGCCTACGTCAGAGTGAATCTCGAAAGCAAAATCTAATGCTGTTGCTTCTATGGGTAGTTGAATTAAATCTCCTTTTGGCGTAAAAATGAAAATCTCGTCAGAGAAAAGGTTCATTTTAAAATCATCCAAAAAATCTAGGGCGTTAGCTTCTGGGTTGCTCAATAACTCACGTACTTTGCTCACCCATAGATCTAAACCACTGTCAGACGACGATTCTTTATATTTCCAATGTGCGGCAAACCCTTTTTCGGCAATTTCGTTCATACGCTGGGTGCGTATCTGCACCTCTACCCATTGTCCTTTTGGTCCCATTACGGTAGTGTGTAAAGATTCGTACCCGTTTGCCTTTGGCGATGATATCCAATCTCTTAATCGATCTGGATTTGGACGATATAAATCCGTAACAATAGAGTATGCTTTCCACGAGTCTGATTTTTCACCTTCTGGGCTACTATCTAAAATTATTCTAATGGCAAATAAATCGTAAACTTCTTCAAAGGGGATACCCTTTTTCTTCATCTTGTTCCAAATAGAATGGATAGATTTTGGCCTACCTACTACGCTAGCTTCTAAATTTAATTCTTTTAAAATACGATTGATTGGGCCTATAAACTCCTTAATAAAAAGTTCGCGTTCTGCTTTTTTCTCGTTTAGTTTAGTAGCAATAAATTTATAGGTTTCTGGCTCCATGTATTTCATGGATAAATCTTCTAATTCAGATTTTATCGAGTATAAACCTAATCGATGGGCGAGAGGCGCATATAAATAAACTGTCTCAGAACATATTTTTAACTGCTTATCCCTTGGCATAAAATCCATGGTTCGCATATTATGCAACCTATCGGCAAGCTTTATTAAAATTACTCTTACATCATCTGCAAGGGTTAACAGCATTTTTCTAAAGTTTTCTGCCTGCATAGAGCTATTGGCATCAAAAACTCCCGATATTTTTGTTAAACCATCAATAATCTTAGTTACTTTTTTACCAAAATCTCTTTCAATATCTTCTAAAGTAATATCTGTATCTTCTACAACATCGTGTAATAGCGCACAAACAATAGAAGTTGTACCCAAGCCAATTTCTTCGGCAGCAATTTGTGCAACAGCAATTGGATGATAGATATAGGGCTCGCCAGATTTACGACGCATTTCCTTATGGCTTTCTACAGCCAAGTCAAACGCCATTCTAATCATACGCTTATCACCCTTTTTAAGTGTTGATTTACAGGCTCTAAGCAGTGCTCTATATCTTTTTAAAATCTCTGATTTTTCGGCCTCTATATCAATTATGTAATCTTTCATTCAATAATATTACGTATATAACGTTTTATGGTTTTAAATTAACAAAAATTGGGTTACTTATTATCATTTTTATGAATTAATAGGTATAAATTTGTACTTTAAAATTATGAAATCGAAATTAATATTTCTTTTTTGTGTATTAGCATTTGTAGCATTTAAAAGTAATGCGCAAGATGCTCAACCACGTACTACCAAATTTGACTCCATTAAGGTAGCAACAATAGACATCAATGGAGAAGTTCTTCCTTGGATTGTATTAAACGAAGTTAAAGTTGTTGCAACAAGAACTTTTAAATCGGAAGAAGATTATAAAAATTATCAAAGATTAAGGTACAATGTGCTAAAGGTCTTGCCTTATGCAAGATATGCCGGTCAAAGATACCGTCAATTAGAAAGAGATTTAGCAATTAATACAGAAAAAAGAAAACAAAAACAGCTTGTTAAAGCTTGTGATAAAGAGATTAAAGATTTATTTAACGATAAAATTAAAAATTTAACCATCTCGCAAGGAGAAATTTTAATCAAATTAGTTGACAGAGAAACAGGTAATAGTAGTTTTGATTTAGTAAAAGATATGAAAGGAGGCGTTTCTGCCTTTGTAATGCAATCTGTAGCAAAAGTTTTTGGCCACAATTTAAAGAATAAATACGACCGCGACCAAGAACGAGATATAGAATCTATTATTCAATCTACTGGCTATTACAGTTATTAATTTAGTGATGAGCGAAAAGAATATTTACTCTTTTGAGGCCGAAACTCAAAAGGGAGAGAAAATTAAATTAGACAAGTACAAAGGTAAAGTATTGTTGATAGTTAATACCGCCTCTGAATGTGGCTTTACCCCCCAATTTAAAGATTTAGAAGAACTTAGGGATGAATTTGATACCCAAAAATTCGAAATTTTAGCCTTCCCAAGTAACGATTTTGGCCAGCAAGAACCACTTAACGATGAAGCTATTGGTAAATTTTGTGCTATAAATTACCATACTCATTTTACAATTTTTAAGAAAACTAGGGTAAGAGGAGATTATGCAGCGCCTTTATTTAAGTTTTTGGCTAACAAAAAATTAAATGGTAATGTGAATTCTAGTCCAAGGTGGAATTTTCACAAATATTTAGTAAACAGCAAAGGCGAGGTTGTAGATTATTTTTATTCGTTTACTAAGCCAAACTCTGCTAAAATTAAAAAGAAGATTCAAAAGCTGTTAACTACTACCCAAAAAGACTAATGAAATTAGATCTGTTATTTATTGTTGCACATCCAGATGATGTAGAACTAGCAGCTTCTGGCACCATTTTAAAAAGCAAAGCCGAAGGTAAGACTGTGGGAGTTCTAGATTTAACCAAAGGCGAATTAGGAACTAGAGGAACAGTAGAAACAAGAAAAGCAGAAGCCCAAGAAGCATCTAAAATTTTAGGTTTAGACGTAAGAGAAAATTTAGGGATTAAAGACGGGTTCTTTAGAAACGATGAAGAGCATCAATTACTGGTGATTGCAGCTATTAGGAAATATCAGCCGGAGATTGTAATTACCAATGCTTACTATGACAGGCATCCCGACCATGGTAGAGCATGTGATTTAGTTACCGATTCTTGTTTTTTAGCAGGTCTATCTAAAATAGAGACTTTTGAAAACGGTATTTTACAAAAGTCTTGGCGTCCAAACTTATTACTTCACATTATTCAAGACACTTTTATTAAGCCCGATATTGTTATAGATATTAGCGAATATATTGATCAAAAAATTGAAGCAATTAGATCTTATAAAACACAGTTTTATGTTCCAGGTGTTGAGTTGAATGAATCGCCTACTTATATTTCTAATCCTGCTTTTATGGATTTGGTTATAGGCAGAACTAGAGAATATGGTAAATCTATCAATGTCCCTCACGCCGAGGGTTTCTTAAGTAAGAAAACTTTAGGAGTTAATAGTTTATTTGATTTGAAGTAGATTTTATATTTACTGATTAGGGCGTTTTCCACTGTACAGTCATGCTGATTTCATATCAGCATCCCATCAGAAAAGGTTTTTTATCTGGCATAAGTAACATTTAACATCTTCTTTACCCTTTATTGTTGTGTCAAATCGGTTTTTTCCAGACAGACTTACGATTTTTAAAAAATTGATAGTCTAAATATTTACCTCAGATTTTGCAAATTTCCTCAGATGTCGAGTGGCTCTACTTTTTCACTCCATGGTCTGTGTCCTCACAGACCATCATGATGTCATATTGTATTTTCTGTCTGTGGGGACACAGACCGAGGCGGGCAAGATGACTAATGGATTACAATCCAATTTATTTATTTATAGGAGCGCAAGCTAACATCTCGAGAAGCTGGGTTTGATGATAGATTTAAATATAATTGTTTACCAATTAGGATTGATATAGGTCATACCCTTAACAGATATTTTTTCATAGCTCATTTTTCCAAAATATCCTTTTTCCATCTGTTTTCGTCCATTCTTTTCAGAGAATAAATTAAAGATTGAAATGTAGGTCCTTGGATTTGCATCATACAGTATCAAATTATCATTATCATCAATATAGCCGTATTTCAATTGATCTGATCCTGCATTTATGTCTGAGTAAAGCTGAATTTTAATTTGCCGGCCTTTTAATAAGTAAAAACCAGCCAAACCATTGTTTATGTTATTAATATCTTCAATTTTTGGATATTCACCTTTAGTTCCTTGAAGTTTTAATCTACCATCGGCATAAAATCTGATGAATGATTCTGACCTTTTATAAGTCTTCTCAGCATAAATCCCGGTTCCTCCACCACTTTTAAAATAAGAGTCATGTAAGTAATAAATACAGGTAGTATCTATAACGTCGATAGTTTTTAGTTGTATAGCTCTCTTTTCGTAAGGAAATCTATAATTTTTTGGAGGTCTAATATATCCAGTACTACTTAAAACATAATGACCGCAACCTGAAACTATTATAACTATAACCGATATTAAGATGAGTTTTATCAAGTAATCTTTCATAAGGGTGCAAATTTTTTTAATCTATTTAAATGTACTGATAAAATCTATTTTGAACTAATTTTCAAAATTTACTGATATGATTTTTTAAGATTTATTTGTGTGATTTCTCCCTACGGTCGAAATGACGCCGAACGGTTAACTCTTAGGGATTGAAATACTTTTTGGATTAAAAACCCACTTTATTTTATTCAGAGATGCGCAGGATAAAAGCTTAAACAGCTGATTTTTGAAAAATAAAATTCTGCTGATAACATTTTATTTATGATTAATGGTTATCCAGCTCGCGTACCGTTTCGTTGGTCATAAGCGGAAGATTGGGAAACTCCTATGTCCTAGATGCCATTTTGCCAATCTATCAAATCATTTTACAATCAACAGAATTTTATAGATAGTATAATATCCATTAATGGTGCCAAGTAAAATGAAAACAAAAAATCCCAACCTTTTTACAAGATTGGGATTTGGGCTTCGACTCCGCTCAGCCTGACAATAGCTTCGATTCCGCTCAGACTGACAGTTTGTATGGTGCTTTCAGCCTTCAGCCTTCAGCTTTTGTAAGCTTATTTCTTAAAACGATCTGCTAAACCAGGCTTCTCGCAGCAGCTCATTCCTGATTTTTTTGCTTCCACCATCATTTCTGGGGTGCATTCTTTACCTTCAGCTTTCATTTTAGCCATCATTTCTGGTGAACATTTCTCGCCTTCTTTATGCATTGCAGCCATCATTTCTGGGGTACATTCTTTACCTTCAGCTTTCATTTTAGCCATCATTTCTGGAGAGCAAGTCATACTAGCAGTCATTTCTGTGGCATGGTGCGTTTTATGCGTAGCGGCTATTCCCGTTTCAGAAGGCTGAGCAATGTATGGCGCAATAACCAAAGAAACAATAGACATCAATTTAATCAAAATATTCATGGATGGTCCAGAAGTGTCTTTGAAAGGATCACCTACAGTATCACCAGTTACAGAAGCCTTGTGTGGTTCTGATTTTTTGTAATACATCTCGCCATTGATCAATACTCCTTTTTCGAACGATTTTTTAGCATTATCCCAAGCACCACCAGCGTTAGATTGGAAAATACCCATCAATACCCCAGAAACTGTAACCCCAGCTAATAATCCACCTAAAACTTCGGCACCAAAAATAAAACCTACAACTACTGGAGTAATTAAGGCAATAGCTCCTGGCAACATCATCTCACGAATAGATGCTTTTGTAGAGATAGCAACACATTTTTCGTACTCAGGTTTAGCTTTATACTCCAAAATTCCAGGAATCTCTCTAAACTGACGACGAACTTCGTTAACCATATCCATTGCAGCTTTTCCTACGGCTTGGATACAAAGTGCAGAGAAAATAAAAGGAATCATACCACCTACAAATAAACCAGCTAAAACTGGAGCTTTGTAAATGTCAATAGCATCAATACCTGCAATACCTACAAAGGCAGCAAATAAAGCAAGAGAAGTTAAAGCTGCGGAAGCAATAGCAAAACCTTTACCTGTTGCGGCAGTTGTATTACCTACTGCATCTAAATTATCTGTACGTTCTCTAACTTCTGGAGGTAATTGTGCCATTTCTGCGATACCACCAGCGTTATCAGCAATTGGTCCGAAAGCATCAATAGCTAATTGCATAGCTGTTGTAGCCATCATACCTGCTGCTGCAATTGCAACACCATATAAACCAGCAAAATAGTAAGAAGCCATAATTCCTCCCGCAAGGGTTAAAATTGGAATTACAGTAGATTTCATGCCTACAGATAAACCTGCAATAATGTTGGTAGCGTGACCAGTAGAAGATTGTTGAACGATTGAGTCTACAGGCGCTTTACCCATAGCTGTATAGTATTCGGTAATTACACTCATAATAGTTCCTACAACTAAACCTACTAGAATGGCATAGAAAACATTGATGTTAGCAAACTCATAACCACGCATACTTAAATTAGCAGGCAACATCCACATTACAATAAAATAAGATGCAATACCTGTAATTGCAATAGAGGACCAGTTACCTAAATTTAAAGCAGTTTGTACGTTAGATTTTTCGTCTTTTATGGTTACAAACCAAGTTCCTACTATAGAGAATAAAATTCCTAAACCACAAATTACCATAGGTAATAAGATTGGAGACATTCCGCCAAAGGCATCGGTGCTAGCTTCAATTTCTTGACCTAAAACCATGGTAGCTAAAATAGTTGCTACATAAGAACCAAATAAATCGGCACCCATACCAGCAACATCACCCACGTTATCTCCTACGTTATCTGCAATAGTTGCAGGGTTACGTACATCATCCTCAGGAATACCAGCTTCTACTTTACCTACTAAATCGGCGCCAACGTCGGCAGCTTTGGTATAAATACCACCGCCCACTCGAGCAAATAAAGCAATAGACTCTGCGCCAAGAGAAAAGCCTGTTAATACTTCAATAGCTGTTTTTACAGTATCAGTACCTAAATCTTTAAAAATGGCTAAAAACGCAATAAACAAACCGCCTAATCCTAATATAGCTAAACCAGCAACGCCTAATCCCATTACCGTTCCGCCAGTAAAAGAAACTTTAAGCGCTTGTTTTAAACTTGTTCTTGCAGCTTGGGTTGTTCTAACGTTAGCTTTTGTAGCTGCTCTCATTCCAATATATCCTGCATAAGCAGAAAATACGGCGCCAATAATAAAAGAGATAGAGATAATCCAGCTAGAATGAATTTCTTTTCCATTTACCTCGTGAATAGTACCGCTGTAAGCTAATAAAGCAGAAGCAAACAATACGAAAATGCTCAGTACTTTCCATTCTGCTTTTAAAAACGCCATTGCGCCATCGGCAATGTATCCAGCTAATTCTGTCATTTTTGCATCTCCAGCATCTTGCTTAGAAACCCAAATTGATTTAGAAATCATCACTAGAATACCTATTAGACCTAAAACTGGAATAAAATAAATTAAGTTAGTTTGTAAAAAATCCATACATATAATTAAATTAAAAATTAGAATTTATTTGTGTTTTAAAGTTTAGCTAATTTCAAAAATATCAATTTAGTTATTAAATTTCTACCCATCGTTAATATAATGAAGTTTAAAAACAATACTTTTTGAAAATTTGATAAACAGGTTGCGAAGATATTAATTTTAGTAAACAATTATAATATTTTAAATGCTAAGTATTATTTCTAAAATAAATAAAATTATGGGATGCGTTTGATACGCTATTTTACCAATTTTTAAATACATTTAAATTTTTATAAAAATAATGATTGCACAAAACTCTGAAATCACCCTTAAAAGAGAGCTAGGCTTGCTAGACTCTACCATGATTGTTTCTGGATCTATGATAGGCTCTGGAATATTTTTAGTTAGCTCAGATATGGCTCGTACGGTAGGATCGCCGGGTATTATTCTTTTAATTTGGTTGCTAACTGGGATTATTACTTTGATTGCTGCTCTAAGTTACGGAGAATTAGCAGGTATGATGCCTAAAGCAGGTGGGCAGTATGTATATTTAAAAGAAGCATACAATCCAATGGTTGGTTTTTTGTTTGGATGGACCGTTTTTACGGTAATACAAACAGGCGTAATTGCCGCTGTAGCTATAGCATTTGCCAAATATACAGCAGAGCTGATTCCGTTTTTTGATGAAAAAAATATTTTATTCAGTTTAGGAAGTTTTAATTTTAATGCTACTCAATTTCTTGCTTTAGTTTTAATTATATTTTTAACTTTTGTGAATTTACAAGGTGTTAAAAATGCTAAGATATTACAAACTGTTTTTACCCTTGCCAAACTACTTTCTTTGTTAGGATTGATAGTTTTGGGCATTTATGTTGGTTTAAACAGCGAAGCATTTACCTCTAATTTATCCAATTTTTGGACTCCTTTTTCTTCAAAAGTTAATTCGGATGGTTCAGTAACTACAGAAATTTTAAGTGGCGTTGTTTTATGGGGTGCTATTGGAGCAGCGATGGTTGGTTCTTTATTCTCTTCTGATTCATGGAATAACATTACCTACACTGCAGGTGAAGTTAAAGACCCACAAAAGAATATTCCATTGAGTTTGTTTTTTGGAACTTTGATTGTAACTATTTTATACATTTTGGCTAATGTTGCTTATTTAATGTTGCTGCCTATTAATGGCTCGCCTGATGGAGTTAACATAGTTGAGCGAGGAATTATGTTTGCCTCGCAAGACAGGGTAGGTACAGCTGCGGCTTCAATAATTTTTGGGAGTTCGGCAGTAGTCATTATGGCTTTATTGATTATGGTTTCTACTTTTGGATGTAATAATGGACTCATTTTATCAGGAGCCAGGTTATATTATGCCATGGCAAAAGATGGGGTTTTCTTTAAAAAGGCTGGGAATTTAAATAAAAAAGGTGTACCAGGTTTTGCTTTAATATTACAAGCAGTTTGGTCTTCGGCTTTATGCTTATCTGGTTCTTACGGGCAATTGCTAGATTATTGTACTTTCTCTTCTTTATTATTTTACATCGTTACTATTGTAGGCTTATTTGTTTTGAGAAAGAAAAGACCAGATTGGGAACGCCCATATAAAGCTTTTGGTTACCCAGTTTTACCAGCACTTTATGTAATTATTGCATCAGCTATTTGTATTGATTTATTAATTGTGAAGCCAGAAACTTGCGGTTGGGGATTAGCGATTGTATTGTTAGGTTTACCTGTTTACTATATTTCTAAACCTAAGCCTTTGTCTATTTGATTTAGCTTATTTGAAAATATATAATTGAAGGTTTGATATTCTTAAAAATTTAAAAATCAGTAGAAATGGGTATAAAAAATTTTGAGTAGTGCGGTAATTTTGTATGACAAAAACTATTACAAAAACATGAAAAAAATTATTTTAACACTGTTGCTATCGATTCCATTTATTGTAAATGCACAAATTATTTCAGAAAAGGACGTGAAAATAACAGAGTCTGGTGCTAAAAAGCTACAAGACAGTCCAAAGAAAATTTATTTTAGGGAATTTACAATTGGTTATCAATATATTATTGAATCTTCTACTAGTGGTTATGATGGTAAATCAAAGACAAATATTAGCATGACAGCTGGTTTAGTGAGTGAACTTTCTGATGATGATATTCAAAATATTACTGATAATGCGTACCAAAAAGTGGCTAAAAGCTTGCAACAAGCTGGTTTTACTATTGTAACAACTGATGAAGCAAAAGCTATTGGAGAATTTAAAGGACGAAACAATATTTTTGTAGGTGGACAATCCATATTATTAGGTGGACGAATTTATACTGCACCAAAAGGTACAAAATATTTAAGGTCGCCTGCTGGAAATGCCGTTAAGGTTTCTGAAGAATTGGGCAATATACCTGTAATTGATTTAGGCGTGAATATTGATTTTGCAAGTATTATTGAGGATAAACAAGCTGGGGGGTCATCTGTTTTAAAAGGCGAATTTGGATTAGGCGCTTATCCCTTTAAAAGTACTATCACCAGAAAGGGCAATGGGAAATTTGGAAATGCAGAAACAGTCATTCAATTAAGTTCGAAAAATTATAAGGCCATTGAAATAGAAGGGGTAATTGCAAAGGAGAAAATAAGTAAAAGAGCAGAAGGAGAATACAGATACGATTGGGGCAATAATCTAAAATATGCTCAAAACAAAAAAGTTGCAATTACTAACCCTGTTAAGGCAGATAAACAAATGTATATTACTAAAGTATCGCAAGCGTTAGACGATTATTTGGATATTTTCATCAGTCAATTGATAGAAAATTCTAAATAAGAACTGAAGTTTACCTAAGAAAATGAAAGTGTTAGCCTCATAGTTAACACTTTTTTTATACCCTATTTTATTGAATTCTTTTTCTAATTTAGATTTTGAATCAGTAATATCTTAAAATGAAAAATCTATTATCCTTTTTTATTATTTTATTTTATACCAATAGTGTTTTAGCTCAAAGTCAAACACCTAAGCCGATAGCTCCAAAAGCAACTATTAAGTTAGACCAAAACGCACAAGTAAGAGATGCTAACGGTATGGAATATCCATATGCAGTTTGGAGAAACTTATCTGCCACAGGAAAATATAGTTTCAAATTAATTGACGGCAAAAATCCGGAAGCACCAATTTTTATGATTTTTGAATTATCCCCACAAGAGATTGAAGCCAGAAAGGAAAGAATGCCTAAGCCAATGGCAAGCAATGCTTTTAAAGATGGTGATGATTTTAAGTATTTTAGTTTTAGAGATACTGATAATCAAAAATTTAAAGTTGAAGATTTAAAAGGTAAAGTATTGGTGGTTAACTTTTGGTTTATTAATTGTCCGCCTTGTAGAGCAGAAATACCAGATTTAAACGAAATGGTAGAACAGTATAAAGACAATAAGGATGTAATTTTTGTAGCAGTTGGTTTAGATCCTTGGTTCGATTTAAAAGAATATTTAGTTAAGCAACCCTTTAAATATCATTTAGTAACAGATGGGAGATATTACGCTACAGAGCAAAATGTAAATAATTATCCTACAAATGTAGTGGTTGATAGAAATGGAAAAGTAGCTTTTCAAAGTATGGGAGGTTCTCCTGCAACCACTCTTTGGATGAAAAGAGCAATTGATGCTGCTTTAATTCAAAACAATTGATTTTTTAAAATTATTGAACCTTTCATTGCAATAAAAAATAAAAATTATATTTGTTAATCAATAATTCGAGCTATAATTACCAATTTTATAGTTTTTTATAAACCTTTTTTTATGAAATATATTTTCTCATTAATCTCTCTTTTGATTTTATCAAACTTGCTTTTCGCACAAAATCAGAAAGATTGGCCAGTTCTTAAACACTATGACCAAGATCATTTGTTAAATATTGCGCTACCTCTTGGTGGTATTGGTACAGGTACGGTTTCTTTAGGAGGTAGAGGAGAACTACGTGATTGGGAAATCATGAATAAACCAGGAAAAGGTTACAGCACTACTACAGTAGGTAATAATGCTCCATTCTTTGCCATTTACGCAAAACAAGAGGATAAAAAAGCAGTCACTAGAGCATTAATAGGTCCACTTCATCCTTCAGAATATCAACATTATGAAGGTCGCCCTGTTAATCAACATGGTTTCCCACGTTTCGCAAATGCAAATTTTGATGCAACTTATCCTGTAGGTATGGTGAACCTTTCAGATCCTACCATGCCTGTTAAAGTTAAAATTATCGGGTTTAACCCGTTAGTACCAGGAGATGCAGATGCAAGTGGACTACCTGTAGCAGTACTTACCTACCAAGTTACTAATCTTACATCTAAACCTATAGATGTCTCAATATCAGGTTCTATGCGAAATTTTGTAGGCCAAGATGGTAGCAAATACCATAGAGATTGGAAAGGAGATTTTATTCCGGATGGAGCCAAACACAACCAAAATGTGTTTAGAAAAGATGCTAATATTAGCGGAATCTATATGTATTCTGATAGTGTAAATAAATTAGATGCTGCATATGGTAGCATTGGTTTGATTACTAGTGAGCAAGAAGGAGTGAGCTATCGATTATCTTCTTTAAAAGATGATTGGGCTAGAGCAACACTTGATTTTTGGGATGATTTTAGCGCAGATGGACAACTTACTAATAAGTCCAAACTCTTTGATAACGATCCTATGGCGTCTTTATCTGTAAATAAAAAAATTGCTCCTAATGGTACAACTACTTTTAAGTTTTACATCACTTGGAATTTTCCCAATAGATATGCTTGGTCTGAAACCGTAGTTGGTAATTATTATAGTACAAAATATACCGATGCTTGGGATGCCGCTCAAAAGATTGTCCCTCAAATTCCGTCTTTAGAAGAAAAAACTTATTCATTCTTAAAAGCATTTCAATCTTCTACCTTACCAGAAAAGGTTAAAGAAGCTGCTTTATTTAACTTAAGTACTTTAAGGTCTCAAACTGTTTTTCGTATAAAAGATGGTCATATGATGGGGTGGGAAGGTGTTATGGATGAGTTTGGTTCTTGTATGGGTTCTTGTACTCATGTTTGGAATTATGAAGTAGCTACTCCTTTTCTATTTGGTGAGTTAGCAAGAACAATGCGTGATGTAGAATTTAATTATGCATCTTCTACAGATGGTGCAATGGCTTTTAGATCACGTTTACCTTTATCTGAAGCAAATAAATTTAAAGTATCTGCCGCAGATGGACAGATGGGAACCATCATGAAATTTTATAGGGAATGGCAATTATCAGGTGATGATCAGTTTTTAAAGCAAAATTGGCCCAATGTAAAGAGGGCTTTAGCCTTTGCTTGGGTAAAAGGAGGATGGGATGGAGATGTAGACGGCGTGATGGAAGGTTGTCAACACAATACCATGGATGTAGAGTATTATGGTCCTAATCCACAAATGCAGTTTTGGTATTTAGGTGCTTTAAGAGCTGCTGAAGAGATGGCTAAATATTTAAAAGATAATGAGTTTGCTAAAAAATGTAATCAGTTATTTAAATCTGGTAGCGCATGGACTGATGCTAATCTATTTAATGGTGAATACTACATTCAAGATATTAGACCCATAAAAGACATTAAAGACATTTATAAGGGACTTAAAGCAGGAATGGGAACAAAAAATCTTGGTAATCCCGATTTTCAATTAGGTGAAGGCTGTTTAGTAGATCAATTGGTCGGTCAATATATGGCACATATTTGCGGCTTGGGTTACTTAGCTAATGAGCAGAATATTAAGACCACGCTTAAATCAATTATGAAATATAATTATGTGAAAGATTTCTCGGCAGAGTTTAACAACATGCGCTCATTTGTGATGGGTAATGAAAGTGGCTTAGTAATGGCAAGTTGGCCTAAAGGAAGGCTGGAGGTTCCTTTTCCTTATTTTGCAGAAGCAATGACAGGATTTGAATATACAGCTGCTGTTGGGATGATTTACGAAGGTCAAACCGATAATGGATTAAAGTGTATTGAAAGTATTAGAGATAGGTTTGATGGATACAAAAGAAATCCTTACGATGAGCCTGAATGCGGACATCATTACGCTAGGGCAATGGCAAGTTGGGCGTCTGTTTTAGCTTTAAGCGGATTCCATTACTCTGCTGTAACTAAGACTATGGCATTTACTTCTAATCCGGGCACTTATTTTTGGAGTAATGGCGAAGCATGGGGTACTTGTAAAGTAGAAAAAGGAAAGGCTACATTAAATGTATTAAATGGAACAGTTGACGTTTCTAAATTCGAAATCTCTGGGGTAGGCTCGTCAAAATCAAAAAATAGTAAAATCAACCCTGGCGAAAGCAGAACTTTCACTTTTAATTAAAAAGGTATCATGATAAAGAGATATTTATTATTTGTATTGATTGGCACTTTTACCTTTTTAGGTTGTAAACAAGTATCGACAGAAAAAAGTGTTACTGTTGAGAGTGAATCATGGAAAAATCAATTTGATAAGCAACTTTCAGAATTTGGTCACAGAAATTGGATTTTAATTGTAGATAAAGCCTATCCCTCTCAAAATTCTGAAGGGGTAATTACAATTGATACCCAAGAAGATTTACTATACGTTTTAAATTACAGCTTAAAACAAATTGATAGCTCTACTCATGTAAAACCTATTATTTATACTGATAAGGAGCTTAATTATATTACTCCTCAACAAGTTTCAAATATTAACAAATATAGAGCTGATTTAAAGACCATCATGGGTTCTAATCAACCTCAAGTAATGCTACACGATTCTGTTTTTGTGAATATAGACAAGGCTTCAAAACTTTTTAAAGTATTGGTATTAAAAACAAATGCTACTATCCCATATTCTTCTGTTTTTTTGCAGTTAGATTGTAAATATTGGACAGCCGAAAAAGAGAAACAATTGAGGGAAGCCATTAAAATTGTCAAATAGGAACTTTATTATCGGTACTTTTGAAAAGTATGTGAATTTTTGAATCTTCTTAAAATTATGTTGATGTTGAAATTTTTGAACGAGTTAGGTTCGGAAATTTCTAGTTAGTGTATTTAACCTCTTTTGTTTTGTTAGACAGATTCGAAGCATAAACTCATCACTCTCCTTCAATTCCGATCAGGGTGACCTTCATCTAATGTTTTGATTAATCATAAGTTTTTACGTTATTTTATTATAATTTATAAGAAACGTATTAAACCTCAGGATGACAATAAAGAGATTTCGTTTTAATCTTTAATAATTGGTTGTTGCCATTAAATAAGTTTAATCTAATTTTAAATTTATTTTATTATCTAAATCAGGTTATTAGAATATTAATTGAACGATTTGTACATCTTTTTTTAAACTAAAACAATACTTTTGGTTTTCTAATTTAAAATAGAATACCAATTAAACCAATTTTTATTTAATTAAACCAAAACAAGTATGATTAATTATTACTCATTAAGGTCCTCTTTTGGGATCTTCTTGTTATTGCTACTCCTCAGTTTTAGCAGCAAAGCGCAAGACAAAATTACTGTAAAGGGAAAAGTTCTCGATTTTACAGATAAAACATCTTTACCAGGAGTTAGTTTGGTAGAAGTTGGGACAAACAACGGTGTGCTAACAAATATAAATGGAGAGTTTAGCATCAATTTAACAAAAGTAAATGCCTCTTTAAAGTTTAGTTTTTTAGGCTATGAAACCAAAATTGTTGCTGTTAGTGGTAAAACAGATAACTTATTAGTAAGTCTACAATCTGCAACTACCCAACTTAGCCAAGTAGTTGTGGTAGGTTATGGCACTACAAAAAGAAGCGATTTAACAGGAGCTCTTACCTCTGTAACAGCTAAAGATTTTGAAAAGCAACCGCTAACTAATGCAGCCCAAGCTTTGCAAGGTAGGGCAGCTGGGGTTCAAATTACGCAAACAAGCGGTGCGCCGGGAGGTGCATTTAAGATTAGAATTAGAGGAGCAAATTCAATTACAGGGGGTAATGAGCCCTTGTATGTAGTTGATGGCCAATTTGTAGACTTTGCATCGGTTAACGTAAACGATATAGAGTCTATGGAGGTTTTAAAAGACGCTTCTTCAACAGCGATTTATGGCACTAGGGGTGCCAATGGTGTTGTTTTAATTACTACTAAAAAAGGACAAACAGGTAAACCAAAAATTAGCGTTGATTTATTTAATGGATTTGCAAACGTAACCAGAAAACTAGATTTATTAAGTCCATCAGAGTTTGCGGAAGGGGTAAATTTTGCAGAAGGAGTTAATCCAAATTTGCCAAATCCTTTTTACACCACCGCAGAAATTGAAGCTTTAAAAGTAAATGGTGGCGAAGATTGGCAAAATAGGCTGTTTCAGTCAGCAACGTTCAATAATGCTTTAGTATCTGTTAGTAGCGGAAACGAAAATATGGACTATTATATTTCAGGAAATTTATATGAAACTTCTGGGACACTAATTGATCAAAAATTTAAACGTTTAAACTTAAGATCTAATTTTAATGCTAAACTTTCTGATAAAGTTAAAGCAGGCTTAAACTTTAATGTAGGGCGTGAAGATTTAAACGGGGTTAGAGCAGACTTAGGCGTAGGATTATCTTTTGACCCAACAACACCGGCATTTAATGCTAACGGGAATTATAATTTTAATTCATTAAAAAATGTATCTACATCAGCTATTAATCCATTAGTGGCTGCTCAAAATAATTCTTTTCTTAACAGATTAGACCGTCTCAATTTTAATGGTTATTTAAATTACCAAATCACAAAAAACTTAGTATTTAATACTTCGGCTGGTATTTCAAGATCAGACAGGCACATTAATAGCTATGTACCTTTACTTGTAAATGCTATTGGTGTAGCAAACGTAGATAACATTTACTCAACCAACTTGTTTAACACCAACAGGCTTACCTACACCTTAGAAATTGATAAAAACAATAGCATAAAAATAGATGCTGTACATGAATTAGTAAAAGAAAATAATAACCTAACAGAAATGGATGCTACTAATTTTTTTACAGATTTAGTAACCTTTAAAGATTTGTCTTTAGCATCAGTTCAACGTACGGCTAATAGTGAAACCAATAGAGATTTAGAATCTTTTCTTGGGCGTGTAAACTATTCATTGTATAATAAATACCTAGTTACTGCATCTTTAAGGGCAGATGGAACTAGCGTTTTTCAAAACAATAAATGGGGTTATTTTCCATCAGCTTCCTTAGCATGGAAAATAACTGAAGAAGATTTTATGAAAAGCGTTAAATCAATCGATAATTTAAAACTAAGATTAAGCTATGGGGAAGTAGGTAACCAAGGAATTGGTGTATTTGGAACTAGAGCTAGAGCAGTGGTTAATCAAGGAATTAATTATCCATTTAATGGAAATTTTACGATTGGAGTAGCGCCGTCAAATAGAGTTGCTAATCCAGATTTAACATGGGAAAAAACATCACAAATAAACTCAGGGTTTGATCTAGGAATTTTTAACTCTGCAATAACCCTTTCTTTTGATTATTATAAGAAAAACACAACAGGTTTATTATTAGATACTCAATTACCTGCCTTTGTAGGGCCTACACGTAAATTTGTAAATGCCGGTGAAGTAGAGAACAAAGGCTTTGATATCACATTAGGTGCCAGAATCTTAAAGAATAGTAATTGGAGCATCAACTCTACGCTAAGTTTATCTAGAAATAGGAATATGGTACTATCATTATTTGATGATGTACAAGCAATAGAAGTTGGGGATGTAATTAGACAGAGTACTTTTCCTGTAAATCCAACACGTGTTGAAGTTGGCAAGCCTATCAGTAGCTTTAGAGGATATATTTTTGATGGGGTTAATCAAGTAGGCGCAACCAATGGAATTCCCGGACAAGCAAAATACAAAGATGTTAGCGGTCCTAATGGTGTGCCAGATGGTATAATTACAACAGATGACATAACAACAGTGGGGGATGGTAACCCAGATTTTACTTGGGGTTGGAATTGGGACTTAGCGTATAAAAATTGGAATTTAAATTTTGTGCTTACAGGCTCTCAAGGTAATGATATCTATAATTTACAGAGAGCAAGATTAATGGGATTAGGCGAACAACAGTTTCATGCTGTTTACGGAGAATATAGAAATAGATGGACAACTACAAATCCAAGTAATATTCCATCAAGTAGAAACGGAACTCAAATTTTATCATCTCAGTTCATAGAAAATGGTTCTTTTATAAACATGAAGAATATCGCTTTAAGCTATAACTTAAACAATAAATTCTTAACAAAGATGGGTGTAAACAGAATTAGAATTTACTCAAGTGTAGAAAATCTATTTATTATCACAAAATATACTGGTTTTGATCCAGAATCTACAGCTTCACCACTTGCAATAAATAATCAAGATGCTGATATTGGTATTGATTATAATTCTTACCCACTTAACCGCTCTTTAACATTTGGTCTAAATGTGTCATTTTAAAAAATTTAAAAATATGAAATATTTGAATAAGATTATTTTATTGACTTTAATGGTGTTAATAGCTTCTTCATGTTCTAAATTAGAAGAGGACACCAGCAGCTTACTAACAGTAGGTAAGCTTAGCAATAATGCCGATGTGGCGGCAAATGTAGCGCCAATTTACAGGTCATTGCTTACCATGAATGTTGCACCCCACAGGGTAAGAACTGTCACTTATGGAGCAGATGATATTACTACTTGGTCTGCTGGAAATAAAGCACCTTTTAGAGTATTTGATAGGTTTGATTATGGGGCAGGAGAGAATTCAGATATTCTTTGGCTAGACCACGCATGGGATGGCTTTTGGCGAACAATATATTATTCTAATACGCTTATAAACGGGTTAAAAACAGCAGATGCTCCGGTAGCAATAGTGAATTTAGCAGATGCAGAAGCTAGAGTTTTTAGAGCTTATTGCTATTTAAACTTAGTGAAGATGTATGGAAACATGCCATTGATTTTAGACGGCCAGTTACCTACTGGCAAAGAACAAAGAGCCACAGTTTTAGAGAATTACCAACAAATAGAAAGTGATTTACTTATTGCAGAAAAATCATTACCAAGGCCAGGTACCGAGTCTACAGGTAGGGCATCTGCTGGTTTTGCAAAAACAGTTTTAGCTGATTTATATCTAACATGGAGTGGCTGGCCGGTAAAAGATGCCACCAAACTTCCTTTAGCCGCTGGAAAAGCAAAAGAAATTATAGACTATAATTTTTACACGTTGCTACCGCTAAGTCAGTTATGGACTTTAAATGGAGCTATAAGCACAGAAACAATTTTTTCTCTAAGATTTCCAGCAGATAAGAGCATTCTTAACGAGCAATCTACTGCTTTTACCTTTCATCAAGGAAGAGGTTTTTCTGACTGCTTTCCAGAGTTACGCTTTTTTAACGATTTCCCAGCCGGACCAAGAAAAGATGCAACTTTTATTTTAGATATTCCTAGAAGAGGGGTAGTTAATGGAGCATTAGTATCATTAACTCCAGCAACAACACCTTGGCCACAATCAGATAGAGCGCACCCAATGTATAAAAAGTATGTATTTTCAGACGATTTAACATTTAGTAATGTGCCTATTAATTTTAGATCTATAGAGCTCTATAGATATGCCGAGGTTTTATTAATATTTGCCGAAGCTCAGGCCAGAATTGGTCAAACAGGGGCATCAGTAGAAGCATTAAATCAAGTAAAAAGAAGAGCAGCTGGTCTTACTTTTTCAACAGCTAACCCAACTATTGATATATCCACAGCAACACCAAATGAAATTGTTGATGAAAAAGGATGGGAATTGGCAGGCGAAAATAAAAGATGGTTTGACTTGGTGAGAACGGAGCGTGTAGCAGAAATGGCTGCTAAAAGAAGCGCCTCTGAACCTGTTACCTTGGTTAAAGCACCTTCAGCTGCACAATACATTGCACCTATTCCTTTAATATCTATCAGATTAAGTAAATTAGAACAAAATCCACAAGGATTTAAAATAAGATAATAATTCTAAAAAAAACTGCTTCTATAATAAATTGAAGCAGCTTTTTTTGTTTTCAAAATCTAAGCAGACAATTCTCATTCAAATCATTATTTTTGCCAAAATTCTAGTTAAGATAATATGGCTAAAAACGTAAAGCTTGGTTTGGTGCAAATGACTTGTACAGCCAACAAGCAGCAAAATTTGGATAAGGCGGTAGAAAAAGTTAAAGAAGCTGCAGCTAAAGGTGCTCAGATAATTTGCTTACAAGAGTTGTTCACTTCACTATATTTTTGTGATGTTGAAGATTACGACAATTTTGCTTTAGCAGAGTCAATTCCAGGTCCTTCGACTGATGTTTTACAAAAGTTAGCAGGCGATTTAGGCGTGGTAATTATTGCTTCTCTTTTCGAGAAACGTACAGAAGGGTTATACCATAATACAACTGCTGTTTTAGATGCAGATGGTTCTTATTTGGGTAAATATCGCAAGATGCATATTCCTGATGATCCAGGTTTTTATGAGAAATTTTACTTTACACCGGGCGATTTAGGATATAAAGTTTTTAAAACCAAGTTTGCTACCATTGGTGTATTAATTTGCTGGGATCAATGGTATCCAGAAGCCGCTAGAATAACTACTTTAATGGGCGCAGAGATCCTTTTTTATCCAACAGCTATTGGCTGGGCAACCACTCAAGATGAAGCAACAAATCAAGAACAACATAATGCTTGGCAAACCATACAAAGTTCGCATGCAATTGCAAACGGAGTACATGTGGTAGGTGTAAATAGAGTAGGGGAAGAAGCAGGTGTTAAATTTTGGGGAGGTTCTTTTATCTCAAACCCTTTCGGGCGATTATTATATAAAGGATCGGTAGATAATGAAGAGGTACATGTACAAGAAGTTGATTTAGCAAAATCTGACAGTTACCGTGTTCATTGGCCTTTCTTAAGAGATCGTAGAATTGATTCTTATAGTCAAATTACTAAGAGATTTATTGATGAGGATTAGGGAAATGGTCCATAGTCAATGGTTCATAGTCTAGATGGCAACCATTTAAAGTGGAGTGTTTTAGTTCGATAGTCCATTATCGATAACTTAGTCTATATAACTTTTAAAGCTGTAAAATTTTACTTTTAATTTTGCTTAAATAAATTTTATCTACATAAAAATTAAAATAGATCAAAATATGCCTTTTAAATTTGAAAGCTTAAATGTTTGGCATGACGCCATGGATTTAAATGACAAGATTCATAAACTAACAAAAGAACATTTCCCAAAAGATGAGCAGTTTGTTTTTTCTCCACAAATAAGAAGGGCTTCTGACTCAATCGTCCTAAATATTGCCGAAGGTTGTACAGGACAATCAAACGCAACTTTTAAAAATTTTCTAAATTATTCCTTAAGGTCTGGTGTTGAAGTTGTTTCTTGTCTTTTTTTAGCTCGAAGGAGAAATTATATTAACGAATATTTATTTAGGCCTTTATATAACGAAATAGAGATCTTATCAAAAAAAATTACTGCACTTAGAAACACGTTATAACCTATGGACTATCAACCAACGACTATGGACAAATTACCTCTCCAAAAAGGCTACACCTTCCCTCCAGAATGGGCACAACATGAAGCTACTTGGCTAACATGGCCACATAAAGAGGCAAGCTGGCCTGGTAAAATAGCTGCTATTTATCCAAAATATGCAGAATTTATTAAGTATTTGGCTTTATCTGAAAAGGTGAGGATAAATGTCAGAGATGAGGAAATGAAAGCTTTTGCTTTAGAACATATAGCAGCGGCTGGAGCTGATTTAACTCAAATAGAATTCTTTTTTAACCCAAGTAATGATGCTTGGTGCAGAGACCATGGGCCTGCTTTTTTGGTTAATCCAAATGCTTCACAAAAAAAGGTAATAGTGGATTGGAATTTTAATGCTTGGGGTGGTAAATATCCTCCTTTTGATTTGGATGATGTAATCCCGACTAAAATTGGTGCTTATTTTGATATACCAGTTTATCACCCTGGGATAATCATGGAAGGTGGCTCGGTAGAATTTAATGGACAAGGCACTATTTTAACTTCCAAAAGTTGTTTATTAAACGAAAATAGAAATCCGCATTTATCTCAGGAAGAAATTGAACAATATTTAAAAGATTATTACGGTCAGCAGCAGGTACTTTGGGTAAGTGATGGCATTGTGGGCGATGATACTGATGGTCACATTGATGATACTGTCCGCTTTGTAAATTATAACACGGTTTTAACTGTGGTGGAAGATAACCCAGAAGACGAAAATTATGAACTATTGCAAACCAATCTTAAAGAATTAAAAGAAATGAGATTGCTAAACGGTGAGACGCTTAATATTATTGAGTTGCCTATGCCAGATGCTGTGATTTATGAAGATACCCGTTTGCCAGCTTCTTATGCTAATTTTTACATCAGTAATGGGCATGTAATTGTTCCAACTTATAATTGCGTAAAAGATCAAATTGCTTTAGAAATAATTGCCAAATGCTTCCCTGAAAGAGAAACTGTAGGTATAGACTCTACTGATATTATTTGGGGTTTAGGCAGTTTCCATTGTCTAAGTCAGCAGGAACCAGCAATTTAGTTTTTATATCGCTTAGCTGCAAGAGCGCTTCCCTGTTACAATTAATAAAATTAATTCCAAGGTCTGTGTCCTCGCAGGCCATTTTTTTTACCATAAAATTTAAAATACAACAGGTTTTGCATTAGCTGGCTGTATTAAGGGTTTGCAAAAACCTATTCTTTGGTTAGCTAGCTAGTAGACCAAAATCCGTAGAAACGCGGTGTACATAAGACAGCGTTAAAACGCCTAAATTAATATTTAAATACCGTTTCGCTGCAAGACATTAAACTGCTTCGCACATAGATTTAAGATTACTTTGCTTTTAGATTAGGAAAGCATTTTTGCGTGTTGAGCTATATTTTATGAATATATTTAATACTTTAAATAATGACATTTTATTAGTTGATTCTTAGGTACAACTTCGTTGATTTTTAGTTAATTTTGCGCCTTTAAAAACAAAAGTAGATTTAGTTTTTTTATATCTGCAACAGTCTTTTATTATGAGTAATAACAAAGTTGACCTTGGCGAACAAAGCGAAGTTGAAGTTTATGGTGCTAGGGTTCATAATTTAAAAAATATTGACATTTCTTTTCCACGTAACCAGCTGGTAGTAATTACTGGTTTAAGCGGTTCTGGAAAATCTTCTTTAGCGTTTGATACCATTTATGCCGAAGGTCAGCGTCGTTATATGGAAACATTTTCAGCCTATTCTCGTCAGTTTATGGGTGGGATGGAGCGTCCAGATGTTGATAAAGTGTCGGGCTTAAGCCCAGTTATTGCTATCGAGCAAAAAACAACCTCTAAAAATCCCCGCTCTACGGTAGGCACCATTACCGAGATTTACGATTTCATGCGTTTATTGTTTGCCCGTGTAGGCGATGCTTATTCGTATAATACTGGCGAAAAGATGGTTAAAATGTCTGAAGATCAGATCTTAAATCAGATTTTAACTCAGTTTGACGGTAAACCAATTAACATTTTAGCTCCAGTTGTTAAAGGAAGAAAAGGCCATTACCGCGAACTTTTTGAGCAAATCCGTAAACAAGGATATTTAAAAGTACGTGTTGACGGAGAGATTGTGGATGTTGTTCCTAAAATGCAGCTCGATAGATATAAAATTCACGATATCGAAACTGTTGTCGATCGTTTAATTGTATCAGAAAATGACAAAAAGCGATTATACACTTCCATACAATCGGCGTTAAAAATTGCTAAAGGAATCATCAAAATATCTGATAAGGAAAACAATACCTATCATTTCTCTAAATATTTAATGTGTCCTACAACAGGTATTTCTTATGATGAACCTCAGCCAAACTCCTTCTCTTTTAACTCGCCTTATGGTGCTTGTCCAGAGTGTGATGGTTTAGGTTATGTTTTTGATGTGGATGAAGAAACCGTAATTCCGTACCCTAAATTAAGTATTGTAAATGGCGGTTTAGCGCCTTTGGGCGAATATCGCGAGACATGGATTTTTCAGGTAATTAAGGCTTTAGGCAAGAAATATAACTTCTCGCTTTCGCAACCAATGGAAAAACTGAGCAAAGAAGCCATTGATATTTTACTTCACGGAACAGAAGAATTACTGTCTGTACCGGTAGAATACAATAAGTGGAATGTTCAGAATTATCAAATTACTTTTGATGGCATTATTAAAATGCTGGAAGAGCAAAACGAGAAAAAGGGTGGCATTTCTGATGATTTAGATGCGTTTAGAGTTTTAAAAACTTGTCCGCTTTGCGAGGGAGCTCGATTGAAAAAGGAATCTCTACATTTTAAAGTCGCCGAGAAAAATATCTACGAGTTATCTTCAATGGATATCAATAAATTAAGTAATTGGTTTGAAGGTATTGAGGATAGGTTAAGCGAAAGACAAAATGTAATTGCTAAGGAAATTTTAAAAGAGATACGCTCTAGAATTGGCTTTTTGTTAGATGTAGGTTTGGTTTATTTGACTCTAGATCGCACCGCAAAAACATTATCGGGAGGCGAGGCGCAGCGTATCAGATTAGCCACACAAATTGGTTCTCAGTTGATGAATGTGATGTACATTTTAGACGAACCAAGCATCGGATTACACCAAAGAGATAACGATCGCCTAATTAAAGCCCTTAAAAACCTTCGCGATCTAAGCAATACCGTTTTGGTGGTAGAGCATGATAAGGACATGATTCTAGAGGCCGATTATGTGATAGATATGGGGCCAGCTGCAGGTGTAAAAGGCGGACAAGTTGTTGCGCAAGGTACAGCCGCCGAAGTGCTAAAATCTAATACTTTAACAGCTTCTTACTTAAATGGTGAGCGAGAAATTGCCATCCCTAAAGAAAGAAGAAAAGGTAATGGCCATGTATTAAGTATTAAAAATGCGACAGGTAATAATTTAAAAAATGTAAGTGTAGATTTTCCACTAGGAAAACTGATTTGCGTTACTGGAGTCTCTGGAAGTGGAAAATCTACTTTAATAGGCGAAACGCTTTATCCGGTTTTAAATAAGCACTTTTTTAGAGCTAAAAAAACACCTATGCCGCATAAAGAGGTTAAGGGCTTAGAGCATATTGATAAAGTGATTGAAATTGATCAAACTCCAATTGGGCGTACACCAAGGTCTAATCCATCTACTTATACAGGTGTTTTTTCTGATATTAGAAACCTATTTGTTGCTTTACCCGAAGCTCAAATTAGAGGCTATAAGCCAGGGCGTTTTTCATTTAACGTAAAAGGTGGAAGATGTGAAACTTGCCAAGGTGGCGGTATGAAGGTGATTGAAATGAATTTCTTGCCTGATGTTGCAGTACCTTGCGAAGAATGCGGTGGTAAACGCTATAATCGTGAAACTTTAGAAGTTCGCTTCCGCGGAAAATCTATTGCTGATGTTTTAGATATGAGCATTGAAGACGCTTGTGATTTCTTTGAAAATATTCCATCAATCTATCGAAAAATAAAAACTTTAAAAGATGTAGGCTTAGGTTATATCACTTTGGGTCAGTCTTCTACCACATTATCGGGTGGGGAGGCACAGCGAGTGAAATTAGCTACCGAGCTTTCTAAGAAAGATACTGGAAATACATTTTATATCCTTGATGAACCTACCACAGGTTTACATTTTGAAGATATTAATGTGTTGCTTGGCGTATTAAATTTAATTGTTGATAAGGGAAATACCGTTTTGGTTATTGAGCACAATTTAGATGTAGTTAAAGTTGCAGATCATGTGATTGATTTAGGTCCAGAAGGTGGTTCAGGCGGTGGAAACATTGTTTATACCGGCACACCAGAAGGTTTATGTAAGGTGAAAGAAAGTTTTACAGGCATTTTCTTAAAAAAGGAGATGACGCCGAGGGTTAAGGTGTAATTATTTTAATTATCTTTAAATGAGCATTTAAACAAGCCCAATGAAAGATGAAAAACTAAATATAGTTGAAGAGCCAGCTGCCGATTATGAAAAAGCGGAGATGGATTTATTGCGTAATGCGCTTAAAATGTCCTACACAGAACGCTTTTTTGTAATGACTAGATTAATGAAGATGGACATTATGCTTAGAAACGCTAAAATCACTCATAAACCATTTGTTGAACCTAAAAATAGCTAACCTTTTTATTTTTAATTTTTTTTCCGATTGAAGCAAAAAAAAACAATACAATTGTGTCAAAAAACAAAGGATAAAGCGTTTACGCCAAAACTACTTTTTTAAAAGCTTCTGGGTATTGTTTTTTTGCCTGTTCTACTACCTCTTTTGAACAATCTCTATAAGCCAATATAAAGAGGATTAAAATAGTGAATATTGAACTAATAAACCACAAGTCTTGTTGATGAATCCATTTGCCAAAAAACTGTAACAAATAAAATGGTAAATAAGAAAAACTTAGGTAAGTGTATCTCTGACTAATAAGAACCAGCTTTTTGATGTTATTCTTTTTTAAATATCTATTTTCAATTCTTAAAAAATAGAAACTTCCCAAAACAATAATTCCCGAAAGCATGTAGCTAACTAATTCGTTTTGAAAAAAGTTATATAAAGTAAATACTCCAAGGCCAATTGAAACTGATTTTAAAACGTTTGGCCATTTAAACTGGTTAAAAAATGTTTTTAACCATAATTTATTTTGATATTTCCAAACAGCGTTAGCTTTACTTTCAACTACATCAGAGAAGCCGAAAATTCCAAAGCTTTTGAAAACAATATTTAAAGCGTCATCAAAACTTAAATTTGGGTTTTGCTCTAATTCATGCTCAATTGAACTTGCTAAGTGATCCACCAATTCAACCTGAACATCATAATATTCAACATAATGCTTTCTAGTAAATTCAAATAATTGTTCTATTTGTTTTTCGCTGAGTTCTGTTTTCATTAATACGAAAGTTTAGAATTAAGAATTAATTGCATTTGTTCTACAAAATCTTTTAAATCGGCTAATTTATTTACTGTTTCGGTTTTACCCGTTTCTGTTAATTGATAGTATTTTCTGTTCCTGTTACCTACTTTTTCAATGGTCATTGTCAGCAATCCATCAGCTTCTAATTTGTGCAAAGCAGGGTAAAGTGCTCCTTCAGTAATTTTAACATCTGTTTTGGTAATTTCTTTCACTTTTTGAGTGATTTCGTAACCATACATTTTATCATTTTGCTCTAACAAAGTCAAAATAATAGTGCTTAAACTGCCTTTAAATAAAGTATTCGGTTTCATGACGCTTCAAATATACCTAAAACACTTAGGTATAAAAAATTTATGCTTTCGTGATTAAAGGAATTTTAGATAAAAACTTTTTAAACAAGTTTATTTCAGTTTCGGTTAAATCCGTTTTTTTAACAAACAAAAGTTCACGATAAGAAAATTTCTGATTGACTAATAAATAAAAGGCTTTATCATCTTCCTGATATTTTTCAACCCAATCCCACATTCTATTTTCAGTTAAGCTCTTATTCAAATGTTTGATGTTTATCTCGTCCTCTGTAAAGCAAACTTCCGCATCAAACTTTTTATTTCTGAATTGAAAATATGCGCTAATCAAAATAGAAGTTAAACTCAAAAGACTAGTCGCAAAAAACAAGATTAAAAAACGATTAAATAAACTCTCTGCAATTTCGGGCATTACATAAGCTAATACTATGCTTATAAAGAAGTAAATCATTAAGTTTCTTTTTAAAAACTTGGTGATTTTTGAAGATAAAATGCTGCTGATATGAGATGTTAACCTGATTTTTATTTCTTGAGCCATTTTGTTAAAATTTAGTTATAAAACTAATCAAAATCTTTTACAGAAATAAAATCAAATAGAATAATTACCTAAAATCTTATTTCAATAAAATAATAAATATTTATTGTTTATCAATAATTATTTATTATAATTGCATCATGATTTAAAATTAATTAGGATGAAAAATAGAACAGATTTTTTCTTTAAAACACTTCAAGTAGTTTCTTGGATAATTTTTATTGGAGTTTGCGTAGAAGCCGGTGGCTTTATCTTCAATACCATTTTTACATTATGGCTAACCCCAGCGGGAGCAAGTAAATTTTGGACGGAAGTAGATTTATCCAATCTTTATGATTACAACCAAACTTATTACGTAGTAATAACTGCAACCATGATTATTGTAGCAGTATTAAGAGCCATTATGTTTTACCTCATCATCAAACTATTTTACGATAAAAAGTTTAACCTCGCACATCCATTTAATCTCGATGTAAAAAAGTTTATCCAAAATATAGCCTACTTAGCCTTGGCCATTGGCTTATTTTCCTATTCTGGCGCATTGCATACCAAAGAATTAGTCAATCATGGAGTAAATATGCCAGCATTACAATACCTCAGATTAGCCGGTGCCGATGTTTGGTTATTTATGGGAGTAATTCTTTTAGTAATTGCCCAAATTTTTAAAAGAGGAATAGAAATACAAACCGAAAACGATTTAACCGTTTAAGCCATGCCCATAATTGTAAATTTAGATGTAATGATGGCCAAGCGCAAAATATCATTAAACGAACTCTCAGAAAAAGTAGGTTTAACACTTTCTAACCTTTCCATTTTAAAAACAGGAAAAGCAAAAGCCATTCGCTTTAGCACTTTAGAAACAATTTGCGAAGTTTTAGACTGCCAGCCAGCCGATATTTTGGAGTATCAAGCGGAGAAGAATTAAGAGAATAGAATTATTTAGGCAACAGCTAGGCTGTCCAATACTACGCTTCGCTTCGGTACTGCGCACCAGCTTTTGCAAAGCTGTATTTCCCATCCTTGTTGCGGCGGCACACATTATCCTGTAAAACCACAGCATTACCTCGGCAAAAGAAGAGGTCTCAAAAAAAGGTTTTCAATTAGCTGTATCTATTAGTTCTACACTTTTGAAAACATATTCAGCAACATTAGCATAAATTAACTTTTAATCAATAATTTTTCATGAATTTTTTATTACAGTTAGAATTTGTTTTAAAAGATTTATATTATATCTTGTAAGAATATTCTATGGACTTAATTTTATACCAAACTTTAGACGATAAGGGGAATCCTGACGATGTAGAAAGCGAAGGTCCATTTATTTGTAAAAGAGAGCATTCTTGGTTAGGTAATGGATATTATTTTTGGGATGCTCACATTGAATTAGGTCATTGGTGGGGAGAACTTAACGTAAGACAAGGATTTTATAAGGACGGTTATATAATTTGCAAAGCAAATGCAATATTAGATAGTTCATGTTGGGATTTATATGGGAATGGACTGTATAGAAAAGAATTTGATAAAATATGTAAGTTATTAATTGATGAGAATGTTACTACCAAATCAAAACTTTTAGTAAGTCATGTGATTGAATACTTAAAGAAAAAATCTTTGTTTAAGTATAAAGCAATAAGAATGTTAGGAGTTAATACTATTTCTTCAAATAGTTCTTTATATTTTTTTAGGGTCCCTTTTGTTAATCACAAACAGAATAATCAATATTTTGATGTATATCCTCCGGTACAAATTTGTTTAATTGAGAAATCGGCACTATCTTTGAAGAATTATAGTATAGTGTTTCCGGATGAATATATTGAAACCTATGCTTGATAAAAAATAAAAAATATGGAAATGTTTGAACTATTAAGAGCTCACCTTTTAAAGTCTAACCCTCTTGTAATAAAACAAGAATGGAAAGAAATTGAAAGTGAATTCCCATGTGGTATTAATGCTTTTGACTATATAAATTATTCAAAAGGAACATTCAAATTACATGAGATACCACCATTAATTAAACTAGAAAGTTTAATTACATCAACAAATTTGACCTCGGAATTCTTCGAGGTCTTTTTTTTTACTATAATTGTACTATGGAAGAAAAAAGTGTTAAAAAAGCCGCTTTTAGTATTGAGAACTATAAAATAAAAAGATTTTCATATACTGAACATTCACCAGCTCTTTCTGAAACTTTATCATTAGCATTTAGACCTTCGGGTAAATTTTATCCGGATAAAAATGTTTTTGTTATGGAATTAGTTTTTGTGGGTTCAATTGAGAATGAAACAAATCCCTCATCTGATATCAATGTAATAGACGTAGTATTAGAAGCTTCTTTTAAATTTGAAGAAACTTTATCTTTCGATGAATTACCTCCTTATTTTTTTAAAAATACTTTGGGGATTGTATTTCCTTATCTAAGAGCCTTTGTTAGTACATTAACTTTCCAAGCGAACTTAAATCCAGTCATTTTGCCGCTATTGAACTTAACTACTCTAGAAAGATTTTTTAAAGAAAATACTGAAATTATTCAAGTTGCAGAATAATAGTTAAAAGTATTATTGTGTGAAATTTTACTCAATTAAACAAAATCTCTACCAATTTACTATACATTCTCCAAACCCCATCTAAATTCCTTAGATTTGCCACGCAAAACAAAGATTTAAGCGATTGAATTTTTACTTCATTTATTTTCTGGTTGCCATCTCTATTTTCGGCTTTATTGCCACCTTTTCTTTGGTGAGCGTTTATGCCGAGCGTAAAATTTCGGCTTTTATTCAAGATCGTTTAGGTCCTATGGAAACTGGAAAATATGGCTGGCTGCAAACTTTTGCAGATATTTTAAAGCTTATTCAAAAAGAATATATTGTGCCTACTGCGGCAGATAAAGTATTATTTACCATTGCACCTATCATTATTTTTATAGCTGTTTATTTAGGTTTTGTGGCTTTGCCTTGGGCTCCGGGATTGGCGCCAGCAAATATGAATTTTGGAGTTTTCTATGTTTTCGCCATTATTTCTATCGAGGCTTTAGGGATCTTAATGGCGGGCTGGGGTTCTAATAATAAATACAGTTTACTAGGAGCGGTTCGTTCGGTAGCCCAAATGGTTTCTTACGAAATTCCTATTGGTTTTGCCATTATCTCTGCAGTAATGATTTCCCAAAGTTTAGATTTACAAGTCATCAATTATAACCAAGGAGTTTTAGCAACAGAGCAAATCAAGTTTTTAGGCTTTTTTGATGTGAATAAAATTGGGGGTTTTTTAGCATGGAATGTTTTTCAAGCTCCACATTTATTGGTGGCTTATGTCATTTATTTTATTGCTTCGCTTGCAGAATGTAATCGAGCTCCTTTTGATTTACCTGAGGCAGAAAGCGAATTGATTGGGGGTTTTCATACAGAATATACTGGTTTGCGTTTCGCTTTTATATTTTTAGCAGAATACGCCATGATGTTTTTGGTAGCCATGTTAGGTGTCACTTTGTTTTTAGGTGGATGGAATACGCCTTTACCAAATATTGGGAGTTTGCATTTGGCAGATTATACCACTGGCGTTTTTTGGGGTATTTTTTGGGTGATGGGAAAATGTTTATTGGTAGTAGCCGCTCAAATGTGGATTAGGTGGACTTTGCCTCGTTTACGTGTAGACCAATTAATGACTCTATGCTGGAAAGTGTTGACTCCTCTGGCATTTGGTTGTTTGGTTGTATCGGGGCTATGGAGGTTGTTGTTGTAGTCAGCCTGAGTGGAGTCGAAGGCTAACCACAGGATACAGAGTTGAAAGGTTATTTTTAACCACGGAGGGCGCAGAGGTCACAGAGTTGGGCGGTGATTGAATGTATAAATTTTTTTAATACGTTTGAAAGGTGGGTTAGCGATTGTCCAAAGTACTCCTTCGGAGAAGTGGCATTCTTTTTTTTTGTCATTCTGATCGGAGTCGAAGAATAAGACAAAAAAGATGTAGCCGAATCCGCCAGTTGGCGGATAAAACCCCCAAACAAAAATTACTCGTAAAGAGTTAAATAAAGATGATAAAAGAAGCTTTAAACGGATTTAAAACAGCATGGAAAGGATTGGCCTTAACGCTAACCCATTTTGGTGCTGCAACAAAATCTAAAAAGGTTAAAGGCATCAAAGATCCAAATTATTTTGAGCAGCAAAATGGTATTGCTACGGTTCAATATCCGCATCAAAAAATGCCGGTGCCAGAAGTTGGTCGTTACCAGTTAGATGTGGTGATTGATGATTGTATTGTGTGCGATTTATGTGCTAAAATTTGTCCGGTTAATTGTATTGATATCGATAGTATTAAGGCAACGGAAGCGATTGGAAAAACATCAGATGGATCGGTAAAACGTTTGTATGCGCCCAAGTTTGATATTGATATGGCAAAGTGTATGTATTGTGGTTTATGCACAACGGTTTGCCCTACCGAGTGTATTACCATGACACCCGAGTACGATAAAAGTGTAACCCATATCTCGGATTTGAACTATAAATTTGCCACCATGACTGATGAAGAAGCTGAGCAAAGAAGGGTAGAATTAGAAAAGCAACTTGCCGAAAGACAAGCAGCTAAGTTAGCAGCCATGCAAAAAATGGAAGAAAATAAATAATGAATTTAGCGCAAATTATATTCTACATTTTAACTGCCATAGCTATTGGCAGTGCTGCTTATGTGGTTTTTAGTCAGCATTTGGTGCGGTCAGTATTTATGTTTTTTGTCACCTTGTTTGCAGTTGCCGGGTTATATGTTTTTGCCTTGGCAGATTTTGTTGCTTTAACCCAAATTGTAATTTATGTAGGAGGCGTTTTGGTGCTATTGCTTTTTGCATTTTTGCTGTCGTCTAAAGAATCGTTACAAGGCATGGAGAAAATTCCATCTGGTTTATTATCAGCTAATAAACTTGCAGGAGTGATTGTTTCTGTGCTGTTTTTTGGGGTTTTAGCTTTCATTTTTTATCAAATAGATTTTGAGCATTTAGATTGGATAAAAACTTCGATAGCTAATGAAAATGTGATTTTAGTATCGGATAATACCATCAGAAATATTGGGATAAATTTAATGAGCAAATATTTATTGCCATTAGAAATGATTTCTATTTTATTGATGATGGCTTTAATTGGTGCAGCGCATATTGCGAGGAGGGAGATAAAAACCCCATGATTCCACTTCAACATTTCCTTTTTATTGGTGCAGCATTATTTTCTTTAGGGTTATTTGCTGTTATCACTCGTAAAAATGCCATTCAAATTTTGATGGGAATTGAACTCATGTTAAATGCTTCCATTTTAAATATGGTTGCTTTTGGCAAATACGATAAAATTGATAACACCGGACAAATGTTTGGTTTGTTTATCATTGTTTTGGCAGCAGCATCGGTAGCAGTTGCTTTAGTTATCATCATGAATTTATATAAAAGAACTCGAAATATCGACCCTAATAAGGCCAATTCTTTAAACGGATAAATGGAAAATTTAATAACTCCATATCTCGTGTTGTGTTTGGCTTTAACAGTTGTTACTGCTCCTTTTTTAGCCTTTTTGCTTTCGCTCATTGTTAAAAAGTTAGCTCCTTTATTCGGGGTTTTAAGTATATCAACATCATTTATTGCATCATTAATTTTGTTTTTAGCTGTTTGGCAAAAGCAAACTTTTCATTTCGCTTTTAATTGGATTAATATAGGTAATACCAAAATAGATTTAGGTATTTTATTAAACGATTTAAGCGTTACCATACTATTATTGGTTTCGCTAATTGCATTATTAATGCACTTTTATTCGGTAGAATATATCAAAACAGATAAGTTCAAATATCGCTATTTCGCTTATTTGAGTTTGTTCTGTTTTTCTATGTTCAGCTTAGTTATAGCAGATAATCTATTTACACTTTATGCTTTTTGGGAATTGGTCGGTTTTACATCTTATCTGCTCATAGGCTTTTGGTTTACCAAAGAAAAAGCAGTTCAGGCTAATAAAAAGGCCATGATTATGAATAGGATAGGAGATATCGGCTTTCTATCTGGTATTTTAATCATCTTATCACACTTTCATACGCTTGATATCGATTTACTTTTTGGCTCTGGCGATTTAATCAGTTCGTCTTTTGTAAAAGGTGATTTATGGATTTCTCCTTTTGGTATGATGCCTAGTTATTGGTTAACCATTGCTGGTTTCTGTTTCTTTGCTGGTGCAATTGCTAAATCGGCTCAGTTTCCATTACATACTTGGTTGCCCGATGCTATGGAAGGTCCTACGGCAGTTTCTTCTCTCATTCATGCGGCAACCATGGTGGCAGCGGGTGTGTTTTTATTGTTAAGAATTTCTCCTTTGTTTAACGATGTTGTTTTAACTAGCATTGCTATTATTGGATTGTTCACCGCGTTTATGGCAGCTACTATTGCAGTAACTCAAAACGATATTAAAAAGGTTTTGGCTTTTTCTACCATTTCGCAATTAGGTTTTATGATGTTAGCGGTAGGAATTAAAGACAATTCGGCGGCTATATTTCACTTAATTACCCATGCTTTTTTTAAATGTTTATTGTTTTTAGCTGCCGGAATGGTAATCCATCAATTACATCATATTAAACAAGAAAAGGCTTTAGATTTTGACGAGCAAAACATGCAAAACATGGGTGGTTTTAGAAAGTTAATGCCTATTACAAGTTTCGTTTTCTTAATTGCCACTTGTGCATTGGCTGGTTTACCTTTCACCTCAGGTTATTTATCTAAAGATGCTATTTTGGTAAGTGTTTTTGAATATGCCGATTTAAAAGGTGGCTTGTTTTGGCTTTTTCCATTGTTTATTTCTATCACATCGTGGTTAACCACATTTTATATTTTCAGAGTTGTTTATAAAGTTTTCTTTGGCGATTTTAAATTATCAAAAATAGTCTCAATACCTGCTGCATCTTTAAACCTTCACGATCCAAATAAATGGATGACTATTCCTGTTGTCATTTTAGGGATTTTTTGTTTCGGATTTTTCTTTGCCTACAATCCTTTTAGTTTAGAAACTTCGTGGGTTTATAAAGGCTTTACTGCAAAAAATCACCAAGGTGGTTTATATCATATTTTAGTACCGGTTTATATCAATATCATGAGTTTTACTATCATAGGTGCAACCTATTTAATTTATGCCAAACAAAAAGTTAAACTCAATTTGCAAAACAGCTGGATGTATAAATTGTCTCAAAATCAATGGTATTTCAACTCGTTTTACGATGTTATTTTAATGAATATCATATTATTTAAAGCAAAGGCCTTGTATTGGTTTGATGCTAAAGTGATTGATGGTTTTGTTCATTTACTAAGCGATTTAACTTTAAATATTGCCAAACTTTCAGCTTGGTTTGATACTCATATAGTTGATGGTTTGGTAAACGGAGCTGCAGCATTAGTCAATCAAATTGGTATTTGGTTGCGAAGTATGCAAAGTGGTAAATTGCAGCATTATTTTATTTGGATGCTGATGATTGTATTATCTTTTATGATTTATAAAATTGTGATTTAATGGGGATTTTAAGCATTCTTATATTTTTACCTTTAATATTTGGCGTAATAATTTTAATGCTGCCAAAATCTTTGTCGGTTTACTTTAAGTATATCACTGTTGCGGTTTCTTTAGTACAATTGGTAATTGCTACTTGGTTATATTTTCAATTTAAAACTAGCGAAGCATTTGCAGGCGTTAACCAATTGGCTCAATACCAATGGGTTGAAAAATTAGATTGGATTAGGCTAGAAGCAGGCTCATTTGGCACATTGCAGATAGATTATTTATTAGGTGTTGATGGTTTTTCTATAGGTTTGGTTTGGTTATCTGCACTGGTAATGTTAATCGCTTCGTTATCTTCTTGGGAGATTAAAACTAATTTAAAAGGATATTTTGCTTTGTTTTTGCTATTAAATACAGCCATAATTGGGGTGTTTTGTGCTTTAGATTTATTCCTTTTTTACATTTTTTACGAGTTAATGTTACTGCCTTTATATTTCCTAATTGGGATTTGGGGCGGCGTAAGAAGAGAATACGCAGCCATTAAATTCTTCTTATACACCTTATTCGGGTCAATTTTCATGCTTTTGGTTATTGCGGGTTTATATCTTTCTGTAATTGATCCCGAAACTGGAAATCACACTTTTAACTTAGTAACCTCCATGAATCCTGCAAATTATTCGGTGGGTTCTATTTTCTCGGCTTTAGCCAATCAACATATTTTTGGATTTACAGCCCGCAGCGTAGGTTTTGTGGTTGTTTTTATCGCCTTTGCGATTAAAGTTCCAGTATTTCCATTCCATACTTGGCTACCCGATGCTCACGTAGAAGCACCCACTCCAATTTCTATCATCCTTGCGGGTATTTTATTAAAAGTAGGAGGTTATGGCATCATCAGAATTGCTTATGGAATTTTTCCCGATGTGGCATTTTCCATGTCGTTTTACATAGGTTTATTAGGTGTAGTTTCTATCATTTATGGAGCCATGAACGCTTTGGCTCAGCGAGATTTAAAACGATTGATTGCCTATTCTTCGGTTTCTCACATGGGTTTTGTGTTACTGGGTTTAGCCTCTTTAACTGCTGAAGGTATTAACGGAGCAATGATGCAGATGATTTCTCATGGTTTCCTTTCGGTGATGCTGTTCTTTATTGTAGGCGTAATTTATAACCGCGTTCACGATAGAGATATTTACAATTTTAGAGGTTTAGCTTCCCAAATGCCAATTTTTACCGGTTTTGTGATGATTGCCTTTTTTGCATCGTTAGGGTTACCTGGATTTTCTGCATTTATTGCCGAAGCTTTTTCTTTAATTGGTGCTTTTAGCTCGCAAAGTTTGAATGGTTTATTGCCAAGATGGATGGCCATGATAGCCGCTTTAGGAATTTTATTGGGAGCGGGCTATTTCTTGTGGACTTTACAGCGTATGTTTTTTGGAACATTAAGACTTAAAAAAGAAGCATGGCTGGCGCAATTGAAGGATTTGAGTTGGAGAGAAATTATCACACTTACACCATTAGCTATATTAGCTTTGGTTTTAGGGGTTTTGCCTTCCATAGTTTTTAATGTAACCAGTTTTTCTATCAATCAATTTTTAACCTTGTTTAAATAAAACCATCAACAATGAAAAAAATAAAACAAATTTTAATAATGCTTTTCATCCCTTTTGGAATAATAGCACAAGAAAATCAGATTAAAACTACATCAAACATTAAATTGGTTACTGTCTTTTTAACAGGTGCGCAAATAGAGCGAGAAGCTTCCGCCAATATTCCTTCGGGAGTTTCTGAGGTTGTTTTTTCTGGATTATCAAACGACATTAATCAACAAAGTATTCAGGTAAAAGGAGAGGGAGATTTCACCATTTTATCAGTTAATAAGCAAGCTAATTTTTTAAGCGAGCAAACTAGAACAGCAGAAATTAATGAGTTAAAGCAAAAAATTGCTACTCAAGAAGATTTATTAGCTAAACTTAATGATGAAACTAGCATTTTAAGAACGGAAGAAAGCATTTTAGAGAAAAACCAAAATAGCTCATCAGATGCAACCGGAGTTGATATCAATAAGTTAAAAGCTTTATTAGAGTACCAGCGAAATAAATTAATCCAGATTAAGTCTGAATTATACCAAGTAAAGGAAAAGCAAAAAACAGGAACAGACAAATTAAACGATTTAAGGTTACAGTTAAACCAATTGATAGGTAAATCGGCAAAAAATACCAGCGATATTGTGGTTAAAGTAAAATCTAAATCGGCGCTTAAAGCAAATTTTAAGTTTAGCTATTTGGTTAATAATGCCAATTGGTTTCCTACTTATGATATTAGAGCAAAAGAAGTAAACGAACCCATTCAGATTGTTTATAAGGCCAATGTGAGTCAGCAAAGTGGTGAAGATTGGACAAAAGTAAAGCTTAATCTTTCTTCAGGAAATCCATCCGAAGACAATAATTTACCTGCTTTAAATCCTTATGTTTTAGGAACCAATTGGAATAATAATAGCAATGCTGCGATAATTACAAAAGTGACAGGTAGGGTTGTTGATGCTAAAGATAGAACGGGTTTACCTGGTGTAAGTGTTGTGGTTAAGGGAACCTCAATTGGTACTCAAACCGATATAAATGGAAATTATCAAATTGCAATCCCTCAAAATTCTCGCACATTGGTATATAGTTTTATTGGTTTCACTAGCCAAGAGATACCGGTTTATAATCAACAAATGAATATAAGTTTACAACAAGATCAAAGTGCTTTAAATGAAGTGGTAGTAATGGGTTATGCTACTAAAAGTAAAAGAGAAATAGTAGGTTCTTCAAATATGGTTCCTGGAGCAGCGACTGAAATTAAAATAAGAGGAGTTTCTTCCATTCCTCTTGAAGTAAACTCGCAACAAGCACAAACCAGTTTACTGTTCGATATTAAAGAGATTTATTCTGTTCCGTCTGACGGTAAACTCACCACCGTAGAAATTGGCAATTACGATATGCCTGCAACATTTATTTACAATGCTATTCCTAAACTTTCTAAAAATGTAAATCTTAAAGCAGAAATTGTTGATTTTTCCGAATTAAACTTGTTATCTGGCGAAGCAAATATCTTTTTCGATGGAACATTTTTAGGTTCTAGTTTACTCGATTTGCAGCAGGCTAAAGACACACTTTCTATTTCTTTAGGGAATGATAAAAACGTAATTATTACTCGCGAAAAGCAAAAAGAAATGAAAGAGAAGCAGTTTTTAGGAACTTCCGAAAAAGTTACTCGAGATTTTTTAATTACCATCAAAAACAGAAAAAATAAGGCAATAGATTTAATAGTTTACGATCAATTACCAATCTCTAATATTGAAAATATAACGGTTGAAAAACTAGAAATTTCTGGTGCCGAGTTAGATGAGAAAACAGGCAAGTTAACTTGGAAATTAAAACTTCAACCAAACGAAGAAAAGAAATTGACACTAAAATATCAGGTTAAATATCCTAAAAATGGAAAGATTAATTTAGAGTAAAACCTCGGTCTGTGTCCCCAACAATGTTATTAAGTTAAGAAAAACTTGCGTCACGTTGAGGAACTAAACGTCTCACATGCAAGGTTTGCTCATAGAGTTTTATACCTATTTGTGTGATGTTTCACCGCCAGCCGGCGGTTCAACATGACAAACGCTTAACTTAAGACATTGGTGTCCCCAAACATCGAAACATAAAGCAAAAATGGTCTGTAAAGACACAAATCACTGAATATAAATTAATAAATGCAAAATATTACCCAAAGCACAAACGATATTTTAAATTCAATTCCGCTTCTTAAACCAGAGTGGATCTTATCTATTGGCTTTTTGTTGGTTATAATTTTAGATTTGTTTATTAAAAAGTCAAAGCAAATCGTTTTCGCTATTGCGATGTTGATTTTAATTAGCAGCGGAGCATTTTTGATTATCGATTTACCTAACATCGGCGAAAGCCAATTACTTTTTAATGGCATGTTTAGGTTAAGCCATGAGGGTAATTACTTTAAAATTTTAATAATTTTTGCTGCAATATTATCACTCATTTTTTTCTCACAAGATCAAAGACTAAATACCCATCTAAAAGGAATTAACGATTTTGTCAGCATATTTTTAGCTAGTATTCTGGCTTGCTTTTTATTGATTTCATCTGCTAATTTATTAATGCTTTTTATTGCTATTGAGATGCTTTCTTTAGCTTCTTATTTAATGGTTAGTTATAATGCTTATCAAAGTAAACAAGCCGAGGCAGGTATGAAATATGTGTTGTTTGGGGCAGTTGTATCGGCTATTATGCTTTATGGTATCAGTTTAATTTATGGTTTTACAGGTTCAATTAACCTGTTTGATGGACAAATAATATCAGGATTAACCAAAATTGAATCAAACGCTTCCACCTTAGCAATAGTTTTTATTTTAGCAGGAATTGGCTTTAAACTTTCGTTTGTGCCATTTCATTTTTGGACACCCGATGCCTACCAAGAAGCGCCAACATCAGTCACATCTTTTTTAGCAACTATTCCAAAAATTGCTGTTTTTGGATTGTTGTATGTCATATTACCAATTTTTCAAGGGGTAAATCAGCAAACATTTAAAATTGTTTTAGTTGTAATTGCATCCTCTTCAATGGTTTTGGGAAACAGCATTGCAATTTTTCAAAATAACCCAAAAAGAATGATGGCTTACTCGGCTATTGGGCACACAGGCTTTATTTTAATGTTGTTTATTTTACCTACTAATCTATTTTTGCCAGCTCTTTTGTTCTACTTATTAGTTTATATTTTAACAAATACAGCAACTTTTATGAGCATTGGCCACCTAGAGCAAAGGTTTAACGCAACAGAAATTTCTGCTTATGCGGGTTTAGGTAAAAAAGCACCTCTAATTAGTTTAATGCTGGTTGTATTAATGGTTTCCTTAACCGGTTTGCCTCCAACAGCAGGTTTTATAGCTAAATTTTTAGTCTTTTCTACGTTAATTAATTTGGCTTTCGCCGATGTTTGGGTGGCTTTTATGTTAATAATTGCAGGTGTTACAACTGTAATTTCGTTGTTCTATTACCTTAAAATTCCATTAAACTTATACTTTAGATCAAATGATTTGATGATTGAAGAGCAAAGAAAAAATAGTTTTTTAATACCTTTTATTATCGTTGTAATTGTTTTTCTAATCGTGTTACTAGGTCTTTTTCCATCTTTAGCAAAATTTAGTTAATATTTTTAAATTAGGGGTAAAACCGTGATTTTATTGTTTATTTATAGAGTCTTTTAAAAACTCTGCTTTTTTTGAGGTTAAAAATAATTTTAATTTATCCAACAGACCTAACGTCTATTTTTTTATGAAATATTTACTACTCATTTTTTTAAATTGCTGTTGTTTACTCGGTTTTAGCCAAACTACAAAAGTAGATACTGTTTCTTTTAGATTTGAAAACGGACTTTTAGTTTTTAAAGGGAAATTGAACAATGTTGATGCCGATTTTGCCTTTGATACCGGAGCTTTTTCTACCGTTTCTAATACTACTAACAATGTTAAAGCAGGGGTAAAAATTATTACGGGCAAAAAAAGCATTGTAGATGCCAATCAAACTGTTGCTAAAATTAACAATGTTAAGTTTGATGATTTGACTATTGCTAGTTTTCATTTTAAAAATTTAAAAGCGTTAACTTTTGATATGCCTTTTTTAAACTGTGCAGATTTGATTTTATTGGGTCAGGATGTAATTAAAAAACTAAATTGGAAAATAGATTTTAATAAAAAAGTCTTGTATGTTTCAGAATCTGCTTTTAGCTTTTCTAAAGATATGGATGCTTGGCCCGTAACGTATAAAAATAATAGACCTCATGTTAGTTTTCAAATACAAGGCGTAACTTATCAAAATTGTTTAATAGATTTTGGGTTTAATGGTGTTTTTGATGTGAATATGAATGTAGCCAAAGCCAATGATATTTATGAATCTAAACTTAAATTAAACAAGGTTAATCAATTATATACTTCAAATATTGGCTTAATGGGTTTTGGTAAACCTGTAAAAACAGACGACTTTATTTTAGATAGTATTTATTTTAATAAAGCCCTTTTTAAAAACGTTTTAATATCTAGAGACGAAAAAAATGATATTAAATTAGGAGCTCAATTTTTCAATAAATTCTGTAGTCAATTAATTTTAAACTTTTCTACCAACACGTTCTATATAAAACCTAAAGTTAATACTTCAAACTATAATCCAAGTTTTGATGCTAGACCAACAATCCAAAACGGAAAATTTATAATAACAGATAAAAATATCACACAAAATTCTACTGCTAAAAATTTAGAAATTGGTGAAGAAATAAAATCTGTAAACGGTAAATTAATTACAGATTTTAAAAACGAGTGCGAATATCTTCTGTGGTTAGTTTCCTATTCGGGAAACGAATTTTTGTTAGAAAAGTTAGATGGTAAAAAGATAATTGTTAAGCGGTCTTCGGTTTTAGTTAATTAACAAACACATTTTAAAATAAATTAACAGAAAAGTAGTTAGGTATAATATGCATTAGGTTTGCAAATTTGAAATTAAAAACATTTAATTTATAGCGCTGTTTATTAATCAAAATGAAAAAATTAATCTATTCAATATCAACATTAGCCACAATAACTTTTTTTGCCTGTGGTAACCAAACAAAAACGGTAAATAATCAAGATTCATTATCATTAGATAGTAATTCTGAGAATGCAACTTGTTATATGGCTGTAAATAATACAGATACCGCATACCTAAAAATTAGTCAAAAAGGTAAAAACGTAACTGGAGATTTAAGCTTTGATTTTGAGAAAAAACAAAAAACTAACGGACAGATTAGCGGCGAGTTTACTGGCGATACTCTATTTGTAGATTATAATTTCAAAATTGATGGTAACGCTTATAAAAACCCTCAAGTTTTCTTAAAAAAGGACGACAAATTGTATCAAGGTACCGGGGAATTAGAAGTTTACTTAGGAAGAACTTACTTTAAAAAAGGTGTTCCAATAAACTTTGATAAAGGCTTTGTATTCGAACTGCATACTTGCGATTAATAAAAAAAACCATCTTTTCAGATGGTTTTTTTTATTAATTAAGCGTTTCAGCAATTTATACCACTTTTACAATAGCATCAATATTTCCATTGGTTGCCTTAGAATATGGACAACCTTTATGTGCTGCATCAGCCATTTTTTGCGCTTTTTCTAAATCTACTCCAGGCACATGTACATGTAATTCTGCAGATAACTGAAAAGAAGCTTCATTTACTTTGTTAAAAGAAACGTGAACTTCAACTGTAGCATTGCTAACATCAACACCATCTCTTTTCCCAATAGACCCTAATGCACCTAAGTAACAACTTCCCCAAGCACCAGCAAACAATAATTCTGGATTTACAAATCCATCCTCTCCACCCATTGCTTGAGGTGCTTTTAAATCCATATCTAAAATTCCATCAGAGGATTTTATGTGGCCATCTCGGCCTCCTTTAGCGGTAACTACCGCAGTATATAACTTTTCCATGCACTATAAGAAACAAATAGAGTACCAAGAATTTATTTGAATAAATATGAAGTTAAATTCATCAATTTGGTTCTTGGCTCTTTGCGTCCTCTGTGTTTAACTTTCTTCACCGCTCTGGTAGATAACCAACTGCGTTCAGACTAAAAATTTAAACTCTGTTTCCTTTGTGCAAACCTCCGTTTTCTTTGTGGTTATCCCTACACAATATAAAAACAAAAAAATATGAAGTTTAAATGATTAGACTTTAACTCAGAAAACTAAATTTGCAGCTCAAACACTTTCGATGATTCATTTCCAAAAATTTACTTTAGCAAATGGTTTACGTGTTTTAGTACACGAAGATACTACAACGCCAATGGCGGTTTTAAATATTTTATATGATGTAGGTGCCCGAGATGAAAACCCTAGCCAAACTGGTTTTGCCCATTTATTTGAGCATTTAATGTTTGGCGGTTCAGTAAATATTCCTTCTTACGATGAACCGTTACAACGAGTAGGTGGCGAAAACAACGCATTCACCAGTAACGATATTACAAACTATTATATCACCTTACCAGCCGTAAATTTAGAAACTGCTTTTTGGTTAGAGAGCGATAGAATGTTAAGTCTAGCTTTCTCAGAAAAAAGTTTAGAAGTGCAACGTAATGTAGTTTGCGAAGAGTTTAAACAACGTTATTTAAATCAGCCTTATGGCGATGTTTGGCTAAAACTTCGTCCGTTAGTGTACAAAAATCATCCTTACCAATGGGCAACTATAGGTAAAGAACTTTCGCATATAGAAGATGCTCAAATGGAAGATGTAAAAGCATTTTTTAATAAGCATTATAATCCTCAAAATGCTATTATGGTAGTAGGAGGTAACGTTAAATTAGAGGAAGTTAAACAACTAGCCGAAAAATATTTTGCGCCAATAGATGCGGGTATTAAATACGAACGTAACTTACCACAAGAACCTCTTCAAGAGCAAGAAATTATAGAAAATGTACATGCCGATGTCCCTAATAGCGCCATTTATAAAGTTTTTAAAATGCCCGGTAGGATGGAAGAAGGTTATGCTGCCATAGATTTAATTTCCGATATTTTATCGCAAGGAAAATCATCTCGTCTGTACCAAAATTTGGTACAACAAAATGCCGTTTTTTCTGATATTAAAGCCTATAACTTTGGAAGTATACATACTGGCATGTTTGTGATTGAAGGTAAACCGCTTCCTGGAATTGATGTTAAAGAAGCTGATGAACTCATTTGGAAAGAACTAGAACAATTACAATTGCAACCCATTTTTGAAGACGAATTGGTGAAGGTGAAAAACAAATACGAATCGTCTAAAGCGTTTTCTGAAATGAATTTGTTAGATAAAGCCATGAACTTGGCCTTCTATGAGCTTTTTGGTGATGCCAATTTAGTAAACAGCGATTTACAAAATTACCTTTCTGTAACTGTTGATGAAATACAGCAAGAAGCCAAAAAAATATTCAATCGCGAGCAAGCTACTACTTTATTTTACCTAGCCAATTAAGAAATGTTAAACAGAACAGAAGCGCCTGCTTTTAAGCAGATAGAAGATATACAATTTATTAAAGCCCAAAAACATTCGTTAGCTAATAACATACCTGTTTATGTGGTTAATGCCGGCGACCAAGATTTAGTACGAATTGAATTTATTTTCGAGAATAGAGCGTGGGAACTTGATAAACCTATTATGCCAAGCGTAACCAACAGTATGCTTACCGAAGGAACCCACTCGCTATCATCAGCACAAATTGCAGCCAAAATAGATTATTACGGTGCATATTTTCAATCCGAGTTTGGGTACGATCAATCATCACTAACATTATATGCTTTAAATAAACATGTAAGCAGTACGTTACCGGTTATTAAAGAAATGTTAACAGGCTCTATCTTTCCAGATAAGGAGCTAGAAACGCTTTTACGTAACCAAAAGCAACGCTTAAAAGTGGGTTTAGAGAAAAACGATGTTTTGGCCAGAAGATCTTTTATAAATGCATTGTTTGGTGATAGCATTTACGGTTATAACAATAAACTAGAAGATTATGACCGTGTAAAAAAAGAAGACTTAATCAATTACTATCAAAAAGTTTATCACCCTGCAAATTGCACCATTGTAGTAAGCGGTAAGATAGATGCTGAAATGCTTGCCCTAGTTAACCAACTATTTGGAGATTGGGTTAGCAATCAAGAAAGTCATAATTTTTCAGTCAACTTTAAAGGCGCTACAGAGAAACTACACTATACAGAGCGTACTGATGCTTTACAATCGGCTATACGTATTGGTATGCCTAGCATCAATCGTAAACACCCAGATTTTATAGGTTTACAAATCCTGAATACTGTTTTTGGCGGTTATTTTGGTAGCCGTTTAATGGCTAACATTCGTGAAGATAAAGGCTATACTTATGGCATTGGTAGCGGAATAGCCAGTTTGCAACATGCAGGTTACTTTTTTATAGGTACCGAGGTAGGTGTAGATGTTACCCAAAACACTTTGACAGAAATTGAGAAAGAAATTAATATTTTAAAGACAGAATTGGTTCCAACCGAAGAACTGGCTTTAGTCAAAAATTATTTAATGGGTAGCCTATTAGGTAGTTTAGAAAATGCTTTCTCTCATGCCGATAAATTTAAAAACCTGCATTTCTACGGTTTAGACTATACTTATTACGATAGATACACCCAAACCGTTAAAAACATCAGTCCGCAAGTGTTAATGGATATGGCAAATAAATATTGGGATTATGATAACTTTTATAAAGTTATAGTAGGGAAGATGTAGGGTGTTTTGTAGTCATGTTGAACTTGTTTCAACATCTTACAAATAAGAAATCTCAAAAAACATAAGATAAGATTCTGAAATAAATTCAGAATGACCTGCTTTTTAAAATGATGGTCTTAGCTAATAAATATTGGGATTACAATAGTTTTTATAAAATTGTGGTAGGGAAGATGTAGGGTGTTTTGTAGTCATGTTGAACTTGTTTCAACATCTCATAAATAGGTAATTCCATTTCAGGATAAGCATTTGAGATAAGATTCTGAAATGAATTCAGAATGACCTGCTTTTTTGAAATATTCTATTTTTTCTGAAACTGCTTACTTGTGCGTTTTACCCCACTGTCCGTAGAGTCAAGCGAAGCGCTCTACGGATTATCAAATAAATAAGAGTCTTTGACTCGGCTCAAAGCATAAATTAATATCGAGTTTGAAAACTCTAAAATATTTACAAATCCGTAGTGCCTTACTCTCTTTTGTTATTGCCTTTCAGACTGATGATAGGAAAGGTTAGTTTTCAACATAAATTACTTCCCAAAAAACACTTTTTGTTAGAGTGTAGTTGCACTTTTTGAATCTAATCTTGGTTTTCAGTTAATAATTATATTTTCCAAACGATTATTAATAATTACATTTGATTTTGTGTTAAATAAAGAAGCCCCAAGTATGGACCTTGAGGCTAGAAACATCTTATAGTTCTGGAAGCTATAATTTTGTTTTTAGAGTTTAATGCATTAACTCTTCATTTCAACTAACAATAGGGAGTGCTTCGCAGGCACTCTTTTTCCTACTAATTACTTCAAATTTAGGTTCTTACAAGACACTAATGAACTTATGTTTTCCACACTAATATTTTGAATATAACTTCAAATTAAATAACCAAATATAGATAGTTGATATTCAGTTAAATATGAGTGTGTAAAAGTAAAAAATAAGGATTTTATTAATTGAAATTTATTATAGGATTTAACATTAATCACAGAATATCAACACATTAAACAATTAAGGAGCCAATAGTATTGAAATTTGGTTTTTTTAAATTTTATATATGTTGATTGTGTAGCTTAAATTTATACTTCAATTCAATTTTATTAATTTCCTTAATCAATCTACTAGTTTCTGTAAGAGCAACAATTATTTTTTGATAGTGTAAATATCTTCAAATTCTAGTTCTTCACGACCTTTCAACCATTTTTGAACCCATAATTTACTCTATCTTCGCTAAAACAACTTTCTGTTTATCCGCTTTAAAAATGGCTTTGTAGAAATTCACTAGTTCATTATATTTTTCAGGTGGATATTGGTTTTCCAGCATAATTTGCTCTCTTAGGTAGATAATTTTATTAGCCTCAACTTTAATTTGAGTTTTATATTCTCCAAAAGGAGATTTGATGATGCTATTTTCAGGTAAAAAATCTACTTTATATCCGGCAGGTAATTCATAAACAATTTCATCCTTATCGTAGTATGACATAGACAATTTAAAATTTGTTTTTCTATTTTCTATTGTTGCAGGTATATAAGTACGTTTGTTTAATATATTAAGGGTTAAAAATAAATTGTCACCTAAACCTGTTAAAAGCTTTGGTGCTTTTAAAGATATGGTTTCTTCAATTTCGGGGATATCTGGGTTTTTTTGTGCGTAATTAAAATTTAAAATCTCGGGGTTAGCTATCCCATTACTAACACCTCTTATCAGATAGTCTTTTTGATCTTTTGGCTCTTTATAAAGTTGTGAATTTATATCTTCAAACTGCTCTCCACCAAAAGAAGTAGATATTTTTGCTTCTGCATCTCCGTTTTGAGATAATATGATATTTGCCTTCCTAAGTTGAAAGTTTTTATTTGGAGCGTAATAAGGTGTTTTTACTAATTTTCCGCCGTTTTCAGAAACTAAAATCACGTTTCTATTATCGGTGAAGCTGCCCAAATAATTAAAAGGTTGTTTTTGGCTGGTACACTCTAGCCAAACAGTGTCTTTAGCCAAAGGAACACATAAAATCATGTGGTTTGCTTGCCCAATAGAAGAAAAGTCGCTCCATAAATTGGTGTTACCTCGTTCACCAGCTTTAACTATTACTAATTGAGATGGAATATTTACTTCTTTGAGTAGTGCTTTCATGTAGTTTGATAACGCTTTACAATCTCCGTAGTTGTTTCCAGCTACTTTCTCGGCAGAGAACGATCTAAAACCACCAATTCCCAACTGAACACTGACATATCTTGTTTTAGATTGCAAATACTTATAAAGGACTTTAATTTTTTCTTTTGGGTCTTTTATTTCATCTGTCATTTGATGCGCAATAGCTGCTGTAGCTGGTGGAAGTATATCCAAATCTTTATTGATATCATACACCCATTTTCCTAAAGAATTCCAAGTACTTAAATCACCAGAGCTATTATCATAAGTGAAGTTAGTAGCTGATGCTCTTACCCAAGGAGTAATGTTGTCAATTCCTGAGGATAAGTCTTCATATTCTAAAGCGGCTAAATTTTTGCAAGCGTAAGTTGTTGTAATTTGGCCATCAATTTCCTTACTAGTTCCTTTACTAAGTACACTTTCTTTAAATCTTACAGGTAGTGTTTTTGGATAGGTTATTGTATACAAAGAATTTTCAACAGCTAAATTATAAGTAGGTTGAGGGTACCAGCCTTGTATAAAGAAATTAGAGTTTAGATTAATACTATAAGTAAATTCAACGGTATAAGGATAAGTTGTTCTACTAATGTTTAAAAATTTAACCCTATTGTCCTCATAAATAGAAAAGTCGCTAATTTGACTTTGATCTGTAAAGTCATTTTTATTATAGTCGTTAACTTTTTGCCCTAAAGCATCATAAAGAACAGCCTTTATACTGTTAATGGTAATATCTTTATCGTAGCTTAAAGATAAATCTCCAAAATCTTCACCTTGTTTATTAAGTATGGTAATAACCGATTTATAATCAACCTCAACCTTTGTGGTAGATTTAATTTTAATGTTAGTAGTTTCTAATCTTGTAATAGCATCGGCATTTTTTGTTAAATCAATTGGATTTTTTGTTAATTGATAAACTTGTGCGTAGGTGTTATTACAGAATAAATAGCATAGAATAAGGATTAATTTTTTCATAGGTTATAATTTCTTTAATACAATAGGCTGGGCTTGTTTAGTTACAATTTGTTTAAATAAGTCTTTAATGAACTCGTAATTTTGTGGTTCAAAGGTGCTTTTCAAAACATTAATTTTACTTGTTACTAAAATCTGATTACCCAATTTTGTGGTAGTGTAAAGAAAAGACATACTTCCATCCTCCATTTTATAAGAGATAGATTCAGGTATTTTATCAATGGTAAAACCTTCTGGAACGTTAATAATTATTCTGATGTTCTCCATTGTGGGATAAGCAAAATCTACTGGAAAACTTCTAGTTTCTTGTTTAAATGGGTTTTGTTTCGTTTGCTCAAAAAATAAAGGGTTAAAATAGACCAAATTTCCAGCTTCTTCTACATAATCTTGTAATTCAAACTCGAAATTTTCTGAGTAAAGTTCGTCTAGATTTTTAGCCCCTGTCTGGGTATACTTGTTAATGGTCAGGCCGTTTTTACCTTCTTTAAAATCCTTTAAGTAATCCGCTTCCGACGTAAATTTATTAAAATAGCGTCTTGCATTAAGAGCGTAATATTCAGTTTTTCTGTAATTGAAATTTCCTTTAACTTTTAAGTCATTGTCTAAAGTAACTATAGAAGTTAATGAAACCAAAGAATTGTTTTTAGGGTCAATATTTATCCACTCCGATTTTAAACTTTCTAAATTCACTTGTTTTCCCAAATGATTTAGTGCATTTGAAGAAATCATATTTAAGTTGTGGTAAACATTACTAGCATCTAATAATACAGAATTGCTATCAATCGCTGCTGCTACAATAACATAATTAAACTTCACTGATGATGGAATTCCGGGATGAGCACCATTATCTCTAGTACTTAATAGAACAGGATCGGCATTTATATTAGCACTATTTAAAAGACTTAATAAAGTTAGATTAATGTCTCCAATATTACCTGTTTTAGACTCTATTACATCCTTAATTGAGTTTTGTGAAGCATAATCACCATTCTTACCATTCCATTTAATAGAAGTTTTAACAAAATTGAAAATCTTAACTATTTTTTGGGGAATACTATCATTTTCATTAACAATAGAAGCAACTAGCTTTTTTGAATAATTGTTAGGTTTAGCAAACAAACCAAATTTCTCTGCTTGTTTATAACCTTCAAAAACTTTTTCCCAGGTTTGGGAGTAACTTTTATAACCTTCACCTTCAAAGTTTGTAGAAACAATTTCAAAATCTATTTTTGATATAAAATCATCTTCTGTAGTAATGTAAGGCTCATCTTTAAAAGCTTTTACATTTTCTGCAACCCAACGTTTTTTTTGGGCATTAACATTAAAATTATATTGCTCTTGCCTACCAGATACACCTTCTCCTGCTACAGACCCAGAAAAGGTTACCAGATTTTCTGTATCATTTATCAACTTCACATTGATTGGATTTTTAAAATTGATCTTATAATTAAAATACGCAGGTTTTATAAAGGTGAAATCACTCCATATAATGGGTATTTCTTCCTGAAAATACCAGTCTTTTAGGGTGTAAATAAAGTCAGATTGTATTTCGTATTTAATTTCAATAATTGTTCCCTCTTGTATATTCGATAAGGTGTATTTGTTTATTGTATAGTTCTCATTAAATTTATCTAGAAATTTCTCGTCTTTAGCAGCCTTATTTTGTACAACTTTACCGTCAATCAAATTATAAGAAGCAATTTGAACTTTCCTTAAAACTTCTTCATTGTTAGAATTTTTATAAATAGGTATTTGAAAATCACCATACTTATAACCTTCTTTATTTAAAACTTTAATACGTTTAAATATTTCATAGGTATAATTCCATCTGCCTTTATTACTAATTGCAAAATCTATACTACCTATTTTAAATAACATTATTGCCGAAGCAGCAGAGTCCTGGCCAGTAGGTTTAACATCAAAATCTTGCACACTTATTCCGCCAAATTTCACTTTATCATAAGGTGTAACAGGGTCTTTTTGAGCAAAAGTTGAATTAATAGTTGTTGATATTAAAAAGATTGTAATGAGGAGTAAGTTTTTTTTCATAGATATTTTTATATTCTAATTTAGTACAAATAATTATTTGACCAAAAATTAATTAAAAAAAATAACAAAACTGAGTCAAATAAAGGCACTTTATATTCTCTTAACTCAAAATTCAATTTTTGTATTATCTTTGTTCGGCAAATAGAATACCCTAATTTATTTGCTATGCAACTTGACTCCCATAAATTTTTAGCCGAAGGATTAACTTACGACGACGTACTTTTAGTACCCGCATATTCAGAGGTTTTACCTCGCGAAGTAAACACTTCTAGCTATTTCACTAAAAAGATAAAATTAAATGTTCCTATAGTTTCTGCCGCTATGGATACCGTTACCGATTCTAATTTAGCCATTGCTATTGCACAAGCTGGCGGAATTGGTGTTTTACATAAAAATATGTCTATTGATGCTCAGGCTGATGAAGTACGCAGAGTAAAACGTAGCGAAAGCGGCATGATACAAGACCCTGTAACTTTAAAAGAAACTGCTTTAGTGGGTGATGCTTTTAAAATTATGAGAGAGTATCGTATCGGCGGGATTCCTGTAGTTTCTGAAGATAACCATTTGGTAGGTATTATCACTAATCGTGATTTAAGGTTTCAAAAAAACATGAGTCAATCTATAAGCGAGGTAATGACAAAAACTAATTTAGTTACTGCGCCAGAAGGAACTACTTTAACGCAAGCCGAACTTATTTTACAGGACTATAAAATTGAAAAGCTTCCTGTAGTAAATAAAGAGGGTAAATTGAGCGGTTTAATTACGTTTAAAGATATTCAGAAATTCAAAAATTTCCCTAACGCTTGTAAAGATGAGCATGGCAGATTAAGAGTAGGCGCCGCGGTTGGTGTAACGCATGATACGATGCAGCGTGTCGCCGCTCTAGTTAAAGCTGGTGTAGATGTGATTGCTATTGATACCGCTCATGGTCATTCTAAAGGGGTAATAGATCAATTAAAAGCAGTAAAAGCAAAATATCCTAATTTACAAGTTATTGCAGGTAACGTAGCTACTGCCGAAGGTGCAAAAGCTTTAGCTGATGCTGGTGCTGATGGAGTGAAAGTAGGTATTGGTCCGGGTTCTATTTGTACAACCAGAATTATTGCAGGTGTAGGTGTTCCGCAATTATATGCTGTTTATGAAGCGGCTAGAGGTTTAGCTGGAACAGGTGTTCCTGTAATTGCAGATGGCGGAATTAAGCACACAGGAGATATTGCAAAAGCTATTGCAGCAGGAGCAAGTTCTATCATGGCTGGCGGTTTATTTGCTGGTGTTGATGAGGCACCAGGCGAAACCATTATTTACGAGGGAAGAAAATTTAAATCGTACCGAGGTATGGGATCTGTAGAGGCGATGGAATCGGGATCAAAAGATCGTTATTTTCAAGATGTTGAGGACGATATCAAAAAGTTAGTTCCAGAAGGAATTGTTGGTCGTGTTGCTTATAAAGGTACTTTAGCAGAAGTAATGCATCAATATGTAGGTGGCTTAAAAGCCAGTATGGGTTATTGTGGAGCAAAAGATATTGAGACTTTACAAAAAGCAAAATTTGTTAAAATTACAGCTTCTGGAATTAGAGAGTCACATCCGCATGATATTTCTATTACTAAAGAAGCACCAAATTATAGTAGATAGTTTATAATGATAGAATGAGTAAGTTTTGAAGGACTGTATAAATAAAACATTCTATCATTCACTCATTCTATCATTCATTCACTCATTCATTCATTCTATTATTCATTCATTCATTCAACAAAATATGTTAAAATCTCTTTGTGTGTATTGTGGGTCTAATTTTAATGGCGATCCAATCTTAAAGCAAGCGGTAGAAAATCTAGCTTCTGAAATGGTAAAAAACAATATTAAATTGGTTTTTGGCGGTGGTAGCGTAGGGGTAATGGGTTTAATTGCCGATTCTCTGATTGAAAAAGGTGGAGAAACTATTGGTATTATTCCTCAATTTTTGATGGATAAAGAAGTTGGACATAAAGGATTAACCCAAATGATTGTAACTGAAAATATGCATCAGCGTAAGCAAAAAATGGCCGATTTAGCTGATGGCTTTTTGATACTGCCTGGTGGTTTTGGAACTTTAGAAGAGTTTTTTGAAGTGTTAACTTGGTTACAGTTAGGTTTGCATCAAAAACCAATTGGAGTTTTAAACGTGGGCGGCTTTTACGATTTCTTGTTTAAACAAATGGATGTAATGGTAGAGCAGCGTTTTTTAAAACCTATTAACCGCGATTTAGTGATTGATGAAAGCAATCCTAAAACCATGATAGATAAAATGAACGCTTTTGAAGCTAATCCAGATGATGTTTGGTTTAGAGATAGAAATTTAACTTAGTTTGTAAGAGAGTTAACTTTTTCAAATCTCTCATTCACTCACTCCTTCATTCACTCACTCCTTCATTCAATCAATCAATCCTTCATTCACTCACTCCTTCACTCACTCACTCATTCATTCATTCATTCATTCATTCATTTACTGTAAACTTATCCATCATACCAAAAATTCCAAATAATCCTCCTGTGTGGATCATCAAAACTTTATCGCCTTTTTTAAAGGCGTTTTTTTTGGCTAAATCTTGTATAGCAAAAAGTGTTTTGCTGGTGTAAACTGGGTCTAATAAAATTCCAGTTTGCCTACTGAAACTCTTGATGAAATCTATTAATTGTGGTGTTGTTTTAGCATAACCCCCAAAATGATAATCGGTGTGTAATTGGTATTGTTGATTGGAGTTTATAAGTAGATTTCCAATTTCATTCTTTAAAAAATTACCTCCTTTTAAAGAAGATACAATGTGTACATCTGTTTTTAAATTTTGCTGATGAACTGCATTAATAATACCTGCTGCCGTTGCCCCAGTTCCACTTGCACAAAATATATGCTGATACGCTTGCGTTAGTTCGTTAATAATCTCTCTACAGCCTAATTCCGCTTCGTAACCATAACCACCTTCGGCCAGCATCATTACTTTATGATGATCTTTGTAATAATTGTTAAATAATTCTTCTTTGTTTTTATACTGCTCTCGCTCTACAAAAATAGTTTCCATTCCAAACATGCCGCACATGGTTAAAGTAGGATTATTAACCTTTTCTCCTCTTACAAAAGCAATAGTTTTAAAACCAAATTTAGCCCCAGCGGCAGCTGTAGCCAATAAATGATTAGAGTAAGCACCACCAAAAGTAACCAAGTGCGTTTTATTTTCTTCTGTGGCTTTAATCAGGTTGTATTTTAATTTTCTCCATTTATTTCCGGAAATAAACGGATGAATCAAATCGTCTCTTTTAATGTATAAATCAACATAATCCGTAATAGGAGGGAACTCAATTTTTTCCTCAAACGAATTATAGTTTAAATCAATCATGTTATAAAACTAAAAAATCCTGAAGCAAAAGAAGTACTTCAGGATTAATCACAATTAAAATTTTTAAATATTATTTACCTATTCCAATTCCTAAACCAGCAGTAAAGGCTTGATATTCGCCGATACTATAGGCTGCTTTTAATCTCAAAAAAGCTAAGTTTAAAGAAAGTCCAACATTACCTCTTAAGCCCTCAATATCGGTTTGATTAATTTTTACAGGATCTTTAAAAGTTGAGAATTTATCGGGGTTGGATGCTGTAGGGTCTGTGATAGTAGGTGCGCCGGTTCTTACCACATAATCACCTAACAGGTTTAACTCAGTTTTAGCAGTATTATAACCAATAGACGCAAAGCCTGTTAAAACAGATAATTTTTTAGAGACTATGGCATCAAAAGTATAACCACTCAATTTAGCTTCTACTCTTTGTTTTAAATCCTGTCCAGTGTTTCTATCATCTAATTGATCTGCAACGGCAATATTGTAATCATAAGTTAATTGATTATAGCCAAATGCTAATGCAATGTCTATAGGGATTAACTTTTTAGCTTTTTTAGGGATAAATAGACGAGTAATTTCATGTTTTACTGCAAAGCCTAAAACTTGCAATTGACCATAATCGCCTAAACTAATTTCTGGAGTGTATCTTAAAGAAATATCGGTGTTTTTTATAATTCCAACAGTAGCTTGTATTTGTGGTGATGGGACAAAATTAATACCCACACTTTTAGGCATATTAAAACTACCTACTGTGTTACCATTATTATCTTTTAAAGTAATTTCAGCGCCAGCTCTATCATCGCCAAAAGCAGTAGGTGTAATACTATTTGCGTTATTAAAAGTAGTTTTAGACGATAAACCCAGTGTTTTTAAATCAAAAGTTTGATCGGCAGTAGATGGGTAAGCAATGGTTCCTTGAGCAAAATATAAGTCAAATCGCCCTAATTTTTTGGCTTTCGCCGATGTATACCAACCGCTATTCATGCCAAAGCCAAATCCTTTAAAACCCGGAGCTAAATAAGCTTGAGCTAGTTTAGTGGCATCTCCCGGACCAGATTTAACCAATTCTGAAATGTCTTGTGCTTGAATTGCTAAAGGCAATAAGAAGAATACTGCTAGTGTTTTTAATAAATTACGACTTAAAATTTTCATTTACGGGTTGATTATTTAGTCCCTAAAATAGATTTTTTTAATCAGAAATGGGAAAAAATTTAATATAATGCTTACATTTTTGGTAAAATTTCTCATCATAAAAAGGTTTTAATTTCAATATTAATTACGATATCAATTTTAAAAACGATACCATATTTTTTAAAAAGACTTGTAATTATTTAAAAGGTTTAAATTTGCAGCTATGGATTCTGAAAATATTTTATCAGACAAAGAAGATAGCGACTTTTACGAGCATTTTAACTTAGTGGTTGATAAGGGACAATCGCTTATTAGGATTGATAAATTTTTAATGCTTCGTATAGAAAATGCTTCACGTAGCAAAATACAACATGCTATAGAGGCAGATAATGTATTGGTAAATGAAAAACCTATAAAAGCAAGCTATAAAGTTAAGCCTTTAGACGTTATCAGTATTGTATTGCCTCATCCACCACGTGATACTGAGGTTGTTCCGCAAGATTTGCCTATAAATATTATTTATGAAGACGATGACTTGCTAATAGTAAATAAAGAGGCGGGAATGGTGGTACATCCAGGATATGGAAATTGGGATGGTACGCTTGTAAACGCTTTGGTTTATCATTTTAGTCAGTTACCTCAATTGCCGGGTAATGATGGTAGACCTGGTTTGGTCCATCGTATAGATAAAGACACTTCTGGTTTATTGCTCATCAGTAAAAACGAAAAGTCTATGACTTATTTAGCCAAGCAGTTTTATGATCATAGCATCAGCAGAAAATATTTGGCTTTAGTTTGGGGAGATATAGAAAAAGACGGAACTGTAACTGGTTATATTGGAAGAAGTGCAAAGGATAGAAAGGTAATGGATGTTTTCGATAAGGAAGAAGATGGAAAATGGAGCGTTACCCATTACAAAGTATTGGAAAGATTTAATTACGTTACTTTAATAGAGTGTCAATTAGAAACCGGCCGAACGCATCAAATTAGAGCGCACATGCAACACATTGGTCATCCTTTATTTAATGATGCACCTTACGGTGGCGATAAAATTAGAAAAGGAACCTTATTTGCCAAGTACAAACAATTTGTAGAAAATTGTTTTGATATTATTCCTCGTCAGGCTTTACATGCTAAAACGCTGGGCTTTATACATCCTACAAAAAAAGAAGCCATTCATTTTGAATCAGATTTACCACAAGATTTTAATTTGGTTTTAGAAAAGTGGAGAAATTACCTTCAAAGTTAAAATTATCTCAAACTCAAAGCTTAATTTTGCAGACACATGTCACAAAAGTTTATCAATTTTAATGGGGAAATTTTAGATAACGAAGATAAAATTTTTGATGGTAGCAATCGTGGATTTAAGTATGGCGATGGCATTTTTGAATCTATGAAAGTGGCAAATGGCAAATTAAATTTTGCCGATTTACATGCCGAACGACTTCAACATGGTATGAAAACCCTTAAACTAGAGGGTTATACTAATTTAGACACCTATTTTTTAAAGGATAAAGTGGAAGAGATTTGTAAACGTAACAAGTTAGGCTTAAACGCTAGATTAAGGCTTACCGTTTATAGAAATGCTGGCGGATTATACGCTCCAGATAGCAACAAATTTGGTTATTATTTAGAGGGTGTGATGGCTGATAGTGCTAGTTATCAAATAAATGGTAAAGGTTTAATAGTAGATCTTTATAGCGACATCTATAAGCCAGTAAATAAATTGTCGAACCTTAAAACTTGTAATTCTTTACCCTATGTAATGGCTGGTATTTTTAAACAGCAATTAAAACTAGACGAGGCATTTATTCTTAATCAAAATGGCTTTTTGTGCGAAACCATCAGTTCTAATGTTTTTATGGTTTACAAGGGAGTGGTTTATACTCCTGCATTAAGCGAAGGTTGTATTGCCGGTGTTATGCGACAAGTAGTGATGCAACTGGTAAAAGATAACGATTTACACATGATAGAAGCACAAATTAATCCTGAGATTTTAGACGAGGTAGAAGAAGTTTTTATTACTAATGCTAGTAAAGGCATACAATGGATTATGGGTTTTCATCGTAAAAGGTATTTTAACGAAATGTCTAGATTTTTGGTAGATAAGCTCAATAAATCAATCAATGCCAGAGGATAAAAATTTATTTTATTTACTTTAATGCTGATAGCACCTACCATTTGAATTTAACGTCATCCTTTTACACCTATTTCCTGCTTTAGTTATACCAGAACATTGTACAGAAACAGTTCTTAATTCATTTTTTATAGGTTGAGCATCTATACTCGTTTTGTTATTTGATTGAGCAATATGTAAATAGCAATATCCGCTTTCATCTGATGTTTTATTATTACAGCTACTGCCTGTTTTAGTTATGCCTAAACATTTTTCAGCATTTACATTCTTAACGTTATTTTTTTCTGAAGCGGTGCTTGTAATTTTCCATGTCCAACAACCTAAGCAGATATTTTTTTCGATAGCTTCTTCTTGGTAGTTTGGTAACGATGGAAAAAAGTCTAAACCAGTAAATTTTTCTACACTATCTATGGTAACAGCAAATTTCTCTAGAGGTCCGCTCAAACTTGTGTTAGGCATTATAAAGCCAATTCCTTTAATATTGGGTTCGTTAAAATCTAAAATTACTTTATAATAATAGTTTGGAACAGAAACATTATTTGGACCAATAGTTTTTAAGTTTGATGTTAAAACAGGTCCAGTAACCACATAAACCGAATTGTTTTCTATTGCCCAATATCTTACCAATTCTTCCAGTTTTTTCCAAATTCCTCGGTTAAAACTTGGTGATTGCGGACTCATGTTGCTATAATAAAAACTTTGTGCCATAGCTGTAGCAGACCATCCCATATCTGCGGCAGGAGCTAAGTGCCCTCTATCGTAACCAGAACCTACATAATCTTTATCATTCGCGGTTCCTGTTTTTACTTTTGGATCAACAATAAATTTATCTGTTCTATCAAAAGTTTTATTGGTTTCTTCTTTTGTTAATTCGTAAGCTACCCAAGTTGCTTGTTCGTGGGTTTCGTTATAAAGTAATGAAAAACCGGTATGTTTAATGATGGTTTCTTTCGGATTTGTTTTTGGTATTTCTAAATTAAATAATTTGGTTTCTTTATTATTTTTTGATTGAATGCTGTCTAGATATGTCCATGTACCATTTTCCCAAAGCAAAACTTTTTTTCCGGTTATTGTAGTTGCTTCTTGTTGTGCAAAGGTTGCAGTACAAATCGCGGTAAATACAAAAACCAATAAAATTATTTTTTTAATCATTTTAGAGAAACAAAGGTGGCTTTTTTCTAATTAATTAAGGTAAAACAAACAAGGTTTCTCTTAAAAGAAACCTTGTTGATACTTGTTGATGTAAATATACTTAAATAGTATACTTAACTTCATGAAGGAAATAATTCTTGAAATTTTCTAACCTAAATAATGTAGGCTTGGTAATTCTCTTAATTTTTTAGCAGCTTGTTCGGCAGTGATATCTCTTTGCGGATTAGCCATCATTTCATATCCTACCATAAACTTTTTAACTGTTGCACTGCGTAAAAGTGGTGGATAAAAATGCATGTGCCAATGCCACTCTGGATGATCGCCACTGTTAACAGGCGCTTGATGAATACCAGAAGAGTAGGGGAAAGAGGTCTCGAATAAATTATCGTATCTGATAGTTAAATTCTTTAAAATTTCTGCTAAAGATTTGGTTTCTTCCTGGTTAAATTGATGAGTGTATTGTACTTGACGATTACTGATTATAATACACTCGTAAGGCCAAACCGCCCAAAAAGGAACTAGTGCTGTGAAATGTTCATTGGCAACAACAACCCGTTCGTTTGTTTTACTTTCTTCTAACAAATAGGCACTTAATAAACTGATGCCATTTTCTTCATAATATTTTTTAAATTGAACTGATTCTTTTGCAGGTTCGCCTGGTACGCTGCTTTGCGACCAAATTTGCCCATGTGGATGCGGATTACTACATCCCATGATATCGCCTTTATTTTCAAATATTTGAATGTATTTAATCCAATCTTTTTTGGCTAGCTCTAAAAACTCGGTTTTCCATAGCTCAATTACCGCTTCAATATCTTTAACCTCCATTTGTGGCAAGGTTAAATCATGCCTAGGTGAAAAACATATTACTCTACAAATTCCTTTTTCACTTTTAGCTTGTAGTAATGAGTTTTGATTTAAACCACCTTCTGGAGTATCGGTAAGCAACGAAGAAAAATCGTTTGTAAACGCAAACGGACTTTCGTAATTTGGATTTATTGAACCATCTGATCTTTTATTACCAGGGCATAAGTAGCAGCTTTCATCATACTGAGGACGTTTTGTAATTGCAGCTGCTTCTACTTTACCTTGCCAAGGTCTTTTTGTGCGATGTGGTGAAACCAAAATCCATTCACCTGTTAAAATATTTAAGCGCTTATGTGGGTGCTCTTCAAAATTAAAATCCATGTTATTAAGCTAAAATTTGAGTGCCTTCTTCTATTTGTGTGATATAAACATTCATGCCAACACCCATTTTAGTGTAGTAAGCTTCTTTAATTCTTTTTACTATTCCATCTAAATCGTCTTCTTTAACTAAAGAAATTACACATCCTCCAAAGCCACCACCCATCATTCTTGCGCCTAAAATGTCATTTTCTTCTTTGGTGCATTTTACTATAAAATCTAGTTCAGGACAGCTTACTTCATAAAGCTGGCTAAGACCAGCGTGTGTTTCGTACATTTTCTGGCCAAAAGCTTCAATATTGCCATTATTTAAATCTTTACAGGCGGCAATTAATCTGTTGTTTTCTTCTACAACATATTTACATCTATCGTAAACGTCTCTACTTTCGTTCTTTAAGCATTCCTCAACCATTTCTATGGTGGCATCTCGCAAAGTTTTAACTCCGGCGTATTTCTTACTAATAATAGATACACCCTCGCTACATTGGCTAACTCTTACATTATACTCGCTAGAGGCTAGAGAGTGTTTAACCATAGAATCAAACAATACAATTTTAATTCCTTTTAAATCAAAAGGTACATATTCATATTCTAGAGATCTACAATCTAATTTAACTACATGACCTTTTTTGCCAAAAACACTTGCAAATTGATCCATTATACCACAATTAACACCCACAAATTCGTTTTCGGCTTTTTGAGCAAGCTTAACGATATCCATGCGATCTAAACTTAAATCGAATATATGGTTTAAGGCAAATGCTGTTGCACATTCTAACGCCGCAGATGAGGACATTCCTGCTCCAAGAGGCACATCGCCAGAGATTACCGCATTAAAACCACCTAGTTTTTTATTTAATTTTAAAATTTGGTCTACTACACAAATTACATAATTAGGCCATCCTTTGTCTGAGTAATTGAGGTCAGCTAAATTGGTTTGATAAGTTTCGTCTAAATCTGCTGCAACAAGATGAATTTCTTGGTCGTCTCTCTTAGAAATAGCAACATAAGCTGCTTTATTAATTGCTGCTGGTAAAACATAACCCATGTTATAATCGGTATGTTCGCCAATTAAATTTACCCTTCCAGGCGATCTCACAATGATTGGTTCTGCGTCGAAAGATTTTGCAAACACAGCTTTTACTAAATTCTTAGATTCTAACATTTAATTTTTGTATGATTTTAATTGGTTTATTGATTAATGCAAAGTAGGTCTAAAATTTATTCTATTTTTGTATTATATGATTTAAGTTTTGTATTATTATATTTTAAATAATTATTTAAACGGTTTTATAAATGGCCAAAAAAAAGCAAGGTTTTGCTGGCGAACGCCAAATTGTATTATCAAAAAGTTTTTTAAAAAGCTATTTAGCACAACAAATAAGTTTTAAGCATAATTATTTTTTACAAGCAGGCTTTTATCCTGATGCTAAATATCAATACCTAGAAAATTTAAATGGAGATGAAAACTATCAAATTATATACTGCATAAAGGGTTATGGCAGTGCAAGTGTTAATTATAAAAGTTATTATTTAAGTGTAGGAGATTTTTTAATTATACCTGCAAATATTCCATTTTCTTATCAAGCAGATGTGTTGAAGCCTTGGAGTTTTTATTCTTTTAAGTTCAACGGTTTGCTTTATCAAGAAATGATTAATCAATACTTAAAACAAAACAATCAATTAAAGAATTATTTGCCCTATACAGACGAAAAAATTAGGCTTTTTGGTCAAATTTCTAATCATTTAAATCATGGAATAAGCTATGCAAATTTAAATTTAATAAACGTTGCGCTTATTCAATTTATAAGTTCCTTAACAACTTTGCTGCATCAGAACAATAAAGTTAAAACAGACAATAATAAGAATATACTGAATGAAAGTGTTAAATTTTTAAATGAGAATTATCATCTAAACTTGAATTTAGACATCATAAGTAAACAAGCTGGGCTTTCTGTTTCTCATTATTCAAAATTATTTAAATCAGAAACTGGAGTTTCGCCAATTAATTATGTTATTAATTTAAAGGTTAAAAAGGCTTGTGAATATTTACAATTTACCAATTTACTGGTTAAACAAATTGCATTTAAGGTTGGTATACAAGACATTTATTATTTTACGAAAATATTTAAAGCTAATGTAGGCTTAAGCCCAAATCAATATAGAAAAAGTATATCCTAAGGTTTACTTAACAAACTAATGCTGTCTGATAGTTTTTCTTCCATATTAAAATCAGGAATTACAATATTTAAGTAAGTAAAGCCATTTCTTTCTTCTATTTGAACTATACCATTTAATTTGTCAATACAGTTTTTAATGGCGTACAAGCCAAGTCTAATTGTATCGGTATCACCAAATCTATGTGCCTTTTTAAATATATCGAAGGCATTCTGTTTTTCTACATCTGAAAATGTTTTACCGTTGTTCCCAATACAGATATTTAAAATATGATTTTTATCAATGTTTGCGCTCACAAAAACTTTAGGATTTACCATGTCGCTAAACTTAAAAGAATTATCAATTGCATTAGTTAATACTGCATTTAAAATCTCTTTATCGGTATTAAAAAAGTTAACCGAGTTGTTGTATTCTAGTTTAAGATGAACTTCTTTCTCCTTATAGTTTTCCTTAATTGATGACAAAACTTCGTCTATAATGTCTTTAGTTTGTACCGTCTCTACGACAACATTTTTAGACCTTAATGTATTTACGCTTACCATTTTTACAAGCATCTGATCCATTTTTTTAGATTCATTCTCAATCATATCTAAGATTTGCTTATAATCTTCGTCTATTTTAGCTAAATAAGATAATCCTAAAATTCTACTTAATGGACCTCTAATGTCATGTGAAGTGCTGTAAAAGAAAGATTCTAATTCGTTATTTACCTTCTTTAGTTGGTCGTTAGCTATCATTAATTCTTTGGTTCTTTTTTTAACTTCACTTTCTAATTCAGTTTTATAATCTTGTTGAGATTTGTTGTAATTTTCTTCTTTCTTTAAAACATCTTTTAGAAATACAAATAATAACATTCCTATAGTAGAATAAATTAAAATGATAAAGAAGATGTTTTTAATTAATTCTTGATTAATTTCATCTAAAAATTCGTTAAAATTTTTGTCAACTTGAACTATACCTACCACTTCTCCTCTAGGTGTTTTTATTGGTGAAAATGCAGATAACCAAATTCCATTTTCGTCCTTGTATTCGTCTAAACTTGAACCTATATTAAATTTTTCTAGAAGTGTTTGCGGTGGTGTATGGTATTTGTGTAAATAATATGGGTTTTGACTAGAAGTTACACCAAAAACTAAACTGTTAGAAGTATTTTTAATTAAGGTATAAATAGGAGTTACAATGCCACTCGCTATTTGGATTTCTCTTAATTGATTATGAATCTTTTGATAGTTTTGGTCTTGCTTTGTACGTTTAATAGCATCCTTGGTTAAGTATTTTGATATGAGTGCCTGATGTTCGTTGCCATTAATTTGCATAGCAGCTAGATTAGCAACAGTTTCTAATTTGGCAAAAACCTTATCTTTCGCACTCTGCTTATTTGCTTGGTAAATATGAAATGTATTGTAAACAGCCAAGCCTATTAGGCAAATGTACACAGAAACAATAATTTTAAGTTTTAGAAATTTCATACTATAATCATTATCTGTTTAAACTTACGATAGAATTTTTTTAATGGTTTTTTATTTTCAAAATTTATTTCTTTTAACTTTATAATACTTTCATTTCAATTACCTTATTTTACAACTAATTTAGAAAGAAATGTTGAAAAATTCCTTTAAAATTATCTACTATAGATTAATATTACAGGAATAAATATTTACAGTCTATTTAATTATTAAAATAGAATCAAACAAAAAACTATAAATGAAAATCAAATTAATACTTAAAAGTATTTTAGACTTTCTATTTCTAAAAAGAACAATAATTGGTGTATATATTTTAATGGCAATTTTAGCTTCATTAAAACAATATTTAAGAGCAAAATTTAATAATTACCTAATCTTTAAATATGTTTTTTGGCATACTTGGGAGCAAAAACCACTTTACGAATTAGATACAGCTTACCTTGATAGTAATCATTATGGGCCTTTTTTTTCCGTATTAATTGCGCCTTTTGCCATTATGCCCGATTTGTTAGGTATGATATTGTGGAATATACTTAACACTACAGTGTTATTGATAGCGCTTTTTAAGCTCCCAATATCGCAACGAGATCAGAAAATTATTGCATGGATTTGTGCTCATGAATGTTTAACATCTTTGTTCTCCTTTCAATTGAATGTAGGTATTACAGGATTAATATTATTGTCATTTATCTACATGGAAAAACAGCAGTCTTTTAAATCTATTTTCGCAATAGTTATTGGTTTGCTGTCAAAAATTTACGGAATAGTGGCTCTTGCATTTTTCTTTTTCTTTAAAAAGAAGTTGAACTTTATTTTATGGTTTCCAATTATTTTGGTTGTTCTATTTTGTTTACCCATGGTAATTTCGAGTCCATCTTTTATTGTAAAAAGCTATCAAGATTGGTTTCATTCTCTTATGATAAAAAGTGTGAGTAATGAAGAAAATATAGCTGCAGATATTTCATTTTTAGGATTTGTCAGAAAAACATTTGGTTTATACATTCACGTTTTATATGGTTGTGCTTTTGGTGGACTATTATTATTGATTGCATTGCTTAGAACTAAGATGTATGAATTTAAAAATTATAGATTGTTGATTTTGAGCTACGTATTGCTATGCTTGGTTTTGTTCAATACTAATGTAGAGTCGCCAACTTATATTATAGGTTTTATGGGTGTTGCCATCTGGTTTACGATTGTAGAAAAAACTAGATATACCTACTTTTTGCTCATATTTGCCATTATTTTAACCAGTTTTTCTCCATCAGATTTGTTTCCTAAATTTATAAGAGACCAATATGTTATTCCTTACGCATTAAAAGCGGTACCATGTATTTTAATTTGGTTTGATGTTGCATATAGGGTGTTATTTACAAAGTTTGAAGAATCTCATAATATAGAATTAAGTTATGATCAATAACAATCAAGAAGATTCAAACTGGGAATCATTTTGGAAAAATAATCCAACAGAATTTAATTCTACTATGGCTCAATCGACGTTGTTTTTTGCGGAAAATTTAGCCAAAAGACTTCCCATAAATCCTAAAAATCGTTTTTTAGATATTGGATGTGGACCAGGCTTTTTAATTGACTATTTAAAAGATAAATGTGAACTAGTTCATGGCACAGATATTTCTGAAAAATATATTGAAATTTGTAAACAACGTTTTAATTCTGATAAAAACCTAAGTTTTAGTTCAAGCAAAGTTTACGATTATAAGGCCTACCATAACTTAATTATAAATTATCAAATAGATAGGGTGATATTGATGAGCGTTTTACAGTATTACAATTCTGAAAAAGATGTTAGAGATCTTATCATATCATTAAAAGAGACTGCAAAAGGACAAAAATTTACTTGTTTACTCGCTGATATTATCCCTATAAAACACTCTATTTTAGGAGATATTACAAATATCCTCAAACACGCAATAAAAAAGGGCTACATTTTGAAATTTGTGAAATTTTTGGGTTTTGCCTTATTTTCTGATTACAGAAAGTTTAAAAAAAATGGATTGCTTCAAATTGATGAATCTTTTTTTACTGATTTATCTAAAGAATTAATGGTTGATATAAAAATCATTAAAGATTTAACTTTACATACAGGTAGATATAGTGTTTTAATAAATTTTTAGCATGAAAAAATTAGTTTCTGTAGTAATACCTGCCTTTAACGAAGAAGAAAATATAGTTGTTATTATTGATAGGTTAGAAAAGGTTTTTAATTGTTTAAATTACGATTTTGAAGTTTTATTAATTGACGACGGAAGTAGCGATAAAACATTAGCTGTTTTTAAAATGATGGCTCAAGCAAAGTCGAATCTTTTTTATATTGAGTTTTCGAGAAATTTTGGTCATCAGCCTGCATTAAAAGCAGGATTAAATGAATCTCATGGCGATTGTGTGATTTCATTAGATGCCGATTTGCAGCATCCACCTGAATTAATTGCCCAAATGTTGCAAAAGTGGGAGGAAGGTTATGAAGTTGTTTATACAAGAAGACAAACTGACCCTACTTTATCCTATAGTAAAAGAAAATCTTCATCCTTTTTTTACAAGTTGATTAATTATTTATCTGACATTGAGATTGAACCCGGTACAGCCGATTTTAGGTTATTAGATAGAAAAGTAATTGAGGTTTTTAAAGAGTTTAAAGAAAATGATCCATTTATAAGAGGCTTAGTTAAATGGTTAGGTTTTAATCAATTTGCAATTGACTATATTCCTGATAAAAGATTTAAAGGGGCTAGTAAGTACAGTATCTCAAAAATGAAGAAGCTTGCCATACAGGGTGTTACATCTTTAAGTATTAAGCCACTTCATACCGCTGTTTATTTGGGTTTTATATTTTCTTCATTATCAATCTTGTATATACCTTATGTTTTATTTGCCATTTATGATGGGGAAAATATTTCTGGATGGGCATCTACTATTATTACTATTGTTTTCTTTGGTGGTTTACAATTAATTATTTTAGGCATTATTGGTATATATATAGGTAAAATGTTTATTCAAAGTAAGAATAGGCCAAATTATATTGTTCGATCTACAAACTTAAAACATCTATAATCTTGGTTCTATTAAGTTTTGATATTGAAGAATTTGATATGCCTTTTGAATACAAGAGGTCTATTACATTTGAAGAACAGATACGCATATCTAGATTAGGAACAAAAATCATTTTAGATATTTTACTTAAACATCAAATAAAGGCTACATTTTTTAGTACAGTTACTTTTGCTAAACAAGTGCCAGATTTGATCAAAAGAATTGCCGATGAAGGTCATGAGCTAGCTTCACATGGCGTTTATCACTCTCAATTTGAAGATGCTCATCTTTTAGAATCCAAATTAGAATTAGAAAAGATATCGGGTTTAAAGGTTAATGGTTTTAGAATGCCGAGAATGCGAGATGTAAATAATAAGGAATTGCATCGTAGCAATTACAAATATAACAGCTCTCTTAATCCAACTTGGTTGCCTGGCAGGTATAATCATTTAGATAAACCTAGGGATACTTTTAACCAAGATGGTATTTTGCAAATTCCAGCATCGGTTTCTCCGTTATTACGCTTCCCTTTATTTTGGTTGTCTTTTCATAACTTACCACTGGGCTTTTATCAGCATTTGGCATTGAGAGCCCATAAAAAAGATGGTTACCTAAATATTTATTTTCATCCTTGGGAATTTACAGATTTGACCGATAAGGGAAAATTTGGCTTTCCTGTATATGTTAGCAAAAATACAGGGGATAAAATGGTTGATAGATTTAATCAATTTATAAAAAATATGGTCGAGTTAAATTTAGAGTTTAATACACTAAGTGCTTATTTTTTTGAAGCTCAATTGTAAAGAATCTATATCCTTTTTGTTAATTCCAGTTGCTGTTAAGTATTATTGTAATGTTTATTTCATTTTTTTGATGTTAATAGAACATTTAGTTTAGTCATTTATTTTTTTACACTTATATTTAGCCTAATTTTTTATTTATTAAAGCAAATCCATATAACCAGTTATTAATACTATGTCAGAAACAGCAGAAATTATATTAGAAGGTAAATCCTACACTTTACCAGTATTTGAGGGAACCGAGAACGAGAAAGCAATAGATATTGGAAAGTTAAGAGATTTGACTGGTTTTGTAACAATAGACAGTGGTTTTAAAAATACTGGGGCAACAAAAAGTTCCATTACTTTTTTAGACGGTGAAAAAGGAATTTTAAAATATAGAGGTTATTCTATAGAGCAGTTAGCAGAAAAGGCTTCATTTATAGAGGTAACTTATTTATTAATTTATGGAAGTTTACCAACTACCGCTCAATTAAACGATTTTCAAAATCAAATTAGTCGTCATACACTAGTACATGAGGATATGAAGAAGTTTTTTGATGGTTTTCCATCAAAATCTCATCCAATGGGTCAGTTGTCTTCATTAGTTTGTTCTTTATCTTCATTTTATCCAGAGTCGTTAGATCCTCATCCAACAAAAGAGGAGTTTGATTTAACTATTATTAAATTATTAGCTAAAATGTCTACTATCGTTTCTTGGATTTACAAGAAATCATTAGGGCATCCAGTTATTTATCCTCAAAATAGATTTGATTACGTGACCAACTTTATGTACATGACTTTTGGTCAGCGTACAGAAGAGGTTCAGATTGATCCTGTTGTAGTTGACGCGATGAATAAATTACTAATACTTCATGCAGATCACGAACAAAATTGTTCTACTTCTACCGTAAGGATTGTAGGTTCTTCTGATTGTAATTTGTATGCTTCAATTTCTGCTGGAATTTCTGCTTTATGGGGTCCGCTTCATGGTGGTGCAAACCAAGCGGTGATAGAAATGTTAGAAAAGATTAAAAACGATGGCGGAGATGTAGATAAGTGGGTAAATAAAGCAAAAGACAAAAACGACTCTTTCCGTTTAATGGGTTTTGGTCATAGAGTATATAAAAACTTTGACCCTAGAGCAAAAATTATTAAAAAAGCCTGCGATGATATTTTAGATAAACTAGGTATCAACGATCCTGTTCTAGATATTGCTAAAAAGCTAGAAGAAGTTGCGCTTAACGATCCATATTTTGTAGAGCGTAAGTTATATCCAAACGTAGATTTTTACTCAGGTATTATTTACAGAGCTTTAGGTTTCCCTACAGAAATGTTTACTGTGTTATTTGCGCTGGGTCGTTTACCAGGATGGATAGCACAATGGAAAGAAATGAGAGAGAACAAAGAGCCTATTGGTCGTCCTCGTCAGATTTATGTAGGCGAAAATGATAGAGAATTTGTCTCAATTGAGAAAAGATAAAATTATATAGATACAAAAAAGCCCTTTCAAAATTTTGAAAGGGCTTTTTTTATGATCTATTAAAATCTTAACCTAGGTAAGATTTTAATATTTTACTTCTTGAAGTATGACGTAATCTTTGTAACGCCTTATCTTTAATTTGTCTTACTCTTTCTCTTGTTAAGTTAAACTTTTCGCCAATTTCTTCTAAAGATAATGGGTGATTTGTGCTTAAACCAAAAAACAAAACTATAATTTCTCTCTCTCTTTCAGTTAAAGTAGATAAAGAACGTTTTATTTCTTCAGATAAAGACTCATCAATTAAGTTACTATCTGTATTTGGATTATCGTTCTCTAAAACATCAAGTAAAGTGTTTTCCTCACCTTGTACAAAAGGTGCATCCATAGATACGTGACGACCAGAGTTACTTAAAGTATCAGAGATCTTATCTACAGTAGTTTCTAAGGTTTCAGCTAATTCTTCTGGCGATGGTTCTCTTTCAAATTCTTGCTCAAGCTTAGAAAAAGCTTTACTTATTTTACTTAAAGAACCTACTTGGTTAAGCGGTAAACGTACAATACGAGATTGCTCCGCAATGGCTTGTAAAATAGACTGACGAATCCACCATACCGCGTATGATATAAATTTAAAACCTTTAGTTTCGTCAAATCTTTTTGCGGCCTTAATTAAACCTAAATTTCCTTCGTTTATTAAATCTCCAAGTGTTAATCCTTGGTTTTGATATTGTTTAGCCACCGATACCACAAAACGTAAATTTGTTTTTGTTAAACGTTCTAATGCAGCTTGGTCGCCTTCTCTAATTTTTTGTGCTAAAATTACTTCCTCTTCGGCTGTTATTAAATCAACTTTACCAATTTCGTGAAGATATTTATCTAAAGACTGTGATTCTCTATTGGTAATTGATTGCGTAATTTTGAGTTGTCTCATCTATTGTGTTGTTTCGCTTGTGCTATTGTAATATAAAGTCTGCAAAGTTAAGAAACTTTGACTCTTTTAACGTAAATAATCAGAAAATGTTAGGGATTTTTATACAAAAATTTATTCATAAATTCCAAAATATTAACCTCAAAAATCAAGCCATTTTAATTTGTCAGGTTACCAATAATAAAATCTATTGATTAACCTAATGAGCTAAATCTTTCACCAATTCGTCTTTACTGTGTTTGTATTTAAATATAATTGGAAATATAATGGCTAAAACTAGGGCATAACCTGCAAAAGAGAACCAAATATTTTGCCAATCTCTAACGCCATCTTTGGTAAAATAATCTACCACCCAACCGCTTAAAATACCACCAAAAAATGCACCTAGTCCATTAGTCATGATCATAAATAAACCTTGGGCACTCGCTCTAATTTTAGGGTCGGCTTCTCGCTCAACAAATAAAGAACCAGATATATTGAAAAAATCAAATGCCATTCCGTAAATGATCATCGATAAAATTAACAGAAACAATCCTCCGCCAGGGTTGCCTACAGCAAACAATCCAAATCTAAAAACCCAAGCTATAATACTAAAAAGCATTACTTTTTTAATACCAAATTTTTGTAAGAAAAACGGAATGGTTAATATAAATAAGGTCTCAGAAATTTGAGATATCGATAATAATAAGTTAGGATGCTCAACCCCAAAAGTGCCTGGATAAAGGGTCTTAAAATCGTCTAAAAAAGAACCACCAAATAGATTGGTAATTTGTAAAGCTGCACCTAAAAACATAGAGAAAACAAAGAAGATAGCCATTTTTTTGCTTTTGAAAAGCACAAAAGCATCTAATCCTACACTGTTTGCGAAACTTTTAGCATCACTAGATTTTAATGGTGGACGTTTAGGCATAGTAAATGAATACAAACCTAACAGTAGGGCAGAACCACCACTTAAGTAGAGTTGATATGGGCTTTTAGTCCAATCTAGAATATCAACAATCCACATGGCGGCAATAAAACCTATTGTTCCCCAAACTCTAATTGGCGGGAAAGACTTAACAATATCTAATCCGTTTTTTTCTAACGCATTATAAGAAACCGTATTAGATAACGCAATAGTAGGCATGTAAAACATAGAGTTAAACAGCATGATGATGTATAAAGTAGGGTAGTCTGTTACATTAGAAGCTAATAACAGCAAAGCTGCACCTACAATATGGCAAAAACCAAGTACTTTTTCTGCATTGTAAAATCTATCAGATATAATACCCATGATGGCAGGCATAAACAAAGAGGCAATTCCCATTGTAGAGAATATACTTCCAACTTCTACACCTGTAAAATTAAGTGTTACAATCATGTAGCCACCTAAAGAAATTAACCATGATCCCCATACAAAAAATTGCAAGAAACTCATGGCAATTAACCTAGTTTTAATACTCATACCTAATAATAAATGAAAAATAAAAAGCCAATATATGTATTATCAACAATATAATTTAGCTAATATCTTAGAAAATAAGATTTATTGGATTTTAATCAATTAGCTTTTCTTTTGCTAATCTCGTCTCTAATTTTTGCTGCTTTTTCGTATGCTTCTTCTGCTAAAGCTTCTTGTAATTTGGTTTGCAATTCTTCGTCAGAAAAAGAATTATAACTACTAGATTTTACTTTAGGTTCTTCGCTAGGCTCAATATTATCTAAAAACACAAAATCATTACCTTCAATTACAATACCGGCACTTGCTAAAATAAATTCGTAAGTAAAAATAGAGCAACCAAAACGAACAGCTAAAGCTATAGCATCAGACGATCGAGCATCAATTTCTATACTTTTTTTGCCATCAGTACACATTAATTTACTAAAAAAGACACCATCAACAAGATTGTAAATGATAACTTCTTGTACAGTTATGTTAAAAGCTTCTGAAAAAGATTTGAATAAATCGTGAGTTAGCGGCCTGCTAGGTGTCATTTTTTCAATTTCTATTGCAATTGCTTGAGCTTCAAAACCACCAATAATAATCGGCAATCTCCTTCTTCCATTTACCTCACCCAAAACTAGTGCATAAGCTCCAGATTGTGTTTGGCTGTATGACAAACCAATAATATCTAACTTTAATTTCTTCATTCTTAAATTTTTCCCAAAATCGCTTTTTGTTAGGCGTATCCCTCGTGTAAAAAACTAGAGTAAGTCCCTCAGCTGACGGTTTTTTTGTTTATCCTTCGAATCCGCTCAGGATGACAAAAAAAGATAACACTTTTCCGAAGTTTCAAAAAACTCCTTTGGACAATCCTTCACGCAAAACTAAATACAATAAACTCGTTTACAAAATGTTTGACATTTTATAAACGAGTTTTTATTTTCTTTAAAATTAAGAATTTGCTTTTAAAGATTTTACAGATTCTATTATTTTTGGTATCACATCAAAAGCATCACCTACAATACCGTAATCTGCTACTTTAAAAAATGGTGCTTCTGGGTCTTTGTTTATCACAACAATTACTTTAGACGATGACACACCTGCTAAATGCTGAATAGCGCCTGAAATACCAATTGCGATATATAAATTAGGAGAAATAGCAATACCTGTTTGTCCAACGTGTTCGCTGTGCGGACGCCAATCAGCATCAGATACTGGCTTAGAACAAGCTGTTGCCGCACCTAATAAATTAGCCAATTCTTCTACCATAGCCCAATTTTCTGGACCTTTTAATCCACGGCCTGCACTTACTACTAATTCAGCATCTGGTAAAGAAATTTTATCTGTTGCTCTAACAATATCTTTAACCATTGCTGTAAAATCTGAAGCTTTATTTTCTACAGTAAAGTCTTCTATGCTAGCTACTGAGCCACCATCAACCACTTTGTATGAGTTTGGTGTTAATGAAATTACTTTAACTGCCGAGTTCATTTCTACATAAGCAAATGCTTTATTAGAGAAAGCTGTTTTTTTGATGGTAAATTTACCGCCATCTGTATTGGGTAACTCTATGGCTCCATCAGCAACGGCAGCTTCTAATTTTACACCAATACGTGGCGCTAAACCTTTGCCAGAAAAAGAATTAGAAAGTACAACCACACTAGCATCTTCTTTTTTTGCAGCTTGAGCAATTACCGATGCATAAGCTTGGTTTACAAATGTTTTTAATTTTTCGTTGTTAACATGAAGTACTTTTTCTGCACCATAAGTTCCTAAATTTGCAAGTGCATCTTGCGCCACATCACCTATAGAGATGGCAACTAAATTTGTCCCCATTTGGTTTGCGATTGCTTTTGCATAAGAAACCGCCTCGAATATTGATTTTTTGAATTTGCCTTCGGCATTTTCTACATATACTAAAACAGACATATTTTTATTGTTTTATATTTTTATTGATGCTACCTGCCAGTGGACGGTGCATTTTATTTAAGATTTGTTTTGCGAAAATGTTTTTCGTTCAATATGGTTTTGCGTTAGGCCTGCCCGAAAAACAGGCGGGGATGGCAGCGACATCCTTTTTTGTGTGCCCTTCGACTCCGCTCAGGGTGACAAAAAAGATATAGTGTACAGCCCATATAAACGCCCTAAAACATTTAAAAAACTTTTGCTTCGCTGTGTAAAAGCTCTACCAATTGATCTGGACTGCCTGCATCAACTAATTTAACAGTTCCCCTTGGTGCCGGAGTTTCAAATTTTACAATTTCTTGTAAAGTGTTTACTTCTACAGCTTCCACAACTGTTAAAGGTTTTGTACGAGCACTCATGATTCCTCTCATGTTAGGTATTTTCCACTCGGCAACGCCTTCTGCTGTACCTGCTACAAAAGGAAAAGGGATGGTAATTACTTCTTTACCACCTTCAATTTCACGCTCTACAGTTCCATTATTCCCATCAACATCTAATTTTTTGATGATAGAAACAGAAGGAATGTCTAAAAACTCGCCTAACATGGCTGCAACTTTTGCTCCGTTATAATCTATAGATTCTCTACCTGTTAAAATTAAATCGTAGGCTTGGTATTTGGCGTAAGCTGCAATTTGTTTTGCAACAAAATAAGCGTCTTTTGGAGCTGCGTTAATTCTTACTGCATCGGTTGCGCCAATAGCTAAAGCTTTACGTATGGTAGGCTCGGTAATTGCTTCGCCTACATTAATTACTGTTACAGTACCGTTCCCATTTTCTGTTAACTCTATGGCTCTAGATAATGCAATCTCGTCGTAAGGATTCAAAACAAATTGAACACCTGCCTGATTGAACGCTGTATTATCATTAGTAAAAGTTATTTTTGTGGTAGTATCTGGTACGTTACTAATACAAACTAAAATTTTCATCATTATTAATTTTTTTTTTTGGTGATGAAACAATCATGATTGATTTTAAAATTTTGATTAATCATGATTTTTCATATAATTGGTTTTTTACAAATTTAATTTAAATACACGGCTTTATAAAACATGGTTAACAGATTAGAGAAATTATTAGAGTTCTTAGACAATGAACCAAATGACCCATTTTTAAAATATGCTTTAGCAACCGAATATCTTCGTTTAAATAACCAAGAAATGGCTTTAAGGTTTTATTTAGATTTGGTTGAAAACCACCAAGACTATGTTGGTACCTACTATCATTTGGGTAAATTATATGAATTATCTAAAAAACCAGACCAAGCTATAGCTATTTATGAAAAGGGAATTGAGACTGCTAGACGAATTAAAGACCAGCATGCCTTAAGTGAATTATTGGGTGTGTATAATAGTTTGTTGGATGAGATGGAGGAATGAGGGAAGGAAGGAATGAAGGAATGAGGGAATGAAGGAATGAAGGAATGAGGGAATGAAGGAATGAGGGAATGAAGGAATGAGGGAATGAAGGAATGAGGGAATGAAGGAATGATGGAAGGATGGAATGATGGAAGGAATGAAAGAATCACTAGTCGCTAACTTATTCTATCATTCAAAATTCATTCCTTCGAAATTTTAACTATTCATTCATTCAAAACTCAATCATTCAAAATTAAACAAAATGAAAGGGAAGCGGTTTTTAAAATTAGTTTTTTTGGGAGATGTTTTGGCGTTTATGCTAACGTCTTTTGGTGGGCCACAAGCTCATTTAGCTATTTTATTGAACGATTTTGTGAAAAAGCGTAAGTATTTAACCGAGGAAGAACTGATGGAGCTTTATGCGTTAACACAAATTTTACCCGGCCCGTCAAGTACACAAACTTTAGTAGGTATTGCTTATAAATTTGGAGGTGTAGGGTTTGCACTGTTAACTTTTTTAATATGGGCATTACCGTCGGCGGCAGCCATGTGTTTTATTGCCATTAGTTTTAAGGCATTATCGGTAAGTCCCGAGTTTTCTAAATCTCTTTCCTATATACAACCCATTGCCTTAGGAATTGTAGCGTTTGCTGCTTATAGTTTTGGTAAAACTGCTTTAAAATCTGAGGTGAGTATTATTTTAGCCATTTGTGCCATTGCAGCAAGTTTGATTTTACGTAGCGCATATGCTTTTCCAATCTTAATATTAATTGGAGGTATCATCAGTTCGGCTACTGAAGCAAAGCAAGAAGAACATGAATTAAGGGTAAGATTATTTGCTAATATTAATACCAGAAAAGTAGCTTATTTTATTGGTATTTTATTGTTTTTTGGTTTATTAGGAGCAATAGTTAATACCACTTCGCCTTTTAGTTTACCTATCAGATTATTCGAGAATTTTTACCGTAACGGGATTATTATTTTTGGAGGCGGACAGGTTTTGGTGCCCTTAATGTATACCGAGTTTGTGGATGTTAAACATTATCTAACTGGACAAGAATTTCTAACTGGTTTTGCTTTGCAACAAATAATTCCCGGACCCACATTTTCTTTCACCTCTTTTTTAGGCGCCATGAGTTTAGGAAATAGAGGTTATGGCATTGGTGGGCAAATATTGGGGAGTTTTATTGCGGTTATTGGAATTAATGCACCCGGTTTAATTCTCATTTTATTTATTGTGCCTTTTTGGAACGATTTAAAGAAAATTACCAGAATAAAGCGCTCTCTAAGTGGAATTAATGCTGTTGCAGTAGGTTTTATGATTGCTGCTTTTTTCTTATTGGTAGCACCTATTGGTGTTAACTTTATAAGCTATGGAATTATGTTAGCCACCTTTTTAGTTTTGCGTTTTACCAAAATTAAAACACCATATATTATTTTAGTTGGTATTATTGCTGGGTTTTTGCTGGGTTAAGTAAAATTATAATAAACCCTAAAAACATTTGAACAGTTTTTTATAAATAAGATACAAGTACAACAGATTAATGAAACGCAGAAATTTTCTTCAAAAAGCATCAATTACGAGTCTAAGTTTGGTCGCTGGGAGTAGTTTGCTATCTTATGGTAAAGAGCATCCTACAGCACTTATTGAAGATCAAAATACTGCTCATGTTGTAAAACCAATTGTTATTGCAACTTGGAATTTCCCTAATGCAACAGCCAAAGCTTGGGAGGTGATTCAAAAAAATCAATCGGCGTTAGATGCTGTTGAGCAAGGTTGTATGGTTGAGGAAGCTGATGTGAAAAATTCTACTGTTGGAAAGGGAGGTTCGCCAGATAGAGATGGCCATGTTACTTTAGATGCTTGTGTAATGGATAAAGACGGTAATTATGGTGCTGTGGTAAATGTTCAAAATATTACTCATGTAGTTTCTTTAGCTAAAAAAGTAATGCAAAATACTCCACATGTTATATTAGCAGGTTTAGGTGCCGAGCAGTTTGCCTACGAACAAGGATTTAAGAAAGAAAACTTGTTAACCGAATCTTCTAAGAAGGCTTGGGAGAGATGGAAAGAAAAGTCGGAATATAAACCCATCATCAATATAGAAAATCACGATACCATTGGCATGTTAGCCATTGATAAAAATGGAGATATATCTGGCGCTTGCACTACTAGTGGATTAGCTTATAAAATGAGCGGAAGGGTAGGAGACTCGGCAATAATTGGCTCGGGTCTTTTTATTGATAATGAAGTTGGTGGTGCAACAGCCACAGGTTTAGGCGAGGATATTTTAAAAACAGTAGGAAGCTTTTTAATTGTAGAGCTCATGAGGCAAGGAAAATCTCCGCAAAAAGCTTGCGAGGAGGCCGTGAAAAGAGTGGTAAAAAAAGCAGGGGTTAATTACAAGAACTTTCAAGTGGGTTTTATTGCTCTAAATAAAAAGGGAGAAATTGGTGCTTATTGCATTCATCCAGGCTTTAGTTATACAGTTTATCAGGATAATCAAAATGTGAATACCAAAGCTGATTGTTATGATAAGAAAAAATAGAGGGTAGTTAGTTAGTTAGTTAGTTAGTTAGTTAGTTTTTTTGTGCTAATTGACTTAACCTTTTTTAAATCAAAAAAAAAAAGATGCCGTTTACATCCTATCTTGTACACAAAAATATTAACAGATTTTATTGAGAACTTTTTCAGGATATAATTAAAATCTTAAATAGATAACATAAAAAAAAACAAATTACTCTTAAAATAAGTCTAAAATTTCATTAAATATTTGATAATTAATATTTTGTTCGTTTTGTCTTGAAACAAAAGAACCAAAAATTCAAGGCTACTGAATATTTGTTTGGTAAGCCTCAATAAATCTTTAACAAGCAAAAAGAAGCCGCGGTAACAATGGTGGTGCTTAAACAAAGTATATGCAACGCTCAACTTTTTGCTAAAACCTGTGCTATAAATTGAGTTTATGCAAGCAAGATTTATTGGTCTTCCCTTCCAAATCTTCAGAGGCCAGCTTTGCAAGCCGGAATGTCCAATCTGAATATCAAGCTTGAACAGCTTTGATGACCATAATCATTGATTCACCGTAAGTGCTGGGAGAATCAAAAATTTGTAGCGAAGAACTTTATAAGAGCACAACCGAGCCTATAGCGAAGCGGTTTTACGACCTTATATCGAATAACTTAGTTTATAAGCTGTACAGAAATAATAAGAACAAAATTTATTTATTTGCAAATTGCCGAGTAAAAATCAGCGATGTAAAATTTTTGATTGTGAGCAATGCCTTGTGCGGCAAAAGCACCTAATACAAAAAAAGATTTTTGGTTCTTTTCATCTGAAAAGAATGAAACTAATAAAATTAATATTTGTGTTTACACAGTAGACTTCTCCGAAGGAGTCCTTTGGACCATCGTTAATACTCTTGCATAATTTGAAAATTAGGCTTGGGAGATTAGAAACTAAAAATAATTATCGAGTTCAGCTTACAAGTTCAACATACTATCAAACTATTTAAGCAACATCAACGCACCCATAGTTTCTATGCCATCAAACAAATTTCCTAAGCGTATATTTTCATTCTCGGCATGTTGGTTATTATCATGATTGGCTATTGGAACAGTTACAGTTTTGGCGTTTAAATATTTTTCGAATAAGAAAAGGGGAAGGCTGCCGCCCATGGTCGGTTGCAATACAATTTGGTTATTAGTTGTCGTTTTAACTGCAGCAATAACTTTCTGAATAATTGGTAAATCCATAGAAGTACGCTGAGCATTCATTCCATCCTCACCAGGTGATACTTTGATAATTTTTGGATAAAGTTCTCTTTCTTCGTTAGTAGGCTCTTGATTAGTGACATAATAGCCTTGCGCTTTGATGTGTTCAATCACTTTTTGTTGCTGTCTTTTCCAATCATTACCCAATACTAATCTTAAATCGAGAACAGCAGTTGCATAAGTTGGAATTTGATTGGAAGCCATTTTCCCTACATTACCGCTTTGCATTCCATTGATATTTAGCGAGGGTAAATTTATGGCATCGCTTAGGCTTACACCTTTCATTTCTGAGGCAGAAATTCCAAGTTCTTTTTTCATTTGTTCCTCAACAGATGGCACTTCGTTCAAAGCCTTTTGTTCGAAAGGAGTTAATGGGGTTACATCATCATAAAATCCTTTGATGGTTACTCTGCCGCTTTCATCTTTCATAGAAGATAGCAGTTTTGCTAGCATCATGGCTGGGTTTGGAACCCAATTTCCATAATGGCCGCTATGTAATGGTCTCTTGGAAGCATAAACGGTAAGTTCCATATTGGTATCTCCACGTACTCCAAAAATAATTTGTTTTTTTCCTGATTGATGGACGGGTGCATCGCAAATAATCCAAAGATCGGATTGCAATAATGAGGCATGTTTTTCCAATATTTCGTTAAGGTGTGGAGAACCGAGTTCTTCTTCGCCTTCAAAGAAAAATTTAAGATTATAATTAGGTTTTAAACCACTTTTATTGATGGCATCGTAAGCATTTAGTATGGCAGCAATTCCTGCCTTGTCATCAGAAGCACCCCTGGCGTAAATTCTCCATTCGTTGTTATAAATTCCATCGGAAGGAGAAGGAATATTGATCCCACATTGATCTATCGCTTTCGAAAATAATTTAGGCTGAAACGGATTCAATTCTTTTGCCCATTGTGCTGGATTTACGGGTTGCCCATCATAGTGAGCATAAAATATGAGGGTTTGTTTAGCCCCGGGAACCATAACCTCGCCATAAACAGCAGGCGGAACGCCTTTGGTAGCGGCCTCCAATAGTTGCACTTTCTGAATGCCTCTTTTGTTCATCATTTCCATAATGTAATTGGCATTTTTTTGTTGACCGATTGGGTCGGCAGCGACATTGGGTATAGAAAGAAATGTAGAGAACTCTTTCATAATCCCCTCGGCATTTTTAGTCCCGTATTTTCTAATGTTTAAAACCTCAGTTGATTGCGCCCAAACCAATTGATTGGTTAAAAAACTGAAAAGTAGTATGAAGTAGTATTTTATCATTATTGAAGTTTAAGCTGTTTTGGGATAAAAAAATGAAGTGGGTATTTTATAATTTTTAGCTAATATAAAGATTTGCTTGACTTTTTTCTTTGGTTTTGCCCGAGTATAAACTTAATTGAATTTTAGTAAAGCCCGAAACTGGCGCAAGTCTTCCGAGTGATAAGAAAGAGGGTTAGGGGACTTGTGCTTTAGATAATTACAAATTGATAAAAAATGAAAATGAAACGAATAACTAGCATAAGCACAAGTAGCCTTTACAAAGGCCAAGGCAGCATACTTGCGCAATTTTTTGGGGTTAGCGTTTTGGCAGTTATTTTACACTTTGCTTTTGAGCTTGAGATAAGATATTGTCAAGATAGATTCTTTCCTGTTCATAACTCATGTTCATTATTTCAAGACTTAATTTGTCTCTGATTTCACGCATTGTTTTTATTGCATCAAATTTCTTTTTATCCTTTTCAGTCTTCGTTTCCATAATTCTTTATTTCTTTAGGTGTTCTGATTTCAATCTTAAAATAAGCACAAGTCATGCTCTGGCTCAAGCTAGCCCGCTAAGACTTGCGCTAGTTAGGGGGCTTATCCCTGCCCCTCATTCTTGCGCCATTTTGGGGGAACTCGATTGAAATAATATATTTACTTTTATTCATCGTCATTTTTATTTCCAAAATATTATTACTAGCGCAGCGATAACCACAACACCAACAATTATTAAAACAGGAATAATCAACTTAGTATCTCCTCCCTTCATTTCAATTTCAAACTGACCAGAACCCGTTTTGATTGTCTGTTTGGATTTTACATACATACCTTGCTTAGACATTGCAGATAGTTCGCCCATAATTGATATGAGATCGTTTTGTGCAATTTGACTTTGTGTGATTTTTTCTAATGCTCCTTTGCGAATTTCTATATCATCAGAAGCAACACGTTTAGAAAGTTCGTGTCTATCTTTGTCCGTAAGATTAGGAATTTTAGTTATAATGTCGATAATTTTGACATTCTCTAACCTAGAAAGTTGTTGATTATTGGTATCCATATTGTTTGATTTCTGTTTTAAAATGTTTTATAAGTTTAATTTCTTCGTTTACTAATGTATAATATAGTCCAAATAAAAATACACCTCCAATATATAAGGTAGCCAACCATTCATTTCTTATTGTGGCCAATACCATGCCCGAAACAATTATTGTGTAAATCAAAATCTTACTTATTGATTTTGCAATAGATGTTTTTAGCATCTTTAAAGGCTTAATATTGATTTGAATATTCAAACAACCACTTTCTCCTTTAAATAAAGATTTCATATCAACTTCGCTATCGGAAAGTAAAAGTTCGTCATAATGATTAAAAAATAGTTGTAAATCATGTGTATTTAAAAACGAATTTGAAACAGCTTTATTTGCTTCCGTGTTTATAGTGACAAGTTCGTTAGCTAAATATTTATCTGAAAACTCTTTAAATTGGCTATTAGCAATAATAGCGTCAATTAAAACAGTAGGAACTTTGATTTTTTGAAATATAATTTTAGTTAAGTCTATATTTATGTTAAAAGTAGTTATAAAGAAAGAGGCCGAAAATATACCCCTAGTAATTATCTTTATGTATGGGATAAACGTGTTAAAATCTTTTTCTATTTGGTCAAATTGGTTTTGTAACTTTACAAAAACAATGTATTTTGAAATTTTAAGAACTTCATCTTTTTCGGTTTCATCAAGAACATAGAATGAACCAACTAGACTTAGGTTATCTGCTCGCTTAATCTCTTTATGAAAGACATTCTGGATGTCAGTATCTGTCTGAATTTTTTCTTTAGAATATATGTTTTGCTGGTTTTGAAAATAAGATTGTACAGTTTTCTTAATTCCGTAAATAACCTCTTCATGACCTAACTGATATTTTGCTTCTTCCTTAATCGCACTTAGGGTGTTTTTAGCTTTTTCATTTAGATGACCCGGCATTATTGAACGTATTCTCTCTTCTTGAACATTTGATAGACTTCTGTTACCACGCCGCCAATCAAAAAAGTAATTCTTCATTACATACTTATATGCAGAAAGTCCAAATTTTTTCCGATAATCCTTCATAATAACAATCACCTCTTCATCAGTTGAATTAAAAAATTCATTGATTAAAAAATTATTATAATTAAAAAAACGGCCTGAACGAGGACTAAAATTTATGTCTTTTTCAGAAAACCTGAATGTGAAAGAATATCCCATTATTTTTTAAAGTAGTAGTAAAAACCAAGCAATAATAAGAGAGCTACGATTGAAATAATAAAAAACTCTTTTGTAAAACTGAGACGAGAATCATTTTCTTTTACCAATTGTTGTTCTGTTTCTATCGCATTGTTGCCATTACCCCAGATTCCTTTATTATTTTGAGTCGCGAGTAGTTGAGCTTGTTTATAAACAGAAGATTTTTCAAAATTATATTTCAAATAGGCAAAAGCAAATCCGTCTGAAATCATCAACTTATTTATGTCTTTGCCGTCGAGAATCACATACCTTAACAGACGTGAGTAGCGGTCTCGGTCGTTTGAAATATTATCAATTTCCAAATTAATTATCTTTCCATTTATCAAGTCTGTAAGATGTTGTTTTGCTTCATATCCATATATGTCAGAAATTTCAGGGGCATTTATGCCGATTAGCCTTACCTTTTCCCCAGTCTCAGTTTCAAAAGTGTCTCCATCAATTACCCTAGTCACTTTGGTCGTTGCTCCAAAGCACATTAAATTCATTAATAATAATACACATGTTATTATATGTTTCATCGATTTTGTTGTTCTATCATTACCACCACCGTTTTGTCGCTTGGCCAAGAAGCGGATTTCGAAGTACGTCCATGTTAAACCAAGCACAAACTTTGATGTAAGCACAAAGCTTGATTTTAACCACTAAACCACAATATTAGGGTAGATTCTGTTATACAAAGTGTTTATCATCTGTCTATTACAATCTTTTCCGAAATTCTCCTTAGAATGTAAAGGTAAGGTGTCAGTAAATCGTGATTTTTCTCCGTTGGAAGTATAACTTTATTTTCTCTTGACTCTCGCAAATGCACTAAACTATTTCTAATATTTACGATATTTTCTTTTATAGCTTTTATTGTGTTTTCAGGGAGTTGAGCTATTCCTTTCAAATCATTTTTCATTATTGGGTCAAGACAAAATCCCCCTTCAAATTCAATCTTACGACTGAAGTAATCTATGTTCTTCTCAAGTTCAATTTTAATATCGTTTAATGTAATATGTTCTGAAATAAGAATATCAAGTTTTGCTTTATCATCATTATTCTTAAAATGGTTCTTGAATTCTTCAATAATTGTCTTGCTGTATTCCTCTGATTTAAAAGAAATGTCGGGTTTTTTAAGTAATGTTATTAATCTATACTTGATGTCCGATTTTAAGAAATAGTAAGAAGCATATTCTAAAATTTGGTAATAAAAAATGAAACTTAGTCTATTGTCACTTGAAGTATTAGCAACACTTATAATGTCTAATAAAATACTGTCAATTTCGGTCGCGTTTATCGTCTCTGGAAAGTTGTCAAATAGAGAATAGCAAGGTAGATTAAAGTTCTCTTTTTTATAGGTTTTTGTAAAAATTTGAATGCTTGGAGTTTCTCTGTCAAAGTAAGACATATAAAAGTTTAAAACTTTGCAGAAATTAACTATCTCTTCTTTAATAACACTAAAGTCTCCTTCAATGAAAAAATTAAACGGTTCTTTGTCCTCATAATATTTGGACATAAATTTTGGAAGTTCTTTCCTTTTATAAAAATCTCTGAAAGTTCTTAAATTTCTATAATATGTACGGCTCTCTTCCTTTTCTTCTCTAAACGCATTCGCTATCTTTTCAAAAGAATTTGTCGGCGTTTTCCAGCTACATTTAAATTCTTTTCCCTTATAGTTAAAGTTAAAAGCTCTTTTAATTATAACGTCCTCTGGGTCAAGAGGATAGGCAAAAACTTCAATGAATCCATTAGTTAAAGAATAGATTGCCATTAATTCTTCGGGGAAATACAGTTCATTTAAAAAATTTAAGTCGTCTGTTTTGTCAAAACGTAATAAAAAGCTATCATCATTCCATAAGTTTCTTAAATGGATCTTACTTTCTTCAACCTCTTCAATGGTGACTTTTTGATATCTGTCAATTAATGTCATTGGTTTGTTCTTTTTAAAATTTCGAATTACTTATATAGTTCGCAATAGAACCACCATTTATCATCTAATTTGCTTTTTTTGTGGCAGTTTTATGTTTTTCATTCTCAAATATATCATTAAACCTAAAAATAAAAAACACCAAAACCTTACGGGTTCCCGTAATAGCATAATCAAACATCAAACTTCTTACTGCGGCAAGGATAGGAAGGGCATTATTATACTTATTTCGGTAAAAGTAAAAACTAAATTAATTAGAACACAGTGAGTAAAATCACGTCAGCCATTATAATACAAATTTGTGTTTAGCTGTAGGTTTTTTTATCTAATAGTGAATTAAATTTGTATTTCTTGTTAATCGGTATTATAATTGTTTCTAAGATATTAAGTAATCATTTAATAAACCAATAATTTAAATTGCATTTTTTAGACTTTTTATTCATTAAAATTTATTGTTAAATTTCATTACCTTTGCTAACCCTTGATGGTGTAATTATAATATGGCGACCGCTATAAAAGAAAGAACTAAACATGTAATGGATTCCGTTCCAAAAAATTGGACTGGAGATAATCTAGAGAAAGAGTTATTCAGAGCTTTTGAAAGAGGAGAGGAGTATCAAAAGAAAAAAGACGCTGACGAATTCGAAGAGAAAATTAAAACAAATTTAAGCAAAGCGACAACTTTGTCAGAGACGATTTTTCACACAGCATTTGAAGATTACAAAGTGAAAATTAAAAGGGCGCTTTTAAAAATTGACAATGTTGAACATTTTGAAACTCTTTTTATCGTTGACAGAGAATCTTATTTTACTGATAATTTAAAAGAAGTTTATAAAAAATCTTTTAGTATAAAAAAAGATTTCAATTGCGATTCTTTTAGAATTGATTTTAAATTCATGCCTAGTTCAGAAAATTTAAATATCGAACTAATTAATTCAGACGGTTTCGTATTTGGGTATGGTCAAGAATGATAATTGCCTCGAGCATGCTAGACATAATGATTCAGCCATAAAGTATATGGATAAAAAGCCTGATTTTTTAGATTGGGTTGTTACAATATGTTTTTATTCTTCTCTACATTATCTGAAATACTATTTGTTTCCAATAACTTTAAAAGCCTCTAATTCAAAAACTTCTTTTAAAATTCAAAATTTCGAGCAGTATTGTACAAATCAGAAATATGGCATATCAGCACATAAAGTTCTAAATGAATTAGTTGAAAATAATGCAGGTGAAATAGCTTACGAATATTCAAGTTTATTTGATTTATGCCACACTGCTAGATATGTCGATTATAAAGTTGAAAGAGATGTTTCTAACAAAGCAAAGCAATTACAAAAAAGAATTAAAGAGTTTTGCGAGCCTATTTGATTCATTTTGTAGTGTTAAACTTACAGCTAACTTGTATATTTGTCTAACTATATCAAAATCAAACATTTAAAACTAGATGTATAGTCTGATTAATATCAGTTTCCCTCCCAAACATATCTTTTTTTACTAAATATTAAAAACAGCATACCATTAAATCAACCACCCAGCCCAGCGGCAAGGATTGAAAGGGCGGGAGCGAAGCGAACGGTTTGCTTTTTTTGGAAAGCAAACGGAACCCCTGAAAAGCCTGTTAAGCCGCCCAAATCATTTAAAATCTTTTACAATAAATTTCCGGTAAACTTAATTCTTATACCAGCCTGAAAATTGACTATGGTTTTGAAGATTTCTTTGAGGGTAACCTGTTCTATTTTAGTCAACGAGTCGAGGTGGATGTAATTAGTAGGCGCTGCTTTATTGTCTATGATGTTTGCTGCTTGTCTGCGTAAACGGAGGCCCATTAAATAGTAGTACGACTGCATTAACTCATGAAACTCGTGTTCCTTAAATACGCCTAAATCTCTTAAAGCTTTTAAGCGTTCGCCAGTGTTTTCTTTCTTAAAAATATGGTTTTGTAGTGCGTAAACACGCACCAAATCTACAATAGGGGTCATGGCGTTTTTAATGTCGAACACTTCTTTTTCTTCAATTTTTTCTGTTTTAATGTTTTTGAAAAAAGTGAGTGGTGGTTCGTATTGTAAAGCGTTTTTGGCCATAAATGCGAAGAATTTTTCGTTTGGTTGTTCCAGTTCTTCATCAACAAATTGGCTCAATTCATCAATGATGGTGGTATCGCCATAAATGGCTCGGCAATCAAAAAAAGTAGAAAATTTAATAGCCGACTCTGGCAGGGCGTCTTCCATCCACTCTTTGTAGTTCTTTTTCCAATGCGAAAGGGAGTGTGTCCATTTGGGGTTTTTGGCCATAAAATCGCCAGTGCAATACACAAAGCCAATTTCGTTTAATTTGTCTGATACCCTTGTGGCAAAATCTAAGAAATAGGTTCTTACCAATTCTCGCTGCTCGTTGGCTTTATCTTCGTAAATAATGCCATTGTCTTGGTCGGTTTTAAGGGTTTGTTCTTTTCTGCCTTCGCTACCTAAAACTATAAAAACAAATGCGGCAGGAGCGGGGCCAATTTCGCTAATGACTTCTTCTATTACTTTTTGCGAAATGGTATCGGCAATGGTGGTGATCACTTGGTTTACAATTTCGGCATGTACACCGCGGCTTAGCAATTGGGCAACTATGGTGGGTACGCGTTCCCATTTGGCTTTTAATTCTTTGGTGCTGAGCGCTAATTTTACCGATTGGATGAAAACCAATGGCGATTGTGCTTGCTCGCTTAATAATCGGTTTCGGCTTAAAAAACCTTCAAATTCGCCTTCGTTTTCTACTAAAAGGTAACGGGTTTTTGTCCTGAACATCATCAAGATAGCCTCGTAGATGTAAGCGTTTTTACTAATGGTGACGATGTTGCTATCCATTACTTGTGCAATGGGTAGGGCAGAATCGACCTGTTTGGCTATCACTTGGTCTCGTAGGGTAATATCGGTTACAAAACCTGTTATTTGATGTGCTTGGTTGGTGATGAATAAGCAGCTTACTTTTTGTTTAGACATCAATTTTGCGGCCTCAAAAATTGGTGTTTCAAAATTGCATTTTACAATTTCGCGGTAGCTAATTGCTGATATTTTACGGGAGTATAATTGTTCTGATGCGATGTAACTCTCGTCAAAACTGCTGGGTTTTTTGTAGAAATGGGCAAATTCTTCGTTCAGCATCCGCTGACCAAAATCTGTGGTGTAGTGCTGGAAAAAGAAATCGTAAGTAGCGCAAAGGTTTCTGAAATGCTTACGGGGCAAGAAATAGGCTTTAGATCCTTTTTGGGCTATAACCGTTTTTAAAGATTTTTTTCTGTTTAACAACACTGAAATACCGCCATAGCTTTGGCCAGGTTTTAATATTTCTAAATCTCTTTTATGGTTATTAGAATCGTAAAAAAAAGATTCATATTCGCCTTCAACAATCAAGTCAACACCTTTCATTTTTGTTGCTTCTTGCTGGTAAATTAAGGTTTCTTTGTTGTAGCTTATTTCTTCTACAACATCTAATATGCCTAGTAAAATATCGTCGGACAATAGGTTAAATGGGACTATTGATTTTAAGAAGTCGAGTTTATTTTCCATGGAGTAGCCAATTTAAAATGATGATGACCAAAACTAATGCCGTTATGATGATGATAGGTATTTGAAGCCTGTATTTCTGCTTCACCTTGTTTTCTTCTTTAATGTTGATGTTTTTTTGTTTTTTGATCACCTCGTCATCAATTTCGTTCTTGTTTAACAGGTGAAAAAATATTTCTGAGGTAAGCTGAGCATCAGCCAAAGCATCGTGTAATTTTTCTGGACGTTTGTTAAATAGCGTTTTATAAAATCTATTTAATTTTAAGTATTCGAAATTTGGGTTTTTAACATAAGGAGCACTAGCTTTTAGAGTGCAAAACAGTGGAATTTTTGCTAATGGATAATCCATATTTACGCGAAAAAGTTCGGCCGCTACCATGTGATAGTCTAGCTCTACAAAATGGCCTACCATTAAGGGATTGTATTTTTCTAAATCGGCAATCAGTTTTTTAAGAACCAATTTGGGGTCTTTACCACGGTGGTTTAAAAAGTTTAAACTGAGTTGATGGATTTTAAAAGACGCTTTGGTAATCTTAAAATCAGTAGGCTTTAAATAATGATTTTCTTTTTTAATCAAGTTTCCCTCTAGATCAAAAATAAGCCAAGCTATTTGTAAAACATGGGGCCAATTATTTTTAGTATCATAAGGAACATCCCATTTTTTTGGTAAACCCGATGTTTCTGTATCTAAAACAAGAATGTGTTTGTTCACACTCGAAAATTAAGAATTTTTTTTGGGTTAATATTTTAAGGCTTTAGGTAATTGTTTTTTTTGATTAGTTTTATTTTAATCAAAAAAAAATAAGGTTTATTTTAAATATTTAGTTTTTATTATCGTAATTAAGCTACCAATAAACCAGCAAATTATTTCACCACAATCATGAAAAATAGAAAAATGCGTATTTGCACATTATTAATTCTTTTTATAACATGGTTTGATGCCCAAGCAATAAACACAATTGCTAATGATGATGGACCAGCTCAGCGCAAATACCTGATAGAAAGTATGCTGAAAATTGCCGATCCAGTATTAAATTCACTAAGTAAAAATCAGCTTAAGATAAAAATGCCTGTAGAAGCGGCAGCAGGGAAAGAAGCTGGAAGAAGAGAAGTAACTTATTTAGAAGCTTTTGGCAGATTAATTGGTGGTATGGCGCCTTGGTTAGAGCTGGGAGAAGATAATTCTGCCGAGGGGAAATTAAGAAAGAAGTATATAGATTTAGTACATCAATGTATTCATAACGCTACCGATTCTACTTCAGCAGATTTTATGAATTTCACTAAAGGCAGGCAACCAGTGGTTGATGCTGCATTTTTTGCTCATGCTTTATTAAGAGCACCTAAACAATTATGGGAGCCATTGGATAAAACAACAAAATTGAATGTGATTAGAGCATTGAAAGCTTCTAGAATTACTACTCCAGGCTATAATAATTGGTTATTATTTAGTGCAATGGTAGAAGCTGCCATTTATAAATTTGATTCGGGAGCAGATTTTATGCGTATAGATTATGCCATAAAATCACACCAGAATTGGTATTTAGGTGATGGTGTTTATGGTGATGGACCAGAATTTCATTGGGATTATTATAATAGTTTCGTGATTCAGCCTATGTTGTTAGACATAACAAGTAATACTTTAAATGATGTTAATTTATACAATAGTTTTTTACAAAGAGCAACAAGATATGCTGCCATTCAAGAACGTTTAATTTCCCCTGATGGAACTTATCCTATCATTGGAAGATCGGTTGCCTATCGTTTTGGCGCTTTTCAGCTATTGTCTCAAGTTGCTTTGCAAAAAGCCTTACCTATAGAGGTTTTGCCCGAGCAAGTGCGATGCGCTTTATACGCTATGGTGAAAAATCAAATTGAAGCACAAGGAACTTTTGATAAAGAGGGATGGCTTACTATTGGCGTTTATGGCCATCAACCCGAATTGGGGGAGATTTATATATCAACAGGCAGTTTATACCTCTGCTCTCAAGTATTCTTGATATTAGGTTTGCCAGCAGACGATGGTTTTTGGGTTAATCCAAACGCCGACTGGACACAGAAGAAAATATGGAAGGGGAAGTCTGTAATTATAGACCATGCATTAAAGAAATAATTTTAATACAATCTTTCTGAAAATTAACTTATTGAAACAGTTTTTTCATGGATTTTTATCTTAATTAATTTAAGAAGAACTGTTTCAATCTTTAATTGCCAAAAGGAATATTGCCCCTAATAAATTTTATTGGAAATCTAACCCCCACTTTCAATATGGTTTGAAAAGGGGTTGAGACGTAAGAGGAAAATTCATCTAAAAATTGAGTTTGATTATTCGTGGTGATAGGAACACCAATTCTTAAATCGGAAAATAAAGTTATTTTATTTAGCTTATGATAATATCCTAATCCTAAATCTAAATTTAAACCATCTAATTCTTCGCTAAAATTGATATTACTAGTTGAGCTTCTTTCTTGATAATTGTAATTTCCAATTAAATAGGAGATACCAATAGGAATATAAACGCCAGATTTATAGCTGTTTGCTTTTCCAAAGTTAAATTGCCCTTCAAGATTAACTATCGTAACAGATAAAGACTCGTAAGTTTTTAAATCTCCTATTTGGTTTCTTTTAGCTGGTGATGTGTTAGTACTTATTCCAAACGATAGACCAAATTGGTCATCAGCTGATACGCCTCCAAAAATGTTTAAACATGTTTCGTATGTTGAAGGATTTTTACCGAAGTAAGAAGGAGCTACAGCAATACCTACATTTATTTTACTTTCTTGAGCTAAAGCGTTTAATGCAAAAAAGCTAGCCAATAAAACAGAAAAAGCAAACTTCATAGTAGTAAAAGAATGATTTTAATTTTAGATATAACCTAAAATCTTCATTACCTGCTTGCTATTTTGTTCTTCGCCAAAAACTTCGTAATTGAAAGTTTCATCTCTATTACGTCTAATAATCACATGTTTAGGAGAAGGCAATAAGCAATGATGGATTCCGCCATAACCGCTCAATACTTCTTGGTATGCTCCAGTGTGGAAAAAGCCTAAGAACTGCACCTTACGTGTTTTAGGCATAAAAACGTTACCCACATGTGCTTCTTGATTGTAGTAATCTTGCCCATCGCAGGTAATACCGCCTAAGTTCACACGTTCGTACTCGCTATCCCAATTGTTTATAGGTAACAAAATGTAACGCTGATTCATGGCCCAAACATCAGGTAGATTGGTAATGAAAGAACCATCTAACATCAACCATTTTTCACGGTCGTTTTGTTGTTTACGCCCTAAAACTTTGTATAAAATTCCAGAAGCTTCGGCAACGGTGTATTTGCCAAACTCGGTAATAATATCTGGTTCCATTACTTCATGCTCGGCACAAATTTCTTTAATACGTTTAATAATTTCGTTAATCATGTATTCATAATCGAAATCAAAAACTAAAGAATCTTTAAAAGGCATACCGCCACCAATATCTAAAGTATCTAAATCGGGATTAATTTTTTTGAATTTGCAATAAAGCGTAACGTATTTCTCTAACTCATTCCAGTAGTATGGTGTATCGGTAATACCGGAATTGATAAAAAAGTGTAAAAGCTTTACTTTAAAATTAGGGTTTTTAACAATTTTAGTGTTGTAAAAATCGATAACATCTTCTTGTCTTACGCCTAATCTAGAGGTATAGAATTGAGAATCGGGTTGTTCTTCGGCCGCAATCCTGATTCCTAAGTTGCAAGGTGTGTCTAGTTCTAGTTCGTCATCATAAAGATTAAACTCTTCCTTATTGTCTAAAACTGGAATGATATTTTTAAAGCCATCATGCAACATATCAATAATATATTGCTTGTATTGAAAAGTTTTAAAACCGTTGCAAATCACGGTCATTTCTTTGTTTAAAGAACCTTTTTTCTCTAAGGCATCTATCATTGGCATATCAAAAGCCGATGAAGTTTCTAAGTGAATATCGTTTTTTAAAGCTTCCTCAACAATATGACGAAAGTGAGAACTTTTAGTACAATAGCAGTATTTATAAGATCCTCTGTAATTATTTTTTAAAATAGCAGTTTGAAACAGGATTTTTGCCTGTTGTATTTTTTTGCTGATGATAGGTAAATAGGTAAACCTAAGTGGTGTGCCATAGGTTTCTATCATTTCCATTAGATTTAAATCGTGGAAATAAAGTTCATCATCAATAATGTCAAAACCTTCTTGAGGAAAACCAACACTGAGGTCAAGAAATTCTTCGTAACTCTGCATTTAAAATAATTTTTTCGCAAAAATGTAATTAAAATATGATATAATACAAGCTTATTATTAATTTTTACAAAACGTAATCATATTAAACTTGTATATATAATACAATTGTACCATACTAAATGTTTATTTTAAGAATTAAAGCTTAATTTTATTTTTATCCATGTCTTTATTTCATTTTAAAGAGTTTATTGTAGACCAAAGTAATTGCCCCATGAAAATTAATACCGATGGGGTGCTATTGGGTGCAATGGCTAATATTAATGATGCGACTAAAATATTAGATATAGGTACTGGCACAGGTGTAATTGCTTTAATGCTAGCGCAGAGAAATCGAGAGGCCGAAATAGATGCTCTTGATATTGATTTAAACGCATTTGAAAGAGCACAGTCAAATTTCGAAAATTCTATTTTTCACAACAAGTTAAAAGCATTTCATTTTGGGTTTAAAGAATATTTTGATGTTAACCCCTTGTTAAAATATGATTTGATAGTTTCAAATCCTCCGTTTTTTTTAAACGCATTACCTTCCCCAAATCAAACTAAAAACCTTGCTAGACATACCGATGTTAATTTTTTTACAGATTTAATTCAATATGCTTGTAATCATCTAAATCCAAATGGTATTTTAGAAATGGTATTACCTTTAGATATTTCGCAAATGTTGCAAAACATTGCAGGTTCGTATCAACTATATTTGATAAAATGCGTAGAGATTAAATCTTTTGATACCAAAGCACCTTTTAGGCATGTTGTAAGTTTTAGTAGAAAAAACCATTTAGAAAATATAACAAAAGAAACTTTTTGCATTTACGAGGCCGAAGGAATACATTCGTTACCATACAAAAAATTACTTAAAAACTTTTTCAAAATCTTTTAATGATTAAAATTGGTTTAATATCAGATACACACAGTTATTTAGACGATGCTGTTTTTAAATATTTCGATGATAGAGATGAAATTTGGCATGCTGGTGATTTTGGTACTTTGGCTTTAGCCGATGAATTGGCCAAGTTTAAACCGCTTAAAGGAGTTTATGGAAATATTGATGGTTCTGATATTAGGTCCGTATATCCCGAGCATTTAAGGTTTAAATGTGAAGATGTAGATGTTTGGATGACACATATTGGTGGTTACCCTGATAGATACTCGCCAAATGTAAAGCCTGAGATTTACACTAAGTCGCCAGACTTATTTATCGCTGGACATTCGCATATTTTAAAAGTTATCTACGATAAAAAAATAAATTGTTTACACATAAACCCCGGTTCTGCCGGAAAACATGGTTGGCATAAAACTAGAACTTTAATAAGATTTAGCATTTCTGAAAATAAAATTCATACTTTAGACGCCATAGAATTAGCAAATAGATAACGTAAAAAGTACACTAAGTATATGAGTAGATTTATTACCCTTGGTCAGTTTATAATAGAAAAACAAAATGATTTCCCCTATGCCAAGGGAGAACTTTCCAGACTATTAAGAGATATTGGAATTGCTGCAAAAGTAGTTAACCGCGAAATTAATAAAGCGGGTTTAGCCGATATTTTAGGCGATGCAGGAGCAATAAATGTACAAGGGGAAACGCAAAAGAAATTAGATGTTTACGCAAACGAACAATTTATTTCTGCCTTGAGTTCAGGTGGAGAGTGTTGCTTAGTGGCTTCTGAGGAGGATGAAGAGATTGTATTATTAAATCAACCAGTTTCTCAAAATGCTAAATATGCTGTAGCCATAGATCCATTAGACGGATCTTCCAATATTGATGTTAATGTAGCTGTTGGAACCACTTTTTCAATTTATAGAAGAATTTCTAAGGTGGGAGATGGGCAAGTAGAGGATATCATTCAGAATGGCACAGCGCAAGTTGCCGCTGGATACGTTGTTTACGGTTCTTCTACGATGTTAGTTTATACCACAGGGAATGGAGTAAATGGTTTTACCTTAGATCCTTCCATTGGAGAATTTTGTTTATCACACCCCAATATAAAAATACCAGAAGATGGTACGCTTTACAGTATTAATGAAGGTAACTATGTGCATTTTCCAGAAGGAGTAAAACAGTATATTAAGTTTTGCCAAGTAGAAGATGAAGCCACAAAAAGACCTTATACCTCTAGGTATATTGGTAGTATGGTAGCCGATCTACATCGTAATTTAATTAAAGGCGGTATTTATATTTACCCAACTACTGCAAGTGCACCTAAAGGTAAATTAAGATTAGTTTATGAGTGTAATCCACTTGCTTTTATTATTGAGCAAGCTGGTGGAAAAGCTTCTAACGGATACGACCGTATTTTAGATATAGAGGTGACAGAAATTCACCAAAGAGAATCTATTTTTATAGGTTCTAAGAATATGGTTGAACAAGCAGAGGAGTATATGGCTAAATACTCTCCTAGAGATTAATTAGAGATTTTTAGTTAAATTATTAGAGCATGTTATCCGCCGACTGGCGGATAACACTATATCTTTTTGCCAATTGCAATATGATAATTGGCAAAAAAGCTTGCCCGAAAAACAGGCGGGAATGGCGTTCCTGTCGTTAATGCGCTTATGTTTGTGTTTAATTTAGCAGAGATTTAATTCTCAAACTGAAACTGAATATTTATTTTTGACTACCGACTACCGACTACCGACTACCGACTACCGACTACCGACTACCGACTACCGACTACCGACTACCGACTACCGACTACCGACTACCGACTACCGACTACCGACTACCGACTACTCGCTCCTTTACAATAACTTCTCTTTCTTACTCTCTACCTCAAATACGCTATCAATTTTTAAATCTTTTCCTTTAGAAGCAATAACAGCCAATTCATCACATCTTTCGTTTTCTATGTGGCCGGCATGACCTTTTACCCAAGTAAACTTTACTTGATGTATTTTATAGGATTGTAAAAATCTTAACCATAAATCTTTATTTTTTTTTCCGGCAAAACCTTTTTTTACCCATCCAAAAACCCATTTTTTATCCACCGAATCTATAACATATTTAGAATCCGAATAAATCATCACTTCTTGATTTAATTTTTTTAAACTTTCTAACCCAACACAAACAGCTAATAACTCCATTCGGTTATTTGTGGTCAATCTAAAGCCGTCAGAAATTTCTTTGTAATGATGTCCTGCTTTAAGAATAACGCCATAACCACCGGGTCCGGGATTGCCGCTTGCAGCTCCATCAGTATAAATTTGAATCATGTACGAAGATATAAATTAGTGAATAAACTTAGAGCTAGAAAAATTATGTAGCATTAAATCAATACTATACAATTTTTAGGATTTTATTTTTTTTAAAAAGTTTGATTAAATTAATTAATAGATTATTTTTGCACTCCACAATAACAAATGGCGGTCGTAGCTCAGTTGGTTAGAGCACTGGTTTGTGGTGCCGGGGGTCGTGGGTTCGAGCCCCATCGTCCGCCCTTTTAAAAGCCTTTCTATTCAAATAGAGAGGCTTTTTTTATGGTATTTAATTTTTAGTACACTTTAGCGCCCTTGGTAACCCATTTAGCCCATTTTTGATTATAAGTATGTATTTCTGAAGTTTGAATTCCATTAGATTTATATACTGGATATCCTTCATTAACCCATTCAAATATGCTACCGTATAAATTATAAACGTGTTTGTACCCGTTTTTAATCAATTTTTCTCCAATTTTCTCGCTTCTATATCCTACAGAGCAATAAACTACAATGGTAGCATTTTTTGGTATGTCGTACACTTTACGCATATCAAACCATAAAAACCCAACGTTTCTGGCGTTTTTAATATGGCTAACAGCAAATTCTTTATTTTCTCGAGTATCTAGAATATAAGCTCCTTTAATATGATTTAGAGAATCTACAGAAATTAATGGGACAGTATGACCATATATGCTATCTAACATATTTTTATACTCTGGATTCTTGATTTGTGCTAAAGAAAATAATGGTATTGATATTAAAAGAGTTAGAATAAATTTACTTCGCATGTATGTATTATGTTGTTAAGTAGAATAATTTTAAGGAGAGCGTTATTTTTGTTAACTATAAAACTTGTTTAACAAACATAATTAATTTGATTGAAAAAGGCAATTGGAGTTTGAAAAGAGCGTGTAATTAAAGTTAGAATTAAAAAATTACAGCTATTTATTCTGCTATTTTTTTAATTAAAAATTCTGTTCTTCTGTTATTTGCTCTTCCTTCTTCGGTGCTATTATCAGCTACTGGAAGAGATTTTCCATAACCTTTAAAGCTTAATCTTTTGGCTTCAATTCCATTATTTATTAGATAATCAAAAACAGCTTTTGCTCTATTTTGAGATAAATTTACATTATAATTGGTATCGCCAAGGTTATCTGTATGTCCGCTTAACTCTATCTCTACTTTAGTATTTTCTTGTAAAAACTCAATCATTTTAGCTAATTCGGCAACGGATTCTTGTTTTAAATTAAATTTATTGGTGTCGAAAAAGATATTCTTTAAAACCACTTTTTTACCTACAGCAATTTTTTGTAATGGTACGTCTAAAATGATAGGTTTTCCCACTATGTTTTTTTGAACTGAAAAATTTTCAGAGTAGAACAAGTATCCCTTTTTAGATACATTTAAGCTATACTCTCTGTTGTTTGGTAATGATGCTAAGAAAGTACCATCAATAGCATCTGATAATCCTATATGAATAGATTTAGAGGTTTTGATATCAATGATATCCACAACAGCACTTAGCTTTTGTTTATCATCTTCATCAAATACCACTCCGCTTACATAATTCACAGGGTTTGGTCTTAATTTTTGAGGTAAATCAAAAGAGTAAATATCAAAACCACCGTATCCTTTAAAATTATTTGATGAGAAGAATGCTTTTGTCCCGCTTGCATTAATAGTTAGTCCGGTTTCTTCGCCATAGGTATTAATTGGGTAACCTAAATTAAGCGGTAAAGACCATTGTTTTATGCTGTCTAATCTGGAAATAAAGATATCTTTTTGTCCTAATCCAGGCCATCCGTTTGATGAAAAATATAAGGTTTGATCATCTGGGTGGATAAAAGGTGACTGTTCATCATACTTGGTGTTAATTTTTGGGCCTAAATTTTCGGGCATGCTCCAAGTTCCATCTGTTTGGATATTACTTTTCCAAATATCATAACTTCCGTATCCTCCACGTCTATCACTAATAAAATAAAGAGTTTTACCGTCAGCAGATAAGGATGGTTGCGACTCCCATCCTTTAGTGTTAATAGGAAAACCCAAATTAATAGGATTACTCCAACCATCACCCTCTTTTTGAGCGATGTAAATATCGCAGCGTCCTAATCCGTCGGGACGGGTACAGCCAGTGAAAAATAGGAACTGGCCATCAGGAGAGATACACTGTGCTCCTTCATTGAATTCAGGAGTATTTATTTTTTCGCTTAGAAATGTCGCCTCGCTATAACCTGTGTCTATTTTGACAGATTTATACATATTTTCTTTACTATTTATCTGCCTTGTAAATAAAAATGAAACTTCATCTACTGTTAATGCTGCATGATATTCTTGATCTGCAGAATTAATACTTGGTCCTAAGTTCTGTGGTTTAAAGGCCACCGGATTCTTTACTGCTGCTATAGCAAATTTGCAATCGTTAATGTATTTTTCTGTTAATTCTATTCTTTCTAAATTTGGCTTTCCTTTTTCTCTATAAAGCGTATAGTGTAATAAGGCAGCTTCATAATCTCCAGTTTTAAGTTCGCTTTCGGCAAAATAATAATACCGATCTGGTGCAAAATTGGGATTAACTTTAAATGCTGCTTTATAGTATTCTTTAGCTTTTACATTATCAAAAGTCACTCTGTAAACATCAGCAAGCAATAAATAAGCTTCAATAAACTCGTCGTCTTGTTTTATAGCATTTAATAATTCTGTTTTGGCTTCATCAAAATTATTGAGGTCTAAAAGGTAACTGGCTGTTTCATATGATTTTATGGCATTCCTGCTATTTGTAGAATATTTAGTCTGCGACCACGCCAACTGGCAGGCCAAGAGTATAATTAACAGACTAAAAAAAGGTTTCATTGTGAGGTTTAAAATCTAAAACTATGAAAATTATGGAATATTCAAGAATTTATGAGTCTGTAACGAAATTTCCCACTTCGGATTGTTCATTACGTAATCAATAATTAATGGAGTCATCTCTGCAGATTTAGACCACTCGGGTTGTAAATAAAGTTTACAATTCGGGTTTACGTTTTTTGCATGTTCTTCTGCCCATAAAAAATCACTTTTGTTAAAAACAATTACTTTAAGTTCGTTTGCAAAAGGTGCAATATCTATGCGTGGTGCTTTAAATTTTTTTGGCGATAAACAAATCCAATCCCAGTCTCCAGAGAGCGGATATGCACCAGAGGTTTCAATAAAAGTAGCTATTCCTTTGGCTTTTAATTGTTTTGTTAGATAATCTAAATTGTATAATAAGGGCTCGCCACCAGTAACTACTACTGCTTTTCCTGGGTATTTATTGGCATTTTCTACAATGGTATTACTAAATGTTAACGGATGTAAATCGGCATCCCAGCTTTCCTTTACATCGCACCAATGGCATCCTACATCACATCCGCCTAATCTAATGAAATAAGCAGCCTTCCCCGAGTTATATCCTTCGCCTTGGATGGTGTAAAATTCTTCCATTAAGGGAAGCTGGGTGCCATCATCCGGAATTATGTTTTTTGTTTTCAAGGGTGCAAAGATAAGGCTTAATTTATAGAATGAGAATTGTTGAGGGTTATTTTATATCCTACTCAAAACCAATTCAATCATCTTGTCTACAATTTTTTGTGGCGATGACGAGAATTGTAATTTTAAACGATGTGCTAAAATTGCATTGATAGACAATGATTGATGGCCTAAAGCACTTGCTAAAGCATAAATTCCTGCTGTTTCCATTTCTAAATTGGTTATTCTTTGGTTTTTTGTTTCAAATGAGCTCAACTTTTCTATCAAATTGCTTACACTTAATTTTGCCCTGACTTGTCTGCCTTGTGGGGCATAAAAACCTGGAGCTGTTGCGGTAATACCTTGAGGCATATCAAAAGCAATTTGCTTCAATAGCAAGCTAGAAGCAGGAGTGAGGTAAGGTTCTGACTTTAAAACTGGTAAATGCGCTTTAATTTGTTGCAATAAATAAGTGTCTTCTATGCTTAAATCTTGCTCATAATAAGACATTAGTGCGTCTAAACCTAGTCCATAACTAGAGGCTAAAATGCTTCCAACTTCTATGTCTTCTCTTATACTGCCCGATGTGCCTACTCTGATGATGTTTAGACTTTTAAGTTCTTGATTAACTGTTCTAGTATCAAAATTGATGTTTGCTAAAGCGTCTAACTCGTTTAAAACGATATCTATATTATCTGTACCAATACCAGTTGAAATAACAGTAATGCGTTTTTTACCCAAATAGCCAGTGTGTGTAATAAACTCTCTTTTTCCTTTTTTGAGTTCGATGGAATCAAAATGTTTACTCACTTCTGCCACTCGGTCTTGGTCGCCCACGGTGATGATGGTATCGGCAATGTCTTCTGGAAAAAGGTTTAAATGGTATATGCTTCCATCTGGATTAATGATTAAATCTGATTCTGATATTTTCATTTATTTAGAGTATAGATAGTTTAACGTTGAATTTTCTATTTGCTGGAACTTTAATACAGTTTGATTTGTTTTGGATTGATTGATGGCTAGTTCTATCTCGCAATTTAAATTAAAATTTTGATGGTTAACAATTAGGTTATCTTCTTTAATAATTTTCATCACATCGTTCATTTGTAAGTATTCAAATTGAATTTGATAAAAATCTCTTACCGTATCTTCTACTATTTTACATTGATTGATGACATCCTCTGTTGCTTTTTTATAGGCATTAATTAAGCCAGATACGCCTAGTAAAGTGCCTCCAAAATATCTAACAACTACTATCAAAATATTGGTTAATTGACGAGATAATAGGGTGTTTAAAATTGGCCTGCCCGCAGTGCCAGCAGGTTCGCCGTCATCATTCACTCTAAAAGCTGTTTGGTCTAAGCCTAAACGATAGGCGTAGCAAAAATGATTAGCTTTTGGATGTTCTAATTTTAACTGATTGATAATTTCTTTTAAAGTTGTTTCATCATTAAAGGGATAAGCAAATGCTAAAAATTTACTTCCTTTATCTTTAAAAATACCTTGTGAAGGTTCGCCTATAGTTAAATAGCTATCGTTAAAAAGCATTAGGTAAGTTTAAAATTACGATAGCAATTAAAGCAAATATCAATCCTATCAAATTTAGTTTACTCAGTTTTTCTTTAAAAAGAATAATACCCACTATAGAACTTAAAGAAATGGCACCTATGTCTAGTGATGAAAAAACAACCGAAGGTTGATTACTTTCTATTTGTAAGGCTTTGATGTAAAAGTAGATAGATCCAAAATTAAATAAGCCTAGTACAATACCTGCAAAAATTGCTTTGGTTTGAAAACGTAAAGTACCAGTTACTTTTTGATAAATTAAGCTTAAGAAACCAATCACAGATGCAATAGAAAAAACAAATACTAAGGCTATGGTGAAAGAAATTTGAGGCAATTTTGTAAGGTAATTGAATAAAATATCTAACACACCTGTACCTATAAACACAATAATTGGATACCAATTTGATAAACTCTTAAAATCTACCTTTCCGGATGGTTTAGAGGCATAAATGGCTACAAAACCTATCAACAAACCTATGATTTTTACAGTTGTAATCGCTTCAGAAAAGAGTAAAAAAGCCGCTAGAACAGGAATTATTAGTGATATTCTTTGCGCTATAGACGTTAATACCATACCAGCAGAAGCAATGCTTTTTCCAATAAAATAAAATATAGAAATAAGTAGTACTGCAACCGCTAAAAAAAGACCCCACTCGGTTTTAGAAGGTAAAACTGTAATTGGCGGACTTAAAAACAAGTAACAGAAAATAGCAGCCGTAGGATAATTAAATACGATGGCTTGGTAGGCATTGGTATCATAACGTTTAAAAAGTTTAAAGTTAATGCTCACCAATAAGCTACATAAAATGGCAAATACTAAGTTAATCATTACTTGGTTGTAAAATGGTTAGTAGGTCTTCCTCAATTTTAATGCTTTCTGTTGTATTTCCTTTGATCATTGGCGCTTTTATTCCATCGCCCCAAGTAGCTTCCGATGTAAATATTCTGGCCTCGTCCCAAAGGTTAGCATCAATAAAAGCTTGTAAAGTTTTAACGCCACCTTCTATAATTACCGATTGAATATCTTGCAAATACAACTGGTACAAAACATATTGAGGTAAGAAATAATCAAAATCTTCTATACCTATATAGTAGGTTTGGTCAACAATATCAGTAACACTTTGATTAAAAATGAATGTTTTTACGCTATTGTCAAAAATATGCAGCGTTTTAGGTAAAGTTAAATCCCTGTCTATAACTGCTCTAATCGGGTTTTTACCACTAGCAAGTCTAACGTTTAGCTGTGGGTTATCTATTAAAGCCGTATTTTTTCCTATCAAAATACAATCTTCTTCAACTCGCCACCGGTGTACCAATTGTTTAGCTTGTTTGCCGCTAATCCACTTTTGCTCATTCGTATTTGGGGCAAAAAAAACATCGGCAGTTTGTGCCCATTTTAAAATAACATAAGGTCTTTGCTTGGCAATTCTGGTAAAAAAACGTTTGTTTAGCTCAATACATTCTTGCTCTAAAATACCTTCTATAACTTCAATCCCTGCATCCTTCAATTTCTGAATGCCTAATCCATTTACATGAGCAAAAGGGTCTTTACAGCCAATAACCGCTTTAGGAATTTGATGTTTAATGATTAAATCGGCACAGGGAGGTGTTTTGCCAAAATGCGCACAAGGCTCTAGTGTTACATAAATAGTAGCTTCTTTTAATAAATCGGCAGCATTTGGGTATTTTTCAAACACATCATTGATGGCATTTACTTCAGCATGTGCTTCGCCATATTTTTGGTGATAACCTTCGCCAATAATTTTTTCTTTATGGGTAATTACGCATCCAACCATAGGGTTTGGATTAACGTTTCCAATGCCTAACTTTGCTAATTCAATAGCCCTAGATAAAACCTTTTCGTTATTTAACACGTAGCAAATGTAGCAAATCGTTGTTTTAACGATTTAATTTTATTAATTTGAACTAAAATATGTTAAAAATATTACTGATTAGTTTCCTAAGTTTTTTTATACTTAGCTCAGATTCATCTGCTTATCAGAAGCATATTTATCTAAACAGGGACTCTGTTAATCAAATTTATCAAACCTTAGCTCAAACTAATCCTAATAAAGATAATGTAGACCAATTAAATAATTTAGCAACAGAAATCTATCCTACAGATTATTTAACCGCTCTATCCATCACAAAAACATCATTAGCATTTGCCCAAAAAATCAAATATAAAGAAGGGGAGACGGTAGCCTTTCTGACCGTAGCTAACTGTTTTAATATTAGCGGACAATATAAAGTAGCATTAGATCAGATTAATAAAGCCGATAAGATTGCTCAAACTTTTAACGATTTTAACCTTTTTGCCAAAATTTATAGCGCTAAGGGTGTAATTTTAGTGAGCCTAAAAAATTACGACGAAGCGCTTTATACTTTTAACCAGGCTTTAAATTATTTAAGCCAAATTAATCCTAATCATAAATTTAAGGGAGAAGTTTTACAAAACATATCTGATTTATATTTTCAGAAAAGTGATTTTAAAAATGCGATAGATTTTTGTAACGATGCCATTATAGCTAATAATCAAACATTTGATAATTTTCATCTTGCCGAGAATTATTTAGCAAGGGCAAAATGCTATCAGGCTTTAGCCAATTACGCCAATGCTAAAGACGATGCTTTTAAAGCCATAGCCTACGCCGAGGACACTCAAAACCAAAATGCTTTAGTGAATAGCTTAAATTTTTTAGCATCTATTGCTATCAACTTTGGCGAGTACCCAAAGGCAAATAGTTTGTTAAAAAAGAGCTTAGAAATAAGTAAAAACAATCTTTTACATACACAGCAATTAAAAGTGTATGAATCAATGAGCCTTTTGGCAAAAAGTAGTACTGATTTTAGCAACAATAGTTCTTTTGAAGACGATTACCGCTTGCTTAATGATAGTTTAAATAACCCATCTCGTATTAATCAGCTTAAGCAATTTAGCGATTATTACAGCTCAAAAAATAAAGAAGTAGTGCAAAGCTCAACAAAAAAAGAAGAGTTAAGCAAAGCCGATAAAACTGATTATAAAAACCTTCTCCTCTTTTTTAGTGTTTTCGCTTTGTTATTGAGCGGTGTATTAGCCTTTTTATTTGTAAAAAGAAATAAAGAGATCAAGCAAGCAAAGCTTTTTATAGCTGAACAAGACCAGCAAATCAAAGAGCAAAAAGAAGCATTAGAAGCTCTAAATCATTTAAAAAATAGGTTTTTCTCCATCGTATCTCACGATTTAAGAGGCCCAATTTTATCCTTAAAAGGGATGTTAGATTTACACCATAACGATTTAATGACTCCCGAGGAGACCAAATATTTTATGAACGAGTTGAACCAGAATTTTGGTAACACAGCCACCTTGGTAGATAACCTGCTTACTTGGTCTAAAAGCCAGATTAAAGGCGAAAAATTGATTAAAAGAAAAATAGATTTATCAGAAATTGTCAATCAAGTAATACTAATTGCGCAACCCAAAATAGCAGAAAAGCAAATCATCATCCATCAACAAATAGAACAAAAGCATGCTTACGCAGATGAAGAAGCCGTAGCTGTGGTGATTAGAAATTTGGTATCTAATGCATTAAAATTTGTAGAAGTAGGTGGCACCATCCATATCAGTAGTCATAAACAAGATAAATATGCTTTAATCAGCATCAAAGACGACGGGGTAGGGATGACCAAAGAACAAGTTGATAAAATATCTAACCATACTTTTTACACCACCACAGGCACCCAAAAAGAAAAGGGTAATGGCTTGGGTTTATTTTTATGTACCGAGTTTGTGAAGAAAAATGGAGGCGATTTTTGGATAGAAAGCGAAAAAGATAAAGGAAGTTTCTTCTATTTCACATTACCCATTCATAAAGTTTAACATTGTGCTGCAAATCAATTCCCATTTTCACAAAAGTTTAGAAACACACTATACTCATCAAGAAATAAAAATTTTATATCAAATGGTGGTCGCTTTTATCACCCAAAAAAGTCATCAATTAGAAATACAGTTTACCAATGCCCAGCAAGAAATTTTAGAGCATTATACCCAACAATTAAAAGCGGGTATCCCCATTCAATATGTATTGGGTGAAGCCTACTTTTACCGACTAAAGTTTAAAGTAAACCCAAATGTTTTAATTCCACGGCCCGAGACTGAAGAATTGGTTTACCTGATTTTAGAAGACGCTAAAGACAATAAACCAAACCATATTTTAGATATTGGGACAGGCAGCGGTTGTATTCCCATAGCACTCAAAAAACATTTACCCAAAGCAAACGTCAGTGCTATAGATATCAGCGAAAACGCTATTGCTTTAGCCCAAGAAAATGCAGCTTTAAACAAAGTAGAGATTGATTTTAAGATAGCTGATGCGCTCAATCTCAGTCCAACTCATTTTCCTAAGTTTGATGTCATCGTAAGTAATCCGCCTTATATCGCCTTAAGCGAAAAGGCAGCAATGGATGATACCGTTACCAAACACGAGCCTCATTTAGCCCTCTTTGTAACCGACCAAAATCCCTTAATTTTTTACGATAAAATAGCCGATTTTGCCAAAACCAATCTGCAAGAAAATGGCCTTTTATATTTCGAAATTAATCAGGCTTTAGCCCAAGAAACAGCCACATTATTAAATCAAAAAGGTTTTACAGCTCAAATTATTCAAGATCTTAACCAAAACGATAGAATCATCAAGGCTCAACTGCGAGGGTGAAACTGCTGAATAGTTTGTTTTAAAAAATCGCGGTCTAAATGCGTGTAAATTTCTGTAGTGGTAATACTCTCGTGGCCAAGCATTTCTTGCACCGCCCTTAAATCGGCGCCGCCCTCTATTAAATGTGTAGCAAAAGAATGCCTAAATGTATGCGGACTAATGGTCTTTTTTAAGCCAATTTTAACAGCCAATTCTTTAATCATCATAAAAACCATTACCCGGCTTAGCTTAGTTCCCCTTCGATTCAAAAAGATAAAATCTTCTTCCCCTTTTTTAATGGCAACCTGGTTCCTCACAGTATCGCGGTAAATTTCTAAATGTTTAATGGCCGATGAGCCAATAGGCACCAAACGCTCTTTATTTCCCTTTCCGGTGACTTTTAAAAACTCCACATCGGGGTAATAATTAGATAATTTAAGCCCAATTAACTCGCTTACACGCAAGCCAGATCCATATAAAACCTCCAACATGGCTTTATTTCTAATGTTTTCGGGCTTGCTTAAATCTAAGGCAGCAATCAGCTGTTCAATTTCTAAAATGGTTAAAACATCAGGCAGTTTTCTTACGGTTTTAGGCGCTTCAATCAGTTCAGAAGGATCGGTTTCTATTAAATCTTCTAGGCTTAAATATTTGTAAAAAGCTTTAATTCCGCTAATCATGCGGGCTTGTGTGGTGGCTAACATCCCCAAGCCATGCACCCATTCTAATAAATCTTTAAGGTCTTGCTTGCCTACAGCCAAAGGGCCAGCATTGCGTTTATGGTAAGTTAAAAAGTCATCCAGTTTTTCAATATCACGCAAATAAGCCTCAATAGAATTTTTAGATAAAGACCGCTCTAGTTTGAGGTAATTTTTAAAACCTTTTTTTGCCGATAACCAATCCACAATATTTGAAAATTTTATTTTATGTTTGAGTGCATGAAGATACAAATTATCAACGGACCAAATTTAAACTTATTAGGCAAACGCGAACCCGGTATTTACGGTAGCGAAGGCTTTGAGGCTTTTTTAGAAAAATTAAAAGCCCTGTTCCCACAGGTAGAACTTCATTATTTTCAAAGCAATGTAGAGGGCGAAATCATTAACCAATTACATCAAGTAGGTTTTTCTTACGATGGTATTGTGATGAACGCCGGAGCTTATACCCACACCTCGGTTGCCATTGCCGATGCCGTTGCAGCCATAAAAACCCCGGTAATTGAAGTACATATCTCTAACGTTTACGCCAGAGAAGAGTTTAGGCACCACAGCATGATGGCTAAAAATTGCAAAGGAATTATCACCGGTTTTGGCATGCAAAGCTATCAATTGGCTGTGCAGAGTTTTTTGTAGGGTTTAATCCGTATCGTCATGTCGACCTAAGGAGACATCTCATAAATCGGGTTTAATCATTAGAATGAGCGGAATCGATTCATTGTCAAACTGAGCGGAGTCGAAGTTTAATGCATATCGTCATGTCGACATAAGGAGACATCTCACAAATAGGTTTTCATTTTTATTGTCAAACTGAGCGGAGTCGAAGTTTAATCCGTATCGTCATTTCGACCTAAGAAGACATCTCACAAATAGGTTTTCATTTTCATTGTCAAACTGAGCGGAGTCGAAGTTTAATGCGTATCCTCATGCCGACCTAATGTAACATCTCACAAATAGGTTTTCATTTTCATTGTCAAACTGAGCGGAGTCGAAGTTTAATGCGTATCCTCATGTCGACATAAGGAGACATCTCACCAATAGGTTTTAATCATTAGACTAAACTGAGTTTCTTCCATATCCACCCAATTTTACGCTTTACCGTCACCTCGAGGAAAGAGAGGTCACACTTGCCATTATTTTAATGATCAATTCATTGATTTGAGCGCATCCCGCAAAAAGGAGCGGGGCGGGCTTCTTCGGGGTTCCGTAATTCATTGGTTTGCGTTTTAAAGCAAACCAATAAATGTACCTAGCCCTTCGTATCCCTTGTGCAAAACCTATGTTGTGGAAAAACAAACTTTATAAAATTCTAGTAGCTGCAATATTTTAATAAATTTTTATTTTGAAACCGTAAAGGTTGTTTACAATCTTTGTACATTTCAAATACAATCCTCACTTCATTCTCATGCTTAAATGCATCTGGTTTTACAAAAAGACTTGGATAAAAAACATGCTTTTTAATAAGCTCAAAATACTCAGGAGTTAATACCTGATTAACATCAATTTTAGGATTATATATTGGTTCTTTATTGATATATAGCTTCAACGTATTATATTCTACATTTTGAATGAAATATCTTCTTGCATTTATTGTTTTGCACATTGCCTCGGCAAATGACCTAACATTTGTAAAGCTTAACTTCTTTTCTCCAAATTGATTTCTGTGTTCAACTGATTCATCTGTTTTTGTTGCACAAAAAACATAGTAATTGAAACAAGTATTAAAAACTGCACTTACTATTTGATTATTGATATTTAGATTTATGAAGGAATATCCTTCAAACTCATCTCTTTGTTTGATGTTTTCTATGGTCCTATATTGGTTAATTGTACCTAATTGCCATATACCATTTTTGATATATTTATTAAAAACATCATTTGAGGTATATTTATAAAAAGGTGAAAAATCATTGATAAAATTATTGGAAGATATAGGATTTACATTCTCAACCAAATGAAGAGGTTTATTTCTTAGCAGACATTGGCTAACTAAGATTGTGTTAGCAAAATCTAAATACTGTTGGTCAGTAAAATCTACATTTTTCTGTGAAATGCTTAAATATCCTAAAATATGTTTTATCTTTTTGTAATCAGCAATTACACCTTCCAATGAATGACTAAACTTTAAATCATTTGTACTATTGAATTGTAAATGTGTCATATTGTATTAAAACAACTTCATTTGTAAATTTATCTTAGGTTGAAATGAGCCAATTATAATAAATGGATTGGGAGCATTTCGCATATGAAATTCAAAAGTTGTACCCAAGAAAAAATGCAAGTCTTTGGTTTTAGCAAAATCATCAAAGTATTTTTTGCGAACGTCTTCAATAGCTCTCTGTTCATTGCCCTCGTATTTTGCAAGTTGTCTCCAAAAAAGTTGCCCTGTTTCCCAATCCTCAATCATCATACGGCTTTCTGTTCCCTGTATATCTTTGAAACGGAATTTGAACTTGTAGGGTAGTTTTTGTACCACTTCAAATTTCCCTTCTTTGTTAGTTTCAAAAAGATTAAGTTGATTTAGCTTATCTAACTTATCTTTATTCCAATTTCTTTCGACAGGTTCAGCGTAAAAATCAAGAATCTCTGTAGGTTTGAAAACAGCTAACGAAGTGCAAATGTCTTTGTTTTTTGCTTCTGAAATTAATTCAGTAAGGTTGTAATAAATTTTCCCTAAACAGATTTTTTTTCGTTCTTCCCAATTGTTTGAGGTGTCTATATGTCCAACAACTTTTATTTCGGTATCAATATTTTTCGGACGGTAACTATCAGGTCTAAAATCGTTGGTATTCTTCACTAAATCAACTTCTATCCAATCGTACTTTTTGTATTGCTCGTTGTAAGATTTTTTTCGAAAAGGGACAGGATAAAGTCTAATCCAAGTACCATCTTCTTTAAAACCTGCTGTGCAAACCAATTCATCGTATTTGGCAGAAAGTGTTGGATAGGTTTTTACCGTAATTAATACTTTCGTTAGCGCCATAAATTAAATGTGTTTTAATTCATAATTAAATCCCGGTAAGGTTTCAATCGCTTCGGCTAGATGCTTTCGATGGCATTGACAAATATTGGCCTCAAAACAAGTTAAAGCAATGCGTTTGTGTTGTTTTAATAGCTTCAAGATTTCGTTTTGGTAAGTTATTGTTTTGGTTAAATTATTTTCACAATAAATGGTAAACAATTTATCGTAATCGTTCTGGGTATTCAATTCTTGGCGTTGGTCTGATTGTATACCTACTTCTGGAATATGCAGATAATCAATCCCCAAACTGGCACAATATTTTTTCAATTGACTTTTACTAAAACCAAATTTCATACTTAATGGATTGTTGCGAACATCTACTAAAACCTTTACATCATTTTTAAGCAAACGCACTAAATACTCTTCTAAAGAAATACCTTCATAACCAATAGTAAAAAGTACTGTCTTATTTCCTAAAGGTTTGGCGTTGATTACTTGCCCTAATTCATCTTTAGTCAAAATACTTTCTGCTACTTCACTTCGTGTGGCATAAAACGGAAAGTTGATGTAAGTGTGCTTCATTAAACCATTTACTGTCATTTTACCATAATTGGCTCTTACTTCTTGCAACAATTTAAGATCGGCTGGTTTTAATTGTTTAAAGTAGTCGACTCGGTCTTTCTTTTGAAAGGTTTTTTCATCCTCGTTTAAAAAACCCCTTTTAACCATCGCAGTCATATCGGCATTAGCAGAATAAGAATAACAACCAAACTTGTAAGGGATAAAATCATACTCTGCTTTGCTTTGTTTGTTGACAAAAAGAAACAATAACTTTTGCAAGCGGATTTTATCCAATTGCCCTTCAAACATTTGCAATAAAGCGAGTATTATTTTTCTTCTATAAAACATTGTTCAAATGTAATGGTATTTTTTCATTTGACTTGTTGAAGTTTCCATCTAGGTTCATGGTGTAATGTAAAATCAATGCCGTATTTTAAAAAGTATAGCATAACGTTGTACTTTCTGATGTTCGTTACCCTTATTAAGACCATTCCATTCTTTAATGCATCATGGCATTTTTGACTTGATACTTTTAATTTGCTAAATGCAAGTTCACTATCTTCGGTTCCTTTTACTTCATATTCTATTTCTACTTCATTATTACAAACAATAATATCACCACCATTTTTTGCTTTTTTAAAAGTAATCTTGGTTGATTTAGTTTGAAAATAGAGTTTAACTATTTCTATTGCAATTTTTGAAATATCTCCATTCTTACCCAAATTAGGATATTGCTTTTGTAAATGATTATAGTCTTCAGTTGGTAAATTAAAACTTTCTGTTTCCATAAATACAGATTATTCTTTATTTAATGAAAATGTAATTTTATATTAAATAATTTCTTCTTCTTTAACCTCTAAAGCCTCTTTTAAAATCTGCTGCATTAATTGTTGGTTATAAGTTTGGCTAGCTTTAATACTTTCCTCTAAAGCATTACAATGTTGCATTAGTTCGTTTAGTTTTTCAACTATTTTGTTTTGTATGGGAAGTGGTGGTAGAGGAATTGGCATTTGTGAAAATTCATCATATTTTAAACTATGCACAGTCATTCCAAATTTTACGAATTCTCTCAAAATAATAGATTCTAACCCCCAAAACATAAATTGAAGAAATCTATTCATAGATATTATAAGTGGCACAATTACTTTCATATCTTGGTTAACAGTACACTCAACAATATTTATTGCAACTGGCAATTTTCTTTTCAAAATGCCGGAACGACCAACAATTAATAATGAACCTATGGGAATTAGATTCGTAGAGGATTCTTTAATTCCTTTTGGCGTTACTTTCATTTCTGTATCTGAAACAAATTCGGTCCACATATCTTTAGGGCTTACCCAAGGGATGTTACCATTCCAATATTCATCATTTCGCCCCTAAATGGCGCAAGTATGTAGACGAGGCCTGTGAAATGGATACTTGTGCCTAGCCATTAATTAGCTTTATGTATGATTTTATTAAGCATCAAATTACAGAAGGCACAAAAAGCAATAACAATTGGTCTTTCAGCTTCATTCTTTCGCCAAAGAAAAAACCAAGTAAAAGCCATTTAAACAAATAGAGTTATGGAAAAATACAGCTTTAATAATGTATTCTACTGGTGTGTAGAATTTTTGCAAAAACTTGCTAAAATTCTAGACATGACTTATGAAGAAATTAATGTTTGGATTTTCTGTATTATAGAACCAATTGTATTTTGTATAATGGCTTTCTGGATTATCTAGTTAATTTTTAGAGTCAGGAAATATAAAAAGATATCTAATTCTTTAAATTTGGAAGGATAAGGTTTGGTTTAACATGGAAGAACTTCTAAATCCAACCAAATCCAAAGCCTAAAAAAGATAATTGTAAATAAAGAAAAAAATGAAAAAATTAATACCCCTAACTTTGATGTTGTTTTTAACAACGATATCATTTGGTCAGGTTTCAAAAGAAACCGACAAAACACAAATTAAAAATTTAGTAATCAATTCTTTTGATCAAATATGGTCTAAACTAGATTCTAAAAACATTGATAAGTACTATACAAAAGACTTTCTGCTTTTAGAAAACGGAGAAGTTTGGAATAACGATTCTATTGCAAATTATTTGGATGATGCCATCATCAGGCAACCAAATCCAACTAGAATCAATACCATTGAAATTATTGAAATTAAAGTAGTAAAAAAAAATGCTTGGGTTGCTTACCATAACTATGCAATTTTTTTGGTTGATGATAAAATTGTTGGTAAAGCTCATTGGCTAGAAAGCGCAAATGCAATTTTAACAAAGGACGGATGGAAACTAGAAATGCTTCATTCCACTCCTTTTAAAAAGGAATAAAACAACTGCCAAAAAAATCAAAAAATGAGAAAAGTTATCTTATACATTGCCACCAGTTTAGACGGTTATATTGCACAACCCAATGATGATTTAAGTTTTCTGGACATAGTTGCACAAGAAGGGGAGGACTACGGCTATGCCGATTTTATAAAAACGGTAGATGCAGTAATTGTAGGCCGTAAAACGTATGACAAAGTAATTAATATGGGTTATGATTTTCCTCATGCAGATAAGGAAGCTTACGTAATTACTCGTACACCTAAAGCCAGTATAGGTTCGGTAAATTTCTATAATGGTAATTTGAAATCCTTAATAGAGAAGCTAAAATCTGAGGAAGGCAAAAATATTTTTTGTGATGGTGGCGCAGAGATAGTGAACGAATTGCTAAAAGATCAATTGATAGATGAGTTTATCATTTCTGTGATTCCAATTTTGGTAGGTAGTGGTACCAAACTTTTTAAAGACGGTAATCCGGAGCAAAAATTAGCATTGGTTTCTGTAAAATCTTTCGAGAAAGGATTGGTTCAAATGCATTATAAAAAAAAGTAAAAAATTGGTTTGTTTATAAAAATGGTTGATGCAGTCATTCACACCCAAGATGCTGGGTTATCATCTTAAAAAAGATAGTGAGAGGATAAGTTTATTTGCTGATGAGTTTATTTTGTCTGATTATATTTAGACTTTATTAAACTGAAATATAGCTTTTAAATTGATTGATCTTTACTTTTCAGACGATTCAAAATTATCGTAATAGGTGAAATCTTTGGTAATTAATCCATTCTCGATTGTGAAAATATTGCAAATGGGAAGTTCAAATGTAGAGCCATCTGACGCAGTTCCTTTAGAAATAAATTCTACCACCATGTGTTTATCATCCGAAGGGTAAATTTGTATAATCTCGTCTTTTACATCTGGAAACATCTCTTGCAAACCAGCATATTTAATCACAATATCTTCTCTGCTTTGTTTTACAATTCCTTGCCCCAAAGATGGGTCTTTAAACTCAGAAATAGGGGCATACATTTTAGCCATTTCATTCCATTGATGATTGTTAAAAAGCTGATAGTATTTTTTGATTAGTTTTTCGTTTTCTGATTGGCCATTTTGTTGATGATTGCTGCAAGAAACCAATAAAATGGATGCCAATATTAGTGTAGCTACATATTTCATGTGTATATTTATTTTGTCTTTTTTTATTTCTTTCCAATTACTTTCATTACTATTTTCACTAAAATTAAAGCAATAATTCCTACCACTAAACCTGTCAATAATTCGGCAAGAATACTAGGTAAAGCATGCAATAAATCGTGTATGCTATGAAGATTATGAACAAATATGCCGCCTGCAACTAAAATCATGGCAAAGGTGCCTATTACACTTAAAGCCCTTACTAAAATGGGTAGCGTTTTTACTAATCCATTGCCTAAGCTATTTACAAAACCAGCTTTTCCGTTTGCAGATTTGATGAGTCTTAAGCCTAAATCATCCATTCTAACCAATAAAGCAACCAAGCCATAAACGCCAATGGTAGCTAAAAAAGCAACAATGGTAACTACCAATATTTGTATGTTAAGAGGTTCCTCAGTTACAGATCCTAAGGCTATAATTACAATTTCTATAGATAAAATAAAATCGACAACGATGGCGGCTTTTACTTTTTTATCCTCATAGGCTAAAATTTCGGCTTCGGTCATTTCTATGGCGGCCGCTTTAACTTTGGATTCGTTCTTATGGAAAAAGTATTCGTGTATTTTTTCTACCCCTTCGTAGGCTAAGTAAACTCCGCCAATCAGTAAAATGGGAATAATTAAAGCGGGTAAAAAAGCACTTAAAAGAAATGCAATAGGTAAAATAATCACTTTACTCAATAACGATCCTTTGGCTATTTTAAATAAAACGGGCAACTCTCTAGATGAGATAAAGCCCGATGCTTTTTCGGCGTTTACGGCCAAATCATCGGCCAAAATTCCAGCAGTTTTTTTGGTTGCAATTTTACTCATTGCAGCTACGTCGTCCATTAAAACGGCAACATCATCTAATAAGGCAAAAAATCCTGATGGCATAAGTTATAAGATTGTTTTTTATGTTAAAAATAAGTGTAAACGCTAAATAACGAAACACATTTCTAAATTAGAAATAATAATGGATTTGATTATTGAAGTGATTATATAATAAATGTTTTAAAACCTAACCCACCATCAAATTACAGCCTCTAATATCGCTATTATCAAATCGACCTAAAACTTCAAAACTATTATTGGCGATTATTTTACCTAAATCTTGGGTAGCAATAAAAGAACAAGAATGCTGATTCGCTAAATCTATTACATTAATCCCTCCAGTTTTTCCGTTTTCTATCAGCGAAAGCGGGTCATTGGTGTCTCTAATTAATATTTTCATCCAAGGAGGGCAATTAAAAATGCCATCACCTTTAGAATAAGCTTGAGATAAAAGTTCGGTCATACCATATTCTGAATGTATTTTAGAAATTCCAAAACCAGCACACAAAACTTGGTGCAATTCTTCGCGTACCATTTCTTTACGCTTTCCTTTCATACCGCCGGTTTCCATCACGGTTAGTTCTGGGAAATTTATTGCAAACTGTTCTGCAAAATCTAGTAGGGCATAGGTTACTCCAATCAATAAAGTCTTTTGCTTAGTTGATTGTAGTTTTAGTAAGGTTTGCTGTAAATCTTGGTGGTTATGCAAAAAATAACCACTCTTTGGGTGATTGGTTTTTTGAATTAAATCATCAACCATATAAATTAACGAAGAGCCTTCTCGTTCAGAATAATTAGGCAATAAGGCCAAAATACACCAATCGGAGATATCGCCATAAAAATGATTAAATGCGTTTATATAGCTTTTTTGGTATAGGCTAACATCTTTTACAAAGTGCGAGCTGGTGATGTTGCCGGTGGTACCAGAACTGGTAAAAGTAATTTCAGTATTTTTTTTATCATCAATAATGGCATGAGATTTAAAAAACTGAATGGGTAAAAACGGTATTTGAGAGTAATGTTTAACTTGATTAATATCTACTTTTAACCCTTTAACAAAAGCTTGGAAAACATCAATATTTTTAATTTGATGCTGAAAAACAGATAAACAAGCTTGGTTAAATTCTTCTTTGTTTTTTAAATCAAAAATATTCATTAATCAAAGGTAATCATTAACGCTAAACTAGATTTCAATTTAAAGCGTTTTAAAAAATTAAAAAAAATAGAATTCCTTCAAAAATAAATTATAAATTTGAACACAAACCAATTATCGGCTTAAGCCAAAAGAATATTTCCAAATACCCGGTATGAAGAAGTTAATTTTAATTTTCTCAATTTTCGCCTTTTTTACGCAAACGATTTCGGCGCAAAAGAATGCTGTTATTAATCGTGTTGAGCCATCTTTTTGGTGGGTAGGTTTTAAGCATCAACAATTGCAGTTAATTGTTTACGGTCAACAAATTTCACAAAGAAATGTAGCAATCAATTACGATGGAGTCAGCATATCTCAAATTATTAAAGTAGAAAATCCCGACTATTTATTCATCAATTTAAATATTTCGCCCGCTACTAAATCAGGAATTTTTAAAATTGCTTTTCAGCAAAAGGGAGAAAAAGACGTTTTTTATAATTACGAGTTAAAAGCCCGTAATAACCAAACCAAAGCCCAAGGCGTTACCGATAAAGATTTAATTTATTTGATTATGCCCGATAGGTTTGCTAATGGCAATTATTCAAATGATAAAATAGCAGGTTTAAATGATCAAACTTTTAACCGCGACTCGATGTATCACCGACATGGGGGAGATATAGAAGGCATCATTAACCATTTAGATTATATTAAAGATTTAGGCGCAACGGCTATTTGGTTAACACCTGTTTTAGCCAATAACGAGTTTAAAACATCTTACCATGGTTATGCCAATACCGATAATTACTTAATAGAACCCCGCTACGGAACAAACACTATTTATAAACAATTGGTAGATGATGCCCACGCAAAAGATTTAAAAATTGTGATGGATGTGGTACCAAACCACGTAGGCTCGCAACATTGGACTGTTTTAAATAAACCTTTTAAAGATTGGGTGCACCAATGGCCTAATTTTACTCGCACTACCTATAAAGACCAAACTATTTTCGATCCTTATGCTTCTGCTGAAGATAAAAAAGTAATGCAAAATGGCTGGTTCGATTATCACATGCCAGATATGAATCAGGAGAATGAACTGGTCCAAAATTACATTTTACAAAGTTATTTATTTTGGATAGAATATGCTGGTGTTGATGGCTTTAGGATTGATACTTACCCTTACAATAACCTAGATTTTATGACTAAATGGATGAAAAGAGTAAAGGAAGAATATCCAAATTTTACCATGTTTGGCGAAACTTATGTAAACGGTTTGGTTAACCAAGCCTATTTTACGCAAGGTAAAACGGTAAACCAAGATGTAGAAACCGAATTATTAGGTGTAACAGATTTTCAGGTTCATTATGGTATTTTGAATGCTTTAAATCAAAATTTTGGCTGGACAGAAGGAGTGAACAATATTTATACTGTTTTGGCTAGCGATTTCATTTATCAAAATCCAAATAGAAATGTTCTTCATTTAGATAATCATGATATTACCCGTTTTTACACTTCGGTAGGTGAGGACTTTACCAAATTTAAATCGGGGATGGCTATGCTCTTAACTTTACGTGGTATTCCGCAAATATATTACGGTACCGAGTTGCTTTTTAAAGGCGCAAACAACCCTGATGGCTTATTAAGAGCTGATGTGTTAGGTGGCTGGAAAGAAGATCAAACAAACAAATTTACTACAGCAGGTAGAACAGCACAAGAAAACGAAGCATTTAATTACATAAAAACTTTAGCTAATTATCGTAAAAACACTACTACATTACAGAGCGGTAAAACCATGCAATTTGTACCTGTAGATGGTGTTTATGTATATTTTAGGTATGATGATGCTAAAACCGTTATGGTAATTTACAATAGCAATAAAGATACTAAGAAAGTAGAGTTAAACCGTTTTAACGAAAGAATTAATGGTTTTACCAAAGCCAAAGAAATAACAAACGGAATGACTTTAGAACGTTTAGACGCCCTTAGTGTGCCTCAAAAAACGGCCTATGTATTTGAATTAATTAAATAGTGAATGACAAATTTTAAAGCCTGTCTTTTTGATTTAGATGGGGTAATTGTAGATACGGCAAAGTATCATTTTAAAGCATGGAAAATGCTAGCCAATAGTTTAGGCATAGATTTCACCGAAACCGAAAACGAAAAGTTGAAGGGAATAAGCAGGATGGAATCTTTAAAATTGATTCTAGACTGGGGAGGAATAACCAAAACAGAAGAGGAAAAATTAGCTTTAGCCAGCAAAAAAAATCAGTGGTATGTAGATTTAATTGCCAACATGAATGAGAACGAGATTTTACCTGGTGCCAGCGAACTATTGCAAGAGCTTAGAGCCGCCAACATTAAAATTGCTTTAGGTTCGGCAAGTAAAAATTCCGAAACCATTTTAACCAAGATTAATTTGCTGAGTGCATTTGACGCTATCATTGATGGAAATAAAGTTTCAAAATCTAAACCAAACCCTCAGGTTTTTTTAATGGGAGCAGAGGTTTTAGGCGTCCAACCATCAGATTGTATTGTTTTTGAGGATGCTGAAGCAGGAGTAGAGGCCGCTATCAATGCAGGTATGAAGGTGATTGGTATCGGCGAAAGCCACAATCTTTTTAAGGCAAATTTTGTGGTCGAAGGTTTAGATCAAATTAATTTAAATACACTAAATAAAGTTTTTAATCAGGATTAACGAAAACGTTTCCGAAAATTTGTGAATTTATTATCATGAAGAATTATATCAAATTAGATGAATGGAATATTATAGAAGAAGACTTCAATCCAGAGCATCAAAAAATATCAGAATCTATTTTCAGCTTGGGTAACGGAAGGTTTGGTCAGCGAGCAAATTTTGAAGAGAAATACTCGGGCGAAAGCCTTTTAGGGAATTATGTTGCTGGTATTTATTATCCTGATAAAACTAGAGTAGGCTGGTGGAAAAACGGTTATCCAGAATATTTTGCCAAGGTTTTGAACGCTCCAAATTGGATTGGTATTGGGCTTAAAATTAATGGCGAAGAATTAGACTTGGCTAAAGCCGATGTGAAAGAGTTTAAGCGAATCCTAAACATGAAGGAGGGCTATTTACAGCGTTCTTTTGTAGCAGTTTTAGCTAATCAAACTCAAATAGCAGTTCAATCTACTAGGTTTTTGTCTATTGCCGATGATGAAATTGGAGCCATTAAATACAGCGTTAAAAGTTTAAATAGCGATATCAATATAGAAATTAGCACTAGTATTGATGGTGATATTGCTAACCAAGATGCTAATTACGATGAGAAATTTTGGAATCAGATTAGCAATGAAGTTAAAGGAAACTTTGCTTTTTTAGTGTCGGAAACTAAAAAAACAGAATTTTGGGTAGGTACGGGTATAGGCACTCTCATTACAAAAAACAACGAGGTCTTAGACCTAACAGCAAACGCAGAACAGCGAGAAAAATACGTTTCGTTAAACTATCAAACAACGGTTAAGCAAAACGAAGAAATTGTAATTTATAAATATGCGGCAGTCTTGTCATCTATGAATTACGATAAAACACGATTAGCCTTTGATACTGATGATGCCATTCAACGAGCGACTAAAAAAGGATTTGATCAATTATTAGCAGACCAAAAACTGGCTTGGGCTAATAAATGGACTGAAAGCGATATTGTAATTGAAGGCGATGTGGCCGCACAACAAGGAATTAGATTTAATATTTTTCAGCTAAACCAAACCTATACTGGCGAAGATGAGCGATTAAATATTGGTCCAAAAGGGTTTACTGGCGAAAAATACGGAGGCTCTACTTATTGGGATACGGAGGCCTATTGTTTGCCTTTTTATTTGGCTACCGCCGATGAAAAAGTGGCTAAAAACTTATTGATTTACCGATACAAGCATTTGCAAAAAGCAATAGAAAATGCCGAGAAATTAGGTTTTAATAATGGCGCTGCTTTATACCCAATGGTTACCATTAACGGCGAAGAATGCCATAATGAGTGGGAAATCACCTTCGAAGAAATACATAGAAATGGAGCCATTGCTTTTGCTATTTTTAACTACATCCGTTATACCAATGATGAAAGTTACTTGGTAGATTATGGTTTAGAAGTTTTAATAGGTATTTCTAGATTTTGGGCTCAGCGTTTTAGCTTTAGCGAAGATAAAAAGCAATATGTGATGTTAGGCGTGACTGGCCCCAACGAGTATGAGAACAATATTAACAATAACTTTTATACTAGTTATTTGGCGCAGTGGTGTTTAAATTATACTGCAGAAGCATTAAATAGTGTTAAAAGCCAAAATCTAAGCAGGTTTAATGAAATTATTGCGAAAACTAATTTTAACGAGTCTTTAGAACTCGTTACTTGGAAAAAAATTGCAACTAATATCTACTTACCTTACGATGAAAAACTGGGGATTTACCTTCAACAGGATGGTTATTTAGATAAAGAACAAATTTTGGTTAAAGATTTAGCAGATGCAGACAGACCATTAAACCAAAAATGGAGCTGGGATCGTATTTTACGTTCTTGTTTTATCAAACAAGCTGATGTTTTACAAGGTTTATACCTCTTTGAAGATCATTTTGATATAGCTACCATCCAAAGAAATTACAATTTTTACGAACCACGCACCGTACACGAATCTTCCTTATCACCTTGTGTACATGCAATTATTGCCGCTAAATTAGGAGACGAAAAAAGAGCTTACGAGTTTTATTTGCGTACCTCAAGACTAGATTTGGATGATTATAATAACGATACCGAAGATGGTTGCCATACTACCTCAATGGCTGGTACTTGGATGGCTGTTGTTGAAGGCTTTGGCGGAATGCGTGTAATTGACGGAGTTTTAAGTTTTAATCCTTTTATACCTGTAAATTGGAATGCATTTTCTTTTAAAATTAGATTTAGAGGTAATTTGTTAAATATTAAAGTTATCAAAGAGGGTATTCAAATAGAAAATTTATCCGGTAAAGACATCACGATTAAAATTTTTGGAGTTTTACATCAAATAGAATCAAAAAAAATAAAAAGTATAGCTTTAGCAAAAGCAGCTTAAATTTCTGAAATGAAAATTAATAATCTGTTATACACCTTTCTAATAATTGGTTTATTGACGTCTTGTAATAGTAAACAAGCCAATCGAGAATCAATAGATAGTATTAAAAGCCATAAATTAGTGATTTATCAAATGTTGCCTCGTTTATTTGGTAACACCAATAGCAATAATAAAATTTACGGTACCAAAGCCGAAAATGGCACTGGCAAGTTTAACGATATCAATGATTTAGCTTTACAAGAAATTAAGAAATTAGGAGTAACACACATTTGGTATACAGGCATCATAGAACATGCTACCATTACAGATTATAGCAGTTATGGAATAAAAGTAGATGATCCTGATGTTGTAAAAGGAATTGCAGGTTCTCCTTATGCTATTAAAGATTATTATGATTTAGATCCAGATTTGGCTGTTAATGTAGAAAGCAGAATGCAAGAGTTTGAGGCTTTGATCAAAAGAACTCATACAAATAAGTTAAAACTGATTATAGATTTTATTCCAAACCATGTGGCTCGTACCTACCATTCAGATGCGAAGCCTAAAAATGTTAAAGACTTTGGCGAAGAAGATGATGTAAGCAAAGCTTTCAGTCCAAGAAACGATTTTTATTATATCCCTAATCAGCAGTTTGTAGTACCCAAAGGTTATCAAGCCGGAGGTTCGAATTTTTCGAGTCCACTTAAAGATGGAATATTTAGCGAGAATCCAGCTAAAGCAACTGGTAATAATGTATTTAAAGCTAATCCATCAATAGATGATTGGTTCGAGACTATCAAATTAAATTACGGGGTTGATGTAGAAAACAATAAAAACTATTTTAATCCAATTCCACCAGTTTGGTTTAAAACTAGAGATATTTTATTGTATTGGGCTAAAAAAGGAGTAGACGGTTTTAGGTGCGATGTTGCCGAAATGGTTCCTGTAGAATTTTGGGCTTGGGTTATCCCCGAAGTTAAAAAGGTAAATCCAGATATTATTTTTATGGGCGAGGCTTATGATCCCACCAAATACGAGCTTTACGTTAAAACCGGAAAGTTTGATTATTTGTACGATAAAGTAGGTTTATACGATGCTTTAAAAAGATTAATCAAAAACGATAGCAATGCTAACGTGAAAGATATAGACCATGTTATTTCGAAGGAGAGTGTAAATATTCCAAATAATATGCTGCGATTTCTAGAAAACCATGATGAGGAACGAATTGCTTCCAAATCTTTTGCTAAAAGTCCGCTTAATGCATGGCCTGCCATGGTACTAACGGCAACTTTAGGTAATGGCCCAGTGATGATTTATTTTGGTCAAGAAGTAGGAGAGCCCGCAAACGGCATGGAAGGTTTTGGTGGTGACGATGGTAGAACTTCTATTTTTGATTATTGGGGAGTCCCAAACCATCAAAGATGGGTAAATGGGGGAACTTTTGATGGTGGTAAGTTAAATAGAGAAGAAAAAGAGTTAAGATTCAATTATCAAAAACTACTTCAATTTGCTGCTAATAATCCTGCTATAAAATATGGTAAAACAATATCTTTAAATGCTATTAAAGGGCAAGGTGAAATTTTAGGAAAAAATGTTTACGCCTATTTAAGAGTTCATCAAAATAACGGAGTTTTAGTTATAGCCAATTTTGATAAGGCCGTAGATTTTAATCAGTCTATAAAATTATCTCAAGATGTTTCAAACAGCTTAAAAGCTAATAAAGCTTTAACTTTTAAGAACTTATACACCAATGAAGTATTAAAAATAGAAAATTTGCAAAGTGGCTTAAAAGTAAACGTAAAGGCAAATGATGTTGCAGTTTATCAATTTTAAAAAGTGCTATTTATTAAATTTGAATACTATTTTTTGTTAATTATGCTTTTAAAATGCTTTTGATGTAGAGAATCATCTAACAAACTATTAACTAACAAACTATTAACTAACCAACCAACAAACTATTAACTAACCACCCAAATAAACAGTATGACTAATTTGATGAAACCAAAATTGAGTTTTTGGCAATTGTGGAATATGAGCTTTGGCTTTTTTGGAATTCAGTTTGGCTTTGCGTTACAAAATGCAAATACTAGTCGTATATTTTCAACACTAGGAGCCACACCAGACGAATTACCACTATTCTGGTTAGCTGCTCCGCTAACAGGTTTGTTAGTACAACCTATTATTGGTTATTTAAGCGATAATACATGGCATCCGTTTTGGGGTCGCCGTCGTCCGTTTTTCTTTATTGGGGCAGTGTTAGCTGCTATTGCTTTATTTTTAATGCCTAATTCTTCTGTTTTGTGGATGGCGGTTGCTGTTTTATGGTTAATGGACGCATCTATCAATATCTCTATGGAGCCTTTTAGAGCTTTTGTTGGAGATAAATTAAATACCGAACAGCAAACGGCTGGTTATGCCATGCAAACTTTTTTTATTGGTTGCGGAGCGGTAATAGCATCGTTATTGCCTACAATTTTTTCTGAATATTTTGGAGTAAGCAATAGTGCTGTTTATGGAGTAATACCAGATTCTGTTCGTTATTCTTTTTATATAGGTGGCGCAGTTTTTCTTTTATCTGTAATGTGGACCGTTTTTACAACTAAAGAGTTTCCTCCAGAAAGTTTAGAGAAATTTAAACAAGAAAGAGCAGAGTCAAAGGGTTTATTATTTGCCATTAAAGAAATATTGGGTGGATTTGCTAAAATGCCTAAAACTATGGTTCAATTAGCAGTGGTGCAATTTTTTTCTTGGATTGGGTTATTTGCCATGTGGATTTATACCACCTCTGCAGTTGCAGAAAATGTTTTTAACACAACCGATGCACAATCTGCAAATTTTCAAGAAGCGGGAAATTGGGTAGGTACTATGTTTGCGGTTTATAACGGTGTTTCTGCATTAGCTGCCTTTTTACTGCCAATTTTAGCTAAAAAGACTAGTCGTAAATTTGTTCATTTACTATGCTTAGTCATTGGTGGAATAAGCTTAAGCAGCATTTTTTTAATCACTACTAAAACCTTATTGATATTGCCCATGATTGGTGTTGGTATTGCTTGGGCAAGTATTTTAACTATGCCTTATGCAATTTTGGCAAGCGCCTTACCGGCTAATAAAATGGGTTATTATATGGGTGTGTTTAACTTTTTTGTAGTTATACCTCAAATTGTAAGTGGCTTGTTATTGGGTTATTTTACCCAAGCTTTTTTTAATGGTCAAACGGTTAAAACAATCATGTTAGGTGGTTTTTGTATGATTTTAGCTGGTTTGTTTACTCTTATTGTCAAAGACAAGCCTAATTTGGTGTCAAATCCTTAATTTTTGTTGCAATTAATTATTGCTTTCCTAATAATAGCGCTATTGTTTAGAAATTATTTTTCTTTATTAAACTTAAATAGGCATATTAGCGACAATAATTGGTTTTAATTACATGAAAAAGAAAGACGAAAAAGACTCAACTAATAAAGTTGAAACTATAGATACAAATATATTACCTCCAAATAATAGTCTACAACCCGAATTAACTGTAGCAGAATTAGAAGATGAAACTATTCAGCATGTTAATAATCCAATAATTGGCTTAAAACCAATAGAAAAGGTTTTCTTAGGTGCAGTTAAAGAAGTAAGACAAGAGAATTATAAATATATTTTTAGCGATGGCTCTGCATCTGTAGAGATTAGAGTTGTAAGCGACGAAATTATCAGGGTTAGATTGGCGCCACATAGCGTTTTTTTAGAAGAATTTTCTTATGCAGTTCCTCAATTAGATCAAAAAGTTGCTGTTTTTAATTTTAGCGAAACGGAAGATCATTATGATGTTTCTACCAATACAGTAATATGTAGAATAAATAAATCTAATTTTTTAATATCCTTTATAGATAATGATGGAAAGGTTATTAATGAGGATTATTTGGGAATGCACTGGGAAGAGAACGATCAGTTTGGTGGTTACTACGTGTATTGTACAAAAAAATCTTCTCCAGAAGAAGCCTATTATGGTTTGGGAGATAAACCTACCGATTTAAACTTAAGAGGTAAACGTTTACAAAATTGGAACTCTGACACTTATTCTTTTGCAAAACATCAAGATCCATTATACCGTAGTATTCCGTTTTTTATTAGCTTAAACAATGGTGTTGCACATGGTATTTTTATGGATAACACTTTTAAAACCCATTTTGATTTTGCGCAAGAAGATGGAACCAAACTAAGTTTTTGGGCCGATGGTGGAGAAATGAGGTATTATTACATTCATGGACCACACATGATGGACGTTGTTAAAAGATATAACTCTATTACAGGAACCCATAAGTTACCTCCAATATGGGCTTTGGGCTATCACCAATGTAGATGGAGTTATTATCCAGAATCTAAAGTTAAAGATTTAGCTTACCAATTTAGAAGTAGAAACATTCCTTGCGATGCACTTTACCTAGACATAGATTATATGGATGGTTACCGTTGCTTTACTTGGAATAAAAAATATTTCCCAAATCCTAAGAAGATGATTAAAGAATTATCTGATGATGGGTTTAAAACGGTAGTAATTATAGATCCTGGAATTAAAGTAGATGATAATTATTGGGTTTTTAAAGAAGGTAAGGAGAATAAATACTTCTGTCGCCGTAGCGACGATTACTTTATGGAAGGGCATGTTTGGCCAGGTCGTTGCCAGTTTCCTGATTTTACCAATCCAGAAGTAAGATTATGGTGGGGTGGATTATTTAAAGAATTGGTAGAAGTAGGTGTTGCTGGTGTTTGGAACGATATGAACGAGCCAGCAGTATTTGGCAAAGGGACTTTCCCAGATGATGTAAGACATAATTACGATGGTTTCCGTGGTTCGCACCGTAAAGCGCATAACGTTTACGGAATGCAAATGGTTAGAGCAACTTACGATGGTTTAAAGAAAATTCAAAAAAATAAACGCCCTTTCACAATCACTAGAGCAGGATATTCTGGCGTACAACGTTACAGCTCTTGTTGGACAGGCGATAACGTAGCAAGCTGGGAACATTTAAAAATAGGCAGCTTGCAAATGCAGCGTTTATCCATGTCGGGTATGCCTTTTGCAGGTACAGATATTGGTGGATTTAGCGGTGAACCCACTGGCGAATTGTTTACCAGATGGATTCAATTAGGCGTTTTTTCTCCATTTATGAGAGCCCACTCTGCTGGTGATACAGCAGAAAGAGAACCTTGGAGTTTTGGTCCAGAGTTAGAAGCCATTAATAGGAAATTTATTGAATTAAGATATAGACTTTTACCTTATATCTATGCTGTTTTTTGGGAGCATCACCGTTATGGTTTCCCAATTTTACGTCCAATTGTAATGCATGAGCAAACAAAGCCACTAAATAAATATCGCGAAGACGAATTTACATTTGGAGATAAAATATTGGTTTGTCCGGTTTTAGAAGAAGGAGCTACATCTCGTAAAGTATATTTACCAGAAGGTAAATGGTACGATTACTGGTCGCATGAAACTTATGATGGAGGCACTGAACATTTAATTCAGGCGCCATTAGATTCTATGCCAATATTTGTAAAAGCAGGCTCGGTAATACCAGAATATCCAGTAATGCAATACACTTCAGAGATAGAAATAGAAGAATTGATGTTCCAGATTTACTTTTCTGATTATGAGGTAAACTCTTTCCATTTTGAAGATCATGGAGACACCTTTGCTTATGAGCAAGACATTTACTTAGAAAAGAAATTTACGGTAAATGGTGATAAAAAAAGCATGACTATCAAACAAGAAGTTGAAGGTTTGTTTACTCCACGTTATGAAACCTACGATTTAAAATTAATAGGAATGCCATTTAAGCCTTCAAAAATCATTATTGATGGCAGAGATTTCTCTGGAAATTTAATGTTTGATGATTTAAAGAGAGGAAGATTAAAGGTGACCAAACATTTTAAAAACATTCAATTGTTTAAATAACCTAAAGCCCGATTTATTCGGGCTTTTTTTATGCTTTAATTTTAAAAATTGGAAAATTAAAGTAATTATGTAAATTGTAATCCAATAAACAACCAAAAATAATCTAAACTAATTCTTTATTAGATGGCTAAAAAATTGAAAGAAGACGCTGCAAAAATACCTGCATTAAAAATTAAGGAAGTTGCCAAAACAACTAAGCCAAAAGGCAGTGCAAAAAAGGAAGTATCAAAAAAAGTTTCTGAGGTAAAAGAAGCAGTTGTGAAAAAGGCAACGGTCAAAAAAGCTTTAAAAGCAGCCAATCAAGAAGTGCCATCAATAATTGAAAATGTATTAGTTTACTCAAAGTTTACTGATTTTGATATTGGTCTTTTTAGAGCAGGAAAGCATTATAAATTATACGAAAAGTTAGGTTCTCATGTGGTATCGTATCAAGGTATAACAGGTACTTATTTCGCGGTTTGGGCGCCAAATGCAAATTACGTTTCAGTAATTGCAAACTTTAATTATTGGGATAAAGCAAGTCATCCTTTAAAAGTAAGATGGGATGGAAGTGGTATTTGGGAAGGGTTTATTCCAAATGTAGGTAATGGAGAAGCTTACAAATACTTTATTAATTCTACCACAGGAGAAGATTTAGAAAAGGCCGATCCTTTTGCTTTAAGAAGCGAGGAACCACCTCGTACAGCGTCAATAGTTTGGGACACTTGGTATGAGTGGAAAGATGCTGCTTATATGTCTAATCGTCATCAGGTAAATGGATTAAATAGACCGATGTCTGTTTACGAAGTCCATTTTGGTTCTTGGGCTAGGGGAATAGATTCGCCTGATCAGTTTTTAAGTTATAGAGATATGGCTTCTAAAATGGTGCCATATGTTAAAGAGATGGGATTTACTCACGTAGAATTTATGCCATTAATGGAGCATCCTTTCTATCCTAGCTGGGGCTATCAAATAACTGGTTATTTTGCAGCTACTTGTAGGTTTGGTACGCCGCAAGATTTAATGTTTTTAATTGAAGAATTTCATAAGAACGGAATTGGTGTCATTATGGATTGGGTGCCTTCACATTTCCCTGGTGATGCCCATGGCTTGTACAATTTTGACGGTTCTCATTTATATGAGCATGCCGATATGAAAAAAGGTTTTCATCCCGATTGGAAATCTTACATTTTTAATTACGGACGAAACGAAGTAAGAGCATTTTTAATTTCGAACGCTATATTTTGGTTAGATCGTTTTCATGTAGACGGTCTACGTGTAGATGCCGTTGCATCTATGCTTTATCTGGACTATAGTAGAGAAGAAGGGGAGTGGATACCAAATGAGTTTGGCGGAAGAGAAAACTTAGAAGCAATTTCTTTATTTAAAGAGTTTAATGAAGTCGTTTTTGCAAATTTCCCTGATGTTCAAACCATAGCAGAAGAGTCAACTTCTTTTCCAGGAGTAAGTCATCCTACTTATACTGGTGGTTTAGGTTTTAGCCAGAAATGGATGATGGGATGGATGAATGACACTCTAAAATATTTTTCAGAAGATCCTATCAATAGAAAATATCATCATAACCAAATAACTTTTAGTACCATTTATGCATTTACAGAGAATTTTATGTTGCCACTTTCTCATGACGAGGTGGTGCATGGTAAGCATTCTCTAATTTATAAAATGCCCGGAGATGAATGGCAGCAATATGCAAACTTAAGGGCGTTATACGGTTATATGTGGACACACCCTGGGACTAAACTTTTATTTCAAGGAAGCGAGTTTGCGCAAACCAAAGAGTGGAATCCTACGCATTCTCTAGACTGGCATTTACTAGCGTTTGATCCCCATGCAGGCATTAAAAAAACCATTATGGCTTTAAACCATTTATACAAAACAGAGCCCGCTTTGTACGAGCGAGGTTTTGATAGCAATGGCTTTGAGTGGATTGTAAACGATGATCATGCAAACTCAGTTTTAGTTTATGCTCGTAAAGGTTTTAATGCAAGGAACGATTTAATGGTAGTTATTAATTTAACTCCGGTGGTAAGAGAAAATTATCGATTTGGGGTAACACAAAAAGGTACTTGGAAAGAAATTTTCAACTCTGATGATAAAGCATATTGGGGTAGTGGAATTTCCAATCCAGATAAACCTTCTGAAGAGAAAGGAAGCCATTGGCGAGCAAATTCTATCGAGATTAATATTCCCCCATTAGCCGTTGTTGTATTTAAATTGAAATAGATTTAAATACTATTTTAAATGTTTTGATAAACAAATATCTAACTTAAACATAAAAGCCAAATTCGTTGTCGAATTTGGCTTTTGTAATTCTAATGGTTTTAAGCTATTTACTCCTTTTTAACGATAGTGAGTGAGGCTTTCTCTTTGATCTTTAAGTTTGCCTGTAAGTCAAACGACCTTTTATTATCGTATAACTTTAATTGTGGGGTATTTGGTGCAACTTCACCTTCAGAAACTGATTCTATCACAAAAACATTCTTATCGGCAAGTAATTCAATATTGATTGTTTTTTTCGTTAGTAGTAAATTAGTGTTGTCTACAAGAGTTGCAGGTTACGTTTGGCTAATTTCCGCATAAATTGCATCGCTTTGAGAACCTTTGTCAGCCTGTAGAAAATTAAATGAACCCAGGCAAAATTAGTCAAAGCACTTCGCCTGGGTATAAATTAAACCTGTGGTTATGTGTAGGTTATTTTTGTGTAGGTTGCAATTTTATTTCGTAAACTTTTGGGTCGTATTTCATCATTGCACCTGTCGCTGCGTCAATTCCCCATCCTAATATAGAAAAGAAATTAATTACCGAGACTGCATTAAAAGTTGTTTCTGGTTGAAAGATTTTCGGATCATATCCTTCTTTTTTTAAGGTAACAGTTTGTCCGTTAAACCCTTTTTTTAATTTAACGGCAGCAGGTGTAACACCGCGGTCAATTCCGTCAACTTCAATGTTTGCTCCTTGAGGGAAAGAATTAAACGTTATTGATTGTTTGGAACCTGTTAAAATTGTCGCACAACTAGAGAAAAATAGAGATGCTGTCAAAATTGTAATTGATAATAATTTTTTTTTCATTTTTATAGTTTTATGTCCCTACTCATATGGCTTTTCGGATGTCGCCCCGTTTTTTTTTAATGGCCTCTGGTCTCCATTTAATTATAAATTATTGATTGTTAGATAGAAAATTTATCTATAGATGATAATAAATGGTAGTCTTTTGTTTAATAGTTTGAAATAAATTAAAGATTTGATAGATAAAAATTTTCACAATTAGATAACTAAGTTCTAATGTAGAAATTTAATTTCAAATTACAATTAAATTCATAATATAATGATTTACAAATCGGAAATAATACCTTTCATGGGATTCAAAATATAAAAACCATCCCTAGTAAACTAAATTGTGTGTAAATGATTCGTAAGGCTTATTTTTATATTTCTAACGGTGTTATAATTGCTGCTCCGGTTATTTTATTGTTTTTTCCTACAACTTTTTTTGATAAAGGGGAGAGTGTTTGTTTATCGGTGTTGTTAGCAAATACAACATGTTACGCTTGTGGAATGACAAAAGCAGTAATGCACTTTATACATTTAGATTTTGCTAAAGCTTGGGAATATAATTGGCTTTCTTTTATAGTAGTGCCAATGTTATTTGCCTTATGGGTTAAAGCTATTTACGATATTCAAGGTAAAAAGATGCCTGGCTTAATAGGCAGATTATCTTATCAAAATAAGTAATAGTAAACAAATTTTTAAGTCTAGATTTTATTCTTTTAAGAATAGAATCTAGACTTTTTTTATTTAATCAATTTTTATTTTCCAATAATTTCTTTAATCCTTGCTTTACTATAATCTATGTAAGGGATTTCCGATTTCTTTTTTGGATTAGCATCTTTAATATATTGCTGGTAGTATTTTACGGCTGTTTTAGGCTGTTTTAATTCAGCATCATAAATTCTAGCTATAGAGTAGTTCACCATGTTAACTTTCTCTACATTATTAGAAAATTCTAATGCTTTTTTATAACAGTAAATACTTGTTGTAAACTGATTAGATTCCTCTCTATTTGCTCCCAGCTCCTGATAGTAAATACAAATATTATCTGAAATTCCTTTAGCGATGGCCATATTTAAAAACTCGTTTGATTTTTTTAAATCATTTAGTTTTCGATAACTTAAACCTATAAAATAAAATGTAGTTTCTGTTTCTGCCTCAGCAGCAATAATTTTTTGATTATAGATTAAACAATTTTTATAATCATTAGTGTAATAATAAGCTTGCGCCAACTGATTATAAGTTTCGTTTGATGTGTCGCCAAGTTTAATTAGTGTTTCACCAATTTTCACCATTTTTTTAAAGTTTTTTAAAAAACCATTTAGTCGTAAAGAAGCTCTTTGTAATAGTAGATTGGAAGAATCGGCTTTTAAAGCTGGATCTAAAATATTTACAGCTTTTTCAAACAATAAATTAGACATGTAAATCTTACTTAATTCATAGGCAATTTCTGCATCTGTAGCATTTATTTTGTTCGCTTTTTCAAAATAGTTAAAGCTTAATGTTTCATTATCTAATTGTTGATAGGCAAATGCAGTTTGTTTGAGAATGTAAAAATTACTACTATCAATTTTTAAAAGTTTATTGTAATAATTAATCATTTGAGGATAATTACCACGCTTATTTGCAATACCAGCTAAACTGTTAAGTGTAGATATTTTAGTACTATCTATCTTTAGCAGCGCTAAATAATTGTTTTCTGCTTTTACTAAATCACCGCTCATGTAATATGCATAAGCTAATCTCGAAATTATCTTGGGTTCATCGGAACCATTTGGATAAATACTCTCTAAATAGGTTGCAACATCTTGGTAACGTTGACTTTCAATTAAGTCTAGTAGCTTAGCGTCATCAACTTGCGAATAGGTTTTAAATCCTATAAACAAAGAGAAGAAAAGGAAGAAGATTATATTTTTCATAAGGCAATAATAACTAAAATATTAGTTATTATTAAATCTCAAATATTATTTTGTTGTTTTAATAAATTTAAAATCTTCTTTGGTATAAACGCCAGGGTAGGCGTGGTCTCCTACGTTAAAATTGTATTTTACATATTTAATGTTTGGCAAATCTGTAAAAGAATGTGTAGATTCTGTCATGTAAATTTTAGCACCCATAGACCCAATTCCTTGAGTTAAATGTTTTGCATTTGGAATGGTAACATAAATTGTATCATTACTAATTCTGGTTTCGCTAATGAAAATTTCAGGATACTTTCTATTTAAAGCATCTTTTAAGTTAATTGGGGTTAAATCGTTTTTATCTACTAAATCACTTTTAATCAAGGTGAAGTTTTGTGAGTTAGAATCTAATTCTGCGTAATATGGAACATCTGCAATTTCATTTGAGTTGTCTGTTATCTCATTTTGAATGTCAGTTGAGTCGGTTTCGCTTGTTTCTTTAATGTCTTGATTGCATGCAAATAAAGCCATAATGCTTATTAAAGCGATACTTTTAATATACTTCATACTTAAACTTTTCATACTTGATTTTATTAAACTTTGCTAGCCATAATTATACCAAGAAAACTTTATGGTGTAACCATAGCAACGGGTAAAATTTTACCATTAAAAAAACGATGTCCTGTTAAGGCAAAATCAGCAATGTATTTCCCCATTTCGAATGCTGCAACAGGTGATTGATATCCTGGAAAAGCTTTTTCTAACATTTCTGTTTGTGCCGAACCTAATGCTAAACAATTGACGCTAATCTTATCATCAACCAATTCTTGTGCTAAGCATTCGGTTAAAATATGTAAAGCAGCCTTACTTGCCGAGTATGCAGCTAGTCCGTTAAATTTGGCACTTCCTTGGTATCCGCCCATACTTCCAATGTTAACAATATGGCTATTGGTATTCATTATAGGTAATAAGGCTTTAATCATTCTAAAATGTCCTAAAACATTGCTTTGATACATTTCGGCCATATCAAACTCGGTTAACTCTTTAAATGGTTTATTAATTAAAGCACCTGCATTGTTTATTAAAATATCTACTTTATTAAACCTTTGTGTTATAAAGTCAATTAAGCCTTGTTCATCGTCATTTAAAATGTCAAATTCTACGGCAAAAAAATTAGCTTCGGGATTGAGGCTTTTAACTATTTGGTTTAAGTTTTTTAATTTTTCTTTAGACCTAGCCAAAGCAATTACTGCATTGCCTTTAATAGCTAATTCAATGGCAGCTTCAAATCCAATGCCGCTACTAGCACCAGTGATAATAATGTTTTTAGATTCTATTTTTTCTTCTAGTGAAGTAGTTTGCATGTTTTTATTCTAAAATGAGTTGATGAACAGGATTTGATATTAAATTTAATCCGTCTGTAATTAATTTTTTTAATTCTGGATTTACTAAAGCTTTTGACTCTAAATAATTATTAATTTCTACCCTTAATGGTTCATTTATATTTAAATGATGCAAGACTTCTAACAGCTCTAAACTGCATAGCCAATCATCAGGGTAATTTGTTTTAAGCTCTAAAAATAAATTTTCGGCGTCAAAATCTGATGATAAACTATTTCTAATATCTCTAACCTGCTGGTATTTTTGATGCAAGTTTAACGTTTTTTTGCTATAAGATGATTGTTTAGTAACTGTTTTAGAAATATAGGCAATTTCTTCGTAAGCGTCTTTATCAGCTGCACCACAAAAGACAGAAATCACTTTTTCACCTACTGCCATATCGTAAATTCCCCAGCTAGGTTCAAATAAAATTTCTTCTTCGGCAGTTTTTACAGTACAATTTTGCCAAGTTATTAATATTATTTTCTCTTGTTTTCTTAAAATATTGGTGATATCTCCTTGTATGGTGATACCGCTTTCAAATTCTAAATAAGCGTTTTGTCCAATTTCTATGTTTATATTTTTAAGGTCTTGATTGCTAAATTCTTCTAAAGGTTTGTTTGTGTTTTTTAGTTTTCCAACTGGCGAACTTAATCCATCTAGATGAACATCTTTACCGTGGTTGTCTAATTGTTTATTTTCAAAGCTCAAGGCAGATGGGCCGTTAGTTTTAATAAACTCTAAATCGTCATTTTCATTCAAACCAAGAGTGGTAAAAACACCAGTTACTTGTAAACCAGAGGAGTAAACAGCTGTACAAGATTTTTTGCATTCAATAGCCTTTAAAATTCCTTCGGTACCACCTTTTCTAAAAGACATGGTATCTGCAAAGGCTTCTAAAACATCAATTAAATTTTCAAATGTTGGTGTTACAAATAATTGCGGTTGAGTTTTAGTAATATCATAACTAAAGTTAACAACATCTAAATTGTACCATAGTTTTTCTATATCAGGCTGCATACAACTTGCACTTTCGCCTATAGAAGACAATAAACCAGCACCATAAATTTTAGGGTTTTCTAATGTGCCAATCAAACCATATTCTACAGTATACCAGTGCAACCTGCTGAGTAGGGCCATTTCAGAGGGTTCGCCTAAATTTTCTTGGCAATAGGCTACTTTTTGTTCTGCTTTTTCTATGGCTTTCGCCGATGACTTGGCGTCTTCTTTTAAAATAGATAAATGTCTGATGGCTTCATACAATTCGTAATCTTTAGAAGAAAACATCGCTTTAGCACCTATAGAACCAAAATAACTTAAGTATTTATTATAAGCTTCATCGGCAATAATAGGGGCGTGTCCGGCAGATTCATGAATGATATCCGGAGCAGGAGTGTATGCAATATGATTGATTTGCCTGATATCTGCTGCAATGACCAAGACTTGATAAGCTTGAAATTCCATAAATGCAACTGGAGGAATAAAGCCATCCACAGTTACGGCTCCCCAGCCAATTTTGGCTAGGTTATCATTCATGGTTTGTAAATCTGGAATAAATTCAATACTTAATCCGGCTCTAGATAATCCTTTGATGTAAGGATAGTAAGCTACATCTTTTAAATAGCTATAATTTTGACGCATGACATAGCGCCATACTGCATGATCTATTGGTGTATAATGATTGTAATTTTGCGAAACGATGTATTGCCTTAAATGATTTGGAAGTTTTTTAACCTGTGGATTATTAAAGTCTTCAATTTGAATCATGTTATTTAGGATATATAGTGGTTAGGCAAAATTACTAAATTCCAAAATTTTTAAGAAGCTTTAACGGTCATTTCTTTTTAAAAATTCTGAAAATTCCACTTTTAACTTTCTTAATAGTCTGTAAGCCTTTAGTTAAAGTTTCCGCTCGCATATCATCATACTCTGTATAAACATGTTCTGCATTTTCTGTTTGTGGGTAAACCAAAATTTTATTGTTTTCTGGATAATACTTTTCCAATTTAGTTTCAATATTATCTAAAATATTATGGTAAGAAACGGCTCCTTTTCTTGTGCTAACCATAAAAACTAAATCGGTTTGTTTAATTTTTGCTTTTAAAGGGAATAGATTATCCCAATTTTCTGGAATTTGATAGCTATTATTAAAACCAAATTTTCCTTCCTTAATTAACTTTTGTAGTACAGTTTGGGTATTTTCATCACAAATAAATAAAACAGGCAAACTTAATTCTTTAGCGAATAAATGTACTTTAGATAGCCAAACTTTAAAGCCAAACTCATACTCTGCTAGCGGTGGAGAAATAACTAAAATCCGCTCTAACGTAACTAAAGGTTTTTGAATATGGCAGGCAAATACATCCTTATTTAAATTCTCTATAATGCTAGCCGTATGATTATCGCCTAAAAATTTATCAATTAATGAAGTTTTTTGTGGCCATCCAGATAATATTAAATTAGATGATTTTTCTTTGGCGGTACGTACAATTCCACCTACAATATTAAAATCTATGGTAACAGCTATGTCTAAATTAATTTCACTTGCCGAAGCATATTTTATGGTGTCATTTAGTTTCTTTCTTGCCTTGTTTAAATTAAATTCTGCAGTATCGTTATCGGGAACCACAGAAAGGAGCGTGATAGGCGTGTTTGATTTTTTATTTTTAAATAAACTAACTAAGTCTAATATTAACTCTAAGTTATTATAGCTTGAAAGAGGCACCAAAATATTCTCTTGCTTTGAGGCTTCATTCTTAATCATACTTACACTAGTTTCAGTATCGTCTTCCAAAATAAGTTGTTTTGCAGCGTTTTCTGTGACAAAAGATGCTATTAAACAGGTAACCAATATTAAAATAATGGTTCCGTTTAGAATATATTCATCTATAATTCCTACTTTAAAACCTACTAAAATTATAGCTAAAGTAGCCGCGGCATGTGCAGTACTTAAACCAAACATAACTTGACGTTGTGTAGATGAGAAATTGAATAACAGTTGAGCTATCCATGCGGCAAGCCATTTTCCGAAAATTGCAAAAACAGTTAAAACAGCCGCAATAATAATAGTATTGGTTCCTTTAAAAAGTACACTTAAATCAACTAGCATACCTACACTTATCAAAAAGAATGGTATAAAAATTGCATTTCCTACAAATTCTATCCTATTCATTAAAGCAGATGAATGCGGTATTAATTTATTTAAAGCTAAGCCAGCCATAAAAGCACCTATAATAGGCTCCACACCTGCAACTTCGGCCAAAAAAGCAGCAAAGAAAACTACAGATAATACAAATACATAATGAGAATTTTTTTCACTATCTAGTTTAGAAAAGAACCATTTTGCAACCCTAGGGATTATTAAGAACATAATTCCCATAAATATGGTTAATGATGATATTAATCTAATCCAAAATTCTGTATTTAAGGTTCCTTTTTCTGATCCAATAATAATTGCTAGAATTATTAAAACTGCTGTATCTGTTAAAATGGTTGCGCCTACAGCAACCGCAACAGATTCATTTTTAGTAATACCAAATTTGCTAATAATTGGGTAAGCAATTAAAGTATGTGTTGCAAACATACTAGCGGTTAAAATACTGGTATTTAAAGCATAGCCCAATACATAATAACATATTGGTAAACCTATACTAATTGGAATAATAAAGGTTAGGAAGCCAAATATTAGACTTTTGTTTTTGTTTTTTTTAAAGTCGCTCATATCTAGCTCTAGGCCAGCAATAAACATGATATAAAGCAAGCCGATAGTAGAGAACAGTTGTATTGCCGACGTTTTTTCTAATACATTAAAACCATGTGGACCAATTATAGTTCCGGAAACTATTAAACCAATAATACCAGGTATTTTAAGTTTTCTGAGTAGGACGGGGGATAGTAAAATAATTAATAATATGGTAGAAAATACTAATATTGGATTATTTAGCGGTAGCTGAAATTCTTTAATTAAATGATTTATAAAATCGTTATTCATGATGCAAATTAGTTACTGCTAAAATAATGTGCATTTATGATATTATTGTTAATTCGTTAAAATTATTTTAATACATTTCATTGATTTCTAAACCAAGAATTTTAAGATAATTTAGGCAGAATATTGATGTTTTAAAAGGAATGATTTTAACAAAAAAAGCCTGCTAATTATATCAATAGCAGGCTTTAATCTCTACTTTAAGAATTTAATCTATCACCAATTGAAATGGCATACGAGCTTGCAAGCCATTTATATTAGCTACTTCTTTAATTTTTTGATAATATTGATAACTAACACCCAATTCTTTTTTAACCATGTAGGTTCTAATCTGATCGCTACCTTTACTAGCTAAGCCTAAGAAGCCTTTATCAATATCTGGATATTTAACAATTTTGTATTCTTTTAATTTGGCTTTTTTAGCGGCTGATTCAATTGCGTCATCAATATGACCAATTCTATCAACTAGTTTTAATTTTACAGCCTGTTCGCCAGTCCAAACTCTACCTTGTCCAATGCTATCTACATAAGATTGAGGAATTTTTCTTCCTTGCGAAACAATCTTAGTAAAGTCTTGATAAGTTCTGTTTACTTGATTTTGAAAAATCATTCTTTCTGCTGGTGTTAATGGTCTGGTTAAATTTCCAAAATCAGAAAACTCTCCAGTTTTAACCCCATCAAAAGTGATACCCATTTTATCGTTTAATAGACCTTTCATGTTTGGTATAATAGCAAACACACCTATAGAGCCTGTAATGGTATTAGGTTCAGCAAAAATTGAATCTGCGGCGCAAGCAATATAATATCCTCCAGAGGCAGCATAATCGCCCATAGAAACAATAATTGGTTTTACTTTTTTGGTTAAAGCAACTTCTCTCCAAATTACATCAGATGCTAAAGAGCTACCACCAGGACTATTTACTCTTAATACTACGGCTTTTACCTTATCATCTAATCTGGCATTTCTTAACGCTTTAGAAATTCCTTCAGATCCAATTGTTGTTTCATCACCTTCTCCGCCAGTTATATCTCCATTTGCATAAATAATAGCTATTCTGTCCTTTGCTGTAGAAACTGATTTAACAGTTTCTGCATAGTCGGAAAGGGTTACTGTTTTTAAATTGTCCTCTTCTTTTATATTCGTTTTTTCTTTTAATTCTATCAAAACTTCATCTTTATATTTTAAAGCATCAATTAGCTTTAAGTCTACAGCATCCTGAGGCGATTGACATAATAAATTGTTAGCGATATTAATTACTGTTTCTTGCGGTAACTTTCTACTTTGGGCAATATTTAGAGTGAAATGATTATACAATGAAGTAAGAAGCTCTTTTTGTTGTAATTTATTAGCATCGCTCATTTTTTCTAAGATAAACGGCTCTACAGCACTTTTGAAAGTTCCTACCTTTATTATTTGTGCTTCTATTCCTAACTTGTCTAAAGCACCTTTATAGAAGGTAACTTCTGCATTAAACCCTTTTAATTCTAATAGGCCTTGCGGGTTTAGATATATTTTATCAGCTGTTGACGCTAAATAATAAGCACTTTGTGTGTAAACCTCGCTGTAAGCGTAAATAAATTTTTTAGATTTTTTAAAATCTATTAAAGCATCTCTAATTTCTTCAATAGTTGCTAAACCTGTCATTAGGTAGCTCACATCTAAATAAATACCCTTAATGTTATTGTCATCTTTAGCATTTTTTATGCTTTTTAAAAGATCATCTAAGCCAATAACTTTTTCTCCTTTAAAAGGACCTAAGTCTAAATTATCTAGCGGGCTATCGGTGCTACGCTCTATAATAGGAACGTTTAAATTTAAATGTAAAATGGTGTTTTCTGATAATTCTACCTTCTCCTCGCTGCTACTTACAACCGCGGTAATACCGGCTATAAGAAACACAAAAAGTAAAATAGTAGATAAAATAATACCTACCATAGATGCGAAAACAAATTTGAAGAACTGTTTCATTTTTTATTTTTTAAAAGTGCTATTTTGCAAATATAAATTTTAGATAGCTATTAAATGTTTTTGTTACATCATTTATGAATAAGATTTGCCTCTCAATTGGAACAAATTTAGGAGACAGAACTTTTAATCTTAATGAAAGTATTAAAAGTTTGAAAATTGAACTCGGGAATATTGAGTTAATTTCTTCTATTTACGAAACCGAAGCTTGGGGTGTAACTAATCAACCAAGTTATTTTAATATTGCTTTATTAATAGAGACATTACTTGATCCTTTTGAAGCTTTGGCGATTACCCAAAAGATTGAAAACAGACTAGGCAGAGTTAGGGAAGAGAAATGGGGCGCTAGAATTATAGATATTGACATTCTTTTTTTTAATGATGATATTATTAATTCAGAAATATTAATTATCCCGCACCCACGTTTATCAGAAAGAAAATTTGTATTATCGCCTTTGGAAGAAATCTTACCTAATTTTAAACATCCAATATTTAATGAAACAATTATTAATTTAAATCGTATTTGTACAGATACATTGAAAGCCAAAAAATTAAACAAAATAACTACCGTTAATGAGTAAATACGATAATATAATTATAGACTTAACTTATTTAAAAGAAGTGGCAAGCGAAAATGTAGAATTTATGGTTGATATGATTGACCTATTTATTGCTCAAACACCAGGTTATGCAAGTGATTTGAAAAATGCTATAGAAGAAAAAAATTGGGAAAGAATTGCACAAACTGCTCACAAATTAAAACCCACTTTTACATTTATGGGTATTGAAGCTGGTAGAGAGCTAATGAGTACTATTGAACAAAGAGCTAGAGAACAAAAAGATTTTGAAGGATTATCTAGCGATTTTAATGATTTATATCAATCTTTTGACAACATATATGCTAAATTACAAGAAAAGAAAGAAGAGCTTCTAGCCAATGACTAAAGCTCCTCTATTTTAAAAGAGTAATTTTCCATAATCAGGTTTGCTAATAACTTTTTACAAGCTGTATCTACCTTTTCTGTTGCTATATCTTGATTTGCTGCCTCTATTTCTAAAGTGATGTGACGACCAATTCTTACATTACTTATTTCTGCCAATTCTAAATTTTTCATACTTCCAGTTACTGCTTTTCCTTGTGGGTCTAAAATTTCTTTTAATGGCATTACGTCAATATGAGCGATAAATTTTTTCATTTTGTGTATTTAAAGTGTAATTGTGAGAATAAAATATATAATACTAATATTATAGGAATTGCCGCAAATTTAATAAAAGCCAATAAAACTATAGATATTATTATTAAAATGAATTTGTATTTATTTTGTGCCCAAGCTAGGCCATTAAATTTAAGCGAGAATAATCTGATTTCGCTAACCAATAAATAAGAAGTTATTAAAGTAAATACTATTAATAAATAAGCATTATTAATAAATGAATAATCTTCTATTAGCCAAGGTAATGATATGATAAAAAAGGTATTTGTTGGTGTATTAAGGCCAATAAAATCTTGTGTTTGTCTAGTGTCGATATTAAATTTCGCTAATCTAATCGCAGAAAAAATAGCAATACAAAAACCAATATAAGACCAATTTCCCATTTGAAGGTTTTGTAACATTTGGAAAATAATAACTCCGGGTAAAAAACCAAAACTTACAACATCTGCTAAAGAGTCTAATTCTTTACCAATTTCAGATTTTACATTTAACAGTCGAGCAACAAAACCATCAAAGAAATCTAATATGCCTGATATTAAAACAAAAAAGGCAACTATTTTAAGGTTGCCGTTAAATGCATAAACAATACCTACACAACCAGAAAATAGGTTACCACAGGTAATTGCATTAGGAATATGTTTTTTTATATTCATAAGGGTTTTGGGTTTAAGATAAAAGGTTTAAGGCTTTGCACCTTAAACCTGTATCTTTTACCTAATTTCCTTTTAGTTATTCATCGAGATTAAAAACTCTTCATTAGATTTTGTTCCTCTAACTTGCGTTAGCAAGAATTCCATAGCTTCTTGAGGGTTCATGTCTGCTAAGTGGTTTCTTAAAATCCAAAGCCTTTGTAGGGTTTCTTTATCTAATAATAAATCGTCTCTTCTTGTACTAGAAGCTGTTAAATCTATTGCTGGGAATATACGCTTATTAGACAACTTACGGTCTAACTGAAGCTCCATATTACCAGTACCTTTAAATTCTTCAAAAATAACCTCATCCATTTTAGAGCCAGTTTCTGTTAAGGCCGTTGCTAAAATAGTTAAAGAACCACCATCTTCAATATTTCTTGCAGCTCCAAAAAATCTTTTTGGCTTATGTAATGCATTTGCATCCACACCACCCGATAATATTTTACCAGATGCTGGTGCAACCGTATTATATGCTCTAGCTAAACGTGTGATAGAATCTAAAAGGATAACCACATCGTGGCCACACTCTACCATTCTTTTGGCCTTTTCTAAAACAATGTTTGCAATTTTCACATGTCTCTCAGCAGGTTCATCAAAAGTAGAAGATACAACCTCTGCCCTAACACTTCTTGCCATATCTGTAACCTCTTCAGGGCGTTCATCAATTAATAAAATAATCAAATAAACCTCGGGATGATTAGCTGCAATGGCATTTGCCACTTCTTTTAATAAGTTAGTTTTACCCGTTTTAGGCTGCGCAACAATCAACCCACGCTGGCCTTTACCAATTGGAGTAAATAAATCCATAATTCTGGTAGAATAATCTGCCGGTTTCATAAATAAATTTAAACGCTCCGTTGGGAATAGGGGAGTTAAAAAATCAAAAGGAACACGATCTCTTACTTCGGCTGGCACTCTTCCGTTTATAGACTCTACTCTTACTAAAGGGAAATATTTTTCTCCCTCTTTTGGTGGACGAATACTTCCTCTTACGGTGTCTCCAGTTTTTAAACCAAATAATTTGATTTGAGATTGAGATACGTAAATATCATCAGGAGAGGTTAAATAATTATAGTCAGAAGATCTTAGGAAACCATAACCATCAGGCATAATTTCTAAAACACCTTCATTTATAATTACATTATCAAAATCAAAAGCAGAATCTTGATTTCTTTGTTTTGAGTTTCTATCTGGTCTGATTGCTTTTTGCTCAGATTTTTCTGTGCTTTCTGCTATAGATTCTGGTTTGCTGTAGCTTGTTGGTGTGCTTTCTTCGTTGCTTTTAGATCCCGAATCAAATAAGTTAACATCATCTTTAGCAGACGTTTTACGCTCTACAGGTAAAGCTTTTACAGTTGTTCTAGCTCTTTTCTTAGGTTTTTCGTCTTCGGCTGTATCTACACTTTCGGTAGTTACTACTGCTTGCGCTGATTCGGTTTCACCTTTAGCGGCCTTAATGAGGTCTTGTTGCTCGTTAATTTTAATAATTAATTCGGCCTTACGTAAGGCATCGGTATTTTCTACACCAAAGCTTTTAGCAATTTCACGTAGCTCAGAGACAAGCTTATCGTTCAATTCGTTTGTATTAAACATTAATATGAATTATTGTCAAGAATTATTTTTTTTGATTTATCTAGTTGGGGTAAGTGTGACCTAAAAACTTTTTTGATATTTTGTTACGACTTAATCCGTAGACACAGGATAAATTGAGATTATGATGCAATAATATCGAATATATTGTAATTAAAAAATTTTTATCTTGTTTTTTTTTGCTTACCTATAAATTTTACCACTTTTGGGCATAATTTACTCCTTAGAAAATGACACGTAAAGAATTAATAGCTCAAATTAGTTTAAAGAAATCATTCTTAACTATCGGGTTAGATACAGATGTAGAGAAAATACCTAGTCATCTTTTAAGTTTTGATGATCCTGTTTTTGAATTTAATAAGCAAATTATAGATGCTACCCATCATTTGTGTGTATCCTATAAAATAAATACTGCATTTTACGAAAGTAGAGGATTGGCAGGCTGGCAATCGCTAATTAAAACCATCAATTATATTCCAAAAGATATATTTACCATAGCCGACGCTAAACGTGGCGACATTGGAAATACATCTTCCATGTATGCAAAAGCATTTTTCGATCAAGAAAGTTCTCAAATGAGTTTTGATTCAGTAACCGTTGCGCCGTACATGGGGAAAGACTCTGTTCAACCTTTTTTAGATTTCAAAAATAAATGGGTAATTCTTTTGGCACTAACCTCTAATCAAAGTGCTCAGGATTTTCAGTTATTGAATTACGATGGAGAAAAATTATTTGAGTCTGTAATTAAAAAAGCTCAAGAATGGGGTACTGATGAAAATTTAATGTTTGTAGTAGGGGCAACCAAAGCAAAGTCTTTTGAAGAAATAAGAGCCATAGCTCCTCATCATTTTTTATTAGTGCCGGGGGTAGGTAGCCAAGGAGGTTCTTTAGCCGATGTTTGTAAATATGGGATAACCAAAGACTGTGGATTATTAGTTAACTCTTCAAGGGCAATTATTTTTGCGTCTAATGGCGAGGATTTTGCAGAAGCTGCGCAAAAGGAAGCTTATAAATTACAGCAAGATATGCAGTTAGAGTTAGCTAAAATTAATTTTTTATAAATGAAAGCTTTAACATCAATTAAGCTTTCACTAGCCATTTTTGGCGTCTCATTTTTTTGGGGAACAACTTATTTAGCCATTAGAATTGCGGTGCAGACTATTCCACCTGTTTATGTGGTTGGATTAAGGCATTTTATGGCTGGTCTTATTTTGTTAATTTATCTTATTGTTAGCAAAAAGATTGTTTTTCCATCGTGGCAGAGATTATTGGGTAACGTTATTTTGGCGTCGCTGATGCTGATTTTGGCTAACGGTTTAACTACTTATGGAGAAAAAACTATTCCATCTGGCTTAACGGCATTATTATCAACACTTTCCCCTTTAATGGTTATGACCATAAACATGAGTACAGGGAAAGAGAAGCTATCTATTAAGATAATTTTAGGAGTAATTCTTGGTTTATTGGGCATGATTTTTTTGTTTTACAATAGCCTAGATAACCTTTTGGTACCCGAATATAGAACTGGGATTGTCTGTATATTAATTGCAGTTGCTTGCTGGAGTATTGGTACTGTATATTCTAAATCTATTAATAGAGAGAATAGCCATATTTTTGTAGATTTATGTATTCAGATGTTATTTGCTGGCACAACAGTATTGTTAGGAGGTTTTATATTTAATACGCCATTTGATGTTCAAGTATGGGAGCATCATGATATTTTGGCGGTATTTTACTTAACGCTATTTGGTTCTATAGCAGGTTTTATATCTTATTTATATGCTTTAAGCAAACTTCCATCTACCACGGTGTCTATATTTACCTATTTTAATGTAGTTGTTGCTTTGTTCTTAGGGTGGTTAATTTTAGACGAGGAAATAACCAGTAGACTAATTATTTCAACTGCTTTAATTTTAGCAGGTGTTATCCTTGCAAATTACAAAAAGAAAACAGCAAGGCCAGCCATTTAAGGTATGTTAATAGAAAAATAAAATCTATATATTTAATGGTGCTATCATCAGAAGAAATACTGCATTATATTTGGAAGTTTAAGCGTTTCAAAATGCTTAATCTTAAAACTGTGGATGGAACAGCCGTTTCCATTTCTTCTGTCGGATTACATAATTTAGATGCTGGTCCAGATTTTAGCGAAGCAAAAATAAAAATAGGGGATACTTTATGGGCTGGTAATGTAGAGATACATATCAAATCATCCGATTGGTTAAAACATCAACACCAGCATGATAAAGCTTATGATAATGTGATTTTGCATGTTGTTTGGGAACATGACGTTGAAATTAAAAGAACAGATGGCACAGTAATTCCTACCTTGGCTTTGAAGGATATTGTTAATAGCATTGTGATAGAAAACTACCTTCAACTTAAAGAAAACACTTATTGGATACCATGTCAAAATAGTTTAAAAACCATTGATACTTTAGTTAAGCAGCAATGTTTAGATAGAATGATGATGGAGCGCTTAGAGTATAAATCTGAAGATATCAACCTCATTTATCAAAACTCTAAGCAAAACTGGGAAGATACATTTTATACTGTTTTAGCAAAAAGCTTTGGTTTTAAGGTAAACGGCTCACCTTTTGAGCTTTTAGCAAATCAATTACCGCAATTGCTTTTTGCAAAGTATAAAAACAACCCAATACATATAGATGCACTTGTTTTTGGTGTAGCTGGTTTTTTAAATCAAAAATTTGTGGAAGAATATCCTAAACTATTGGTTAAAGAGTATCAGTTTTTAAAAGCGAAGCATCAATTAACAGAAGTAGACATCAGCATTTGGAAGTTTTCCAAAACTCGACCAGATAATTTTCCTACTGTAAGATTAGGACAGTTTGCTGCATTAGTAAACAAGTCTCAACATCTTCTTTCTAAAATTATAGAAGTGAAACATGTTAAAGACTATCTATCTTTTTTTGAAGATCTACCAGTAAACCCATATTGGGAAACACATTACCAGTTCAATAAAATTCTAGATCAAAAAAGAAGTTTAGTATTAGGAAAAGAAAGTGTAAATTCTATTCTCATCAATACCATTTCGCCCTTATTATTTTTTTATGGGAAGCAAACGGGTCAAAAAAACTATATTGATAAAGCCTTAAATTTGTTGGAAAATTTAAAACCAGAAAATAACGCCATTATAAAGAAATTTGGAGAATTAGGATATAGCTTTTCTAATGCATTTGATACACAGGCATTAATACAATTAAAAAAATATCATTGTGATCAAAAAAAATGCTTAAATTGTACGCTTGGAATTAACTTATTAAGTAAAAACATATGTTAAGTAAAATTTTAATCTTTTTTGAACGCCACTCTTTTGGGGTTTGCACTTATTTGGGAGAGAAATTTAACATCTCACAATCTAAAATTAGACTGTTTTTTATTTATACTTCTTTTTTAGCTGTGGGCTTTCCATTGGTGTTTTATTTCTTTGCAGCATTTTTCTTAGACATTAGAAATTATGTCAAAAAAATACGTATTCAGTCTAAAGAAATGTAATTATTTAAGCACTAAGAATCTCAGCAATTTCTAAAAATCCTTTGTCTTTAGCTAAGTCGCTAGGTAGTTTGCCACCCTCCATCCTAACGTTTACGTCTGCACCTTTTTCTAAAAGAGCAATTATAACTTCAATATTTCCATGCTGTGCTGCTAAATGTAACGGACTAGTTCCCGAAGTTTGAAAAACATTAACATTTGCATCGTTTTCTAAAAGCATTTTGGCTATGCTTGTGAAATTACCAGCAATTGCAGAGTGTAATGGAGCTACGTGATAACCATTATTAGACACTAAATTAACATCGGCGCCTTTTAGTACCAAATACCTAGCAACTTCTTCATTACCAAAAAAACAAGCTAAGCCCAAAGCTGTAAAGCCATCTTCAGAGTAATCATTAATAGTACTAGGGAACTTAAATACCAAATGTGCTACTTCATCAAATTTACCAGCTGCGGCAGCTTCAAATAATGTTAAATTTTCTAAAAAATCTATAATTGCGTTTGTAATTGTAGGTTTATTAAAATAACAAGAGAGCATTAAAGGAGAAACACCTTGAGAAGTTGTTTTCAATAAAATAGAAGAGTCTTTAGCAAGTAGTTCTCTAATTGCGACTTCATCATTATTAATAATTAGTTCTTCTAAATAAGATTGCTCCATAAAGTCTAAATAAAAATTAATATTAGTAAATATATAACGGTTTTGGAAATCTAGTTGCTAAATATTAAATATTAGCCTTTAATTTTTAAGGTTAAGTATTTATTGGATAAGATAATAGGCGATAATTAATATTTTACCCCAATACTTTTAAGATTTTACACTACCTAAAAAAAAATAAACATCACATTTATTTTCCAATTATTTAGACTGTTTAAGCACCTTTTTAAATGCTTATTTTAATTAAGATGAGTTTCATGATTTCAATATTAATCAGATTGCTTTTTGATTTAATGTATTAAAATGATGATTTAGTTAATAAAAAAATATTGAATTAATCTGAGCATGATTAAATAATCGTTTTATGACTAAAGATAAAAATCAATAAAACTAACTACATAAATAAACCAATTATTTAAAATCAATAAAAATTAAACATGATGAAAAAACTACTAATTACAATCATTCTTTTAGGGTCTGTATTCTCTTTAAAAGCTCAAACTGCATGGACATATGGTTTTGGGTCTCAAACCGCAGGAACATTTCCGCTAGCTGTTGGGGGAAGTTTAAGAAGTAATTCGACTGCCACAACACCGGAGTTGTTAGATCCATCTTCTCCACAAATAGCAAGATTAAGGTTAAGTTCTAGTACGGGAAACCCGGGAAGTTTTGAGTTAGTAAATACAGGTTTTACTGCAGCAATAAATTCTAGTTTAAAAATTAAGGCCACTGATAATAGTGCCATTAATAAATTCTCGATTTATGGTATTCCTGGAACAAATGTTTTTAGTATGCAATTCAATATAAGGTTTGGTGCTGGGGCAGTTGGAACTTATTTATTCTCTATAGGTAATGATGGGGGAACTACAACAGGAACTGATGCCTATTCTAATAGTGCTAATCTTCCAGCAGACGCCACAGCAAAATCATTCGCAACTTTGAGATGGACTTTAGGAGCATCAACTCATACTTTTGCTGCAAGAGCAGGAACCACATATTCAAATATTAATACTACTGTTAATCCAAGTATAAATTTTACACCAAATAGCGAGCATAAAATTGAGATATATTGTAATAACTCAGGTGCAGCGAGTACTTATGCTCGTGGAGCTACAAATTATAATATAGCTGCAAATAACTGGCAAATCTGGTTAAATAACACCCAATTGTTTATTAGTGCAGGTGTTGCGGATTTTACTGCCGGAGATTTAGCATCTGCAACTGCTTTGAACGCATTTTTATTTAATGCCTACGCATCTAGTGATAATGCTGATTCATTTTTAGATAACTTTCTTTACACAGATTATTTAGCAAATTTGGTTACCTTACCAGTTACCTTAACTTCATTTACTGCTCAAAAACAGTCTTCATCAGTTCAATTGAAATGGGCTACAGCTTCAGAGCAAAATAATTCTCATTTTGAAATAGAAAGATCAACAGACGGAAAAGTTTTTTCTAACATTGGACGCAAGTCTGGTGCTGGTAACAGTAACACATTAATAGATTATTCATTTTTAGATTTTAACCCAGCATCAGGCACAAATTATTACCGTTTAAACCAAGTTGATTTAGATGGAAAAACAACTTTAAGTAACGAAATTGCTGTAAATATGGGTTTTGATGGGTTGTCTATGCAGGTTTTTTCTTCAGTAAATACTTCAGATTTGAAAATTAATATTAAATCCGATCAAGATTATAAAGGACAGTTTGTTGTTTATTCTGTTTCTGGTCAGAAAATAGTAGAACAATCATTAACGGTAACCAAGGGTAATAATGATTTTTCTATTTCCTTACCAGATTTATTAGGAAGTGGAGTTTACATTGCAACTTATAAAGATGGCAATCAGTTAATAAATAAAAAATTTGTAAGGTAATTTTCGCTAAATCATTTTAGTCATCAGTAGACTTGAAAGTTTCCTGATGACTATTTTTTTTAAAGGGCGGGTAGATAAAATTTCACTTGCCTATTTCAAATGCTTCCTTTTAATTCAAATTCTAATTAACCAATATGAAAAAATTATCTATTCTTTTAGGTTTTCTATCCCTAACATTTATCGCTTCGGCACAAGAAGAAGTGGTTCCAGTTATTAGAAAAGTAGCATATCCAACTGGTTATAGCAGTCAGCTCAATGTAGTTTATACTTCTTCACCAGGTTGGGAAGGAAAAATGGATCTTTATTTACCAGCTCAAGAAAAAGGTTTGTCCCCGGCAATCATCAATATTCATGGTGGTGGTTGGAGTGGAGGCTCAAAAGATACTCAAGGTGGTTTCAGTTCTTATTTTAAAGCAGGTTTTGCGGTAGCAAATATTGCTTATCGCTTAAGCGGACAAGCAACTGCACCAGCCGCTGTAGAAGATGCTAGATGTGCACTCATATACCTTATAAAAAATGCAAAAGCTTTAAATATCGATGTCAATAAGATTGTGATTATGGGTGGTTCTGCTGGCGGTCATTTAGCATTAATGGGCGGATTATTGGCTAATGACAATAGATTTGATACCAATTGCCCTGGTGTGAAAAATATTAAGGTTGCGGCAATTATTGATAAATATGGGATTGTTGATGTTGGTGATAAAAGATATGGCAAGTTTAGAAGTGGTTCTGAAAAGAAATGGTTAGGATCTAAAGTAACCGATCAAGCCTTTATAGAATCAGTTTCTCCAATTTATCAGGTTAAAAAAAACAGCCCTCCCATATTTATAGTGCATGGTGACGCAGATCCAACTGTACCTATTCAACAATCAATAGACTTAAAGAAAAAACTAGACGAACTGGGTGTGAAAAATGAATTTATGACTATTCCTGGAGGTTTACATGGTCAGTTTAGCTCTGAGCAAAATGCCGAGATAAATAACGCAATTCTAAAATTTATTTATAGTTTAAAAGAGTTTAAATGAGTATTAAATTAAGGTTTTCTATTTTTCTCTTAATTGCAGGTTGTTTACCTTGTTTAGCACAAACTTCTAGTTTGGTTTCAGTAGGAACAAATGGTAGATTAAATTATACTGCCGATGCTAAAGGAAATACAGTTCCCGATTTTAGTGGAGTAGGTTATATGAATAGTGAATTTGCTATTCCAACAATTTCGGTTGTAAAAACTATAAATCCTGTTTCAGGTGATAATCTAGCTAATATACAAAATGCAATTAACGAAGTTGCAGCTTTAACACCCGATGCCAATGGTTTTAGAGGGGCAATTTTGTTTAAAGCAGGAACATATAACGTAAGTGATCCAATTAATATCACAGAAAGTGGAATTGTTTTAAGAGGAGAGGGAAATGGGACTCATTTTGTAGCCACTAAAACCTCTCAGTATACCTTGTTTAGATTTGCAGGTAGTACCGGAACTGCTCTTTCAAATTCCTCATTAAAAGCCGTTACTGACTCTTATGTACCTATTGGTGCAAAGCAAGTTACCGTTTCAAACGGTCATACATTTGCTGTAGGTAATGATGTTTTTATTCATCATATTCCTAATCAAGCTTGGGTTTCTTTATTGAAAATGGATATTTTAAGTACACTTCCAGGTTCTGATGCTCAAACTGTAAATTGGACTCCTTCAACTTATGATGTTTATTATGAAAGGAAGGTAACTGCTGTAAATGGAAATATAATTTCTTTTGATGCCCCAGTTATGGATGTAATTAATCCATTATATACAACTGCTGAAGTAGTAAAGTTTAATGATTATAGGATACAAAAATGTGGCATAGAGAATATGCGAATTTCCTCTACCTATGCTTCAAATACAGATGAAAATCACGGATGGGAAGCAGTAGAATTTATAAATATAAAAAATGCTTGGGCGTCTAACTTAGAAATATATTATTTCGGATTTACTGGAGTAAATGTAAACAGAAATGCAAGTTTCATAACTATTGATAAGTGTAAAATGTTAGATGCAAAGTCTCAAATTACTGGAGGTAGGCGCTATTCTTTTAATGTTGATGGACAACGAACATTAGTTAAGAATTGCACTACACGTAGTGGTAGACATGATTATGTAACTGGTTCTATAACGGCAGGTCCAAATGTATTTTATAACTGTACCGCCACTTCCCAACAGAATAATATTGGACCTCATCAAAGATGGGCAACTGGTATATTATTTGATCGAATTGTTGGTAATGGTAAACTAGATGTGGAAAATAGGTCTACTTCAGGTTCAGGGCATGGTTGGGCAGGATCGCAAATTATGTTTTGGAATTGTATGGGTAATAGTATGGTTTTGCAAGACCCTCAGGGTGATCATAGAAATTGGGCTGTTGGATTTAAAGGAACAATAACCAATGTAGGGTTTATGACCTCAGAACCATTGGGTATCAAAGAATCTAATGGAATCTTTATTACTGCAATTCCTAGTTTATTTATGGCACAGCTTAATGATCGGTTATCCTCACTTTCAATTCCTATTAATTCTGAGGTGATTTTTAATAACTCAACCACATGGACATGCCCGCCAGGTGTTACTTCTGTAGATGTAGAGTGTTGGGGTGCAGGTGGGAGTGGAGGGTCAGCAGTAGGAACTTTGGGTAGAGCTGGCGGAGGTGGCGGTGGCGGGTCATACGTTAAAAATACTGTAAATGTTGTTCCCGGGACTGTGTATACAATTACTGTAGGTACTGGAGGAACCGCCGGAACAACATTATCTGCAAATTGTAGTGGTAAACAAGGCGGTAAGTCAGAATTTTCTGGCCCTGCAATAGCCACCATTACAGCTTCTGGTGGTGCAGCCGGAACAGGTGCAAATTCTCATAATGGTGGGGGTGCAGGTGGTGTTTTAGGAGGTATTTATGGCATGTCTATTACTAACGTGGGCAGTGGCTATTCTGCAACTCCAACAGCAGCTATATCTGGTGGAGGTGGCACTGGTGCAACTTCAAAAATATCAATATCTTCCGGTATATTAAGTTTTATCACAGCTTTAAGCCAAGGTTCGGGTTATAGTAGTATACCAAGTGTTACTGTTACAGGTAATGGAACAGCCATAGCTTTAGTAAGCTTAGATTTAGATGCTGGTGGAAACATTGCAATTAAAGGTACTAGTGGAGGAGATGGCGTTTTTAGTGAAACAAGTGGCGCAGGCGGTGATGGCGCAAATGGTGGAGCAGGAGGCGATGCAGTAAACACGGAAACAGTGGGTTTAGCAGGGTTAATCCCTGGTGGGGGTGGTAGTGGTGGATATTCCTCAGGTGTTTCTAAAGTAGGAGGTCCAGGAGCAAATGGTCAAATAAAATTAACCTACAATAATACAACCTTACCAGTTTCACTAACCTCTTTTACAGCTCAAAAAAAAGCTTCAGAAATAGTTTTAAAATGGAGTACCGCATCAGAACAAAATAATTCTCATTTTGATGTGCTGAAATCAATTGATGGTGTTCAATTTTATAAAATTGGAAGGGTTAATGGTGCAAATAATAGCGCAAAGCCATTAGATTATTATTTTACGGATAAAAATCCAGTTATTGGCGCAAACTATTACCATTTAAGCCAAGTAGATTTGGATGGTAAAACTACCAACAGTAAATTAACTTCAATTAATTATGGGATTATTTCTAAACCATCTGTTTATCCAAATCCAGTTACTAGTGAAGTGACTATTGTAGGTTTAGCCAAAGGTGATATACTAATCTTAACAGATATAATAGGGAGCAAATTACAATCAAAAATAGTTGATCAAGAAACTTTAATAAAGCTTTATATTACAGAAAATAATTCTGGAGTATATTTTATAAACATTTTTAGAGCCAATAAAATATTAAGTACAAATAAAATTATAAAAAATTGACTTGGTAAGTCCTTATAGAATTAAATGTTTTTGTAATTATTTTGAAATAAATTATTGTCTAAAAGTTTAAAGAATTTATATTTAATTATAAATGAAAAAATATCTTAAATAAAGATGCAAAGTAACTTATTTCAAATAGAAAAAGACATGCCTTGGGAAGATTTGGGCAATGGAATTAAACGTCAGGTGTTTGGCTATGACGATAAAATTATGCTGGTTAAAGTGAAGTTTGAAGCTGGAGCGGTAGGAGCTTTACATGAGCATCATCACTCGCAAGTAACTTATGTAGAAAGTGGAGTTTTTGAAATGACTATTGGTGCAAATGTAAAGATGATTACCCGAGGCGATGGTTATTATGTTCCGCCTCATGAAAGACATGGTATTCTTTGCAAAGAACCAGGCATTTTAATAGATGTTTTTAGTCCACATAGAGCCGATTTTTTATAAACCTATCAAAGAATTTGATTAAATAGGTGTTAAGAATTAATTTATGACTGTTCGAGAGGCCCTACAAGTCAAATTTATTGTAGAAAAAAGTAGTGAAGTAAACAGTAAAATTATTGCCTTTTTTAAAGATTTAGGATTATGAGATCAACTTTTAAATTTTGCTTGTGGCTAACTGTTATTGTTTTAATAAGCTGTAGTTTTAAAGTAAACCAACTATCAGCGAAAGCGAAAAGAAATTTAATTGTAGTTGCTAATGCAACCGAGTTAAAAAATGCATTATCGATAGCAAAGCCCGGTGATTCTATTGTTTTAAAAGATGGTGTTTATGATGGGAGGTTTGTGATAATGAGTACTAACAGCGGTACTTTGGCAAAGCCAATTACATTAATTGGAAGTAGGAAAGCCATTTTAGATGCTGGTACGATAGAAACAGGATATGCTTTGCATTTACAAGCCAATTATTGGCGCATTAAAGGTTTTACCATTAAGAACGCACTAAAAGGCTTAGTTGCCGATGGCTCGAGTTACAGTTTGATAGACGGGATTTTAGTAACTCAAATAGGCGAGGAAGCGATTCATTTAAGGAAGTTTAGCAAACACAATACCATTCAGAATACAGAGATTACCTATACGGGATTAAAAACTCCAGATTATGGCGAAGGCATTTACTTAGGAACGGCGGTTAGTAATTGGCCAAAAATAAGTGATGGTAAACCAGATCAATGCGATTCTAATCGAGTGCTTTACAATAAAATAGGGCCATACATAGCCGCAGAATGTATTGATATTAAAGAAGGTACAACTGGTGGTTTAATTAAAGGAAACACTTTTGAAGCAAAAGGAATTACTGGTGCAAATAGTGCTGATAGCTGGATAGATGTAAAGGGAAATCATTATTTGATTGAAGATAACATTGGGTATAATACACAGCCATCCGTTTTAAAAGATGGTTACCAAATTAATTGTGCTGTTGCTGGTTGGGGTTGTTATAACGAGTTTAAAAATAACATTTGTAATGTAAATGCAAGCGGATTTGGATTTATGGTACGTTTAAAAAGTAGTAAAGGTGAGGCAGTGGGGAATTTAATTTACAACAACAATACAGTAAAAAATGCAGCAAGTGGAGTAGCAAACATTCAATCAATAAATAATTGATGCAAGTTAAAGGTTTAATATGTTGGATTATTGCCTCTAAACGTTTGTCTTTTTTTACAAGTGAACCTAAATATTAATGATAGCGTAATTTCTTCCTCAAATAATTTATTTTTTATATTATTAAACTGATTTTAATAATAACTTAGTTATTCTTAAAATGAGACCAATTAGATTTAAAACATATTTTCAAAAAGCGATGGTATTTATACCGTTGCTTTTTTTATTTAGTAGAATTGGCTACTCCCAAAGCAAAATAACCTTTGATAAACTTACTGTAGAAGACGGTTTGTCTCAAACCAGTGTAGTTTCTATTACGCAGGATAGCATGGGTTTTATGTGGTTTGGAACTAAAGATGGTTTAAACCGATACGACTCTAGACAATTCGAAGTATTTAAAAATAATAAAAGTGATAGCCAAAGTTTAAGTTCTAGCCAAAATGTAAATGCTGTTTTAACAGATAAAGCTGGTAAACTTTGGTTAGGTACGCAAAAGGGATTAAATCAATATGATTCTGGGACAAAAACATTTAAACGCTATTTAAACAGTAAAGAGAATAATCAAAGTTTATCTAATAATACCATCAGATGTTTGTACCAAGATAGACAAGGCAATATTTGGGTAGGAACAGAAAATGGCCTCAATAAATTAAAATCTGATGGTAATTTTGAAAGATTCTTTTGCAATAATGCGGCAGGAAGTGGTTTAGTAAGCCCTTTGATTAAGGCTATTTATCAAGATGCATCTCAAAACTTATGGATTGGTACACAATCTGGTTTAGCAAAAATGAACTACGATTTTGATACCTTAAAAATCAAAACTTTTTTGCATCAAGACAATAACGACAATACTTTAGCATCAAACGATATTACTTCTATAACAGAAGATTCAAATCAAAATATTTGGATTGCTACCCACTTTAACGGTCTAGATTTTTTAGGTAAAAATCAAAACAACTTTAAACATTACAATACAAAAAACAGCAATATTGCAAGTAATATCATAAGAAAACTATTGATAGACGACCTTGGGCAGCTTTGGATTGGAACTATCAATGGTTTAAGCATTTTAAACTTAAGCAATTTAAATTTCAACAACATAAGGAATAACCCAGAAGATAATTCAAGCTTAAATCAAAACTCTATTTATGATATTTATAAAGATGCTGCCGGTTCTATTTGGGTAGGTACGTACTATGGTGGAGTAAACGTTCATCATCCTTATGCTATTCCATTTCAAATTTACAAGCACAATTCCACTAGAAATTCGGTAAGTAGTAATATCATTAGTGCTTTGGCAGAAGACAATCAAAATAATTTATGGATTGGTACCGAAGCCGAGGGGATAAACTATTTTGATAAAAAGAATAACACATTTATAAATTATAAACATCAGAATAATACCAATAGTGTTAGCTCTAATTTAATTAAAGCTATAGCCATAGATAAACAAAATAATTTATGGATAGCTGCTTACGAGGGTGGTATAGACTATTTTAATTCTACAACAAGGAGATTTAAAAACTACGACATTAAGAATGTTACATCAAACTCAAATAATAGAATCACTTATATAAGTATAGATAAAAAAGAGAATGTTTGGGCATCTACAAAGGGTAATGGCTTATTTTATTATGATGCCTTAACAGATGAATTTAAAAGTTGTAGTTCTAAAAAAAGTAAAATTTATCTTCCTGCTTTAAATATTGGATATTTATTTACGGATAAAGATAACACCCTTTGGGCAGCATCAGACGAAGGACTTTTTTATTTACCTATCAACGGAAACAAGTTTAAAAAAATTATTAGCTTAAATTCAAATTCCGATTTTCTCAATCAAATTAGTGTAATTAATCAATTATCATCTAAAGAAATAGTTTTAGGGAGTTTTTCTAGTGGATTAGGAGTTTTAAACTTATCTAAACTTAGTCTTAAATTTCACACAGTTAAAAATGGGTTGCCATCTAACAATATCACTGGGGTATTACAGGATAATGAAAATGTAATTTGGATAAGTACAGAAAATGGTTTAGCTCAAATAAAAGACAAAATTATTAAGGTTTATAATACTTACGATGGTTTGCCAGGTAATGTGTTTAACTATCACTCGGCATTAAAAGATCAAAAAGGTAATTTGTTTTTTGGTGGTTATAATGGTTTGGTTAAGTTTTCCCTAAATGATATCACGATTAATAGAAGTGAGCCTAAATTAGTTTTTACTAGTTTACGAGTTTCTAATAAAACGATTGATGTTGATCCTAATTCAGACTTTCTTTATCAATCTTTAAACAACATAGATAAATTAGAGTTTTCTTATCAACAGAATGTTTTTAGTATAGATTTTGCCGCTCTTAACTTTATTAAGCCTCAAAAAAATAAGTTTGCTTATAAGCTAGATGGTTTTGAAGAAAATTGGAACTTCGTTTCTAGCCCTACGGTCACTTTTACCAATTTGCCATCGGGCCAATATGAGCTTTTAATTAAAGGAACCAATAATGATGGAGTTTGGAATAACAATTACAAAAAGCTTAAAATCATTATCAATCCACCTTTTTGGCTTGCTTGGTGGGCTTTTATTATTTATGGGTTAGCAATTGGATGTGTTTTATATTTAATTTTTAGGTATTTATTAATAAAAGCATCATTAAAAAAAGAACATGAAGTTAACGAAATGAAGTTAGCTTTCTTTACCAATGTATCTCACGAAATTAGAACGCCTTTAACATTAATATTAGGCCCTTTAGAGAAGTTAACATTAGAATCATCACAAAACCCAAGTTTAAATAAGCAGCTTAAATTAGTCAATTATAATGCTAAAAGGTTAAAGAGGTTAGTTTCTGAGTTAATGGATTTTAGAAAAATTGAACATGGCAAACTAAACCTTATCATTACTCATACTAATATTGTAGTTTTTGTTTATGAGATATTTTTGTCTTTTCAGCAATTAGCAAATCAATTAAAAGTTAATTATCAGTTTCAATCTTCCATAGAAAATTTAGAAGCTTATTTCGATAAAGAGCAATTAGAAAAAGTAATTTATAATCTGTTATCAAATGCATTTAAATTTATCCCAGATAAAAACCCTGAGATTATCTTAGAACTAAGCATTCATAATCAAGAGGTATTTGTTAAAGTTAAGGATAATGGAAAGGGGATAAGTAAAGATGATGCTTCTAAAATTTTTACAAACTACTATCAGGGAGATCAATCTAACCAAAGACATCACGGCACAGGAATTGGTTTAGCGCTATCAAGAGCAATCGCTAGATTACATCAAGGCGATTTGTATTTAGAAAATACCAATAACGCTACTACTTCATTTTGTTTAGTATTAAAATTAGGGAAAGAACATTTTAATCATATCGATAATATTTTGATAGACGATTCTGACCAAGCAACAGCTTACATACTCAAAACAGAGGTAGAATCTATTAGTCAAGAAGAAGAAATATCAATTAAACTAGTTAATAGTTCTCAATTGCCCTATCTTTTAATAGTTGATGACAATGACGAAATTATTGCTTTTCTACTATCCGCATTAAAGAAACACTATCAAATAATTGTAGCAAAGGATGGATTGCAGGCTTTAGATTTAGCTTTTGAGCATATTCCAGATTTAATTATAAGCGATGTGATGATGCCCAATATGGATGGATATAGTTTTTGTAATAAAATTAAAACTGACGAAAGAACTAGACATATCCCATTAATATTACTAACCGCCAGAACCGGAGATTTATATGAATTAGATGGATTAAAAAAAGGAGCAGATGCTTATTTAACCAAACCTTTTAGTATCCAAAAATTAAGATTGGTTATCGATAACCTTTTGTCTTTACAAAATAGTATGCGAGAAAAGTTTTCTCAACATTTTATTGTAGACCCAACTTTAGCTAAAATAGAGTCTAAAGATGAAGACTTTTTAAATAAAGTGGTATTGCTTTTAGAAGAAAACATTAATAATCCCAATTTTAATGTTAATTTATTTGCTTCAGAAATTGGAATGAGTACCCCAGTTTTTTATAAAAAAATGTTTGCCCTTACTGGTTTAACGGTTAATAATTTTATAAAATCTATTAGGTTAAAAAGAGCCATGCAATTACTACAACAAAATGCAGGTAATATATCAGAAATTGCTTACCAGGTTGGTTTCAATGATGCTAAATATTTTGGAAAAGAATTTAGAAAACAATACGGACAATCTCCTTCAAAATTTGTTCAAAAAAATGGGCTTTAAAGAAACTTATCCAAAAAGCTTTACTTAATCAAATACCAAGGTTTAATTTAGAGCAACATGCACTTTGTTATTCAATATATTCATTCTTAAAGTCGTAAGTCTCCATTTAAAATTTTCCTCTTTATTTTTAAGATTTTCCTCTTTTGAAAGTCAGCTAATACTTACTTTTATTTAACCAATTTTATCAAAAACCCATTTTATTATTAAAATTCAATTACCATTATAACGGTAATTATTTAGAATGCATTCGGGTTAATATTATTTCAAACTTTGTTTTAAGCAGCATTAATATGTCGGCAAAATTTGATTATTTATTAATTAAACCAATAAACCAAAAAAACCAAAAATTAAATTATGAACAAACCCATTACTCGCTCATTATTGAAATTAAGTAAAGTTGCAATCCCCAAATTTTTGCTTTTGAGTATTTTTTTTTTAAGCCTATCGTTTTATGCAAATGCACAGGGTTCGGGCATTAAAATTACAGGTACTGTTACCAATTCGCAAGGAGAAACGCTAATTGGAGTAGGCGTTAAAGTTAGTGGAAGTACAACAGGAACAAATACAGACATTAATGGAAAATACAGTTTAACTGTACCAAACTCAAAGTCTATTCTAATATTTAGTTATTTAGGGTTCCTTACTACAGAGGAGTTAGTAGGGGCTAAGAAAATAATTAATGTTAAGTTATTAGATGATTCAAAATTATTAAACGAAATTGTAGTAATAGGCTATGGCGAAATTAATAGAAAAGATTTAACAGGTTCTGTATCATCTGTTAAAATTGCCGATTTAAGTAAAGCTCCCGTTGCATCTTTTGATGATGCATTAGCAGGAAGAATAGCTGGTGTACAAGTTACTTCGCCAGATGGGCAGCCAGGTGCAGCACCAAGTATAATTATTAGGGGCGGTAATTCTGTAACTCAAGATAACTCTCCGCTTTATGTTATTGACGGTTTTCCAATAGAAAACTTTGATAATAACTCTTTAAATCCATCAGATATTGAATCTATAGATGTTTTAAAAGATGCTTCTTCTGCGGCAATTTATGGTTCTAGAGGTGCAAATGGTGTTATTATAATTACCACTAAAAGAGGAAATATAGGCGTTCCCAAAGTAACTTATAAAAACTTTTTTGGAATTCAAGCTAATGCGAATAAAATAGATTTAATGGACCCTTATGAGTTTGTAAGGTATCAAATTGATGTAGATTCAATACCTGCAGTAGGTAGCAGTAGTTATGTAATTTATGATATTTTTAATCCAATAATAAACCCTACAGGAACAAAATCTTTAGAAGATTATAGAGTGAGCGGTATAGATTGGCAAGATCAAATTTTCAGAACAGCAGCTATGCAAAGTCATGAAGTTGCTATTAGAGGAGGGAACAAGGATACTAAATATGGTGTAACTTCATCATTTTTTAATCAGGAGGGTACATTAATAGCTTCAGATTTTAAACGTTTCCAATCAAGGATAACCTTAGACCAAACATTAAATAAGAAACTAAAACTTGGATTAAATGTAAATTACAGTAATATTGTTGCCACAGGTGGCCAAATAAGTGGGCAAGCCACTACTTCAGATGCTTTTTTAATAAGTGCTTGGAGATACCGCCCAATAACTTCCAATCTTGATGATTTAGATGATTTGCTAGATGATGCTCAAGATCCATCTTTAACAGATTTTACCGCAACTAATTACCAATGGAATCCTGTTCTTACTAGAAATAACGAAATAAGAAACCGTAAAACTGCTTTAATTACAGCAAATGTTAATTTAGATTACGCTATTAATAAAAATTTAAAGTTAAGAGTTACAGGTGGTATTAATTCTAGAACATTTAAAAATGAGGCATTTAATACTTCTCAATCAAGGTTAGGAAGTACTTTAAGCACTTTAGGGAATGGTGGTCCTAATGGCTCTATAGCTATTACGGGTACTGATAATTTTATAAACGAAAATGCATTAACTTTTAATAAGCTTTTTAAACAAAAGCACTTGTTAAATGTGTTAGTAGGTACATCAACATCAGTAAATAAGGTTAACCTTTCTGGTTTTGGGGCAACTTTGGTACCTAACGAAAACCTAGGCATTAACGGATTAGGGCAAGGTATTCCGCAATCTGTAGCAACACAAAGTAGACAAAACACCTTAGCTTCTTTTTTAGGAAGAGTAAACTATAGTTTCCAATCTAAATACTTATTTACTGCCAGTCTTAGAGCAGATGGTTCTTCTAAATTTGTAGGGGATAATATTTGGGGTTATTTCCCATCAGGTTCTGCTGCTTGGCGTTTAAGCGAGGAAAAATTCTTGAAAAACAATAAAATTATTACCGATGCTAAAATAAGAACCAGTTATGGTGTAATTGGAAATAATAGGGTATCCGATTATGCATCTTATGCGCTTTTGGGTACCGGTGGCTCAAATTCATATTCTAATAGTAACAATTTTTCTGTAGGTTCTTTTCCTTTAACTTTAGCTAATCCTTTTTTAAAGTGGGAAACTACAAAAGAAGTTGATTTAGGTGTTGATTTAGGTTTCTTTAATCAGCGCATTATTTTAGTTGCCGATTACTACAATAAAAATACTTCAGATTTATTGTTGAGTTCTGATTTACCCGGAAGCAGTGGCTACACTACTGCATTTCAAAATATTGGCTCGGTTCAAAACAGAGGATTTGAATTTTCTTTAAGCACTGTAAACGTAGACAATAAAAATTTTAAATGGAGTTCAAACTTGAACATCTCATTTAATAGAAACAAAGTATTAGCACTAACATCTGGTCAAGAAAAATTAGAAACAATTGCTAGATGGTCTACAAGTAATACAATAGGATTAAGCCCAGGTTTTCTTGCTCAGATAGGCCGCCCAATTGGCATGTTTTATGGTTTAATTTCTGATGGAGTTTATCAATTTGGCGATTTTGATGCAACAGTTAATCCAACAACAGGTGTTACAACCTATCTTCTAAAACCCGAGATACCATCTGCTAATTCTAACAGAGCTTTAATACAACCAGGTTTTTGGAAGTTTAGAGATATAAATGACGACAAATCTATTGATGTAAATGATCTAACAGTTATTGGAAATCCAAATCCAGATTTTATTGGAGGATTTTCTAATAACTTTAGCTATAAAGGTTTTGATTTAAACGTTTTCTTACAGTTTAGTTATGGTAACGAAATTATGAATGTAAACCGTATTTTGATGGAAGGCGGAGGCGGTGTGGCTTCTACAAAGGCGGCCAATATGTTTGCATCCTACTCAAATAGATGGACTCCAACCAACCCAAGTAACGAATTTGCAGGAGCAGGTGCCGGCGGTAGAGCTCCTTCTTTTTACCCTTCTAGAATTATAGAAGATGGATCTTTTCTAAGGCTTAAAACTGTAAACTTTGGTTATAATTTTAACTCAACTTTAACAAAAAAATTAAAGTTAAACGGAGTAAGATTATATGCTTCTGCGCAAAACTTATTAACTATTACAGGTTATCAAGGCCTAGATCCAGAAGTCAACAATTTCGCATCGGCACTTACTCCTGGATTAGATTTTTCTTCTTATCCTAGAGCAAGAACAATAACTTTTGGTTTTGATATAACATTTTAAAATGGAGCTATTTAAATAAACTTCTAAATAAGAAGTGAATTTTTAACAAAATAATTATAAAAGATGAAAAAGAAATTTTTAACACTATCAATAATAATTGGCATAAGCTTAAGCGGATGCGATAAATTTTTAACAGAATTACCTCAAGATACAGCATCGCCCGAAACATTTTTTCAAACAAAGGATCAATTAACATCTGCTCTAATGTCTGTTTACTCGCCATTAGGCAGTACAGATGAATCAACTTATTCTAGGTTTTTACCATTAGAGGCAGATGCGGCTACTGATGAATTTAGTTTAAGAAGTGCAGGCGGTATAGCAGCAAATACTTATAATGCAAGTGCTTCATATCAAGCCTTTACTAGGTGCTGGAATAATCTTTATTTAGGGATAGAAAGAGCGAATTTTTTACTGGAGAAATTAGAAACTTCTACAGCGTCAGATGTAGATAAAAACCAAGTTAAAGGAGAAGCTTTATTTCTAAGAGGTTATTACCATTTTTTATTAGTAAGCTTTTGGGGTGATATTCCACTTAAATTAGTCACCACCAAGCAAGCTTCTGATGTTAATCGACCAAGAACTTCTTCAAAAATAGTTTATGATCAAATTATTAAAGATATGACTGATGCAGAGGCTTTAGTGAAAACAGCTACTGCTTGGGGCTTAACAGTAACAGGTAGGGTTTCTAAAACAGCAGTACAAGGAATTTTATCAAGAGTAAATTTACATGCTGCTGGCAGATTAAAAGATAATAGTTATTTACCGGCGGCAGTATCTTGGGGTAAAAAAGTGGTTACAAGTAATGAGCATAGGTTAAATCCAGACTATAAACAGATTTTTATTAATCACAGCCAAGATGTTAATGATAACTCAGAATGTTTGTGGGAAGTAGAATTTTTAAGAGATCCCACAGGTATTTATTCAGAGTTTGAGAGATTTGGGTCTACTTATGGTCCTCAAAATAATAATGAAAAGTTTGGAGGCTTTATGCAAGGTGTTTACTATGCAACTGGTACATTGTATAGTTCTTACGCTGATGGCGATTTACGTAGAGATTGGACAATTTCTAACTATCTATATAGAAATACAGATGCCGAGCAAGGCAAAGTTTATACTAATCCAGCAACCACTTGGAGACGTCCATTAGCCAAATGGCGCAGAGAATATCAAAGCCCTGCAGCAGCTGCAATCAAAAATTTCGGTCCAACTAATTTTCCATTATTAAGATATTCTGATGTTTTATTAACCTTAGCCGAAGCTGATAACGAATTAAATGGACCAACAGCAGAGAATATAGAATATGTGAATCTAGTACGTAGAAGAGCTTATGGAGTAACTTTAGTAGGTAGAAATATTAAAACATTAAGAGTTACCACTGGTGGTACAGGTTATACATTAAACTCTGTAGTTACATTTTCTGGTGGTGGAGCAACTAGAGATGCAAAAGCAGTAATATCTGCTGTTAGTAGTGGAAGAATTACAGCAATTACCATTGTAGATGGTGGGGCAAACTATACTACTAACCCAACTATTACAATTACAGGAGGTACTGGCGCCGTAATTGCGTCTACAATTAGCAATATTTCTGATCCCGAATTACTTCCTGCAGATTACTCTTCCAAAGATGTTTTTCGCTCATTTATTATGAAAGAAAGAAGTAGGGAATTAACAGGAGAAGGACATCATAAATTAGATTTATATAGATGGGGGACTTTCTTAAGCACTATGCAAGCCATGATACCTATTGTAACTACTAATTTTAGTACTGTTGCTGTAGCCTATAGAAACGTAACTGCTAGAGATGTTGCATTTCCAATTCCAATTCAAGAAATGTCTCTTAACCCAGCAATGGCTGGAAAACAAAATCCAGGATGGGAATAATTAATTAATAAGTAAAAACTTCTAGAAAATAATTTCTAGAAGTTTTTTATAAAATAGGGTACTTGGAAGCTTTTAAACTTAAATAATTATTATTCCGTTAGCCTTTAACCTCGATCATATATATAATCTAAATATTTCTATTCAAATTTCTAAAATAGCCTTGCCTTTGTAGTTAACACTTCCTTTTTTAAGATTATCCCCTTTATTCTTTATTAATTTACCCTAATAAAGAATGTTTGATTTCTACATTTACAAAACCAATTATTCTAAAAAACTAATTAAATAATGAAGCGAATTTTAATTCTTTCAATCACTATACTTTTATCCAATATAGCTAATGTAAAGGCACAAAAAATCCAAAGACTCAATACCAATTGGGAGTTTTTAAAAAGCGATTTGGGAGGTATTTGGGAAGCTGTTCGACCAGCTAAGGATGGTAGTTCTGAAAGTGTGCCCATTTGGTCAAAAGTAACTTTGCCGCATTGTTTTAATTCAGAAGACGCTGTAGACCCTGATGTTAATTATTATCAAGGTCCCGGTTGGTATCGTACCAATTTAAAAATTGAAAACCCTTACCAAAACGGAAGAACCATTTTACATTTTGAAGGTGCCGGACAAAAAACGCAAGTGTATGTTTACAATACTAAAGTAGGAGAGCATGTTGGTGGTTATGATGAGTGGTCGGTTGATATTACTGATGCAGTTGCCACTTTTAAAAATGATGCTGCGTTTACAGGCAGATTTAAAGGTCAAATTCCTATTTCCATACGTTGCGATAACTCTCGCGATTTAGAAATGATTCCTTCAGATTTATCAGATTTTAACGTTTACGGAGGTATTTATCGTTACCTCAACCTGGTTTATACACCTCAACTAAGTTTTGATAAAGTTTTTGCCTTAGCCGAGGTTGATGCAACCGGTAAGCAAGGAACCTTAAAAATATCTTCTCGCTTTTACAACCCAAATCAAATTCAAAATGCAAGTATCAGCTTAAGGGTAAAAGATCCGTCAGGTAAAATCATCGGCGAAAGCCAAAAAGAATTAAAAAACTTTAAAATAGAAGAAGAGCTTTCGCTGATGAATATCAAAAAACCAATTTTATGGTCGCCTGATGCTCCAAATTTATACACCTTAGAATTGAGTTTAAACCAAAACGGAGAGACAACCGCACATACAGAAAAAGTAGGCTTCCGAAATTTTGAGTTCGTGAAAAAAGGTCCTTTTATCTTAAACGGGAAAAGATTGTTGCTAAAAGGAACGCACCGTCACGAGGATCATGCTGGCGTTGCAGCTGCCATGACAGAAAAAATGATTCGCACCGAAATGCAAATGATGAAAGATATGGGCGTAAACTTTATTCGTTTAGGTCATTATCAACAATCTAGAATTGTATTAAATTTATGCGATAGTTTGGGAATTATGGTTTGGGAAGAAATTCCTTGGTGTCGTGGAGGTTTAGGCGGAGAAATCTATCAAGCTCAAGCTAAAAGAATGCTTACTAATATGATAGAGCAACATTACAATCATCCGGCAGTGATTATTTGGGGATTAGGAAATGAGAACGATTGGCCTAACGATTTTACCACTTTTGATGAGTCTAAAATTAGAGCTTTTATGAGCGAGCTAAACGATTTAAGCCACAAATTAGATAAAACCAGAATGACGGCCATTCGTCGCTGCGATTTTTGCAAAGACATTGTAGATGTGTATTCCCCATCTATTTGGGCGGGTTGGTACCGCGGTATCTATACCGATTATAAAGAAATTTCTAAAAAAGAGTTTGATACGGTTGATCGTTTTTTACACGTCGAATGGGGAGGAGATAGTCATGCTGGTCGTCATTCAGAATCTCCGGATAATGCCTTAAGCAAAGTAAAAAAGGCAGAAAGTGCCGATGAAAGAGCAGGAGATGCCTCTTTATATGGAGGTAGCGCAAGAGTTTCTAAAGATGGTGACTGGAGCGAGTCTTATATTGTTAATTTAATAGATTGGCACTTAAAAGAGCAAGAAACCATGCCTTGGTTAAGCGGAACAGCTTATTGGCCTTTTAAAGATTTCTCTACACCTGTTCGTCCAGATAATCCAATTCCATATATGAACCAGAAAGGCGTGATTGAGCGTGATTTCACTAAAAAAGAAGCTTATTACGTTTTTCAATCTTACTGGACAAAAAACCTAATGGCGCATATTTATGGGCACAGCTGGTCAATACGCTGGGGAGATTCTGGTGAAGCCAGAATGGTGAAAGTTTATGCTAATGCAGATGAAGCCGAGTTATTTGTAAACGGAAAAAGCCAAGGTATTAAAAAACGAAATAGTCAGGATTACCCTGCAGCAGGTTTACGCTGGATGGTAAATTACCAAGAGGGTAAAAATGTAATTAAAGTAATTGCCAAAAGAGGTAAGGAAACCGTAACTGATGAAATTACGCAAGAATATCAAACAACTAAATGGGGTAAACCTGTTAAACTGGTTTTACAAAAAATAGCCAATGTTGATGGTAAAATTACTATAGAAGCTAAACTGTTAGATGCTAACAATGTGCTGTGTTTAGATGCTCAAAATTATGTTTATTTCAGTTTAATTGGAGATGGTAAACTCATTGATAATCAAGGAACTTCTTCTGGATCTCGTAAAGTGCAATTGTATAACGGAAGGGCAGAGATTAGTTTATATAGCAATGGAGGAAATAATGTTACTTCTGTAAAATCAGAAGGTATTCCTACGGTATTTTTAAACTTATAAGTGATGAAGTTATGAATAAAGCTATAAGTCACTTTTTGATATTGCGAAAAACCATTTATTCCACTCTTGAGAGGGGCAAGCAGAAAACTAACTTTAAGCACTTGCTTTGTCGGGGTGTGTCTTTTACTTGGGCTTTCATTTTCTTAATTTCCTGCTCTCCAAAAATTACATCAACAAGCACAACAATTACCCAGCAAACAGAAGAAGTTTTAAAAAAGCAAACTTTAGCAGAAGCTGAATGGGCCATGAAGCAAGAGCCCATAACAGTAACAGCCCAAAATTCACTAAGAAGTGCAGGTGACCAGCATGATTTTTACTCGGAAGGTGATTATTGGTGGCCTAATCCAGAAGATCCAGACGGACCATATATCCAAAAAGATGGCTTAACCAATCCTGATAATTTTACGGCACATCGTTTTGCCATGATTCGTTTTAGCAAAATCATTGGGGCATTGGCATCTGCTTATAAAATTACAGGGGATGAAAAATATGTAAAGCAAGCTATAAAGCATTTAAAAGCTTGGTTTGTAAATCCTACTACTTTAATGAATCCCAATTTAGAGTATGCACAAGCCATCAAAGGAAGATTTAAAGGGCGTGGAATAGGCATTATAGACACCATTCATTTATTAGATGTTGCTCAGGGTACTTTAATAATTCAAAATAAAATCAATTCAGAAGATTTAAAAGCTATTAAAAATTGGTTTTCCCGATATTTAACATGGTTAATGAATAGCAAGAACGGAAACGACGAAATGAATGCCAAAAACAATCACGGTACTTGTTTTACCCTTCAAATAGCAGGTTTTGCAAAATTGACAAGCAACCAAGAATTGTTAGATTTTTGCAGTAATAGGTATAAGACTGTTTTACTACCTAATCAAATGGACCAAAATGGAAGTTTTCCTTTAGAAATGGCTAGAACAAAGCCTTATGGTTATTCATTATTTAACTTAGACGCCATCACTATTCTTTGCCAAATTCTATCTACACCACAAAATAATTTGTTCGAATATTTAACTAGCAGTGGTGTTTCCATAAAAACTGGAATTCAGTTTATGCATCCATATATTGTAGATAAAACCACATGGAAATTAGTACCCGATGTAATGTATTGGAATGATTGGCCAGTAGCGCAACCATTTTTAATTTTTGGAGCCAGTGCTTATCAAAACCAAGATTGGTTTAACACTTGGAAAGGTCTAGAGCATCAACCAAAAATAAACGAAGTGATAAGAAATTTACCCATAAAGTATCCGTTATTATATTTGTAGCTTTGAACCTCTAAGCCTACAAAGAAGAAACCATAAATAAAATTAAGAAAAATTAAACGCCTCAGCTCTGTCAACTCTGTGAAAAACTTTGTTTACGCTGTGGCTAACAAAAAAAGATAATATGAATATCAAACAAATATTAACCTTCACATTTACGCTGGCAGCACTAACTAGCAGTGCACAAAAAAACTACTTCCCAAAAGAAGTAAAACATGCAGAAGCGCAAACACAATTAATGCTTCAAGAAATACCTAAGGCAGACAACAAAAGTGGGATTTTGGTTTCTCCTCGTACTTTAGAAAACGGAAATTTAAAACTAGTAGCCTCAAAAGATTGGACTAGTGGGTTTTTTCCCGGAGAATTATGGTATTTGTACGAACTCACCAAAAACAACTTTTGGAAACAAGAAGCTATTAAATATACAGCCTTAATAGAAAAAGAAAAATTTAACGGAGGTACCCACGATATGGGTTTTAAAGTGTATTGTAGTTTTGGTAATGCTTATCGGTTAACCCAAAACCAAAAAGATAAAGAAGTAATTATTCAGAGTGCAAAAACATTAATTACACGTTTTAACCCTAAAGTAGGAGCGATAAGAAGCTGGGATCATAATTCAGATAAATGGGATTTTCCAGTGATTATTGATAATATGCTAAATCTAGAGTTGTTATTTGAAGCAACTAAACTTACTGGCGATTCTATTTACTATCAAATAGCTGTAAAACACGCAAATACCACTTTAAAAAATCATTTTCGTCCAGATTTTAGCACTTGGCATGTAATAGGTTATAATCCTTTAACCGGAGTAGTAGAAAAGAAAAATACCCATCAAGGTTATAATGATGATTCTGCTTGGGCTAGGGGACAAGCTTGGGCTATTTATGGTTATACCATGTGTTATAGGTATACCAAAAATCCTATTTATTTAAAGCAAGCACAAAACATAGCTGGTTTTATTTTAAATCATAAAAATTTGCCTTCAGATTTAATTCCTTATTGGGATTTTAATGCACCAGAAATACCAAAAGAACCTCGCGATGCCTCTGCAGCTTCTGTTATTGCATCTGCTTTATTGGAATTATCCACCTACACCAAATCAGAAAATTATTTAAACAAGGCTATACAAATAATAAATACCCTAGCATCAAAGTATAACTTTAAAATGGGAGATGGGAAAGGTTTTATTTTAGACCATAGTACAGGCTCTAAACCTTTTAAAAGCGAGGTAGATGTCCCTCTTTCTTATGCCGATTATTATTATTTAGAAGCTTTAACTCGAGCAAATCGTCTAAAAAATAAGCAAGCAGTTATTCAATAAATTTTAATGCGAAATATATTTTTCAAAATATTATTAAGTACCTCAGTTGTGCTTTTACTAACTAATGCACTAGCTAAAGATTATACAGTAAGCAACGCTCAAGAAATTTCGGCTTTAAAGCTTTTACCCGGCGATAAAGTGATTATGAAAGCTGGTAATTGGAAAAATCAGCAAATTATTTTTAATGCAAAAGGAACAGAAAAGCAGCCTATTGTTTTAACAACAGAAATCCCCGGACAAGTTATTTCTTCCGGTATCTCTACTTTAAAAATTGATGGAGAATATTTAGTGGTAGATGGTTTGGCTTTCGCCGATGGCTATTCTGATAAAGATGCTGTTATTACGTTTTCTAAAAACTCAAATCATTGCAGGTTAACCAATACTTCAATATTTAAATATAACCACCCTGATAAAACATTTGATTATAAATGGGTTTCTATTTACGGTAATTATAACAGGGTAGACCACTGTTCCATTACTGGGAAAACTCATCAAGGAACAACTTTGGTAGTTTGGCTATCAGAAACGCCTAATTACTCACAAATAGATCATAACTATTTTGGTCCACGTCCAGATTTAGGTGTAAACGGAGGAGAAACCATCAGAATTGGAACTAGTGATTGGTCTATGTATGATTCTTTTGCAAAAGTAGAATACAACATTTTTGAGAAATGTAATGGCGAAATGGAAATTATTTCAATTAAATCTGGTCATAACTTAATTGCTAATAATTTATTTTACGAGTGTGAAGGAACGGTTACTTTTAGACATGGAAATAATTCTGAGGTAGCCAATAATTATTTTATAGGAAATGGGATAGCTAACACCGGCGGAATAAGATTAATTGGAGAAAACCAAAATGTACATGATAATTATTTACAGGGATTAACTGGGACTGGTTTAAGAGCAGCAGTTTCTGTAATGAACGCATTGGAAGCTCCAAAAGCAAATGAATATTTTCAGGTAAAAAATGCTGTAGTTAAAAACAATGTAATGGTAGACTGCAAAGAAGCTATTGCAATTGGCTCAGGCAAAGATTCCAAACGCATTATGCCTCCAATAAATTTAAGTTTAACTCAAAACGTAATAATTAATCCTATTAAATTAATTAATTTTTATGATGAACCATTAAATTCTACAATAACTGCAAATCAGGTTTTGGGAACTGTTTTAACATTAGGGTTTTACAAACTAAAATTAGATTACGTTAAAACAAAAGATAATATCTATCAATTAAAAGGTGAAGAAATCACCTTGTTTTGGAAGAATGAAAAAGTAGGAGTTAACTGGACTACAGAAAAATTAACTTTTGATATGAAATAAGGTTATTTTCTAATAATAAAATAAGAAACAAACAACAAAAAAATTATTATTGGGATGATCTATATTATTGCTTTTCCTGCTCCTTCTTCGTTTTTTTCAAAAACTGCTTCCTCTGATGGTGATGGGTTTTCTTTATGATGTTCATAATCATGTTCTACTCCAGTAGGAGACTTTTTATTCTCTTCAGATTGATTACCTAAATTCATAATTTTTTTTCATAATCAATTGCAATTTCATTGCCAATTTAAATTTTGGTTAAAAATTGTTTTTTTTAAAAAAAAATCCTTCCTACAATTTGTAAGAAGGATTTTCAAATCTAATTAATCGCTTTTAAGCAATATTTCTTCTAATAATATTTAAAGCTCCACCAGCTTGGAACCATTCAATTTGTTGTGCATTGTACGTATGGTTAACCTCAAAAGATTCTTGAGTTCCATCCGCATGATGCAAAGCAATAGTTAATGGCTTACCCGGAGTAAAGCTTTCTAATCCTAAAATATCAATCGTGTCGTCTTCTAAAATTTTATCATAATCTGCAGGATTAGCGAAAGTTAAACCTAGCATACCTTGCTTTTTTAAATTAGTTTCGTGAATACGAGCAAAAGATTTTACCAATACTGCTCTAACACCTAAGTGGCGAGGCTCCATTGCTGCATGCTCTCTAGAAGAACCTTCGCCATAGTTTTCGTCACCAACTACAATACTTCCAATTCCTGCCGCTTTATAATCTCTTTGTGTAGCAGGTACAGGACCATACTCGCCTGTTAATTGATTTTTAACATTATCGGTTTTTTCGTTAAAGAAATTAACCGCACCAATTAACATGTTATTAGAAATATTATCTAAGTGTCCGCGGAATTTTAACCAAGGACCAGCCATAGAAATATGGTCAGTTGTACATTTACCTTTAGCTTTAATTAATAATTTTAAGCCTTTTAAGTCTGTACCTTCCCAAGCCGCAAATGGCTCTAATAATTGTAAACGATGCGATGTTGGTGAAACAATAACTTCAACACCAGAACCATCTTCGGCAGGTGCTTGGTAACCAGCATCTTCAACAGCAAAACCTTTTTCAGGTAATTCATCGCCAGTAGGAGGGTCTAACTTTACTTGCTCTCCTTTATCATTTGTTAAAGTATCAGTTAATGGGTTAAAATCTAACCTTCCTGATATGGCAATTGCAGCAACCATCTCTGGTGAGGCTACAAACGCACAAGTATTTGGGTTACCATCCGCTCTTTTAGCAAAGTTTCTATTAAAAGAGTGTACAATTGTATTTCTTTCTTGTTTTTCTGCACCAACTCTATCCCACATTCCAATACAAGGACCGCAAGCATTGGTGAAAATAGTAGCGTCTAGTTTCTCAAAAACTCCTAATAAACCGTCACGATCTGCAGTATAACGTACTTGCTCAGATCCTGGATTAATTCCAAAAGATGATTTTGTGCCTAAACCTTTGTCTATTGCTTGTTGCGCTATAGATGCCGCTCTAGATAGATCTTCGTAAGAAGAATTGGTACAAGAACCAATTAAACCCCATTCTACACTTAAAGGCCAATCGTTTTTAGCAGCAGCTTCTTTCATTTCAGAAACTGGAGTAGCCAAATCTGGGGTAAATGGACCGTTTAAATGTGGTTCTAAAGTAGATAAGTTAATTTCTATAACCTGATCGAAATATAATTCGGGGTTAGCGTAAACTTCAGCATCCGCAGTTAAATGTTCTTTAACTTTATTTGCTGCATCGGCTACGTCGTTTCTTCCAGTAGAACGTAAGTAACGCTCCATAGATTCGTCATATCCAAAAGTAGAAGTAGTTGCGCCAATTTCAGCACCCATGTTACAAATGGTTCCTTTACCGGTACAAGACATGGCAATAGCACCTTCTCCAAAATACTCTACAATAGCACCAGTACCACCTTTAACAGTTAAAATACCTGCTACTTTTAAAATAACATCTTTTGGAGCTGTCCAGCCGTTTAATTTACCAGTTAATTTTACACCAATTAATTTAGGGAATTTAAGCTCCCAAGGCAAACCTGCCATCACATCGCAAGCATCAGCACCACCAACACCAATAGCTAGCATTCCTAAACCACCTGCATTTACAGTATGAGAATCGGTACCAATCATCATCCCGCCAGGGAATGCATAATTTTCTAACACTACTTGGTGAATAATACCTGCACCTGGTTTCCAAAAACCAATACCATATTTATTAGAAACAGAACCTAAAAAGTCAAAAACCTCTTTACTTTCTGAATTTGCTCTATTTAAATCTTGCTCGGCGCCAACTTTGGCTTGTATTAAATGATCACAATGCGCTGTACTTGGTACAGCAACTTTAGGACGACCAGCTTGCATAAACTGTAATAAAGCCATTTGCGCTGTTGCATCTTGCATAGCTACACGGTCTGGTGCAAAATCTACATAGTCTACACCTCTTTTATAAGTCTGAGTTGCAGTTTCATCCCAAATGTGAGCGTATAATATTTTCTCTGTAAGGGTTAATGGTTTACCAACAACTTTACGGGCAGCATCTATTCTGCTACCAAAGTTTGCGTAAACCTTTTCAATCATGTCGAAATCAAAAGCCATTATTTATGGGTTTTTTGGGTTTTATGTACGATAATTAATTAGAATGGCTAATTTATAAAAAATTGTATTGCTATGTTCAATATTAATGTAAAGTATTTTTATTTATAAAGGTTATAAAGGTTTAGGAAAAGAGTAGGAGCTAGATTTTAATTAAATAGCTGAAAATTTATTCCAAATTATCTTTTTTTTGATGTTTTATTAAATGTAAAATAGTTGTAATTAAAAAGCCTGTAGCTGCAATTAAAGTGATGTATGGCAAAAATGTTTTCCCTTCTTCAAAGTAAACATAGCTAGTTAATAAAAGAGCTATACTTTCAAATAAATGAATAAAAATTTCTAGTAAGTTATTGTGTATATTTTTAATTTTTGAAATAAAGAAGTAAATCAAAATTAATAATCCTAAAATTAAAATTATCCAACCAATTGAAGGATGATGATGCTGAATCTTGTCAAATCCTTTGATCATCAATAGTATAGCTACTATTAGGTGATATATTGATGAAAGTTGTTTTTTAGTTTTTACGATCATAAAAAATACATTTCAAAAGTTGCAATTAAGTTTCCGGTAATGTGCATAGTAATTGGTGTATAAATAGATTTTGTATTTAATCTAGCATAGGCAAATAGAGAAGCGTCTAAATATACCTGAACAATGCCAATTTTAGAGGTTAAAGTGTCTTCAAATGCAAATGAGTGAACAATTACAAAAAGTATGGCTATTATGAATACCGCTAAATGCTTATTGATTTTAAAGCTTAAAAGTTTGCTTAAAAACAATCCTCTATAAAGCAATTCTTCTGCAATTGGAGCGATGATTACCATTCCAAGTATTTTAAGCGAGCTGTTTAGAAGTTCAAATTTGTAATTCCTAACTTCTAAAAGCCCAAGCTTGAATAAAGTAACCTCGGTTATTACACAAAAAACAAAAAAAGATAAACACCAGATTAATGAATTAAACTTATTGATAGGAGAATTAAGTCCTAATTCTTCTTTAGAAAGTTTAGCTAGTTTAATTCTTAAAGTTAAAACAGCAATAATGATTAAAAAGGGTAAAATTCTGATTAAAATTTTTAGTAATTCACTCATATCATCTATTTTTTATAAAAAATTTTATAATTATCACAAATTAATCAGCTTGAATGAGCTCAATTTAAATTTAATTGATAGAAAATTAACACTAATAACTAAATGTAAGGGAATTAAAGAAATAAAAAAAATTGGAGAACAAAGATTGGGCTTTCTCTTTTATATAGAGATCGGGTTTAATACTTTAATCTTTAAAATGCCTAAATAACAATTTTTAGGTTTTCAATAGAAATTTACTAATTCAGACTTAATTAATCAACCCAATTAAATCTATTTATATTTAAGAAATCAATAATATATTTTAAAATTATGCTGTTTTTAATCATTAATTACTGTTTCTTTAGGCGAATTGGAAAGTGTTACACCAGGAGGTAAATCTAATTTTGGAAAATCGTTAGCAAAAATACCTCCATCTTCATCATCATCGTTTTTATCTTTATCCTTAACTAAAACAGTTTTTATTATTTTATAAATAATGTAACTATTAAAAATAGTAAAAGGAATATATAACGGATGAGAAATGATATAATCTAGCATGCTAATAAAAACTTTTTAGGTAATGTGCTAACATCTTAACAACCAATAATTAAGGTGCTTGTTTGAGTTAAATTTTATAAAGTAGTTTTGTTAATTTTTTTCTAATAGTTTAGATCACTTGTCTCTATCAAATCAACATTCGTTTTCATTTTCTTCTGAATCACCTCAAAATGATGTTCCTCTTCAGGTGTTACTAAAGATATAGCTTCGCCAGGGTTTTCTGACCTACCTGTTCTGCCAATTCTATGGATGTAATCTTTTGGTGAGCGTGGCAACTCATAATTGATAACAAATGGTAAAAACTGAATATCAATCCCTCTAGCCAATATATCTGTGGCAACTAAAACCCTCAATTTACCTTCTTTAAAATTTGTTAATGCAGCGGTTCTTGCAAATTGACTTTTTTGACCATGAATGGCTTTTGCCTGAATATTATTTTGATTCAATTTTTTAACAACAGCGTCAGCTTGATAAGCAGAAGATGTAAATATTAATACCTGCTGCATGTTTTTTGACTCGATAAGGAACCTTAACAATGGCCCTTTTTTTTCTGGAGATATGGCATAAGCAGTTTGCTTGATAAGCTCTAGGTTATTTTTATCAGAAGCAATTTGAATAATTAAAGGATTGTTTAAAATGATTCTATTTAAACTTTCAATATTTGGATTAAGAGTAGCCGAAAAAAGTAAGTTTTGCCTCTTTTTGGGTAGCAAAGAAATTATTTGGTCTAATTCTTCTTTAAATCCCAGATTAAGCATTTTATCAGCCTCGTCTATTGCAAATGTTTTTACTTCGCCCAAATGGACTGCATTAGATGATATTAAATCTAACAATCTACCTGGGGTTGCAATTAAAACACTTACGTTGCTCATGGTTTTCATTTGCACATTTGCAGATGTGCCGCCATAAACAGCCATCGTTTTACAGTTAAAAGGAAGGAAACTAGTATAGTCTTTAAACACTTCATTAACTTGGATAGCCAATTCTCTGGTAGGCACTAAAATCAAAACAGCAATATGGCGGTCTTTTAGTTTAGCCTGTCCTTCTAAATTGGCAAGTATTGGCAATATAAAACTTAGCGTTTTACCAGAACCAGTGTTAGCAATACCTAATACATCTTTTTTATCTAAAATATGCGGAATAGCTTGCTCTTGTATAGTGTATGGGGAGTTTAAGCTGTTTTTAACAAGTGCATCTAAAAGATATTGTGGTAAACCAAGCGAAGCGAAAGACATATTTTTGAATTGATTCTTCAAAGGTAGAATTTCTTTAAGGATAAATCTGTTTTAGCTATCAAGTGCTTTATTGATGATGTCGTACCATTTAGCTTTCAGTACTTCATTATCTAATGTTTTAGTTATAATTTGTTTCGCTTTTTTCGCTTTCTCTTTGTAAATGGGGTAGTTTTTCTGTACTTCCAATAGCGATTTTGCTACTGTTTCTGAATTCAAATCTTTAATAATTATCGTTTCATTTGATAAAAAATCCTTAGCATAACCATTATTAGATGAAATTACAGGTATTTCTGCTAATGAAGCTTCAACTGTAGGAAGTCCGAACGATTCATATTCGCTAATTAGAATTAATGCTAAAGTTTTTTCAAATAATTCCTTAATTTTTGAATCATTTGCAGAATCGATAAAACTTACTGGAATACCTTTAGATGTCAATTCATCAATTTTCGATAGCACTTTAATAGCATAGTTGTTATATCCTTTGTCTCCTGCTATGACCAGTCCAATAGGATTACTTGCCAATTGATAATACATTTCATACGCTTCCAATAGCAATAAAATATTTTTCCGCTCTTCTAGCTTAGCCAAGCACAAGAAAATATCTTGTGTTTTGGACTCAACATTTTCAAAAAATTGATGAAAACCGTTGGATATTACTGTAGAATTCGGTTTTTTCTTAAAAACTTGTTCAAAATCTTTTTTAACGTCATCAGAAATAAAAACAATAGAATGAGAAAAAAATGAAAAAACACTCAGTTGAGACCAAATAAGGTCTAATACATTGTTCTTTAGCTCTTTCTCTTGCCTATATTTTTTTAATCCCCAATCTGTCATCAACGATTCTGCATTTTTATCGGTTAACCAATTGTTAACTACATTAAAGTAATTACCCTCCTTTAAGTCAAGCCTATTACTTACATCATGAATAGTTGGAAGAGCTTTTTCGCTTTTTAAATACCAAAAATCATGTAGCATGGTAATGGTTTTGGTTGTAATAAATGGGGATATATTAAATTGTGGATTTAAATATAAATCAAAGTTGTACTTGAGAATTAAATCTGGTGTTTCATGAACTTCTTCGGTTGAAAGTAGTTTAGCTTCGGTAATTATACATCTGCTTTCACTTAATTGATACAGAGAGATGTTTTCTTTAAAGGTAAAGTAATAAAATTCAATTAAATCAGTATCGGTTAAATTATTAACAATCCATTGAGTAACTCTACCAATACCACTATTAAGCTTTCTTCTTACATCAATTAAAACTTTTTTTTTCATTGAGGATGCTTGTTTTTTATGATTTTTTATAATGTTTTAAATTGATAACCTTCGTTACTCCAAATCTTCAAAGCTTTTGGTAATGTATATTCTAAACGTTCCCAAGCTTTTAAACTATCGTGAAAAACGACAATGGAGCCATTTCCTGTATGTTTTAATACATTTTTTAGACATTTTTCTGGAGAAAGTTGAGTGTCAAAATCTCCGCTAAGGACATCCCACATGATAATTGAGATTGGAGAATCTTTGGAGATTTGAGATTTGAGATTTGAGATTTGAGAATCATGCAAGTGGTCTTGCTTCTTAAGACTTGCTTCTTGCATCTTATTTCTCACATCTAATATCTCACTTTTCATATCTAAAATCATCTTAATTTGAGATTTTTTTATTTTACCATAAGGCGGGCGAAAAAGATTGGTTTGCGTAAGTTTTTGGCACTGCTTAAAGTTTTCTAAATAAACTTTATTATCAGTTTTCCATCCTTTTAAGTGATTGAAGGTATGATTTCCAATGGCATGTCCATCAGTTTTAAGCTGTAAAAATATTTCTTTATTTTTCTCTATATTTTCGCCAATACAAAAGAATGTTGCCCTTGCATTAAAGTTTTTTAAAGTTTTTAATACCCAAGGTGTAACAATAGGTATAGGTCCGTCGTCAAAAGTGAGAAAAATGGATTTATCGGTTCGGGATTTGTTCCAAACCAAAGATTTAGGATAAAGTTTTTTTAATAGTAACGGAGTTTTTATTAAATACATACTGATAAAAACGAAAGTAAAGATAAATTTGACAGCACAACAAAATTAAAGATGATAAATTACAATATGATTGCTAGCCAAACATCAAATAAACTCAAGCTAGGTTTTTTAAGCTTATGCTTTTTTTCATTAGCTAGTAATGTAGTTAATGCACAAGAAGTAGAAAAAATTACTTTAGAGCAGGCAGTAAATTTAACTTTACAAAACAACTTGCAAATTAAACAGGCGCAAAATCAGTTGTTAATTTCTAACGAGAGTTTAACACAATCTAAGTTTGAACTTTATCCAAGCGTAACCTCCAGTGCATCTGCAAACAGACAATATGGTTTATTCTTTGATCAGCAAACGGGTAGGTTAATTAACTCTAGTGTAGACCAAGTAAATGGCCGTTTAAGTTCTTCTGTATTGTTATTTGGTGGAGGAACAGTGATGAATCAGATTAAACAAAATAAAGCCTTATTATCATCTGACGAAAGTAATGTAGCGAAGACTAAAAATGATTTAAGTTTATTGGTGGTTAATACTTACCTAAGAATTTTAAATAACCAAGATTTAATTAAGGCTAGTAAAGATCAATTAACACTATCTAAACAGCAGTTAGAAGTAGCTCAAAAGCAATTTAATGTAGGAAATAATACAATAGCAGATTTATCTCAAGCTAAAGCTCAATTAGCTACAAATGAGTTAAGCCTTACCAATGCCCAAAATGCTTACGATTTATCTATTTTAGATTTAAAGCAATTAATGGAGATAGCACCCGAAAGAAATATTGAAGTTGTGCTTCCTGCTGTCGCAGACACAGGTTTGATAGATTATAATTATGTAGCTTTTGAAGTTTATACAAAAGCAGTACAAACGTATCCTGATATTAAATTAGCCGAAGCTAACACGCAAGCATCAAAATTTGGCGTTAAGATTGCAAAAGGTAGTTTATATCCGTCTTTAAGCTTTGGAGGTGGTTTAAGTACCGGTTATTCTAGCGCAAACCCACTTTCTTTTTCTAATCAAATAACGGATAATAATTTTGGTCAGTTTTTAGGTTTTAATTTATCAGTTCCAGTTTTTAATAATTATCGCAATAGGGCAAACTATAACATTTCTAAAATTAGATATGAGAATGCTAAGATTAATGAGCAATTGGCTAAAAACAATCTAAATAAAATTATTAATCAAGCTACGCAAGATTTAAAATCGGCTGTTAAAAGTTACGCTTCTACAAAAAGTGCTTTTGACTCTTCAAAAGAAGCTTTTAATGTTATAAAACAACGTTATGAAGTGGGTTTAGTAAATGTTATAGAATTAAATACTTCGCAAACTAATTACAATAAATCAGAGTTTGACTTTATACAAGCTAAATACAACGTAATTTTTAGACAAAAAGTAATAGACTTTTACTTAGGCAATCCATTAACTCTTTAATTTTAAATCAAACCTTAATAAATTATAAATAAAATGAACAAGACGCTTAGAAATGTACTAATTGGAGTAGGTGTTTTAATAGTACTTGCTGTAGTAGGCAATAAAATGGGATGGATTGGAAAAAGCAAAACAACACAAGTTGCTGTAACCAAAACATCGCAAAAAGATATTATTGAAACGGTATCGGCAAGTGGTAAAATACAACCAGAAGTAGAGGTGAAACTTAGTCCAGAGGTATCAGGAGAAATTGTAGAGCTTACCGTTAAAGAAGGCGACTTAGTTAAAAAAGGTCAGCTTTTATGTAAAATTAAGCCAGATATCTTAGTTTCTGGATACGAGAGAACTGTTGCATCTTACAACGCACAAAAAGCTTCTGTAGCTGGTGCAGAGCAACAAATTGTACAAGCGCAAGCTAATTTAAAAAATATAGAAGCAAGGTTTAAAAGAAACCAAGCTTTATATAAAGATAAAGTGATTTCTGCAGCAGAATTTGACGCAGCGCAAGCAGAGTACCAAACTGCAAAATCTAATGTAGAGTCGTCTAAACAAAGTCTAATTGGAGCAAAGTTTGGATTAGCGCAATCTGGGGCTGGAGTTAAAGAAGCAAGCGATAACTTAGCTCGTACCAATATTTATGCACCTGTAGATGGCATTGTATCTAAGTTAAATGTAGAAAAAGGAGAACGTGTGGTAGGTACAGCTCAAATGACAGGTACAGAAATTATGACTATTGCAAACCTGTCTAGCATGGAAGTAAATGTTGATGTGAACGAGAATGACATCAATCGTTTAAGTTTAGGCGATACCGCAGTTATTGAGGTTGATGCTTTTATGGATAAGAAGTTTAAAGGTATCGTGACCGAGATTGCAAGCTCTGCAAGTGTGGTAGGCGCAAGTGCAGACCAAGTAACTAACTTTGCGGTAAAGATTAGAATTTTGCCAGAGTCTTATAGTAATCTTACCAATAAAGGTAATTCTAGTTCTCCGTTTAAACCAGGTTTATCAGCCACAGTAGACATCCAAACAGAAAGAACAAGAGGTTTGGTTGTTCCTATACAATCTGTAACGATAAGAGAAGAAGAAAAAGTAAAAGATGCTAATGTAGATGGGCCAGAAAAAGATGAAGAAGAGCTTAAAAAGCTAGAGAAAAATAAGCCAAAAGCTAAAGAATATGTGTTTGTAGTTGAAGCAGGAAAAGTAAAGCAAGTAGAGGTTAAAACAAGTATTCAAGATGATCAAAATATTATCATTTTATCTGGATTAAAACCTGGACAACAGGTAGTAAGCGCTCCTTACGCTGCTATTTCTAAAACTTTAAAGAATGATATGGTTGTAGAGGTTGTTGATAAAGAAAAGCTTTTTAGTGCCGATAAGAAATAGAATTTAATTTTAAATTACTTAATTTGTCCCAATTTGATACGTCAGATTGGGATTTTTTTTGTTCCAATTTTTTCTTAAAGACCTAATTTTTTTACTTTTTATGCAAAATAGCTTAGAAAAAATAGCAATTATTGGAGGTGGAAGCTGGGCAACGGCAATTGTTAAAATGCTAACAGATAACCTCGTTGAAAAAGAAATTTATTGGTGGATGCGTGACCAAGCTGCAGTAGACCATATCTGTAAATATAAACACAATCCAAAATACCTATCTTCTGTAGAGATAAAAGTTAAAGCAACTCACATTACAACCAATATTTTAGAAGCAATTAAAAATGCCGATTTAGTTCTATTAAATATACCAGCAGCTTTTTTAAAACAAGCTTTTGAACCTATTACGGCAGATCATTTAAAAGGTAAGAAAATTATATCAGCCATAAAAGGAATTGTACCAGATGAAAACCTGATTATAGGTGAGTTTATTCATCAAAAATATCAAATTCCGCTAGATGATATTATTGTAATTAGTGGTCCCTGCCATGCAGAAGAAGTAGCATTAGAAAAGTTAAGCTATTTAACCATTGCTTCGCAAGATTTAGGTTTGGCTTGCCGTTTCTCTAAGCTCGTAAATAATAGGTATATCAAAACCAATATCTCTGATGATATTTACGGTACAGAATATGGTGCCGTATTAAAAAATATTTATGCCGTAGCTAGTGGTATTTGTCATGGTGTTGGTTTTGGAGATAATTTCCAAGCGGTTTTAATTTCTAATGCCATTAGAGAAATGAGCCGATTTGTAGATGCCATACATCCAATAAATAGAGATATTAACGAATCGGCATATTTGGGCGATTTGTTAGTAACCGCATATTCTCAGTTTAGCAGAAACCGAACATTTGGTAACATGATAGGGAAGGGTTATACTGTAAAATCGGCTCAGTTAGAAATGAATATGGTTGCCGAGGGTTATTATGCAGTAAATAGTATCCATCAAATTAATAAACAATGCAAAGTAAATATGCCAATTGCTAGAGCTGTTTATGCAATTTTATACGAAAGACACTCGCCAAATATCGAAATGAAGCTATTGGCAGATCAACTCTCTTAAAAAGTTAGATTAATTTTTTCGCATAAATCTTTGATAGTTTCTTTTGTAACATGATTTAAAATTGGAATTCTTCCAATCACATGTAAACCCGTTTGTTTTAGAATAATGTTTTCTGATGCAGGAGTGCTTTCTCCATTAAATATGATGCCTTTAATTGGGATGTTTCTGCTTTTTAGAGCTTCTACTGATAGCAACGTGTGATTTATACTGCCTAAATAATTTCTAGAAACCAATATCACTTCTACTTCAAATCTCTTAATTAAATCAATAATTAAATCTTCGTCATTTAACGGCACCATTAGCCCGCCAGCCCCTTCAATAATTAAATTATTGGTGGTTTTAGGGATTTCTATTTTGTTTAGGCTGATAGCAACACCGTCTAATTGTGCGGAGTAATGTGGAGAATAGGGTTGTGTTAATCGATAACTCTCCTCATGAAATTGAGTTTCTTGATTAGAAATCAGGTTTTTAACTTTAATAGTATCTGAATAATCTAAATCACCAGACTGTATAGGTTTCCAATAATCTGCTTTTAAATATTCTACTAAAACTGCTGATGTGATGGTTTTGCCAATTTCTGTTCCAATTCCGGTTACAAAAAATTTATTCATGTATTAATTGTATAATGGTATTAACTAAATGATCTATTTCTTCTTTTGTATTGTATGCATGTAAGCAAATTCTAATACGTTCTTTACCTATTGGTACAGTGGGAGATAAAATTGCCTTAACATTAAAGCCTTTATCTCTAATCCTTTTAGCTGTTTCTTTACACTCCAAATTGCCACTAACTAACAAACTTTGGATCGCACTTTCGCTATAAATAAATTGATGGTTTATGTCTTTTATTTTAGTATTAAAATAAGCAATTAAATTTTGCAAGTAAATAACCTCATTTGCCTTATTTAAATATTGATAAGCATTTTTTACAATGGCTAAATTATGAAATGAAGGCGCAGTGGTGTAAATAAAAGATCGGGCAAAGTTTATTAAATAGGTTTTTAAGATTTGAGAACCTAAAACAATTGCTCCGTGGCTTCCTATTGCCTTACCAAAAGTGATTATTCTTGCAAAAATTTGGTCTTGCAAGCCTAAAGCTTGAACTAAACCCTCTCCATTTTTGCCTATTACACCAGTAGCATGTGCCTCGTCAACAATTAAATTTGCTTTATATTTATTTACTAACCCTATAATTTGAGTAAGTGGTGCAAAATCACCATCCATAGAAAAAACACTCTCTGTAATTACAAAAACATTACCCTTCGCTATTTTTAGCTTATCTTCTAATGCAATTAGGTTATTATGTTTGAAAGTAAATTTGTTGGCTTTGCTTAATCTCACTCCATCAATTAAACTGGCGTGAATTAATTCATCACAGATAAAAGTGTCGTTTCTGTTTGCTATAGAGGATAGTAATCCAATATTGGCATCATAACCAGAGTTAAAAATTAAGCCTGTTTCTGCTTGATGATAATTTGCAATATAGCTTTCTAATTCTTCAATATATCTGGTGTTTCCAGAGATTAATCTAGACCCTGTAGATCCTAATGTGTAATTTTCATGTTTTGACAACTCCTCTAATAATTTAGCTTTTAAGTGTTCCGAGTTTGCAAAGCCTAAATAGTCGTTAGATGAAAAATCTATCAAATTATTATCATTAAATTTTAAATCTCTTAACGAGTTAGCTAAAATCCTTTCGTTTATTTTATCTGATAGAAATTGAGTCAAAGGTGAAATGGTTTAAAATAAAAAAGCCTTACAAAGGTAAGGCTTTAAGTATAATTTTGAAGAGATTAGTTATTTAGTGCCTTCTTTTTTCTTTTGTTCGGCTGCTCTTAATTCTGCCATTTTAGCTTTTTGTTCGCCTGTTAAGGTTTCTTTAACAATCAAACCATAAGCTTGATTAATAGGCTTCATTTGTTCTGGAGTAGGTTTTTCTCCGCTAGCTAACGAAGCTCTTAAATCATCAGTAGCTTTAATCTTTACTAAATTAGCTTCGTAAATTTTTGTCTTCTGATCAGCTTTAAGGCCTAACTCTTTTTCCATTTTTTCAGTAGCCATTTTTGCTCTTTCTTCAACGGTTTTCTTTTGTGCAAAAGTTGTACCTGCCAATGCAACAAATAATAAAATGCTTAAAATTAATTTTTTCATGTTTTTAGTTTATAATTAATGATTCTAAGATATGGAAAAACATAAAAGGTTTAATTATTTAAAAAATTAATTATCATCCTTTTTTAATTCACTGATAGATTTTTGCATTTGTGCCATCATATTTGTTAAACTTTCCATAGTAGGTTCGGGTGTAGGTTGTGGTAAATCTGTAGATATAAACGCTTTTGCTTTCCAAATTTCTAGAATATCTTCGGCAGGTACAAAATAAGGATCATAAATAGGATTATCGGAAACTAGTTTTAAACCTTTGTCTTGCTTAAGTTTTGATCCCATTCTTTTATAAACAACACCATCATTTTTACTTACAACAACTGCCGTTTCTCCAATTTTTAAGTCGTTCCAGTTTTCTATATATTCAGATATAATTACAGAGCCAGATGAAAGCGGAAGCATAGAATCGCCTTTGATTTCAAAAGCTCTAAATGTTCCGTTCTTAAACATTGGAATAGAAAATTTAGGCAACGCACCTACAAACTCTGGGTCTGCATAACCGTTTAAATATCCAGCACTAGCTTTTACTGGCACCAATTCTATATTCTCATTATCGTCTTTATCAACAGTAATACTTAAAACCCTCACATTAGAAGTGCTTAAGTTTGGCTTCTTTTTCCATTTATCGTTAATAGTTTCGTTAATTAACTCATCAATGCTTAGTTCAAAATATTCAGAAAATTTTTGAAGTAAATCATATTTAGGGTCAGCCCTTTCTTCTTCGTAAGCACCTATTAAAGATCTTTTAATCTCCATAACATCAGCAAACTGTTGTTGGGTTAAACCTTTTTGCTTTCTTAAGTATTTAATGTTTTCTGAAATTTTACTCATTTTAAAATTAATTTTGAAATACTAAAAATATTAGTAAGTTTGTGCCAATAAAATTAGCAATTTATTTTTAATTAGCGAAAATAAAATTATTATAAAATAGATGGTTATGAAAAAATATGTTTTTATAGTTACAGATAGAAATAGAAATAACTTACATGTAGGATTAAGCTCCGATTTAAACAAGACGATGGATTTTTACCAAAAAATACCAAATCTATCTTTTGATAATAGTGCTCATATTTCTAGACTGGTTTATTTTGAAGAATTATCAACCGAGTTAAATGCTCAAACAAGATTTAATTTGATTAATAGATTTACTAGGGCTCAAAAAGAAAAATTAATAAGAGCGGTAAACCAAGATTGGGTAGATTTATCTTTAGGTTTAAAACACGAGGTTGTTGTAAGAAAGCGAGTTTTTATGTCTCAAGCAATGTTAAGTTTCGCATCTTAAAATTAAAATTTTATTTTAATGAGGGTTAAATAGTTATATAGCGGATTCAAATTAAATAAATCTGATTATTTTATTAAAATATAATCAGAAACTGTTTACTTTGTATAACGTATGCTTATCATAGATTAACCTAAATGAGATTTTATTTTAAAGCATTATTTTTTGCATTAAGTCTCATTATTGTATTAAATAATACCACATCTGCCCAAAACATTTCTAACGAAGGATCTGACTTTTGGGTTTGTTTTCCCGATCACGTACCTGCTGGTAATCAGCTGGCTACCATGTCTATTTTTGTTACTTCTAAAAGTAATAGTTCTGGAAGAGTTATTTGTGGTACATCAAACCAAACCTTTACAGTTGCGGCCAATACAGTTACAGAAATTCAAGTTCCTAGAAACGTCTCATTTATTGGCCCCGGAACCGGCATTCAAACCAATAAAGGAATTAGAGTAGTTACCAATGCTGGTCAGCCTAATATTGTGGTTTACGCACACGTTTTTGCTGGCGCAAGGTCTGCAGCATCTTTAGTGTTACCTTATGAAGCTTTAGGTCAAAAGCATTTTGCAATGGCTTATGATCAAGTTTCAAATGCTCAAAATACTAACTCTTCACAATTTAACATTGTAGCTGCTGATGCAAACACAAAAATTAACATAAAACCAGTCATTAACGGGGTTGATGGTACACCTTTTTCTGTAACTTTAGTGAATGCTGGAGATGTTTATCAATATCAAAATAATAATGATATTTCTGGATCATTAATAGAAGTAGATTCTGTTACATCAGGTTGTAAGAGAATTGCTGCTTTTTCTGGTAGTAATGCAATTGGCATAGGTACAGCAAGTTGTAATCCATTAGTTCCACCTGCCGGTTCTTTAGATCCACTTTTTCAGCAATTATATCCTACCCAAAGTTGGGGTAACTCTTATCCTTTAATTCCATTCTTTAACCGAAATACCGGAAGTATTTATAGAGTTTTTGCTGCAGAAAATGGCACCATTGTAACAGTTAACGGAGCAACAGTGAATTTAGACGCAGGTAAATTTTACACATCACTTCCAATTAATACGCCATCTATCATTAAATCTAACAAGCCTATAGCTGTAGCTCAATTTGCGCTTAGTCAATATTGTTCTGATAGTAGAAATGCAACATCTACCAATTCTATAGTTGGCGATCCAGATATGGTTATCCTAAATCCATTAGAATACAGTATAGATAAAATCACATTGTATTCTTCTTCTAAATTAGCAATATCTGAGCAGTATATAAACGTGGTAATTCCATCAAGTAAGGTTAGTAGTTTTAAAATTAATAATACAAATTTTGGTAATAGTTTTACAGCTGTTCCTAACTCTCCAGAATATTCTTATGCTCAAATTCAGTTAAATTCTATTGGTGGTACTAATTTTAGTTTAGCAGCAGATACTGGATTTAATGCAATTGCTTATGGCTTTGGATTTGTAGAATCTTACGCTTATTCTGCCGGAACCAGTTTGGCTTCTACAACAGTTGTTAATGCTTTAAAAAGTTCTACAAATGAAGTAGTAAAAATAGCATGTATAACAGATCAATATGATTTTAGGCTTTTGTTACCATACATCCCCTCAAAATTAGTTTGGCAATTAGAAACTAATTCAACTCCTATAACTCAGAATAATCCTACGTTTACACAAGTTGTTGTTAATAATAAAACGCTTTATCAATTTAATTTGCCAGCAGGAAAATCTTTTAGTACCAGCGGTAATAAACAAATAGTTATCACCTCAACTTTACCAGTAAATTCTAATGTTTGTTCAACAACCGATGAAGAAATAATTAACTTTAATTTAGAGGTAGTAGACCTACCTGTTGCAGAGTTTAATGCAAATAGTAAAGTATGTGTTACTCTTCCTTTACAGTTTACTTATGTAGAAAAGAATATTGGAGAGCCAGTTGTAAAGTGGTTGTGGGATTTTGGTGATGGCACAACATCTACTTTAAAAGACCCTTCACATATCTACAATACTATTGGAAATTATACCGTTAAATTAACTTTACAAAGTACAATTGGTTGCTCTTCATTAACTACTCAAAAAGTTATATCAGTTATTAAGCCATTAACTCCTGCTTATTCTACACAAAATCCATTATGTGTTGGTAATACCATTTTGTTTATTGATGAAACGGTTTCTACAGATGGCATTACCTCTTGGGCTTGGGATTTTGGAAACGGCAATACTAGTAATTTAAGAAATCCGTCTCAAGTGTTTACAACTGCTGGTAATTATATAGTTAAATTATTAGTTACCTCTCAAACTGGTTGTACCGAATTTATTACTAAAACCATAAGAATTAGTAATCCGGCACAAATAGACTTTACTGATCCAGGTTCTTGTATAAATGATGTTGTAAAATTTGATGGTATATTAATTAGTGGAACCATAACTTCGTGGTTATGGGATTTTGGCGATGGTTCAAATGATCTAGTACAAAAAGTTAAGCAAAATGCAGAACATAGGTATTTAAGTACAGGTACCTATAATGTAAGATTGCAAGCTACTTCTACCGAAGGATGTATTACGACAATAAGTAAAACAATTACGATTAGTGGTTCTAATCCAAGAGTTAGCTTTGATGTTTTGAATAGAGATAACTTATGTAGCAATACACCTGTAACTTTTAAAAACACATCAACCATTGTGTTTGGAAATATTGTAAGACTTGAAATCATTTACCAATATTCTGCAACTGGTAATAATGTTATTTTTACAGATAATAATCCTGCACCAGGTAAAGAATACACTTTTAAATATCCAGCATCTTCTGTTAACAGAAATTATCAAGTTGTATTTAGAGCTTATTCAGGTCAAAACTGTTTTCAAGAATCGGTGCCAGTTACTATTACGGTTAATGGAAGTCCTACTTTAGCTTTTACTCCTGTCGATCCGGTATGTTTAAATGCTCCAAGGTTTTTATTCACTAATGCTAGAGAAACAACTGGAATAGCAGGCACAGGTGTTTTAGAAGGAAAGGGTATTGTAAATGGTTTTTTTGACCCGGCCATTGCTGGTGTAGGTACACATGCCATTAAATACACTTTTACATCAACAAAAGGTTGTGTGGAACAAATATCCGGTAATATAGTTGTATCGCCAATACCTACAGTAGATGCTGGAGAGGATTTGTTTATTTTGTTAGAGGGCGAAAAACAAATTAAATCAACCGCAACAGGTAATAATATCAAATACAAATGGACACCATCCATAGGTTTGAGTAATGATAGTATTTCAAATCCAATTGCCACCCCTAAAGTAACTACTAAATATACTTTAACAATTACATCTAAAGATGGTTGTGCAATTGCAGATGAAGTAACAGTTAATGTAATTATAGACCCAACTATTCCAAACGTATTTTCTCCAAACGGAGATGGTATCAATGATACTTGGGTAATTAAATATTTAGAGACGTTTGTAAATGCGACTATTAAAATTTTTAATAGATACGGACAACAAGTCTTTTCTGCCCAACAATATAATACACCTTGGGACGGAAAACTAAATGGACAGGACATGCCAGTTGGGGTTTATTATTTTATGATAGAACCTAATAATGGTAGAAATAGATATACTGGATCTGTTACTTTATTAAGATAATATGCGTAGATATTTTTTAGTTTTTATCTTAATTATAAGTAATGTTTGTTTAGCACAGCAGAGACCACATTATACACAGTATTTGCAAAACATGAGTATTGTTAATCCGGCTGTAACCGGAATGTTTAAGGCAGTAAGTGTTAAAATGGGTTTTAGAAACCAATGGGTTGGCATACAAGATGCACCTAAAACAAGCTACTTTACAATTAGTACTCCGTTAAATTTAGATGGAGGTTCCTTAGTTGCAGGTTCTGCTGATTATGGCATAGAAGAACCTTATAACCGTTCAGAAAAGGATGGTTACTTGTCTTCTGATAATCATCATGGTATTGGATTTAATGTTTTAAACGATAACACAGGACCAATCAACAGATCTACTGTTAATTTAACTTATGCATACCATTTAATGATGGGAGATTATGCTAATTTATCTTTTGGAGTGGGAGGTGGGGCTAGTAGGATAGCATTAAATACCGATGTTTTAAGATTTGAAGATCCTAACGACCCTGTGGTAACTACTGGGCAAATTATCAATTGGACACCAGATATTAATGTGGGTTTTTATTTATATGCTCATCAATTTTATTTTGGTGGTTCTATGCAGCAGGTTGTAAACCAAAAATTGGCTTTCGCCGATGGATTTACACAAGGTAAGGAGGTTCCTCATTATTTTTTAACAGGGGGTTATACCGTTTGGTTTGGAGAGGATATAGCAGTAACTCCTTCCTTAATGTTTAAATATGTTAGACCGGTTCCAAAAGCAATAGATTATAATTTGAAATTAGCCTTTAGAAATAATTTTTGGCTTGCAGGTTCTTATCGTAAAAATGATGCCTTTGCGGCTATGGCTGGCTTTACAATTAGTAAAACCATGGATCTTGGTTATTCTTTTGATAATACCATATCTGATTTAAAATCTATCAATAGCGGTACCCACGAATTTGTAATTGGGTTTAAGTTTTAATTGAATTGTTGTTTCTAGATAGGTTTTTCTACTGATAAAATATTTAGTCTTTTTGTATTTAAATGGGGTGTTTTTCCCTTCCAAAGGCACAATCTCATTCACTTAATGACATTGATTGCTAAGAATATGTAAGGTTTAGTACATTATTAAATCGCCGGCTGTCGGATTAAATAATTACGACACCCTATAATAGCCTGATCTGTGATTTTACCTAGATGTAATTGGAAAATAGCTTGTCTATATTTTATTAATCAATATTTGCACTTTTTAATCTTAGCGCATTTAAAATAACAGAAACAGAACTAAAACTCATGGCTAAAGCGGCTATCATGGGCGAAAGCAGCATGCCAAAAATTGGATATAGTACGCCTGCTGCTATCGGGATTCCGATAGTGTTGTATCCCAAGGCAAAAATTAAATTTTCTTTGATATTTCTCATTACTTTATGGCTCAGTAATTTAGCTTTTAAAATCCCGTTCAAATCTCCTTTTACCAACGTTATGGAAGCACTTTGTATGGCTACTTCGGTCCCGGTTCCCATTGCAATTCCAATATCTGCTTGTGATAGGGCAGGAGCATCGTTAATTCCATCGCCAGCCATAGCTACTTTCTTACCTTGAGCTTGAAGTTTTTTAATCTCTTCTAGCTTGTTTTCTGGAAGCATTTGTGCTTTATAGCCATCTAGTTTTAAAAATTCGCTAACAGATTTTGCAGTATCTTCGTTATCGCCAGTAAACATGACGACTTGCAAACCTTCTTGTTGTAGCTTATGAATAGCTTCTTTACTGGGTTCTTTTATTTTATCAGAAATTACCACGAAGCCCACAGCTTTTTGGTCAATAGCTAAATAAGAAACCGTTTTACCTTGTTTTTGCTCAGTTTTTACGTTATCGTTTAAATCTTTATCAATTTGGGCATGTATTTGTTCCATCAATTTTTCATTTCCAAAAGCTAATTCTTTTCCGTTTATTTTTCCTATTACGCCTTTTCCAGTAACAGCCTCGAAATTTTCAACTGGATTTGTTTCAATATTTTTTTCTTTTCCGAAACGTATTGTTGCTTGCGCTAGTGGATGTTCGCTGTTTTTGTTTAATGCAAAAACACTTTCTAATATTAGCTTTTCAGAAAAGTCTTTATTGGTGCTAATTATTTTTTCAACCGATGGTTTTCCTTCTGTAATTGTACCCGTTTTATCAATCACAATTACATCAATTTTGTCCATTTTCTCTAATGACTCTGCGTTCTTGATTAATATACCAGATTTTGCTCCTTTTCCTACACCTACCATTACAGACATTGGTGTGGCAAGCCCCAAAGCACACGGACAGGCAATAATTAAAACAGCTATTGCATTTACTAAGGCAAAAACATAGGCGGGCTCTGGCCCAAAAAAAGCCCAAACCATAAAAGTTATAATAGAAATTAGCACAACAACGGGCACAAAATAGCCGGAAATTTTATCGGCCATTTTTTGAATGGGTGCTTTAGATCTACTTGCCGAATTGACCATTTCTATAATCTGCGAAAGCAAGGTTTCTGAACCCACTTTTTCTGTTAACATGATAAATGATTTATTACCATTGATAGTTCCAGAATTTACTTTATCGCCTTCTTTTTTATCAACAGGAATTGGTTCTCCCGTAATCATAGATTCATCAATAACGGCTTGCCCTTCTTTAATGCTGCCATCTACAGGTATTTTTTCTCCCGGTTTTACACGTAATAAATCTCCTTCGTTTATCTCGTTAATGGAGACTTCTATTTCTTTACCATCTACAATTTTTACTGCCTTGTTTGGGGCTAATTTTAACAGCTCTTTTATGGCACTATTAGTTTGACCATGCGTCCGGGCCTCTAAAACTTGACCTAATAGAACCAATGTTAAAATTACGGTTGCAGCCTCAAAATAGATGTAAACTGTACCTGCCTCTGTTTTAAATTGGTTTGGAAAAATATCAGGAAATAGGAGCGCTACAATGCTAAACAACCAAGCAACACCAGAACCAATCCCTATAAGGGTAAACATATTTAGATTCCACGAAACGATAGATTGCCATGCCCTTTTAAAAAACATCCAAGTGGCGTAAAATACAACAGGAATAGATAAAGCAAATTGGACCCAATTCCAATATTTTAAATCCATGATTTTATAAATAGGATTATTTGGAATCATATCCGACATGGCTAATAAGAAAATGGGAATGGTAAAAGCGGTTGCTATTTTTAATTTTTTAAGCAGCTTGCTATAAGTTTTATCTTCCTCTTCTACATCGGTATCCATTGGTATTAAATCCATCCCGCAAATTGGGCATGCTCCAGCCTCATCTTTTATAATTTCTGGATGCATAGGGCAAGTGTATTGTGTTTCCTTTTTAGAAGACGGGGCTTGAACTAAATCCATCCCACAAACAGGGCAATCTCCTGCTTTTGGATAAGTTTTATCGCCCTCGCAATGCATTGGACAATAATATGTTCCGTTTTTTGATGAAGAGTTTTCTTTTTTTGTGTCGGTTTTATGGTCCTTATCATGTTCTTGATGAACATGCTTAGAAGTTTTGTCTTCTAAAGGGCCTATTTTATAAGCACCTGCTTTGGTAAGCAGTTTTTGAAAAGCTGCTACAGAAATGTGTTCTTCCATTTCTATTTCGGCAATTGGAGGTTTTAAGGATACTTTAGCTGAAACTCCATCAATCGTATTTAAGGTGTCTTCTACTTTAGATCGACACCCATTACAACTCATTCCTTCAATCTCAAAAACATGTTTCATAATCTATTCTATTTAATGATGGCTTACCCTTTTTAAGCAAAGAGTAAGCCATGGAATTGGATTATTGAAAAGCTTACAATTAATTATTTGTCAATCTTTATTGATTATCAGTAAATAAACTTATTGGCTAAAAAATGTTTATTTTCAAAATGTTAATTAATTGTTTCTTCTACACTACCACAGTTTAACATGCTAGCACCATAGTAGGGGTTTACAACATCTTTAGTTGTGCTTAACCATGATGAACCTTCTTTATACATAGGGCAAGTAACTTTATAAAAAGTTTGCGACGGATCTACATTTTTAGCCATAATGTACATATTCTCACTTAACATTTTAAAATGCTCACGCTGATGGTCTATGTTATCACCATTAGAACCTATATGTTCTGCATGTTCTAGTGCATCTTCTTTAATGTTTAAAAATGCCGCTTTTTGCTCAGTACTTAAACTGCTTTCATCAAAACTATTCATGTTATCAGCTAAAACAATTGCAGCTTCTGCTGCTGATTTTGCATCATCTTTTGCTAAAGCATCTTCTATAGCTATATAGCCCGCTATAATAGGAGATTTAACTTCTATTGCTTTAGTTGTTTTAGTTTGTTCTGTTGTTGTATTTGTAGCTTCTACTTTCTTATCTGATTGATTGCAACCTGCTAATATAATGGCAGCAATTGCCAAGGTTAAAAACGTTTTTTTCATTTTGTTTTAATTGATTTGATATATTTTTAATTATTTAATTTCTTCTTTAACACTACCACAACCCATCATCATCTTACCATAGTATGGGTTTTGAATTTTAGCCTCGTTAGCTAACCAATAACCGCCTTTGCCACCGTTTGCCATCGGACAAAATTGCTTGTAAACTACACCGCTTTCAATTTTAGACTTCTTTAAAATATCGGTTAATTCTAAGCTTAATACATCTAATGCCGCTCTTTTTGCTTTAATATCTTTAGCTTCTACCATTGGCAAAATCCCTTTGCTTGTTAATTTAGCATCTTTAATAGCCTTAGCTAGCATTTCTGATCCTTTTTCTGCCTCTTCTAAATTGTTGTTTACCAAAGCAGTTTTTAAATGAATGTAATGTTGATATACACTATTTACTTTTGCATCTGCAAAAACAGGGACTTCTCCTTCATAATTAAAATTGGTAGCTATTTTGTTTTCTGTAATTACATTTTTCGCATTTACACTTACCGAGAAGCATAACGCTGTTAGGGCAATGCCCATCATCATTTGTTTAGTTTTCATGTTTTATGTTTGTTAAGTTTTTAAGATTATTATGTTATTTCAATTTTACATGACCATGGTGTTATTGCCTCCCTTTTTCAATATATACTCGCTGGTAAGTAAATAAGCACCACTTATTACAATTTCGTCATTTATGTTAATTCCGTTTTTAATCGTAATTTGTTCCATAGATGCTGGACCTATTTTCACCATTTTTTGCTTAAATTCTCCTTTACCAGTTTTAACCCAAACATGCGCTCCATTTTGGTCTCTAATTACAGCATCATTAGGTAAACTTATTTGTGATTTTGATGAAGAAGCCGATTTTAAATTGATAGTTGCTTGCATACCAGGTTGAAATTTTAAATTTTTATTTTCTACAAGTGCTCTAAGTGATAAAATTTGCGAATTTTCATTTAATTGAGGGCTAATTTCCAAAACCTTGCTGTTTATTGTCTCGTTTTCAAAGCCAGTAACAGTAATTTGAATTATAGTACCTTCTTTTACATTTTCATTAGCGTATAAATCTCCTTCTACCCATAAACTATTTAGGTTTTCTAAACTTATTACCGTCTCGCCTTCGCTCACATATTGACCTTCGCTTATGTTGATTTCACTAATAACACCGCCTTCTGGAGCATAAACAGTAATGTATGGATTTAATTGCTCTTTTAGGGCCAAGTTTTTAATCATGTTTTGATTATAGCCATATAACATTAATTTATTTTGGCTTCCTTTTAATAGTTTAGCATAAATCTCTTCTTGCGGGAAAGCTTTTTGTTGCTTTAAATTTACGATATATTCTTTTTGTAAATTCAATAGTTCTTCGCTGTAAATTTGGTAAAGCATATCGCCTTTTTTAAGGCTGGTTCCTATTTCTTTTACAAACAATTTTTCTACTCTACCCGTAAATTTACTAGCAATTGCGATAACATTATTGGGGTTTAAGATTAATCTGCCATTTAAAACACTGCTGTTTGAAAAACCATTTTCGCTTACTTTTAGCGTTCTAATGTTTCCTAATAGCATTTGATTATCGTCTAAAGTAATGGTATTGCTTGTAATTTGTTGACTGGGCACTAAATCCATTTTGCAAATTGGACAATCACCTTCTTGATTTTCTACAATTTGAGGATGCATAGGGCATGTATATTTAATTCCATCACTTGAGGTTGCTTTTTGGTTATTGCTACAACCTAGTAAAAATAAACTGCCAAGAATATAGCATATGATGATTTTTCTCATGGTTAGTTAATGTTTATGAAACTTTCTGTATCTATTAAAAATGCCGCATTAGAGGCTATTTCATCTTCTATTTGTAATCCTTCATTTATTAAAAAGGCTTTCGCCGATGATTGAGCAATGGAAACAATCTTGGGTTTAAGGATATTGTCCTTTTTTATAAAAACAATATTTTTCTCACCTAATTGATAAACTGCAGCTTTTGGAATCCAAATACCTTTGACAGGCTTTTGAACAATTTTTGCACTTAGCAATTCTCCAATTTTAAAATCTTGATTTTGGTTATTTAAATAAATCCTAATCATTTGATAATTAAAACCATCTTTATAAAAGGGTTGAATTAAACCAATTTGATGTGTACTCGTTTTTTCTGCCTTTGTAATTTTAATTTCTTCTCCAGCTTTTAAATTCTTGCCTTCTTGGGCATCAACAAAAAACTCGGCCCAAACACTTTGTATATTTATGATTTTAAAGAGTAACTCACCAGCGTTAATGTATTGCCCTTCTTCAAGCTCTAAAGGTGTATTGGCGCTGTTTAAATTTTCTTTTGGATTGATTAAATAGCCGCTATAATTGCTGTAAACTGGGATTTTGTAATTTACTTTTCCGGTTTTAATGATGCTATTAATTTGATTGATTGATACCCCTAAAAGCTTTAATTTGGTTTTAGCTTGTTCTAATAACTCTAAATCGTTTTTTGATTTTAAATAAAGTATCTCTTGTTGTGCGGCTGCTAATTCGGGGCTGTAGATTTCCATCAACAACTGTCCTTTTTTTACAGTTTGTAAATTATACCTCACATATAGTTTCTCAATTCTTCCGCCTACTCTAGATGATATGGTATTTGTGTTATTGGTGTTGTAAGTAACTGTACCATTCAAATTTAACCTTAAAGACGAGCTACTCTCTTTTACTTTTATGGTATTGATGTTTGATGTGATGATTTTGTTGACCGGTTGAATTAAATCGGCCAAATCAGAATCTATTTCCATTTTCACAGCATGCTGATTCATAGGAACTAAATCCATTTTACAAATTGGGCATGAGCCAGGCTCATCTTTTATGATTTGTGGATGCATAGGACAAGTATATTGCTCGCCATGCTCCTCGGCTTTTTTTGTATCATTATTGCAGCCAAATAGCAAGAATAAACTTATTAATGCGATGATGCTTGTTTGATATCTTATTTTCTGTTTCATTTTATTTTCTTTTTACTACCTGTGGTCTCGATTTTATTTCATTTACTTATAAAACCTAATACCTATTTGTGAGATGTCTCGTTCCTCGAAATGATGAACGTCTTACTTCTTAACTCTTACTTCTTAACTCTTGCCTCTTAACTCTTGCTTCTCAAATCTAAAATCTCAAATCTCACTTCTCACATCTCAAACCTCAAAATCACCTCTCCAAATTCTTCTCATACTCGGCATAAGTTTGATAATAGGTATTTAGCAGATCAAGATATTCTAATTCGCTATTATTAATTTCTATCCAGCTGTCTAATACATTATTAATTTCTTCCTTATTTTCTTGATAACTAAGCAGCATAACTTCGTAGCTTTTTTGCAGTGCTGGAATAATTTTTTGCTCAAAGTTTTCTAATTCTAATTTTAGATTGTTTAAACGCTGCTGCTGAGCTAAAATCTCGCCTGTTAAATTGTTTATTAAATCTGCTTTCTCTTGTTGAATAGCAAGGCTTTCTAATTGATTTGCCTTTAATTTACTTTTATACCCTTTTGCAGCCCAAGGAACTAGCGGAATACCTACGCCCACCATTAAAGAAAATTGGTTAGGCATGACATTATTGTAAGCAATCATATGGTTAAAGGCAACATTAAACTCTGGCTTTGTTTCTGTTGCTATTATTTTATTTACCAAAACGTTACTTTTTAACATCGCATCATATTGTTTAATATTGCTTCTTTCTGCAATTTTTTGGTCTACATCTTCTACTAAGTTATCATCATAAGTTAGTGGTGTATTTAAAATAAAATCGGTGTTTGCAGGGCGATTCATTAAAACATTTAACCTTATTTTGTTAATTTTTATATTGGCTGTTGCCGAAGATTGCGTGTTTTTTAGATTGGCAATTTTAGCTTCTAAGCTATAGATCTGACTTAAACCAGCTTTGTTATAAGTATATCTTATTTCGGCTAGTTTTTTAAGGTTGCTTAATACATCTATGTTTTTTTGAATGTAGTTAAGCTTTTTTTGCTCTACCAATGCTTCGTAAAAATACATGCGAGCAAATGCCTTCAATTGATTGAGGTTTTCGGCTTTGGCAAATAAAGTAATGGCAGATTGTGCCGCTAAATAATCTTGATTAGCATTTAAATTACTCTTATTTGGAATAGCCTGCTCGGCAGTGAGCATAAAAGAACCATCTCGCATATTTGCTGCTTGTGCAAAATTATTATAGGGCATCATAAAGGTGCCCACCCCAAACATAGGTGCTTTCCATGCTTTGGCGCCTTCTGTTTGGGCATCTTCGCTTTTAGCCTTTTGATCGTACACTTTTAAAGCAGGATTGCTTTTAGCAATACGGTTAAAAATAGTGTCTAAGGTTAACGTTTCTTGCGCTTTTAAATTTAAATTCCCAATTAAAATCAATAACCAAATCAAAACCAATTTCTGACTTGTTTTAGCCCATGTTGCAGTTGCGTTAGGGATTGGAATGGATACCTGCCTGTGGCTAAGGCCTGCAGGCGTATGAATGTAAAGCCCGACACCATTTTTTTGAAATGGTGAAACGCCCAAATTATTTTCTATTTTATTAATGTTTAACATCTAGTACCTCCAGTTTTCCAAATTTTTTAAGTTCGTATTCTTTAGTCATTAAAAATATAAGCGGCGTAACTAATAGTATGTGAGTTGATGAAGTTAAAACGCCACCTATCATTGGGAGAACAATGGGCAACATCACGTCAGAACCTACGCCAGTGCTCCATAAAACGGGTGTTAGACCGAAAAGAGCTACGCAAACCGTCATAATTTTTGGACGTAATCTTTTAGCTGCACCTTCTATCACATAAGTTTTTAAATCTTCTTTGGTGATGGTTTCGCTAGAGTTTCCTTTCTCTTTTACTAGCTTTTGCATGGCATCGTTTAAATAAATAACCATCACTACGCCAGTTTCTACCGCTATTCCAAATAGGGCTATAAAACCTACCGCGACAGCAACCGATAGGTTTACGCCATAAAAGTAAACCATATATGCTCCTCCAATTAATGCAAAAGGAATGGTAATAAGGCTTAAAAAGGCTTCTCTGATAGATTTAAAGGCTAAATACAGCGATAAGAAAATGATGATTAAAACAATTGGTAATATCATTAACAAAGTTTTTTGTCCTCTAATTAAGTTTTGATATTGGCCACTCCACTCAATAAAGTAACCTTTTGGTAGTTCTAAATCTGAACCCAATTTATCGATTGCTTCTTGTACGGTGTTTCCTAAATCTCGGTCTCTTACGTTAAACATCACTGCACCTCTTAATAATGCATTTTCTGAGGTAATCATTGGTGGCCCATCGGTAAAAGCAATATCGGCTACATTACTTAATGGTATTACGCCATTATCTGGAGTATTTAAAGGTATTCTGTTCAGTTTTTCTACACTGTTACGGTAATCTTGACCTAATCTTATAGATATTCCAAAACGCTCACGTCCTTCTATGGTGCTAGCGAATGGAACACCTCCAATGGCTGCTTCTACGGTTTCATTAACATCATCTACCGTTAAACCATATCTGCTTAGTTGATCTCTTTTAATGTTAATATCGAGGTATTTACCACCAGTAACAGGTTCTACATATAAATCTTTTATACCTTCAATATTCTCTAATTTACTTTTGATTTTTTCTTCTACACGATAAATTTGTTCTAAATCTTGTCCGTAAACTTTAATACCTACATCGGTACGGATACCCGTAGCAAGCATATTGATTCTATTGATGATGGGCTGTGTCCATCCGTTAACCACCCCAGGAATTTGTAATTTAGTATCTAATTCTTGAATGATTTTTTGTTTAGTCATTCCCTCACGCCATTCACTTTTGGGTTTCAGTTGAATGATGGTTTCTATCATACTGATAGGGGAGTTGTCGGTAGGCGTATTTGCTCTACCTGCTTTTCCTAAAACTTGAGCTACCTCTGGCGTAGATTTAATGATTTTATCTTGAACTTGTAAAATCCGCTTTATTTCAGAGTTAGAAACATCGGGAAGGGTAACTGGCATAAAAAGAATAGACTGCTCGTCTAACGGAGGCATGAACTCACGACCTAAACTAAATAGTAATGGGACACTTATCACCAATGCTAAAATATTTACGCCAATGGTTGTTTTGCGATACTTTAAACAAGCTTTGATGGTAGGCTCGTAAATACGCTCTAAAAACCTATTGATAGGATTGTGATTGTCTGGTTTAAAATTCCCTTTCATAAAAAAGGAGATTAAAACAGGAGCGAGGGTAACAACCAAAAGAGCATCAACCAATAGAATAAATGTTTTGGTGTAAGCTAACGGATGAAAAAGTTTTCCTTCTTGTCCGCCTAATAAAAACACCGGTAAAAATGATGTAATGATAATGATTGTGGAGTAGAAAACACCTCTAGAAACTTGTTTACAAGCTTTTTCTATGATCGAGAGTCTTTCTTTATTGTCGAGTTTCATTTTTTCTTGTATTGTTGTTTAGTTGTAATCAGTAATCAGTTTGCTTTTATTGTGTGTTAGTTGTAATCGGTTGCTTGTATTATGTGTTAGTTGTAAACGGTAATCAGTAATCGGTTGCTTGTATTATGTGTTAGTTGTAATCGGTAACCAGTTATCAGTAAACGGTAATCAGTAAACGGTAATCAGTAATCGGTTGCTTATGTTGTGTGTTAGTTGTAATCAGTAAACGGTAATCAGTAATCAGTAAACGGTAATCAGTAATCGGTTGCTTGTATTATTGTTTAGTTGTTATATATTTAAATTAATCACCTCAATAATTAACGATAACCGATTACACCTTTCCACTTTAAAAAGTACCGCTCATTGTTCGCCACTTTAACAAGCACCGATCACCTCTTCCCATCCCAATAAGCACCGATAACAGATTACTTCTCGCCATCCCAATAAGTACCGATTACCTCTCATCATCCCAATAAGCACCGATAACAGATTACTTCTCGCTACCACAAAAATTACCGATAACCTACTTCTTCCAATGATCTTCTTTACAAAAAATGTCAGATTTATTCATCATTGATCCTATCATTTTACCTAATGTGATGTATTGTTTTAATAATTGTTCCACAGTGTCTGCCGATAAGTAATTGCAGTCATTAGCTGTTTCTATCCAATGTTGTGTTTCTTGTTGTTCGGCATCAGCATCAGTTAATTTACTTAGGAAATGCTTCTCGTATCTTCTCTTTCCCCATGCTTCAGCTATTTGTGCTCCAACAGATCGAGAGGATCTTCTAACTTGATCTGTTAAAGAATACATTTCTTCTTTTGGGAACATTTTTGAAATATCAAATATGTCTTTAGAAAGCTTTCTAGATAATTTATAAACTTCTAGATCCCTAAAACTTTTAACGTAATCCATTTTTTTTAATTTATTTATTAATTATGGTCTGTTTTTTTGTGTTTTTTGTTAGTTGTATTCGATTTTTCTTTTAAGCGTATTATTTGTAATCGGTAATCAGTTTTCTTGTTTTGTGTGTTAGTTGTAAACGTTAATCAGTAATCAGTAATCGGTTGTTTGTATTGTTGTTTAGTTGTTATCTATTTACATTAATCACCTCAATAATTACCGCTTACCGTTCACCGATTACCACCTCAACAAGCACCAATAACCGATTACCACTTCACCACTTCAACAAGTACCGTTCACCGATTATCACCTCAACAAGCACCGATAACCGATTACCACTTCACCACTTAAACAAGTACCGATAACCGATTACCATCTCACCACCTCAACAAGTACCGATAACAAATCACCGTTCCCCTGCCTCCAACTCCGCCTGACGGACAGAAAGCTGTTTATAAGCATTTTCGCTCATGATAATTCCATTATCCACAATAACACCAATAGCTAATGCAATTCCGGTAAGGGACATGATGTTTGAGCTGATATCAAATGCGTTTAATAAAATGAAACTAGCCGCAATGGTAATTGGGATTTGAATAATGATGCTTATAGCGCTTCGCCAGTGTAAAAGAAATATAAATACGATGATAGAAACCACAATCATCTCTTCTATTAAGGTATTTTTTATACTGTTTATGGATTCTTCAATCAGTTCGCCACGGTTATAAACAATATTAAATTTAACGCCTTTGGGTAAGCCTTTTGCAACTTCGTCCATTTTAGCTTTTACTTTGTTAATTACCTCATCGGCGTTTTCTCCTGTTCGCATCACTACTATTCCACCTACTGCTTCACCCTGTCCGTTTAAATCAAAAATACCTAGTCTACTTTCGCCAGCCATTTGTACATTGGCTATGTCTTTTATTTTAGTAGGTATAGTTTGGTTTGTTTTTACAGCTAGGTTTTCTATTTCTTCTATAGATTTTAAATAGCCAGACGTTTTAATGATGTAGCCAATATCGCTTAACTCAAATTTCCGACCACCAGCCTCGTTATTGTTGCTGTTAATGGTATTCATGACATCATTAATGGAAATATTGAAATAGGTTAATTTATTGGGGTCTACCGTGATTTGATATTGCTTTTGAAATCCTCCAAATGAGGCTATTTCACTCACACCTTCTACATTTTGCAAGGCAAATTTGATGTACCAGTCTTGGATAGCTCGCTGCTCGCCTAAATCCATCCCTTCTGTTTCTAGTGTGTACCATAAAACATGACCTACGCCAGTACCATCCGGACCAAGGGTAGGAGCAACGCCATCGGGTAAAGTGTTATTTACGGTGCTTAACTTCTCTAACACTCTTGATCTCGCCCAATAAGTATCTACATTATCCTCAAATATGATGTAAATGAAACTCATGCCAAACATAGAGTTTGCCCTTACATACTTTACTTTGGGGATACCCTGTAAACCTGTTACCAAAGGGTAAGTAATTTGGTCTTCTATAATTTGCGGACTTCTTCCTTGCCACTCGGTAAATACAATGACCTGATTTTCTGATAAATCGGGTATGGCATCTATCTTATTACTTTGGATAGCAAAAATGCCAAATCCAAATATAATGGCTGCCAAAAGCAAAACCATAAAACGGTTTTTAAGTGAAATAGAAATTAAATTCTCAATCATCTTTAAAGAAATTAAAATAAATTTTAGCTAATTAAATAGCAGAATGGAATGATAAATTAGAATAGAGATTAAATTCTAATTACGGAAGTTTTGTAGCAGAACGTAAAGTCCTTCTTTGAGTAAAGGGAATAAGGAGTAGTTTTTGTCCTTTGGTTTTTCTTCTTCGTTTACTTGAGTGTTGAACGAAAATAATGAAGTGAAGTAATCTTGTACAAAGTTGAAAGAAGGGTAAATTGATGCCTTCTCTTTAGATTTTGTTTGCGTTATTTTCTGGTCTGTTTTGGCTTTTACTTGCTGATTTTTGCAACAAGTATCCTTTTTTGCTAGATCTGATTTGGTATTTGTTTGATGGCATTTTGGGGTAGGCTTCTTGTTAGTCACCATGCAATTGGCATGATTGTCTTTTAAGCTTACATTTGCCAATTTACCTGCGCAATAGTGTAAATTGACAGTTAAGCCCGATGAGGTTATAAAAACCATCAGCGAAAGCAATACCACCAAAACATTGCGCAATTTTTTCATTAATGCAAATATACAGTAAAATTAAATCCATATTATAGTAAAGTACAACATTTTTGTAATTATTTGCGGTCTACATTAATTTAATGTTAAATTAATATGTTATTTTTGTTACCATTGAATGAGGTTTTTGGTTAAAAAGTTTAAAACGATTTTATTCTTTGTTATTGATATGTTGATAGATTTAAGTTCAGAAGCTCAAAAAGACGATTTAATTTATTTAATAAATAAGGTGAAGGCTTATTGTAAAGATTTGGGTTCTTACATAGAACACTTTTACTATACAGATAATATTGTGATTGTTAAATTAACCAATGGTTTTATCAAAGTAAACGAAACTACCTTATTGCAGCACTACGCCAGTAGCGAATCTGTAAAAGAAGTAGAGCTAAAGAAAATAGGAGCTACATTTCTGAAGACTTTATTGTAGTATTTGTTAGCCACACCTTAAAGCAAGTCCTATTTTTTAGGTCATACTTTAAGCTTCTCTGTTATTCTGCCCAATAAAAATTTGAATTTCAAATCAAACTTGCTGTTAAAGGTTTGCTGTTTGCCATTCTATATGTCTACCATTCTATTCGCCAGGTTCCGCAAGACATGTCGAGCTTATTGATGATGTGGATTTTCAATCCATTTTATGATGATTTGAGGATAAGAAATCCTCTTTATTTGGAGTTCGAGATGTGCTAAAAGCTAACATCACGATTATTAAAAAGCTATTTATTAATAATTAATTATAGACACACCCCAAACAAAGCATTGATTTAAAGCAAAGCCTGTACTTTCCCCTCTCGAGAGGGGAGTGAGAGACATTCGTTGTATGCAATAACGATGTTAGGGATGTGTTTTTAAATTCCTGCTATTCGCCATTTTCCGTAGGGCATGTCTAACTTATTGATGATGTGGATTTTCAATCCATTTAATGATGATTTGAGGATAAAAAATCCTCTTTATTTTGAGTTTGAGATGCGTAAAAAGCTAACATCTCGAACAGCTTGAAATTTGCAGTAATGTCTAGTTTTTCTTTTTCGTTCTGGTTTTTATCCATTCCAAAATCTCGTCAAATCTATTTTACCAGTACTTGCCAAAATCACCATTTCGTATTTTTCATTTTGGTCTGCAACAATGTCTAGTCCATTTTCTAGTAGAATAAGCCTCATAAGAACATACGCTGTTCTCTTGTTACCATCAATAAAAGGGTGGTTTATCAAAATACTTTCAAGGATAGCCGCTGATTTTTGTTCGGGAGATTGATAAAGTTCCAAACTGTCGAAAGTTGCAAAGGGTCTGTTAATGGCAGATTCAAGCAAACCTTGGTCTCTTATCCCTTTGCTGCCACCAAACTTGTCTATTAGGATATTATGGATGTTCAGTACATCCTTTATTTCAATCATTGAGCAAGTTTTTCAAGGAGTTCCTTGTCCTCAGCAAGTATTTGACGTAGATTATTGGTCAGCTTTATTTTGTCTGCTGGTTGATTCTGAAGTTCCTTGAGAAAATCGAGAACGTCTTTCAATACATTTTCGGGAATCTTTTCAAGTACCTTTTGGATTTCTGATTGAATCTGTGTCTTTGTCATAACTCAAATATAAAAAATATATCTTCAATTTTGTTTGTCTAGAATGAGGTATGACGTTGACAGCTAACCGAAGAACGGGAAATTACAAATCCTTTTTATTTAGCGTTCGAGATGCGTAAAAAGCTAACATCTCGAACAGCATTGTATGACCTAAAATGAGTATTAAACTTGGGTCATGCTGAATTTATTTCAGCATCTCATATTAAAAGAATACTCCAAGCCTGTAAGATACTGAAACAAGTTCAGTATGACCTGAAATGATTATTAAACTTGGGATCTTGACAAATTTAATTCCCGCTATTCGCCATCTTCTGTAGGGTATGTCTAACTTATTGTTAATGTGGATTTTCAATCCATTTTATGATGATTTGAGGATAAGAAATCCTCTTTATTTTGAGTTTGAGATGCGTAAAAAGCTAACATCTCGAACAGCATTGTATGACCTAAAATGAGTATTAAACTTGGGTCATGCTGAATTTATTTCAGCATCTCAAATTAAAAGAATACGCCACAGCCTGTAAGATACTGAAACAAGTTCAGTATGACCTGAAATGAGTATTAAACTTGGGATCTTGATAAATTTAATTCCCGCTATTCGCCATCTTCCGTAGGGTATGTCCAACTTATTGTTAATGTGGATTTGCAACCCATTTTATGATGATTTGAGGATTACAAATCCTCCTTATTTGGAGTTTGAGATGCGCTAAAGATAACATCACAAAAAGCTAGAATTTCATTCAATTCTTTTTATTAATTCACTAAAGCATTTTGCAACATCTTTTTCATCAGGTATTGGTCTATATGCTAAAGCGGATAGTTCAGTTTGATATTTTTCTTTGAGTTGTTGCCACACGTTTGTAAAATCATTTACCAATGGAGATTCGGAAATTGACTTAGATTGCCAACCCATTGGCTCTTCAAACATTTCTCTATCGTGTTGCAGAATGGTATCAAATTGTTTCTTAAACGAACCTGAAGCTACAAATTCAATACACTCAGGATGTTGAATTAAGTAATACAAATCATAAAAGTGTCTTATCTTTTCTGAAATACTTTCAGCCGTATTTTCCTTAAATGAAAATCGAATTAATGACACCATCTTTTCCAATAGCGTTTGTTCTTTGCTCAACACATTTACTTCAAAGGATTGTAGATTGTATTGCTCAATGTATTTTTCATTGTTTGTTTGCATTAAAAAATCAAACACCATACTTTGAATGGTTAGTCTTTTATATGGAAAGGGATTAGTAAACGAGTTTATTTCAACAATGAGTTTGTTATTTGCATTGCCTTTTTCTGTGGTAACATATTCAAAAACAGATTTTCTGAATCTTGAACCTTTGCTTGTTACACCTTCCATTTGCAACTCAGTTAAATCGGGAGTAATTTCTTTTTCAATAGTGCGGATGATGGTTTTAATCTCATTTCCTGTTTTACCCTTGTCATTTATGATGGCAATATCTACATCTTCCGAAAATCGCTCTATCAAATTGTATCCTTTTGATAGCGATGTACCACCCTTAAAAACAGAATCATCTACATACTTACTTTTTGCCAAACGACTTAACACCAGTGTTATCCAGTAATCTTTTTCTACAAATTCCAACTTAATGTCCAAGTGTTGTGATGCAGCCCTCAATGTTTGCGTAAACAATTTTATGTCGCGGTGCAGGGTCATACAATATTCCATTTTTCGGTGGTGGATAAGGCTTTAGCTGCACCTGTTAGTTTATACTTAGTAATTTGGTTCAACGACTTGAAAAGCGGTTCTGTTACTTTGCCTTGTTGCAAAGCGTCTAACAAAGCACCTAACAAAGCCCTTGTAGCTGGCGGATATTTTAATGCCAAGCGAACCAAGGTATTGATTTCCTTTTCATCTTGTGTTTTAATAATGGCTAAAAACCTTTTACAAGATGCTTCTATATTGGCATCAGGTATTTTTTTGATGTAGCGAATGGCATCTAACAACTGCAACAAAGGGATATTCTCTTTGGTGATGGTGTTTTTTTGCTTTATAAAAGCAATAGTATAGCGTTCTCGTTTAAAGTTAGGGCGAACTTGATTTTTGCCTATCTGTATTGTATTGCTTACTTGTGTGGTTAAGCCCAATTGGTTGTATATGCTGTAGCCTGTGAGATAACCGGTTATTTTTCCGTTTTCTTCTAATAGATCTTTTACTACTTGTGCCTGATTGGGTTGAAGGTTGCCAAACGGGGTATTTTCTGGTTTGTAATATTTGCCTTTGGATAGTTTGGCAATTTTACCCGAAGCCACCATACGATTCAGTGCTTTTATTACCGCTTCTTTTTGGTTCACCTCTGTAGTAAAATCAGCATAGGTGAATACATAGCCTTTGGCTAGTCTATCTATTGTAAATGCTATGTATTCAGTTATTTTCATTCTTTTTATTGTAGTGCAAAGATAATTGATTTGTCCAGTTTATTAGAAAAAAAACTGGACATTTTGAAATTGTCAAGTTTTTGGCGCATAAAACTTGACAATCCTTCTTGCACCCACCATCAGCCCCGTTTGGCACATTATGTGGCTTAAGCCTGTGAAATGGGTACTTTTGCCTTTAATTTTTAAGAAAATACCATTACCGCTATGCTGTTTCCTACTCGTATTTATCTCTTTTAATATTTGTTCTCAAAAGCACAAGAAGCCTTTAATCAATTCCTTACCCCTCATTCTTGCGCCAAATGGGGGAAACCTCATAGTCTTTACCATCATCGGCAGTTGTTCGGAATTTCCGAACAACTTGATTTTCTTCTAACTCTCCTTCCTTAAAAACATTACTAATATGCTCACTTACCGTTGATTTTGACCTATCAAACAATTCCTGCATTGCCTTTTGAGTGAGCCAAACTGTTTCATCATTAACAAAAACATCTACTCTAACTTCACCATCTTGAGAAGTATAGAGAATAAAATCGGAATTACTTGGAGTTATATTTGACATCTTTTACTCTTTAGATTTTAAAAATTCTGTTTCAACATAATCATCAGTCTGTAAGTTTAAATTTTATGCCTGTTTTATTGTTTTTTGTCTTTCGTTTTAAATTTTGCTAACGTTTTAGCCTTTGGCTAAAGTGGCGATTTTAACCAAAATATTTCATACGAAGAACCATACTTCAATTATACAAAAAAATGTCTTATAAAGCACATCAACGCTATTTTTATCAAATTCGTGTTACAAACAGGCCTTCTACTTACCGAGTTGTTGAAATGCTTTCTTAGGAGAGGTTTTGGCGTAGGTATCGCAACTTATTTTTCCTGCTATTCGTCCTATTCCGTAGGGCAGTCGAACTTATTGATGATGTGGATTTTCAATCCATTTAATTATTATTATTTGAGGTTAAAAAATCTTCTTTATTTAGAGTTTGAGATGCGCAAAAAGCTAACATCACGATTATTAAAAAGCTATTTATTAATAATTAATTATAGACACACCCCAAACAAAGCATTGATTTAAAGCAAAGCCTGTACTTTCCTCCGCCAGCTGGCGGAGGAGTGAGAGACATTCGCTATATGCAATACCGATGTTAGGGGTGTGTTTTTAAATTCCTGCTATTCGTCCTATTTCGTAGGGCAGTCGAACTTATTGATGATGTGGATTTTCAATCCATTTTATGATGATTTGAGGTTAAAAAATCTTCTTTATTTAGAGTTTGAGATGCGCAAAAAGCTAACATCACGAACAGCTTGAAATTTGAAGTAATGCCTAGTTTTTCTTTTTTGTTCTAGTTTTTATCCATTCCAAAATCTCGTCAAATCAATCATTGAGCAAGTTTTTCAAGGAGTTCCTTGTCCTCAGCAAGTATTTGACGTAGATTATTGGTCAGCTTTATTTTGTCTGCTGGTTGATTCTGAAGCTCCTTGAGAAAATCGAGAACGTCTTTCAATACATTTTCGGGAACCTTTTCAAGTACCTTTTGGATTTCTGATTGAATCTGTGTCTTTGTCATAACTCAAATATAAAAAATATATCTTCAATTTTGTTGGTCTAGAATGAGGTATAACGTTTTACAGCTACCTGAAGAGCGGAACTTTTACCACAAACGGTGATGCAGAGAAACAAAGTTTGATTAAACGCAAATGTTTTTGTTTTTGTGCTTAGACTACTTATGCTAATAGTTTCTCCAATTTCATTTTCCACTTTTCCCAGTCTTTTATTTCTTTAGTTTGTAAATCTAAAAATTTCTGCGTGTGGTCGTGATGTATTAAATGACAAAGTTCATGTATAATAACATATTCAATACAACCTTTTGGTGCTTTAACTAATTCAGGATTTAATATGATTTTCCCTTTGGGAGTACAGCTGCCCCAACGTGTTGGCATCTCTCGTAATACAATAGAACTTGGTTCTACTTTATGTTTTTTGAATTTCTCAATTAAGGGTTTTGCAATTGAATGAAACTTTTCTTTAGCATGTAGTAAATACCATTCATTCAACAAATTCTTAGCTCTCACCTTTTCAATGGCTGTTACTTCAATGAATTTACCCTTTAGTTTTACAGATTCTTCTTTTCCGATTAAAACTTGTAAGCGGTATTGGCGGCCAAGATATAAATGTGTTTCACCACTTACATATTTCCTTTGTGGCGTCTTTGGATGAAAGGAAAGAAAGAAGCTTTGTTGTTTAATTATCCAAGGTGCTTTTTTTCTTATTTTCTCTTTAACTTTTTCCATGGAAGTGTCTGTAGGTGCTTTTACTAACACTTCCATTTCAGCATTTACTGTAATACCAAGCGATTTTCTGTCTGAATACTCCAAACGAAAATTTATAGTCCTGCTTCCGAATTGTATAGCTGCCGTCATTACCTATAACGGATTTTAGCTACTTCAATACAATCTTCCGCAATTTTATCCATGTCTTTAAATGATAATTCTACATTATACTTATCTCGCACTTCATCAATCAAATAGTCGCCAATTTCAATAAGCAATTTGCCTGTGATGTTTGTTTTGTATTGCCAATCAATAATGGGTTTACCATTATCCAAAACAGAATCTTGAATCAGGTCATCAATTTGCAAAGCCGTTTGTGTTAAAACTTCTTTACGAACTAAATTGTCTTGAATTTTTTCAGATAATGCCTCAACCGTTAAGCCATAAAATGCTTTTGCAATATCTCTATCTTTCAATTGCTCTGGAATATCATTGTCGGTATGTGCCAAAACATTGTTCATGATTTCTTGACTTCTTTTTAGTCTCTCAGCACTACTGATTCTTCCTGCCTCATACTCTTCAATTACATCTCTCAGCATCTGCGAAAATTTCTTATAAAACGCAGGGTCTTCATCCATTTTTTCAGAAATGTGCTTAGCTGTCCTACTTTCAATTCTGTCAGCTTTGGCATCATCGCCAATTGCTTTCTCTACTTCTTGTTGAAATTTGTCCTTATCAAAGATGTTTACCAGTTCTGTGATGGTTTCAATTTTCTCGGTGGTAATATGGGTGTCTATCAGTTTTTGAATTTGTCCTTCGTATTGTTTGTAATCTATTTCATCACTGTATCTTTCTACTACTGCCAAACGTAATTTCAAAAACATGGTCAAATCTTCTTTGTAACGATTAATTACCTTTTCTTCTACTTCCTTATGAAATTGAATAGAAGATAAAGCCAGTTTCAAACTCTTGGCAAATGCAGCTAGTTTATCATAAAACAAAACTCGTATCGCTTCATCTTTTAATAATTGCTGATAGGCTTCCGCATCACGTTTGTTGGCAATGGTTTTAAAAATATCCCAAAGGTCTGAATGCTTTTGCGGTAGTTTTTTGATTTCATCCGAAATATTGGTGAGTGTTCCCGCCAAATCTTCATCATCAAAATCTTCAAATGAAGAATATAGTTGTAAGGCATCATCCAAATTTTCAATCACACCATAATAGTCAATAATATAACCAAACTCTTTATCAGGATAAATACGATTTACTCTTGCAATGGCTTGTAAAAGTTTGTGACTTTGTAAATTCCTTGTGAGGTATAAAACCGTGTTTTTGGGTTCATCAAAACCGGTAAGCAATTTGTCAACTACAATAATGATTTCCGGGTCTTTCTGATTTTTAAAACGACTAATAATGTTCTTTTCGTAGCTTTTTGAATTGCCATGTTCGTTCATCATTTTTGCCCAAAATGACTTCACTTTTTCAGGTGTTTTTTCGTAGGCACTTTCTTCTCCTTCTCTATCATCTGAAGAAGAAATCAAAACTTCGCAACTTACAATGCCAATTTCATCTAAGTATTCTTTGTACTTAACGGCATTCACTTTTTTGTCGCAAACCAACTGACCTTTGAAAGGTGTTCTGCCTTGCCAGTTGTCACGAAAATGATAACTGATGTCCCAAGCAATCATCCTCATTTTCTGTTCGGCAGAATTCAAATGGTCATATCGGGCAAACTTCTTTTTAATATCTGCTTTCTGGTAGTCGGTTAAGGGTTCAGAAACCATTCCGAAAAATGTATCAATAGGACTTGCGTTTACATTTTGCAACGCCAACCTTCCCTCATAAAGAAGTGGAACTACTGCTTTGTCTTTTACAGCTTGGTCAACCGTGTAGGCATCTATCATTCCACCAAATTTCTCTGCGGTGCTTTTGTCTTTTTTAAATAACGGAGTTCCCGTCATAGCAATAAAACACGCATTTGGCAAGGTTTTTTGCATATCGATATTAAATGTTCCATGCTGTGTTCGGTGTCCTTCATCTACTAAAACGAAAATATCATGGCTCTCTAAAGGCTTATCTATTTTCTTAACAGCTGCCACAAACTTATTGATGATGGTGGTTACTACTGCGTCACTTTTGTTTTCCAATAGCTCAACCAAACGTTGACCAGTGCTTGCATTTTCTACAAACCTGCCACACTTGCGAAAAGTGCCCGTAATCTGATTATCCAAATCAGTTCGGTCTGTTACCAAGACAATTTTTGGATTGCGAATACTTGGCTCCATAGCAATGGCTTGGGCTAGCATCACCATTGTTAAGGACTTTCCGCTTCCTTGTGTGTGCCATATAACACCACCTTTGCGTTTTCCATTTTCTACATGCTTAATGCGTTGCATGGATTTTTTTATAGCGAAAAACTGCTGATAGCGAGTGATTTTTTTGATGCTGTCTTCAAACAAAATAAAGTTGAAAGCTAAATCCATTAACCTTTCTGGGCGGCATAGGCTATATAAATATTCATCCTGAACAGTTGGCTGTATTTCTTCCTTACTTAATTCATCAAAATAATTTCTAACATATTTAAAACGGTCAGTAAACAGTTCATCAGTTTGTTTTGAAGATAATGGTTTGTTTTTTAACTCTTTTAAAGTTGATTTATATGCTGCTTCTTCCTTTTCGCTGTTGAACTTTTCAATCCACTTGGCGAAAAACTTGGGTTGTGTATCATTGCTGCCATAAACTGCATCATTGGAAGAAATGCAAAGCAGTAATTGCGAGTATACATAAAGATTTCTTATTCCATCTTCCTGCTGGTTTCTCAATGTTTGACTGATGGCCTGTTTTAACGGCTCTTTCATGTCAGGTCTTTTACACTCTATAATGCAAAGCGGAATACCGTTTACAAACAACACCAAATCGGGGCGGTAATGCTCCTTGCTAGTGCTTCGCATTACGCTGAACTCTTCGCTTACATGAAACACATTGTTGCTGATGTTTTTCCAATCAATGTATTGTAGCGTAAAACTCTTTTTGTCGCCATCTACACTTTGCTCCAATGCCTGACCTAAAGTGAGCAGGTTATAAGCCTTTTCACTTGCTGCAATGTAGCCATCGTTCATGGGCAGGTTTTTTAATGCTAAAATCCCACGTTCAATATTGTCGTCTGTGAAAATGCTGGTTTTGGTGGCACTCACTCTAATGCTATTAATCTCCTTCAACTGTTTCCGCATCACATCTTCTAACAAAATGTTGGAAGTTTTGCCGCCTCTTTGCCTATCTGCTTCTGCTGGACTTAAATAGGTATAACCCAAATTCATCAACATTTGCAATGCCGGAATTTGGCTGATATGGTCTTCTTTAAAGCTTGGTGTTTCCATTTTAATGAGTTATGAACGATGAGCGATGAATTGTTCTGATTTGGAGAAATACAGAGAATTCAAACACCAATACGGATAATTGAAATATGGTTGGCATTTATCCTCTTTGGAGAATGGAAGGTTGGTTTTGGATAACTTCAAACCGGGATCAATACATTGATATTCATGTGTTTCGATAAAGCAGTTATATGGTTTTGGAGAATTTCCTGCCTGTTTTGGAGAATTCATTTTATTGTTGCTTGCCAAGTAATTTGCCATTTTTTGGAGAATTTTAGTTTGCTTTTGGAGAATTGCCCTCTTCATGTTTACTGCTTAAAAATGAAATTATATTTTGAATTAAAACTTCTCCTCTAAGGTGATAAAATGACTTATGGATAGTATAGGAAGTACCGCTTCCTATGCCGTCTTTACTTAAAACCTCATCTTCTAATAACTTTCCTGTCAGGTACTTTATCTGGTTTCGATTCAATGATGCTTCTAAATTTTTCTCCAGTTCCCCCATTTTCAAAGTATTTCCCTGCAATGCAAAAAGCAGAAGTTCAATCTCTTTTACCAAATACCTTTTGCCAATTTTCAAACTGTCATTTACTAGTGCATGGTATTCTTGCGACAATGTATATCGATTGGTATGCCCAGAAACTTTTTCAATCAGTCCTGATTTTTCTAACTGACTTATGATTTCAGTTTTAAGATTTTGAAAAATGCCGTTGCGGATTTTGCAAAGTGTAATGATTTGCTCTACACCCAATTTAGGTTCTTTTTCGCTGTTTTGGTATTGGTTTACGAATACATGAAATGCCTTGTCAATAATTTCAGTCCGCAGGATTAGTGAAACTTGAAACATGTCCGAATTTTTATAATCCGGTTCGGCCTTGCCTTCTGATAGGGTGATGGAGAAAATCTTATCCACGCCCTGACCGCTGCGTTCTACCAGCCCCGTCTTTTCCAAAATTTCGGTCATTAAGCGGCTTCTAGGTGTACTGCTCACGGTGAGTATATTTTCAATGGTTACGCCTTTAGGGAAACCGCCCGGATTGATAATCATAATTTTACTAGGATATTGCTTTACAACTGCTTCGCTAGTAATGGTGTAATCTCGGTGGGCAATGGCGTTAAGAATGGCTTCACGAATTACTTCTTCATTGAAATCATATAAATCAAAAATATAGGCTCCCGACTGTACGGGGTATTTTCGGTTGAGTGTAGGTTGATTGATTAGTTTCCAAATGCTGTCAATAGCAATAAACAAAGGTTCGTCAATCACCTCACGACTATCGTGGTGTATTTGTGCTTCGCTGTTGCGAAACTCCCAAATGGTTTTGCTTTGGGGCAACTTGGTATGCAGTACTTCTTTTTTAGCCAGTAAAACTAATGCTGCATAATTGAGTTTGCTATTTTCTAGTAATTTTAAATCAGTTAAAACCTGATCAGTACTGAGTTGCAAAAAGCCTGGATTGTTTTGCTTGCGGGCATAACTTTCCTTCATTTTTTTGATTGCTGCTTCATCCAAATCAGCTATGCTGATGCCTTCGCAAACTTTGGCAGAAAAGTCGGGTTCTTGTTCCTGAATGATGGAGAGATACATTTCTTCCGACATTCTATCCAAACCATCACCAACCCTCATCAACGGTACATCATTAAAATACAAAGGCTTGCCAACAGGCCGAGAAGGGATTTTGATAACGAAGACCCGATTAGCTCCTTCATACAAAACTTCTGTTTGTATTCTTACTCCTGTATCTCGATAAACATCTTGCTCTAATTGACCTTCTCTACCATCATAAGCTTTAGAACCACAAACCGTATGTGGATGTGCATCTTTCAAACCAAAAACCAAATAACCGCCTTTTTCATTGGCAAACGCAACTGTGTAACCCAAAACACTTTTTCGACTGCTGTTGTAGGCATACTGGTTTTTCGCCTCTTTAAACTCCACTTTATCTTCGCTTTCTTTAAGCTGTTTTAATTCAGGGATTGTCATTTGCTTTATATTTTATCCTTTTGCACAATAAAGCCATCAACTTTATTGTGCAAATTTTGATTTATTAAACACATAAAATCCAAATTAACCAATATTTGTAATGCCGGAATCTGGCTGATATGGTCTTCTTTAAGACTTGGTGTGCACATTATTTTCTATTTGATATTTTCTTTAACCCTTTCATAATTAAAAAGACTATCTCATGTATATTTTGACTTTCAAACAAAACCAGATTTTCATCAATTGATAAACCATTTAATTCTGAAAAGACTTCAAGGTTGAATTGCTTGAAGAAGTGAATTAGTTTATGGTAATCCATTGGGACACTTGCCTTATCTTGGTATTCCTTTTTGAAATTTTGAAGGATTTCATCATTGTACTGAAACTCATTTGTCAACTCTTTAGGCAATTCACCACAAATAACTTTTGATAAAGATTTTGCAGCACCACCAAAACCTCCAATGATATAAACAGGTTTATTCGCTCTCAATGAATAATATGCTTCTTCAACTATTCCAGGCATGTAGCCTAGGAATTTACTTTGCTTACCACCAACTACAATTCTTGCATGGCTGTTCTTTGCCATTATGTTTCTCATGTCTGAAAAACATTCTGAGAAAATAAATTTATCTACAATATTTTTAAATGGGTCATATTCACGTTTCTTGTCAATTTCACCCAAATGCTTTGGTGTTTCTATAATAACAGGCTCAACTTGTTGCTTAACAAAATCTGCTTTTATTTCTAGTGTTAGGCTGATACTGTTTGGGAAAGGAAAGTAGTTTACAAAACGGAACGCCGTATCATTTAGAAATTTATATTGATAAGACAGTTCTGCAAATAACCGAGTATACCCTTCGTTCTGTAAATGACCACCATACAAAAGAGTTCCACCATTTGCCATTAAGTAACGTGATACCTCAATCATTATATCTTTCAGGTGTTTCTTCGATAAACCTAATTCTTCTAATTCTTCATTTTCTGAAACGGATACAGCTATTCTTATTCCATCCAAAATTCCTTTTTCTCGAGATTGGATTTCCAGTTCCTTCTGTTCGACTATTGATTCAGCCAAATTCTCTGAAATGCCAGATATGTTTTTTTCTGTTTCCATCTTTATAAGGTTGGTAGATAAATAGGTGTGATGAACTTTATATCCTTATCTAAATCATTCAATATTCTTAGTTCTTCAGCACCTAATGGTGGTTCTGGATAAAGTACTATAAGTCTCTTTTGTTCAGTCAACTTCATTTTATACAAATCTATGTAATTGAAAAGTTCTGGTGGTGATGTGATAGTAACAAACTCGGCCTTATCATCTTTAAATATTTCTTCAAATGATTTTAAAAGCTCTCGTTGATAGAGATTATTTACTACTTGATAAAGTGTTAAAGTCAGTATCTCATTAAAGCTTGAATTTTCTTCATGCTTTAAGGTTATGGTAGGAGTATTTCCCATGTAAGGGAATGCTCTTTTTTCACCATTCTTAATATCATGAACTACAACGATTGAACATTTATTCCTTTTAGCAACAAGTACTTCAATTCTGCACCATTCTCTAGAAGAGTATTCATCCGTATGCAAAACTACCAGCGCTGAATTTTCAATATTGGCTTCAAATTGCATTTCAAACTCATAACCATCAGCAATGTCTACTGTGTCAAAGAATACATCTAGTTTTGTTTCTGATTCAACAAAATATTTAAATTTCTTAGTTGTTTCTTCTCCGTCCTTTTTGGCGTGACTTAAAAACAGTTTTACTGGTGAAGGGATTTTACTGCCTTTTTTATCCATCCAAACAGGTTGAAAATTCATAAGTAATCTTGCACAATCATGCAAAAGTTCGGATTTGATTTTTTTAATACCTTTTTCATATTCCTCACGAATATTGATAAACCCATCTTGATATCTGATAAACTGAATAGTGTCAAGACCGCATCCAATTCCGGTAGCTTGTTTACATAATGCAATAGGATAAATTCGAGTATTTTCCTCTGCAAGGCCTACAAGGTGTTTAGTGTACTCTTTAAAGTCACTTTCAACCATGTAGTTTTCATCAATGAGCAAAATAATTGCGTTCCGTGTTGCAATATTCGTGTCGATAGGAATTAATGAAACACTTCGATTGTAAACCTGTATTCCAAGTCCTCTCGATAATGGCTCTTCAATGTCTCTACAGAAAATACTATATAGGTCGTCGGCAATAGTCTTTCCTTCTGTGAATTCTGGATGCCAAACCACAAAAAGTGATAGCGGGTATTTAAGTCTGTCTTTCATTCGCAATTGTCTTTAACCATTTGAATACGAGAATTAGTCCTTTTGCCCGCCATAGCAGTTCGATTAGCAAATGCTTCTTCAATATATGATTGCATCTTTACTCTATCATCCGTCCAATCTCTAATAATTGCGTAACCTGATTTAAAGTTATCCGCTAATCGGGCCGGCATCAAATCGTAGGTTGCATTTCCTGTTCCATAATCAGGATGTGATGGAAGCAAGATGCCTAATAAACCTGAGTTGCCATCACCAACTTTTAAATTCAAAGCTCCAGAAATTTCCCAATCTACATGTTTTCTGCATTTGGTTTTGGGGCCGATAAGTACAACTAAAACCGTTGTATCTGCTAAATAGTCCTTTTGTATCAATTGCTTAATGTATTCATCACTGTTATCTGAATCTATATCCCCGTCATCAACCGATTTGCTAACAATTAAATCGCCAAACAAGTTGCCAAATAACCTTCTGTCATTCTGATTATCCTTGTGATAATAACTTACAAATGTTTTTCTTTTGGTGTCGTTCAATGGTAAATTAAATGGCCAATTAAAATAACTACCATCATAAGTAAAAGGATCACCCCTTGTCCATTTATCCGTTTCATCAGGATTGGGTGTCATTACTGAGATTTGATAACCAGCTGTAATCCTGTTTACCATCCATTGTCTGTTTTGCGTCGCTCCATTATCAAGGCTTTTACCATCATATTCATAAACAGTCACATCTCGTATGAGTTGAACATCTTCTCTAAAAGAGAGTCTTGTAACGAAGTATTCTTTGTTTGCCATATTGTTTAAATTCTAAAGCCTAAAAAATCCCAATAATCATCTTTCATCCTCTCTCTGCTGTTATCAATTTTTCTGGGAACAGTAGTTCTGTTCCAGTAAGCATAGTTCACCTTGCTTTCAAAATCTCTTTCCAAATTTTCCCATTTCATGCTTACTGCAAAACCTGAATCAATATTGTCTCGCAATCTGTTAGGAATGGAATGCGACTCAACCGGTAAAAAAATCCCTAGCAATCCATTTGGTTTGAATGATTTGTAAGGATCATACGGGTGTGTGTAGCCTCTTAACGATGCCCATATCTCCCAATCGATCCACTTTCAATGACCGGTTCGTTCACCAATCAATACAACCGTAACCGAACAACTTCTCATTTTTTCCCGCACCTTTTTATAAATCTTGTCATCAGTTAAATGACCAATATCATCCTTCAATGAATAGTCAGTTACCTTCATTTGAGTAATAACCTTTCTCAGTTTCGAGATGTATTTCTGGTCTCGTTTGTGATGATAGCTTACAAAGCAGTTTCTTATCTTTTTCTCCATCCTTTATTCTTTTATTTTCAACCTCACCTTCCCAGTCAACAACTGCTGCATCAATCCCTTTTTCTGCTCCCTCAATTTCTCTGCTTTGGCTTTGAGGAGGTTAATTTCTTTATCTGCTGCTTGTAGTACTTGAGCAATAGCAGTTTGTTCTTCAATAGATGGTAAATTCAATTTTAATTGACATAAGGTTTTGAAATAAACGTAAGTCCTAGACCCACCTTGCTTTTGTTCTTCTGCATGCATTTTGAATTCAGAACCTTCATTTAATTTAACCAATAGAAAGTAGCTATTAATATCTTTTGTAGTAAAAACTGGATAAAGTGTGCTAACAATTCCTCTGTCTACTATATCATTTATATTGAATTTGAAAATCAAGTCGTCACTCATATGTCGATATGTGAAATAACCTCTAGGAACAACATTGTATCCCGTATTATCTTCACTAGCAACATCTCTTGTGTAGTAATCAGATTGGAGAAAAATCCCTCTTCTTGAAGATGTTAAAACAGGGTATTGATTATTTACTGTTGATTTTTCATCGTGTTTAACTAAAAACTTTTCTAATCTTTCCTTTTTCCACTCCCCACTAAACCCCTTCAACCTTTTCTTCCCAGTAAGCAATTGCTGCATGAGCCATTTTTTGCGGAGTTCTTTTTGGGCTATGAGTTTTTCGGTGCTGTGTATGGCGGAATCTGCCGTACTGAGCACTTGTGCAATTGCTTTTTGCTCAGGAAGTGGTGGAAGTGGGATTTTTACTTTTGATATATTTGTTTTTGAAACCCCATATACCGATGTTCCTGTTGCAATTCGTCTTAATTCTCTAATGACTTGCTCATGCTGTAAAGCGTAAGTCCGATAACCTAGAGCAATTTTTTCTTTGGAAGTTCTTGCAGCAAACGTATGCAAGCCAGACACAACCTTAGCCCCATTAATATTTTTCAATTCTACACAATCGCAAACACCTTCATAGTCTTCTGATGCATCTGCAATAATTAAATCGCCTTCTTTCAATGCAGGGAAACTTTCATCATCAAAACTTTTGGGGTCAATTAGTCCATCTAACAAGTATGGTACTGTCTTTTCAATATTTAAATCTAGAATTTCATTCTCATATGTAGCGTGAATGTCACCATAATGAATGTTTCTAATTCCATCATTAGTGGGTTCACTTGTAAGCTGTTCGCGAGAAAAGGAAAACGTCTTTAAGAAATTAAACACATCGCCAAACTCTGGTGTTGTCCAATCACTCGGAATTTCTGTATTGTAAAACGCTTTGGTATTTTTGGTTTCAGTTGCCATCGCCTAATTTTTTAATGTTTGTATTTCCGATTAAAGATTTTAGTTGCGCTATGGCAATGGAGTTGAGTTTGCGCAGTCTTTCACCTTGTGGCAAACCCATACGAATAAATTCGGCATTCATGCTTTCTAAATTAGCTAACACCAAAAGCTGTTCTATACTGCTGTCATCACGTATATTACCATTTTTGCTGGGATTGGCTTTTCGCCATTGTTGAGCTGTTGTGCCAAATAGGGCTACATTCAGCACATCAGCTTCGTTAGCATAAATGAAATGCTCCTGTTCTTTTGAAATATTTGCTGGAATAATGTTTTCTTTAATGGCATCGGTATGAATACGGTAGTTTACCTTAGATAAAGTTCTGTTCAAGTTCCATTCTAAAGAGAGTCTGCGGTTTTCATCTTCCTTTAGGCGCTGGAATTCCTTAATCAGATACAGTTTGAACTCTGGACTTAGCCAACTTCCAAACTCAAAAGCCAGATCTTTGTGGGCATAAGTCCCGCCACCATATCTGCCCGCCCGGCTTTGAATACCAACCGCTTGGGTAGCATCTATCCACTTTTTAGGTGTCAGGTGAAAACTGTTTAGGCCAGCCTCTTTTTTAAAGGTCTCGAATTCGCCACCTTTAAAATTAGGATTATGTAAATGCTCCCAAATACCCAAAAACTCCAGGGTGTTTCGGTTACGCATCCAACTGTATATCAGGTCGTCTCCTCCAAATTTTTTAGCCATATCCGTTAGGCAGATGTAATCGTCCTCCTTATGGCTCAAAATGGTGATAGCCGTTCCCTGAACATTAATCGTTGATTTATTCTCCTTTGCCATTTCTTAGGAGATTAATTGTTTTAGATAGGTATCAATTTCTAGTTGTACCATTTTGAGTTCACCTTCCAGCTTGTCAATATCCTGTTGCACCGCTGCAATATCCACTTCGGCTTCTTCTTCAAAGGTGTCCACATAGCGTGGTATGTTCAAGTTAAAATCGTTTTCCTGTATTTCTGCTACTGTTGCTACATAACTAAACTTTTCTTCTACCACACCTAGCTGTAATTTACCTGCTGCAAAATCACGGTAGGTGTTTACAATATGCTCTATGTCGCTATCACGTAGTTTGTTTTGGTTTTTGGCAGATTCGTAATGCTTGTTGGCATCTATAAACAAAAAGTTATCGCTGCTTTTTTGCTTATTAAAAACTAAAATTGCAGCCGGAATGCCTGTGCCAAAAAATAGGTTTGCAGGCAAGCCAATTACTGCTTCGAGCAGGTTTTCTTCAATGGTGCGTTGGCGTATACGGCCTTCGCTGCTGCCACGAAACAATACGCCATGCGGCACTACCACACCTGCTTTGCCTTGTTCGTTTAACGTTTCTATCATGTGCGATATAAATGCCCAGTCGCCTTTGCTTTTAGGTGGTACACCTCTCCAAAAACGGTTGTATTTATCAGTTTCAGGGTCGTAACTGATGGTGGTTTTGTCGCCTTCTTTGTCTTCTACCTTTCCCCATTTGTCTAAAGAGAATGGCGGATTTGCCACTACGGTATCAAACTTCATTAGTGTATCGCCTTCTTTCAGTTTTGGGTTGCGGATGGTATCTCCCCAGCGAATAGTGGAATTGTCGAAACCATGCAAAAACATATTCATCACAGCTAATGCCCAAGTGCTGCCGTTGGCTTCTTGTCCGTATAGCGAGAAATTATCTGAGCCTACTTCATTACCGGCTTTTATTAATAAAGACCCCGAACCACAAGTAGGATCACATATACGAGAGCCGGGCTTAGAATGTGTAAGTTTTGCAAGCAAGGTAGATACTTCGCTTGGGGTATAAAATTCACCAGCTTTTTTACCAGCATCACTAGCAAAGTTTGATATCAAGTATTCATAAGCTCCGCCAATAATATCATTCCCTTCTAAATGCGAAGGACGCAGATCTAAAGCTTCTTTATTGAAATCGAGCAATAAATTTTTTAAGCGGGTATTTTTATCTTTAGGCTCACCCAATTTACTGTTGTTAAAATCAATGTTTTGGAAAATACCTGCGCCATCTTCGCTGTATAATTTCTCACGGTTAGCCTCTTCCAAATCTGCCAAAGCAATATTGATAAGTTCGCCAATGTTGGCTTCATTGCGAGAATCGTATAAAAACTTAAAATGGCTATGTTCAGGAACAATAAAGCGTTCATGTTGCATGGCTCTTTTGGCTCGTTCTACATCTCCAATATATTTATTTAAATAGGCTTCCATTTTATCGTCATGTACATCACTTAGATATTTTAGGAATAGCATTGTAAGTACGTAATCTTTGTAAACGCTTGGGTCTATACTGCCTCTAAAGGTGTCGCAAGCTTTCCAAACTGCATCGTTAATGTCTTTCTGAGTAATTTTAGCCATGATATTTATTTTATTGCGTTAAATATTTGTTGTTGAATTTGTTTTTCTCTTAGTGTTTCAATTTTTTGCTTCAAAGATTTTTCCTTGTTGCGGAGTTTTGTGATTTGCAGAATCGTCTTTTGTGTTTCAATACTTGGAATCGAAATTTCCAGATGTTCTAAAACCTGTTTTGAAATAGAGGGGATAGAAGTTCCGATGGCTTGACCTTTTAAAAGAATTTGTGTGCTATGGTTATTTAAATACCAAGCTAAAAACTGAGGAAGCACTTTATCGTCAGCTGGTCTAATTACAAAAAATGAAGTAGAAGCTACAGAAGGTTCGTTGTGGTTTTCAAAAACGACTGCAAAGTTTTTAGTTCCTTTGGCAGCAAAAAGCACATCACCGTTTTTCAGTAAATGTTTTTTAGATACATGGGCAGAAAGTAAATCGCCATGTAGCGCACTTTGCAGTTTGCCATTTTCATCAAAATGCTTAACCTGCAAATAGATAAGATCTCCTTCGCCTAAAGGCTTTGCAAAGAGTCCGGTTTGGATGTGTGTGATATCTTTTATTAGTGTTTTCAAATTTATTCCTTAGTAATCGAGCTACAAAAGTAGGTAAAATATTGTAATTTCCAAATAATTATAAAATTTATATTTAAGTATTAGTTCTACAAAATAAAATTAGTATGCTTTACTTGTTTCTGATGAGTAGGAAAAACTTGCTCTTTAGCGTTTTCAAAATGATTGGATTCTAAGGCATTAAGCTGATCTTTATCGAACTAAAGAGATATATTTTGCCAAGTAAAGGTTGTCCAAAAAAAAATAATCAGGATTTCAAAGGTCGATTGTTTTTTGTCACGCTTGTAGTTGTTGTGTCTTCTAAGACTTTCTGGCAACTTATAAATAAACATCATATGCATTCCATTTCACTTCAATTTTATTCTCTTGTTGGATTTTCTGCACTTTCACTCTCTAATATATGATTAAACATAAAAAGAATAAACCTTTAATCCTTACGGTTTCCCGTAATTGTATTATCAAATTCTAAAATTTTTTCTTTGCAGCAAGGATTGGAAGGGCGGGAGCGAAGCGGACGGTTTGCTTTTTTTGGAAAGCAAACGGTACCCCTGCAAAGCGTGGTTCCGCTTTTTTCAAGCGGGAGCTGCCCAAAACAATATTAAATTTCTGTTCATCAGTTATATCAAAACGTGATTGCTGTCATTTTTTTATTGAGGTTTTCTTAAGACCTTCGGTGAGATTGTTTTTCTATACTGGTAGATGACCATCTAATGAAGCTTTTTTTAATATCCATAATCATGAAGAAAATAATTTTATCGGGACTTATTGCAGGAGTAGCATTATTTGTTTTGGGCTACGGTTCTTTATATTTAAGTATTCTATATTTCCCAAGTTTTTTCACATCGTACAGCAATCCATTATTTAATTCGGACGGTAGCAGAGATGTTTTATTTTATATGCATGCCTTTGTTTTAAGCATGGCTTTATCTTGGTTTTGGGAACGTTTTAAAGGAATGTTTGCCGGAGGATTTCTGATTCGCGGTTTAGAGTTTGGCTTTGTTTACGCTATTGTCTCTTTAATTCCGGTAATGTGGATTACCTTTTCTGCCCTTGATGTGAGCGTTACGATGGTTGTTAGCTGGTTTATGTATGGTTTTATACAAACTATAGTAGCAGGAATTATATTTGCCAAAATGAATCCTTAGTAATTACCCTAAAATACTAAGTTTAAAAAATTGGTTTAGTGGAAGTTTTCTTTTCTACTATTTTTTCGTTTCCAATTGATGATTTTAAATTTTGCACCATCGTACATTAAGCCAATGATTAAAAGCGATGCGGGTAAGATGAATACCGAAAGATTGTAATAGGCATAGCAAATGCCACCAATTATTCCGCCGGTAAAGAAGAAGGTGATGATGGTGAGTCGGAGTTTAATGGTTGATACCAATTTATATTTCTGAATTCTTTCTTTATAGAAAAACAGTTGAGCTAGTTCTATTCCCAAATCGGTAAAAAGCCCAGTAAGGTGCGTAGTTCTTACAATGGCATTAGAAATTCTGGTTACCAATGAGTTTTGCAAGCCCATTGCAAAAAGTAGGCTAAAGGCAATGATATTAGGCTGGTTAAATAAATGTGTTTGCCCGAAAAATGAAATGAAAAGTAAAATGAAACTCTCTATAAGGATAGGAATTACAAAGATATAACGGTCGCTATTTCTGCTTACCATTTCTACCAATAGGCTGGATACAAAAGAACCTAGAAAGAAAAAGAAAATGTAAAAAAAGTAGATGGCGCTTTCGCCGAAATTTAATTTAAATACTTCGTCTACAAAATACGCAAAATGACCAGTGACATTGGTTGTTAGTCTTTGTATAGCTATAAAACCTACCACATTAACCAGGCCAGCTACAAATGATAGTAGTGAAGCAATTTTTTGATTGTGATGGAGTGTTCTCGATTTTCCTTGATGCCTAAACATAAAATGGTTTGTTACTTATATTTATAATCAGAAAAAGGTCTTCAACTAGCTTCCAAAATGGATAGCTAAAAATCACATTGCTTTTAAATGCAACCGAAATTCAATCTCTAGTTGATCGTTAGTTTTAATCATCCCGCCCAATTTAGTAGGCGGCGTGATGTTAAAGTGAGAGAAATTTACTTGATGTTTACCTGTTAAATGAATAATATCTTGCTGATCGGAAGAGAATTGATAGTTTATTTCGTAAGACTTAGTGACATTTGCTAGCTCTATTTCTACTATTCCCTTAACAATTTCTGTGTTCGATTTTAAAGCTGGAAATTGGCGTAAGCTGATAAATCTGATATAGATGTTTGGAAATTGTGCGCCTTTTAAGGTTTTTCTAAGTTGTGCGGTCATCATGGCGTTATGGCAATCGAAAGTATTGACATTGAGTTTCATTTCGCCTTTCAGTTTGATGCTGCTTTTATGCTGATAAACTGCTATGGTATCATTATGCGAGTAATTTGGAATGAAACAGCTAAAGGTGTTTACATTGGTAGTTCCTTTAACACTTAACGAACCTGTTTTTGTGATTACCCATTTTGTAAGCGGAGCAAAACCATCAAAAGAAAATGAGCACATTCCCGAAAAAAGGATGATGTAAATGAAGACTCTTATATTGACTTTCTTGGTCATGATGATTTTTTATTTAAACTTAAAAAGTCAGGTTGCAATTTGCAACCTGACTTCAAAACAAACCCTGAAAAATTAAAATCCTACTACTGCTTGTATCACGTAGCCATTAAACTTACCACCATTTCTTTGGTCGGTAGCTAAGAAATCTGTATATTTTTGATTGGTATATTCTCCTTTTAACAAGATGTTACGAGTTAAGAACCATCCTGCAGCTAATGAAGTTCTATCAATAGAAACATCAGAAGTCATACCAGCTAATCTAGCGTCTACTTTATTGTATCTGGCACCTATAAATAGGTTCTCTTTGCTTCCTATGCGGTAAACACCTTCTAAAGCAAACTGATTGGCATCTCTGTTATCTGTTTCGGCTTTGGTTCTTCCATTGGCAACTTCGTAAGTTCCAAACAATTCGAAACCTTGCACTTTTAAAAATGCGTTAAATTGTGCAGTATGAATTTCTTTAGAAAAGCCTGGGCTAAATCTTCCTGAAGTAAAATTAGCAGTATTTGTTGATCCTATTTTTTCCATTACCATAAAATAATTAGATCCGGTTCTGTCGCCGCTAAATAATGTGTTACCACCAGAGCTATTGTTGGTGTAGTAAGATGCAGCTAAACGTAACCTTACATCGGTGTTTAATTGTTTGTCAAAAGCACCTTTAAAGTAAAATGCAGGTGATTTATGAATATTTGCATCTTGTGGAGTTGGAACTAATTCATCAATGTTTCCTTTAATCATTCCGTTAGTGATACCAATCATACCTGTAAAATTGTTTTGACGTAAGTAAACCTCTCCACCAATTTCTGTGGTAAACTGATCCATAATATGATTCTCTATAAATGGATTGTAAATGGTTCCGCCACCATCAGAACGTCTAAAATGTTGGTCGCCGTAGTTAATTTCCATGTGTCCGATTTTAACCGTAGCGATTTTCATGATTTTATCCCATGTTTCTCCTTTAAATGGAAGTTTATCAAATTGGATATAACCACCTTTTACCCAAGTTTCGTTATGGTGACGACTAGATAAATAACTGGTTAAGTTTAAACGGATACCATCAGCCAGTTGCACATCCATAAATAAATTGGCATTGGCTGTATTAAAACCAGGAGTAATTTTATACAATGCATTTGCCGGAACTGTAGATGTGTTTTCATGTTTTAGGTTTTGGAAAGACTGGGTAAAACCAGCTCCAAATCTTACTTTTAAACCATCAAAAGGGGCATTTTGATCTTTTGGGGCTTCAAAAACATTAATTCCTGATTGATCGTAAGGACGCAAATTTGAAATCCTAGTTTTTACACCATCTTCTATTTTTGTGGCGTCTTGAGCAACTGATAGAAAAGGGCTGATTAAAAGTGCAACAATTGCTGCATTTCTAAAGATGTTATTTGTTGTTTTCATGTTCATTTTATTTAAGTACATTAAGGTTTGTGATTATTTTTATTTTTAATTTTTAAATTTTAGATTGTAGTTGATGGTTACATCATCTTTTACTTTAAGGGCGCCAAGCATAAAAGTAGGCGGAGAAATTCCGTAGTCACTCATTTTTAGTTTTGCCGTTCCAGTGCAGCTTACCGTTTGGTCGCTATTTTGAACAGCATCAGCATAAAGCACTATGTCTTTAGTCACACCTGATATTTGCATCTTACCACTAGCTTTAATGGTGTAATGCCCGTTAGCAAGTGGGGTAGCAGTTGCAGCGCTCAACTTAAAATTAATGGTGCTGTATTTTTCTGCATTTAAAGCTTTGTATGCTCTGGTGTTTAACAATTCTTCATCACTTTTTAAGTTCTTTACTTTCATGGTGAAATTTAATGCAGTCATATCGCTTAACTTTCCATCTTTAAAAATAAAAGCTGCGCCAGCACTTAAATCATTATCTTTCATGGTCCAATCATGTATGTTGGATGATCCCAATACTTTAATGGATGAATTTGAAGGAATAGATTGGTAGCTAGTGGTTTGAGCACTTAGGTTAAATACCGATAATCCTGATAGAACAAAGATTATTATAGCAAAACCTTTCGTAATCGTTGAAGGAGCCATAATTAAGTGTTTCAAAGTTTTCATGTTTTAAAATTTAAATACTGTGTTATTTATACCACAAATGTAGATGCTGATAGGAAGGTAGTATATGATGGTAAGCAGTTAAAAAAGTGACTTAAAACAAATTTTAAAATAAAGGAGCAATACTGCTTTTTTAGATTGGATGGCGCTTGCATTTATTACATGAATAAATAGGTTATGATTGATTCTATTTAGCAGGTTTAGATTTGCTACAAACCTGAGTTCGATAATCAAAATTCACAAACACACCCCTAACATCGTTATTGCATTATTGGTAAATAGCCACGAATACCCAGATGAAAAAAGATAATTAAAAGCCAATATTTGCTGGGTTTTCTTTTGATTGGCTCTGCAAGATATCCACACCCAGCAAAAGCACAGACAACCGTTAACAGATAATTCCGCCCTGTTTATCGCGGTAGCGGAAAAGTTCATTTTAGCACTTGCTTTGTAGCGATAAACGCAGCGGAGAGTTTTTTGGTTACTTTTTTGCGGAAAAATTGCGAAGCACTCTTGAAGGCCTTAAACGACAATAAACAAAACTGAAAAATTGCGAAGCACTCTTGAAGGCCTTAAACGACAATAAACAAAACTGAAAAAAAGTGACTAGCCGTTCGCGGCAATGAGCGAGTTTTAACGAAGTTAAAACAAACCAAAGTCTACATAGAAACCGATAAAAAGTATGTGAGAATAAATTAATAATGTTCTTTTGCCTTGATGCAAAAGAACGAAAAGATCAAGGCTTGCATCTGTACTTGCATATAGCTCACGATTATTCTGATAGCGGATGAATGAGGCCTCCAATCCGCAGGCCTTTGCCTTAGGCTACATTCATCCTTGGCAGTTCTTTAATCAATAGTTTTTGCAGGGAATAATCATGGCTTTCTGCTACTTACATCTGCTAGGCCGGCTTTGCAAACGGCTCTGCAAATTGTATAATTAAACGAACCAATTTTTGTAGCCACACAGCAAACGCACAAACAACCGTTTAGCGAAAAATCCGCCTTGTTTGTTGCGATTAGCACAAAAGGGATTTAAAGCAGAAACTTGGTAGCAACAAACGTAGCGGAGAGTTTTTGGTTACTTTTTGCGGAAAAAAGTGACTAGCCATCTGCGGCAATGAGCAGGTTTTAGCGTTAGCTAAAACAGAGGTTATAAGAGAATAACAATAAATTATGTGAGAATAAATTAATAATGTCCTTTTGCCTTGATACAAAAGAACGAACCCGAGCGAAGCGAACACATGAATTCCTATAAAAAACAATAGGAAAAAATGAATAAAACTCAAGGCTTGCATCTGTAATTGCATAAAGCTCACGATTATTCTGATAGCGGATGAATGAGGCCGCCAATCCGCAGGCCTTTGCCTTAGGCTACATTCATCCTTGGCAATGCTTTAATCAATTGTTATTGCAAGGAATAATCATGGCTTTCTGCTGCTTACATCTGCTAGGCCGTCCTATTGAACGGCTCTGCAAGATATCCGACTGAGTAAAATCATAAACAATAGTAAATCTTTATAATAATCGTACTGAGGTTACAACGGTTACGCAACAATATGTAGAAATGAAGCCTTATGTATAGATTATGGCATTTTTAGGTGAAATTTAATTGAATTAGACTCATATTGATTTTTGCAATAAGAGTTATAAAAAACAATTTCCAATTAGCTAAAACCAAGTGGTTAATTCAGTTAAATATAGGTGATGAATTTAGCGTGTTCTATAGTAGAATTTTTGATCTTCAGTTTACATTCATTTAGATAGGATCATATCTAAACAATTACCCGTAAAATAAAACCAAAAAACCCTGAAATCTTATCGATTTCAAGGTTTCTTTTTGATGCGGAGAGTGGGGGATTCGAACCCGCGGACCTGTAACAGTCAACAGTTTTCAAGACTGCCGCAATCGACCACTCTGCCAACTCTCCGCTGCAAAAGTACAAAAGCGAACCATTTTGACAAATATTTTTTTAAAAAAACGTGTCTAATTTTGATGTTTACTACTTAATGTCTTAATCATCAGAATATTAATTTTTCAAAAAAAGAGATTTTTTATTCAATTATTATAAATGGTAGTAAAATTTCAGTGAATAGATTAAGAAATTTGAAATTTCAATATTTAGTCTGAAACGAGAAACGGTCTTTTTTCTTTATTTTTTTGCATTAAACCAAACTTTAGTGTAATTTTCACACACAATGTCAAAACTAAACAATCAACTAAACTCAAAAGAAACCGTTTTTAAAAACGAGGTTACCACTAAATTCGAATTATATAATAGTTTGTTTTTAACCTTACCTTTTTACAGTGTTAAAAACACTGGATTAGCTTTACCCTACTTTTTTGATCACTGCGAAAAGGGCATTGCTAATGGATTAAAACCCGATGAAATTATAGCATCTTTTTTTTCTGAGCAAAAGGGCTTAACTAATCATCAAGAAATATTTGATTTGTTATTTAGGTTTATACAGTATATAGAACGCCAAGTTGTTCTTTTTGACGCTGTAGAAGACGCTGCTTTTTCTAAACTTAATCCTTTAGAAGAATCAAATTCGCTACGTAGCTTAATGAATAAGTCTTTAGAAGACGAAAAATTATATAAAAAAATACAAGATAGTTTACAAGAATTTAAGCTTCGTTTGGTTTTGACTGCACACCCAACACAGTTTTACCCTGGACCTGTTTTGGGTATCATGACGGATTTAACTGAAGCGATTAAAATAAATGATGTAAATGCCATCAATTTGTTATTACAACAATTAGGTAAAACACCATTTTTTAAAAAAACAAAACCTACACCAGTAGACGAAGCCATTAGTCTAAATTGGTATTTAGAAAATATTTTATATCAAACCGCCTCAGATGTACATAATAACCTAGAAGAGGTATTTAAGTTAGATTTATCTAATCATAGTTTAATAGAATTAGGTTTTTGGCCTGGTGGAGATAGAGATGGAAATCCTTTTGTAACTTCCGAAACAACCAAGCAAGTTTCTTCTTTTTTAAGAAAAGCTTTGTTTAGATGTTATTATAGAGATTTTAAGAATATGAAGCGTCGTGTAACCTTTAATGGGGTCGAAAAATACATGAGCGAACTAGAAAAAGTTATTTATAGTAATGCTTTTAATGATAAAACAGAAGTTACTGATATTAAGGAAGATTTATTAGATAATCTAAGAAATATCAAAAGGGTGTTAACTGATTATCATGATGGTTTGTTTACCGATGTGGTAGATGACATGATTTGGAAAGTAAAACTTTTTGGTTGTCATTTTGCATCTTTAGATATTAGGCAAGATAGTAGGATATTGCGTACTTTGTTTGAAGAATGCATGGCCTCTCCAGAAATTAAAGGGTCTATACCAGAAAATTATATGTCTTTTTCTGAGGAAGACAAAATACTTGCTATTCCGCTCAACAGTAATGAATTAATCAATTTCAACAAGTTTAGTGATTTAAGTAAAGATAGTTTAGATGTTATTAAATTGATTAAAGAAATGCAAGCCAATAATGGTAAAAGAGCTTGTCACAGATTTATCATTAGTAATTGCCAAAAAGCATCTGATATTTTGCAATTAATGCAGCTATTTTTATGGAGTGGATGGAAGATAGAGGATTTAGATATTGATTTTGTTCCACTTTTTGAAACCATAGATGATTTAAAGTTTGCTGGCGAAATTATGCAGAGTTTGTATCAACATCCAATATATAGTCAGCATTTAGAACGTAGAAAAAGCCGTCAGGTAATTATGTTAGGTTTTTCTGATAGCACAAAAGATGGTGGCTATTTAATGGCAAATTATTCTTTGTACGATGCAAAAGTAAACCTAACTACAGTGAGTAGAGAAAATGGCATTGATTTAGCTTTTTTTGATGGTAGAGGTGGTCCGCCGGCAAGAGGTGGAGGTAAAACACATAAATTTTATGCCTCTTTTGGTAAAGATGTTGCCAATAAACAAATACAGGTAACTGTGCAAGGCCAAACCATCAGTTCTCATTATGGTACTTTTGAAAGTTCTACTAGTAATTTAGAACTACTTATTCATGCAGGTATAACATCTGCATTAGAAAAGCAAAATGCTGCCACCATGGAAAAAAATGAAGTGGAACTGTTTAAAGCAATGGCTGAGGTTAGTTACGATAGCTTTGTTGCTTTAAGAACGCATCCTTTATTTCTTAAATATTTAGAAATACAAAGCCCTTTAAAAATGCTTGGTAAAATAAATATTGGTAGCAGACCGGTAAAAAGAAACGGCAATTCTGAGTTAAAATTAGAAGATTTAAGGGCTATAAGTTTTGTAACTTCTTGGAGCCAATTAAAGCAAAATATACCTGGGTTTTACGGGGTAGGTACTGCGCTAAAATCAATAAAAGATGCAGGAAAATGGTTGTCTGTTAAAGAGCTATACAAAACATCTGGCTTTTTCAAAACAGTTATTGATAATTGTATGATGAGTATGACTAAAGCAGATTTTAGGCTTACTGCTTACTTAAAAGAAAATCCTACATTTGGCGAATTTTGGACCATGTTAAAAGCAGAGTATGATTTAACCGAAAAACTTGTTTTAGAATTAACAGAAACTAGGGTTTTAATGGAGAAATATCCAGCAGAACATCAGTCTATTATTGTAAGAGAAAAAATTACCTTGCCATTAGTTATCATTCAGCGCTTTGCTATTATTAACAGTTTAAATGCTAAAACAGAAAAAGAGAAAGAGGTTTATGATAAGCTGATTATGCGTACATTATATGGTATCGTAAATGCTGCTAGAAACTCTGCCTAACTTCATGTTTTTTTTAAAAGTTGTAGCTAATAAGAAACCATTTGATAAAATTATCCGTTAATGTTAATAGGATATGTTAAATAAGATATTACCAGCCAAAGGAAGCTTATTAATCTCAGAACCGTTTATGGTTGATGAGAATTTTAAACGTTCTGTAGTTTTGCTTACCGAGCATAATTTAGAAGGAACGGTAGGTTATATTTTAAATCAAAAAAGTAATTATACGCTAAAAGATATTATACCAGATTGCTGGGATGCTAACTTCTCAATTTATATTGGTGGACCTGTCTCTCCAGATACTCTACATTTTATACATCAAGCACCAGATAAAATACCTGGTGGAATGGAAATTGGAGAAAAATTATTTTGGGGAGGTGATTTTGAGAGCTTAAAAGTTCAAATAAACAATTATAATATTTTAGAAAACGAGATTAAATTTTTTATTGGCTATTCTGGTTGGTCATCTTCACAATTAGACGACGAGATTAGTATAAACAATTGGATCGTATCTAATCAATATCAATCAGATTTAATTTTTAACGATGATGATGAAAATCTTTGGAAAGAAGCTATACTAAAAATGGGCATTAAATATGCCCATATTGTAAACTTCCCAGAAGACCCTAAACTCAATTAAAAATCTGAAGGATAGCCTTCTCTTTTTAAATTCTCAGCAGATTCTTCTATTTTATTTCTTAGATCATTTTTGAACTTAATCACACTTTCGGTTATTTTAGTATCACCAATACTCAGCATTTGAGCGGCTAAAATACCAGCATTTTTAGCTCCATTAAGCGCAACTGTTGCCACCGGAATTCCGTTAGGCATTTGTAGAATAGATAATACAGAGTCCCACCCGTCAATAGAATTACTAGATTTTATGGGTACGCCAATTACCGGTACCGATGTAATTGAAGCAATCATGCCAGGTAAATGCGCTGCACCACCAGCACCAGCAATAATCACTTTAACTCCTCTATCGTATGCAGTTTTTGCGTATTCAAACATTCTTTCGGGTGTACGGTGGGCAGATACTACTGTAAGTTCATAATCAATTCCCAATTCTTTTAAAACGTCTGCAGCCTCTTCCATAATGCCTAAATCAGAGCGGCTTCCCATGATAATACCTACTTTGTTTTTACTTATTGCCATTTATATTTTTTCTTTAACTAAGATATTTAAATAATATGTTTTTTTGTTATTTGTATGTTTTAACACGCTTTTCACTATATCTTTTTTTTTACTGTCATCCTGAGCGGAGTCGAAGGACAGCAAAAAAAAGGATGCCGTTTCTCCGAAGGAGTCCTTTGGACAATCGTTAACGCACCTTGTCTAAGCTTTAACCTTTATCGTATCTTTAACAAATTTAGCTTTTGATATTGCTTTTTCTCTGTCTTCATCTACAATAGTAATATGGCCCATTTTACGGAAAGGTTTAGTGAATTTTTTACCGTATAGATGAACATAAACCCCGTCTTTACTTAAAATATCTTCTAAGCCTTCGTACTCAGCAATACCTTCAAAGCCTTTTTCTCCTAATAAATTTATCATTACCGCATTGGTTAAGCATCTTGTATCGCCTAAAGGCAAATTAAATATCGCTCTTAAGTGTTGCTCAAATTGAGAGGTGTAATTGCCTTCAATACTTTGGTGACCACTATTGTGAGGTCTTGGTGCTAATTCGTTTACTAAAATTTGATGATCGGGAGTTAAAAACATTTCTACTGCTAATAAACCCACAATATTTAAACTCTCGGCTATATGCTTGGCAATGTCTTCTGCTTTTTGTTGTATCTCTAAACTATAAGTTGAAGGCGAGATTAAAAATTCTACCAAGTTAGCTTGTGGATTAAAATCCATTTCTACCATTGGGAAAGCTTTGATTTCTCCGTTTGCATTTCTAGCAACAATCACTGCAATCTCTTTTTCAAAATTGATTAGGTTTTCGACGATGCTAGGTTCGGTAAAAGCATCAGACAAATCTTTTGCGTTTGCTATTTTCTTAACACCTTTACCATCGTATCCATCTTTTCTTAATTTTTGAATGTATGGAAAATTTAGATTTGCCTTTATTAGTTGTTCTTTGCTATTAAAAATTTGAAAAGGGGATGTTGGAATATCATTTTCTTTAAAAAATTGCTTTTGTAAGCCTTTGTCTTGAATTAATCTTATAATTCTGGGTTGCGGATAAACAATTACTCCTTCTTTTTCTAAATCTTCTAAGGCATCTATATTTACTTTTTCAATCTCAATAGTAATTAAATCTAGATTTTTACCCCAATTATAAACGGTTTGATAATCACCTAAAGAACCTACGGTAAAATTTTCGCAAATATGCTTACAAGGAGCATCAGCATCTGGGTCTAGTATATTTATTGAAATATTGTAATTAATAGCTTCTTGAATAAACATTCGGCCTAATTGTCCGCCACCTAAAATACCCAAGCGGGTTTGTGTTACTTTCATTTAAATTAAATACTGCTTAAACTTTCTTTTTCAATCAATTTTTGTAATTCAATAATGCCACCAATTAGTGCTTCTGGGCGTGGTGGGCAGCCTTGTACATAAATATCAACGGGAATAATTCTATCTACACCTTTAACCACATGGTAGCCATGCTCCCAATATGGTCCGCCACAATTAGAGCAAGAACCCATAGAAATAACATATTTAGGTTCGGGCATTTGCTCGTATAAACGCTTTATCCTCTCGGCCATTTTAAAGGTAACAGTACCAGCTATAATAATCACATCTGCTTGTCTAGGCGAGGGGCGAGGGAATACTCCAAATCTATCTAAATCATAATTAGACGCCATAGAACCCATCATCTCAATAGCACAACAAGCAATCCCAAAACTTAATGGCCATAATGAGGATAGGCGAGCCCAATTCATTAAATCATCTAATTTGGTTACCACCACTCCGTTATGTTGTAATTGTTTTTCTAAACTCATGCTTTCTTAAATCGGGGTGTAAATTTGGGTTTGGCAACAACAACCTCTGAGTTAGTTTGATTCAAATCTTCTTTTAAAACAGATTTATTTTTAAAAGGAGCATATTTTTCTTGGTTAATAACTTGGTATGCCTGAATGGGGATATTTGTATCTATTTTAGGGATAAAAACACTTGGTTTAATCCAATCTAAATCCTTTTTACGCCAAACATATACCAAGCCTAATAGTAAGATGCCAATAAAAACTAACATTTCAATAAATGCTAACCATCCCCATCTGCTATCTATTGCTATTAAGTCTTTATCACTAAAAACGGTTGCCCAAGGGAAAACAAAAATCATTTCTACATCAAATAGTAAAAAAATTAATGCTATTACGTAAAATCTACTGTTAAACTGAAACCAAGAACCTCCAATGGCTTCTTCGCCACACTCGTAAGAACTGTTTTTTTCTGGATTGGGTTTGTGCGGAGCGATGAGTTTATTTACCATAAAAGCAAAACTCACAGCTAACAAACCAGTAATTAAAAAAATTAAAACTTTGCCAAACTCGGTAATGCTATTAGCTTCTGCCATGCCGTAAAGTTAAGCATTGCATTTTATTTATGGTACATTAATGCTAATTAGAATGTTATATTTTAGCTGATATTTTAATTACCATACCGTTTTGAATAAATTAATTGAAACAAATTTTATACGCAAAACATAAGGTAAAATAGACTTAAAAATATTTATATAAAATTGTAAATTTGATTCATGGAATCTTTAGTAATTCATCCAGAAAGCAAGGAACAGCTAGAAGCTTTAAAAGCTTTAGTAAAGTCATGGAAAATAAGCTTTGAAAAATATCCTTATGATTCTGATTTTGTAAATGAAATAAAGAAAAGAGAAGATAATGCTTCAAAAGGTGAGGTGACTATAATTAAAGACCCAAAAAATATATGGGACAGTATTCTTTAGTTATTGAGAAAAGTGCTCAGTCAGAATTAAAGTTTTTATATAAATAAGGTGATAAGAGTTCTATAAAAAAAGTAGAACAAATCTTTCTAGAGTTATCATTACATCCCGAAACTGGCACAGGTAATCCAGAACGTCTAAAATATGACCTAACTAGTTACTGGTCTAGAAGAATCAACAAAAAAGATAGATTAGTATATAGAATTGATCATGATATTATTTCTGTGATTATCATTTCTGCTAAAGGTCATTATCAAGATAAATAAAACAGTTTTTCCTACATAATTAATTTTACTTCAATGTTTACTTTACTTCAATTAAGTATTTTCTTAATCGATTGTGTATTACATTAACATAGTTTCATAATTATTTACATAAAATCCTCACTTTTGCACCATGAATGATTTGCAGTTTGATGCAGTAATAATTGGTGGAGGAGCATGCGGTTTAATGTGTGCAGTACAAGCTGGTTATTTAGGTAAAAGAACACTAATACTAGAAAAGAACAATCAAATAGGAGCGAAGATTTTAATTTCGGGAGGTGGCCGCTGTAACTATACCAATCTTCATACCTCGTCGCAAAACTTCATTTCAGAGAATGAGCACTTTTGCAAATCGGCACTCTCTCAATGGACAGTTGATGATACCATTTCATTTTTTGAAACTTATGGCGTTATCGGACAAGAAAAAACTTTAGGTCAATTATTTCCTACAACTAACAAGGCAAAAGATATTGTTCATATTTTTAATGATTTATGTGAGCAATTAGATCAACAAATAGAATTAAACGCAGAGGTAAATTCGGTAGTTAAAACTGATCATGGTTTTGAAATTAATTATTTACAAAATGGTAAATCAAAAACAATAATAAGCCCTAAAGTGGTAATGGCTAGTGGTGGCTTACCAATTGCTAAAATGGGTGCTACAGATTTTTCTATAAAAATAGCCAAACAGTTTGGCTTAAAAATTACTCAAACTGCGCCAGCTTTAGTGCCTTTAACTATTACTGGCAAAGATGAAGAATGGTACGCTAGTTTATCTGGTAATTCTATTTTTGCTAGGGTATCTAATCAAGAAATAAGTTTCGAGGAAAATATATTGTTTACGCATTGGGGTTTAAGTGGGCCTGCAATATTGCAAATCTCTAGCTTTTGGCGACCAGGAACCTCTATTGAGATAGATTTAATGCCTCAACAAAGCATCATAAATGCTATAGAACAAGAACGTAGTTTAAATGGGAAAAAGCTATTAGGTACTTTTTTAACTCAATTTTATACCAAGAAATTTGTTGATGCCATAGCTGCTTTTATTCCTAATCATAAAAATTTAGCATCATTAACTAAAGAAGATTTTAAGCAAATAGAAGAGTTTGTACATCACTTTAAGGCGAAACCTGCCGGTGATAAAGGTTATGATAAAGCCGAGGTTATGCGTGGGGGTGTATCAACTCAAGAAATTTCTTCTAAAACCTTAGAAGCTAAAAATGTTGAAGGAATGTTTTTTGGGGGCGAATGTGTTGATGTAACTGGCTGGCTTGGTGGTTACAACTTTCAATGGGCTTGGGCTAGTGGATTTGTGATAGCTCAAAATATTTAATAAATTTTATCATTTTGAATGTTTTATTGCCTCATTATCCTTGATTTTAAATTTTTTGTTAATAAGTAAAACCTATATCATAATAGCAATTAACTGTTGTTGAATGTTTTTAGTATTCCTATTTTTGTAATTCAAAATTAAAATAATGACAGAAGAGTTAGAACACGTACAGTGCTTAATTATAGGGTCTGGCCCAGCAGGTTATACAGCTGCAATTTATGCTGCAAGAGCAGATTTAAAACCAGTTATGATAACTGGTATGCAAATGGGTGGGCAGTTAACGCAAACCACAGACGTGGAGAATTTCCCAGGCTACCCCGGTGGTGTAATGGGGCCAGAAATGATGGAGGATTTTAGAAAACAAGCCGAACGTTTTGGAACAGACATTAGATTTGGATATGTATCATCCGTAGACTTTAGTGGTAATGTGCACAAAGTAGTTGTAGATGACACAAAAACTATTCTGGCTGATACAGTAATTGTATCTACAGGTGCTGCTGCTAAATGGTTGGGTTTACCTTCCGAAGAAAAATATAATGGTTTTGGTGTTTCGGCATGTGCTGTTTGCGATGGGTTTTTCTTTAAGAATCAGGATGTAGTTATAGTCGGTGCTGGTGATACTGCAGCCGAGGAGGCTACTTATTTAGCCAAACTTTGTAATAAAGTGACTATGCTTGTAAGAAAAGACGAGTTTAGAGCTTCAAAAGCAATGGTAAACCGTGTTTTAAATACCAAAAATATAGAGATTTTATATAATACAGAAACTAAAGAAATATTAGGAGATGGCAAGGTTGTTACTGCTGTTAGGGCCATTAATAACCAAACTAAAGAAGAAATTGAAATACCTGCTACAGGATTTTTTGTTGCTATTGGACATAAACCTAATACCGATATATTTAAAGGATGGTTAAAAATGGATGATGTAGGTTACATAATTACACATCCTGATAGCACATCAACAGATGTTGAAGGTGTATTTGTTTGTGGCGATGCACAAGATAAAATTTACCGTCAGGCTGTAACCGCTGCTGGTACAGGTTGCATGGCTGCATTAGAGGCTGAACGTTATTTAGCGGCTAAAGAAGATGTAGAAGCCTAAGCTGGTTTTTAAGCTCCACAAAAAAAGCATTGTATTTATACAATGCTTTTTTTTGAGCCTTATTTTATTTAGATTATATGTAATCTTTAAATATTTCTTTAATTGTTTCCATTAGTAATGGTTTTGAAAGCATTTTTTCAACACTTTTATATTTTGAAGCTTTTTCAAAATCTTCAGCATCTGTTGAGGAAGAGATTAAATAAATCTTAACATTGTCTTTGTATTTCTCTATTATTTCTATTTGTTTTAAGAAATCCCATCCATCCATAATTGGCATATTAATATCTAAAAACAAAATAAATTGATGATTTGGTCCAAATTTACTTTCTAAATAATTTAAGCCATCTTCACCGTCTAAATGCGTAGTTATTTCGGCTTTAATATTTAGTTTAACTATTAATCTAGTGTAGATTAAGTTAAATATGGGATCATCATCAATCATTAAAATATGCAACATTTTTTATTTTTTTACAGGTTTAAGGATTTAGTTTCTTTAACTATATTTCTTATGATATTATCCATTTCTTCTCCTGATTTTTTTAGCTGTTCTAATAAAAAAGGAGCGTCTTCCGAGTGAAGAGATTCAAGTTCAAGTAAATGAATAATGCCTAGTATTCTTGACAATGGCGCCCTCACAACATGAGATTGATGCCATGCAATTTCTTTTAATTGTGAATTTTGTTTTTCTATAACTGCTAAACTATTCACTTTTTCAGTGATGTCAATTGCAGAAACTAAGCTAGCTTTTGTATTCTGATATTCAATTTCTCTACTGTAAGTCTCTACAATCATCACTTCACCACTTTTATTTACGTGTTTAAATACACCTGCAAATAAACTTTTATCAACTTTTCTTTTTTCTAAACTATTTTCTAAGTGTATTACCTCTTCTTTCGGCCTAATATCTTTAAGTGTTAGTTTTAGAAATTCATCTCTAGAATAGCCGTACTTATTTACGGCGGCTTCATTAACGTCTAAAAATTTCAAAGAATCATTATCAAATAACCACATAGGTTGTGGACTAAAATTGAATAAATTCTGATACATTAATCTAGAATTATTTAAACCCTCTATAAAGTTTTCTCTTTCTAATGCATAAACTATAGATTTATAAAGTATTTCCGGCGAAAGTTCATCTTTTAGTAAAAAGTCCGATACTCCTTGAGCTAATAAGTTTCTAGCTAATTCTAAATTTGTATAACCGGTTAATATAATTATTGGAGTATTTTTTGAAGCAATTTGAATTTTATTTACTAATTCTTCTTTATTGAGGTCTTTTAAAATTAAATCTAATAGTATGATTGAGTATTGGTTTCCGTTATTGAAAAGTTCTTCACTATCCTTATAGCTACTACAATTTTGTAATTCTAACTGAATAAATTTTTCATTCAA
>JBIKIN010000034.1:0-30983 GCA_044361595.1 Pelobium sp. | reverse complement strand
GTTTTGGTGAACTAAAAAAGTATCTTTTTTTGAAAAATTTAAGTTTGATTGCAGAATTATTTTTCTTAATACTTCCTTTTTTACATCATTTCATAATCTTTATTTTTTAGAGGTTTTTTATAATTGCAGCTCACTAAAGTTATACAGCAGCATAATAACATTGATGCTTTTATTAATGCTTTGAATTTTAACATTTTATAATAAGAAAGCTCAAATGATAAATATCTATTAGAATTATCATTTGAGCTTATTTTTTTAATATTCAAAAAAAACTTCTTTAAAAGATTAAATATCAATCATACTCATTTATAGGTTTTATTTTATCCCTAATACTTATTGTGTAACCAAAATCTTTTGACTTATAAATCGATACAGTATAAAAATTATCAAAAGCTTGAAAATCGCCCAACTGTTTTTTTGATAAACTTACCTTTAATCCATTTATTTCAAATGGCTTTTTAATTTGTTCATTCACTGATTTGCCGAAATATAATTCTGGGTTTTCAAAATATTTAGGATCTGAAGTATGAAAAGATATTAATGTGCCATAATTTTTAGTTAAAATGAAATCGACACTTTCAAAGTAGTTGTTATCTAAATTGTAATTTTTAATTACTAATCCAGAGTCAGATGGAAAAAAATGATCCAAATAATTTAATTGATTTTGATCTATTTTAGAAAAACTACCAGTAATTAATATCGAGAAAATAATTGCATTACTCTTTATCAGTTCAAAAAAATATTCCATAATATTATCGATTACTGGCAATTACCATTTCCAAATGCAACTTTAGATAAATTTCTTATTTGTTTCAATATATTGAATCATTTAAAACTAACAAATATTTAGTATTGAATTATTTAATTTTTAAACTTATAGCACATCCATAACTACTTGATTTAAAAAGTGTAACATCAACTGACTTTCCAAAATAATTAAATACTCCTAAATCTTTTCTTGATCTTTCGATTTTGGTATTATCGATTTCATAAGAGTTTTTTATTAATTCTACAGACGTTTTACCAAAATAAATTTCCGGATTTTCAAAGTACTTATTATCAGATGAATTAAAAGTTATAGTTGTACCTAATTCTTTTTGAAGGATTACTGTAACATTTTTAAAAGTATCCTCTCCTAAAGAATATTTAGGGATAAATAGACCAGAATCTGTAGGGAAGAAGTGATCTATACCTATTAATTGATTATTGTCAATACTAGCAAAGTTGCCGCTCATAATAATTGAAAAAATAAGGGCATTATTTTTTAATAATTCAAAGAAATAGCTCATAATATGTGATTAGAAACAATTACCATTACCAAATGCAACTTTAGATAAATTCCTTATTGGCAAATTTGAATAGTTAGGTTGTAAAGTTACTCTACCTCCTATTGGTTCAATATAGGATTTCAATATATTTAAAAAAGCTAAACGAGCAGCCGCTTGTTGTAATGGAGGTAGATTCCTATATATATCTTCATATGCTTTTTCAGCAAGGTCTGTAAATCCTGCACAAATACTCGCTGCTTGCCCCGCTGTATAAATACCTGGCATTTCGAAATAAACAGTTGGCATTTCAAATGATTCACGAACATACCAATCTATACCATTAGCGTCAATGTACGCATCAAATCTATCAACATCAATTTTGCTAACTCCACAGGCTTGATATCCATTTGGCCCAACAGTTTTGAAATTCCAAGAATAGCAATCTGAATTTAAATCAGGATCACCGCCGCCACCTAATTCACCTCCAGCAATATAATCTATTGTTTCAATATTGTTATTTATATTTATACCTGTACTAAAACAATAAAAATCATACCCACCAATAGACCATGTTCCATTTTCTTCATCACCTACTACATAAACATATTGAAACCAAGGTTCATAAGTACAGGTAAAAGAATTAACTCCAATTGCGCTAGAGTTAACCTTTTTAGTTTCCTCTTGATTAATGAGGTTTAACATTTTTATTTCATTGTTCTTATATAAAAATGCTTTTTTAAAGTTACCATTCCAATCTTCTACAATAACCTTTCCAGTGAAAGTATTTTTATTATTATTAAAAGACTGTAAATTATCAGGCAGTATAGTTACCCATTCAATAATTTGATTTTGGTTAATGTCCTTGTAAATAATTAAATATGATAAATTGTGAAGAGAATAATCTACATTTCTGTTTTTGTTGTTATAATATAATTCATTATCAAATTTGATTGGCACAACAACGGCATTATAACCACCCACTTTTTGATAAACAGCTTTTTCCCAATATGGTATTTTGTTAATTTGATGCCTGATTGATTTACTTTTTTCATTTGAATTGCTATTTTCTTTTTGATTATTTTGATTTTCATAAAGAAAAGCTCTGATAGCATTTTTAATTTCTGGTTTAATTTCATCAATAGTTTTAATTTCTGATTCTTTTTTACAAGAGTTAATAATAAGAACAAAAAGAATCAATAATAAACTCTTTAAATAGGGAAAAATAGATGATTTTTTCATGTTTTTTGTTTTTTAGTTTAATGTTTACATAAAAGTATTTATTATTATAATATTTATCAAAAAATGTATCAAATTTTGCGCTAAGGATTGAAGCGCCCGCCTGAACAGAACGGGCAGGGATACCGGCCAAGAGCCTAATGCCCGAGGGCGTATGAGTGAAAAGCCTGTTAAAGCGCCCAAATTATTATTTCTAATCATTCCTTCTTTCATTATCACATTCCACCATTCTTTCATTGCCTTATTCTTTCTTTCATTGCATCCATCTTTCATTCAATCATTCAAAACCGTATCTTTGCGCCATGTCCAAAAATTTTGAGGATTTCGGTTTTAATAAGCAAGTGCTAAACGCCATTGCAGATGCCGGATACGAAAATCCCACCCCCATACAACAAAAAGCTATTCCGCCAATTTTAAACGGACAAGATGTTTTAGGGATTGCGCAAACTGGTACAGGTAAAACTGCTGCTTTTGTATTACCTATGATTATGAAGCTGAAATACGCTCAAGGAAATGATATTAGAGGTTTAATAGTAGCACCAACTAGGGAGTTAGCCATGCAAATAGAAGAAAACGTAAAAACGTATGCTAAATATACCGATTTACGCTCTTTTGTAATTTACGGTGGTTTAGGTCCTAAAACCCAGATAGAAACGCTTAAAAAAGGACTAGATATTTTAATTACTACGCCTGGTAGGTTTACTGATTTATATTTAGAAGGTCATATTAGTACCAAAAAATTAGAGATTTTAGTTTTAGACGAAGCCGATAAAATGATGGATATGGGGTTTATGCCTCAGATTAATAAAATATTGGAGGTTGTGCCACGAAAGCGACAAAATATGTTGTTTTCTGCAACTATGAATCAAAGGGTAGAAACCCTTGCTGAAAACTTTTTACTTTGGCCTACAAAAATAGAGGTAACTCCGCAAGCAACGCCTGCAGATACTGTAGAACAAGTTTTATATCATGTACCAAACTTTAAAACTAAAATTAACCTGCTAAAACTATTTGTAGAGGATGACCCTGAGGTTAAAAAATTAATTGTTTTTTGCAGAAGTAGAGTAAATGCTGAAAATGTATACAAGTTTTTATTACGAAGATTTAATGCGAGTCATGTAAAGGTTTTACATGCCAATAAAGGGCAAAACACTAGGATAAACTCCATTAATGCTTTTAAAAACGACGAGGTTAGAATTTTGGTTGCTACCGATGTTGCAGCCAGAGGGATAGATGTTTCTGATGTTACCCATGTGATTAATTTTGATGTACCTGTTATTTATGAGGATTATGTACACCGTATTGGCAGAACAGGAAGAGCTCTAAATTTAGGTAAAGCTATTACTTTTTGTAACGAGGCTGAGGAGCATTATATCCATAAAATTGAAAAACTAATTAGACAGCAAATACCCGTATTAAATATCCCTGAGAAGGTTTATATAGAAGAAACTTCTTATGAGGAACGACAAGTTATTGCTAAACAAATAGATGATCAAAAGCGTAAAGCGGATCCAGATTTTAAAGGAGCTTTTCACGATAAAAAAACATTAACACAGCGAACTAAATTTAAAGCCGCTAGAGCAAAAGCTGGTGGTGTAAAAATGAGCGCAGCTAAAAAGAAAAAATACAAATAAATGGCAAAAATAAAATTAACTCCGCTTAACATTGTGGTGGCAATTTGTTTAACCTATGCCGTTTATTGTTTATTAGGATTGGATACATCGAATGCAGGTATTGGGATTACTTCGAAGGTTTTATATACGCTAGCGCTTACGCTGATACTTTTTTTGACAGACATTTTATTTAGAAGATTTATAGAAAACACCAAATGGCTTTGGTTAATAGAAGGCTCATTTGTATTATTAATAGCTATTATGATGATTATTTCTCAGAGAATGTAAAGTCATCACTTTAGCTTCATCACAATTAAATAACAACATTAAATATTAAATGAAAAAAGCAGAAATTAAATTAACCATAGAGTTAGACGAAAGTAACGTACCAGAAAATATTACATGGGAATCATCAGATTCCGATAATAAGGAAGCATTGGCAGTAAAATCTATGATGCTAGCTTTGTGGGATCATAACTTTAAGAATAGTTTACGTATAGATTTATGGACTAAAGATATGCCAGTAGATGAAATGAAACGTTTCTTTTACGAAACTTTACAAACCATGGGTGATAGCTTTTTAAGAGCAACTGGCGAAACATTAATAGTTGAAGATTTAAGAGATTATTGCGCTCATTTTGCCGAGAAGATGGGGATTATAGAAGAGGGTAAGGGTAATTAGTATCGATACTTTGATCTTTAAATAACACGCTAAGCATGAAATTGGCTTCCCAAGTTAAAAGCTTAATTATAAAAGAAATAACTCTAGAGTGGCGTTCTAAATATGCTCTTAACGGCATATTACTTTATGTTGTATCTACCGTTTTTGTGTGCTTTTTATCTTTTAAGACTACGCCGCCTTTAGTGTGGAATGCTTTGTTTTGGATAATCATGCTTTTTGCAGCAATTAATGCTATTGCGAAAAGTTTTATGCAAGAAAGTAAAGGTAGGTTGTTGTACTATTACCAAATTGCTAGTCCGGCTTCAATTATCATTTCTAAAATAGTTTATAACATTGCCTTGATGTTATTAATGGCAACTATCGCTTTTGTTTTTTATAATATCGTTTTTGCAAATCCTATTGGAGACATTCCACTTTATTTATTATCTGTTTTTATAGGGGCTTTTAGTTTTTCTACGGTTTTTACCATGATATCTGCAATAGCGGCAAAAGCAGGTAATAATGCCACATTAATGGCTATTTTAAGTTTCCCAATAATAATACCTTTGCTCATTCTCATCATCAAATTATCTAAAAATGCGATGGATGGTTTAGATAGAAGTGTCTCTTACGATGAAATAGGTGTTTTATGTGCAATAAATGCCATCGTTATTGCTGTTTCTTTAATCCTATTTCCTTACCTTTGTCGAGATTAAATCTATTATAAAGAATGCATAAAAATTGGTGGAAAATCACAGCCGCAGTTTTATTGATATATAGTGTCATTGGCGGTTTATTAATCAATGTACCTAGATTAGCTATTCTTCACGAAACCATCAGAAACCTTTATTTTCATGTGCCTATGTGGTTCGCCATGATTGTTATTTACACAGTTTCTGTAGTATATAGCATTAAATACCTAAACTCAAATGATGAGAATTGTGATTTAATTGCCGTAGAGAGCGTAAATACCGGGTTAATATTTAGCGTTGTAGGATTGCTTTCTGGAATGATATGGGCTAAATTTACTTGGGGTGATTATTGGCCTAATGATCCGAAACTAAATAGCGCAGCTATTGCTACCTTAATGTATTTGGCTTATGTTGTTTTAAGAGGATCTTTAGACGAAGAACAAAAAAGAGCAAAAATATCTGCCATTTATAACATTTTTGCTTACCCAATAATGGTGGTCTTAATTTTTGTTTTACCTAGATTAACAGACTCTTTACATCCCGGAAACGGAGGAAACCCCGGATTCGGGCAGTACGATTTAGACAGTAACATGCGACTAGTTTTTTATCCTGCTGTACTAGCATGGATATTAATATCTGTTTGGATTATGACCTTGAGGTATAGAATTAGAGTTCAGGAGAATATTAAAAATCAAATTAATTCATGAAAAAAATACTATTCATCATCACGATGATGCTTTGTTCGCTTATGACTTTTGCACAAGAAGCAGAAGTAGAAATGGCCGACGAAATGAGAGCTTCAGGCAAAATTTATGTTGTTGTAGCTGTAATGGCAATCCTTTTTACTGTTTTTATCGTTTATCTTTTTACTATTGATAAAAGATTAAAAAAAGTCGAAAATCAGAAATAGTTCAAATATTAAGTTTAAACAATTTAAAGCATATTTTTATTCTAAATAGTCGTTGTGTAAACAAAACACTATCAAATTTAGAATTTTGATTTCTGTTTTTTTACTACAACTTTGCAGAAAATAATACCAATTATAACTTAAAATCATATTTATATGGCTCATGCAAATGATATTTTATTAACTCAAGAACCTCATTTTTATGATGATGTTTGTTCTTTTGTTGATCAGGCGGCAAAATATACAAACCACGATAAAGGTTTGTTAAACCAAATTAAAGCTTGTAATAGTGTTTACCGTTTTCAATTTCCTATAAGAAGAGGAAACAGTTTCGAGATTATACATGCTTGGCGAGTAGAGCACTCTCATCACATGTCGCCTACAAAAGGTGGTATCCGTTACAGCGAAATGGTAAACGAGGATGAAGTAATGGCTTTAGCAGCTTTAATGACCTATAAGTGTGCTATCGTTAACGTACCTTTTGGGGGAGCAAAAGGGGGTATTAAAATTAATCCTAAAGAATATACCGTTGCCGAGTTAGAGAATATTACTCGCCGTTACACAGTAGAATTAATTAAAAAGAATTTTATAGGCCCTGGAATAGATGTTCCTGCTCCAGATTATGGATCGGGTGAGCGTGAAATGTCTTGGATTGCTGATACTTATTTAACCATGAACCCAGGCCAATTAGACGCTTTAGGTTGCGTAACAGGTAAACCAATAGCTTTACACGGTATAGCTGGTAGGAGAGAAGCTACTGGTCGCGGAGTAGCTTATGCCATTAGAGAGTGTGTGTCTTTTTCAGATGATATGAAAGCTTTAGGTTTAACCGCTGGTTTAGAGGGTAAAAAAGTAATTGTTCAAGGATTAGGAAATGTAGGTTATCACTCTGCTAAATTTTTAATTGAGTTTGGTGCTACAATAGTAGGTTTTTGCGAGTACGAAGGTGCCATATACAACGAGGATGGCTTAGATTTAGACGATGTATTTAATCATAGAAAAAGTACTGGTTCTATTTTAGGTTATTCTAAAGCAAAAAAAGAATTTGCTAACTCTGCCGAAGGTTTGGAGCAAGATTGTCATATTTTAGTGCCTGCAGCGCTAGAAAATCAGATTACCGAAGAAAACGTAGGAAGGATTAAAGCTAGAATTATTGCTGAAGGAGCAAATGGTCCTACTACTCCAGCTGCAGCAGCAGCGTTTATAGAAAACGGTGGTATTATAATTCCAGATATGTATGCCAATGCAGGAGGTGTTACGGTATCTTATTTTGAGTGGTTAAAAAACCTTTCTCATGTTGCTTTTGGACGTATGGGACGTAGGTATGATGAAAACTCCAATATCAATATCATGAATTTGATAGAAAAAACTACAGGTGTTACATTATCTCCAGAACAAAGGTTATTGGTAGCTAAGGGAGCATCAGAGTTAGAATTGGTTAATTCTGGTTTAGAAGATACCATGATTCGTTCTTACCATGAAATAAGAGAGTTAAAAATGACTAAAAAAATTGATAGTTTAAGAACCGCAGCATTTGTAGGTGCAATTGATAAAATTGCTGTTTCTTACATGAATATGGGAATTTGGCCATAAATTAAATCAATTTTTTAAAGAAGAGCCCCCACCAAGTGAGGGCTCTTTTTTTTTGTTAAAATATTTATTATCACAAAAAAGTTACAATTGAATAATATTTAGATAATTCATGTCGTTAAAGCTGAAATTATAAACCCATAAATCAATCTCTATGTTATTCAAAACCACCAATGTAAACAGGGCCGAGTGGCTTAGTCTTGTTTTCGAGAACAGAAATCAATCTTATGGCGCTTATGTGCTTAGAAAAGAATCGGGTAATTATTTGCTAAAAGCGTTATTAATTGCAGTTTTGATGTTAAGTAGTGTAGTGATTTTTTCTTCCTTTTCTTGGGAGAAGGAAGAGGTAAAATCTACTCCACAAAAAGAAAATCCTGATGTACTTTATGTTACTGAAGTAGAAGTTTCCCCTAAACCAAAGATTGAACAACCTAAAGTAGAGCAATCACAACCACCAGCTCAAGAAGTTCAAGACTTAAAATCGGTTAATGTAAGTGGTAATATAAAACCTAGTAACAATTTAGATGCTAAAGAGTTACCTGATACAAAAACTATAGAAACTAGTATTATCAGTAATTTAGATAGATCAGGTACAGACGCACCATCAAGTTCTAATGCGTCAAATAGCGATAATAAAGGGAATGGAAATGGTATTGAAGAGGGAACTGAAGATGGTAATAAAATTGAATATGCAGGGAGTGTGGAAGTTATGCCTGAATTTATTGGAGGGATGGACGGATGGGCAAAATTTCTAGGTAAAAATTTAAGATATCCTGCACAAGCGAGAGATGAAAACATACAAGGAAGAGTTACTATATCTTTTGTTGTTGAGAAAAATGGTGAACTTTCAAATATTAAAGTACTCAAAGGAATTGGTTTTGGTTGTGATGAAGAAGCGATAAGAGTAATAAAGAAATCGCCTTTTTGGAAACCGGGTTTTCAAAATGGTAGAGCTGTTAGAGTGAGTTATGTGATGCCAATAGTATTTAGGTTGGATTAGTATTTAGAATTTATCTATAACAGAAACCGTTTACGCTAAAAAGTAAACGGTTTTTTATTTTATATTTGATTTTAAAGGAAGATTATTTAAGAGAATTAGAGGTATAAATGGTTCAAAAAGTAGATCAAACAGAATGGGAAAATATTGTTGTTTCTAATTGTTTAGGTCAATTATTTCATGCTCCATTTATACATGCTGTTACCTTAACTTATAAAACAAAACCACATTATTATTTAGCTACCAATAAAGAGAAATTGCTTTTAGCATTTGTAGCTTTTGAAAAAGATCATAATATTTCCGTTTTAAGTAACCTTTGGTATCAACCATTATTTGTTGCAGATGATTTATCAGATGTTCAAAAAAACGAATTACTTCAAGACTTAATTAACCAACTTAAAACAAAATTTAATGTAATATCATTAAGATTAAGCCCTCATTTTGGCGATATTAGGCCATTTATTTGGAACAATTTTAGTACAGAGGTTAGGTACACCTATGTTAAGTCTGAACCTAGTAAATCTCATTATAGCATCGATAAAAACTTAAAAAAAATAGATCAAAGTCAATTCGTTTTTAAAATTGAATCTATATCTAAGGAATCTTTAACTCTTAATTTAAATACATTAAAGGAAATTAACATTTCCTTAAAAAATCAAATAATCGTTAAAGATTTTATTGAAAATTTGGGTAAGGAAAACATTTGTAAAGCTGCTAATTTATATCAAAATGATATTATGGTAGCTTCATGTATCATGATGGTTGATGATTTTAATAAACAGATTTTTACATTATTTCTAAATTCTAATAGTAAATTAGAAAAATATGCTCATACCTATTTATATCAAACATTAATCAATTATACGTTTAACAATGGTTATCAGGAAATTGATTTATGTGGAGCAAATATGCTGAATATTGCAAATTTTAAATCCTATTTCAACTGCAGTTTAAAAGCTTATTATTTGGTGAGTTATAACCCCTCAAAGGCTATAATTAGGGAATTTGTAGGTTTAGCTAAAAAATTTATCAGAAAGCTTAAAGATAAATTCAATTAATGATTTATTGTTCGTCTTTAAACTGCTCATTCAACCTTTGTAAGTCTGCAATCATTTCATTAAAACGTTTTTCTTCCTTGGCTAAATACATCTTATTTAGATACATATAACAGAATACAAACCAAGCAATTGTGGCTGTTACTACCAATACCATTAACCAAATATTTAACATATAGAAGAACTCTACAAAGTATAGGGCTAAACCAAAACCTAAAACCAATGTATAAATCTTATAATTTCTGGTATGTTGAGTATGTCTCGCCTTTTTGAAGTTTTGTATAAATAAAATATGGTCCTTAGGTTTATCAAATAAAGTATTACTTTCTGATACGTTTTTTATATTTAATATTTGCGAAACAATAAAATATAAACAGCAGGAAGCAGCAATAAATAAACCTACATAAGATGTCCAGAAGTTAAAATCTATAGCAAAAAACAAATAAATTACAACCAATAATGCTGGTAACATCATTAATATTTCTTTAATAAACTTAAGTGTAAGCTTTTCTCGTTTAGCCTTATAGCTATTTATTACTGCCTTATAATCAATAACTGGAGCGGTTTTTTGCTCGTTCCAAATGCCAACTAGTGAATCAAAGTCTTTCATGCTGATTATATAATTCGGTTAGCTTGTGCTTAATTCTGTGTATTTTAACTCTTAAATTACCTTCTGATATACCAGATATTTCTGCAATCTCTGGATATGGTACTTCATCCATCACAAGGGTTATTATAATTCTTTCGTTTTCTTCTAGTTTAGATATACAAGTATATAGTGCCTTAATTTGTTCTTGTTTTTCTTTATCTGCCAAACCTTCCTCGGTATTTTCTATCAAGTTTGGTGTTAGCTCGTCTTTAGCTTGGCGTTTTTCTTTTTTTAGATAAGTTAAACATGTATTTACCGCAATACGGTAAATCCAAGTAGAAATCATTGCTTGATTTCTAAATTTGTCTAAATTTTGCCAAACCTTTAAAAAAGTTTCTTGTACTAAATCATTTGCAGCATCTTCATCTCCGGTATAACCAAAACATAAATGATATATTTTTTTAGAATTAGCCTGAAAAATTTCCTTAAAGACCTGCTCCTGATTAGACATTTATTTTGTTTCTTTTTGTTGATTAGAAAACCAAGTTTAACTATTGTTACAATATTTTATAAAATTAATTAATATCCCATATATTAAACTTAGAATCTTTTTGTTTTAGGGTAATTACTAATTGGTCAAAAATTTGTTGATAATCAAAAGCTAAATCTTCATTTAACTTTGGTAATATTTTATTAGCCCGCTTTAACTGCCTATAAAGCATCATGCTTAAAACTTTATAACCTGCTTTAACAATTGGGTGCTTAATAAACTCGTCACAAAAACATAAAACTATTTCAATTTCTTTATCTTTTTCGCCAATAAACTTAATATGCTTATTCATTATTCTTAATAACTTACTCAACTGCTTTTTTACATAGTAAATACTAGGGTGTAAATCATTAAATTCATTAATTATGATGTCTTTAATATTGTTGATGTACTCATCTTTAGTGCCTTCAAAAAAAAGTAAATAATTTAGAAGTTCCTTATTCTCCACTTTATGTTTAGCCAATTTTAAACAAACATCTCTTAATCGGCTTACATCTAAATGTTGTAATTCTTTTTTTAAATCATTTAATTTCGGACTTGTCATTATAAATGCATTTGTGTAAGTCGGCAAAATAGTTACTTTTGTTATAATCCCAAATTTTAAATATGAAGTTAAAAGCAATTCCTTTAATAACATTAATTGCAATTTTTATTGCCTCAGTTTTAACCTTACTTAATCATTATCATATTATAGGTATTCCAGAAACGGCCCTTATGGTTTTTAGGTGGCTAGCCATAGCTTCTTTAATGTTTTATGGATGGGAGAAAAAGTCTTTAACATCTTGGATTTTGATTTCTATGGTAGTAGGTGCTGAAATTGGAAACGATTTCTCTGAGATAGCAATCAATCTACAGGTATTAAGTAAAGTATTCTTAAAAATGATAAAAACTATAGTAGCTCCTTTACTTTTTGCTACACTGGTTTACGGTATTGCTGGCCATTCTGACCTTAAACAAGTAGGTAGAATGGGATGGAAATCCCTAGTTTATTTTGAAGTTGTTACTACCTTAGCTCTTTTTATAGGTTTATTGGCTATTAATATATCTAAAGCTGGGGTTGGTATAAAAGCACCTACAGAAATAACTGAAACATTAGAGAAAGTTGAACCACAAACAGCTACAGAAATTATATTACATGTTTTTCCAGAAAACATTGCTAAATCAATTGCCGAAGGACAAGTATTACAAGTAGTTGTATTTAGTATTATTTTTGGAATTGCTTTGGCTATGGTTAGAGAAGACAAACGCAGACCTATGCTTAAAGCAGCAGAAAGTCTATCTGAAGTCATGTTTAAATTTACCAATATTGTGATGTATTTTGCGCCAATTGGTGTGGGAGCAGCCATTGCCTTTACGGTAGGCCATATGGGATTAGGTATTTTATTAAATCTTTTCCAACTATTGGCCACTCTTTATGTTGCACTAATTGCATTTTTATTGTTGATTTTGTTACCAATTGCACTTGCTTTTAGAGTACCAATTAAAAAGTTTTTACAAGCAATTGCAGAGCCTGTTTCAATTGCATTTGCTACTACCAGTTCAGAAGCTGCTTTGCCAAGAGCAATGGAATCTATGGAGAAATTAGGGGTGCCAAGGAAGATAGTTGCTTTTGTTATTCCTACCGGTTATAGCTTTAACTTAGACGGAACTACACTTTATTTAGCTTTAGCAGCTATTTTTGTTGCACAAGCCGCTGGTATTGATATGAGTATTGGACAACAATTAGTCATTGTTTTTACGCTCATGCTAACTAGTAAAGGTGTTGCAGGTGTTCCTAGAGCATCTTTAGTGATTTTATTAGGTACAGCAGCTTCATTTAATTTACCTGTGTGGCCAATATTTATCATACTTGGTATAGATGAGTTAATGGACATGGCTCGCACATCAGTAAATGTTATTGGCAATTGTTTGGCTACTGTAGTTATTGCCAAGTGGGAGGGAGAATTTAATGAAAACGGAAACAATGACGAACTTTTAGAGGTTTAAGAAATTATGAGTGACAGATTTAAAAAAATATTTTTAGGATTAAGTATTAGTTTACCTTTTTTACTTTATTGCGTTTATTACTATTCTGTAATGGTGAAAAATGCGCCTTACAAATTTGCCGAGTTCGAAAATATCACGTTAAAAGCTGGGTTAGGAGATAAATATGATAAAACATTTTCTTCAAAAACGATGCAATATCAGTATGTTAATCAGCGAGATTCTATTGTTGAAATGAGAGTTAAGATTTCAAAAGATGATTTATTGTATTTACATAGAAAAGCTTCAGAACTTGGATTTTGGAATTGGCCTACTGAAATGATTGGTGATAAGACCGGAAAATCTCCTCGTTATTTTATAGAATTTGACTACCAAAGGAAATCTAAGTCTATAACTATAGATGCCGCCTACAGTGCAAATGATAAGTTAAAAGATGCAGCTCTAGAATTGGTTAAAACTGTTGATAAGGCTATTGAAGACACAGCAGATAGACAAAATTAGAAAGCTTATTTAAAACAGAAAATCCCGATTTATTCGGGATTTTCTGTTTCTATTTAAAATGAATTTGGACGTTTATACGGGCTTTAAGCTATAGTCCAGATGAAAAAACCTGGAGCTGTCGCTACAATCCCTAACGCAACTCTTCAGTAATTAAAAATTTAAAAAGGCACTTCCTCATCATCATTATCCCAGTTTTTAGGCTTAAGGGTAATGCTCTCAAACTGAGATGATGGACCTAAGCTGGTAGAGAATGGATCGGCTTCGTTTTTATTTTCAAATGTATTGATACCTCCAAAACCATCTTCTAAGTCGGCAAACTTAACATATTTACCAATAAATCTTAGGGGTACAGTGCCCGTTTCACCATTTCTATGCTTGGCAATAATTACTTCTCCAATACCGGCAGTAGGGTTACCATTTTCATCTTGGTCTAAACCATAATACTCTGGTCTGTATAAAAACAACACCATATCCGCATCCTGCTCAATAGCTCCAGATTCCCTTAAATCTGATAGCATTGGCTTTTTAGATCCACCTGGTCTATTTTCAACAGCTCTACTTAATTGCGATAATGCAATTACTGGGACATTTAATTCTTTGGCAACCTGCTTTAATGCTCTAGAAATACTACTAATTTCTTGTTCACGGTTTCCACCACCACCTTTGCCATCTGCTTTGCCTTGCATCAATTGTAAATAATCGATGATGATCATCTGTATATCGTATTGAGCTTTAAGTCGTCTACATTTAGCTCTAAACTCAAATACATTTAGTGCAGGGGTATCATCTATAATTAAAGGAGCTTCACTTAATCCGCCAATTTTAGACGTTAATTTATGCCATTCCCAATCTTCTAACTGACCTTTTCTTATTTTTTCTTGCTCTATTTCTGCCTCACCAGATATTAAACGATTAGTTAATTGTACCGAAGACATCTCTAGAGAGAAAAAAACCACTGGTTTGCCAAACTGTACAGCTGCATTTCTAGCGCAACTTAATACAAAGGCTGTTTTTCCCATCGCTGGACGGGCTGCTATAATTACCAAATCCGATTTTTGCCAACCATTGGTTACACGGTCTAAAGCGGTAAATCCAGACGGCACTCCAGTTAAGGTATCTTCTTTTCCTTTTAATGCTTCCAGCATTTTTAAAGACTCCTTAACAATATCATCTATTTTTCTAGAGTCTCTTCTTAAGTTATTTTGTGCAATGTCAAATAAATTCTTTTCTGCATAATCCAATAATTCAAAAACATCGCTAGTGTCCTCGTAAGATTGATTAATAATATCTGTAGAAATTCTAATTAATTCTCGCTGAATAAACTTCTGAGATATGATACGGGCGTGGTATTCTATGTTTGCTGCAGATGCAACACGGTTTGTAAGTTCAGTAATGTAAAACGCACCTCCAATCATTTCTAAATCTCCTTGCTGCCTTAATTGGGCGCAAACAGTTAGTATATCTACTGGAGATGATGCTGTAAATAGTTTTTGAATTGATTCAAATATTTTTTGATGTGCGTCTTTATAAAAAACCTCTGGTTTTAAAATGTCAATAACTGCCGATAGTGCATCTTTTTCTAACATTAAAGCGCCTAAAACAGCCTCTTCTAAATCTAAAGCTTGCGGAGGTAATTTACCTAAGCCTGAAACCAAATTGGTTAATCGGCTTCGCTTATCTTTAGAATTTGCAGTCTTATTAGTATCGGAATCTAAACTCATAACAACAAAAATAATTAAATTAAAACTACATTAAATTAGAGTTATGAACACCTTACTAAGGATTACATTTACGCTTATAGTCCTAACCAATTTTATATGTCTAATTATCAACATCTATTGTTTACAACTTGTTAGAAATTCTCAAATATCTACTGCTAAATCATCCAAACCTAATGTTAATAAAAATAGTGAATGTTAATAAAGTTTAGGCTATTGATTTTTAATGATGTTTTTCTTAAGTAAGAACTCAAATTTATTTAATTTTGAATCTTATGGAAAGAAATTTTAAACCTCAGGATAGGGAAGTAAACCAAATGATTTTTGGTATTAGAGCTGTTATAGAAGCCATTAGCTCTGGTAAAGACATAGAATCTTTGTTTTTACAACGAGGTTTAAATGGTGGTTTAATTTCTGAACTAAAAACTTTATTACGTATAAACGATATTCCGTCTCAGCAAGTACCAATTGAAAAGTTGAACAGAATAACTAATAAAAATCATCAAGGTGTAGTTGCATTTATTTCTCCCATTACTTATCAAAAAATAGAAGATATAATTCCCACAATATTTGAAAAAGGGGAGGTGCCGTTAATTTTGATATTAGATGGTATTACAGATGTAAGAAATTTTGGTGCTATTGCTAGAACTGCCGAATGTTGTGGAGCCCATGCCATTGTTGTTCCTAAAAAAGGAGCAGCACAAGTTAATCCCGATGCTGTAAAAACCTCGGCGGGTGCATTGTATAAAATTCCTATTTGCAGGCATGATAGTTTATTGCAAGTTCTTCGTTTTGTGAAAGATAGTGGTTTGCAAATTGTAGGTTGTACAGAAAAAACCGAAGACTTTATTTATAAACCAGATTTTACTGCTCCAACTGCTATTATCATGGGTGCCGAGGATGAAGGAATCTCTTTTGATTTGATGCGTAATTGTGATCATCTCACAAAAATACCAATGAAAGGTACTATTGAATCTTTAAACGTATCTGTATCTGCTGGAGTAATTTTATACGAGGCTGTTAGGCAACGATTAGGTTAAAGAAAATAGCTTTGTTTAAACAGTTTGAGCAAATTATTTGCATTTTAAAAACACTAACTTTTAAATATGCAATGTTTATGACAAAGAGCAAAGCAACTGTACATTTTGTGTAGAAATTTAAGCTAGGACTTAATACTACGTAATGCTGAGGTTAATTTCCTTTATTAAAATTTTAGTTCTATTAAGAATCTTTCGCTATTAGGTCTAAAGACTCTGTTTTTGATACAATATCCATAATTACATTATCCAATTCATGTAGAGAATTTTTAAAATGAGTCATTAATTGAGGTATATCATCAGATTGAAAAGAGTCCATTTCCATGATGTTTAACAATCCAAGCATCCTACTTAACGGCGCTCTTATAATATGAGATTGCGTCCAAGCTATTTCGCGTAATTTTTTGTTTTGAGATTCAATGGTTTTTAGGTATTCGTATTGTTCTGTAATATCATTTCTAATGGTCATAAATTGATATGCTTTGCCATTACTATCTAAAAAAGGAACAATAGTAGTGTTTACCCAGAACATGGTGCCATCTTTTGCTTTGTTTCTAACTTGTGCTTTCCATATCTTTCCAGCAAGGACTGTTTTCCATAAATCTTGGAATAAAATTTTACCGTGATAGCCTGAATTTAAAATCCTATGGTCTTGATCTATTAATTCTTCTCTTGTGAACTTGGAGATTTTTAGAAAATTATCATTTACATTTTTGATGAAGCCATTTTTATCAGAAATATCAACCATATTAGCTTGGTCTAATGCAAATTTATAATCTTGAAGTTCTTTAAATAAATCAGTTAATTTTAATTCTGCTAATTTTTGTTCTGTAACATCTCTTTCAATAGAAATCCAGTGTGTGTACCAACCTTTTTCATTTGCTACTGGAGTGAGTTTAAAATTAATCCAAAACTCTTCTCCATTCTTTTTGTAATTGATTAAAGTTGTTTCATAAGACTGCCATTTTCTAATGGCCTCGCCTAATCTTTTTAATTCATCTTTATCTGTTTTAGGCCCTTGCAAAATTCTTGGTGTTTTACCAATGACTTCTTCTGAACTGTAACCAGTCATTTTTGTAAATGCTTCATTTACATATAAAATTCTCGGACCCGGATGATCAAGTGGTTCGGCTTCAGTTATCATTACCGCGTCGGGTGTGTTGGTAATTACAGATTCTAATAATTTAAGATGTTGTTCTTTTTCTTTTTCTGCAGTATCATCCCAATTAACTCCCATCATCCCTATCACATTTCCATTATCATCATATTCAGTTATTCCTGAACCCTTTATATAATGAACAGATAAATCGTTCCATATAATTCTAAATTCTGAACTATATTCTCTTTTTTTATCTGCAATTGCAGTTTGCATCAATTCATTAACCCTATCCTTATCTTCTGGGTGCAACCTAGATAGCCATCCTTCGTAAACTGAACCTAACTGCGATTCGGTAATATCATAAATTTGGTAAAGTTTTTTATCCCATACCATGGTATCAGTTTTATTATCCCAGTACCAAATACCCATGCCTGCACTTGAGGTTGCTAAGCGCATACGGTTCTCACTTTCTATTATTTTTTCTTCTGCTTTTTTGTGTTTGGTAACATCACGGGTAACTGCTAAGAGTTTTACTATTTTTCCTGTTGTATCTTTAAGCGGGACAGCATGTGTTTCTAGCCAACGGTGGCTACCTTTTAATCCGGTAATTTCAAATTCAAAAATTCCAGGGTTGCCTTTAAAAATTTCTTTACTTAATTGATTAAAGCCTACCTGGTATTTTTTATTCACCAAATCTGACATGCGGCGGCCCAATATCAGTTGCTCATTGTCAGCTTCTAACATGCCAAGCCCTGCTTGGTTTATTGATAGTAATTCGCCTTTTCTGTTTAGCACTTTTACACACTCGGGTTCGTTATCTAAAATAGTGCGGAGATAATTTTCACTTTCAATCAGTTGGCTTTCTGCTTTTTTTCTTTCTGTAATATCCTGTACTGTGCCTAAAGCACGTATAGGTTTACCGTTTTCATCTTTTGTAATAAGCCACTTTTCATCTATTTCTTTTATAGCACCATCTTCGGTTATTATACGATGCTCTAATGAATTTAACGAATCACTTGTTAAGGAAGCGACAAAGGCTTTATCCACTTTTTCTTTATCATCTGGGTAAACAAATTTTAAAAATTTTTCGTGGGTGGTGTGAGTCAAATAATTGGCAACACCAAAGATGCGGCATGTTTCTTCAGACCAGATCACAACAAAATTGATAAGATCCGTCTCCCAGCTTCCTACTTTGGCAACCAACTGAGAGGCTGCTAGTCTTGATTCGCTTTCTTTAATTTTTTCAGCTGCTAATTTTGCTTCGGTAATATCCTGGAAACTTCCAATAATCCTTACACATTTACCGTCAACTAATTCAGGTTCGCCAATAGTGCGTATCCAGCGAATATTATTTTTTACGGTTACAATTTGTAATTCCTCATCCCATGGTTTTCCCAGTTCAATGGCTTCTTTTATTTTTTGTGTAATTAAATCTCTGCTTGGCCCTTCTTTATAAAAATTAATGCCTTTTTGTAGGTCAGGAACAAAGCTACTTTCAGCTTCGTGAATTTCTCTTGTTATATCACTCCAATAAATAGTTCCATTTAATAAATCAACTTCCCAGCTTCCTAACCTTGCAATGGTGTTTGCTTTGTGTAGCAGTTCTTTGCCTTTTTTACGCTCTGTAATATCCAAAATTACTGCCAGAAAACTTTTGTTGTTGCCTTCTTCCACAAATTGTAAATGGATTTCTACTGGATAAAGGCTTCCGTTTTTTCGTTTATGATTTGTGAAAAAGATAATTTTCTCTTTTTCTTTAGTTCTTAAAGGTTTTACCAGCTCATTAAATGTAGTTGCGGTAAATTCGGGATTGATATCTAGCGGAGTTAGTTCCTTTATTTCTTGTTCTGAATAGCCGATGTTAGTGAGAGCCCCTTGGTTAATATAACTGAATTGTAATGTTTTTGAATCAAAGACATAAATTTCATTCAAACTTTTTTCCAGTGTTGTAAGTAAACTGTTTTTTTGTTGTTCTAATTTTTTTGTACCAGAAATGTCCCTTATTATTTTTGAAGACCCTACAATCTCCCCTTTAAAATTTTTGATAGAAGATATGGTAATTGATGCATGAAAAAATGTTCCATCCTTTCTTAACCGTTCTGTTCTAAAATGGTCAACTGTTTTTCCTTCTCTAATATTTTTTAAGATTTCCCATTCTTCATTATAAAAACTTGGAGGTATAAATGTTAAAACACTTTTTCCAATAATTTCATTGGCTTTATAGCCAAATATTTTTTCAGCTCCGTTATTCCAACTGGTTATTATACCCTCTAATGTTGAGCTAAATATCGCATCATCCGAAGAATTAACAATAGATGCAAATAATGCTTGTTGCTCATTATTTAAAAAAGCAAGCTCTTTGTTAGCAAGTAGTAATTCCTCTGCTCGCTTTTCTTTCTCGGTATTTTGCAAAGCGAGTTTTTTATTAGCAATTATAAGCTCTGCTGCCAGTTTCGCTTTCTTTTTATTTTCTAAAACCAGCTTTTTATTAGCAATTATAAGTTCTTCTGCTCGTTTAAGTTTTTCAGAATTTTGAAAGTCAAGTTCTTTATTGGCAATTTCAAGTTCAGCCGCTCGTTTTTCTTTCTCGGTGTTTTGAAATGTAATTTCGCTATTGGCAATATTTAGCAGATTAGAGGCTTCTTTTTTATTCATGGTAGTGTGATTTTAGTCTACTGAAGGCAACTTTTACACGCTTAAAGCAATAAATATTAAATACATAAAATTTATTTTATCTAAGTTAAGCTTAATTTTGACATATGCAACTCTTTTGGATAATATTACTTGACTTTAACGATAGCCTTTTACCATTAAAGATTATGAAATGGGAGCAAAAAATTTAGCGAAAGCCGAGGCAATCAATTAATATAAGTTACTAAAGCTGCGTTTTTGATTTTTTTGAAATTATTTTTTAAGAGAAGTAGCTTGTTTTAAATTGAGGTAGTTGTTGCTGAAATGATAATTAAATAAATTAATTTCTAATGAATAAAATTAAACTTGAAAATAAAAGCCCCCAAAATAGGAGGCTCTTATTTAATATTAATTATAAACTTGTTGTTTATAAAACAAATAATTTATTTCTTACTGAAAAGTTGAGTACTAAGAAATGGTTTTCTTAAACAAAGCTAAAGTTCTTTCCCAAGCTAATTTAGCGGCTTCGGCATTGTAGCGAGTAGGAGAGGTATCGTTATTAAAAGCATGATTAACACCATCATAAACAAATATTTCATGCTTAACTTTATTAGCAACTAAAGCATCGCGATAAGCAGGAATACCAGCATTTATTCTTTCATCTAATCCACCATATTGTAGTAATATTTCGGCTTTAATTTTTGGAACATCTTCTGCTTTGGCTTGTCGACCATAATAAGCTACTGCGGCGTTTAATTTAGGATCATTAACGGCTAAATCATTTGCCATTCCACCTCCCCAACAAAATCCAACACAGGCTACTTTGCCGTTTGCATTTGGTAAAGTTCTTAAATAAGCTAAACCGTCTACAAAGTTTTGTATGTTTTGTGCTCCATTTAGCTTAGCAAATAATCCTCTGGCTTCATCCTCATTTGCTGGTGTTCCACCTAAAGGCGAAAGAGCATCTACCGCCATAGCAATATAACCAGCTTTTGCTACTCTATTAGCCACATCTCTAATGTGTGGATTTAAACCTCTGTTTTCGTGAATAACCAAAACTGCTCCTAATTTTTTCTTTCCTTTAGGCATGGCTAAATGAGCTTTCATTGGCCCATTTTGTGCTTGGTAAGTAATGTCTTCAATAGATAAATCATCTAAACTGGTAGTGCTTGCACTTGCATAATTATTTTCTAATAATGGTAAAACAGTGAGTGCAACAGCCATGCCGCCAGTTAATTTGGCTAATCGGCTAATAAAACCTTTTCTGTCCATTTTAGATGAATGAGTGTATTCATCATAAAGATTTATAATTTTCTGATCCATAACTTCATTATTTTTAATCAAATATAAATTTTAAACTAATCATTATTTCCATCAATTAAGATACAAAAGCAAATAAAAATATCTCAAAATAAAAAAGGAGCTCGAATATAGAGCTCCTTTAAAAAATGATTTATAATGTGAAACTATTTAGTTGAGGGATACCAATTTAGTTGAATTACTTCAATCTTTTTATTTCCTTTATTTACCAAATCTTTAAATTTAGCTACATCACTTAGTCCTTTACCGCCACGGTAGTGATAAGGATAAACTTGCTTTGGTTTAAACGCTAAAACTGCATCAGCTGCTTTATCCTCTGTCATGGTATAAGGTAAATTCATACAAATAAATGCTTTATCTATGTTTTTTAGGTTACGCATCTCTGGAACATCTTCTGTATCGCCAGAGAAATAAACTCGCATTCCATTTTTTTCAATCACATAGCCGTTACCTCTGCCTTTGGTATGAAAATTTTTAGCTTCCTCTCTTAAATTATACATGGGTACGCCTGTTATTTTAAAGCCATCAACGGTAATGGTTTCTTCATTAGCAACTACTGTTAATTTCGATTTCATTTCAGCTGGAAATTTATCTGCAACTAATTGAGGAACAATAATTTTGGTTCCCTCTGTTAAAACTTTAGTTATGGTAGCTAAATCTAAGTGATCTCCATGAATATCGGTTACTAAAATGATATTTGGTTTAGCTTGGTTAGCAAATTTAGCCTCGCCACCTACAGGATCTATGTAAAATTGAGTACCTGCCCAAGTAAATGCAGCTGTTGCATGTTCAATGGGCGTTAATTTAAAATCTTCTGCTTTTGTACTTTTTTCTTTTCTACTTTTTCCGTTTACATTTAATGTACATGCAATGGCTATTAATAGGCTTAGAAATAATGAATAGTTTAATTTTTTCATGATTAAAATTTTATAATTTAATGTTTGAACATCAAATATTGTTCTTTGTTTTAAGTATTTGATTAGGGTTATTAAATATGATTCACAAAAAAAGCCATTGCTTTTGGCAATGGCTTTTATGAAAAAATGATTTATCTATAAATCAGATAGCTGATTAAGCTAATCTTACATTAACTGCATTTAATCCTTTTTTACCGTCTTGTAGATCGAATGTTACTTCGTCGTTTTCTCTTACGTCATCTACTAAACCAGAAACATGAGCAAAATATTCTTTGTCTGTTCCGTCTTCTTTAATAAAACCAAATCCTTTGGTTGAATTAAAGAACTTTACTGTTCCATTATTCATTTTGATATTTTTTAATTATCCAAATATATGTTAAATAATTGGATAAAACTTAAAATAAAATTTTATAATTATCTATTTATTCGTAATATTTATTGAATGGAAAAAATCTAAGCTTATGAAATCTATTTTTATTATGATACTGATTTTAACAAGTAGTCTTTTTGGCTTCGCTCAAATTAAAAATTATAGAGAATTGATTTTGTTTTATCCCACAAGTAAAGTCGATTCTGCTACCAAGCAGTTTCAGTTACTTTCAAAAGATTTGGTAGGCTTAACCAATAGGCAAATTAAAATCACTCGAATTGAATCGAACGCTAAAAATTCTTATTTGTTTAAGGCTTATCAAGTAAATCCAAATTTATTTAGCGTTGTGTTAATTGGGAAAGATGGTGGTGTGAAATTTAGAAGTCGCAACATTATCAATGCTAAAAAACTCTATGGAATTATTGATCAAATGCCAATGAGAATGCAAGAGATCGGTAATCAAAATAAGTAATCTTTATCAATTATTTAGAACTAAAGCAATTTTTTCTTATTTTTTATGACTAGAAATCATATTAAATACTTATTGAATTAATTTAGTGTAGATTAGAAATCTACATTATTTATAAGTTCGACATACGCCACGCTAACATGTCGAACAGCGTTATAGCCCAATTGATAACCCGTAACTAAAACTACTACTACCAAAATTGTTATTAACTTTTTCGCTTAATAATGAATAGGGAGCATAATTAAACTCCAGAAATACACCTATTAATCTCTTCTTTAAAATTTTAGTAGAAGCACATACGCCGAAATTAAAATTTATCGTTTCAACAGAATAATTAAATTTATTGTCTTTTTTGGATTTTGGATCTTCTACATCCGTACTTAAGGAATTAATTCCTAAACCTAGATATTTATCTAGCATAAAATTTTTGTTTAATTTATTTTTATCACTAATCCATATCCCCAAAAAACCCACATCCTCTGATTTAGTGGTAAAAGAAGTGTCTTTTGTAGAATAATTAAAAAAATTAGAATTTTTAGGATAAACAAACCTTACACCAGCTTGCAATCTAACCCTACTTAAAATAGGATAACCAAATTTCACTCCTACAGTAGGACTGAAATTGTAAATTTCACTTAAGTTGAGAAGGGGTTGCCAAATACCGATTTGAATTGTTAAAAAAGTTCCATTATCTAATACATCGTATTTAGGGATACTATCTATTTTATTTCTATTGTCTTGAGCGAATGAAAATTCAATATTTAGAATTAATGTTATTAAAATTATTTTTAATATTATTTTCATAAAATAGGTAAAATAGTTTTTACTAATAGTATTAAGAATATTTAGAAATTCAATCCCTACATATTCCTCCGATACTGCCCACCCACAGCGTAAAGTGCATTTGAAATTTGCCCTAAAGAACAATATTTAGCCGCTTCCATTAAACCTTCAAACACGTTTTCTCCGTTAATGGCTTTCAATTGTAAATCATGTAATAAAGATTCAGTTTTATCTGAGTTTCTATCTTGAAAAGCTTTTAAATTGTTAATTTGAAGCTGTTTCTCTTCCTCAGTGGCTCTAATAATTTCACCTGGAGATACCGTTAAAGATCCTTCTTTGTTTAAAAAAGTGTTTACACCAATAATTGGGAATTCGCCAGTATGTTTTAAAGTCTCGTAATACAGAGATTCTTCTTGTATTTTTCCTCGCTGATACATGGTCTCCATAGCGCCTAAAACTCCACCGCGGTCGTTAATTCGCTTAAATTCTGTTAATACTGCTTCCTCAACTAAATCAGTCAATTCTTCTATAATAAAAGCACCCTGTAGTGGATTTTCATTTTTAGTTAATCCTAATTCGCGATTTATAATTAATTGGATAGCCATTGCTCTACGTACAGATGCTTCTGTAGGCGTTGTGATGGCCTCGTCATAAGCATTGGTATGTAACGAGTTACAATTATCGTAAATCGCATATAGCGCTTGCAACGTAGTTCTGATATCGTTAAAATCTATCTCTTGAGCATGTAAAGAGCGTCCAGATGTTTGAATATGATATTTCAGTTTTTGAGAACGATCATTCCCTTTGTATTTCTGCTTGATGGCTTTAGCCCAAATTCTTCTGGCTACTCGTCCAATTACAGCATATTCAGGATCGATACCGTTAGAGAAAAAGAACGATAGGTTAGGAGCGAAGTCATCAATATGCATTCCTCGGCTTAAGTAATATTCTACAAAAGTGAAACCGTTAGAAAGCGTAAAAGCCAATTGAGAAATTGGATTTGCGCCAGCCTCGGCAATATGATAACCCGAAATAGAAACCGAATAAAAATTCCTTACCTTTTCTTTAATGAAATACTGCTGAATGTCGCCCATCATCCGTAAGGCGAATTCAGTTGAGAAAATACAAGTATTTTGAGCTTGGTCTTCCTTCAAAATGTCTGCTTGTACCGTTCCTCTTACGTTTGCTATGGCTTTTGCTTTAATTGGCAAATAAACTTCGGCTGGTAAAACTTGGTCGCCAGTTACTCCCAATAGCATCAAACCTAAACCATCATTTCCTTCTGGTAATTTACCTTCGTAAACTGGTCTTTTAACTCCTTTGGCTTTATAAATGGCATCTATTTTATCAGAAATCTCTTTTTCCATTCCGTTTTCACGGATGTATTTTTCACATTGTTGATCTATGGCAGCATTTAGAAAAAATCCTAAAAGCATTGGTGCTGGTCCATTAATAGTCATAGATACTGAGGTAGAAGCAGCACATAAATCAAAGCCAGAATACAGTTTCTTGGCATCGTCTAATGTAGCGATACTTACCCCTGAGTTACCAATTTTCCCATAAATATCAGGACGAATATGTGGGTCTTCGCCGTATAAAGTTACGGAATCAAACGCTGTAGAAAGTCTTTTTGCGGGCTGACCTAAACTTACATAATGGAAACGCTTGTTTGTACGTTCTGGTCCGCCTTCACCAGCAAACATTCTAGTAGGGTCTTCACCTTCTCTTTTTAATGGGAAAACTCCTGATGCATAAGGAAATTCTCCAGGTAAATTTTCAGTTAATAACCATTTTAAAATATCGCCCCAAGCTTCGTATCTCGGTAAAGAAATTTTCGGAATTTTGAGTTTTGATAAAGACTCGCTAAAAAGCGATTGTTTAATTTCTTTATCTCTTACTTTATAAATAAAATAATCCGACTGGTATTGTTTTACGGTTTCTGGCCATTGGCGTAATAAACGTTTACACTCACCGTCTAGTTTTTCCTCAATATCGATAAACAACTTTTTTAAACCATCTATTTCTTCGGCTGTAGCCTGATGATTTTCTAATAGCTCGATAGTTCCATGAATTTGAAACAGCTGTTGCGCAATTTTTGATTGTGCGTTCACCCACTCTCTATAAGCTTGATTAGATTCTGCAATTTCTGCTAAATAGCGTGTTCTATCTGGTGGAATGATGTATATCTTCTCCGACTCTTGCTTGGTAAAAGTCATTTTGGCTTCAAAATCAACTCCAGTTTTTTCTTTTATTTTTTGCATCAAAGCTGAGAAAAGATTATTTGTCCCGGGATCGTTAAACTGAGAAGCCATGGTGCCATAAACGGGTAAATCTTCGTCTTTGGCATCAAAAACATTATGATTACGCTTGTATTGTTTTTTTACATCTCGTAAAGCGTCTTGAGCACCACGCTTATCAAACTTATTGATAGCTACCATATCGGCGAAGTCTAGCATATCAATTTTTTCTAATTGCGTAGCTGCGCCAAACTCTGGCGTCATTACATAAAGAGAAACATCGCAATGTTCGGTGATTTCTGTGTCGGATTGTCCAATACCTGATGTTTCAACAATCACCAAATCAAAACCTGCTGCTTTGCAAATATCAATAGACTCCTGAACGTATTTGGATAAAGCCAAATTAGCCTGACGAGTAGCCAATGAACGCATGTAAATTCGAGGATTGTTAATCGCGTTCATCCTAATTCTATCTCCCAATAAAGCTCCACCAGTTTTTCTTTTTGATGGATCTACAGAGATGATAGCCATCGTTTTATCAGTTTCTACCAAAAAACGACGAACCAATTCATCAACCAAAGAAGATTTACCAGCACCACCAGTACCGGTAATTCCTAAAACAGGAATGGTTTTGGTACCAATTAGCTTTTTAACTTCATTTAAAAAGTCAGTTGCTGCAGCAGGAAAGTTTTCTGCTACAGAAATAGCAGAGGCAATAGATTTAATATTTCTTTGAGGTAAAGTTTTAATTTCTCCGTTTAAGGTTTGGATGGTAGGATGGTCGGTTTTTCTAAGCATATCGTTAATCATGCCTTGTAAACCCATGCTACGTCCATCATCTGGCGAATAAATTTTGTTTATTCCGTAAGCTTCTAGTTCTTTAATTTCATCTGGCTGAATTACGCCTCCACCTCCAGCAAATATTTTGATATGCCCAGCACCACGTTCCTGCAACAAATCGTACATATATTTAAAATATTCTATATGCCCGCCTTGGTAGGATGTCATGGCAATACCTTGAACGTCTTCTTGTATGGCACAATTTACTACCTCATCTACAGATCTGTTATGACCTAAATGAATCACCTCAGCACCTGATGATTGCAAAATCCGACGCATGATATTGATGGTAGCATCATGCCCATCAAATAGAGAAGCTGCGGTTACAAATCTAATTTTATGTTGAGGTTTATAAATGGTGGTATCTTGCATGTTGGTTTTATAAATCTTGAAAATAGACCTCAAATTTACGTTTTTGAACTCAAAAACAATAAAATGTAGTCTGCTGTTTAATTGATTTTACAATACCAAATTGAATTTGAGTATAAAAACTTACATTTATTGTTCTGGATTGCTATTTGCAGTGTAAACAGAAAATAACTTTATAATGACTAAAACAATATTTATTACTGGTGCATCATCTGGAATTGGAAAAACTACTGCCATTTATTTTGCACAGCGAGGCTGGAATGTAGCAGCCACCATGCGTAAACCTGAGCAAGAAACCGAGCTTTTGAAGTATAAAGCTATTAAAATTTATGCTTTAGATGTTTTAGACGAGAAAAGCATACAAAAAGCCTATCAAGCAGCATTAAACGATTTCGGACATCTTGATGTTTTAGTTAATAATGCTGGTTATGCAGCTTTAGGTCCGTTTGAGGCTGCTGATAAAACACAAATAGAGAAACAGTTTGATACCAATGTTATTGGTTTAATGAGTGTTTGTAAAGCTTTTATCCCTTATTTTAGAGAAAGGCGAGCAGGGACTATCATCAATATTGCATCAGTAGGAGGGCAGGTCACTTTTCCATTATACAGTTTATACCATGGTACTAAATGGGCTGTGGAAGGATTTTCAGAATCGTTGAGTTTTGAATTGAGATTTTTTAACATTAAAGTTAAAATTATAGAGCCTGGTGCTATCAAAACCGATTTTTATGATCGCTCTCCAGATATCTTGAAAAAGGAAGGGTTGAAAGCTTATGATCGTTATGTAGATCAAATATCTGCCAGCTTTTTAAAGGCGGTATCATCAGCTCCTGGACCAGAAGTTGTCGCTAAAACCATTTGGAAAGCTGCCAATAGTAATAATTATCATTTAAGATATTCAGTAGGTAGCGGCGCTCCTTTCTTACTTTTTTTAAGACGCATGTTGCCAAACTCTTGGTTTATGGGTTTGGTGAAAGGGGTTTTGGAGAGGTAGTGTTTTTTTGCGTTAAAGATATAAACAGCAGCTTTTTGTGTTCTTTAGACTTCCTCAAGATAACAAAAAATTATAGTATATAGCGTGTTAAAAATCTCTAATAATCTATTTAAAAGAATAAATGTAGTTAATACACAAACTTACGATGTGCTACCAGTATTTAAACGCTAGTATTAATTATACAACAAATACTTTTTACGTTTTGCTTTATAGTCTGTTAAACCGGCTTCCCATGATGCTCTAATTTCTTTTTCAGATTTACCATCTTTAATTTGTTGCATCAAAACATCATTACCTGCTAGCTTATTGAAAAACGCTGTAAAGAAGTTTGCTTTATCTGGAAATGCATTATAAATCTTAAGCCATAGCGCAACATCTAGCTGTTTTTGATTTTGTGAAGTTTTAAAATCGCTGTTTCTAAAATCTATACCATAGCATATTTGGTTTTCTAAAGGTGGATTTTTACTCATTCCATCAATACTTTTTGGAGTAAAAGAAAACGAGTAGCTGTCTTTTAAAGCTGGATGGCCAATCACTTGAAATGGAAATAGGGTTCCTCTTCCTTGACTTACCACTGTACCTTCGAACATGCAAAGACTTGGGTATAAATAAATAGAAAGTTCGTTTGGTAAATTTGGAGAAGGTTTTACTGGTAATTCGTAAGCATCTTGATGTTTGTAATTTGCATTTTTGATAACTTTAACATCGCATTTTGCTTGATCTTTTAACCAGCCTTCGCCGTTAACCATTAAAGCAAACTCGGCAGAGGTGAGTCCGTGAGCAATTGGTATTTGATGTATACCTACTCCAGATTTAAACTTAGGATCTAAAATTGGTCCGTCTATTAAATTACCGTTTGGGTTTGGACGATCTAAAATGATTAATGGTACATTTCTATCGGCACAAGCCTGCATAACTCTAGCCATAGTGATGGTGTAGGTATAAAATCTAACGCCAACATCCTGTATATCAAAGATAAGGATATCTATATCTTTTAAATCTTCTTTGCTAGGTTGTTGCTTTGCTCCATATAAAGAGATCACAGGGATTCCAGTTTTACTATCAATATAGTTCCCTACTTTTTCACCAGCATCGGCTGTTCCTCTAAAACCATGCTCGGGACCAAAAATGGCTTTGATGTTAACATTTAAGCCTTTTAAAGTGTCAACCAATAAAACACCATTAATTTGTGCAGTTTGATTGACCACTAAGCCTACTCTTTTGCCTTTAAGCATTGGTAAATATTTTTCTGTTTGTTGCGCACCAGTAAGTATTTTATTAGATGAATTTATTTTATTTGATTGTACTTGACCAATAGCTTCTTTATTTGTAGAACAGCCACTACAAGAAAGACATACCATGTTGATTTGTACGGCTAGTAAGATTAAAATAAAATTTTTCATGCTTGGTTTTTACCTATTACAGTTAATTGGTTGCATATTTGCGTTAGTACAAATAAACAAAATCTTTTGAATTTAGGATTATTTATAGCGAATAGAATTTCATTTAAATCCAATCGTACATTTTCTAAATTGATTGTTAGAATAGCTATTGTTGGTATAATGCTTGGTTTAAGCGTAATGATATTAGCTGTGGCTATTGTTAAAGGATTTAAATCAGAAATTAAAGAGCAAGTTAGAGGTTTTAATGGCGATATTCAATTAGTTAAATACGATTTAAACGCTTCTTTAGAAAACTCTCCATTTTCATTAAATAGTAAAACGATAAATCAACTTAAAAATTCTGATGGAATTAACTCCATTGCACCATACGCCACTAAACCAGCTATTATAAAAGCTAATAATGAAGTAGAAGGCGTTGTTTTGAAAGGCGTTGATTGTACTTATAATTGGGATTTCTTTAAAAGAGTGATATCAAAAGGCGAAGTGTTAGATTATTCTAAACCGGGCTTAGCTAGCAAACAAATAATTATTTCAGAAATTTTAGCTAAACGCCTAAACCTAAAAGTGGGAGATGATTTCTTAATGTATTTTGTTCAGGAATCTTTAAGGAAACGAAAATTTAAAATTGTAGGCATATATCATACTGGTGTTGAAGAGGTTGATAAAACGTTTGTAATTGGTGATATTGATTTAATTAAAAAGTTAAACAATTGGCAGGATGATGAAGTAGGTGGGTTTGAGTTAACTGTAAATGATTTTAATTTGGTAGATGATAATGCCTTTGAATTGATGAATTTTTTACCTCCACAAATTAAATCGGTTACGGTGCAAGAAAATTACCCATTAATTTTTGAGTGGCTATCATTATTAGATATTAACGCTCAAATAATTTTGATTTTAATGTTAGTGGTTGCTGTCATAAACATGATATCTGCTTTATTAATCATGATTTTAGAACGTACTAGTATGATTGGTTTATTAAAAGCCTTAGGTGAAACCAATAGCGGAATTAGAAAAATATTCTTATATAATGCAAATTATTTGGTGGGACTAGGAATGTTTTTAGGTAATTTTTTAGGCATAGGATTAGGTTTATTACAAAAAGAAACTCATTTTTTTAAGCTAGATGAAGCTTCTTATTATATGAGATTTAT
>JBIKIN010000013.1:0-125002 GCA_044361595.1 Pelobium sp. | reverse complement strand
ATACAGGAGCACAAGGATCACAAGGTCCAATAGGAAATACTGGAGCGCAAGGTTTACAAGGTGTAGCTGGAGCAACCGGTTCGAAGGGCGATAAAGGAGATACAGGAGCACAAGGAGCACAAGGTCCAATAGGAAATACTGGAGCGCAAGGTTTACAAGGCGTAGCTGGAGCAACCGGATCGAAGGGCGACAAAGGAGATACGGGAGCACAAGGTGCACAAGGTCTACAAGGCGTAGCTGGAGCAACTGGATCGAAGGGCGACAAAGGAGATACAGGAGCACAAGGTGCACAAGGTCCAATAGGAAATACTGGATCAACTGGTCCACAAGGTCTAATAGGAAATACAGGCCCAGCCGGTTCAAAAGGAGATACAGGAAATACAGGTCAAGCTGGGGCGGTTGGTGCAACTGGCCCTCAAGGAATAAAAGGCGATAAAGGTGATGTCGGCGCAACTGGATTGCAAGGGCCAGCAGGTGCTGATGGCTCAACTTTAGCAGATGCTAGCTCTTCAATTAAAGGAAAAATTCAATTAGCTGGAGATTTAGGCGGAACGGCAGATGCGCCAAAAGTTCCTGCATTAGCCAATAAAGTTGATAAGGTAACAGGAGAGAGATTAATTAATGCAACAGAAATCGCAAAACTTAGCAATCAATCGGGTACCAACACCGGCGATCAAACCACCATTACAGGTAATGCAGGGTCAGCTACAAATTTACAAGGTGGAGTATCAGGTTCTATACCTTATCAAACAGCGACAAATACCACTACTTTTTTACCTAAAGGAAGTGATGGACAGGTATTAACGCTAACTAGCGGAGTACCAAGCTGGGTAATACCGGCCGCAGCATCAGGTACTTTTGTTGATTTAACAACTGCACAAACTATCGCAGGAGTAAAAACATTTAGTGTAGATGCATTAGTTAATGGTTTAACTATAGGTAAAGGAGCCAGTAATATATCAAGTAACACCGCCATAGGGGTTTTGTCTCTAAAAAGTAATACCACTGGATATGTTAATACTGCCTTTGGTTTCAACGCATTAACGGCTAACACAATAGGAGCAAATAATACCGCAATTGGTGGCCAAACTCTTTTGAAAAACACTACAGGAAATAGTAATACAGGGGTGGGTGTAAAAGCTCTAAACGATAATACTACTGGAAGTGGAAACGTTGCATTAGGTAATCTAACCCTTTATTCCAATGTTTCAGGTAACGACAATGCCGCAATAGGTGTAGAATCTTTATTTCTAAATACTACTGGAAGTAGTAACAGCGCCTATGGAACCAATGCCATGTACAAAAACACAACCGGGGCGAACAATATCGCTATAGGTTCTAGGTCCTTATTTGAAGGAACAACAAATTTAAATAATACAGCAGTTGGAACAGAGGCTTTAAAAAATCAAAATGCAAGTAGAAATACTGCCTTAGGCTATCAAGCTGGTTTAAGTATTAGTGGCGCTGATAATAACACTGTCATAGGCGCTTTAACTGATGTTACTGGCGTAAGTACTACAAACGCAACCGCAATTGGTTATGGAGCAATAGCTACAACATCAAACGGTATTCAACTAGGTAATAGTAGCGTAACAAATGTTAAAACTAGCGGTACAATTACCTCTGGTACAGTTACTTACCCGAATGCTCATAATTCTACAGCAGGACAGGTATTAACAACTAACGCTTCTGGGTTAGCATCTTGGACAGCACCAGCAGGTGTTTCTGCAATGGTCGCTATTGGGTCAACACCAAACGCAAATGGTGCATCAATTAGTGGCTCAAATTTAACCCTACAACCTGCGGATGGAAATAATGGCGGCGTGATTACTACGGGTACACAAACAATTGCTGGGGCAAAAACATTCAGTGGTAATGTAACTGCCAGAACATATACCATTACAGCACCAGTTGTTGCAGCGGCGGCAACTACCACAATTAACCTATCAAATGGAAATTTATTTCAGGTTACTTTAGGAACAAATATTAGTACGCTGTCTTTTACAAATCCAACTCCAGGTACTTATATCATAGAGTTTACTCAAGATGGAACTGGGGCTAAAACAGTAACTTTTCCTACTACAAATTGGAAATGGTCTGGCGGTACTGCACCAACAATAACAACTGGGGCTGGTAAAACTGATATTGTTACCCTCATTTTTGATGGTACTACTTATTATGCAGCCATTTTGCAAAATTTCTAATTGGAGTTTAGCTATTTTAATTCTAATTATTTTTAATAAATATAGCACAATTAGGATTTATTAAATTCTGATAAGTAAACATAGGTGATACAATTTGTAGCACAAATCTTTAAAAACAAATTGCCCATCCTATACCATTAGAGATGGGCAATTTTCTAATAATAGAATAGAATTTTTTTGGCTAATAATTATTTCAATAGCCAAATAGTTGCAGTCTTTACATTAAAGTATATTATAAATTAAATATGAAGCTTAAAATTTGTCTTTTTATTATTTGTTTTGGATTTTGTTTAAGTCTAAAGGCGCAGCAAATTTTTTTTAGAAGGCATAATATTTATGTAAGTCCTTCCTTACCATCGCAGCTTAATACAAATGGCATGGTATTATTCTTAGATGCTTCAGATGTTTCTAGTTATGCTGGAACAGATAGTATTTGGACAAATAAAGGTAGCGGTGCAACCACTTATAACGCAACCATGTTTAATAGTCCATCTTTTATTAATAATGGATTATCAAGTTATTTTTCTTTTAACGGAACCAATGGTTTTTCTATCAATAGGCCAGTTCAAGATGATGTGACATGGGCAGCTTGGATTAAAACCACACAGACCGGAGGTGGTTCAGGCCAGTTTTATACGGCTTATTCCATTTTTGGAGGCGAGATGCCTGGCGTTACTAATGATTATGCTGTAGTATTGGGTGATGGTAAATTAGGTTTTGGAAACGGTTCAAACGACATCACATCTTACAGTACAAAATCAATTATTGACAATTTATTGCATTACATAACTGTTACAAGAAATGCAACATCGGGAGAAGTTAATTTATACATTGATGGCATTTTAGACAAAAATTTTACTACCTCTACGGGGGCCTTAACCGCACCTTCTAAAATTGGTATTGCTTATAACGCAAATGTTACTGGCGTCCCAAGGTTTGGTGGAAACATGGCCATTGCCCAAGCCTATTCAATCGTATTAACCCCTAAACAAGTACAAGATAATTTTGAAGTGCTTAAAAGTAGGTTTGGTTATTAGTTAAGTAAAATAAAAAAATGAAACATTTAATATCAACTAGCTTATTTCTTTTTCTATTAACTCCATGGTTAGGAACGGCACAAGTGGTGCCAATAAGTTTTTTAGGAAAACCAGTACAAGTACCTACAGCTGATGGCCCTATAATAACTTCAGGATTAGTTGTAAACCTAGATGCAGGTAACAAAGTATCTTATTCTGGAACTGGAACAACTTGGACAGATTTAAGTGGTAATGGCAATCATGCTACTCTTCAAAATGGTGTTAGCTACAATAGTGGCAATGGTGGATATTTAAGATTTGACGGTGTTGATGATATGGTTGCAAGTTTAAATTTATCCTCTTATACTAATTTTACTTTAGAAATCTGGATTTATGATACTCGGAACAATGGAGAGAGAGATATCTTATCTTATAATGGGAACGCGGGTTCTTATACATTTAATGGTTCATCATTTAGAACTGATGGTAATAATTTAGGAGGAAGAAGTTACGGCACAGTAGGACAACCTCCTTTAAATACTTGGTATAGGTTCTGTATTACTAAAGGGTCTAACGTATTTATCAATCAAACTAAACATACTGGATCCGGAAATGAAAATCCATACGGAACATTAAATTTTGGAGGAACCAGATCTGATGTTAATTCTCGCTTAAATGGAAGAATTGCAATAGTTAGAATTTATAATAGAAAGCTTACAGACTTAGAAATTCAACAAAATTATGATGCATTAAAATCAAGGTTTGGTCTTTAAACAATAAAAAATGAGAAAATTAAAAATAGTAATTCTAATTCTCTTTCTAATATTACCTTTTTTATTAGAAGCACAAGTTATGCCAATTAGTTTTTTTCAAAAACAGGGTGCCTCTGGTTTTGGCGATGGCAAAACAAGTGCTAATGCCGGCAGCAGTGCTTTTCAAATTAAGAGAGATTATCCAAGTTCTACAGATGGTATTTATTGGATTAAAAATGTAAATATCAATAGTAATACGCCATTTAAAATTTATGCAGATATGACTACAGATGGCGGCGGCTGGACATTGATTATGAAAAACTCTAACAGAGCAGGTTGGACTATTGCAAACGCAATTTCTTTAAATACAACTATGCCATACACAAGTACTGCAGATGTTATTAGCACCTCAACATCCAATTATTCTATCATTGGCTGGGCAGATCATATTAAAAAAAGTGCAAGTGGTTTTCAGTATATGTTAGATGCTCAATCTAGGCGTAGATATGGAGGGATTTGGACTGCAAATGCGGCTTACAGTTTTGTGAGCAGAACCAATACCAGCACTAATATAACCCTAAATACAAAATTTGATAACTGGACAGATGATAATTCTGGAGGTTCAATTCAAAGAAGAATGCCTTGGTACACTACTTTATCAGGAGACGGGATAATTACTACAGATGATGTTGGAAACGGTCATTGGTGGGGAACCTTAATATCTATTGGTGGCGGTTGGCAACCCGCACCATGGCTAGAAGTAGCAGGAGGTGTCCAAAATCCTGGAGTAATATGGTATTGGGTTAGATAGCTAAATGATTTATTGAAGCATGTTAAATATTTTAAAAAAAATAAAGATAGTTCTGATAATCACCATCGTTTTATTGCCAGTTATTACGATAGCTCAAGTAGAACTTTTAACTTTTTTTAAAAGCCATAAACTTGGCAGTACAGATAATGGACTTTTAAGCGGGTTAGTTTTGAATTTAGATGCAGAATATCAAAATTTAGATACATTACTTAAAAGAAATTGGGTAAAACGCAATGGTAATCATAACTCTTCAGCGTTAGTCAATTACCCTAAATTTTTTTCAAAAAGCCCATCATATTTTTTATTAGAGGGTAATTATATTGCTAATCTAAATTTTAAATGGCACAATGATTTTACTTGTATTCTTTGGGTTTATCCATTAGGTACTGATAGTGTTGCTAATTCTAGTTTACTAAGTACAAGTGATAATCTATTTGAAATTACCATTAATAATGATAGTCAAATCAGCTACTTTACAAAAGATGAGGGTTGGCAGCATACTAAGGCAATTTTAAATAAAAATAATTGGAATCAAATAGTATGTGTTAAAACTGGAAATAATCTTAAAATTTATTTAAACGCTAAAAACGTTTCTAACTCTTTCATAAATTTAAAAGAGGCTCATGGTGTTTACGTAGGTCAAAAAAGTATTACTATCAAAGAGGTGGGTTTTCGCCTTCATCAATTATCAATATATAAAGTTAACCTTTCTGCAAAAGATATTTCTCTTCAATATGAAATTCATAAATTAAAACTTGGCATTTAAACTCTAAATATGAAACAATTCAAATCAATTTTCTTTTCCTTTTTATTTTTATTACCCTCATTAGGTTATTCGCAAGTAATGCCTTTCAGTTTTTATCAATCAAAGATTAACAATAATAATTTGGTTACTAATAGTTTGATTGTAAATCTGGATGCTGGGAATACTTCATCATACCCCGGAACTGGAACAACTTGGACCGATTTAAGTGGAAACGGCAATAATGCTACTCTGTTTAATGGGGTTTCCTTTAATAATTTAAATGGTGGGTCTTTAGTTTTTGATGGTGTTAATGATTACGCTAACATTACTTCTAATGCATTAGGCTCGGCAACTGTGCTAACCATAGAGGGTTTTGTAAAATGGGTTTCTGGTTCTGGGGGGATGTTTTTAGGTTTTAGTTCATATGATGTTTGGACCCAAAACGGAACGCTTGGTTATAACAATGCGGGAAGTAATGTAATTGGAATATCGGCTGCTCGCGTTTCAAGTTTAAATTTAGTTGGTAATTGGCACCACTATACATTTGTAATGAAAAGTTCAGGCCTATTATCTACAAATAAAATTTACATAGACGGGGTAAATATGGGTACACTAACTCCTGTAGTAGCAAATGATGGTAATATTCCTGGGTTTAACAACAACCTAAGATTATGTACTTGGAATCAAGGAGGTTATCACGCAAACATGCAATACGCTAATCTAAGAATTTATAATCGCGAATTAACAGTATCAGAAATTAACCAAAACTATAGTGCATTAAAATCAAGGTTTGGACTTTAAACTTTTATTAACATGAAACTGCTAAAAATAATCGCTTTATATTTCCTATTAATCTTACCAATATTATCAAATTCGCAAGTTGTGCCGGTAGGATTTTTCCAGAATAAAGCAGCTAATATTGCTGATAATGGTTCTGCAAATGCATTAGATTTTGATGGGGTAGATGATTATGTTGTTGTAAATTCAGATAGTAGATTAAATATAACCTCTTCAATTACGCTTTCTGCTTGGGTTTATAGAAATCAAGTTGGAAAATTTGATTGCATATTAGGTAAAGACCAATTTTCTGCAAATAATGGTTATTCTTTATGGATTTATAACGATAATAAGCTTACACTTAGATTTGGTTCTAGCAGGGTTTATAAAAGTGCGCAAAACATAGCCAAAGATAAATGGACACATGTTGCAGCTACATTTGATGGTACTACTGCTCGTTTATATATTGATGGAGTTTTATCTACAAGTTTGGCCGCAACAGCTGCCTCCTCTAATAGCGGGGCGTTATATATTGGCACTGCACAAGATGCAGTGGGTGTGAGTTCGTATAACTTTTCAGGTAAACTAGATAAGGTAACTATTTGGAATATAGCAAGAACACAAGCTCAAATACAATCTAGTATGTATACTGAGTTGGCTGGCTCAGAAAGTGGCTTGCTTGCTTATTATAATTTTAACCAAGGAATAGCAGGAGGTAATAACTCTATAATTACAACAGTATCGGATAAAACCGCTAATATTTTAAATGGTACATTAACTAACTTTGCTAAAACTGGGTCTACAAGTAATTTTGTAGTATCAGCAACTCCAGCTTTATTAATTCCTAAAAGTAACGCTTACAGTGCTATTACAACATCAGGCACTTTTCCGTTTAATCCTTTATTTGGTGGTGGAAACATATCTTTTCTAGGCGGACCAACTTATGGTTCTAGTAACACTTGGGGGCCTCATCAATTATTTGATAATACAAGAACCAATTTTGATTGGTGTAATGATGGGGTAATAAACCATTTTGGTCAATTTACTTTTCCAAAACCAGTAAACATTACAAAAATATTTTTAGTGCCTAGGTCGCAGGGAGATAATTTTCCTGCTTCAGTTACTTTAAAAGTTGATGGTGTAACTATTGGTACTTATGCTGCAAAAAATATATCAACTAATGATGGATTACAATTAAATTATTCTGGAATTGGACATTTTATAGCTCCTAATGTTAGTGGTATAGTTTGGCGATTAGAATTTTCTGTTGCTAATGTTTATATAGGTGAATTGGAGTTTTTAGGCTTTTAATGAAATAAAAATTATATTTTTTAATGATAATAATTTAAATAAAAAATGAAACAGATTAAATTAAGTATACTGATATCTTTTATTGCATTTCCTTTATTAAGTGTAGCGCAAGTTGCTCCTATCAGTTTTTTAGGCAAAACAGCCTCAAATCCTATTGTTACTATACCAACAACAAATAGTATAAAAATTACTGCCGCTACTTTTGATAATCTTAGTTTTCCAAAAGCAGCATCTTTAAACGCTTCAGGTAATTATACATTTGAAACTTGGATTAAATTCAATACAATAGGAGCAGGGCGGATGGACCCATTTTTTGGTGGCGGTCAAAATGATTATTTATCAATTTATGATGGTTATTTTGCAACTCGAATTAATGTGAATAATCCATGTACAGGCGACAGAAATTTTTTTATAGCATCTTTACTTACAACCACAAAGTGGCACCACATAGCTGTGGTAAGATCTGGTAGCACAGTCACTGCTTATTTAGATGGTGTTAATAGAGGAACAACAAATTGTACAGGTACATTCTTAAACTCTCTTTCTAATATTTTAATAGGCAGAAATACATGGCGTGGGGGTTATTTAGACGCCTATATTACCAACATGAGATATGTAGTTGGTACTGCTGTTTATACCTCAAATTTTACGCCTCCATCAACTTCATTAACAGCTATCTCTGGTACTCAATTTCTTTTGTTGGTTAATAATTCTACAGAAGCTTTTAAAGATTCTAGTGTAAATAATGCTTCAATTACTAGGAACGGAAGCCCAACTTTTACATTAAACTTTGGTCCGTTTTAAATAAAATTTTATGAAACATTGCAAGTCAATTTTTCTACTGCTATTTCTATTGATCTTGTCTCCAATTTTAGGTTTCACGCAAATAATGCCAATTAGTTTCTTCAAAAGTAAAATAGAAAATTATATAGGAACTGGATCTGGTAATACTATTCAGTTTAATAGTTCAAATAAAAACATAAACTGTGGTATAAACCCAATTTTAAATATCACAATTGTTGGCGGCGGAGGGGGTGGTGGAGGTGATGTTTGCGGTGGTGGTCAGGTTGTAAACGTTTCTAATTATAATATCACTGGTGTACAAAGCTTAACTATCACAGTTTCTGTACAAACAGATTATCCAGCTGGTTATAATCATTTTGGTAGAAACGGTAATAATTATTACGTCTCTGGTGGTACCGGAATTTTTACTGCTATGGGCGGTTATGGAGGTAGAGCTAAATCTTAGAAGTATATAGATTTAATTATAATTATTTTGTTTGGAAAAAAAATAAAAAAAATAATTGATTCTATACCTTTTGTAGGGATGATACCAATGAAAACTTCAATAGTAATTTATTGGTTTACGTTAAAAAAATATAAACATTAATCTTTACTCTTTAATTGGAGTAAAAAAAATTTTCAGGTAGTTGTAAAGTAAGTTTATAAGTTTAAAAACTTCTATTGGTTTATGAACCAAATAATCAATCCCATAATCTCTTCTAATACTTTCCTCATTAAAAACTCCTGCTGAAACAGCAATTATAGGTGTTTCTGCAGAAAATTCTTTGATAAGTTTAGAAGCTTCAAATCCATTCATAATTGGCATATAAATATCCATTAGAATAACATCATATTTCTTTTGCTTGCAAAGTTCAACAGCAATTAGACCATTTTCAGCAATCTCTAGATTAAAGCCCAAAGGTTTTAATACCATTTCCATTACAAAAACATTTATTTTATCGTCTTCTGCGTATAAAATATTTTTTTTTGAATGATTATTAATTTCTGTTAATTTATCTTGTAAAGTGTTTTGTTCTTCGCTCATTTATGTTTATAGGTTAATTAAACTATTACAAAGTAAATTAAAGCAATAAATGTATTTATCCCTTATTTAGGGAGTATTTGGAGTTAAATGTTTCGAGAAAATGAAATAACCCTTTAGGTTGACGTTGGACCCTTTATAAAATTTAAATTGATGTTTTTTTTTTAGAAAAATTACCCCTTAAAATAGGGATATAATGGAGCCCCTAAACTTTTAGTTTTGTCAAGAAGGAGAAGAATTAAGGATTTGATTTATTTTTTCGGTTAATTCGTGAATTGTAAATGGTTTTTTAATATAATCTACAGCCCCTAACGATAAACCTTCACTTATATCTTTTGGATTAACTTTAGCAGAAATGAAAATTAAAGGAATAGATCTTATTTCGTACAACAAGTTAAGTTGTTTTATAAATTCAATTCCATTTAAAACGGGCATCATAACATCACAAACTATAATGTCTGGTTTAGAAACTTTTATTTGTTCTAAGCCTATTAGTCCGTTTTCTGCAGTAACAACGTGGTGTTCAAATAATTCTAAAAGCTCAGAAATATTTTCTCTAAGCCTAAATTCATCTTCTATTAGTAAAATATGAGCCATTATATTGTTATGTAGTTCTACAAATAAAAGTTTTTAAATTGTTATGAATAAATATCACTCAAAAGATTTGGATATACTCCAATTGTTAGACAAAGTAAACAATTTGATTAGAAAACTAGAAATTGATGAATTTAAATTAATAAATAGCGAACTACTAGCTTTGTTAGGAAAGAGCCTTAACATACCCTATATAAATGTTTTTAGTTTTAAAAATTTAGAAGATCCTAGCCATTGTAATTTAGTTGCTTGCTGGTATGAGGATAGCTTTATTGATATTATTGAAATTCAAGAAGAGGATTTCATTATTTTAGGTAGAAAATTTATACAAAAATTTAACACTTTAGATTATTTTAATATTGATGACATTGATTTTGAGTTTGTAAACTCAAGCAATTTGTTTTTTAAATTATTGAATAATCATTTATGTATGCCAGTAAAGAATGCTAATGATTTTACAGGCTTCTTCATTTTTAGTACTCATGCTCCATTTAATTTAGAATCTATTGAAGTAAATTTTTTAAGAATCTTTTCTAATAATTTTGGCGAGTTTGTTGCCAATAAATTGAACAATAATTATTCTGATTATAAAGACTTGCTATTGCATCCTAATGGTTTCTACGAGTCTATTTTAAATGCAATTCCTGCCTATATTTCTGTCTTAGATGCATCACAAAATTATATTTATTTAAGTAAAAGTGCAGTAAAAGATAATACCATAAGAGAATGGTTAATTGGCAAAAACGATTTTGATTATTGTGAGTACAGAAATAAGCCGATTAGTATTGCCGAAAAAAGAAGTAAATTATTTAAGACAGTTTTAAGTACAAAAAAAGCCAGTTCAATAGAAGAACATTATACCAATAAAAACGGAGAAAACCATGTAGAATTACGCATGATGACTCCTGTTTTTGAAGACAATGAACTTCAAAACGTAATTGTTTACGGTATAGATATTACAGAAATAAAACATAAAGAGCTTGAAATGTTTAAACAATATTTGGCATTAGAACACTCACCGGTTGGAATTGCATTATTGAATAATGAAGGTAATTATACTTATTCTAATTCACACCATGCCAAATTATTCGGTTATCAAGTTGAAGAAATGATAGGCAAACCATGGGCAATATTGTATGATGATGATGAAGTTAGTAAAATTTCTACCAAATATTTTCCTGAACTTATGGCAAATGGCATATGGAAAGGTGAAACAAAAGGTAAAAAGAAGAATGGCGAGCCAATTTTTCAGGATATTGTTTTAACAACTTTTGAAGATGGTGGTTTAGCATGTATGACAAGAGATGTTACATCCATCAAAGCTGAATTAAACAAAGTTAAATTGATGAATGACCAATTTGAATTAGCGTTAAACTCAGCTAATTTAGGAATGACACAATTTAATTTAAATTCAAGAGAAATAGTTTTTCACGAGACCTTTTTAAGATTAATTGGCTATCAAGTGAATGAAATTACCGATTTATCACTTAATAACTGGTTTAGTTTTGTCCATCCTGATGATAGAGCTTATATGATCAATGATATGCAAAATTACATTGCTAGCTATTTTGTTAAGCCTGTTGATGAAATATTTAGACGAGAATATCGATTAATTCATAAAAAGGGTCATTTTATATGGGTTTTAGGTGCAGGAAAGATTATCAATCATGACTCTTATGGTCCAGTTATGACTGGCTTTAATATCGATATAACGTCTATAAAAGAAGCAGAAAATGATTTGAAAAATGCTTTGGAGAAAGAAAAACAACTACATGAATTAAAGTCTAGATTTGTGACTATGGCATCGCATGAGTTTAGAACACCTTTATCCACCATTCGTTTAGGCATAGAAATTATTAAAAAATTATTTGATAACAACGATCGCCAAAATATTTCTATCCCGCGAGTTTATAAAAAATTAGATGATATTTTAGTTGATGTAGACAGAATGAATGATTTAATGACAGAAATATTAACTATGGGCAAAATTGATGCAAATAGAATTGGTGTTACATTAGAAAAAGTTGATTTGAATAGCTTCTTGTGCAATTATGTTATCGAAAGAGAAAGTAGAGAGATAAATAATGGAAATATCCAGCTAGAATTAACAGAAAATAACTGTTTAGCATTTTTGGATGTAAAGTTAATGACTCAAATATTTAATAACCTAGTTAGTAATGCCGTTAAATATTCTGACAACAATTTAAACATTATTATTAGAAGTAAAACTAATCAAGAACAAATCATTGTCGAAGTTGAAGATTTTGGTTTTGGTATCTCAGAAGAAGACTTGCCTCATATATTTGATTCTTTTTATAGATCTAAAGTTGTTGAGAACATTGAAGGAACAGGACTTGGAATGTCTATAGTGAAATTGTTTGTAGATAGAAACAATGGTCAAATTTATGTGGAAAGCAAGTTAAATGCAGGAACTAAAGTCACTTTAATATTTAATAGGATTTCCTAAATATTAACCAATAAATAAAACTACTAAAAATTTTAAACGGATAAAAAATAAATTCTAAACTTGACTCTATTACTTCGTGACTTTTTCGTTTATTCAGAATTTGAATTATAGATTTTAAAAATTTATCAAATTTTAATGGTTTAAAAAATAGCCCACTTACACCTAAAAGTAAAATTTCGTCAATTTGCTCATCATCCAAGTTTATATTTGTTAAAACAATTATAGGTGTCAAATTATAAAATTTATTTGATCTTAAATCGTTAATTGAATCATATCCTATTCCATCTGCAAGATTTACATTACAAATTATCAAACTCGGATTAATTGATTTTAAAGATTCACTAATTCCTTCGTAATTATTATAAACATAAGTTTTAAATCCTTCATTATTAAATTTATGTTTAAGATTTCCAGAAAATAAAACATCTTCATCTATAATTGCAATAGTACTTTTATTTTTCATTTGGCGAATTAAGCGATAACTAAAATTTAGATATTTTTAATAATCTTAATAATCAAAATTAGTACTGCAAATGCTATAATTTATCCCTCAATTAAGGGATTCATAAAAATAGTTTTTTTATGAATCCTTTAAATACTATCTCATTACTTTAAAACATAAGAAGCCAATACTTTTTGCACAGCATAAACATTAACAAATTTGTTAAACTGTTTAACAATACTTGGGTTAGCCTCACTTTTTATCCAAATTTTTAATTCGGCATCTAATTCAAATTGACATCAGTTTCAATACTGTACCTCGATACGCTTTTATAAGAAATAGATTTATATTCGGTTTTACTTCCAGTAATACCTTGTTTATCAATAAAAATAAGACGCTTATTAGTGAAAATGAAGGTATCTCGAATCAGTTTAAAGCCTAATTCAATTAGCTATTCTTCAATTAACAATAAACCATATTTTTTTTATAGTTCTTGTTTGCTAACTGCGCCGGCATTACCCATTAAAGTAGAAAATAATCTCATTTTTTTAATTTTAAGTTCTTTAAAAATTATTATAATTTATTGATAAGTAGATCTTTAATATTGGTTTTTTATTTCCAATCCTTCAAGAAATAATAATAAAAATTAATGCCTTTTTTAAAATCCTTTATGGCCAATCGCTCATTCACCCCATGGAAACCTTCTAAATCTGTAAATGGTATAAATCTAAAAACCTGAGAAGTTAAATCGCCAAAATTTCTCGCATCAGTAGCTCCTAAAACTAAATACGGGGAAACTATAATGTCTTTTTCTAAAGCAGCAATACTTTTTTGAATGTATTTAAAAGTAGGGTCATTTACATCAGCAATTTGCGTAGGTTCACTTCCCAAACCTATTGCTGTGATTTGAATACTATCGTTCTCAATTACTTTCCTAACATGTGCTATCACATCTTCTCTTGAAACACCGGGCTGAGTTCTAAAATTTATCGTTGCTTTTGCCTCGCCAGGGATAATATTTTCTTTAATGCCAGCATTAAAAATTGTAGTAGCAGTTGTTGTTCTAATGGTTGCGTTTCCTCCGCCAGATTTGCTATAATTTCTCAGAATAATAGGATTAAATAACCATTGGTTTGCCATGGCCATTTTGCTTACAAAAGGCATTTCTGGACCAATGTAAGATATGAATTCCTTTACAATTGGCGTAATTTCTGCCTCAAAAGGATGCTTTTTTAATTTTACAACTGCCTTCGCCATTTCATCAATGGCAGTTGTTTCTTCGGGCATAGAGGAGTGTCCACCTTTGATGTTAATTTTCAGTTCCAAAGTTTGGTAACCTTTTTCCGATATACCCACCAATGCGGCTTTTTTGTCTAAACCTGGGACTTTATAATCTGTTATTATTCCGCCTTCGTCTAATACTAATGCTGGCGAAATTTTTCTTTCTTTAAAAAGTTTGGCAATAGTTTTGGCACCTTTTAATCCTAATATTTCTTCATCATGTCCAAAAGCAAAATAAATATCTGTTTCTGGCACAAAACCTTGTTTCAACAATAATTCAGCGCTTTCTAAAATGGCAATTAAACTTCCTTTATCATCGGTTGCACCACGTCCGTAAATAAAGCCGTCTTTTATATCACCGCTAAAAGGCTTAACCGACCATAATTTTGCTGTAGCCTCTTCTACAGGTACCACATCTTGGTGTGCCATTAAAATAATAGGTTTGGCTTTCGCCGATTTTCCTTTCCAGCGTAAAAGCAAACTAAATTCATTTACTTTTTCGACTTCCATTTTAGAGAAAACCAAAGGATAGCTTTGTATTAAAAAATTTTGAAAGCCAGAAAAAGCAGCAGTATCTAAGAGATTTGGGTCATCAAAAGAAATGGTTTTAAATCTGATGGCTTCTTGTAAACGACTAACGCAAGAATCGTTTAAAGTTAAATAGCTCATCTGCTCAACATTCACTTGTTTGCTTTTAAAAGTGAATGTTCTAAACAAAATTATTGCTATTAAAACAATTAAAATTACACCTAAATAAGCTAAAACTCTTTTCATAATTTCTAGTTTGAATAATTTATTAGTTGCATTGAGCTTTCGGCTTTTAGCCTTCAGCTTTAATCTTCAATATCGTATTAAATCTGATACAAAATGAAGCTATCTTACTTTTTAAATTTACTTTTTATAAATTGGTTTTTAAATTAATAACCAATAAATATGAAATTTAAAAATTACTTACTCATTACTTTTCTATTTGCACAAGGTATTGCGGTTGCACAAACCAAAAATCAAGTAATAGATAATATCATTAAAGAAGAAACAGAAAACTCTATGTTGCCAAAATTGGCTCATGAGCTAACTGATTTAATTGGGCCACGTTTAGTAGGTACACCCCAAATGAAGCAAGCTAATGATTGGGCTGTAAAGAAATATACAGACTGGGGAATTAGTGCTAGAAACGAAAAATGGGGCGAGTGGAAAGGCTGGGAGCGAGGGATTACTCATATTGATATGATGTCTCCTCGAGTGCGTTCTTTAGAAGGAACTCAATTGGCTTGGAGTCCTTCAACTTCTGCTAAAGGTGTAACTGCCGATGTGGTTATCGTTCCTGATTTAGCCGATTCTAATGCATTTAAAGCTTGGTTACCTAGCGTAAAAGGTAAGTTTGTAATGGTTTCTATGTTGCAACCTACTGGTCGTCCTGATGATAATTGGGAACAGTTTGCCACCAAAGAATCTTTTGAAAAGATGAAGAAAGAACGTACTGAACAAACTAGAGCTTGGGCAAGTAGGATTAGCAAAACTGGATATAATTCACGCACTTTAAATGCAGCCTTAGAGAAAGCTGGCGCCGCTGGAATTATTTCTTCTTATTGGTCGGCTGGATTTGGCGTAAACAAAATCTTTAGTGCCTCAACCAAAAAAATCCCTACAGTTGATATTGCATTAGAAGATTACGGTATGCTTTATCGCTTGGCAGAAAGTGGAAATACACCTAAACTTAATATTGTAGCTACCAGTAAAGATTTAGGAGTTGTACCTACATTTAATACTATTGGTGAGATTAAGGGAACAGAAAAACCAGATGAATACGTGATGTTATCTGCCCATTTTGATTCTTGGGATGGTGCTACCGGAGCAACAGATAATGGTACCGGAACGGTAACCATGATGGAGGTGATGCGTTTATTGAAAAAATATTATCCAAACCCTAAGCGTACCATTTTAGTAGGACATTGGGGAAGTGAAGAGCAAGGATTAAATGGTTCTAGAGCCTTTGTAGAAGATCATCCAGAAATTGTTAAAAACATTCAGGTTTTATTTAATCAAGATAATGGAACTGGTAGAGTTGTTGATATATCTGGACAAGGATTTTTAAATGCTTACGATTATTTAGGTAGATGGTTGAGCAAAGTGCCTTTCGACTACAAAAAAGAAATTAAATCAACTTTCCCTGGAAATCCAGGTGGCGGCGGTTCTGATTATGCATCTTTTGTAGCTGCTGGTGCGCCTGCTTTTTCTTTAAGTTCTTTAAGCTGGTCGTACGGAAATTATACTTGGCACACAAACAGAGATACTTACGATAAAATTGTATTTGATGATTTAAAAAGTAATACCATTTTAGCTGCTATTTTAGCTTACATGGCGAGTGAAGATCCTCAAACAACATCAAGAGAAAAGAGTGTTTTACCACTTAATCCACGTACAGGAGAACCTTCTGTTTGGCCTACAACGCGTTCGCCTACAAGAAGAGGTGGTTTAGATTAATTGAAATAGATTTATTAAAGAAAAAGCCGATTTTACCATCTGAAATCGGCTTTTTTGTTTTAAATTAATCGTGTTGCATTAAAGTATTAGCTTATTTTTCTATTAATCCTAGCCAATAATTTTAATATATTTGATTGCTATGATTTTACATTACTGAAATATTTATAGCCATTTACTCAAACTTTTCTTAACTAATTAGCTTTTTAAGAGCAATTTTTTTAATGACTTACTTTCTGTTTTATCACCTATTTAGAATTGTAGCAAAGCTGAGGTTTAAGAGCATTAATCTGAATACTGGGGAGTATCTTAACATTAAGCTACCTTTAATCATTATAGCTAATCATGGTAACTCTTTTTTAGATGCTATTTTACTAGCCGTAGTTTTTAAGCGAAAACTTCATTTTTTGGCTAGGGCCGATGTTTTCAATTCTAAATTTAAGCGATGGTTTTTAAGTAAAATAAATATGATGCCAATCTATCGCATAAGAGATGGGAGAGAGGCACTTAAAAACAACGATTTAATATTTTCACAATGTGATCAAATCCTAAAAAGCAACGGTGCTATTTTAATATTTCCAGAAGGTAATTGTGTAGTGGAAAAGCGATTGAGAACTTTTAAGACAGGTTTTGTAAATTTAGCTATTGAAAGCGAAGTAGAAAATTTAGCCGTTTTACCAATCAGTATTAATTATAACAGTTTAAAAACACTCAATACCGATGTTCATATTGTATTTAACAATTTGATTAATGTAGCGGCCTTAAAACAAGAAAACTCAGATTTTTTATCTTTTTCTAAAGAATTGTTAGCTCAAAGTAGGCAAGCTATAGCCCAAAATATGGTTCAAATTAACGATGCTAATGATGTAGCTTTTTATAATCAAATTTTCACTTTGGTAAGAAACAATAAATCTCCATTTGAAAATATATCAGCACAAATAAATACAAGCACTTTTTTAGATCATTTAAAATTAAAAGAGCCTCATATATTTAATAAATTGGCAGTATTATCTAAGAATTACTTTGAAGAATTAATGTTAATTAGTGTTGACGATTTAGCTGTTAATAGACAATTTGCAATCGTAGAAAAGTTTATCTGTTTTACGCTTTTACCTTTTTATTTCATAGGTAAATTAATCAATGTATTACCTTCTTATGTGGTACACCAAATTGTTAATACTAAAGTTAAAGATTTGCAATTTAAGAATTCTGTAAAATTGGTTTTAAGTCCTATTATTTACACTATTTATATTTGTTTACTAGCTTTTGCTCCATCTATATTAGACTCTAAGCAGTATACCATATTTTTCTTGTTATTGGCTCTAATTTTGGTTTATGCTTACACTAAAAACATATTAGATTTATTCCTACAGTACCTTTTCATAAAAACACAAGATTTAGAGAATCTAAAAAAACAAAGGTCTGTGCTTGAAAATAGTCTCAATCTTTAACCCTAGTTAATCCCATTAATTTAATCATCCATTTAGGTAGGTTTTTATCTGGATTTCTAGATTTCATATTTAAAAATATTCCCCATTTTTTCATAATAGGTACTTTGTGGGTCTCTACAAATTCTATTAAAGTGCCATCAGGGTCTTCTATGTAAGAAAAATGACCAGCCGCTTTACCCATATCAAAACTATCTTTACTATCAACAGTAAAAGGAAAGCCTGCTTTGGCACATCGTTCTTTTAAGCTGTTCATGTGTATCACATCAAAACAAATATGTATAAATCCGCTATCACCCCAAAAACGGTCTTTATAAATTTTAACCCCAGTTTGGTCTTTCCTTTCTATCAATTCAATTTCTACATTCCCCAATAAGGCGCTAAATCCACCACTAGGCTTATTTTTTTGTCTTAAAATGACCCTACGTATTTCGGTTTTGCCTCCATTTAACTCAAATAAATCTTTAAATTGTTTAGTTTCATCAAAAACTAATTGATCAAAACCTAACACATCTTGATATAATTTTAGAGATTTTTCCATTTGGCTTACACCGATTACAATTCCAGTTACACCACCAGTAAGACTATCGTTTACAGAAAACCAATCGTTACTTTCAACAATTTCAAATAAATTACCAAAAGCATCTTTTAGGTAAAAATGAAGATATCCAGCTGGAGATTTGGTAATTTCTCCTTGAATATCAAGTAATTCTTTTTGATAGTGATTGTAAGTTTTTTGAATGTTGCTTGTCTTAATTTTAACTACCGCAATTCCAAAATCGCCTAAGTTAATTTCGTTTTGAGGTTTTTCTGGGTTTCGTTCTAAAAACTGCCACAGCTCAAAACCACCACCACCTTGCATATTCATGGCTAAAATAGCATAGCGTGAGTGTACCTTATCTCCAGTATATTGTTTCATTAAAGAAGCCTCTGCAGTGTCTTCAAATACAGGGACATCCATTCCAAAATATTTTCTGTACCAGCGCCATGATAACTTTATATCGCTATATCCAATACCAATTTGCTGTATGCCACAAATTTTCATATCCATCATATTTAGTATCTCAACTTGCTTTTTTTGCTGTCAAGCAAAGCTTTATAAAATCTAATAATTTTATCATGATCAACCTTTGCGTAAAACATCATAAAAGCTATAAAATTGGCAAAATTCACTTTTAAATAGCTGTTATAATCGTATTTACGGGCAGAAACAGTAATGTCTTTTGGTATAATTTTAAACCTATGTTTCTTTCTAGCTCTAATAATGATATCGTAATCTTCCATCACCTTATGGTTTTCGCAATATCCGTTCAACTCATTAAATAACGATTTTGTAATGAATAAAGATTGATCGCCGCCTCTAAACATGATTCTATCAAACCGAGTCATATAGGCATTAAATTTTAACATCTTTTTATTAGAGTTAAATTTAAAGCGGTAACAGCCTATTTGATAACCTTCTTCAATAGCTTTTTTAATGTCTTGATAGTAACTTTTTGGAGGTAAAGTATCGGCATGTACGAAGTATAAAACATCACCTTTAGCATGTTCTGCACCATAATTTAATTGCTTGGCTCTACCTGTTTCTTTAGATATTTTTGCTTCAAACCCTAGCTGATTTACAAGCGAAACAGTGTTGTCAGAACTTTTTCCATCAGTTACAATTACTTCTATATTGTTATGGCTCGTTTCTTGTAACATGGTTAATAAATTAACTATGTTTTCACTTTCGTTGTAGGTAGGTATGATGATACTTAAAAGCATAAAGTTGAAAGGTATTAAAAATTTTATCGACTAGAAATTTAAATTTAAAATCGGTAATCTATACCCTACATATTTACGTTATTAGTAACAATCAAGATTTATGATGAAGATGAAAAATTATAAAATGAAAATATACCTCGCATTAATAGCATTTGTATTTGCAAGTGTTTCTAGTTGCGGCATTAAAAGGCCCAATAAAATAACTGATAATATTGTCGAAACCAATTTTAATAAGCTTTCGCAGGATTTACTTTTAAACCTAAAAGCCAATAAAAGTGTTGATGAAATACAAAATAAATTATCACAAACCACAGAAGATGAATTAGATAATAGTTTAACGTTAGACGAACAACGTAAAGCTTTTTGGATAAATATTTACAACGGATACATTATTGCTATTTTAAAAAAGGATAAAAGTTTATTTGATGACAGGGGAGCTTTTTTTACAAAAAAACAAATTAATATTGCCGGTAACTTATTAAGCTTTGATGATATAGAAAATGGAATGATTAGAAAATCTCAGTTTAAATTTGGATTAGGTTATGTAGGAAAGCTTTTTCCTTCAGCTTTTGAAAGGCATTTAAGGGTAGATCAACGAGATTTTAGGATTCATTTTGCTATAAACTGTGGAGCAAAAAGCTGTCCGCCAGTTAGGGTTTATTATGCTAAAACAGTAAATGCTCAATTAGAAAATGCTGCAAAAGTTTATTTAAAAGATTTTACTACTTATAAAAAAGATCAAAATGTAGTTGAAACCAGTACTTTAATGAGTTGGTTTAGAGGTGATTTTGGCGGAAAATCGGGTACAATAAAAATTTTAAAAGAGTTTGGTTTAATACCCCAAGATGCCTCTGCATCCCTAAGTTTTGGAAGTTACGATTGGACTTTAGACGTAGATAACTTTTCTGACTAATAAATGGTTTAACAATTAATTTGATTTGTAGCATATTAAAATTATCTTTGCAGCCTTATTAACAAATTATTTAACAGCTTTAATATTATTCAAGAATGTATTTAAGTACAGAAAAGAAAAAAGAAATCTTCCAAAAACACGGAGAAGTAGAAACTAACACGGGTTCTGCTGAAGGACAGGTAGCATTATTCACTTATAGAATTGCTCATTTAACCGGCCATTTAAAAACGAATAGAAAAGATTTTTCTACTCAATTAGCACTACAAAAATTAGTAGGTAAAAGAAGAGCTTTGTTAGCTTACCTTTTCAAAAAAGATATTAATAGATACAGAGCTATCATTAAATCATTAGGATTAAGAGATATCATCAAGTCTATCTAACCTTAAGATTTAGTAACAACATTAAAAGCCATTTAGAATCTCTAAATGGCTTTCTTGGTTTTGGGATTTCTCACAAAGTCATGTCACGCTGTTAGCTATCTGGCTAATCAGCATCTCAATAATATGGTAAATTTGCTTGTAAGACTATGAAACTAGTTCTGGATGACGCAGGGTTTTACCACAACTAAAGGTCATGCTGAATTTATTTCAGCATCTTATTAAAAAGTTTTATACTACTTATCTTCCTGATTATGCACCAACAAAAAATAATCTTGTTCTAATGCTAAATAGCCATACTCGTAACAAAAAAAGTAAATAGCACCTTTAGAAGTTGTATATGAGTGTGTATGATAGTTGAAATTAAATTCTGATTTAAGCAACTTTGCTTTACTTACTTTAGCTTTACCTTCTGGAGTTAGCCCCGCTAAAATCTTTCTATTTTTAAATAAAATGGCATTTATCTTTTTTACCTCTTTAGTATCATCAGCTTTAAGTTTGTTGTTGTAATTGGAACGACATTGATCATCGCAGAACTTTTTGTCTGCCCTACCTCTTAGTATTTCACCACAATCTAAACAGGTTTTTTCCATCTTAAATTACAATTCTTTTCTTAATCTTGCTACCGGTATACCTAATTGTTCTCTGTATTTAGCAACTGTACGTCGGGCAATGTTATAGCCTTTATCTTTCAAGATATCAGTTAATTTTTCATCGGCTAAAGGCTTTAACTTATCTTCACTGCCAATACATTCTTCTAAAATCTTTTTTACTTCTTTATTTGATACTTCTTCTCCACTTTCTGTTTGTATTGCTTCAGAGAAGAAAGATTTTAATAAAAAAGTTCCAAATTCTGTTTGTACGTATTTAGAATTTGCAACTCTTGATACTGTAGAGATATCCATTCCTATTCTATCAGCAATATCTTTCAAAATCATTGGCTTTAAAAATTTTTCATCACCATCGTTTAAAAAGAAATCATACTGATAGTTCATAATTGCGTTCATGGTTTTTAGCAAAGTCTGTTGTCTTTGTTTAATAGCATCTATAAACCACTTAGCCGAGTCTAATTTTTGTTTTACAAACTGTACAGCTTCTTTAAGTTTTTTATCTTTTTCTGATGTTTTCTCATAATGCTCAAACATTTCTTGATACGATTTACTAACTCTTAATTCTGGTGCATTCTTAGAGTTTAGTGTAAGTATAAGGATACCTTCGTTTTTTGCGATATGAAAATCAGGAATTACCTGCATCTGTTTAACATTAGATGCTCCAGAATCTCCTGGTTTTGGATTGAGTTTTAATATTTCGGCAACAATTCCTTTTAAATCTTCGGGACTTACGTTTAAAGATTTTTCTAGTTTATCGTAATGCTTTTTTGTGAATTCGTCTAAATGCATTTCAACTACCTCCATTGCTTTGATTACAATAGGGTTTTGTTGATCTTTTTTACGTAGTTGTATTAATAAACACTCTTGTAAATCACGGGCGCCAATTCCAGAAGGTTCAAAAGTTTGTATTATTTTTAACAAATCTTCTACATCTTCTTCTTCAACCATTAAATTTTGAGAGAAAGCTAAATCATCAACCATAGAAGATATGTCTCTTCTTAAATAGCCATCATCATCTAAACTTCCTATAATTTGTTGAGCTACTAAATAGTCGTTATCGTCTAACTGTACTAAATCTAATTGTGCTTGTAAGTTTTCAAAAAAAGTGTTGGTTACTGCATAAGGTAACTCTTTATTGTCGTCTTCAGGGTCGTTACTGTCGTATTTACTACCATAGTCTGCGGGGTTGTCGTCTTGCAAATAATCATCCACATTAAACTCGTCGTAATTATCTTCTTGCTCACTTTCGTTAAAGTCATCCGGGTCTTTGTCTGGATATTCTTCAATCGGATCATTCATGTCTGCAAGGCTAGTGTCCTCTAAAGCAGGGTTTTCTTCCAATTCTTCTTTAATTCTTGCGTCTAAAGAAACGGTTGGTACCTGTAGCAATTTAATAAATTGAATTTGCTGCGGAGAAAGCTTTTGTAGTAATTTTTGCTGTAGATTTTGTCTTAACATAACTTTATAAAGATGCTCTAATTTAAGAATTAATTAGATTTTTTTACCAATCAAATGTAAAGCCAAAGTTTAAGGTACCTTTCATTTTATTTTTTTTATTATTTTAGCTCAAACTAAAATTAAAAAAAATGGGATTTGTTAAAGAATTTAAAGATTTCGCAATTAAAGGTAATGTTGTTGATCTTGCTGTTGCAGTTATTATTGGAGGAGCATTTGGAAAGATTGTTAGCTCTTTTATTGATGATATTATTACGCCTTTACTGCTAAAACCGGCATTAGATGCTGCACATCTTACTAATATTAATGAGCTAACCTTATTTGGTACTGTAAAATATGGTAATTTTTTATCGGCAGTAATTAGTTTTATAATTGTTGCTTTTGTGCTTTTTATGGTAATTAAAGGTATTAATTCAACCAAAAAGAAAGAAGTAGTCGCACCCGCTGCCCCAGCTAGTCCATCAAAAGAAGAAGTTTTATTAGCGGAAATTAGAGATATTCTTAAAAGCAAATAAATAAATTAGGTAACTATTAAATTTATTTCAAATTGCCTTTGCTTTTTTAATAAAACAAGCCTATATTTGCAACCTTGTTTTAAAAGAGAGAAATACAATATAAAATCATGAAAAGAACATTCCAACCTTCTCAAAGAAAAAGAAGAAATAAACACGGTTTTAGAGAGAGAATGTCTACTGCAAACGGTAGAAGAGTTTTAGCTTCTAGAAGAGCAAAAGGCAGAAAAAGATTAACAGTTTCTGACGAACGTCGTCATAAAGCATAAATTTATGCCATACTTACCATTTAATTGGTAAGAAAGCCGACGTTTATTTTCTTAATAACTTCGGTAAATGACAATCGATAAAAATACTTTCACAAAAGAAGAACGATTATGTAGTAAAAAGTTGCTTGCAGCTCTTTATTCTAACAGTTCTTCTTTTTTAGTTTATCCCTATAAGATAAATTGGTATTTCACACCACAAGATTTAAATCCTAAATCGTCAAAAGCTCAAGTAGTTTTTAGTGTTTCAAAAAAACGTTTTAAACATAGTGTTGATAGAAATCTGATTAAACGTCGTATCAGAGAGGTTTATCGTTTGCAAAAGCAAAAGCTTTTATACCTTTCATTAGACAAACCAAATCAGCAACTCATTTTAGGCATTAGCTATGTAGGTAAAGAAATTCTTCCTTCAGATTTTTTAGAAAAAAAAATAAAATTGGTATTTAGCCAATTGCACTCTCAAATTAATCAAAAAGAAAGTGAAGTACTTTAAGAAACTTATTGGCAGCTTTTTTTTGTTGTTGATTAAAATATATCAATATTTACTTTCGCCAATGTTGGGTGCATCTTGTAGATTTACGCCTACTTGTTCTCAATACGGAGTAGAAGCAATTCAAAAGCATGGTCCGTTTAAAGGCGGCTGGTTAACCTTAAAAAGAATAGGTAAATGTCATCCTTGGGGTAGCCATGGGCATGATCCTGTTCCATAAAATATTTTATGCCATTAATACTACAAATAGAAACCGCTACACAAACTTGCGCTGTTGCTTTAGCACAAAACGGTGAAGTTATAGCCTTTAAAGAGCAAACAGATAGAAATATACATGCTTCTCAAATTACTTTATTTATTGAAGAAGTTTTAAAACAAGGTAATAAAACATATCAAGATTTAGATGCCATTGCCGTAAGTAAAGGACCTGGTTCTTACACAGGTTTAAGAATAGGTGTCTCTAGTGCAAAGGGCTTATGTTTTGCATTAGATATCCCACTAATAGCTGTAGATACTTTAGCAGCCATGGCAAAAGGCTTTATAGAACGCTGCTTTTCTGTTAATCCAAACGCATTATTTTGTCCTATGATAGACGCGAGAAGAATGGAGGTTTATACGGCTGTTTACGATGCTAACATGAACTATTTGCAAGAAACAAGCGCTAAAATTATTGATGAAGGTAGTTTTGAAAATGAATTAGCAGCACACATAGTTTACTTTTTTGGCGATGGTGCTCAAAAATGTGAATCTATTTTGGGTTTAAACCCTAATGCTCGTGTTTTAGCCGATGAACAAAATAGTGCTAAAGATCTATCCTCATTAGCATTAGAAAAATTCAATAACAAAGATTTTGAAGATGTAGCCTACTTTGAACCCCTTTATTTGAAAGATTTTGTGGTGCAAAGTAAAAAGGCTAAATAAATTCTTTTAAACTAATCAACTAATAAAAGCTGTTATATACGCTTAAATAGTTGGCTACTTATTTCTAGATGTCTTTTTTGCCATTTGATGTTTTTTTGAATAAGGCTAAATGATTGATATATAAAACAATTATTTAGCACCAATTTTTACTAAGAACTTATTTTTTTAATTCCTATAAAGTGTTACTTCACTAATTACCGAAAACTTTCTTTGTAAAAAATTCAATGAAATTCAAGTAACAAATCCAATTCTTAACATTTTGATTATTTAAAAATTCTTAATTTGCGAATCCAGTTAAATAATAAACCATAATTAAAATGAAAGAAGTATATATCGTAGCAGCTGTAAGAACAGCTATTGGTAGTTTTGGGGGGAGTTTAGCATCATTTACAGCCACACAATTAGGTGGGTTTGCTATAAATGCTGCTGTTCAAAAAGCGGGTTTAAATCCCAATCAAATAGAAGAAGTATTAATGGGTAATGTTTTATCTGCAGGTTTAGGCCAGGCTCCAGCTACACAAGCTGCAAAATTTGCTGGTTTACCAGATATCCCTTCAACAACGGTAAATAAAGTTTGTGCAAGTGGTATGAAAACTATTATGCTTGCTGCACAAAGTATTGCTTGTGGCGATAAAGATATTATTGTTGCAGGTGGGATGGAAAGTATGAGTAATGTTCCTTATTATTTAGACAAAGCTAGGAACGGTTATAAATTGGGACATGGACAATTAACCGATGGCTTAATCAAAGACGGTTTGTGGGATGTTTACAACGATTATCACATGGGTTCTGCGGCAGAGCTTTGTGCTACAGATTGTAAAATATCTAGGGAAGACCAAGATTCTTACGCAATAATGTCTTATGAGCGCTCTCAAAAAGCAATAGCTGAGGGAAAATTTAAAGAAGAAATTGCCGGTGTAGAGCTTAAAGATAGAAAAGGCAATGTGACTTTGTTTAATACCGACGAAGAACCTGCAAATGTTAAATTTGATAAAATACCAGGTTTAAGACCTGTGTTTAAAAAAGACGGAACAGTTACGGCAGCTAATGCATCTAGCCTAAATGATGGAGCAGCAGCTGTAATTTTAATGAGCAAAGAAAAAGCCGAAGAGTTAGGTGTAAAACCATTAGCTAAAATTTTGGCTTTCGCCGATGCACAACAAGCGCCAGAATGGTTTACTACTGCTCCTTCCAAAGCGATTCCTTTAGCTTTACATAAAGCAGGTAAACAGATTAATGATATTGATGCATTTGAAATTAACGAAGCATTTTCTGTGGTTTCATTAGCAAACAATCAAGCTTTGGGTTTAAATCCCGATAAGGTAAATATTAACGGTGGTGCAGTTTCTTTAGGTCATCCCCTTGGTGCTTCTGGTGCTAGAATTATTGTAACTTTAATAAATGTATTGCAACAAAATAAAGGTAAAGTAGGTGTTGCTGGTATTTGTAATGGAGGCGGCGGAGCTAGTGCAATGGTTATTGAAAATATGCGTTAACTGTTTTATGAAAAAAGTATTTGTTTTTCTTTTTCTTCTGGTTACTTCAAATTTAAGTATAGCTCAAGATAAAATTGCTTTATATGAAGACAGTCTAAAAACCTTAGGTGCTACTTTTATGAGCGACTCGATAGAGGACAATAGAATTCAGGCTAACTATAAATTTATCAGAATGTTTGTAAATTCTTTAAAAGAGAAAAATTCTTACAATCATCCTTTTAAGCAGCTTCAAGAATTTATAGCGATTAGAAAATCTGATGATAATAAATTTAGGATTTTTACTTGGTTTACCCAGTTAGATAATGGAGATTATCGTTATTACGGAGCTGTACAAGTCAATAATCCAAATAAATTAGAACTTTATCCTTTGGTAGATAATAGTCAAAATTTAAATTTAGCCACTAATTTATCCGACACTACTTTAGCTACAAATCAATGGTTTGGCGCTTTATATTATCAAATTGTACCTATTTTGGGTATCAAAGATCCATATTATATCTTATTAGGATGGAAAGGCAAAAACTTACAATCTAACAGTAAAGTAGTAGAAACTTTGTTTTTTAAAGATGGAAAACCATTTTTTGGTAGACAAGCTTTTGAGCAAACTCCAAAGTCTAATGATTTTAAATCGAGGATTGTTTTTACCTACACCAAAAATGCTAATATGATGTTGCGTTATTTAAAAGACGAAAAAGTATTTGTTTTTGATCATCTCGTACCTCAAAGTAAAGCATTGGAAGGTATGTTAGATTTGTATGCCCCTGATTTAAGTTACGATACCTATAAGTATAAATTTGGTAAATGGATTATTCAAGAAAACGTAAAGTTTACAAATTTGCCCGAAGCTAGTGACGAACTATTTATAGATCCTGCCGAGGATAGCAGAAACACTTCGGCAGTGATTAAAAATTAATTTAAAATTCCTTTCCAATTAAATAAAATATTAATTTGCGATTTAACTAAATTATATATGACCTCAGACAATACTATAAACATGAATGATGCTGTATTAGATGCCCACCTTAAAAAGAATGGGGTAGAAAACGATAAATTAATTAAGCATCCGATAGGGTTGTTTGTATTGTTTTTTACCGAAATGTGGGAGCGCTTTAGCTATTATGGCATGAGAGCATTATTGGTGCTTTTTTTAGTGAGCGAGGCAAGTAAAGGTGGTTGGGAATGGACAAGGCCAGAGGCTTTAAGTCTATATGGCTGGTATACAGGCTTAGTTTATTTAACTCCAATTGTTGGTGGTATCATAGCTGATAAGTTAACAGGATACCGTACCGCTGTAATATTAGGTGCTTTGGTGATGACTTTGGGTCATGCTTCAATGGCGATGGAAGGGATTTCTAATAATTTTTTCTATCTCGGGTTAGTGTTAATGATGGTTGGTAATGGTTTATTTAAACCAAATATTTCATCAATGGTAGGGCAGCTTTACCCATCTATTAGTGATAAAAAAGATGCAGCCTACACTATTTTTTATATGGGTATTAACTCAGGTGCCTTTTTAGGGATATTAATGTGCGGTTATGTAGGCGAAAAAATAGGTTGGCATTGGGGTTTTGGTTTGGCAGGTATTTTTATGTTTTTTGGTATGCTACAATTTTATTTTGGACAAAAAATATTTGGAGTAATTGGACAAAAATTGAACAAAGCCAAAATTAATACACCACAAGAGCAAGAAGAAGAGTTGCCCAAAAAGGTTGTTAAAGAGAGGGTACTAGTTATTTTTGTGCTTTCAATCTTTACAATTTTCTTCTGGATGATTTTTGAACAAGCAGGTGGTTCTATGACCATTTTTGCTAAAGATTACACCAAACGTGTTTTAGATGGTAATGCAGCCAATATATTTAAATGGGCAGACGCTGCTTTAACTATTTTTCCTTTAATTGCCGTAACCGTTGTTTTATATGGTTTAGCAACCAAAATATTTAAAAAGTACCCAGCAACTATATTATTTACAGCACTAAGTTTTGTGATTATTTGGGCGTTAGCTATTTGGAAAGTCCAAAAAGAATTTACTGCGATAAATACAGAGGTGCCGGCATCTTGGTTTGGGATATTAAACTCGTTTTTTATAGTTTCATTAGCACCTTTCTTTTCAAAATTATGGGAAACCAAATTTAACCCAAGCGGACCCATTAAATTTGCAATAGGCTTAATATTTTTAGGTGTAGGATTTGCTGGTTTAGCTTATGGTGGAATGGATATTCCTAAAGGCGCATCTATTGCCGAGGTAAGTATGTTTTGGTTAATATTTGCTTATTTTTTCCATACCGTAGGCGAGCTTTGTGTTTCTCCAGTGGGTTTATCTTATGTGAGTAAATTGGCTCCAGCAAAGCTAGTAGGTTTAATGTTTGGTGTTTGGTTTACTTGTACTGCAATAGGAAATTATTTGGCCGGAGCATCAGGCGGATTAATAGACAGTATTAGTGCCCAGTATTCTATTAGTTTTTTCTTTTTAATATTTACATTTATTCCAATTATTGCAGGTTTAATACTGTTTACATTAAATCCATTATTACGCAAATGGATGAACGGAGTACATTAAAATCAAATTTTAAGTAAAATATAGAGCTCGAAAACAAATTTCGGGCTTTTGTTTTTAATAAGTAATTTTGCCTACCAAAAAAATCACATTTACAGTGCCAGATAGCTTAGTCATTATCCCTACCTATAACGAGAAGGAAAACATCGAGAAAATTATAAGAAAGGTTTTTTCTTTACCTCACCCTTTTCATGTTTTAATTATAGATGATGGTTCGCCAGATGGCACTGCTGAAATTGTAAAACACTTACAAGGCGAGTACAATGGTCATTTATTTATTGAAGAAAGAAAAGGCAAGCTAGGATTAGGTACTGCATATATTCATGGTTTTAAATGGGCTTTAGCCCACCATTATGATTATATTTTTGAGATGGATGCAGATTTTTCTCACAATCCAAAAGATTTAGTCAGGTTAAGAGAAGCTTGTCAAAACGGTTTTGATTTAGCTATTGGTTCTAGATATATTAAAGGTGTAAACGTGGTTAATTGGCCTATGGGCCGAGTTTTAATGTCTTATTTCGCTTCTGTTTACGTTCGTTTTATTTTGGGGATAGATATTCAAGATGCAACTGCAGGATTTAAATGTTATACCAATCGTGTTCTAGCAATCATCAATTTTGATAAAATCAAATTTGTGGGTTATGCTTTTCAAATTGAAATGAAGTTTACGGCCATAAAGCATGGTTTTAAATTGGTAGAAGTTCCAATTATATTTACAGATAGAACCGAAGGCGTTTCTAAAATGAGTACTAAAATTTTTAGAGAAGCTTTTTTAGGAGTAATTGAACTAAAGATTAGAAGCTGGTTTAGGAAGTATTAGAGTTAAAATTGTCATCTAAATATATTTTAAAGCTCAATTTCTTAAATTTTAACATTTTTAAAAACATTTTAAGCTATCAGCTATTTCTTTAAATATGGGTTATAAAAGTCTAGCCGATTGTGTGGATGATTTAGCACAAAACGGACATTTAATAAAAATTACCGAAGAAGTAGATCCTTATTTAGAAGCAGCAGCCATTCATTTAAAAGTTTACGAGCAACAAGGTCCTGCTTTATATTTTGAGAATTTAAAAGGTTGTAAATTTCCTGCGGTTTCTAATCTTTTTGGAACCATTGAGCGTAGCAAATTTATGTTTAGAGATACGCTAGACCATATTAAAACGCTAGTTGAGCTTAAAAACGATCCCATTAAAGCAGTAAAAAATCCCATTAAATCTTTAGGAGTTTCCTTGACCGCTTTATCAGCATTGCCTATGCGAGTTTCTAAAAGTTGGGCTGCCGCAAATTATGGTAGATGCAAAATATCAGATATTCCGCCTATTGTAAATTGGCCAATGGATGGTGGTCCCTTTGTCACTATGCCTCAGGTTTACACCGAGGATATAGATAATCCGGGAATTATGAATGCCAATTTAGGGATGTACCGAATCCAATTAAGTGGTAACGATTATGATTTGAACCAAGAAATAGGTTTGCATTATCAGTTACATCGAGGTATTGGAGTGCATCAAACCAAAGCAAATGCAAAAGGGCAAGCGCTTAAAGTAAGTATTTTTGTAGGTGGACCACCATCACACCCGCTCTCTGCTGTGATGCCATTGCCCGAAGGTTTATCCGAAATGACTTTTGCTGGCGCATTAGGAAATCGTCGTTTCAGATATTTTTATGATGATGAAGGTTTTTGTATTTCTGCCGATGCCGATTTTGTAATTACAGGAACGGTAGAGCCCATGCAAAATAAGCCCGAGGGGCCTTTTGGCGATCATTTGGGTTATTATAGTTTAAAACACCCTTTCCCATTATTAAAAGTACACAATGTTTACCACCGTAAAAACCCAATTTGGAGTTTTACGGTTGTCGGTCGCCCGCCACAAGAAGATACTAGTTTTGGGGCTTTAATTCATGATATTACAGGCGCTGCAATTCCGAAAGAAATTCCAGGTTTACATGCAGTAAACGCTGTTGATGCAGCAGGAGTGCACCCTTTGCTTTTTGCAATCGGTAGCGAGCGTTATACACCTTATTTGGCAGGACGTAAACCTCAAGAAATCATTACTATTGCCAATCATATTTTTGGTAAAAACCAATTGAGTTTGGCTAAGTATCTGTTTATCTGTGCTAAAGAAGATAATCCGGATTTAGACATACATGATGTGAATGCTTTTATGCAGCACATTTTGCAAAGAATAGATTTAACTCGAGATTTACACTTCCAAACCAAAACTACCATAGATACGCTTGATTATAGCGGAACAGATTTAAATTCAGGTTCTAAAGTTGCCTTTACCGTTGCCGGTGAAGTTAAAAGAACCTTAGCAACAGAAATCCCTTCCGATTTAAATTTACCTGATATTTTTACCGATGTTAAATTGGTGATGCCTGGAGTTTTAGCAGTAAAAGCACCAAAATATACTTTTCCTCAAGATACCGAAAAGCAAATTTCTTTGTTAAATGAATGTTTAAAAGCAAAAGATTTAAACTCGCTTCCACTGATGATTTTATGCGACGATGCCGAGTTTACTGCAACTACTAGCAATAATTTTGTTTGGGTAACTTTTACCAGAAGCAATCCATCACATGATATTTATGGTATTAACAGTTTTATTGAACATAAGCACTGGGGTTGCCATGGACCATTAATTATTGACGCCAGAATAAAACCACACCATGCACCACCATTAATTATGGATGCTAAGGTTGAAGAAAACATCAATAAATTATGGCAAAAAGGTGGTTCGCTTTATGGTGTTTAATTTATTATGAATTTAGTATAGGAACAATTACATATAAAAATAAGCTCATTGCAACAGAAACAATTAATAGAAGCGCAATGAATTTAAACAAAAGTTTCAATTGGTAGTTAGCTTCTATTAAATCATCTTCATTGGTACTATTAAGTGCTGTTTTTAAACTTTTTTTATAGTTGTTTAATCTGTTTAATACCCAGTAAACTAACATAAGTGTAGATATATAAGGGAAAGATGTAGGTGTTTCGTTTTTGTTGATTCCTGCGTAATTTGGAATTTCTACTGTTAAGAACAGTTTGACAAATCTTTGAATTACAATAAAAACACAAGCAGTTACACCTGTCCAAAATATGATGTTAAGCCATTTAATAATTTCCCTATAAAACTGCTGACTTGTTAAATCTATTATTTGATTTTCTTGTGATGATATTTGATTGTTTTCCATGATATTTTTAATGATAAGTTAGATTGTAAAAACCAATTGCAAACGAAAATAAGAAAACAATAAAACTAAATATTAGAAACACAGCCAAGGTTCTAAATAAGATTTTTAGTTTATAAAACGATTCAACCAAATTGTCTTGATTATTTGTTTTAAGTGCTTTTATTAACGATTTACGATATGCGTTTGCGGAACTAGTTAGTATAAATACAATAAATGAGAATGAGATATGAATATTTTTAAAATAGAAATCGTGAATAAAATCATATAGCCTTCTGTTTGTTTGGTATAAAGGACTAAAAAATGGTTCTACAAGACTATAAGTAAATATTTTAACCAGAAAAAAGGAAAAAATTACAATCCCAGTAATATAAAATACCTTTAAATACTTACATATCTCGACCAAAAAAGATTTTATTGTTAAATCTATTATTTGATTTTCTTGTGTTGGTGTTTGATTGTTTTCCATGGTAAGGTTTAATGATAAGTTAGATTGTAAAAACCGACTGCGAACGAAAATAAAAAGACAGTAAAACTAAATATTAGAAAAACAGCTAATACTCTAAAAAACGTTTTTAATTTCTCAAATGAATCAATCAAATCGTATTGATTATTTGTTTTGAGCGACTTTCTTAATGATTTACGATATGTGAATGCTGAAGTAGTAACAATAAGAATAACAAATGTGCTTATAGAGTGATTATTTTTAAAATAGAAATCGTGAATAAAATCATATAACCTTCTATTTGTTTGGTATAAGGGACTAAAAAATGGTTCTACAAGTGTATAAGTAAATGTTTTAACTAGAAAAAAAGATATAATTACAAATCCAGTTATATAAAATACCTTTAAATACTTGCATATTTCTACTAAAAAGGATTTTATTGTTAAATCTATAACTTGATTGTTTGGTGATGATATTTGATTGTTTTCCATGGTTTGGTAGTTAAATTTTATCTAATTAAAGTTTTTTAAATAGTAAATCCAAATTTGATAGATTCTATAATTGCATTAACGATAGTAGCGGATACCTGCCTGTGACTAAGGCCGGCAGGCGTATGAGCGAATAGCGTGTTAAAAATGCCCAAATAAATCAATCGTAAACCCTATCTTTGCGCCCAAATTGAAATGGTCAATGGACTATGGACTATGGCCAATCGACAATATAAATTCAATAAATAATCATTAATAATTTATAAAATATGGCATTGCAGTGTGGAATTGTAGGTTTACCAAACGTAGGAAAGTCTACTCTTTTTAATTGTTTATCTAACGCTAAGGCGCAAGCAGCAAACTTTCCTTTTTGTACCATTGAACCTAATATTGGTGTAATTACAGTGCCTGATGAGCGCTTAAATAAACTAGCCGAGTTGGTAAAGCCTAATAAGGTTGTACCTAACACTATAGAAATTGTTGATATAGCTGGTTTGGTAAAAGGAGCTTCAAAAGGGGAGGGTTTGGGAAATCAGTTTTTGGGAAATATTAGAGCAACTAATGCGATTATACATGTTTTAAGATGTTTTGAGGATGATAATGTGATACATGTGGATGGCTCTGTTGATCCGATTAGAGATAAAGAAATTATTGATACCGAGTTGCAATTGAAGGATTTAGATACCGTGGTTAAGCGTTTGCAAAAGGTAGAAAAGATGGCTAAAACGGATAAGGATGCTAAACGTACTTTTGATATCTTATCTATAGTAAAAAGCCATTTAGAAACTGGTAAATCGGTACGTTCGGCAGTGCTTAGTGATGATGATTTTGAGTTTATTGCCGATTTAAGTTTACTAACGGCTAAGCCAGTAATGTACGTATGTAATGTAGATGAGGCATCTGTAAATACTGGAAACAAGTTTGTTGATTTAGTTAAAAATGCGGTGAAAGAGGAAAATGCTGAGGTTTTAGTGATATCTGCAAAGATAGAATCCGAAATTGCAGAGCTAGAAGATTACGAAGAGCGAGCTATGTTTTTGGATGATTTAGGTTTGAAAGAATCTGGTGTGGCTAAATTGATTTTAGCGGCTTATCGATTGTTAGATTTATACACTTATTTTACCGCTGGTGTACAAGAAGTTAGAGCTTGGACTATTACCAAAGGTTTTACAGCGCCTCAAGCTGCCGGCGTGATCCACAGTGATTTTGAAAAAGGTTTTATTAGAGCCGAAGTGATTAAATATCAGGATTTTGTTACTTTAGGAAGTGAAAACGCTTGTAAAGAAGTAGGAAAATTAGGTGTAGAGGGGAAAACATACGTGGTAGAAGATGGAGATATTATGCATTTCAGATTTAATGTATAATTTTAATTAGCTTTTGCGCCCGTAGTTTAATGGATAGAATTTAAGATTCCGGTTCTTATGGTACAGGTTCGATTCCTGTCGGGCGCACTTTGTTTTACTTAATATTTAAATATTTTGAGAATTAAAGGTATATTTTTTGGTAAACCGTTAAATATAAACTATTTAATAATCAGTATTTTATTGGTTTTTTTCTTTTCTGGGTGTGAGAAGAAACTAGAAGAACCGGGTGCAGACAATATTATAACTTATAATAACCTCATAAGGCATCAAGCTTATCAGCGAATTAATAATTCGGATATTACGAGTAGTCTTTATTTTATAGATTCTGTTAGAACTGCTGAACAGGTTGAGTTAAATTCTGTGACAGATTTTCAATTAGAATGTTTAAGGATAGAAATATATCAACGTTTTGGTAAGTTAGATTCGGCAGCACTTTTAGCAAGAAACTTTGTTGAGAGAATATATAACCTACCAGAACAAAAGAATGTCAACACCTTTTATGCAAGAATATATTTCAAATTAAGTGATATTAACTATCAACTTAAGAGTTATACTGATGCGTATAGATTATTATACCTTGGTAAAAAAATAGGTTCTGAGGCTAATGATAAATATATTTTAAGTGAATATTATTATCGTTTAGCAATGATTCAATATGCTCAAGAATTTTATCTTAGGGCAATTACGTCATTTAAAATATGTTTTAAAGAGTCTAATGCAATAATAAATAAGGATGAAGAATTGTTGTTTAGGCAGCAGGAAGTTCTAAATAATATAGGTTTATCATATTATAAGGTAGATAAATTAGACTCTGCTGAGTATTTTTACAATAGAGCATTAGATTTTTGTAATAAAAATAAATCTGAATTTGATGAAAGGAATGCATCTGCTGCCAAGGGAGTTATTATTGGGAATTTAGGTCAATTATACGCTAAAAAGAAAGAATTTAATAGAGCTAAAATTTATCTTAAAAAAAGCATTCAAATAAATAATAATGAAATTATAGGTAGTGCAGATGCACTTTTACAAGCCATACATCTAGGTAATATTTACTTACAAACCAATGAATTAGATTCTACTAGGCAAATTTTAGATTATATTAATTACAATCAACAGAAACTTTATAATATAAATGATAAGGTTAATCATTATAAATTAGAGAGTGAATATTATAAAAAGATAAATGATATTGATAAATTTTTGTTTTTTATTAATCTGCAAAAGGTTTTAGAAGAAGAAAACGATAAAAATTTAACTAAAATTACTGTATTAGAGCAATTAAAATTTGCGGAAAATGATTTAAAATATAAGTATTTAGAAGATAAAAATGAGACTAATACTATTTGGTTAATTGTAAGCGCTATATTTTTATTGGTTACATTTATAATTATATTTTTAGTATTTCTAAATCTGAAAAAGTCTAAAAACAACATTAAAGTATTAGAAATATTAAATAATAAGGTAAATCAACAAGCTAATGAGCTTAAAACTAACAATTAAGATAAAATTTTAAGAGTAGTTGCACACGATTTAAGAAATCCTATTGGAGGTATTAATTCTATCGCAAAAATTATGTTAATGGATAGCTTAAGGGATAGCGATAGAGAAATGGTAGAATTGATTGATAATACATCTAAAGATGCATTGATTTTAATTAATGATATTTTAGAGTTTACGAACGATAGTCACGATAATGACCAAATCATTGAAAAATTAAATATAAATCAATTGGTTAATAATGTAGTTACATTATTGAAATTTAAAACCAATGAAAAGAAGCAGATTATTATATTTAAGCCACTAAAAAGAGATGTTTTTATTTATGGAGATAGAGAAAAATTAACAAGAGTTTTTAATAATCTTATTAATAACGCTAGCAAATTTAGTCAAGAGGATAAAACTATAGAGGTAAATATAGAGGTGGTGCAAAAAATGGTTATTATTAGCGTAAAAGACCAAGGTATTGGCATACAAGATGAATTTAAAGGAGGTGAAATAGAATCTCTTTCTGGTAACAAAAGAAGGGGAACAGCGGGAGAAAAATCTTTTGGGATGGGATTAAGTATTGCTAATCAAATTATAACCAAACATGATGGTAAATTATGGTTTATAAGCTCTAAAGATGGTACTACATTTTATGTGGAATTGCCTTTACCGAAGAAATAACCATATTGTATTAATAATTGTTTATGCCAGCATAATTTTGAAATCACAATTTTCTGTTTTATTACTCCTTTTTATTGCCAAATTATCTTTTGGCCAAACCTATGGTTTAGGTAGCTGGAACATTATAAACTTAAAATATACAGTTAGCCAAAAAGTAAGTTTATTTGGCGAGGCACAAATACGTTCTTTAAAATTTTATGATAATTTTCACTATTACGAGTATAAAGGTGGCATCAACTTTAAATTTGATAAAAACGCAGTTATTTCTTTAGGAGCAGGGAGTTATCAAACCTTTAATGAAGGAGGCAATTTTGTACTACCTAAGAATAATGCCGAGTTTAGAATTTGGCCTCAGTTAATCTTCAATCAAAAAGTTTGGAAATTTAATATAGAGCAGCGATATCGGTCTGAGTTTAGATTAACTAGCAACGGATATAGAAATAGATTTAGGTATAGGCTTGGCGTATCTTATCAGTTTGATAAACAAATAGAAGACTACAAGCCATACCAAATAAGCGCTAGTAACGAATTATTTTTTACCAATAAACAGCCCTATTTTGAAAGAAACAGGCTTTTACTTGCTTTCAATTTCAAACCATCAAAATTAACTAACATTCAAGCTGGTTATTTACATCAGTTTGATTATAGAATTAATGACGAAACCGGTCGAGATTTTTTTGTAATCGGATATTCGGTAGAGCTTTTAAATAAAAAATTAAATAAATAATACTTAATAGAATTAAAGTTTTATACTTTGTAGAAAGTAAAAAATATCATCTTTATAATACTTACCAAAACCTAAATCATGAAATTCACTTTAATAGCCTTGTTTTGTTTGATTAGTTTTTTTGGCTACTCGGCAGGTTTAAATCAAGCAATTAATAATTTTATTGTTAAAGAAAATCTTCTAAAAAACGAGAAAATTGCCATTATCGCAACCGATTCGTTAGAGAACCCTATAGAAAGTATTAACGGTGTTTTTAATTTTTCTGTAAATGGATTTAAGCAACAACTTAGATTTAATGATGGTGTAGCTATTTGTCCTTTGCAAATAGAAAAATCAGCTTTTGTATTTGTTAAACATAGTAACGACTTTGGCGATCACTCTAATCTGTACTACGTGTATAAAAAAGACAATGATTTAACTCCTTATAAAATCAACTGGATTTTCTTAATTGCCATACCAATAATTTTAATCTTAATTGGTTATATGTTTAGGAAGTTAATAGGCTTTGTAATTTTTGCATTAGTTTTATTTGTTTATTTTAATTATAGCAAAGGTCTCACTATACCCACATTTTTAGAGTCTATTTTAGATGGACTGAAGAATCTGTTTTAGTTTTTTTTAACTAAAATTTAATTCACTTACCAATCTATTAAGTATTTGAAGTTGTAGGTTTACTTTTTAAACTTTTAACAGCAAAAACTAAACTCACCAATACTAAAATAGAGCTTAATAAAAATGGTGCTCCAGGAAACAGAATTGGGTTACTGCTATCTGTATAGTAGGCAAAAAGGTTAGTCATTAATGGTGGAGCGAAAATAGTGGTAGCGCTCATTAAACTTGTTAATGCACCCTGTATCTCGCCTTGCTCATTAGCTGGTGCAAAACCGCTGATGATACTTTGCAATGCAGGTCCAGCAATACCGCCTAAAGAATAGGGTATAATAAAGGCAAACATCATCCATCCGCTAGAGGCAAATGCAAACAATAATAAACCCAAACTGTAAAATGCTAAACCTATATATAAACTTTTCTCTTGCCCAAATTTAGGAATTGCCCAACGTATTATTCCTACTTGTACAACGCCAATCATCAAGCCAATAAAGCCTAAAGAATAACCAACCCAAGCTTCGTTCCAGCTAAATTTCTCCATTCCATAATAGGCCCAAGTACTTTGTAATCCATTATTTGCAGTGTACATTAAAATCAGTGTAAAAATTAAGCCGCCCATGGCAGGGTATTTTTTAAGCTGCATTAATGAACCTAGAGGGTTTGCTCTTTTAATATCAAAAGGTCGGCGTTTATCTGCTGGCAACGATTCTGGTAATACAAAATATCCATAAACAGTATTTAATAAGCTTAAACCTGCAGCAGCAAAAAACGGAATTCTAGATCCAAACTGCCCTAATAAACCACCCATCACAGGCCCTAAAATAAAGCCCAAGCCAAACGCAGCACCTATTAAACCAAAGTTTTGTGCTCTTTTTTCTGGGGTACTAATATCTGCAATATATGCCGACGCTGTTGTATAACTTGCGCCTGTAACTCCAGCAATCAATCTTCCTACAAATAACCACCAAATAGTAGGAGCAAAGGCTAAGAACAAATAATCAATCCCAAATCCAAAAAGAGAAAATAGCAATACTGGTCGTCTACCAAATCTATCGCTCAAATTTCCTAAAATAGGGGCGCAAACAAATTGCATAATAGCGTATGCGAATGTTAACCAGCCTCCATAACTTGCTGCATCGCTTAAATTACCTTGAATTAACTCGGCAATAAGCGTAGGTAAAACCGGAATAATAATCCCTAAACCAGTTACATCTATTAAAAGCGTAATAAAAATGAAGCCTAGGGCAGCTTTACCGTTTTTTGCCATTTTACAATTAAAGTAATTGCGGCAAAAATAATCAAACCCATGTAACTATTTCTTAATTCTATTCAATTAAGATGTTAAGGATGTGATTTATAATTAGATTAATGTTTTTGGCGTTTAAACACGCTTTACACTATATCTTTTTTTGCACTTACAACAGGGTAAGAGCAAAAAAAGGATGCCGTTTCAATCGTTAACGCACTTGTATAATGGATATTCAAAATTTAGAAAATCAAAGGAAATCAAATCTTGTTTATCTGTTCATTCGTAGTAAAGCAAAATCAAATAATTTACATGGCTTATTAATTCAGGACTTAATCCAAAAATTTGATATTTCTAGTCAAACCTTCAAATTTTGTGCGCTTCACAGCAGAATTTTTAAAAACCGATTGAAAAACTTCTTGAGTAATTTCTTCCCAATCTTTCTTTTTGAGCGTTAGCAAATCTGGATGAGGGCTAAAAGCTGATTCTTGGTGTGGTACGGCAAACCTATTCCACGGACAAACATCTTGGCAAGCATCACAACCAAACATCCAATTATCTATTTTACCTTTAAACTCTTGCGGAATTTGTTCTTTCAATTCAATAGTTAAATAAGAAATGCATTTGCTTCCATCAACTACGTATGGAGAAACGATGGCTTCGGTAGGGCAGGCGTCTATACAACGTGTACAATCTCCACAATGATCGGTTATAAATGGATTATCGTAAGCTAAGTCTAAATCTAAAATTAACTCGCCTAAAAAGAAAAATGAGCCTGTTTTTTTAGATATTAAATTGCTGTGTTTTCCTATCCACCCAAAGCCAGCCTTTTGCGCCCAAGCTTTATCCATCACCGGAGCGGAGTCTACAAACGCTCTTCCGTTTACTTCACCAATTTTTTCTCTAATATAGTTTAAAAGCGATTTTAATTTGTCTTTTAGTACAAAATGGTAATCTGTACCGTAAGCGTATTTAGATATTTTTGGTGCATATGAATCTTCTTGAGTATCTTCAGTAAAGTAATTTAATGCAACAGAAATAACAGATTTTGCTCCATCAACTAGTTTTGTAGGGTCTAAGCGTTTGTCAAAATGGTTATTCATATAATCCATTTTACCATTATAATTTTTGTTGAGCCAATGCTCTAGTTTAGGCGCTTCCTCCTCTAAAAACTCAGCCTTGGCAATCCCACAAAAAATAAAGCCAAGCCTTTTGGCTTCCTCTTTAATGAGTTGTGCATTTTTATGGGTATTGGTGGGCATTTGACTCATTATTGAATTTTAATTAAAACATAGCTTGTACTTCTTCCACCACCTTCTTCTTTTACTAAAACACCCTGATTTATTAGATTTTGTATGTCTCTTAATGCGCTATCTTGAGATGTTTTTGCAATTTTTGCCCATTTTGATGTATTAAGTTTACCTTCAAAACCATCTAATAACTTATTAAGCATCAATTTTTGTCTTTCATTTAAAGACTTATCGTCTAAGAATCTCCAATACTTAGCTTTATTAAAAACTTTATGCAGTAAATCTTCAGTAGCAAATAAGGCACTATTTAAACAATTTAGAAACCATACTATCCAATCTGTTAGATCTAAATCTCCTTTTTGAGAGTTTTCTAAGATTTGATAATAGGAATTACGCTGTTTTCTAATTTGTGCCGACATGCTGTAAAATCTTTGTTTAGTTCCGTCAGCTTTTGCTAATTGCATATCTGTTATACTTCTGGCTATTCTTCCATTTCCATCATCAAACGGATGTATAGTAACAAACCAAAAGTGAGCTATAGCTGCTTTTAAAACTGGATCTAAACCATATTCTGCTTCATCTTTATTAAACCATGTTTGAAAAGCTTGCATTTCATCAGGAATTAACTCTGCATCTGGTGCTTCAAAATGAACTCGCTCCCTTCCCATACCGCCAGAAATTACTTGCATTGGGCCGCCTTCTGGTTTACGCCAATTTGCAACTGTTAATTTATTGATGTTACTATATCCTACGGGAAATAAGGAGGCATGCCAGCTAAATAATCTTTCTTGTGTAAGTGGATTATTAAAATTTTGAGTAGCATCTAACAAAACTTCAACAACGCCTTCTATTGTTCTGTCTATTTTATCTAAACCTACTTCTTCTAGGCCTAAATGTCTAGCTATGGAAGATCTTACTTGCTCTTGGTCTAAAAACTCACCTTCTATCTCGTTAGATTTTACAGCTTCTATAGTTAAAGCAGTTATTTGAGCCTCGGTACTTAAATTAAAGCCTAAACTCTCTATTTTTATAGTTAAGTTACTTTGTTTTATTCTAGTAGTGGTTATTAGGGGATAAATGATTTGATCATCCCAAGTAAAATTTGGCCAGCCTCTTCTTTTATGGATGTACATTTATTCCTCCTTTCTTAACTATGCGGTGAATATAGTTATTATTCTCCGCAATTTAAATTATTCTCCGCATAATTTGCGGTGAATAGAGAGCTTAATCACCGCATAAAGATTTTTAGAGAAAGTTAAGGTTGAAAATTATTTAGGATTTTGCATTAACGATAGTCCAAAGGACTCTCCAAAGGAGTTCTTTGAACCTTTGTAGAAGCGACAGCTCCCGATTTTTTATCGGGACTACAGCGGAAGGCGTGTTAAAATGCCCAAATAATTAATTTAAATAATCTCTATCCTCGTCACTTAAACCTTGTTTTTTAGGCATCTCAATATATTCCTCATCTTCTGTTTGATTTATTTCTAGAGGTACGTTATTGTAATTATTAGCTAGTTTTTTCTTTTTAGGTGAGGCAACTATAAGCCCAATAATAAAACCGAAAGATGTCATTACTAGCATCATTAATAATTTAGAAACTTGTACCTCTTTCCATAAAATGGTAAATAATACTTCGTCACTATTTTGCATAAAAACAACAGTAATAAGTATGGATAAAATGATGATAAATATTGTTTTAAAGCTCATGGGTTTAATAATTAAAATTTATTCCAAATTCGAAAATTGGATTTCTATTATTGCTTTGGTTAGAGAAAATAATTTTTCCGCCTAGATCAAAATTAGGTAAAAAATAGCGTAATAGATTCATATCGGCTCTTAGTTCAGCTCCAAACGTTTGTAAACCATTGCCTTCTGCGATGTTTTCAAAATCGGTAAAAACACCGCCTTTTAGCCTTTTAATATACGCTAATGGACCTAACTCTAAATCTGGATAGGCAATCGGAAACCTATAATCTATCAATAAAGTATTCCTAATCATACTTGAAGGAGCCAAATTGGCAAATCCGCTTGCTCTGGGCAAGTCTATATCAAAATTATAAACTCCAGAATTATTTTGCCAATTGGCACTTATTCTAAAGCTATGGTTAGACATAACTCCTGGGAAATAAAATACAGATCTTACAAAAAAATTTTCGCCATCTAAACTGTTATCTAATGGTAAATGACGATATGTTATTCCAATATTCTGACCCCATTTAGGAGCCAAATCTCTTGGTGCTGTTCTGCTGTTTAAGCCAAAAGTTAGTTGATAGGTTAGTGGAAATTTAATTTGTGTTCTAAAATTTGTGATAGGTAAACTTACATCATAGCGTTGTGTAAAATTTGTAGAAAGCGCTACAGTGCTATAAAAGCTTTTGTTTAGCCAGTTTCCATTAGCTGGCAATGCTACTCTTAGCGAGCTATAATTTTCTCGCCAAGTAAAAGGGATGCTGGTAATAACACCGCCATTATTTCTTTGAGCATAAGAAAGTCGGGCCCTATTTTCCCAGTTTAAAGAAATTTGTGGATAGTATTTTTGATAAGTTATAGATGCTCTATACTCGCTTTTATTTAACGCATTATTGTAAACATAACCCAACGAAGCTGCAGAGGTATTTAATTTATTGTTTGATAGTAGAGATATTCCGTAATTATAATCGTCGGTAAATTCGTTAGTTTCGTTAATGATACTTGCGCTGTGAAAGTAAAAAAAGTTTGCAGCATCACGATATTTTTTGCTCTCATAGGTTTGATTTGGGATGTTTTTAAAAATATCTGACGTATTTTCCTGCTTTATAAGCGGCTCAAAATAATTTACAAAGGTGTTTGTTTGATTTTTTACTGAAATTGATTCTAGCTCTTTTAAATCTATAGAAACAACATGGTATCCTTTTGCTTGATAATCGTTAAAGTATAATTTTTGTTGATTTAAATCTATAGATGGGTTATAAGCACCAAACTTAGCACTCGTTAAAGCATATATTTCTTTGCTACTTAAATCTAAAGCGTAAATGTTATCAATGCCGTTATAATGTGCTTTATAAATTACTCGATTTTGATAAAAAATGGGTCTAGCTATTATTTGAGCCGTTTGTGGTAATAAAATTTCGTTTCCGTTTTCGTTAAAACGGATAATGGTTTTGCCATCTCCGTTAACCGCGGTAGCTATAATTTCTTCTGTTTGCGGAATAAAGGAAGGAGTTTGTAGCGTGAAGTTTGTAGGATTTGGAAAGGTTTTTAATTCTTCACCGGTTTCTGCATTCAAAATTACAATGTTAAATACATTTTGCTGGCTTACTTTAACGGCAGCTATTTTTTTACCATCTGACGATAGGCTAGGAGAGAATAGCCTACTTCGACTTGTAATTTGTTTGTACTGCTTTGTTTTTAAATTATAAGTGCATATCACGTTAAAAGAGCGTTGCCCAAATCTTTTGTCAATTCTGTATTCATCCCATGTTAATACATCTGCTGCCAAGCTTAAATTGGCTTCTAATTGAGGCCCAATTTTGATAATCGTTTTTTCTTTTTGGTTAATATCTACATGTATAATTTCTTGTGCTTTTGCTTTAGATGATTTAATACATATAAAACCATTATTTTGGTAAGCATAAGGCAACAAGTAGGCTGATGGATTTTTACCCATTTCTTGGTTTAAAGGAGTGTAAATGATGAAGTTTGTTTGGGCAATTTGTGCTTTCCATAAACTATCAATTTCTGTAGTGGTTTTTTTATGTAGTGTTGCGGTATTATAACCTACAAATTTTTTAAGAGAGTTGCTAAAATTATAAGGTCTTAATGGGAGTTTTTTGATTCGCTCTAAAATGTCATCTAAAATTTTTGGCCCAAAATCTCTTCTAATTTTTGTTGTCATCAAGTACCCTAAAGGATAGTAACCTGGAGTAAAATCTTTGTAAGAGCCTAGGTAGTTTTTAGAGTAGCTAAATTTTTGGTTAGATAGTAAGTTGGTTCTTAAGATTAAATCAAAATTAGGTTGTCTTCCTCTTCCTGCTTTGGTCAGTATGGTTTCAATTCCAACCGCATCGCCTTCAAAAAACCATGGCGGTAAATTAATACCAAACAAGGCAAGTTTTAATTCTTCAAATAGTGGAGCATTTAGTTTAGGTGCTAACTTATCAAACTGAACAACATGCCTAAGTTCGTGTACAGCCAAACTGTTTAGCCAGTCTTGTGCATCAAACTCCTGACCAGGGATAGTGTAAAATTCTGATCTTCTTGGTGCCATTTGAACAAAGCCATTAGAGGCTACTCCTTGGTTCTGTAAGATGATAGAAATTGGACTTGGTTTTTTGCCCAAACTTTTACTCACATCGTCAACTATCAGGGTTAAAACATTAGCCACTTTTTGTGCTTCGCTTTCTAAAAGGGTAGGGTAGATGATTTGAAACTGCGGGGTATTAATTTGCCTAAATTTTACACTAGGTGGGTTCTGGTCGCTGCTAAAAAGTTGCGAAAAAACATGATGTGAAGTTAAAGTTAATATAAATACACATAAACACTTGATATTAATTAATTTAAATATTTTAATCATTTCAAATAATTGCTAATGCTAAATATTTTAGTAATTGATTGCTTAAGGTGTGTATTTTTTATTAAAGTAATTATTTAATAAAATTTTTTAAAAATCAGAATATCAATATTTTATATTATTTTTAATAAAACTATTATTTGATTTTAAAATTAATTTCAGCTTATTAAAAACTACTTTTTTATACACTTTAGCGCTGTCTTTAACACTTTGGAAAGATACTGTTTTTTTGTAAAAATTGTACACCAAGGCGGCTAATTTTAGGCTTAAAAATTCGATAAATATTTTGTGTTAGTGCTGATAAAAATTACACCTTTTATAAAAACGTTTTAATTTGTTGTAAAGATTTTACTGGGTGTTTATTTATAAATTTATATTGATGACTTAATTTTAATGCCTATAAAAATTGGCTAAATAATTTAAATTTATTAGTTTAAAATTTATACTTAGTGTATTTTATTATATTAGTATTAATTATTAATGAAAAGCTATACTAATAAATAATTGACAATTATTTTTGGTTTTTATATTTCATGTTTTAGAAAAACAGACGACTTAGAGACTTTGCTTTTAATATAATTAGTAAAAACTCATTTAGGTTTAATGTTCAAATTTTATAGTATTTATTGATGTTATTTCAATAGTTCTTACGGCATGATAAATCTAATTTTTAAATAAAAAGCACTAGCTACAATAAACTGCAGTAGTTGATAGGTGATTAAATTTAGCCATTAAGAATTGCTTTTGACAATTATGAGCCGTACCCATTAATCTTGTAAAGAGTATAAATTAGAACATAACTCAATCCTTTATGGACAATAAATAAGCTTTTGCCTAACACATTTTTTTGCGATACTTAAGTGCTATTTAATGATGTTTTCTAATTAAAGAGGTGCGGGTATTTCTTTAATTTTTTCTTTTCAATTTGACTTCTAATTACTGGATATAAAAATATAGAACCAATAATAATACTTGCTCCGGCATAAAATCCGCCAGTCATTTTTTCATTATTCCCAAAAATAAGTAGGGCTAAAACAATAGCATAAACAGGCTCTAAATTGGTGATAAGAGCTACCCTAAAAGCACTTAATTCTTTCATTACAGATACACCTGCAACATAAGCCACGGCTGTACAAATAACTCCTAAAATCAATAAGTAAACGATATCTAATCCTTTTAAGTTAAAAGATTGGTTAAATCCGTTGTTAACTAAAAAGTAAATATTAATCCAAATAAATGCACTAACCAATTCGTAAAAACTAATTATTGGAGCTGCTATTCTTTTTACTTGTTTGGCGTTAATAATTGAGAAAATACTAGCGCATAATGCACTTAATAAACCCATAATAATTCCTAGCTTGTATTGTGTCTCAAACTTAAATATGAGGCATATTCCAGCAATTATTAACATGCCTATAATTAACTCTAGTTTAGATATTTTAACTCTATTAAATAACGGCTCAAGAATAGAAGTAAATAAGGTTAATGATGATAAGCATACCATCGCAACGGATACGTTAGCGGCTTTAATAGAGCCAAAGAACAATATCCAATGTAAGCCAACAATACCTCCTGTAAAAAATAGCGTGGTGAATGTTCCTTTACTAATTTTTAGATTTGTTTTTGTCCATTTAAAATAAATAAACAATGCTAATGCAGCAATTAGTACACGGTACCAAACTAATAGAATTTCATTAATAGTAATTAAGGCACCCAAAATTGCCGTAAATCCCCAAATTACTACGGTTAAGTGTAGAATGAGTAAATTACTTTTTAGATTTATTTTCATTTATTTCGGAGCTTTAATAGCTAAAATAACTCCAATGGTGCCAAAAATGGCATTTGGTATTATAACAGCAATTATTGGATCTAACCCTCCCTTTAAGGCAAATACATTAGAAAACTGAATTAATAATATGTAGAAAAAACTCATGCCAATTCCAATTCCTAATGGTAAGCCTACTCCACCTCTCACTTTTCTAGATGATAAGGCAACTCCAATTAGGGTGAGAACATAAGTTGAAAAAGGATAGGTCCAGCGTTTAAATTTCTCTAATTCTAAATTTACCATAATCCCTGATCCCCTAATTTTTTCTTTCTCTATCTTTTCGTTCAGCTCTTTATAATTCATTGCCGAGAATATATTATCTCTAATATCAAAGTCTATTGGACGCATGTCTAAAGTGGTATCTTTTTCTACACCGTTTTCCATACGCTCACTTAAACCATCCACATACCTTATGGTATAATTGTATATTTTCCATTTATTAGCTACAGAGTCCCATGTAATTCTATCAGCCATTAATTTAGACTTTAGCACATCGTCATTAAATTCTTCTAATGTAAATCGGTAGCCTGTATTTGTCTTATTTTCGAAGGTTTCTATGTAAACATAATTAGCAGTATCTAGCTTAATATGTACATTACTTCTTGATGTATTGTTGTCTTTTAGGTAGGTATTTGTAAAATTTGTAAGTAACCTATTTGTTTCAGGTATAATTAATAAGTTGAAAATTAAGCTTACAATAAATATGAGCGTTGAAGCAATAAAAAAGGGTCTAAGAAATCTATTAAAACTTGCTTTACCACATAAAATTGGGACAATCTCTGTTTGATTGGCCATTTTAGCAGTAAAAAATATAACCGCAATAAAATTAATTAATGGAGATAAAAGATTGATATAAAATGGTATAAAACCTCCATAGTATTCAAATACTATTTGATTCATGGTGGCAGTACTTTTTAAAAAATCATCCAATCGTTCAGAAATGTCAAATACGATTGAAATTAAAGTTACTATACCTAATGTAAAAATATATGTACCAAGATATTTTTTGATAATATACCAGTCAATAATTTTTATGTATTTGTTTAAAAACTTCATTTACAGTTTAACGCCTAAAACTTTTACCATTTTGTTTTTCCAATCGTAAAAGTCGCCAGTAATTATTCTTTGCCTAGCTTCTTTAACTAACCACAAATAGAAGTGTAAATTGTGTAAGGATGCAATTTGAGCTCCTAAAATTTCTTTTGAGTGAATTAAATGTCTTAGGTAAGCTTTAGAATAGGTTAAGTCCGAGAATAAATCGCTATCAGGATCAATAGGCGAAAAATCGTTCTTCCATTTTTCGTTTTTGATGTTTATGATTCCATTTCTGGTAAAAAGCATTCCGTTTCTTGCGTTTCTGGTAGGCATTACGCAGTCAAACATATCAATACCTAAAGCAATGTTTTCTAATAAATTGATAGGTGTACCTACTCCCATTAAATAGCGTGGCTTATCTACAGGTAAAACGTTACAAACAACTTCGGTCATGGCATACATTTCTTCTGCTGGTTCGCCTACAGATAAACCGCCAATAGCATTACCTTCTCTATTTTGGGCCGCTATAAATTCTGCCGATTTTACTCTTAAGTCTTTATAAACAGAGCCTTGTACAATAGGGAATAATGTTTGATTATAACCATAATGAGGTTCGGTTTCGTCAAATCTTTTAATACAACGTTTTAACCAACGGTGTGTCATATCAATAGATCTTCTGGCGTAATGATAATCGCAAGGATAAGGCGTACACTCATCAAAAGCCATAATGATATCGGCGCCAATAACTCGCTGTATATCCATTACATTTTCTGGAGTAAACAAATGTTTTGAGCCGTCTATGTGCGATTTAAACGTAACACCCTCTTCCTTAATTTTTCTAACTTCTGTTAATGAGTAAACTTGGTAGCCCCCACTGTCTGTTAAAATAGGTTTATCCCAGCCGTTAAATTTGTGTAAGCCACCTGCTAGCTTTAATGTTTCTAACCCCGGTCTTAAATATAAGTGATAGGTATTTCCTAAAATAATATCAGCTTTAATATCATCCTTTAATTCTCTTTGATGCACCGCTTTTACGGTTCCAGCAGTACCTACAGGCATAAATATTGGAGTCTGGATGACGCCATGGTCGGTAGTAATTTCTCCAGCCCTAGCTTTTGATAAAGGATCTTGAACAGCTAATTTAAACTTCACGCTTGTATTAATATTTGAAGGCGCAAAATTAGTAAAATTTAGGGCATTGCCATTATTCATTAACTTCTTCATTCTCTAATTCTTTCATTCTCTAACTCTTTCATTCTCTCCTTCCATCATTCTCTCCTTCCATCATTCTCTCCTTCCATCATTCTCCCATTCCATCATTCCTTCCTTCTCTCATTCATTCCTTCACCTATCTTTCCTCTTTTTTCCTAAATTTGAATTTTTAGAACCAATTATGCCTTTTATTAAACCTTTTAAAGCCATACTTCCAAGCGTATCTTATGCCAAAGAAGTAGTTATTGGCTTAGAAAATTTAACCATTAGTTCTGCTAAAGAAATAGGCCAATTAAATCCTATTAGTTTTGTTCACCTTTTAGTGCCCAAAATAGAAAACTATTATTTAAGAGGCTCTAAGCAAGAGATTGCTTTTCAGAAAATTATCGAAAATTTTGATGATTTTAAAACCAATCAAATCCTGATGAAGGATGAGCAGCCAGCCATTTACATTTATGAGTTCAAAAATAAGGATTTTCATTTTAAAGGATTTTGGACAATTTCAGCTATTGATGATTACTTAAATAATCACATTAAAAAACATGAGTTAACTGTTAAAGAACGAGAAAAAGGTTTAATAGAATATTTAGAGCATACAGGAATAGATGCTAATCCGGTTTTAATTACTTATCCAGAAAATACAACTTTAGATAATATAATTGAAAAAGAGATTCAAAATGCAGCAGCTATATCATTTATTTTAGATGATACTTTACATCAAGTTTGGCGTTTAGAAGAGGAAGATTTGATTGCGCAAATATTGGCTGCTTTTAAAGAAATGCCTAACACTTATATTGCCGATGGTCATCATCGGGCTGCCGCTTCTTCTACTTATGGTATAGAGCGGAGAAAACTCAATCTTAAACATAGAGGAACCGAGGAATATAATTTCTTTTCTTCAGTTTATATCAGTGCTAATCAATTGGCTATTTTGCCATTTCATCGGTTTTTAAAGCTTAACGCTGATTTTAATCGGGATAAAATTCTACCTTTTTTAGAAAATCATTTTGAACTAAAACGTATTGAAATCATCAATTTAATCCCAAAAAATAGGGGAGAAATAGGTTTTTATTTTGATGGTGTTGCTTATCAAATAGATTTAAAACACCATGTTAAAAATGATGTTTTAGAAGATTTAGATGTGAGTTTGTTGCAAAATCTTATCCTTAATCCATTGTTTGAAATTAAAAATCCAAGAGAAGATAGTCGTATTCACTTTTTGGGAGGGAGCATTAATTTAGAAGATTGCTTAAAACAAATTAATGATGGTATTTTTGATTTAGGATTTTTCCTTTACCCAGTTTTAATTGAAGATTTAATGGCTATTGCCGATTTGGGAGAAACCATGCCTCCAAAATCTACTTGGTTTGAGCCTAAGTTTTTGGCTGGATTGATAACTCATGAGATTGATTAGAAACGTGGTAGTCATGTTGAATTTAATTCAGCATCTTATCCAAAAAATCAGGTCTATTTGTAAGATTCTGAAACAAGTCCAAAATGACCTTCATTCTTTTTAATACCTACATCTCAAAAGTAAGTCCTTTTTTAGGGATAGCAACCTCAATATTTTTTTCGTTTAAATCTGCTTTAAGCGCCTGCATACTTTCTAATTCGCCATGAACTAAAAAAACTTGTTTTAAGCTATTTTGAGGTATATTGGTGATGTAATCCATAATATCGCCATGATCCCCGTGGCCGCTTAATAAATCGGTTTTTTTAATGGCAGCAAAAACAGATAATTCTCTACCTTTAATATTAACTATAGAATCGCCACGTAATAATCGGTTTCCTAAGGTGCCTTTAGCACAAAAACCGATAAAAAATATGGTGGCATAAAAGTTTTGAATGTTATTAAACAAATGGTCTTGTATACGCCCACCTTCTAACATACCAGCAGAAGAAATGATAATGCAAGGTTCAAAATGATCTGATATTTCTTTGCTCTCTTTTAACTCCTTCACATAGCTTAAGTTCTCAAACTCAAACTCATCACCATTAGTTTTGTAAAAGGATCTTGATTCTTCACTCACATAACTTTGATGTTTGCGATAAATATCAGTAGCCATGGTTGCCATCGGACTATCAACAAAAACCGGAATAGGAGGTAATTCTCTATCGCTAAAAATCTTATTTAGAGAAAACACTAAAGATTGAGTTCGGCCTACGCTAAAAGCTGGAATAATTAAACGTCCTGGCTGGTCTATACAAGCTTCTTTTATGGTCTTTATCAATACGTCTTTTAATTTTTCTGTATCGCTATGGTATCTCCCACCATAAGTAGATTCGCAAACTAAATATTGCGTGGCAGGTAAATATTCTGGGTTATTTAAAACAGGATAATTTTTACGACCTATATCGCCTGTAAAGGCAATAGTTTTGGTTTCTCCACCTTCAACAATCGTAAAATGAGCTGCTGCAGCACCTAGTAAATGCCCGGTAGGAATCAGCGTAAGCGTAATTTCGTTGTTTATTTTAAATGGTTTATGGTAAGCAATAGGCACCATTCTATCGGCAGTATCATTTACATGTTTGTATAAATAAAGCGGCTGATTGTTTCCGTAGCTATGACCTTTTCTTCTGTTAAATTTTTTCCTTCCTTTAGATTTTTCTTGTTTTCGTAAGAAAATATTTACCGAGTCGGACAGGAGTAATTGCGTTAAATCCGCAGTAGGATAGGTGCATAAAATCTGACCATCAAATCCTGCTTTTACCAACGTAGGAATATTACCGCTGTGGTCTATATGGGCATGAGTTAAAACCACCAAATCTATGTCTGATGGAAAAAAAGGGAAGTTTTCATTAGCACCTAAATCAACTCCAGATTCGTAATCTAATCCACAGTCAATTACTATTTTATATCCATTTACCTCTAAAAGGTGCATGCTTCCCGTTACCTGTTCTGCAGCACCCCAAACTGTTAATCTCATATGTTATTTTTTGTCCATAGATTTTTAAATGATTAAACAGATTACACAGATTTTTTTATTTGGTATTCCCACATTCCATCCTTCTCTCATTCCATCCATCATTCCTTCAAACCATCCTTCCATCTACATCTCAAACTGCAAAGCACTCAAATGCTTATACAATCCATTTTCATTCATTAATAATTCTTGGTGTTTTCCACGTTCTACAATTTTACCACCATCTAAAACGATAATTTGATCGGCTTCTCTTATCGTAGATAACCTGTGTGCAATAATAATAGAAGTTCTATCTTTCATCAAAATTTCTAAGGCTTCTTGCACTAATCTTTCTGATTCTGAATCTAGCGACGAAGTAGCTTCATCTAAAATTAATATCGCAGGATTTTTTAATAAAGCCCTCGCAATAGCAATTCTTTGGCGTTGTCCGCCAGATAGTTTCACACCTCTTTCTCCTACAACAGTTTCATAAGATTCGGGGAAACCCGTAATAAACTGATGGGCATTTGCTTTTTTAGCTGCAGCAGCAATCTCTTCGTCTGTTGCGCTTAATTTACCGTATGCAATATTTTCTTTAATAGTTCCGCCAAATAAAATCACATCTTGTGGTACAATTGCCACTTGATTTCTAATATCAGTTAAGGCCAAATTGTTTGCCGATTTGCCATCAAATAAAATTTCGCCTTTTTGGATATCGTAAAATTTCAAAATTAATCCAGCTATAGTAGATTTTCCAGCTCCAGACGGGCCAACAATTGCTATTTTTTCTCCTGCTTTTGCTGAGAATGAAACACCATCTAAAACCTGAATATCTTTTCTAGATGGATAACTGAAACGTACATCATTAAACGCTAAATCACCTTTAATTTTTTCTTTTACTTGGTTTAAATCATCTTTTATACTAATGGCTTCGTTTTCTTCTTGAAGAATTTCTAACACTCGTTCTGAAGCACCAATGGCTTTTTGAACGTTAGCATATAACTCGGGAAAACTACCCATTGCCGCACCAACAAACACAGAGTAAAGCATATAAGCTAATAAATCTCCAACACTTAAGCTACCTTGCTGAACCAAATAAGAGCCATACCAAATTACGCCTACAATAGCACCAAACAAACAAAAGATAATAAACGAAGCAAACCCGCCTCTATAATTAGAACCTTTAACTGCAATTTTTACTACTTCGCGTAAACTTTTATCATATCTTTTTGCCTCATATGCTTCGTTTACAAAGGCTTTAACATTAGAAATGCCCTGCAAAGTTTCTTCTACAATAGTATTAGAATGCGCTAATTGGTCTTGCGCTTGGCGTGAAATTTTACGTATTGCTTTTCCAAAAAATACCCCTGCTACAACTATAATTGGTAAAATAGATAGGTTAAAAAGTGTTAGCTTACCTGAAACCATAATGAGGATTGAAATACCGCCAATTAATAAAATGATTTGCCTAATCATCTCGGCAAGGGTAGTAGTAATGGTGTCTTGTATTTGCGATAAATCTGCCGAAATTCTACTATTTAGTTCCCCAACTCTTCGATTTGCAAAGAAATTCATGGGTAGCGTTATCATCCTAAAATAAGTATCTCTTCTAATGTCTGCTAAAGATTTTTCGGCAACTTCTACAAACAATCTTATCCTAAAAAAAGAAACAAAAGATTGGATAAAAAGGATTATAAAAGCAACAAAACCAATTTGATTGATAGAATTTGGTAAACCATAATCTGGAGCAATACCTTGGGCAACATCTACCATTACTTTAATAAGCGCAGGAAACGCCAAACCAGTTAAACTAGATAATAGCAAAAAAACCATTCCAATCGCAAATTTTCCACGGTAAGGTTTTAAGTATTTTAATAGTCCAGAAATTTTTTGAAGATTTTCTTTATTTATTTTTGATTTTGTAAGTTCTTCCGAAAGTTTTGAACTACTATTTAATCCGTTTCTCGCCATTTTTTAAAAAAAGTAATAAACTTAAGCAAAACAATTTATTGCTAAAGGTTGCAAAATAGTTAATATAATGTGCTTAGTAAGTTATTTGAGGGAAATTTTACGGAATACAAACAGTGCAATTCCAATAAGAGACAGCCCCAGAGCATAGCTAACTAATTGATAAAACTTTTTGCCCTTTTTAAATTCACTCATTTCTACTTCCAGTTTCACATTTTGAGTTTGCAACTTATTGATGGTATTCATAAAGTCTAAGTTTCTGTTCTCAAATTCTTTACCTTGATTAGAAACTTGCTCTTTTTGATAGGTTTGATAGTCTAATAAAGTTTTGGTCTCCTTAAGTATGCTATTATCTGTTAAAATAATATCTGTCAAAATATTTATACTTTTTTGCATGTCTTTTTTAGTTTTTAAACCAAAAATACCTGTCTTAGTACTCAAACTTTGGTCGTATTCTCCAAATTTAGCACTCCTTTGCTCTAGCATTTGGTTAATCTTATTTTTTTGGAGTGTATAAGTAAGGCTATCAACATTTTGATAGGCAAAACTAGGTAGTGTTAGCGGAATCAATATAAAGATTAATAGTTTTCTCATTGTTTTTCTTCCCCTTTCTAGATAATTTTATTTTGAACAATTAATTAACAAGATAAATCATCAAATTTTAATCCAAACTTAAATTTGGATTCCATAAACTCCAAGCTTCTGCTTTTGAGGTAAACATAGGTTTAACTTTTTTCCAAGTACTTATAAATAATTGTGAGTTTCTATAATTTTCTAAATGTACCTCAGACTGCCACTCACTTATAGTAAAAAATACTTGAGGATGATTAACATCTTGATGAAGTTGAACAGATAAACAACCATCCATTAAGGCGATTTTTGGTTGAGATTGTTGAAATATGTTTTTAAAATCTTCCAATTTATCTTTTTGAAAAACCATTTTAACTAAGCGAACAATCATAAATGGAAGTCTATTTGAATCATATCATTAGCTTTTAAACCTAATAATCCACTAGCTTTTCCCTTGTTAATGGCAATCTCTAAATGATTAGAAATGCCAAATAGACACAGTTTTTCACCCTCCAGCACTTCGTCATAATGCCAGCTAAGCTGATTTATTTTTTCGTTACGTTTAAAAGACAAGGTAAAATTACGCCCGTTTTGTACCTTAGTAAACAAATCTTTGGTAACATTAGTAATCACATTTTCAAAAGAATCTATAAAAATAACGTTTCCTCTAATTGAGTTTCCAACAATCACTGGGTTAAAATTAATACGTTCTTCAATTTCAAAAATAGGATCACCAATTTCATTTAATTTCCCACCGTTTGCTAGGTGACAAGCGGCTTTTACAAAAATATCGGCCAATGGAAAATGTAAAAATTTTAAATCTTGTAAAATATTTAATTCTACAATTTGCTGTGGTTCTTCTTCAAAAATCAATGAAAAAATACCGTTATCGGCTCCAACAAAATAATGGTCTTGATATTTTAATGCCAGATATTTGTTAGAGGCACTGTAAACAGTATCTATACCAATTAAGTGTACTGTGCCTTTTGGGAAATAATGAAAACTGTTTTTTAATAGAAAAGCTGCTTTAGAAATATTAAACGCTTCAATCTCATGAGAAATATCAATAATTGTTACTTTGGGGAGTGTTTTTAGTATACTTCCCTTTAAAGCAGCTTGATAAAAATCTTTATAACCTAAATCGGTTGTTAAAGTGATAATTCCCATTAATATTATGAATAATTATTCTTAATCTTGTACAACAAGATAATTGCTACAAATATTAAATTTTTAATTCATATTTAAACCAGAAACGTAAAATCTCTAATTTGAACGAACTAATAATTACCTTAGAATCTGTTAACCCTGTAGTATTATGGGGGCCTAATAACGAGTATTATGATTTAATAAAGCGCTCGTTTTCAAAGTTGAAAATTGTAACTAGAGGCAATGAAGTAAAAGCACTTGGCGATGAAAAAGAACTCCGTTTGTTTAACGAAAAGTTAGGTGCAATTATCCAACATTTAGAAAAGTATCAAAATTTATCTACCAATGATGTGGATAGTATTTTGGGCTCATCTAGTGCTGGCCAGAGAACTGAAGGGCAAACTGCTGAAGAGGCAGCGAGTAATTCAGAAGTTATTGTATTTGGTCCTAACGGAATTATGGTTAAAGCCCGTACGGCAAACCAGCGTAAAATGGTGGCCAGCATCAATAAAAACGATGTTTTATTTGCCATAGGCCCAGCCGGTACGGGTAAAACTTATACTGCGGTTGCATTAGCTGTGAGAGCATTAAAAAATAAGGAGATTAAACGCATCATTTTAACCCGTCCTGCGGTAGAGGCTGGTGAAAATTTAGGTTTTTTACCTGGTGATTTAAAAGAAAAAATAGATCCTTATTTACGTCCTCTATACGATGCTTTAGATGATATGATACCTGCCGAAAAGCTAAAAACATATCTAGAAAATAGAACCATCGAAATTGCTCCATTAGCTTTTATGCGTGGTAGAACCTTGGATAATTGTTTTGTGATTTTAGATGAGGCTCAAAATGCCACCGATATGCAGTTAAAAATGTTTTTAACACGTATGGGACCATCTGCAAAATTTATAGTTACAGGAGATGTTACCCAAATAGATTTACCAAAAAAGCAACAATCTGGTTTGCATAACGCGTTAAGAATTTTAGAAAATATTAAAGGAATAGACATTATTTATTTAAGCGGTAAAGATGTTGTTCGTCATAAATTAGTAGTTAAGATATTAGAAGCTTACGGAGATATACAGTAATAGATATGAGAAGTTAGATTTGAGAAGCAAGATTTTTGAATATTAAATTTTCTAAAATCTCAAATCTCAAATTTCAAATCTGAAGAAACAAAAATGCAGTCATTAAAAGAAACAGATTTCAATTTTCCTGGACAGACAGGATTTTATAAAGGTAAGGTAAGAGACGTTTATACCATCAAAAATGAATTTTTGGTAATGGTGGTAAGCGATAGAATTTCTGCCTTTGATGTAGTTTTACCAAAAGCTATTCCATATAAAGGACAAGTTTTAAATCAAATAGCGGCTAAATTTTTAGAAGCTACTAAAGATATAGTTCCTAATTGGGTAATTTCTGTTCCCGACCCAAGTGTTACCATTGGTAAAATATGCGAACCATTTAAAGTAGAGATGGTGATTAGAGGTTATTTAGCAGGACATGCTGCAAGAGAATATGCTCTTGGTAAACGCCAAGTTTGTGGGGTTACATTGCCAGAAGGTTTAAAAGAAAACGACAAATTACCTGAGCCAATTATTACACCAACAACAAAAGCTGCGGTAGGGCATGATGAAGATATTTCTAGGGAAGAAATTTTAGCCAGAGGGATTGTTACTGAAGAAGATTATGAAAAACTAGAAGATTACACCCGTAAATTATACCAAAGAGGAACAGAGATTGCTGCCGAGCGAGGTTTAATTTTAGTAGATACTAAATATGAGTTTGGTAAAGCGGATGGAGAAATATTTTTAATTGATGAAATCCATACACCAGATTCTTCTCGTTACTTCTACAAAGATAGTTACCAAGAATTGCAAGATAAAGGCGAACCACAAAAACAACTTTCTAAAGAGTTTGTAAGAAAATGGCTCATTGAAAATAATTTTCAAGGAAAAGATGGCCAAGTAATTCCAGAAATGAGTGATGAAAAAGTAAACTCTATATCAGAAAGATATATTGAGCTTTATGAGAAAATCACTGGTAATCAATTTATTAAAAGCGAAAATTTAAATACCTACCATAGAGTAGAAGATAATATTCTAGAAGCATTAAGAAATTTATAATTTTTTTTGTTTTTTGATTTAAAAGAAAAAGAAGTAACTTAGACAATTAACAATAGCCATGAAATTTACAGTAGATAAACACGAAAAGTACATTTTAATTAAGTTAAACGAAGGAAAATTAAATTCTTTGGTTTCTCCACAATTAAAATCTGAGTTAATTTTAACTAATACGGAAGGTCAAAGAAACATTGTTTTAGATATGAGTCAGGTTAAATATGCTGATTCTAGCGGTTTAAGTGCTTTATTAGTCGGTCATAGATTATGCAAAAACTCCGAAGGTGTTTTTATTATCACTGGTATTAACGAAGCTGTTTCTAGATTAATTACTATTTCTCAATTAGATAATGTAATTACAATTGTTCCAAAAGTAGAAGAGGCAATAGATTTAATTTTTATGGAAGAGGTTGAAAAACAACTTAAAAAAGAGATTAAATAACTCTTTTTAAATATGGTTAACCGACATGAAATTTGAAGTTACAATTTTAGGAAGTAGTTCGGCAACACCCATTTTTAATAGAAATCCAACATCCCAAATACTTAATGTAAACGAAAAGCTTTTGATGATTGATTGTGGCGAAGGTACACAACAACAAATGCTTAAATATGGCATAAAATACCATAAAATAGACCATATTTTCATTAGCCATTTGCATGGCGATCATTATTTTGGATTGATAGGTTTAATATCTTCTATGCATTTAAATGGTCGTACCAAACCATTATATTTGTTTGCACCTCCACAAATTAAAGAGATTCTAGAATTACAATTTAAACTATCGGCTACTGTAGTTAAATTTGATATTGTCTATCGTGATACGCAAAACCAAACCTCTGAGGTTATTTTAGAAAATAACGATGTTGTTGTAGAGACCATTGTTTTAAATCATAGAATTCCAACCACAGGATTTAAGTTTACTGAAAAGCAGCGTTTAAGAAAAATAAATAAAGAAGTTGCTCAAGAACTTAATATTTCGCCTCAGGAATATGCTTTAATAAAAAAAGGATACGATTTTACAGATAAAAATGGAATTGTACACAAAGCTGTTGATTTAACAACCGATGCAGATGTACCAAAATCTTACGCTTATTGTTCTGATACTTTAGCAGATGGATCTTATCTAAGCAGTTTAGAAAATGTAGATACGCTTTATCACGAATCTACTTTTATGCATGATATGCTCGACCGAGCACAAGAAACTTTTCATACCACATCATTACAAGCTGCAACAATCGCTCAAGAAAAAGGTGCTAAAAAATTATTGATTGGTCATTTTTCTGCTCGTTACCGCGATTTAACGCCAATGCTTTTAGAAGCTCGCCAAGTTTTTTCTGAAACTTATTTGGCTAACGAAGGTGAAACTTTTATGATTTAGTGGTTTTTGGTTATTTGATATTCTTTAATCCTTGTTAGAAATATAACTATTAAAATGGTTAATGAATTTGATTATTCAAAGCCCACGGTTTAAACCGTGGGCTGTTGTCTATTTCTGCTTAACCATAACCCCATTTAACAATAACGTTGTACCAGTATTTGCTTCAATATTATAAACTTTTTGCATGCCTTCGGTAAATTCTTTTTGTAGTAAAACTTTATATTCTTCCATTTTACCTGTTTTGGTATTTAAACATAAAACGCCATCGCCTATAGTAATTTCACCTATTTTTTTGTCGCCTTGACTGGTTTGCATAGGGTGGTTTGGGGTAGCTTTTACAATTTTGCTTTGTAGAAAAATATCGTTTCCATTTATGATCTCTTTAATTAAAGTAAGTTGAGTAACAGCATAGTTTTTTGCTGTGTGTACCAATAATTCTTTAACCTCAATTACTTTTTCTTGCTGGCTTTGGCTATCGTAACTTAAAATTTGGTCTCCGGGTTTAACATCTTTTAATAATTTACTTTGGCCATTAATCATGCTAACCATTTGGTCGCCGGTAAAGCAAATGTCGTTTCCGTAAGTAGCATGTTCGTCTACTTCTTTTCCACCGTTTAGGTTTTTGTATTGTTGAAAAGCTAATTCGCGAGAGATTACATAAGAAAGTTTCAACACAAAATTGGCTTCAACTTTATCTATGGCATGTATATCTTCAAAATATTTTTCCCAAACCTTGCCATCGGCAGTGAAATTAGGTAATAAAGCTTTGTATATTTTATTTTTTTCTGTTGTGTAAAATACCATTAAGCCAAGTTCTTGCATATTTTCTTTTGCAACTAGTTTATAAAGGTCTATACGTTTTTTTAAACCATCGTCGCCAGTGATAAAAATTGGTTTTTTGGCTTCGTAACGATCTAAAATATAAGTGTTTTCAAACTTTACGTAAGTATCGTTATCCAAATTTTCGATGGTAAATGTTTTAGCTTTTTGGTACTCGTCCATAGTAATTGGACGAGGGTTAGTGATTTGGCTGTAAACGTTAAATGTGATAAAAAGGGCGATAATTAGGCTTAATAAACGGGTCATGGTATGTTTTAATTTTATTTTTTTTTGCGTTAATTGATATATTGGCAATCTTTTTTGCCCTTCGACTCCGCTCAGGGTGACAAAAGGATTTATCTCCTAGCGTAAAGCGTGTTTTCCGATAGCTATTGGGACCCCCAAATCATATTTATAAAGTTCAATTTAAGATATTTCTTTAAAAGCTGTGGCAAACATTTGCATTTCTTCCATAGTACCAACGCTCACACGGCAGTAATGTTTATTGTTAAATTCCCAGTTTCTGATGCTTACACCACGTTTCATCATCTCGCCCACAAACTTTTTACCATCCATTTTAATCGGGAACATTACAAAATTTGCTGAAGATGGAATGTAAGTGTATCCTTCTTCCTTTAATGTTTTATATAAAAATTCTCTTGAGGCAAATGTCTTCTTTTTAGCATCTTCTAGAAACTCTTTATCATCAAATGAAGCAATAGCTCCCATTAATGAAGTTGCCGATATAGACATTGCACCGTTGCAATATTGCGATAATAATTCAACCATTTTGGGTTGTGCCATTGCATAGCCTACTCTTAATCCCGCAAAGCCGTGTAGCTTTGAAAAAGTACGAGCAACAATTACATTTTGTCCTTTTTTAATTGCTGAAACTAAAGTTACTGATAACGGATCTTCTAAATAATCGATATAAGCTTCATCAATAAATACAGGGACTTTAGCCGAAACACGTTCTACAAAGGCTTTTAATTTCGCGGTATCAACAACGGTTGCAGTAGGATTATTTGGATTGCAAATGTATACCAATTTGGTTTCTGCATTTACGCTTTTTTCCATGGCATCTAAATCTAATTTATAATCGGAAGTAAGAGGAACTTTAATCAATGTTGCTCCAAATTCTTCAGCCGTTGAGGGTAAATCATCATAACTTGGGTCGCCGGTGATGATATTTCCACCTCCTTTGGTAAAGTGAATAGCTGCTGCTTTTAAAATTGGGCTAGATCCAGCATCTAACATAATTTGGTCTTTATTAATTCCCTCAAAAGCCATTATTTTTTGGGCTAGGGTAGGGTAGTTAAAAAATGGATATTGATAACTTTTATCCATGGCCTCCATAATAGCTTTTTTAGCTTTTGGAGATGGACCAAATGGGTTTTCATTAGCAGATAAACGAGCCTTTATATTTGGAGGTAATTTAGCTAAAACAGATTGGTCTGATTCGAAATATAGTGTTTTTACAGGTTTTTTAGCAATTTTAGTTTTGGCTAAAGTCGATGTAAAACCACCAGAAAAGAAGGCTGCGCCTCCTGCAATTAATGCGCTAGATTTGATCCAGCTACGTCTGTTTAGTTGATTTGCCATGGTTTTTTATTTAGTCATTAGTTTAAAGATGGAAGTTTAAAGTCCGAAGTCCGCAGACAGGTTTGCTTAGTTTGTTTTTTTAATTATATTATTTTCTCATTCTATCCTTCAATCATTCTATCCTTCAATCATTCTATCCTTCAATCATTCTATCCTTCAATCATTCTATCCTTCAATCATTCTATCCTTCAATCATTCTATCCTTCATTCCTTCCTTCAATCAATCATTCATTATTCTTTCACTTTCTGATATTCTTGTCTTTTTTCACCTAATCTGTTGTTTACATCATTTACCACACTTCTAGCCGACTCGAACGCTCCAGCCATCCATGCATTTAAGTATGACATGTGTTCGCCTGCGAAGTAAACTTGCTTATCAGGTTTTAACAATGGTTTGTAAATTTTTTCTCTACTTTCTGATGTGTATAAAGCCCAACCACCCAAACTGTAAGGTGTATTTTGCCAGCTTACCGAAAACGATTTTTCAAACTCGGTTAAATATTGTGGATGAATTAAAGCTCCTTTTTCTATCGCTAGTTTTTCTCTATCGGCGTAAGCCAAATTTCCTGTTTCTACTGCTTTTTCGTTAAAATTATAATAACCTAAAAGCATACCTTTTTTAGATTGATAATCATTAGATGGGTAAAATATCTGTGTAAGTTGATTATTGGTATGGGTAATGCCGCCATAAATTTGCTCGTCTTCTTCCCAAAATCTGCGTTTGAATTGAAGTCCAATTTTACCAGTATTAATATATGTAGCGTAATCAATGGCTCGGCTTGCCACCGATGAAAAATTATGATTAATATCGCTCAAAACTTTTAACGGAATAGTACAAATGCATATATCGGCTTCAATTTCTTTTAAGCCAGAAACATCTTGATAGCTCACTTTTACGCCATTATCTAAGTTTTTTATTTCTTTTACTATAGCTCCTTTTTTGATGAACTTACTTACTTTTTCCTCCAAAGCACTCGCTATTTTATCCATACCGCCAATAGCCTGGAACATAGTCATTTGTAATTCGTAAGTGTATTCTGCAACGTTGTAAAAATCGGGATCGGCTAAGCCTGAGGATAAAATATTGGACAATGGATGTGCCGATGCAATTTCACCAGCTTGATTACCTACTGAAGGGGGATTGGTGTATCCTCTTCTTGCGGATGCTTTGTATAAATTATCTATATCTAAGCCACCTTCGGCTCTTAAATATTCTAATACTTTGGTAACATCTTCATTTGTGAGGTCTAAATCTAATTTGTCTTGACTAATGGATTTATAAAGCAATTCGCTCATATACCCACGCATATCGTTATGGATTTCTCTAACTCTTATTTTTTTGTTTGATAATGGCCCTTTTCCTTCTGCAAAATAGTAAGCACCTTCGTTTACATTATTATAAATTTGAAGCGGCACATTTAACTCTTTACAATAGTGTAATGTCAATTCATGATGATGAGGTATTCTGCTTGGTCCAGCATTAAAATATTGTCCATCATCAAACTGAGCTATTTGTTTACTTTGCCCAATTTCTTGGTTTTCACTTCCTTTTTTAACACTCCAACATCTTCCGCCTGTACGTTCACGGGCTTCTAAAATAGTGCAATTATAACCTAATTTGGTTAATTCGTAGGCGGCAGTCATCCCGCAAAGGCCAGCTCCTAAAATTAATATTTTTTTACCATTTGGATCACTTTGCAAATCAAAAGCATGGGCTGGGGCAGGTTTTAGCATCCCTAAAGCCATTAAGGCTGGGTAAGTTCCTCCTAAAAGCATTCCGCTTTTGTTTAAAAAGCTTCTTCGACTTAAATTTTTCAAAAAATATGAATTTAAAACTAAATATAACTTTAAAAAATTAAAATGTAAATCATTTGTAATGAAATTTTGACTATTTAGGACACAATTGTTTCCTCAAGTTTAATTTTAAATATTTGGTAACTATATTTTAATACTATTTGATGGATAAAAAGCTGGTTTTTTGGTGTCAAATAGGCTTTATAGTAATAAATTTCAAATAAATATAGCTTCAGGATTTTTAAAGCATTTAAATTCTATAGGATTATTACTAAAGTCTAAAACAAACATGGTTTTTTGTTCAGCAATTTCTCCTTCATATCTAATTTGAGGATTTATAACGAATTGAACTTGACTTTTTTTAAATCTATTTACAATTAGTTCAAAATTTTTATAATCCAAAATACATCCATAATGTGGAATAGGGACATTAATACCATCAACTATACCACAATAATCTAAATCTGGTAAGTTAAAAGAAACATGAGCTGATAATTGATGACCAAAAAAATCAAAATCGACCCAATTTTTAGTCTCTCTTCCCAGTTTACAACCTAAAATATCGCCATAAAATTTTTTAGTACTTTCTATATCTTTTACTTTAAATGCGTAATGAAATGCTTGCATGCTTTTATGATTGTGATTTTTTAGAAAATTTTAAGAAGTTAAATTAAGGAAATAATTAGTTTAATGTAAGAATAAATTCTTATTTAGGTTTAAACTCTTGGCTAATCTTAATCTTTCATAAATTTGAATTTTAAATTTAAGATCAACAGTTTTGAGCCACATACTAGATAATCCAATTTATCATTCATTAATCTCTAATCATAATCAGTTTGCAATAGGAGATAGCAATGCATTATTTTACAGAAGAGAGATGGCTTCTTTTGCTGCTTTTAAGGATTTTAGTGAAGATAATTTTAATTGGCTTTATAGAAATCACCCTGATGATGGAGTTTTTATTCTTTTCTCAATAAGCGAAATTGAGATCCCAATACCCTGGAATTTAATTGCTGAAATTGATATGTGTCAATTTGTTTTTGAGGGTGTTAATCTGATAAAGAATGAAAATAAGCTGGATATTCAAAATCTAAATAATACTCATGTTGAAGAAATTAAAGCGTTGATAGCATTAACAAAGCCTGGTCCATTTGAAAATAAAACCTTAGATTTTGGGAATTATATTGCATTTTTTGAGGATAATAAATTAGCGGCCATGAACGGGCAAAGATTTAACCCCTATCAATTTAGAGAAGTTAGTGCTGTTTGTACCCATCCAGATTTTTTAGGTAAAGGATATGCTTACGAGTTAATAGTAAAACAGGTAAATCAAATTTTGAAGCAACAAGAAATTCCGTTTTTGCATGTAAGAGCTGATAATGCAGCCGCTATTAAATTATATGAGAAAGTAGGTTTTAGAATTAGAACCGGAATGAAGGCTTATGTTATTGCTAAGAATAAAATTAACTGATAACAAACTTAAACCACCAATAAACCAATTTCTTTTAACTGCATAATAGGTTTAGAGAACCAAAAAAGCTCGAAATCTGGAAAATTTTCTTCAAAGCTGGTTTTCAAATCTTTTAGTGTTACGGTGTCAGAATTATTAAGATTTAATTTTTTCAATTGTTCAACAAACCAGTAGCCTTTATCTTGGTCTACGCTAATTTCTAAGGTTTCCCTTTTATGAAAAAAGGTGATTTTGAGTAGCTGCCAAGTATTTCCTTTTTTAGATTTGGTAAACTCTTCGGTTTGAGGATTATTACCTAACCAAAGCACTTTACCGTTCCATTTTATGTTAATAGTAGGTAAAACAGTTAAGCAATTTTCTATGTAATCAGATGGAATACTTGTTTTTGGGATTTTAAAATCAAACCAATCTTGTAATGGCATTTCAAAACCTATACCATGCATGTAGTTATATAACGATTTCTTTAAGCCATAACTAAATTTAGCATGGTTAATTCCGGTTTTGTCTTTAAATTCTATGTCGTTATGGGCAAAACCAATGGTTTTTTGTTCAGGTATAATGCCAAAAGCCTCGGGGTTTAAACCTACTGGACTATGCGCCGTTAATGCAAATTGATGCCAAAAGCCAGATTGTACAATTTCTAGTTCAAATAATTGACGAACCATTTCTAAGCTATCTATAGTTTCTTGAGTGGTTTGAGTAGGGTAGCCGTACATTAAATAAGCATGAACCATTACGCCTGCTTGTGTAAAATGATTGGTCACTTGTGCCACTTGTGCAACAGTTACACCTTTATCTATTAATTGCAACAAACGATCGGATGCAACTTCTAAACCACCAGAAACTGCAATACAGCCCGATGTTTTAAGCAAGTAACACAAATCTTGGGTAAAACTTTTCTCAAAACGAATGTTAGTCCACCAGGTAACTTTAAGTTTTCTTTTGATAATTTCTATTGCTAAAGACCTCATTAAAGCAGGTGGAGCCGCTTCATCTACAAAATGAAATCCATTTTCGCCGGTTTGGGCAATCATTTCTTCCATTCTATCGGCTAAAAGTGTGGCAGCAATAGGTTCGTAAACTTTAATATAATCTAAAGAAATATCGCAAAAAGTACATTTCCCCCAATAGCAACCATGCGCCATGGTTAATTTATTCCATCGACCATCGCTCCAAAGGCTATGCATGGGGTTAGCCATTTCTATCACCGATATGTATTGATCTAGCCATAAATCGCTATAATCTGGAGTACCTAATTGGTTTTGCGGGTAATCTTTCTGAAGTGAGAAATTATTGTAAACAACTTCGTTTTTCTCTAATAAATAAGTCCTTTTTAAAATAGGTGGTTTATCTGATTTTTGATTGATGTGCTGAATCAAAAGTTCTATGGGTAGTTCACCATCATCTAATGTAATAAAATCAAAAAATTCAAATACTCTTTTATCTTTTAAACTACGTAACTCGGTGTTTGGAAAACCACCACCCATTGCAATTTTAACATCAGGCATGTGCTTTTTAATATACTGGGCACACCTAAAGGCGCTATATAAATTCCCTGGAAATGGCACCGAAAAACAAACTAATTTTGGCTTAATTAAATTTAATTGACGATCTAGAATTTCTAGTGTAATGTCGTCTATAAACGTAGTTTTTTGTTGTAAATACTGGTAAAGTTCATCAAACTGATTGGCGCTACGGCCTAAACGTTCGGCGTAACGGCTGAAGCCAAAATTCTCATCAACACAATTGACTATAAAATCTGATAAATCTTCTAAAAAAAGCGTGGATAAATGCTTGGCTTTATCCTGCATGCCCATATTACCAAAAGCCCAATCCAAATCATCTAAGGTATCAAATCTTGAGGCTTGCGGTAAAAAATCATCGGTACATATTTGTCTTGCTAAAGTCTGGTTTTTACCTTGTAAAAAAGCAATTACTTCTTCAATAATAGCTATATAATCGTCTTTTAAAGCAAATATTCTTTGCTCGTTAGCTTGTTTTATCGTTTGATTTTCATCGGCGTAAGCAAATAATTTAGACAAATTATTCTTTGAAAAGAGAGCTAAAATTACCTCAATTCCTAAATCCATTTGATAGGCACCTATATTTTTGGTGTTTAAAAATCCCTTTAAATACGCTGTTGCAGGGTAGGGCGTATTTAATTGTGTAAATGGCGGCGTTATTAGGAGTAAATCTTTCAAATCGGCAGTAAATTTATTGAAAATAAAGTGATAATGTTTGATGAATTAATTTACTTCCTTACATTTTAACAATAAGGTTTATCTTTGTGGCAATGCTTAGCAACAAACAATTATTTCTTTTAAATACCGCTCAAACCTCAGATTTTCCTCGTTTATTGGAGGTAGATAGGGCAGAGGGATGTTATATTATAGATACCCAAGGAAAGCAATATTTAGACTTAGTTTCTGGTTTTGCGGTTAGCAATTTGGGGCATAGGCATGCTAAAGTTATAGAAGCAATTAAAAACCAGTTAGATAAATATTTACATGTAACTGTTTATGGCGAGTATATTCAGGCTCCTCAAGTTAAATTTGCCGAGAAATTGGCATCTGTTTTACCTTCAACACTATCATCTGTATATTTTACCAATTCTGGTGCCGAGGCTTGTGAAGGAGCATTAAAATTAGCTAAAAGATTTACCAATAGATCTCAAATTATAGCCTTCCATCAATCCTATCATGGTAGCACTCATGGTGCATTAAGTGTGATGGGAAACGAAGATTATAAACAAGCTTATCGTCCGTTATTACCTGATATCCATTTTATTAGCCTCAATAATTTTGATGATTTAGCTCTAATAACCAATCAAACGGCATGTGTAATTTTAGAAGCCATACAAGGCGAAGCAGGAGTTAAAGTTCCTGGCTTGGAATACATTAAAGCTTTGAGAGAAAAATGTACTAAAACAGGCACTTTGTTGATTTTTGATGAAATACAGACCGGTTTTGGACGCACCGGAAAACTATTCGCATTCCAACATTTTGGCGTAGTTCCTGATATTTTATTATTGGCTAAAGGAATGGGAGGGGGCATGCCAATTGGAGCTTTTATAGCTTCTAAAGAAGTGATGGATGTTTTAAAGGATAATCCGATTTTAGGTCATATTACCACATTTGGAGGGCACCCGGTTAGTTGTGCCGCTGGATTAGCAACATTAGAAGCCATCCTTGCTGAAAACTTGATAGCTTCAGTACCTGCTAAAGAAGAACTCTTTAAAAGGCATTTAAGGCATCCTAAAATTCACGAAATAAGAGGAAAAGGTTTAATGCTTTCAATTCAACTAGATTCTTTTAAGCAAGTAGAAGAAGTGAGTAAGAGATGTGTTGCCAAGGGCTTAATTATAGATTGGTTCTTACATTGTGATACAGCCATGCGAATTGCACCTCCATTGATCATCACAGAAAAGGAGATTGAATTTGCCTGTCAGGTTATTTGTAAAACCTTAGACGAGGTTTAAATTCTATTTTAACAACCTCTATTTTGATACATAACTAGGACTTGGTTCTTTGTACCCACCAAATTGAATCAGAACACCCCATTATTAAACAAAACATTCAATTATAATTGCATTAATAAATAACCAATTTATAATTTCTATAATTTTTAATTTTTTTGATGGGATTTAATTTAAAAAATAAAAACACATCTGTTTTTAACAATGAAATTTATTCAATTTAGATGAGGGTTTTACTTTTTGCAGTTTTTGGGCTCTTTTTAATCTATGCTTGTTCAATTAAATCTAACACTAATAACGATGGTATAACCAAGCCAAATATTATTGTTATTTTAATAGATGACGCTGGATACGCAGATTTTGGTTTTATGGGTTCAAAAGATTTGTTAACACCAGAAATTGACAAATTAGCTTCTAAGGGTGTTATTTTTACCGATGCTCATACCAGTTCTACTGTTTGTTCGCCTTCTAGAGCAGGTTTAATGACGGGAAGGTATCAACAAAGATTTGGTTTTGAGTGTAATGGAATTGGTGATGGCTTAGGCTTAGATACTACCGAGGTAACTTTGGCTAGTGCTTTAAAAAATAGCGGCTATAAAACTATTGCTTTGGGAAAATGGCATTTAGGTAACAAGCAAATATACCAGCCAAATAATAGAGGGTTTGATGAATTTTATGGTTTTTTGGAAGGTTCTAGGCACTATTTTTATAATCAGAATCAGGATGATTCTCCAAATAATCCTCATGCTTTATTACACAATAAAGAGCAAATTAAGTTTGAGGGCTATTTAACTGATGATTTAGGTGATAAAGCCGTAAACTATATAGATGAGTTTAAAAATAAACCCTTTTTTATGTATGTTTCTTTTAATGCTGTTCATACTCCATTAGAAGCAAAAGAAGCAGATTTAAAACGGTTTGAAGGTCACCCTAGGCAATTGTTAGCCGCCATGACTTGGTCTTTAGATCAAAATGTCGGAAAAATCACCAAAAAATTAGAACAAGAAAATTTATTAAAGAACACTTTGATTTTTTTTCTAAGCGATAACGGAGGTGCTCATAACAATCAATCTAGTGTAGCCCCGTTAAAAGGGTGGAAGGGGAACGAATTTGAAGGTGGTCATAGGGTTCCTTTTTTTATGAGCTGGCAAGGTAAAATACTAGCTAATCAAAAATATAACAAACTCACTTCTTCTTTAGATATTTACGCCACTTCTTTAGCAGTAGCAAATATCAAATTTCCTAAAAATAAACCTCTTGATGGTGTAAACCTAATGCAACATATCACCAATCAAAACAATAATGCACCACATCAAATGCTTTTTTGGCGTAAAGATGAGGATGCCGCGGCTCGTATTGGTAATCTTAAGTTAATTAGGTTAAAAAATTATGGTAGCGCTTTATATAATTTAGATGATAATATAGCCGAAACAAAAGATTTAGCCAAATCAAACCCATCGCAATTAAAAGACCTAGAAAGTGCATTAAAAAATTGGGAAACTAAATTAGTAAACCCTTTGTGGACTGAGGGAATACCTTGGACAACAGCTACTTTTGAAATACACAAAGCATTAATGAATAATAGACAACCTAAAAAGAAACAACCTTAATTATGCAAGTTGTAATGATAAACCTAAAAAGTAAAATTTTATTCCTGTTTTTAAACCTGATAGTAATTAACAGCTTCGCTCAGAATAATAAGAAGAATGGAGAATTGTGGTACGATACAGAAAACAATCTTATTAACGCACATGGTGCAGGTGTATTAAAGTATAACGATACCTATTATTTGTATGGAGAATTTAAAGGTTTAGGTAAGAATGGCAATTTAGCTATGGATGGCGTTAGCTGTTATTCATCTAAAAATTTAATAGATTGGAAAAATGAGGGTTTAGCTTTAAAAATGATTCAAGATACCAACAGCATGTTACAGCCTGGTTGTATTTTAGAACGCCCTAAAGTGATTTATAATGCAAAAAATAAAAACTTTGTTATGTGGTTTCATCACGAGTTAAAGGGGAAAGGATATAGTGCTGCTTTGACAGGTTTAGCTGTATCTGATCACCCAAACGGACCTTTTAAATACATTCATAGTATTAGGCCGCATCAAAATGTTTGGCCAGTAAATTTGGCAAAAGAGTTTCAGAAGCCATTAGATTATCCATTTGTAAAGCGGTCTGAAAACCCAGAATTATGGAAAAGAAAAGTTTTAGAAGGGATGATGGTGAGACGAGATTTTGAGATTGGACAAATGTCGAGAGATATGACTTTATTTGTTGACGATAATGGTAAAGCATATCATATTGCTTCATCAGAAGATAATCAAACCTTACATGTTTCTCTTTTGGATGATAATTATACAGGGTTTACAAATGAATATTATAGAATATTAGAAGGGCAAAGTAATGAGGCTCCAGCAATTTTTAAAAATAAGGGAAAGTATTATTTAATAGCATCTGGCACCACAGGCTGGAAACCAAATCCAGGTAGATCTTTTGCAGCAAAAAATATAAATGGACCTTGGGAAAATTTAGGAAACCCAGTTATTGGTAAGACAGAAGACGTAGCTACAACTTGTTATTCACAAAGCACCTTCATCATTCCTCATCCTAAAAAGAAGAATCAATTTATATATTTAGGAGATAGATGGACACCAGAAAATGCCGCTGAAGGTAAATTAATTTGGTTGCCTTTAATTTTTAAAGACAGTAAGCCTATAATTTCTTGGGAAAGTAGTTTAGAAAATGTTATTAGATAATTGATTGATATTGGATTTTTAGCAGAAAATCTAAAATATTTTAGAGCCTTGGGTTGTAGAAAAAAATTAATTCATTCTATTCTTTTTTATTAACCAAGCATTCAAAACAGCTTCAAAACCATCTTCAATTGCAACATCAATTAAATCTATTTTAAGTTGAGCGCACTTATTGTCTAAGTCTTTTTTGAACAGTTTTATTTTTTCTTGATAAGCTTTTTGATATTGAACAGGATTAAGTTTAACATATTCTTCAGTTTCAATATCTACAAAATGATAAGGTCTGTTTTCAAAATCAAAGTTTAGCTCGTGTTTCTCTTGTAAAACATCAAAGATAATGACTTCGTTTTTTAAATATTTAAGGTGTTGAAGTGCCGAAAAAATACGATCTAATCCATCATTTGAGGTGTTTTCGAAAAAATCGGTAAAAATAACTACCAGAGAGCGTTTGTGAATTTGTTCTGCAATTAGGTGAAGGTTTTTTACAATATCGGTTTGTAAACCTTTGCTGTTTTTTTGAAAAAAATCTTGGTTTAACTTATTGATGATAAATTTTTGATGTGCAGTTGTAGATTTTGATTGGCTATGAAATGTTAAATCTTGAGCAAATAAGCTTAAGCCAAAAGCATCTCTTTGTCTTTTTAACAAATTAATAATAGCAGCACTAGCTAAAGCCGAAAACTGAAATTTGTTAATTCCCTTTTCTGGCAAAAACATAGAAGAAGAATTATCTATTAAAAGCTGACATCTTAGATTTGTTTCTTCCTCAAATCTTTTAACAAAAAGCTTATCTGTTCTTGCAAATAGCTTCCAATCTATGTTTTTAATTGGGTTTCCTTCATTATATAAACGATGCTCTGCAAACTCTACAGAAAAACCATGAAAAGGACTTTTGTGTAATCCTGTAATAAAACCCTCTACAATTTGATTGGCCAGTAATTCTAAGTTACCAAAATTAATATGCTGTTCTAAAATGTTTTCTTCCAAGTCTTGATTTAATTTTTATTAAGGTAACAATTAAATATAAAGTTAATTAATCATCAAATTAAAACTAATGTAAACAAAAAAGCAGATTGATAAATTCAATCTGCTTTTATTTAAATCTGTTTGTAAATTATTTTCCTGAAAAAGAACCGTTATTATTAGTCCAAGATAAATTATACATTTTGTCATCTGCATTGATATCTAAATCGTTATCATTATCAACGTCTGCAATTCTAATCCAATTAATATATTTTGCATTGGTACTGTAGTAGTTTGTTAAGTTAGATTTTGTAACATCGGTAAAAGAATTACCATTGTTTTTTAATAATTGGATATAATAACCTGTATAATAACCTTGTTCACCTTTACCATCTCCAGTTCTAGTAATTAAAATATCTTTTTTACCATCTTTATCATAATCAATAAAGTCTATATCTACTATTACACCAAACCCACTGATGGCACCAATTGTAGCAGATCTAGAAGTTAAATAAGTTCCACTTGCATTACCAAAAAACACTGTACTAGCAGTTCCGTTATGCTCATGGCCAGCAGTTACTAAATCTAAGTAACCATCATTATTCATATCATAAAGTTCTGATGCAAAAAAACCCTTATTGTATAATGTGTTAGGATATAAGTCTTTGTCCCAAGAGAAATTAGCTTTTCCATCGTTAATCATAAACTTACTAATAGATTGGTTTGTGGTAATAAATAAATCTAGGTCACCATCATTATCAACATCGCCGGCAGTTACAGAACCATAATATTCACTATTTAAGTTTAAATCTTTAGTGGTAAAAGATCCATTGTAGTTTAATAAAATTTTAATCTTTTCTCCAGAAAATGGACTTCTATCAAAACCTGCACCTGCTATAACAACATCTAACCATCCGTTTTTGTCAAAATCGCCTACAATAGCTTTTTTACCATTAAGCATTTTTGGAGTACCACCAGTAAAAACGGTTTGGTCTTTATTAAATTGGAAGGTATTATTTTTAAAATACTCAACATCAACACTTCCATTACCATAACCATTAGCAAGGACAGCAACAATATCCATATCTCCGTCTTTATCAAAATCTCCATAAGCTCTAGCATTATAAGAATCTGTTTGGTAGGCTTTGTTTAAGAATGTAGTAGGTATAGCAAAAGATAAATCAACATTTAGATTATTTTTAATGTAAGAGTCGTAAGAAGTATTGGTATTAATATTTAAGTTAGGGGTTAAGCCAATTAATAACAAATTGGTGTAGTAAATGCTGGTTTTTAGATTTTGTGCAACTACGGTTACAGATTTAAGGTTTGCTACATCAATCTCAGATTTTCCACTTTCTATTTCTTTATCACCAATTTTAAGCGTGGCTTTCTCAGAAATTTTAAATGTAGGAATAAGGTTGCTTAACTTAATTCCTTTCGGAATTTCAATAGAAATATTAACTCCTTCAACTTTAGCTAAGTAATCTTTATCAAGGCTAGCATTATTAGCTTTTAAGAAGCTTAATTCAAAAAGCTCTTTTTCTGGAGAATAAGGAGAAACCCCTGGTAATTGCTCTTTACTGCAAGAAGTAATTAGTGTAATTACCATTAAAGCGAGTATATAAAAGTTCTTTTTCATTGCTGTATTATTAAATATTGTGCTGCGCTAAATTTTATTATTGCCTTTTTATACGATAGTGAAATGTTAATGGTTACGTTAATTTTAAATTATATGTTAGATCACATCATTATGATTTTACACGCTTTATAAATTTATCCACATGTTTTTTTATGTTAGCCTAAAAGCGTATTTTTACGAGTATTGATTAATAAAAAAAATGAGCGAAGAAAAGGAAGATAAATCAAATTATTCGGCAGATAATATTCAGGTTTTAGAAGGTCTGGAGGCAGTTCGTAAACGTCCAGCTATGTATATTGGAGATGTTGGTATTAAAGGCTTACATCATCTTGTTTATGAAGTGGTTGATAACTCTATTGATGAAGCTTTAGCTGGATATTGTACTGATATTTATGTTACAATTTTAAAAGATAATTCAATAAAAGTTAGTGATAACGGTAGGGGTATTCCAACTGCTATGCACACCAAAGAAAAAAGGTCTGCATTAGAAGTTGTAATGACTGTTTTACACGCAGGTGGAAAATTTGATAAAGATACTTACAAAGTTTCTGGTGGACTGCATGGTGTGGGTGTAAGTTGTGTAAACGCACTTTCTACCCATTTAAAAGCGGAGGTTCATAGAGACGGTAAAATATATGTTCAGGAATATTCTTGTGGTAAACCGCAATATGATGTTAAAGAGGTTGGAACAGCAACAGATACTGGAACAATAGTGACTTTTACTCCAGATGCTAGTATTTTTACTTTAGTAACAGAGTATAAGTTTGATATTTTAGCAAGCAGGTTAAGAGAATTAGCGTTTTTAAATAAAGGAATCAGACTTACTTTAACTGATGAGAGAGAAACCAACGATGATGGTTCATTCATATCTGAGCATTTTTATAGCGAGGGTGGTTTAAGAGAATTTGTTAAATATTTAGATCAAACACGTACTCCTCTAATACCAGATGGTATTTACATAGAAGGTGAGAAAAATGGAATTCCTGTAGAGTTAGCTTTCACCTATAATAATTCTTACAGCGAGAACGTACACTCTTACGTAAATAACATTAATACACACGAGGGAGGTACACATATTGCAGGTTTTAGACGTGGCTTAACACGTACTTTAAAATCTTATGCCGATAAATCAGGGTTATTAAAAAATCTTAAAATAGAAATTACTGGCGACGATTTTAGAGAAGGACTAACCGCAGTTGTTTCTGTAAAAGTTCAAGAGCCACAATTTGAAGGTCAAACCAAAACTAAATTAGGTAATAATGAGGTGATTGGAGCTGTGGACGTTGCGGTTGGAGAAGCTTTAGGTAATTTTTTAGAAGAGAATCCGAGAGAGGCTAAGCTAATTGTAAACAAAGTTATTATTGCTGCAACAGCTAGAGCTGCTGCTAGAAAAGCAAGAGAAATGGTACAGCGTAAAAATGTGATGGGTGGATCTGGATTGCCAGGTAAACTAGCAGATTGCGCAAATAAAGATCCATATGCTTGTGAGTTATACTTGGTTGAGGGAGACTCGGCAGGTGGAACTGCTAAACAAGGTAGAGATCGTGATTTTCAAGCTATTTTGCCTTTAAAAGGTAAAATTTTGAACGTAGAGAAAGCGATGGAGCATAAAATCTACGAAAACGATGAGATCAAGAATATTTTTACCGCTTTAGGTGTTAGTATTGGCACTCAAGATGATGATAAGGCATTAAATATAGAAAAGCTTAGATATCATAAAGTAATCATCATGACGGATGCTGATATTGATGGTTCGCACATTACCACTTTAATTCTAACTTTCTTCTTTAGATACATGAAATCGTTAATTGAGTTTGGTAATATCTATATTGCTGCACCTCCTTTGTATCAAGTTAAAAAAGGAAAAGATTTTGAATACTGCTGGAATGATACCCAGAGGGATATCGCTATTCAGCGTTTAAAAGGCGCAGGTAAAGAAGATAGCGTACACGTACAACGCTATAAAGGTCTTGGTGAAATGAATGCCGAGCAACTTTGGGAAACTACATTAAATCCTGCTACTCGTACACTTAAGCAAGTTACTATAGAAAATGCAGCAGAATCTGATCATATTTTCTCTATGTTAATGGGTGATGAAGTTGCACCAAGAAGAGAGTTTATAGAAAAGAACGCTAAATATGCCAAAATAGATGTTTAATTAACTTCATTAATATCAAATGAAAGTCGGTTTAATTTAGTTTAAACCGACTTTTTTTATTGTGGGTCATCGTATTTAAAATAAATTAAAGCACTTTTTTGAAATGAGGATGAGATATAAACCTTTTGAACACTAAACCCATCATCTACTTCTAACAGACAAGTGTTTGGGGGTATTTTACCTACATTATGGGCATAAACCACCATTTCTTGAATAAAGAATAAAGGATTTAAAATTACAGAGATTACTGTCGGTCGTGGTTTAATTCTAACTTTTTCTGCAACTAAACGCCTATTTAGATAAACAGAAACAATGTCTTTATCATTTTGATCGTAATCTGTTAATTTAACATCAACTTTTCTACTTTTTACAAACACGATATAGGGACTGCTTAATTCTGTATTTAGAAATTTGACTGGAGATTTGTTTTTATTAATATAATCTAGAACATATTTTGGGATTGGGACTTTGCAGGTACTATCTTTATTCATTTTATATAAATAGGCAAACCCAGGGTTACATTTCTTTAATTCGCTTAACTCACCTTCCCATGGTCCAATTAAACTTGATAAAGTATCAGTTACGGAAAGAGTAAGATCCATGTCTTTGAAGCAAAAACCTTCATTTGTAATTGGTCTATTATTTATTAATATTTTTAGCTCCATAAATTTGATTTTATTGCCTTCAATAGTGCCTATAAAGTCTAATTTGCCTAAGAATTTAAGAATGTTAGTTCCGTATAAATAGGCTTCACCAGATACAATACCATCTTTTTCTTCAGTTATATTAAGTAAATATCCTGATGACCATTCTTTACCTTCTGCATCTAAATAGCCATTCCAAATTCCTTTAAATTGAGCATTTGAAGTATCGTTTAGAAATAAAATAAATATGATAAGAAAGATGTAGCGCATCAATTATTCTTTTTGTTTTCCTTTATAATTAAGTTTAATGGCGCCAGTAGTTTTAAAATCTGACGAAAGGTAAATAAGATGTTCTTTATCGCCATCTATAATCTGTATGCCACAAGTATTAGGAGGTATTTTACCCAAGTTTTCGGCATAAATTAGTAGTTGATTGTTTATGTACACACTATTTAAAACCAAAGTAAAGGTTTTAGGGTCTTTAGTTACTTTAACTTGTGCAGCAACCGTATCCTGATTTAGCATAATAGTCACTTTGTCCCCATCAACTTTTTCATAATCGGCAATAGATATTTTTACTATTTGATTGTAAACATCTATTTCTTCAATATAGTTTATTTTAGTTTGATAAATAGAATCTTTAAATACTTGATATTTTGAAGGCTGGTTAGTGTAAATATGCGCTAAATCATTTTTTGATAAGAAAACAAAACCAGGTAAACAATCACCATCTTGGTCAGTAAATAAACTAAAAGCGTCTTTATCTTCGTCTTTTTTAATCTTATCTATAGGTTTGCCATCCCATCTACCGGTTAATGTTTCTAAACCTCCAGCTTCTTTTTTGTATTTTAAAATTAAATTTTTTATGCATAGTGAAAATCCAGGAGGTAAAACTTGTTTCATCACTCCTTCTCTATACTCTTTCAAATAAACAGAGTCTTTATCTATATAACCATTAAAAGATATTTTAGAAACTACAGTTTGCCCAGAGTAGGCAAGTGTATTGCCATATAAGTTTTTATTTTTTTGAGTGATATTAACTTCTAAAACGTATTCAGGAGCATAACCACCACTATCTTGTGTAAGTTTTCCTTTCCAAAAACCAGTTAGGTCTTGGGCGTTAACATAAATAGGAATAAATATAAAAAGATAGAGTAATAGTTTTTTCATAATTTAATTTTAAGGTACTTAAATTAAGTTGATTAAGAAAAAACTATTTGTCTTTAGGTTTTGCAATGCCAGGCGAATTGTAATGATTGTGGATTTTGTAAAACATTAAATCAGCAATGCTTCTGGCTTTTTCTTTCGCTAATGTGGCAATTTTTCCCTCAAAAAGTTCATCAATGTTAGCAATAAAAATAGCTTTCCAATGGTTAAAATGCTCTGCGGTAAGGGTATGTTTTTGATTTAACTTAGCGTGGGCATCCATGGGGTTTCCTTTATATCCAAATGTTCCAAGCAAGGCAGATTCCCAAAAAGAATACATAATAGGTAGGTGGTGTTCCCAATTTACTTTGGCAACATCTGTAAAAATATGGCCTAAATCTTCGGTTTCAACAGCTTTTTTATAAAAACTATCTACCAATAATTTAATATCTGCGCTGTTTTCAATATCTTTTTTCATAATTGATGTTTTTGATTTCACAAAGTACGAAAACAATTTTACTTAATAGATAAAGTTAAGCTGCGCTTTTGATAATTAATGACACCATGATAATCCATTAAAATATCACCTCCTAAGACACCAATTACCGGCGGTAGATTTAATTTATCGTAAGCAAATTTTATAGCCGATAAATCAAAAACAGGAGCTTCGTAATTTTCTATGGTTAAATCACCAATTATTAAATTGGGACAAATGACAACGTACCTTTCCATGGTAGTAGTACCTAAACCTATTGCATGGTGATTTGGAATGTGAATAATTTGGTCAGAAGGAGCAAGACTAGATATAATTTCCATATCGAAGGCAGATTTTGAAGCTCCGGTATCTAATACCGCTTTAAAAATTTGCCCAAAAACAACAACTTCCACCAAAAGGTGGAAGCCGTCGCCCTGAAGGTCTACAACCTCCAGTGGTATTTTATGTTTTGCTTTAGTCATTTAATGATCTAAAAATTTAAAAGAAGGATGTTTCAAAAAAAATTGTAGTCATGTTGTCCGCCGTGACGGATTAACATCTTACCAGTAGGTTATTCGATTTAGAATATCCTTATTTAGTAAGATTCTGAAATAAATTCAGAATGACCTGCTATTTTGAGACACCATCATTAGGTGAGACTAAATTAAATTAGAATCTACCAAAACTTGGTTCATGCTTCTAACTGCATCAGCGCTTTTGTTAAATTCTGCTTGCTCAGCATCAGATAATTTGAAGTCGATTATTTTTTCCCATCCATTTCTACCTAATACTACTGGAACAACTAAAGAAATATCTTTTTGTCCGTATTCGCCGTCTAAAGCAACACCACAAGAAATTAGTTTTTTCTCATCTCTCATGATAGATTCTACCATGGCCGCAGTTCCAGCACCTGGTGCATACCAAGCCGAAGTTCCAATTAATTTAGTTAAAGTTGCACCTCCAACCATGGTTGCAGCAACAATTTTATCTTGTTGTTCTTGAGTTAATAAGTTGGTTACTGGAGTACTATTCCAAGTGGCATGCTTAATTAAAGGAATCATGGTAGTATCGCCATGGCCACCTATAACTACTGCGTTTAAATCAGAAGGCGAGCAACCTAATTCTTGACTCAAATAAAATTTAAAACGAGCCGAATCTAAAGCACCACCCATTCCTAAAATTCTTTCTTTAGGTAAACCAGATGTTTTTAAAGTTAAGTAATTCATGGTATCCATTGGGTTAGAAACCACAATAATGATGGTGTTTGGCGAGTATTTTAAAATATTCTCTGTAACCGATTTTACAATACCAGCATTGGTTCCAATCAATTCTTCACGAGTCATTCCTGGTTTACGTGGTAAGCCCGATGTAATTACAACCACTTCAGAGTCTGCTGTGGCAGCATAATCGTTAGTTACACCTTTAATTTTAGTATCAAAACCAAGGTAAGATGCGGTTTGCATCATATCTATGGCTTTACCTTCGGCAAAACCTTCTTTAATATCTAATAAAATTAGTTCTTCTGCTAACTCTCTGCGGGCAATGTTATCAGCACAAGTTGCACCTACTGCACCTGCTCCAACTACGGTAATTTTCATGATTTGTCTTCGATTTAAGTTTGGATTAATAAACGTCGCTAAGGTAAGAAATCATGTTTTTAAATAAAATAATAATGTGTGCTTAGTGTAAAATTTCTGATGAAAAGGCTTATAAATAACAGGCAGCTGTACCATAATCTATTCTGAAATTATTTTCTTTGATAATTATTTTTTGGACGTTTAAACACGTCATTCGCTGTAGTCCTACCAAAAATATCGGGAGTTGTCACTTCTACTGTTAATGCAACTTAGCATTTAGATAGTTTTGATTTCCAATTAAAAATTAATTTTTAAACCTATACCATTATTAGAAAGGCCAAAATTAAAGCTTTGTTTAATGCTGCTGGTTTTTAAAATATCATTATTATACATTAAAACTGCTTTTTTGGTGTGTTTTACTCGGGCAATTTCAAATGGAATTTGTAATGCTGCTAATACAGCTCCTGAACTTAGTGCAAACCAATTTGGCGAAGTTCTAGTATAACTTGAGCCTAATTGATAACCTAAAATAAAACCTCCAGCACCACCAAATATATTTCCATATACATTATTGGTTTTTGCAGCGGTAATGTGAGGCAGCGTTTCTGGATTTTTACTTAACACTTGGTAAAGTGTTCGTCCTCTTAAAGATTTCCCGTCTTTTAAATAAATGTTTCCAAAAGCACCTTTGTATATTTTGATGCTATCGGTAATAGATTGCGCTTTGGCAGATATGTTATTCATTAATAACATCAATAGGATAATCATTGGTAAATGTTTCATAATCGAAATTAAAAATTTATTAAATAAAAAAGATGTTTTTTTTTGCGTTAGGTGGATGGAGTAAGGTTTTTTATTTCAAAAAAACCTGTTCTTTTTCTGCTTTTTTTTGCAGACAAAAACCGGAACGGAGTGGAGTACGCAATACACCGACCCGATTTTTTATCGGGAAACGCCCTTCTAAAGCTAAAAACCCAATGCTAAAGTGTCATCATAAGTCACTAAAGCTGAAATTTGATTGCTAAACTTTAAGGTCTTTTATATTTAAGTAAAATTTGATTTTTGCATGGTAAAACTTTAAATCACTAAATGTGTTTTTAAAGAAACAATCCCTATTTTTACAGCATGATTGAACTTCCTGTTATTTCGGCAACTCAAACACAAAGAAAACCAGATTGGTTACGTGTGAGATTACCTATTGGAAAAGAATATGCACATGTGCGTTCTTTGGTTGATGAGCATAAATTACATACCATTTGCGAGAGTGGAAATTGCCCTAATATGGGCGAATGTTGGGGTGCTGGTACAGCTACCTTTATGATTTTAGGTAATATTTGTACCCGTTCTTGTTCATTTTGTGCCGTTGCTACGGGAAGACCTTTAGCCGTGGATACTGACGAACCTAACCGAGTGGCAAATTCTATTAAGTTGATGAATGTGAAGCATGCCGTAATTACCTCGGTAGATAGAGACGATTTAAAAGATGGGGGTTCTATTATTTGGGCAGAGACCATTAAAGCGATCAGAAGAGAGAGTCCGCAAACTACCATGGAAACTTTAATTCCTGATTTTAAAGGTGTTTGGGATAATTTATACCGTGTTTGCGAAGAAAAGCCCGAGGTGATATCGCATAATATAGAAACTGTACGCAGGTTAACCAAAGAGGTTAGAATACAAGCAAAGTACGATAGAAGTATGGAGTGCTTAAAGCGTATTTCTGATTTTGGGTTACGCACAAAATCTGGTATTATGCTTGGTTTAGGCGAGCAAGAATCAGACGTTTTAGAAACCATGCAAGATTTAAAAGGTGCTGGTGTACATGTTTTAACCATAGGCCAATATATGCAACCTACTAAAAATCATCACCCGGTGATAGATTGGATCCATCCAGATCAGTTTGCTTTTTATAAAGAAAAGGGTAGAGAAATGGGTTTCAAATATGTAGAAAGCGGTCCTTTGGTGCGTTCTTCTTATCATGCAGAGAAGCATTTATTTGATTTCTAATTTTATTAGATTAATTTACAAATCAATTGAACGTAACAGGAAAAAATAAATTAGAAGAGCATGAATTAGTTGCTGCTCTAAAATCTCAAAGTAGGATAGGTGCAGAGGCACTCTACAGCATGTATTCTGGAAGTTTACTGGGGATTATTAAACGAGTAATTACCGATGACGAAATTGCAGAAGATGTTTTGCAAGAAGGATTGGTTAAAATTTGGCACTCGATACAGCAGTATGATGCATCTAAAGGACGTTTATTTACTTGGATGTGTAACGTTGTACGCAACTTGTCTATTGATAAAGTAAGGTCTAAAGACTTTAGAAACCATTCTAAAAACCAAGATTTAGAAAACCACGTACATACCATAGACATACAAAGAAATACAGAGTATAGGCCCGAGCATTTGGGTGTAAAGGACTTATTAAAGAAGCTAAAGCCAGATCAGCAAGTGGTTGTTGAAAAGATTTATTTTCAGGGGTATACCCATGTAGAAGTATCTGAAGAATTAGCTATTCCGTTAGGAACTGTTAAAACTAGGTTGCGTATGGGTATTATTGAATTACGAAAATATTTTAAATAAGGTGGAAAATATCAAAGAATATATAGAGTCAGGAGTTTTAGAACTCTACGTTATAGGAGATCTTTCTGTAGAAGAAAGACTTCAGGTGGAAAAGATGGCCAGTCTTTATCCAGAAATAACAACAGAATTAAAAGAAATTGAGTTAGCCATGGAAGGAGTTGCTTTAAAATTAGCAGCAAACCCAAATGAAAGTCAAAAAGCTAAATTTTTAAATGCAATCACTTTTGCAAGTGAGGAAACTGAAACTGCAAATCATGTAAGTGGAGTGAAAGTTGTTTCTATGTCTAATAAAAATTTAAACTTTTATAAATACAGCTTAGCTGCATGTTTAGCCTTATTATTGGTTAGTGTGATAGCTATAGTTAACTTATCAAACAATTTAAATAATTATAAAGAGCAAGTAGCCCAATTGCAAAGTTCTAACCAAAATTTTGCTAATCAGGTTAATTATTTAGATAAACAGGTAGAAATTGGAAATCAAGCTATTGGTGTTTATACTAATCCGGATAATAAATTTGTGAATTTGGCTGGTACGCCAAATTCACCAGACTCTAAAATGATTATTGCCTTTAACGCTAAAGATCAAAAAGTAAGTTTAGATTTAAAGTCGATGAAAATGCCGGCAACAGATGCAGAACACCAATATCAGCTTTGGGCATTAGTAGATGGTGTACCAGTAGATTTAGGCGTATTTGATGCCGAAGGTAACGGTGTAGGTTTTAAAGACATGAAATCTATTGCTAAAGCACAAGCTTTTGCAGTTACTCTAGAGCCTAAAGGCGGAAGTAAAAACCCTACGCTAGATCAAATGATGGTAATGGGTGCTATTTAAGGAAGTATCCAATTCATTTCCAAATCAGTATTTGAAATTTTATAAAGGGCTCTTCGGTGCCCTTTATGGTTTAAATATAACCAGTCTAACTCGGTTACTATTGATTTAATAACCACAAAATTTTCAAATCCTGGTTGTACATTATCTTCAGTTAAATCTTTAACACTTAAATTTTTGGGTAAACCATCATCAGGGAAATCAATGCGAGAAGATGGCGAGGACATTGCTAAATAACATCTTTTGCTTTCTAACCTAGATTTATTCCATGCGTTTTTGCAAACATCATCTTTATAATGTACAGTTGCCTTTGCCTTTAATCTAATTTGTATTCTAGATTCAAAATCATACAGTAGGATTGCTACCATCGGGTTATCTTGTATTTGTTTCACCTTTGGTGAACGATAATCTGTATGAATGTTTAAAGTTTTTTCAATGGGATTTACTTCTCTTAAAACAACTGTTCTAATTGCGGGCTCATTTACATCAATTGTGCTTAAAGTAACCAAGTGAAAAGAATGTTTGGCTGATTTAGAACCTGCATATATTCTTTCCCAGCAATCGTTATAAGTATTTTCTAATGTAAATTCTGATTCGTTTGTTAGATTAAAATCAAGCATAAATGAATTAATTATTTAGGAAGTAACTCTCTTAAAATGTAAGGTATATTTTTAATAAGACTAGTTGCAGAAACTATGTACATTTTCTGAGCAAGTTGTTCGCCTGAGTAGCCATGACTAAATACAGCCAATTGAACTGCTTTTTCTACAGTATATCCTTGTACAATCATACTCGTAATCATTCCGGTTAAAACATCTCCCATGCCGCCACTTGCCATAGCTGGTGAGCCCGAGGAATTAAAATAACATATCCCTTGTGGGGTAAAAATCATGGTATATCTATTCTTTAATACAATGTAAACTTGATGTTTAACTGCTTTTTGTATGGCGGTAGATATGCGCTCCCACCAGCTTTCATGAGTACCAAATAACCTATCAAATTCTTTCATGTGAGGAGTGAAAACAGAATTTGGAGAGATATTATCTAATAATTCGGGATTTTTTGCAATTAGATTAATAGCATCGGCATCAATTACAATAGGGTTTTTAAAGTGAGTGAGCGTAGTTTTTAAAATATTTAAAGCTTCTTCATCGGTTCCTAAACCAGGTCCAATAGCTAAAGCTTTAAATTTAGACCAATCTATTGAATTTAATTGATCTCGGTTTGCGTACATAGCTTCAGGAATACGAGCATTCAAAGCTCTTAATCCATCATGAGGAATTAGTGCGGTTGTTAAGCCAGCTCCACTTTTATGACAAGCCTCTGTACATAAAAGAGCGGCTCCCATGGTTTCGTCAGCGCCAGCTATAATTAAGGCATGGCCTAAAAGACCCTTATGCTCAAATGGTTGTCTAGGTTTAATGTAGTTTTGAACATCACCTTTCCAAAACCAATAATATGGAGAAGTAGCACTTTGGATATAGTTTTCGTTTAAACCAATATTTACTACCTTCCATTCTTTAATATACGGACTAGAAATTGGAAGTAAAAAGTTAAGTTTTGGTCGTTGAAACGTAATGGTATAATCTGATTTAATGATAACGTTATTGAATAACTCGCCTTCGCAGGGCATCCCAGTGGGAATATCCACAGAAATTTTATACCCCGATAGATTGTTTATTTTTCTAATTAGTTTTTCCCAATCGCCACTAAGTGGTTTGTTTAAGCCAGAGCCTAAAAGTGCGTCAATAACCAAGTCAGTATCCTCATAGTCTATATCTTCGATATTTTTGATGTAATAAATTAGGCCATCTTTTAATTGTAAACGCTCCAAGTTATATTCGAAATCTTCTGAAGAATTTGTTGCGAAATCTGCTATATAGGTTTTAATTTCATGATAACCTTCGTCTATTAATAGTCTAGCTATGGCTAAGCCATCGCCACCATTATTCCCTTTACCACAAAATATTAATATCTTATTTTTTCTGTTAGGAAATTTTTCCATTAAAACCTTAGAAAGCGCTTTCGCAGCTCTTTCCATTAATTCTGATGAACGAATTGGCTCGTTAATAATGGTAAAATTATCAACCTCTTTAGTTTGTGCGGCTGTAAGTAGTTTTAGCATCAGGTATGTTATTTATAAACTAATGTAAATAATAAATTGTTTAATGCGAAAACCAAATTTCGCCAATTTTATAACCTCATTATTATTACATCATCCAAAGCATAGCTATACTCATAACAATCATCAAAGCGTCTTCTATAATGGTTACAGTACTCATTGGTAGGTTAAAAACCGCTCCTAAACATGCACATTGAATTTTTCTCTTATTCAATACACTTGTTAAAACTCCAATGATGCTTATAGACATGATAATTGCAGTAAATATATTGGTGAAGTATGGATAAAAGTTAGTTATAAATGCAACACCTAGACCCAATTCTATAAAAGCATAAATATATCCCCAAGCTTTAAATTTTTGAGCAACAATATCATACATGGCATAACTTTGTGCAAAGCCGGTTAGGTCTAACATTTTAAAGAAAGAGAATGTGATGAAGAAGCCAGCCATAAAAATTCTCATGGCTATCATTATGTCAAAGTTTGGGCTTTGTAAACCTGCTATAATTGATATTATACTTACATAACCAAAAATAATAAGAATAGGTTTATAGGTTTGTACCCACGATTTTTGCTCCTCAAGTTCATTGATAAAAGGAGTTGCTTTAATAACTTCTTTTTCTATTAGCTGATATTTTGGATACTCTATAAGCGCATTCTTGATTTCCTGATTATTAATTTTCTTATCGATTTCTAAACTAGCTTCACCGGTTTCTAAATCAATATCAATATTATTTACACCATCAATTTTTGATAGTAAAAAATTAACTTTTGCTTTACAGCCTTGGCAAGTCATGCCTGATATTTGAATAGTTTGTTTCATGATTTTAAATTAATACAACAAAGTTAACCTATGCGGTATTAATCAAGTTGTATAATTATGGATGATAATTGTAAAATTTAAATATCCTCAATGTTGCGTCTTTTACTTTCTTTTAATGCTTTAAAATGAGTGGGGGTAAGGCCAGTTACTTTTTTAAACTGGTTTGATAAATAAGCAATACTGCTATAACCAAGCTGAAATGCTATTTCTTTGAGCGATAATTCATCATAAACAATGAGTTCTTTTACCCTTTCTATTTTTTGTGAAATGTAATATTGCTCTATGGTAGTACCTTCAATTTGAGAAAATAGCTGACTGATAGCCGAATAATCCATTGTCAATTGTTCTGAAAGGTTTTTAGATAAATTGATTTGAATTTTTTCTGGCTGGTGATGAATAATGGTGATGATGCTATTCTTGATTTTTTCTATTAACCTGCTTTTTTTATCATCTATAATTTCAAAACCTAAATTTTTTAATTGATGGTTAAGATCTTCATGCTGTTTTTTGTTTAAGTTTTCTTCTATATCTACTTCACCTAGTACAATAGATATAGGCTTGATGCCTATATTTTCAAAAACAGATTTAACCATTAAAATACACCTGCTACAAACCATGTTTTTGATAAAAATCTTCATTATAATTAGCTAATAATTAAAGGACTGCTTCTTTTACTTAAATAGTAACAAAGAAATAAACGCATCAATAAATTTGAGGATTAAAATTAGATACACAATATAGAATAATGAAATTAATTTTGAGCTAAATCTTAGTTACAAAAAGCTTATAAAACAGTTAAGCTCCAAACGGGGAGGATGGAGCTTAAACTAACCAATTATAAACCTAAATTAAATGATAGGATTTTAAAAAGTAACTGGGAACCACCCCGAATTACTTGGTGTAAAGGTAACACTATGCCAAATATAATTTGTCATGAAAATGTCATTAGTATAACATTTATTTAGCAATATGACTAATCACTAATCATATTCTTAATGAAGTTAAGTAAATGTTAATAAATTGATAATTTTAGTGAATGTGTTTTTTTTAATTAATAATTTTTAAGTGTTTAAACTTCTATTTTTTATTAATTCCATAAATCTGTAAAATAACCCAAGCATATTTTTTATTCGTATATTCATATATTACATTAAGCTTTATTGATGAAAATAAGATTTGGTTTTTTACTGCTTACAATTATGTTTTTAGTACATGCTGTTTTTGCGCAATTGCAAAAAAATCAAACATTTAAATTGCCAAAGAATGTTAACTCACAGCATTTTGTTAAGAATACCATCATTGTAAAGTTTAAAGATGTTCCTTTTAGCGATAAAACCACTAATAGCCTTTCGGCTACAATAAATGATTTAGGCTTATCTATAAGCGCTATTAACCCAATTATCAAATCTGGGGTAGCAAATAGACAAGATTTGGCCACTCAACAAAGTATAGATCAAATTGGATTAAATAGGGTATTTGAAATAAAATATCAAAATAATATTTTGTTAGAGGAAGCCATTACTATACTATTGAAAAATAGAAATGTGGAATATGCCGAGCCAAAATATATTTATTACACTCTTGTAGATCCAAATGATCCTTCATATGTGAGTAATAGTCAATATTACCTTAGTAACATTAAAGCCTCGCAAGCTTGGGGTGTACAGCCAAACGCCAATGGAATAATTATAGCCATTGTAGATTCGGGCTCTGATTTAGAACACGAAGATTTGGCTGATAATATTTATTTAAACTTAAATGACCCCATAAATGGTATTGATGATGATAACGATGGATATGTAGATAATTATAAAGGATGGGATTTTGTAGGCCTTTCTGCAAGTAATCTAAAAGAAGATAACAATCCGGATGTAACTGCCGATAGCAGTGAGCATGGTGTACATGTTAGTGGCTTGGCTTCGGCAGTTACAAATAATAGTAAGGGTATAGCAAGTTTAGCTCAAAATGCTAAACTTATGATTGTTAAAGTAGGTGCTGACGATAATGCAAATGCCATTTATAGAGGTTATGATGGTATTATTTACGCTGTAGACCACGGAGCAAAAATCATTAATTGTTCTTGGGGTGGTCCTGGTGGTGGCGCCTTTGGACAAGATGTTATTAACTACGCATTAAGTAAAAATTGTTTGGTGGTTGCAGCTGCCGGGAATAGTAATTCTTTAGAACCAATCTTTCCATCGGCGTACCAAGGTGTTTTGGCAGTAGCTAATGTAAACAGTACCGATTTTAAATCTAACAGCTCTAGTTATGGCTACCATGTGGGTATTGCATCGCCGGGTGCAAGTATTCTGAGTACCAATAATGGTGACAAGTATGGTATCAAAGGCGGTACTTCTATGGCATCGCCTATTGTTTCTAGTGCTGTGGCATTGGTTATGGCTAAATTCCCAAATTTAACAGCCGTACAAGTAGCCGAGATTTTAAAGTTAACTTCAGATGATATTTATGCAAACGGGGCAAACAATGCCTATAAAGATCAACTGGGTAAAGGCCGATTAAATGCTTTTAGAGCCTTAAGCTATAACAATAATTTGCCAGCTATTAAAAATCAGAAAATAAATATTTTGAGTCAAACATTTGATTCCTATTCTATTGGCGATACACTTTCTTATTTTTTCGATTTAAAAAATATCCTACAAAGTGCAAACAATATAGCAGTAACCTTAAGCTCTACCTTCACACAAGTTAGAATATTGAATAGCACTTTAAATATCAATACCATTAACACGAATGAAAATAAAATTATTGGTCCTTTTAAAGTTGTTGTTTTAGCGAATACACCCGAGAATTTTAAGGTAGATTTTAAATTAAATTATAGTAATACAACCCTCAATTATCAAGATTTCGAGTATTTTTCTACAACTTTAAATCAAGATTATCAGAATATAACAGTGAATAAGGTTTATAGCACCATCACTAGTATTGGTAGGGTAGGTTATAGTGGTAATGATGCTAGCAAAGGATTAGGTTTTATATATAAAGACGAAAATCTTCTTTACGAAGGATCTTTTATGCTAGGAAATGCTGGTAATCGAGTTTCTAATAATGCCAGAAGCAATAATGGTGGTTACGATCAACATTTTGGTAAAATACAAAGCGTTAAAAAAATAGAAAATGCCAATTACGCTTACTTAGGTGAGGCTATTTTTAAAGATAGCTTAAGCGTTAATCCATTAGGTATAAAGGTTAAAAACAAGGTTTTTGCATATAAAGACTCGCCCGATGACCAATATATTATTGCCGAATATGAATTAATAAATACTACAAATGCCAATTTAAGCAATCTATATGGTGGTTTTTATGCCGATTGGGATATTGATAATTCTTCTAAAAATATTGTAGCGTATCAAAATAATACGCAAATGGCTTACACCTATCAACCAAATTCTATTTTGCCTTATGCTGGTATAAAGCTTATTTCTAATAACGTAAAAGCAAATTTTTATCCTCATTCTTACGAGGTTGCTAACGATTTTTTAGCCGACAATAATTTTACCATTTCAGAGAAGTTTCAAGCACTTTCTAGCGGGGTTCAGTCTACTACTTTAGGTTTACCTAACGGATTAGATGTTTCTTACACCATAGGATATGGACCTTTTGATTTAGCTCCAAATCAAACGAAGAAAATTGCTTTTGCATTTTTAGCAGGTCATGATCTTCCCAATTTAAATCAGACAGCTTTAGCTGCACAAATAAAATATAATCAAGTGCTTACAACTATTGGGAATGATACAAAACTTAGTGCTTTTAGCGTGTCGCAGAATTATCCAAACCCAGCAAATGGCAGCAGCAAGCTAAATGTTTATTTACCTGAAATAGGTCAATTAAATATTGCTGTTTATGATATTTTAGGAAAGCAACAAATTCAAGTTTTTGTAGGTAAATTGAAACAAGGAAATCATCAAATAGAGATCAATAGCCAAAATTTAAAAACAGGATTATATTATTACCGAACGACTTTTGAAGGCCAAGAAAAAGTGATGAAGATGCTTGTTGTTAAATAACGAAATACTAGAAAACTTAAATTAATATTTATATAAACTAAGTTTCTGGAACAATTGCGTGTTTTACAGAGTAGAAATTTAGTGTGCTAAAACCTATAAAGAGCATTAAGTGAAATGGAAATAAAGCAAAATCTTGTAAAACAAAAGCTAAATAAAGACCTAAAAAGAAATATAAACTAAGAAACAATTCTATGTAGAAAGATTTTGATAAACTACGTTTAACATAAATGTTCTCTTTAAAATTTTCTTTGCTTTTTATGATGTTAAATTTTGGTGTGCGTATAAAATCTGATTTAAAGCCAAATAATCCTTCCAATACGGCAATAGAGTTATGAAAACTTAATGCCATAGACACTGATAGAAACATAGGAAATAACTTGGTAAATAAGCCTAATTTTTCTTTTTTAGACCTACTTGCCACAAGATAGAATATACTTACAATAATAAAGCCTAATAAAAAAACAGAAAGTAGTTGAAAGTAGATAGATGGTATTAACCCTTGACTTTTAATGTACAAAACTGGTAAGCTAAGAATGCTAGTTAATAGTACGAAAATGAAAACATAGGAGTTCATTAAATGTAAGGTGCCAAATATTTTCTTACGTATGCTTACATCAGTTCTCCAAATTTCTTTAACCATTTTTTTAGAAGTTTCTATGGCTCCTTTAGTCCAGCGGTGTTGTTGTGAGCGTAAGGCGTTAGATTCTACAGGAAGTTCGGCAGGGGTAACTACGTTTTCTACGTATTGAAAATCCCAGCCTTTTAGTTGTGCTCTATAGCTTAAATCTAAATCTTCGGTTAGGGTATCATGTTGCCATCCGCCCGCTTCTTGTATGCAGGTTTTGCGCCAAATGCCTGCTGTACCATTAAAGTTCATAAAAAGGTTAGCATGGTTTCTACCGGTTTGTTCTATGGTAAAATGGCCATCTAATCCAAAACCTTGTACTTTAGTTAAAAGAGAGTAACCTTCGTTAATATGTCCCCAGCGGCTTTGTACCATACCAATTTTTGGTTGGTTAAAGTATGGTATTAATTGTTGTAAGAAATTGGTTTCTGGTAAAAAATCAGCATCAAAAATGGCTATAAATTCTCCTTTTGCTAAGTTTAAACCATGTTGCAATGCTCCAGCTTTAAAACCTATATTTTTAGCTCTGGTAATGTGTACAATATTAAAACCTAATGCATTTTTTTGTGCCACAATTTGTTGGGTAATTTGTAGGGAATTATCGGTAGAGTCGTCTAATACCTGTATCTCTAAACAATTTTTTGGGTAATTTAACTTGCAAACGGCATCTATCAAACGTTCTACTACGTACAATTCGTTATAAAGTGGGAGCTGTACGGTAACTTTTGGAATTTCTAAAGGCAAAATAGGAATTACGTCTTCTTTGCGTTTAGATTTTAAGTAAGAATAAATTAAATAGGCTTGACCAAGGCTAAATATAAATATTATGCCTAGGCTAAGTGTGTATATTGCTAATATGATGTATTGCCAAATCATGTTAAGATTGCAAAATTATAAGTTTTTAAATATCATCCAGATAATTTTATATCCGGCCAAAATTACTCCTTTTACTGTACCAGATACTTTACTAATACCTATTCTTTTACGATATTTTACCGGTATTTCTGTACATCGTAAATTTAGTTTTGCTGCCTTAATTTGCATTTCTACAGTCCAGCCGTAAGTTTTATCTTGCATATTAATCAGCATCAAATTCTCCCAATTTAAAGCTCTAAAAGGGCCTAAATCGGTAAATTTCACTTTGTAAAAAAGCCTAATTAACCTAGTTGCAAGCCAATTTCCAAACTCTTGCGGCATGGTCATGGATCCTTTTTCTTTATTACCTAGGGCTCTGGAGCCAATGACCAAATCCGCCTTCGAATTAATTATTGGAGCAATTAAAGCTGGTATTTCCTCAGGATAATCAGAATAATCACCATCAATAAAAACAATAATATCTTGCTTTTGTGCTTTATTTCTTAAATAATTAATTCCTGCTAAACAAGCATTTCCATAACCAGCTTGCGGCGCATCTACTACAGTTGCGCCCGCATTTTTTGCCACTAATGCTGTTTGGTCTTTAGAGTTATTATTACCTACGATAATTTCTGTTACTAAGGTTTTAGAAATATCGTTTATTACTTTAGCAATAGCATCTTGTTCGTTATACGCAGGAATAATTACATAAATTTTTCTGCTTTTTAGGGTATCAATCATTAATAATTTTGCTCTTCAGGTCTTAAGTAAGCTTCAAAACGGCCTTCTTCAGCTAAATTCTCTAATTTTAAAACTCCCCTTGGGCAAACTGCTGCACAAATACCACATCCTACACAAGAAGATCTGATGATGTTTTCTCCTTTTTGAGCGTATGCTCTAACATCGATACCCATTTCGCAATAAGTTGAACAATTACCGCATGAGATACATTGTGCTCCGTTTGTTGTAATTCTAAATCTAGATTTAAAACGTTGTACTATACCTAAATATGCAGCTAGCGGACAACCAAAGCGGCACCAAACGCGGTTTCCCATGATAGGATAAAATCCAGTACCTATTGCCCCAGCAAATATAAAGCCAATAGAAAATGCATAGCTTTCTCTAATGGTATATGTATCTATTCCAATGATTTTAGTTGCGCCAGTAAAGTAGGTATATAATACACTTGCGGTCATTAATACTGCAAATACGAGTACGCTGTGCACAATTATACGTTCGTATTTCCAAGCTTTTAAAGATTTGTCTGATAACTGACGAAAAGGATCTCCCAAAGTTTCGGCAAGTCCACCGCAACCACAAACCCAGCTACAATACCATCTTTTACCAAAAAAGTAAACCATAACAGGTACGCCTACTACAAATAGAAATATTCCCCAGCCCAGCATCCAATAGCCAAGCAGGCCACCTGCTAACAAACTATCTATTCTATAATCAAAAAAGAATGAATAATCTAGCGGCCACATGTTTTTAAAATCCATAGATGGCAACATTAGCTTGCTCATGATGTTTGGAATTAAAAAGGCAAAGGCTATTTGAAAAAACAATACCGATGTTGTTCTAACAATTTGGTAAGTATTATTTCTGTATTTGATATACATTCTTACGGCCATTACTGTCATCACTAAACAATATAAGAAGCCATATAAAAACCATTGAGAAGCTTCGGAACCGCTTATGGCGTAGCTTAAACTATCTACTAATAAGATCCAATTGGTGATGTAGGCTGGTGCTTTGTATAAATAGATGTAAAATACAACCAATCCGGCGGCAAAAATAAATGCTATAATCCCTTGACTGGTTATGGCCTTGTGGAAAATATGATCATTTTTAATTCCAGCTATTGGTTTAATGAAAAGTGCAGGAACGATATACATTAATCCGCCTATGGCAGCCATTATAAAGCATATAAAAAATAACATAGAGGTATTATCTTTTATAAATCCAAGGCTACTGTTTTTTACAATTGTTAAGGAATAATCGGTATAAATTACTTTATCCCACTGTTCTTTTTTCTTAAACTCTTCGTTAACACCATTTATTGCCGTTTTGTAATCGGCTATAAAGACACTATTACTTTTATACACTTTATCCATCATGTTTTGTAAAGCTGGTTTTAGCAGTTGTTGATGGTTTTGATCTGTAATAGTTTGGTTTAAAGCACTGTTGGTGAGTTTATATTGCCCTAAAAATGGAAGAACCATAAATAAGGATAAGCATCCTAAAAATATAATTAAACCTAATTTTCTTATAATTTGCATGAGGGTACTTCTATGTTTCAGGTTTAAAATATTAAAAACTTCTTTTTGGGGTTTTGAACCGAATATTGTGGAAACGCTTGGTTAAAGCTTTTTACAATTTCTAAATGATGGTTTTTATAAAACTCGGGATCGAAAAAACCTTTGTCTAATTGGGTAATACATTTAGAAATAGATTGTTTTGTTCTTATCCAATCATCGGCAATTACCTGTCTAAACCTTATGCCAAAAAAGTTGAAACCGATTAAGCTACCGTCTAGTTTAGAAAAATTAGCTCTAAAACTGATTTTTCCGTTAGGGTGCTCCCAATAAAAGGTTTCTTCGTTGTCAGCAGGTTTATTAAACATGAAACCATAAGTTTGGTATTCTATATCTAAAAACTTTGCCGAGTTAAACCAAATTCCTCTATCGTATTTAGTTTTTGTACCACAAATGGTTTTTGCCAATGTTTTACCTTGCATTTTACCGGTGTACCACAATTGTTCTACCTGAGGATGATTTTCTTTAGGATTTTTAAACTGTGCACAATCACCAAGGGCATAAACATCACTAATATTAGTTTCTAAAAATTCGTTCACTAAAACACCTCTATCTGTTTCTAAAGGGGTGTTTTTTAAAAATTCTATATTTGGTGAAACGCCAGTAGTTAACCCTACAAACTGACATTTAATTTCTTTATTATCTTTGGTGACAATCCCTTTTACACGGCCATTTTCATCAGATAATATTTCTTTTAACTCGGTTTCTGGTAGTAAATTGATATGATGTTCTATAATGTGTTTGCCAATTAGTTTAGCCTCTTCTAAGGGTAAAATACTACTCCAATATTCTTTTTCTCTGATTAAGAAATTGACTTTTATACCTCTGCTGTTCAACATTTCGGCCATTTCTATACCAATTAATCCACCACCTACAATTACAGCATCGGTTAAGTTTTTGGTATTTTCTTCCATTAATTCTACATCTTGCTTGCTATACAAGCCTTGCACTCCTTTTAAATCTTGACCAGGCCAGCCAAATTTATTGGGTTTAGAACCGGTGGCAATAACCAATTTTTCGTAACTAATTTCTTCGCCCGTTTGTGTTAAAAGTGTTTTGGTTTCAAAATTGATGGTTTTTATGAAAGCATTTTTTAAGTCTATTCTATTTTTTTTCCAAAACCAATCTTCGTATGGCTTAGTATGCTCGAATTTCATGTGTCCCATATAAATATACATGAGTGCAGTGCGTGAAAAAAAGTGTTCAGATTCTGCAGAAATAACTAAAATTTCGTGATCGCTTTGTTTTCTAATGTACCTAGCAGTGGTTATTCCCGAAATTCCGTTGCCAATAATTACAATTTTCATTTACCAGTTTAAGGTTTTGGAGCTTAGTAGTTTTAACTTTTAATTGCTTACAAAGATTTATAATTATTTACCGTTTAAATCCCAATTGTACTCAAGATAATCAATTTTAGTATTTGAACTAATTTTAGTTGATGAGTATTTATTGATAAAGTTAATAATAGAACCTTCAGCTTTCACAAAATCTGCTTTATACCAATCAAAAAGTTTTGATAATGAAGCACTTGAAGCATTTACTTTATTAAAAGCTGGATTTGATAATGCTGCTTTAGTATTTGAAGTTAATAATGATTGTACATTTTCTTCTGTATAAACCTTATTTAGTAGGGTAGGACAAGAAACTGCAGCACAATTAACTGCAAAATGCACCCTGACATCAAATAAATTGCCACCTAATAATTTCTTTTTTTCTATATCATTTAACGATAAAGATTCACCATTAAATTTGTAGGGTAAGGCATTATCAAATACTTTACCCCCTGCAATTTTTAGAATGGAAGTAGTGGGTAGGTTTCTTATGATTTGATCTAACGTTGCTGCATTGTAAGCATTAATCCAATAAGCTGTTGCTTCATTTTTTGATAATTTACTAGCATCAATTTTACCTAAAGTAGCTATGTAATTTTGTAAGGCTGTCTTTTCTTTAGCTAAACCTGCATAATTTACCATGCCTTTGTTACTTACATACTTAACTAATAAATTATTAAAAGCACTATGATCTATTTTAATAATTTCTAAAACCTCCGAATTTAAGCTTTTAACTAATTGTTCCTTTTCTACAATAGTTGCCGCTTCCTTATTTAGAGTTTTTTTAGATTCTCCGTTGCTACAACTCACACTAAAAACCGAAATAATTGCTGCTGTAATTATATTTTTGAAGTTAATTCTCATGATTTCCATTTATAACAATATACGATACTTTGTCAAGTTAAGTTTTGTCGGTAATTAAATAATTATCTTACAAAAGCATGGTTTAATTTTTAAGAAGAAACAAGGTAAAATTGTTTTAGAATATAAATTTTTGGCAATTGCTTAAAAATGAAGGGTCGACATCTGCTCCAATTCCTATTTCATCGTTTATAAAAAGTTCAAAACCTTTGTAAGTTATTCCTCCAATAACAGGGTTTACCAAATGGCCTAAGAGGCAAGTATCTAAATCAAAAAACTTAATTTTAGGACATGCTAATGCAAAATGAAGGTTAGCGGTTAAAGCTAATCGGGTTTCTAACATGCTCCCAATCATACAGGGAATATTGTGCATGGTTGCAGTTTCATAAATTTTTATAGCCTCGTGTATTCCACCAGATTTGGCGAATTTGATGTTGATGTAATCGCAAGAATTTGTGTCGATTAATTTTCTTGCATCGTGGTGATTAAAGCAGCTTTCATCAGCAGTAATTTTTATCGGCGAAAGCCTAATTAATTCAGGTAACTGATCATCGTACCAAGTGCGCATGGGTTGTTCACAAAATTCAATATGATATTCAGCAAGCTTATTTAAAATTTCAATTGCATCTTCAAAACTCCAGCCTTGGTTAGCATCTAGTCTCAAAACAATATCATTTCCAACCGCTTTTCTAATTTGTTTAACTCTTTCAACATCTTCAGAAATTTTCTTTCCTAATTTTATTTTTATAATAGTACACCCATTTTTCACATGCTTTAAAGCGGTTTTGGCCATATTTTCTGGAGTATCTATTCCAATGGTCATGTCGGTAATCACGCTTCTTTTTTCGCCACCCAAAAATTGATACAATGGTAAATTGGCGTTTTTAGCTGCAATATCATACAAAGCCATATCAAAAGCACTTTTACAAGTAGTGTTAAATGGAACAAATAAATTGAGTTCATTTATACGTTCATGAATCTCTAAAGGATTTTTACCCTTCCAAATTTTAGCAAAATCTTGGGCAATTTGTAGCATGCTATCTTGTGTTTCGCCTACAATCATTGGGAAAGCAGAACCTTCGCCTAAGCCATAAATGCCACTATCGGTAAAGATTTTAACCAATATATTTTGGGCATAGTCCATTGTCCCTGTTGCAATGGTAAATGATTCCATTGGGATAGAGAAACGATAAATTTCGATACGATTGATTAGCATGTTATATTGTTTTGATGTCGAAACCGTAAATTTACAGAAAAGAAAACAGCTAAATATTAAAACATCCATTTGAAACAAAATTGACAGCTAAAGGTTAAAAAAGTACCTTCGCAATTCTAATCAAACTCATTTTTCAATCTCGTTATGCCCAATCAATTACAACATTCGTCATCACCATATCTGTTGCAACATGCTAATAATCCTGTAGACTGGTACCCTTGGGGTAAAGAAGCCTTAGATAAAGCCAAAGTAGAAAATAAATTGATTTTGGTAAGTATAGGCTATTCTGCTTGCCATTGGTGCCATGTAATGGAGCATGAAAGTTTTGAAAGTGAAGAGGTAGCAAAGCTGATGAATCAGTTTTTTGTTTGTATTAAGATTGACCGTGAAGAAAGACCTGATATTGACCAAATTTATATGAATGCGGTACAATTAATGACAGGTAGAGGGGGCTGGCCGCTCAATTGTTTTTGCCTGCCCGACCAAAGACCTATTTATGGTGGAACTTATTTTCCTAAAAAGGATTGGATGAATTTACTCACCAATTTGGCTCACTTTTACGATACTAAACCTGCCGAAGCCGAGGAATACGCTAAAAAATTAACAGTAGGCATTCAGCAATCGGAAAAACTGAATTTTATTAAGGAAGATAAAACCTATAGCCTACAAGACTTAACAGATATTTTAGAGCCTTGGAAAATGCTTTTTGATTTTAGCGAGGGTGGACATAATCGAGCTCCTAAATTCCCGATGCCTAACAATTGGGATTTTTTAATGAAAACCGCTGTATTACTAAAAGATGAAGCTGCACACGTTATTGTGCGTTTAACTCTAGATAAAATGGCTGCCGGCGGAATTTACGATCATTTAGGCGGTGGTTTTGCTCGCTACTCGGTAGATGGTAAATGGCATATTCCGCATTTTGAAAAAATGATGTACGATAATGGGCAGCTTTTAGGGCTTTACGCCGATGCATTTAAATGGTGTAAAAAAGAGCGATACCAAGAAATTGTTGAAGAAACTTTTGCTTGGCTAACCAGAGAAATGACATCGGCAGAAGGAGGCTTTTACTCGGCTTTAGATGCCGATAGTGAAGGGGTAGAAGGGAAGTTTTATACTTGGGAAAAGCAAGAAATTGATGCTATTTTAAGTGAGGATGCCGAGTTGTTTAACGCTTTTTATGAAGTAACCGAGGAAGGAAACTGGGAAGAAGAGCACATCAATAATTTATGGATTAGAAAAGAAAAGGATGCTGTAGCAGCAGTGTTCAATTTATCAATTGAAGATTTTGTAGTAAAAATAGCATCGGCGAAAGCCAAATTATTAGCCGTTAGAGCCCAAAGAATTAGACCAGGTTTGGATGATAAAATTTTAACATCGTGGAATGCTTTAATGATTAAAGGTTTATGTAAAGCTTATCAGGCTTTCGCTGATGAGAAATATTTGCAAGTAGCCTTAAAAAATTATGAGTTCTTGAATAAAAACATGGTAAGAAATGAAGATGGTTTGTATCGTAATTATAAGAATGGAAAAGCGAGTATCAATGGTTTTTTAGATGATTATGCGTTGTTTATCGAGGCTATCATCTATTTATATCAATGTACCTTTGACGAAGCTTTTTTACATCAGGCGAAAGCCTTAACCGATTATACCTTAGATCATTTTAGGGATGATGAATCAGGAATGTTTTTTTATACCTCTAATTTAGATGAAGCATTAATTGCCCGTAAGTACGAAACCATGGATAACGTAATTCCGGCTTCAAACTCGGTTATGGCATTTAATTTAAAGCGTCTTTCGCAATTTTTTGATGATGAACGCTACACAAAAATTTATCAGCATTTGTTAAAAATGGTACATCCACAAATGAAAAGCTATGGTTCTGGCTATTCTAACTGGGCTTCTTTATTATTAGAAGAGGTTAAAGGCTGCGCAGAAGTGGTGATAACAGGTCCTAATTACTCATTGCAACGTAAAGAATTGGTTAAAAACTATATTCCTAATCAAATTATTTTGGGAGGTAAACAAGGAAATTTACCTTTGCTGCAAGACAAGTTTGTTGGCGAGGATAAAATTTTTGTTTGTAAAGATAAAACCTGTATGCTGCCGGTGAGCGATGTAAGTGAAGCAATTAAACAAATTTTTGAATAGAGGCGTGAGGAAAAGCGGCTCAGGAAAAACAACAACATGAAAATTGAAAACAACCACGTAGTAAGTTTAACTTACGATTTGTATGTAACAGAAGAAGGTGAAAAGAAACACGTAGAAAGTGCAAAGGAAGATCGTCCTTTGGTATTTTTATATGGTGTAGGTATGATGTTACCTAAATTTGAAGAGTATTTATTGGGTTTAGCTGTAGGTGATACTTATGCTTTTAGTTTATCTGCAGAGGATGGCTATGGCGAGTATGATGAAAAAGCAGTAGCACCACTTCCAAAAGATATGTTTGGTGACCAGCCTTTACCAGAAATTGGTTCGGTTTTACCTTTACAGGATAATAATGGCGGACAGTTTCAAGGTAGAGTAGTTTCTATTGTAGAAGATGCTGTTTTAGTAGATTTAAATCACCCAATGGCGGGTCACGAATTGCATTTTAACGGTGTTATTCAAGAAGTTAGACCAGCAACTCAAGAAGAGTTAGACCATGGTCATGTTCATGGCGAAGGTGGTCATCAGCACTAATAGATTTTAATTTATTTTAGAAAAGCTTCATTGAAAAATGAGGCTTTTTTTGTTTTATATGGATATCCTCTTAACTGTCCTTAGAGTTTAGCGTAGCGGTCTCTAAGGATTGGTAAATAATGGAGAGTCTTAAGACTCGGTTAACATATATTAATAAAAAAAACTACCTTAGTTTTAAGATGTCAGATAAAGGTTATCAAATACATAATCCTTCACTATCCGTAGAGTTTAGCAAAGCGGTCTCTACGGATTTGTAAATAAATTAGAGTCTTTTGACTCGGTTTAAATAAACAAAACAACTACCTTAGTTTTAAGATGTCAGAGAAAGGTTATCAAATTCACAATCAGCATGCTATTTATTTTATAACGTTTGCAGTTGTACAATGGATTGATGTTTTTACAAGAAAAGTATATGCAGATATAGTTATTGATAGTTTGAAATATTGTCAACAAAATAAAGGTTTAAAAATACATGCTTGGTGTATAATGAGTAATCATTTACACTTAATTATCTCAGTTAACGAAAGCAATAAATTGTCTGATGTCTTGAGGGATTTTAAAAAGTTTACTTCTATAAAGATTAAAGCTGAATTAAATAATTCGCTGGTAGAAAGTAGAAGAAATTGGATGTTGTGGATTTTTAATAAGGCTGGAGAAAAGAATAATCGTAATACAGAATTTCAGTTTTGGCAACAAGATAATCACCCTATTGAATTAGATAATGATAAAATTTTTCGTTCTAAATTAGATTATCTACATGAAAATCCAGTTAGAGCAGGGATTGTAAGAGAGGAGAAAGATTATTTATTATCATCTGGAATAGATTATTACAGTAATGAAAAAGGTTTGATAGATATTGATTTTTTAGAATAATGGTTGTGATTGGTTAACGAGTTTGAAAACTCTTTTTTATTTTTTAATCCGTAGTCTCGCTCCGCTTAAGACTACGGACAGTGGGGGATACTCTTTTCCGTACCAAGTCCAGCCAATTTCACATTTACAACTAGCTATATTGACATTTCCATATCTAGTACTTCCTGCGACTTTGCCATTTTTTTTGTCTATAATCAAAAAAGGATAACAAATTCCGTTTTCCTTGTCTTTCAGGGTGTTTGAAAAATAGTTTTCAAAATCAGATTGGTTTCTAAAATACATACCCATAAATTGCCAAATGGTATCGTCAAAAATAATTTCTTGAAGCTCTTTGTTTCTCAAATTCTCAAACGGAACTAATAAAACGCGGTCGTTTTCAAGTTCTATATTCTTTTTTAATATTTCGATATTCATTATTTTAATTACATTTTTAAAAGTGATTTAAAACCTTACATAATACATCTAGTAGTTATTTTGCAGTTTTTATAATTACACTTTCAGTTTTGGTATCAAATAGTAGAACACCTTCGTTTTTGTCGTCAAGTTGCCCAACTAATTCACCCTCTTTTGTCCAAGCAGCACTTTGACCAACACTTAAAAAGTTGTCGCAAAAACCTATGCAGTTAGCCATTAATACCGGAATTGCGTACTGTTTTGCTACTTTGGGATAATATTCTAAAGCTTTTTCAACGCCATTTGCTGGTTTTGCTACGCTTGCTAAATAAACGTTAGCACCCAATTTAAAAGCCTTTTCAAAATGTTCGGGTAGTAAACTTTCGTAACAAATGGCTGGTGCGATATTTTTACCATTACATTTAATTATTACTTGACCATCACCATTTTCAAAATAGGGACATTCGTCTGAATGGAGTTGTTGTTTTGAATAAGTTTCTCTTGGCTTATTTGGTATAAAGATTATCATACTGATTTGGATTTTCGATTCTTTTACGGTCGGCAATCCAAGCCCGATAATGATATTGTTTTTGTTACTTGTTTCTTGAAAAATGTCTAAGCGATTATCATTTTGATCCGTAGCCAACTTTTTTGCAAGTTCGGGTTCATACCCTGTGAGTGAAAGTTCAGGAAAGAAAATTGCATCTGCATTTAAGGTCAATGCAAGTTCAATCAACTTTATGTGTACTTCAGTATTGGCTGTAATATTCCCCTTAATCGGTTTTATCTGTGCGATACATATTTTCATATAATTGTTAATCTACTGTGCAAGTTGGATTACACTTTACTTCAAAATTCACAGAATTGGCTATATAGCATATTTCGTGAGCTTTGTGGTGCAACTCAATAGCTTTTTCTGCCATACTATCGTCTGCAACAGCAAATATTGGATTCAAAGTTACTTCCTTGAAACATCCGCCACCACTTGCCTGTTCAATCATAATTCCTGTGGCATTGTCAGTATAAGTAGTAATTACAATTCCTTCCAGAGAACATACATACAAATACGAAAGCATATGGCAAGATGAAATAGCTGCAACCAATAAATCTTCGGGGTTCAATTTTGAACTATCTCCAACAGCAGGATTGTCTGTTGTTAAAAATAATTCAGGTTTTCCTTGAATAGCAACTGTGTGGCTGCGGTCATAGGTTCTTACATTTTTAGTTCCGTTACCTTTGTTACCTGTCCATACGGCAGTTAGCTTGTAGTTGTGTTCGTGTGCCATTGTATTTTAGTTTATTGTTCTTCAATTATTGATGTTCCTTTTGATTTATCACCCGAAGTCCATTCCCAACTTTCGTGAAGACGAATTTTTCCATTTTTAAGAATTTCTGGCTTTGAATTACAAATTCCTGTCATTAATTCGTTTTTCTCATTTACTTGATGATATCGCATTTCTATATTTCCTAAATGGTCAACCAAACCTATTAGATGACCCAATTTAATGTTTCCACCAGAATATTCAGAAGTAAGAATATTTCCGATTTGCTTGTAATGAAAAAGAGTTTCGTTTGAAGTTTCTCCGTTTTCAGTATTGCTAATCGGTCTGAATTTTTTGTCGTTGTAGTTCATCATTTCTTTCAATTTAAGTTTGCGAGAAAATGCAAATAATTCAAAGATAGCACTGCCGTGAGGAAAATCATGATGGCAGCTTGTTATCGGAATCAGTTTAAATCCAATCCAAATTCTCTACAGTCATTTTGTTAACAACGTTACCAGTGCGCAAAGTTGCTTTAGGCTCGAATGGAGGTTGAATACAATTTCTCCATTAGTATGCGGTCGATATTCAACACCTTTTGGAACGATTAGAATTTCTCCTTCCTTTACTTCTCCTTTTCGGCCAACTCTAAAGTCCATCAAGAGAGTTCCTTTGAACACCATAAAAATTTCATCCTCATTCTCGTGAATATGCCAAACAAAATCATTTTTCATTTTGCAAAGTTTCACATACTGGCCATTTAGTTCTCCGATAATATGAGGAGCCCAATGTTTTTCAAACAATGAAAACTTAGATATGATATTTATAGCGTTGATTTCAGTTATTCCCTAACGTTTAAAATGTATTTGTAATCACTTTGACATTATTGTTAGAACAAAATTACCTCCAACTAAAATTAAAAAATAGTAAAAAGATGCTCTTATTTTAACTTCTTTGGATTTATGACCCACATTTTTTTGAAATATTTTATGAAATGACTTTGGTCAAAAAAACCTAATTCATGAGCTACATCTGTTGACAACTTTCCATTTTCTAATAATTTTTTTGCCGAAATAGTTTTTTCTTGCTGTTTTAACTGCCCGATAGTTAAGCCATACATTTTTTTAAATTTTCTTTGAAAATGAAATTTACTTAAATGAGCATCTTCAGCAAAATCTTTTATTGATAAGTCATAGTTCAAATTTGGCGCATTAGTGTGTCGAAAAGGTGAGCCATTTTCGAAATTAATATTCGGAGGATTAATAGATTCGTACATACTATTAATGTGCTTTTCTAATTCAGATTTGTTATACCGTAGATTTATTTTATTGTGTAAGTCAATTATGCTATTAATAGTATTTGAATCATTTAATTTCTGGGTTAAAATTTTGTTTTTTTTACTACTTTCAAAATATTCTAGAGGAACAAATATGGCTTTATAAATAGTTGGCTGTGAAATTGTATTTCTATGAACCATTGTAGGCTCTATTATAAATCCTTCTCCTGATTGAATGTCAACAAACTTGTCATTAAATTCATACTTTATCAAACCCTTTTCTACAACAATTAATGTAAAACAATCGTGAAAATGCCACGGATATTCATGAAATGAAATTTCACCAGTGAATATTTCTAAATCTAAATATTTCTTATAGTTTACCATAGGTTTTGGATTTTTTAAAAAAATACAAAATTTGCATAGAAGTCAAATTTAGAATATTTATATGTAAGATATTTCTAACTTGTTCGCACTGTAAAAGAGTTTCATTTGAAGTTTCTCCGTTTTCAGTGTTGCTAATCAGTTTTTAAATACTTGCAAATGAGTAAAAGTCTTTAGACTTGTTTAAAAGCATCAATTAATATACTCTCTCAGATCCTCTAAAAAAATCCTTGTTCTCGTTTCTCTACCTTTTCCATTCAAATGGTAAACGGTATCGTAAAAGTAATCGGATTCAAAAGCAAATGTTTCTGGCGAATTTAAGAACGTTATTTGACCGAGATTTTCTTTTAATTCTTGATCTAGTTCAATCAATTTCGATTGATTTTTGATGAACTCGGTACGCTCGTAAGCTGGATAAGAAATCAATAATTTAGCTCCTTTTTGGTTTACTAAGGCATTAAAATCTTTAATTAACGCTAAACTTTCTGATATTTCTATTTTACCTATAGGTTCTTTATTTTTTAATACTTTTTCGTTTGGCTTGTTCAGGTGTCCAATATTATCGCCATATGGGTTAAATTGTTTTCTATTGAAAACTTCATTGGTAACTTCTTCTTTTTTATTGAAGGTTTTTTCAAACTTGTTATAATAAACCAGTAGTTTTTCTAATGCATTAAACTGATGATATGCTTGAGCAGGTGGGTAAATTTCTTGGGTGTAATCAATTAAATCAACATCAGTTTTGGCATCGTTTAAATAAAGTGGATATTCTAAACAAAGCACAATCACATCGTTTTTTTTGATGCTGGGTTTTACCTCGTTTAACATAAATTTCAAACCTAAACCGGCATGTAAGCCCATGTTGATGGTATTTGTTTGCAAAGAATCGCTCAGCATTTTGCTGTCTATACCAAACGGTAAGTTAGAACCTCCAATTAAAATTAACCTATTTTCTGGTATAGAATTTAAACGTTGATGTTTATCAATAATGGCTGCAATGTAATCTGTTTCTCTGTTGATCGTTCTTTGATAATTAAGTGCAACAACAAAAAAAACAGCAGCTATTAAACAGAGAAACAATAACGATTTAACAATAAATTTTTTCATAGCTATTAAAACTGGAAGTAAATAAATTGTCTGTCTTCAAACACACCATAAGCCATAATCATCATCACTAAAATAAAATATACGCCCCATCTTATAACAATAGGTTGTTTTGTAAACCAGTCTGATATATTGTGTTTAGATTTAATGTAGTGTACAGTTTCTAAAAAGATAATTAAACCTAAGGCAAACATTTTAGAAATTCCTAAATACTCAAAAGCTGGTTTTCCTTGGAGGATATTTGTAGTAATTTCTTTAAAGCCATCGTAAAGATGAGTGATGATATAGCTTGCCGTTTTAAAATCTGTTGCTCTAAAAAATATCCATGCAAATGCCACTAACACAAAAGTGGTGAATGTTTTAAGAATAGGTAATTTATCTATTAGTAACGCTTTATTAATTGCTGCTCTTGGTTTGGCGGTTAAATTGGCAAAAACGATGTAAAAGCCATGTAGTGCGCCCCAAATCACAAAGTTCCAGCTGGCGCCATGCCACAAACCACTTACTAAAAACACAATAAATGTATTGAGATACCAGCGTGGAATACCTACTCTGTTACCCCCAAGCGGAATGTATAAATAATCTTTAAACCAAGTAGATAATGAGATGTGCCATCTGCTCCAAAACTCCTGTACAGATTTAGCTAAATATGGTCCATTAAAGTTATTCATGAGGTTAAAGCCCATTACTCGGGCAGCACCTATAGCCATATCAGAATAACCAGAAAAATCGCAAAATATTTGAAAGGCAAAGTAGAAGGTAGCTAGAATTAAACTTGCATTACTGTGGTCCTGTGGGTTGTTGTATACTAAATCTACTGCTATTGCAAGCCTATCGGCTATGACTACTTTTTTAAATAAGCCCCAAAGCATTAGGCGTAAGCCAGAGGTTACTCTTGCATAATCAAAATCGTATTTTTGCCTAAACTGGTATAATAAATTTTGAGGTCGTTCTATTGGGCCTGCTACCAATTGTGGGTAAAACATCACATAAAGGGCGTAAATCCCAAAATGACGTTCGGCTTTTTCATGTCCACGATAAACCTCTATGGTGTAACTCATGGCTTGAAAAGTATGAAAAGACAAGCCTACAGGTAATAAAATAGATAGGTAAGGAATTGGATTTTCTAAACCAAAACCTAGCATTAAAAAAGAGAAATTATCGTTTAAAAAGTTGTAGTACTTAAAAATAGCTAAAACTCCAATATTGGCTATTAAGCTGATGGTAAGAAATAGTTTCCTTCTTGCGCTGCTTGCGTTTTCTATAAAAATACCAGCGTAATAATCTATTACAATGGTAAATCCAAGTATTAAAATATAAATTGGCACAAAGGCCATATAAAAATAACAACTGGCAGCCAATAGCAAAAACCATCTATTTTTATAAGGTAATGCAAAATAAAGGCCTGTTACAACTATAAAAAAGAACAGAAATTGAAAAGAGTTAAATAGCATACCTATTAAATCGCTTTTAAAAGCATTAAAGATTCGATGAAATTTATGTGGTTAAGCAATTTTTGATTCAATTTTAAATTGATTGTCATTTTCCAAAACTGTTCGAAGAATAATTTAAATCCAAATATATTATTTTTTGCTAAATACATGGCAAAGCTTCTTTTTTACAGTAAGAATCTAATGTTAAGCAAAAAATAATTGAATTTGTAAACTAAGCTTTAATAGCTATTTTTGCCTTCCGATAAAAAATATATCATGGCAAAAGCAGGAGATTTAAAAACAGGTAATATCATTCGTTTTAATGGCGATTTAGTTACCATAGATGAATTAATACACCGCACACCAGGAAAGGGAGGAGCGTTTTATACAGGTAAAATGCGTAGCATAAAAACAGGAAGAATTATTGAGCTTCGTATGCGTACCGATGAAGATGTTGATTTGTGTAGAGTAGAAACAAAAGATTACCAATATTTATATGAAGATGGCGATTATTTTGTAGTGATGGATAACGTAAGTTTTGAGCAATTTAATGTTCCTAAAGAATTATTTGGTAGTTCGGCTAAATTTTTAAAAGAAGGTATGAATGTTTTAATTTCTATGGAAAGCGAAGAGCCTATTATTGCAAAAGCACCTAATAATGTAGAATTAGAAATCGTTTATACAGAACCAGCGGTTAAAGGAGACACTTCTACCAATGCTTTGAAAAATGCAACGGTTGAAACCGGAATAGAAATTAAAGTTCCTTTATTTGTAAACCAAGGCGATAGAGTAAGAGTTGACACTGCTACAGGTGCTTACATAGAAAGAGTTAAGTAGTAATTATAGGTTATAATTAGCTTACTTTATTATTATATCAATTTTAAATAGCATTGTGTTTTACACAATGCTATTTTTTTGTTGAATAATTATGAATTAGAAAAACTTTAGGTTTTAAAGTCCGATTATTTGATTTATCATTGTTTTTATAGCACCTCAGCTCTCAAACCTGATTTAAATTAGTAGAACATGAAAAAATATGTTATTTGTATCTTAAAATATTTAGGTGTCTTAGTTGCGTTAATTGCTTGTAATGGTTCTAAAAAAAGAATTATTAATGAAACCAAATTGGTAGAGACTCAAATTACTTCTTCAAAATTTGATTCTATCATAGATGGTAAGAAAATCTCTTTATTTTATCTAAAGAATGGATCAATAAGTGCTTCAATTACCAATTATGGCGGCCGAATTGTAGGTTTATCTGTGCCAAACAAAGACGGTAAATTAACTGATGTTGTTTTAGGGCTAGGTTCATTAAAAGAATATACAAAAGCTTCTGTTCCTTATTTTGGGGCTATCATTGGTCGCTATGCAAATAGAATTGCTAAAGGACAATTTACTTTAGATGGTGTAAAATTTCAAACACCAATTAATAATGGTTTAAACACTTTACATGGCGGCACCAAAGGATTTCAATATGTGGTTTGGGATGCACTAAAACTAAATGATTCTACTTTATTGCTTTCCTATTTATCTAAAGATGGAGAAATGGGGTTTCCAGGAGATTTAGAAATAGAGGTTACTTATCAATTATTAAAAAACAATACATTTAAAATAACTTATCAGGCAATAACAAGTAAAAAAACAGTTATTAATTTAACAAATCATGCTTTTTTCAATTTAAACGGAGAGGGTAGTGGTAGTATTTTAAATCATCAAATTCAAATTTTCGCAAACGAATATACACCGGTAGATAGTACATCTATTCCTACCGGAAAATTTGAAAATGTTAATCATACACCTTTTGATTTCAGAAAATTAACCGCTATTGGAAAACGTATTAATGATGATAATAAACAATTGAAAATTGGGAATGGTTACGATCAAAATTTTGTATTGGTTAACAATGGTAAAAATAAAATTGCAGCTAAAGTGATTGGCGACCAATCCGGTATTGTAATGGATGTTTATACCGATCAGCCTGGTATCCAGTTTTATACAAGTAACTTCTTAAAAGGGAAAAATACTTTTAAGAATGGAGCTAAAGATGATTTTAGAACTGCATTTTGTTTGGAAACACAACACTTTCCTGATTCTCCTAATCAACCAAATTTTCCTAGTACAGTATTAAAACCTGGCGAAAGATTTTCTTCTATTTCTTACTTTCAGTTTTCTACTACAAAACATTAGTTTTTGGTCATAAAAAAAGTCGGGCTAATTTCTTTATCACAAAATTAGTCCCACTTTCATCTTTCCTAAATGTTAGTTTTTAAACTAAAACATATATTTTTTGCTACTCTTAACTATTTACTTTCTATAAACTTTAAGGCAGCAGAGTTAATACAGTATCTTAAACCAGTAGGAGCTGGGCCATCGTTAAAAACATGACCTAAATGCAACCCTGTTTTAGTTTCTATAACTTCGTCTCTACTCATACCATACGATGTGTCTTTTGTCCATATCACAGCTTTATCATTAATTGGTTTGGTAAAACTTGGCCATCCAGTACCACTATCAAACTTATCTTCTGAGCTAAAAAGGGGCTCTCCTGTAGCAGCACTTACGTAAATTCCTTTTTTATGATTATCATGATAAGGATTTTTAAAAGGAGGTTCTGTTCCTTCTTTTACCATTACATCGAACGCAATAGGTGATAAAATACTCCTCCATTCACTTTCTGTTTTAGTTATTGGAAATTCACTTTTCTTAACTTCAGAATTTTCTGCTTTTACAGCAGTATTTGTATTCACTTGGCTACAAGCACTTAGCGTAACAAATGATAATGATAAAGCAATTATTATGTTCTTGTTCATTTTTTTTAATATTTAAAACTTTGTCGTGGTTAAAATAATACCTTACAATTTTACCAGCCTGGTGCAAAAGCTAATCCAAATACTGGTTTTTGAACATCTCCACGGCTAAATGGAAAAGCCAAATACGGTTCTAATACCAAATACCCAAAAACGTTTACTCTGGTAGAAATACCAGCGCTTAAAGCAGGTACTTTAACATTAGAATCATAAATAGGGTTGTTATTAGGGCCTGATGTACCAATAATTGGAGGACTTTTTCTTCCTAAATCAACAGTATTTCCTTTATCCCATGCTAAGCCAGCATCAAAGAATAAATTAAGTTCTGAGAATAAAAATTTAGAAGGAATAACAGAAAGTTTCTCTGGCCCAGTAAATGGTAATCTTACCTCAAAATTAGCTACAGCAATACGATTACCAATTAATTGCTCTATATCAAATCCATTTCCAGAAGCATTGGTTCCGTTAAAAAAGCTATTAGGCTCATATCCTCTCACTAAAAATGGATAACCTACAAATAGTGGGAATAATTGGTTATTTGTATTTCCAATTCGGCCAAAACCATATAACCTACCTGCAAAAGTTACAGGCTTGGTTCTCACATATTTTCTTAAATCTATGGTTGGAGCAGTAAACTGAAAAGTTCCAAAATTTTGTTCTATTCCAATTCTATATCTATAGCCATTTAGGGGAGAGGCAACTCCCATGAAAGAATTATCGCCTACCAAAGCAGTGTTTACTTGGATGTTTGTATAAGGTCTTAAGAATAGTCCACCTGTGTTTAAACTACTGATATCAACTTTTCTTCTATCTTGAAATACTGGAAAACCACTTTGGTCATAGTAGGTACTAAATCTATCTATTCGATAAGAATATCTGGCAATACCAGCACCAAGTTCAACTCTGGTTATTTTAGAGAATGGGTAAGAAGTAAATCCTTGTGCAGATTGTTCAAAAACCCTGATGATATCTACAAATTCTTCAAAAACGTTAATAGGACCATTTCTTGTCTCTAAAGTAGCGTTAGGATTAAAGCCAAATGATGGAAATTGTTGAGGTATGTGCGATAATGCGCCACCCCAGTTCCACCTGCTTTGTTGATTTAAATAGGCTACTTGCGCCCCAAAATCATAAATCTCACCATTAACGGATGCTGATGCAAAAATTTGATCTCTACTTAAAATATCACTAAATATAGCTTGTACACCACCAGCAATACCAGTTCCAAATCTACTAGTAGACACACCAGCGCCAGTATTCGCTATGTAATCTAATTTAAATTTTGGGCGGTAAGGTATAGTTTTGATAGAGTCTACCGGAAGGTCATCGTACGCCAAAAAGTTTTCTAAGTTTTTATTGATGATATTAACACCAACAGATTTAAATGGAGGTAAGGTAGCAGCAGTTAAATCTACATAGCCTGGATCTACCACTTTTGGACTAAATTCCGAACTTTTAGCATTATACAAGGTGTATTTTTGTGAACGATAGTAAGAATAAACAATATCGTTATTGGTAGATACACTTAATGCAGGCGAGTTTTCTGTGATACCGCTTATACCTGTAAAATAGTCTGTTAGCTGCTCTGTTTTACCATTAGCTAGCGTATATCTGTAAAGGTTTCTAAATCCGTCTCTATTAGAAAGAAAATACAATTTAGTGTCGTTTTCTGCAAATAGCGGGTTAAAATTATTTGCACCTTCAAATACATTCACTTTAGATACCTGCTTGTTTGTTAAATTAACAATAGCCATTCCCATTGGTATTGTGGCAGTTAAACTTCCACTTTTCTGGCTGTATCTATCTGTAGAGAAAACAATTTTTGTTCCATCGTTAGAGTAAGATGGCTGATAATCTGTATAAGTATCGTTAGTTATCTGTGTAACCTCACTCGATGTTAGATTATAAGAAAATATATCGCTTCTTCCTTCATTTAATCCGCTAAAAGCGATGTTTTCCCCATCTGGCGACCAAGTTAAATTACCAAATTGCTCTACATCGCCCATGCCTTCTTCTAACAATGTTTTTCCATTATTAATATCTACAATAACTAGCTTATTTCTCCCTTGACTAAAAACACTAAAAGCAAACTTATCACTATTTGGAGACCATGCCCCAGCAGACTCAATAAAATTGAATTCTTCTATATGTCCGTTGCTAACTCTCGATGTTAATTTTCTAATTATTTTTCCTGTTTGTGCATCGGCTAAAAATAGGTCTATAGAAAATAAATCTTTTTCTGATAGGAATGCTAAATATTGTCCATCAGGACTTACAGCAGGGGCAACGTTCATAGAACCAGAGTTATTCTCGTCTATTAATTTTGTACCAATTGGGATTTGTAAGGTGTCTTTTAAATAAGGCTTATAGGTATTAACAATTGCGCTTTTCCAAAGGCTAGAGAGCGTTCTTTCATCATAACCAAAAGTTCTACGTACTGCTAGCGGGTATCCATACTTTGCAGATGATTTAAAGAAAGGCATAATTAAAGTATCTCCGTAAGTAGACCCTATAAAAGACCAAAAAGCTTGTCCGTAGCGATAAGGAAAATATTTGCCATTGGTAGTTAAATCTTCTAAAGTTGGTATATCATCATTTAATACAGCATCTCTCATCCACATGGCAGTATTAGCATCTACTTTTCCTAATGATAAATACTCTGCCATACCTTCTATCATCCAAAGTGGAAGATTTCCAATATTTTCTAATTGGGTAGAGTCTCCTTCTATTAACGAATGATATTGAAAAGCATGTACTAACTCATGGCCTAAAACATGACGAGTTTGTCCGTTAATTTCTTGTAAGGGCATTACTACTCTGTTTTTCATACCCTCTGTCACTCCACCTGTTCCAACTCCAATTTCACCACTTATGGCTGTTGTTTGTTGAAAATCTGGAGCATTACTGTATAATATTACAGGATTTGGTCTTTTAAAAGTATCTCTAAAAACTTGTTGGTGTAATGCATACCAAGCTTCACTTTCTTTGGCAAAGTTTTTAATTAAGCTATCGTTTTTAGTGTAATAATAAAGTTCAAAGTGTGGGGTTTGGTATACTTCAAATTTTAGGTTTTTATATCTAACCTTGTTTTGACCAAAGTACTGAGCCTTTGTTTGCAAAGAGCATAAGAATACTAACGCAAATATTGAAAGTATATATTTTTCAATTCTAGATTTTATGTGTTGTTCCATAAATTTTTAAAATGTATTTATAAATACGGTTGAATTAGTGAAATATCTTATACTAAGAAAACATTGACATTTAAATTATATTTTACAAATTGTTTTCTTGTTTTTTTTCTTCTCTCTTTTTCTTACGCTCTTCTTGTTTTGTTAATGGTGTCTCTTCTTCTAAAATTGATTTGCTGTTTTTATTAGATGAAACACTATTTATATTTTTTTCTACTCTTTGATCTTTTGTTTCGGGTAACTTATTTTCCTTTATAACCTGCGTAGGGTCCATTTGGTTTTCGTCATTGGTTATTATTGAGTCTGAAAACAAGCTATCTATAGCAAAAGTATCTACAGCAATACGTGGCGATTCGCAAAAATATTTACGAGTTATTTCAACCTCTGGTTTTGGGAAAGGACCTTCCTTATAGCCTGATAATGGGTCTTTATAAACCTTTTCCATAAACTTTGCAAATATGGGTAAAGCTGTTCTTGACCCTTCACCGGTTTGTGAGGAATTGAAATGCACACTTCTATCATCAGCGCCTACCCAAACTCCTGTAACCAAATCTTTTGTTATACCCATGTACCATCCATCTACGTAATCCGATGATGTACCTGTTTTACCCCCAATTTGATTGTTTTTTTTCCATAAATCCCATTCCCACAAAGCTTGTGAGGTGCCTCCGGGTTCTTCCATTCCACCTCTAAACATGTATAGCATTAACCAAGCAATCTCTTTACTTAACACTTCTGTTTGTTTAGCTGTAAACTCCTCAATAATATTACCATCTTGATCTGCAATTTTCTCTACCAAAATAGGATCAACTCTTTTTCCTTGGTTTAAAAATGTACCATATGCTTTTACCATTTCAAAAACAGAAACATCGTTTGGACCTAAACTTACTGACGGTACGGAACGAAGCTTACTTTCGATACCACATTTGTGTGCATATTCTACAACTTTATCCCATCCCACTTGCTCTGTTATTTGTGCGGTAATAGAATTTACCGATTTTCCCATTGCCCAGCGTAAGGACATTTCTCTATAACTAAAATTGTAATCAGCATTTTTAGGTTCCCAAACTTCGGTTTTACTTCCGTTTTGATAAGAAATGCTTACCGGTTTGTCAGTAAATTTATCGCAAGGGCTTAAGCCACTTTCTAATGCTGCTAAATAAGCAAAAGGTTTAAAAGTTGATCCAGCTTGTCTTTTAGATTGTATTACATGGTCGTATTTAAAATAATTGTAGTTATCGCCTCCTACCCAAACTTTAATTTTTCCGGTAAAAGGATGTAAAGTCATCATACCTGTATTTAAAATCTTAGCGTAGTATTTTATAGAGTCTATAGTAGAAAACTCTACTTCTTGGTCGCCTTCCCAAGAAAATACAGTCATTTTTTTCTTTTTATTTAAAAATGCATCAATAGAGTCGGGCTGCATTTCAAATTTTCTTTTTAAGGGGATGTACCAAGGTAATTTTTCAACTGCATTTTCAACAAAATTCGGAATTACGTTTCCCTCAGAATCTCTCCATGGATCTTCTTCGCCCCAAACATTATTAAAGCGTTTTTGCAAGATTTTCATTTGCTCGTTAACGGCTTTTTCGGCATATTTTTGCAAACGAGAATCTATTGTAGTGTAAATTTTAAGACCATCTTCATATAAGTTATAATCATTTTCTTTACACCATTTTTCTAACCATTTTGCTACCGCTGAACGTAAATAGGAATCGCCATCGTTTTTACCGTTGTCTTTACCTAAATCTAAAATTAACGGCTTTGTAATAGCTTTTTGATAATCTTTATCTGATAAATAATTGTATTTATTCATTTGAGATAATACAATATTCCTTCTTAAGGTAGCTTTCTCCGGATTTTTTATTGGATTGTATGTTGTGGTAGCCTTTAACATGCCTACTAATACGGCCGCATTTTCAACTTTTATTTTAGAAGCCGTAGTGTTAAAATACTTTCTTGCCGCTGTATTGATTCCATAAGAATTATTGCCAAACGGTACAGTATTTAGGTACATGGTAATAATATCGTTTTTTTCGTAGTTAGATTCTAGTTTAAAGGCTGTAAGCCATTCTTTAAATTTAGAAACCAGGGTTCTAACTAAAGGAATTTTACTACTTAACCCTTGCGATTTGTTTAAACGGGTACGATATAAGTTTTTTGCTAATTGTTGTGTTATGGTGCTTCCACCTCTTTGGTCACCACTAGCGGTAGAAACAATACCCGATGCTAACGATAAGACATCTACACCGCTATGTTTGTAAAATCTTACGTCTTCTGTAGCTATTAATGCATTGATAATATGACTATCTATCTCGTTAAAATTAACTGGAGTCCTGTTTTCGGTATAGTATTTACCGATTAAAACACTATCAGCAGTATAAACCTCTGAAGATACATTTAAGGCAGGGAATTTAATGTCTTTTTTAGTGGGCGAGTAGCCAAAAAACCATAAAAAATTTAATTCTACGGCACATACAAAAACAATAATAAAAGTGATAAATATAGCGGTGTACCTTAAAAATTTATTAGAAATTTCTTTAAACATTTTAATCTTATTAGAAAATTTACACCTAAATAAAGGGGCTAGGATAGCTCAATAAATTGGTTAAACAAATATAATTTAGTTTTGCTTAAATGATGTTTTTATAGTTAAATAGATGCAATTTTATTTATTTATATGATTTTAAAATCATCAGCATCTTTTAAGAAAGGCATTTCTTCTCTTGTTTTTGTTACTTCATCTTTGTTTATGGTAAAAGTGTATAAATCTTCCTCGTCTCTTTTATAGTAAACTACACGGCCATTTGGGTCTAAACACGTACTATCTCCACTATAATAAACTTGGTTACCATCATGCCCTACACGGTTTAGTGCGATAATAAAAGATTGGTTTTCTATAGCCCTTGCAGGGATAAGTGTTTGCCAATGTTTTGCTCTTTTCTCGGGCCAGCTTGCAACATTTAACATTAGATCATATTCTTCTTTTTTATTTCTTAACCAAACCGGAAAGCGTAAATCGTAACATATAGAGGGTAGGATTTTCCATCCGTTTAATTCGAAAATTGGCCTTTCCTTTCCAGGAGTATATACTTTATCTTCTTCTGCTAAACCAAATAAATGTTTTTTATCATATTTCTGGTAAGTGCCATCTGGTTTCATCCAAATTAAACGATTGAAATATTGATCTTTTTCTTTAATGATAATTGAACCAGTAACTACTGCATTAAATTTTGAGGCTTTTTCTTGCATCCATTTCATGGTTTTACCTCCCATTTCCTCGGCAAGGTGTTGCGCATTCATAGTGAAACCTGTAGTAAACATCTCTGGTAAGATAATCAAATCTGTTTTTTCTCTTATGTCGGTTAGCTTTAAGCTTATATTTTGTAAATTTTTATCAATGTTTTCCCAAAATAGATAAGCTTGTATTAAGGTGATTTTTAGAGGACTCATGATTTGATAAATACTTTTTTTAAATGCTCATTTAATTTACATTTTTATTAAAGTTATTTTAATAAAGGATGTAATTCTTGTTGTATGAAGTGGCTGCAATTTTAATACCATTATAATTTCATCAAAAGTTCCCCTGCTTTATCTAATGTTTCTTCTTTTTTAGCAAAACAAAATCTTAAGGTCTTAAAATCTGTGTTTTTTGTATAAAAAGCCGAGTTTGGTACGCAAGCAACCTTATAATCTTGAACTAGATTTATTGCAAAATCTATGTCAGTTTCGTCTGTAATTTTTTCGTAGCTAACATTTTGAAAATACGAACCTTCGCATTTTAATGGTGTAAATTTTGTTTGTTTAAGGATTTGTAAAAAATAATCTCTCTTTTTCTGATAAAAATCAGATAGTTGTAAATAGCTTTCGTGTTTTCTTAGATAAGCATCTATTGCCATTTGCATGGGTGTGTTAACACTAAAAACTAAGAATTGGTGTACTTTCCTAAATTCTTTCATTAAATGTTCTGGTGCCAAGCAATAGCCTACTTTCCAGCCTGTGCAATGAAAAAGTTTCCCAAAACTGGCGGTTATAAAGGTTCTTTCCTTTAGCTCGGGAAATTTAGAAAGACTTAAGTGCTGCCCACCATCATAAATGATATGCTCGTAAACATCATCACTGATGATAATAATATCTGTATTATGGGTTATAATTTTTAATTGATTAATATCTTCTTGCTTAAAAAGACGTCCTGTTGGGTTTTGAGGCGAATTGATTATGATTAGTTTGGTGTTTGCAGTAACTAATTTCTTAACCATATCCCAATTTATTTCATAATATGGGGCTTCCATTTCATAAGCTTTTACTAAGCCACCAAAGGCCTTGATTGTTGGGGCATAACAATCGTAAGCAGGCTCAAAAATAATAGCTTCATCATTTGGTCTTATGATAGTTGCAATTGCAGTGTAAATTGCTTGTGTGCCACCTGCAGTGATTGTTATTTCTGTTTCTGGATTGTAATAAGCATTGTAAATTTTTTCTGTTTTTTCCGAAATGGCTTCTCTTAAACTTAAAATACCAGGCATTGGGGCATATTGATTATGACCTAATTTCATTTCTTTATTAACTAATGTTATTAACGCTGGGTCTATTTCAAAATCTGGAAAACCTTGAGATAAATTTATAGCCCCATTTTTACTAGCCAGAGCCGACATTTTAGAGAAGATAGAATTTCCTACGCTAGGAAGTTTTGATATAATTTGAGACACTTAATATTAGATTTATAAACTTTCTCAAAATAAGTGTAATTTTTAGCAATCAAAAAACATTATTTAAAATTCTGTTTTATTAATTTGTAATTTAATGCATTACTAAACTTGTTTAAATGAAATTCCAATCAAAAGAGAATAAACTATTTATCATATTAGGTTGTTTTTTAATTGCCAATGCTATTTTAGCCGAATTTATTGGAGTTAAGATTTTTTCTGTTGAGGAGTCTATAGGTTTGACAAAGTTTAATATTAATTTATTTGGCGTAGAGGGTTTGTCCTTTAACATGTCTGCTGGAGTGGTAACTTGGCCTTTGGTGTTTATCATGACAGACATTATAAACGAATACTACGGCACCAAAGGAGTTAGGTTTTTATCTTATTTAGCTTCTATTCTTATAGCGTTTGCATTTATTGTTGTTTTCTTATCTATAAAACTTGTAGGAGCCGATTTTTGGGTAAATCAAACTATCAATGGTCAGTCTACAAATATGAACAATGCCTTTCAAGGAATTTTTGGTCAAGGATTATGGATTATTGTAGGTTCTATTACCGCATTTTTAGTAGGCCAAGTTGCCGATGTTACCATTTTTCATAATATTAAAAAGCTAACTGGCGACGGTAAATTATGGTTAAGGGCAACAGGTTCTACTTTAGTTTCCCAATTGATTGATAGCTTTGTGGTTATTTTTATAGCTTTCTATTTAAACCCACAATATAGCTGGAGCTGGCAAATGGTAGCCGCTATTGGATTAGTAAATTATACTTATAAATTTATTGTAGCTATTTTAATGACACCTGTTTTATACGGAGTACACGCTGCAATTGATGGTTATTTAGGGAAAGATTTAGCTCAAAAATTAATGGATGATGCCGCTAAAGATTAATTTTCTTCTTCTTTTAGCGTAGCGATATCTTTAATCAATTGTTCCATTTCTAATTGAAGGGTCCCATTATATATTCCTCTAATTCTTTTGGTTTTATCAACTAGCAAAACATGCTCGGTATGTAAAAAATCGGTACTGTCTTTAGTAAAACCTAAATCTTCTTCGGCAAAATAAGATTGCCTAGCAAGGTTATAAATTTCAGATTTACTACCAGTTAAAAAATGCCAATTGTTAGCGTTTATCGTATTTAATTTAGTGTAGGCTTTTAATCGCTGTACATCATCTATCCATGGGGTAACACTGTAAGATAAAATAACAACATCATCATTGTTTTTATATACATTTTCCACCATTTTCATATTTTTTGTCATAACAGGGCAAATGCTACCGCAACTGGTAAATATAAAATTGGCTACATGTATTTTGCCATCAATATCTTTTTGTGTGATAATTTTATTGTTTTGATTAGCGAGCGAAAAATCTCCTATTTGATGAGTTATTTTTTTATCAATGGCCTCGTTATCTCTTAAAAACAACGGCGTAAAATCTGCCTGATTATAATAGGGGAGGTTTGGCGTTTTATCAACATCGGCGCAAGCCAAAAATGAGAAAATAACCATAAAAATACTACTTCTTAAAAATACTATCCGATACATTTATACAGTTTTTTGTGCCTAAAAGGCCATATCTTCTTCCGTTTTTGATTACATAGTTAGAGCGTACTTTGCCATTATCATAAAACATTTCTTGAGTGCCATCTTCATAACCGTTTTTATAATTTAATGATAAAATAAGTTGACTGTCTCTATTCCATTCTTGGTAGGCACCTTCATATTCGCTGTTTAGAAAATTACTTTCAAATTTTTTGTTTCCATTTTCCCACCAGCCTATGTGTTTTCCTTCTTTACTTCCGTTTACAAATTTTCTTATTTCTATCAACTTACCATTGGGGTAAAATTGTTTCCAAATTCCGTTTTCTTTGCCATTTACATATTCAGTAATACTTAAAGTATCTTTTGTCTTTGGATAAAAGTTGTAAATGATGCCAGTGTAAAGCGACGTTCCATTAAACATCAATCCATTTTCTTGATGGAAGTTGCCTTCTGTTTGGTTAAGCTTTAACTCAAGTTGTTTTTGAGTCGAAATATTTTTGCAGCTTAAAAATAAGCTGCAAAAACAAAGAAATATACTAACGTGTAACCGTACCTGCTGTGCCATAGAAACCACTTCCATTTAGGTAAGGATCTGCATCTGTAATGTGATAATGATAAATTCCGTTTGGATAATCTGCAGTAATATGCGTATGCCCATGATTTGCATCTAAAGAAGAATTTTGTACAGCAACTCCGTTTTCTGTTGGACCATAAACTGGGAAGCCATCTAGCAAAAAGCCTAAAAGTGATGATTTTGTTGCTTTAACAGTTGTTAAATATAATGGCTCTACATGGTAATGATATTGTCCAGATTGTTGTGGATGGCCATAATATTTATCAAAGCTTACAATTTCGCTAGTTAATGGCTGGTTATTTGGACCTGCATATTGATTAAAAAATGGCACTCCGTTTAATGCAACACCAATGGGACCCAATGGAGTTGCAGCACTCACACTCGCTTTTGTTGGGTTAATAGGTATTTTGAAAGTATAGTTTTGAGCAGAAAGGGTGTTTGGATTTTTACTAAAGCTTACACCTGTAAAAGTTGGTCCGCTGTAGGCTTCGTAATTGCTGTTAGAAGTTGCAAAATAGGGACTTTTATGGTCGGGTTCGCCTGTTGCTTTGATGTAAACAAAAGTTCCATCAGATGTAACACTAGTTGCGCCATATATTTTACTATAAATTGCAGGTACAGTATTAGTTCCTGTTACTGGAGTATCCGTACTATCAGAATCATCTTTTTTACAGCTCGATATTATTGTTAACAAGATAGTTAAGTAAATTAAGAATTTTTTTTTCATGATTAGGGTTTTTTAGGTTTGTTACGATTTGGAGCTAGTAAACGAGCTAGGTCTAAACTTAATTTGTTAAAATTTTCTATTTGATTTGGCTTGCATATTTTTTTTAAAGCCGCAAAATGGCTGTAATGATTTTCTTCCATTTCTATTTGTAATGCACCTATTTTTTCTTGTAGGATTTTAGCTTCAATATCATTGTTAGAGACTAAACATTTAAATAGTTGGTTTTTAGTTTTTCTTACTTCCTCATTTAAGTACTTCACCTTTGCTTGGTGAGTTTTTATCAAATCTTCATATTCAATTACCTGGTTTTTATCTAATTGTAAACGCTCTATAATAATGTTCTTTGGTCCATTTTCTAATGGTCTTTCTCTAGGTTTATTTGGTTTAAAAACTACAAATAATAGCATAGCGCTATTAATTATTAAAAGCATAATTACTGCAATTGTTAAAAGTCTAATTTTGCTCATGATAAAAATTATTTTGATTTTGCAATTGCATATTTTGAACTAAAACTTCTAAATTATTTTTCTTTTCTACCTTATAATATTGTATTATAACTGTAATATTAAGTATTAGAATAGAAGTAGCTAAACCTGCATAGGCAAACTTAAAAATAGGCTTAACTTTTTTTTCTTGTAAGTTTTTAATGCTTTGTTCTATTTTAGTGAACAAGAAAGGCGGAGCATCTACTTGCTTGATTTCGCTTAACTTTTTTAGTTTTTCTTCTATGTTCATGTTCTCTTATACGTCTTACATTTATTAAACCTTCGTTGTTATTTTATTTTTTTAGAAATATTTTGTTTTGCTCGCTGATATAAAGATTCTACAGCTTTAATACTCAGGTTCATCGTTTCAGCAATTTCTTTCTGACTAAAGCCTTCCACCTTACTTAAAAGGATTACCGTTTTTTGGTTTTCAGGTAAAGAATTTATACATCTAAAAAGTATTTTATATTCTTCTTTTTGTTCTAAAAGAATACCAGGGTGGTTAAAATCAGATATTTCTACTATAGGTTCGTTACTTTCTATATTAAACATACTGCTTAAGAAACCAAACCTTTTCTTTGTTTTTTTTGCCTTAATAAAATCTAGGCAAATATTAATTCCAATTTTATAGATCCATGTTTTTAACGATGCCTTAGCATCATCAAACGAATTGAAATTTTGATGAACTTTTATAAAAATCTCTTGAGTTAGGTCTTCTGCATCTTCTGTGTTTTGCACATAACCAAGACAAAGGTTATACACCATTTTACTATGCTCCTTGTAAATATTTTCGAACTGATTTTTTTGGAGCATTGATTTAAAAAACTATATTTAAATTGTTTAATTTATTATTTGGGCGTTCGGGCAGGCTGTCCATTAAATCTTTTTTTTGCAACCTGCATACAGTCAATAGCAAAAAAAAGGATATCATTTCCATCCTTAACGCAATTATAGTTTCTACTAAATAATATCACTAATTGCCAAAAAACTACTCACTATTTATTAATCTCAAATCTCACTATCAACCAAATCGCTTAACCAAATATTTACCCTAAAAAAAAACCGAGAATTAAAATTCTCGGTTTTTTTAAGTTTTATCCTCCAATTTTTATGAGTTCTATATCAAAAATTAAAGTACTAAAAGGGGGGATAACATCACCAGATCCTCTTTCACCATAACCTAAGTCAAAAGGAATATAGAATCTAAATTTAGAACCGGTAGGCATTAATTGTACACCTTCGGTCCATCCTTTAATAACGCCGTTTAAAGGTAATTTTAATGGTTCTCCTCTTTTGTAAGAGCTATCAAATTCGGTTCCGTTTACCAAACTACCTGCATAATGAACAGTAACTTCATCTGTAGCTAATGGCTTTGGCCCATTTCCTAATGTAATTACTTCATATTGTAAGCCGCTAGCGGTTGTTGTAATTTTTGGGTTTTTCTTATTTTCCTCTAAAAATTTAGCCGACTCTTCTTTTGCACCTGCAAATTTAGCCTCACTTATTTTTTTTAGAAAAGTGTTGATTGCCGGGCCACATTCTTCATCAGAAATTAATGGCTTTACATCGCCAAAAACATCAGCCATAGCTTTACTTAATAATTCGTAGTTTAAAGATTTTACACCATCGCTTTTTAAGCCCATAGCTATTTTTAAACCAAAAGAATAACTAGCCGAGTCTAATTCTGATAGTACTCTTACGGTATCAACCGCAACAACTGCCGTTTCTTTAACTTTCTCTTTCTTTTTTTTGCTTTGTGCATTTGCCGTTAATGTTATTACAGCTAATGATAATGTTATTAGTCTAATTTTCATGTTTGTTTATAAATTGGGTTGAAGATAAAAATAAGAAATGAATAACCTAATGATATGACAGAACCTAAAGCGTTAAATATTGTTAATAATACTTTTAATGCTCTAATATTTTGAAAAAATACTAAAAAAATTAGTAAAATAATGCTATTTTTGGCTAATGAATAATTTGTATGCAGTTGTAGATATAGAAACCACCGGTGGGCATGCTAACGCACACGGTATTACAGAAATTGCAATATTTATACATGATGGTGCTCAAATTATAGAAGAGTTTGAAACGCTTATCAATCCATTTCAAGATATTCCTATATATATACAATCCTTAACAGGTATTACAAACGAGATGGTTAGTAATGCACCATCTTTTGAATATGTTGCCCCAAAAATATTCGAATTATTAGATGGTAAAATTTTTGTTGCTCATAATGTAAATTTCGATTACTCCTTTGTCAATCATCATTTAAAAAAAGAAGGATTTATACTGCAGTGCAAAAAGTTATGTACTGTAAGGCTTGCTCGTAAAATTTTTCCTGGCTTGCCTTCTTATAGTTTGGGTAAATTAAGCAGAAGTTTAAATGTGAATATATCAAATAGACACAGAGCCGCAGGTGATGCCTTTGCAACAACAACTATTTTTAAAATGATGTTAGATGCAGATGAGCATGGAGTGATACTTGATGCTCTAAAAGTTAAAGAACAATCTTTACCATCATTTATTTCTCGCAGTCAGATAGATCAAATTCCTAGGCAGCCAGGCGTTTATTATTTTAAAGATAAAAAAGACAAAATTATATATGTTGGAAAAGCTTTAAACCTGCAAAAGCGTGTTTTAAGTCACTTTTCTAATAACAGTCCGCATAAAAATAAGCAAGAGTTTTTAAGAGAAATTAGAAAGATTTCTCATCAGGTTTGTGGAACCGAATTACAAGCTTTAATATTAGAAAACATAGAAATTAAAAGACTATGGCCAGCGCAAAACAGTGCAGCTAAAAACCCAGAGCGTAGGTGGTGTTTATATGTTTATGAAGATCAGTTAGGGTATATTCGTTTTGGGATTGGTAAAAAGGCCAAAAACATTAAAGCTAACTATTTATTTAATTCCATAGCAAATGCTCAGAGCTTACTGCGTCAATGGTGCACCGATTTTAATTTATGTCCTAAATTGTGTGGCTTACAACAAAGCCAATCAAATTGTATTTTATTAGATAATCAAACAGTTTGTAATTGTAGCGAAGATGCAATTGATTACAACTTAAAGGTTAAAAGCTTTTTGTTGCATTTAGAAAATTATTTACCCTCTTACCTAATAGTAGATAAAGGTAGAACCCATTTAGAAAAAAGCTGTATTTTAATTGATAAAGGTGTTTTTTATGGGATGGGATATTTAGCTCCCCATCAAATACCTATTAGTGTAAATAAAGCTAAAGAAATTTTAAAACCTTACCCTTCTTATCAATTTATAGAAAACTTGGTATCAGACTTTGCTATTAATAATCCAAGTAAACTTACCGTATTAACTCCATAAGCGTATTAAATTAAGTACGTTATAAATTTTAATATTTAATTAATTGCTGCATTAATACGCCTATAAACCACTTTGCTTCTTGTGGCTTAATATTTAGCAATAGTTAACTAATTATTGTTAACTAAATAAATTAAATAGTCATGAAAAAATTATTGTACATCGCTTTATCTTTCTTTTTATTAACAGGAAGTATTAATGTTGCTCAAGCATCAGAAAAAGGCACTAAAGAATTAACTGAGGAACAAAAGGTTAAAATTGAGCAAATTGTAAAAAGGGTTGATGAGATTAGAGATCTTGACCGATCTAAAATGAATAAAGCAGAGAAAAAAGCTTTAAGAAGCGAGCTTTCAACTTTGAAAAACCAAGCAAATGCAATTAGTAATGGTGGTGTTTATTTGTCTTTAACTGCTTTATTGGTAATTA
>JBIKIN010000070.1:0-2768 GCA_044361595.1 Pelobium sp. | reverse complement strand
CCTACGATAAACTGAACAGATTGACCAATTCCACAGCAGTAGGATTGGGCGAACAAATCAGTTATGATGTGATGGGTAACATTACTCAAATGGTACGGGAAGGTTATGGTACCAACAACTATACAGGTTATAACGGAAACCAATTAACAGCTATATCAGGCTTTACCAATGGCGGATATACCTATGATGATAACGGAAACGTAAAAACAGGACCAGAAGGACTCTCACTCACCTATAACTACCTCAACCTGCCCAGTACAGCAACAAAGACAAATACAGGGTTAAGCTCCAGTTATGTATATGATGCCACAGGACAAAAGCTGAGGAAGCAAAGCAACCTAGATGGAACAAGTGATTATGTGAGCGGGATACATTACGAGAACAACAGTATCGCCTTTATTCAAACGGAAGAAGGCAGGGCGCTAGCTTCAGGAGGAGGGAACTACAATTACCAGTACAACCTAAACGACCATTTGGGCAATGTAAGGGTAAGCTTTTGGAGAAACCCCAATAGCCAAAGTTTGGAAATAGTGCAGCAGGATAACTATTATGCCTTTGGCTTACGTAAGGCAGTGTCTGGAATTTCTCCGGATAATAAGTACCTTTACAACGGAAAAGAATTACAGAATGGATTGGACCAATTGGATTACGGCGCAAGGTTCTATGATCCGGTGATTGGTAGATGGAACGTGGTGGACCCGTTGGCGGAGTTGGGCAGAAGGTGGTCACCTTATACTTATTGCTTTAACAACCCTATAATATTCGTAGATCCAGATGGGATGTGGGGGGATTACTATGATAGAGAAGGCAAGCATCTTGGTAATGATGGTGAAGATGACGGAAAGGTTTATTTGCTAAATGAAGGTGTTAGAGCAAAAACTGAGAATAAAAATATTAATTGGGGCGGAGAATTATCAGAAAGTGCTTCAAATCAATTGAAAGCTAAATCAGAAGAAGTTGGGGGCTTAATTATTTTAAATAGAACAGATGAAGGAAAGGATGTAACAATTGGTGAGTTTACAACTAATGACGGATCTGTTTCAGGTTTTATGGCTGAACCGGGAGGCCCATCAACTACTGCGAGCGGAACTGATAAAAGAATTCCAGAAGGAGTATATGATTTAAGTCCTCATGCAAGTACTAAATATCCTGGCTCTTTTAAAGTTTCTAACGACGAAGTGTCGAAAGGTAGAGCTATATTAATTCATGCTGGTAATACGGGCGCAGATACAGAGGGTTGTTTAATGCCAGGTACAGCTAAGACAGAAAGTGGGGTAAGTGGAAGTAAGGCTAAAAGAGATGAAGTCTATAAGTTTATTAAATATAATAATAAAGACAACCCTGTAAAATTAATCATCAATGACAACATCAAATAACTACATAGGATTCTTATTCTTAATTTTTTTTACTCTCGGGTGTAATGCTCAAGAAAAAGATACTAAAGACTTATCGATTATTTTTAAAGAATATAAAAAAAGCAATTCCCTAAAAAGTAGAAAGGATTTCTTCTATGCTTTCCCAAATTCTTTTTCAAGTTTTCAGAAAATATATGGTTATGATGATACAAAAGGTGCAGCGCCATATTATGGTGTTGCCAGAGAACATGTCTCATTATTTTTCAAAACGGCAGAAGTCATTGATAAAAAAACATTCTCTCAAAAATTGCTTATTATAAGCAGGAATGGCAAATGGGATGCAGATGCTGTTAATTACTTTCAAGAAGGATTGAGATCATATTTTTTTAATCATAAAGAATTTTTAAGTTTATTAAGCACAAGCGACAAAAACCAAGTATATGGATTTTGGTACTTTTTCTCTGATGGCCCACATTTTAATGATGATGTGTCAAAGAGAGTCTTGAATATTTTAAAAAATAATCCTACAATGAGGACTTCTTATTTAAATGCAATAAAACAGGTAAAAAAGGATAATATTCATTAAGAGGGATTCAGCTCTATGATCCTGTGATTGGTAGGTGGAACGTTGTTGATCCGATGGCGGAGATATCTCAAGCATATTCAACTTATCAGTATGTAGAAAATAATCCTTTAAAATATATCGACCCTACTGGTATGTTTAAAGAATATGCGGACAGAGATGCTTATGAAGCGGAAAATCCAAATGGAAATTTAGATGGTTCTGATGGACCCCCCAGTTTGGCGCAAGAATGAAGAAAGGGTAAAGGGGCAAATGCTTCTTGTGCTTTTATTTAAACCTTAAAACTAGTAGCAGAAAAAAATAGAACTCAGTTTGGCCCAATAATGAAGGGTATGGGATTGTGAAAAGACTTCTTGTGCTTTAACTTTTCAGCATTATATCAAAAGCTAAAGCCCAATTGAATAAAAAATCGGGCTTCTAAATTCAATATTTTACAATAAACTATTTTATATCCTTTTCTGCCTCAAGCAGACGTTCGTACAGTTTTTTATTCTTTTGGTGAAGTAGTTTTATTTCTTCTATAGCCTTTACATATTCTCTAATAGGATTAATATTAAGTCCGATGAAAGTATCATTGTTGAAAGTATTGTATATAACATTTATAGCTTATTCCTCTACAAAATTCTTAATCACTTCTACAAGCACTTTCAAAATCAGGGTAAGCTTTAGAAGGTTTAAATAGCAAAATATACTGCTTGTTCATTGTTGATATTTTCATTAAATTTTAAAGTAATCATATTTTAGATAAATTTAAGTATTTAAGTGAATAGAAATTCGTGATTAATTTTTTATTAGAGTGTATACTATTCAAAAAAAAATGGTACAGTTAG
>JBIKIN010000055.1:0-9968 GCA_044361595.1 Pelobium sp. | reverse complement strand
TAACTGACTTTCTTCAAAATGTTTAGATGCCGGTATGAACGATTACCTATCAAAACCTTTTGAAGAAAGTCAGTTATTAGAAATTGCGGCTAAATGGCTTGGTAAATCGTTAAGTATTAAAAAAAGCAAAGTTCAGAAAACAGAACAGCTTTTTAGTTTATCACAATTAGAAGGTATAGCAAAGGGTAATCAAGATTTTATTCATAAAATGATAAAATTATTTTGTGACCAAACGCCTGAATCTATCAAACAAATTAAAATTGCTTACCAGCAAAAAGATTTTGATAAAATATCAAAAATTGCTCATCGTATTAAACCTTCTATTAATAGTTTAGCCATTACCAGTATTATACCGGTTGTAAATGAAATAGAGGAAAAAGCTACCGAATATCAAAGCTCAAATAAATTAGAAAATTTAATAAAACAATTAGAGAAAACAATTGATAAAGTGGTTGAAGAATTATCTCAAGTTTAAGTTTTTTTTCTTTTTATCTCCCTTAAACGGTTCTTTCTTTATCTAACCTCGTTATACTCTATTTCTAAAATAACGTTTACAATCCAATTTTTAATCATCCAAAAAACAAAAATTGTTTCCAAATTTTGGAAAAATAGTATTTTGGCATAATTATAAATAATTGATAATGAATTATTTATGTTTTTGGTCTTTAAATTGTCTAAAGCATTCTAAAATATAAAAACATGAAAAAATACTTCACTAAAAAAATCTTTGTTGTAGACGATGATCAGTTTATTGCTACATTTTTAATGCAAACATTAAATAATTTAGGTTATACCAATATAGAGTGCTACACCAGTGGCGAAGATTGCCTTTTAAACATCCATCATAATCCAGAGCTTATTTTTTTAGACTATAACATGGAAAACATGAATGGTTTAGAAGTATTAAAAGCAGTTAAAAATTATTACCCAGGTATAGAAGTTGTTTTTACCACCTCTTTAGAAGATTTAGATATTGCAGTACAATCTTTAACTAATGGCTGTGCCGATTTCTTATTAAAGAAAAACATTAATGAAACAGAGGTAGAGAGAATATTAAATCAAATTATTGTAGCAACAAATTAAAATCGTATTCTTATTTAATTTAAAATTATGCCATTTACATTCGCTCATCCAGCTTTATTTATCCCTGCTCAAAAAAATATAAAAAGTAAGTTATCTGCAACGGGATTAATTTTAGGAAGTATGATTCCAGATTTTGAGTACTTTCTTAAAATGCGAGCAGGCGAGAATATTAGCCACCAATGGTACGGTATTTTACTTTTCGATATCCCGTTAGCTTTAGTATTTACGTTTATTTTTCACTTATTAATTAGAGATGTAATTATTCAAATTTCACCTAAGTATTTAAAAGAAAGATTTAATCAATTTTTAAATTTTAACTGGCTAAGTTATTTTATGGCTAATAAATTTAGCGTTTTTAGCAGTATTATCATAGGAATTTCATCTCATTTGTTTTTAGATGCCTTTACCCATCAAGATGGATTTTTTGTAAATTATTTTACAACCTTAAGCACTAGTTTATACGTATTAGGTTATTATATACCTTATTATTTATTATTACAAACAGTTAGCAGTATAATTGGCTTAGGCTACGGATTTAAATTTATAATGCAGTTAAAAACCTGCAACATTAATAATCAAACAGAGGGTACAGATTTAATTTTAATACCAATAGTAATAGTTACAGCTTGTTTATTTTTATTAAAACTAGTTGTATGGCCAAATTACGTATCCTTTTGGGATCTATTTATGGCATTAATGGGAAGTATTACTTATAGTTTAATCTTAAATTCTTTGGCTCAAAAAATATTTAATTACTTATTAAGCAATAATTATGGCCGTAGTAACAAACTTGTCTAAACCCGATGTTTCTACCCAGTTTTCAACAATAGAATTTTTTAAATAAACAAAAACTAATTTTTTACCAGCTTTTTCTAAAGTATAGTGCGAGTGTATCACTTCATTAACTCCAGATAAATCTGCATCGTTCACAGCTTTAGCATCAATATAAATGGTTTCAAATTCACTTTTTAACGCTTCTTCTACTTCTTTACGTAAGTCTAAAGACGTTGTACCGTCTAGCACATCGCTAATGTTTATTCTTAAACATTCTTTTGGCTGGTCTAATATTTTAAAGGTTTCTTTGGTAATGGTCATCTTCAATTTTTTTTACAAGTTAATAAACCATTTTAAAATTACTGTTTTCTTTTTTTTATTAATAATTACAACAGCTTTACATGCACAAGAGCAACAAACGGTTTCGCCTTTATCGGCTAACAAAAGAGAAGAATTTATACAAAAAGCTTTAGTATTAAGAGCATCTCAAGATTATTTAGGCGCAATTGTTCAGTTAGATAGTATTTTAAAATATAATGCTAAAGATGCAGCAGCCATGCTGTTTAAAGGCGATTTGTTAATGCAAGCCAAACAGTTTAAACAAGCATCAATAAATTTAAATAAACTACTAAGTCTAAATTACGAGCCTACTTTAACTAAAATCAATCTTTCTTACGCTATGTTTATGGACCATCATCCCGCCAAAGCATTGAATTTTGCAAAGGAGGCGTTTCAAGAGCATCCAGAAAATACCAATGCCATAGTTAATTACTTTAATGCCATGTTGTGGAATAGTAAAACTGCCCAAGCTAAAGAGTTTTTAGGTAATCAACAAAAGCTATTAATTGCAGAACAGGTTTTGGTTTTAAAAGCAAGGTTAAATACATCTAGCGGTAATTACAAAAACGGACTTTTTTATTACGATAGTTTAACCACTAAATTTGAAAATAAGTACTATTACCAAGAATATATAGATGTTTTGCTGGGAAAAAGAGATTTTATACTTGCAGATAGTTTAATGAATAAATATAAAGCTAGTTTTAGCAGTAATGATATCAATGTTTATAAAGACAAAACAAATGCCTATAAACAACAAAACGTAGGAACAGAGTTTGTCTATTTTAATGATATTGCCGATAATACCAGAATTGAGAATATCTTATTTTGGCAACAAAACGAAACCAAAACTTATCGCTTACGTCTATCTGCCGGAAATTCTTTAATCACATCGGCACAAAACGAAAGAACAACTGCTCAATTTGCTCACATAGGTATCACCGAAAGCTGGAATAAGGCTTGGAGCGGCCAAACCGATTTACATTTGCAACTAATTAACCCAAGCGCTGGCGAAAACTTTAGTGGACTTACAGGTAAACAAACCTTACAATATCAACCTAACGACAGACAAATGGTAGGCCTTTCTGTCTCTTCAGATATATTAAACTTTACCGCATCTTTACTAGGTAAAAATATTAGAAATAATGCAGTAGGTTATGTTACACACCTCATGTTAAATGGCAAAACTGGGTTTTACTCGCAAGGTAGTGCTGGTTTTTTATCAGATAACAATCAAAACCTACAGTTTTTTGGCTCATTTTATCATTTGTTAAGAACTCAGCCCACACTAAAAGGAGGACTTAATTTTTCTGCATTACACTTTAAAGACAACACGGTAACCAATTATTTCTCGCCAAATAAATACTTAAGTACAGAGGTTTTTGCAGATTATACCACTTCTCTACCACATCTATCAAAGTTTTATCTTCAATTACAAGCCGCCGCCGGGGTACAAAAAATAGAAAATAATCAATGGCAATCAGCGCTACGTTTACAAACAGATGTTGGCCTTAGGCTAAAACATGTAGATGCTATGTTACGATATCAAACCAGTAACGTGGCATCGGTTGCAGGTACCGGTTATAGTTTCAATTGGTATACTTTTAGGCTAGTGTATAAATTTTAATTAGATAGCATCAACCTATAAATTAATTTATTTGGGCGTTACCGCCAAAAGGGGCGGTCGGGCTTTTCGCTATAGTCCCAATTTAAAAAAATTGGGAGCTGCCGCTGCAATCCCTAACGTCTTTGCAAACGGCTCTTCAAATATTTTTATAAAACTCTGTTCTATACTACAATTCAGTATAAAAAAAATGTAAAACAATAGCAGGATGAATAAAATAAACTATAAACTATTTTAGGAAAAGCCAAAAATTTGATTAACCACAAATGTGTCGGCGCTGCACAGAATCGCTACTTTTGCCAAAACCGTGTTTTGAGTTTGTGCTTTTTTTATGTCTGGCTTTATATTCTACCTCCGCCATTAACAATTATTTGTTGTCCGTTTACCCAAGCACCATCGTCACTCGCTAAAAAAGAAACTATATTTGAAATGTCCTCGGGTTCTCCCATTCTGCCTAAGGTCATTGATTTACCTATTCTTTCTAATTCATCTTTTGACACTTCTTTTTCCATTAATGGAGTTTTTGTTGGTCCTGGGAAAACGCTGTTGACAGATATTTTACGATGTCCAAGTTCTTGTGCCAAAATTTCGGTAATAACTTTTCCTGCTGCTTTGCTTGGGGCATAAATGCCAAGACCAGCTGATGGATATAATGAGCTAGTAGAAGAAATTTGAATTATTCTACCTCCATCATTTACTCTTTTGGCGGCTTGTTGTAATACAAAATAAGTGCCTTTGTGATTTACAGCATTGATTCGGTCAAAATCTGCTTCAGTAACATCAACAATAGGAATGCCCATAACTGCAATTCCTGCATTTGCAACTACAACTTCAATTCCACCAAATGCATTATTCACTTCGTTAAAAAGACGCTCAATTTCTGAAACGTTACTTACATCTGCTGAAAATGCTTTTGCTATTCCACCACTTGCTTGTATTTCATTGACTACTTCATCAGCTTCTATAGAACTGCCTACATAATTAATGGCAACTGCAAATCCGTCTTTTGCAAACCGAATTGCAATAGCCCTACCAATTCCTGTTGCTGCACCTGTTATCAATGCTACTTTTTGTGTTGTGGCTTTCATAATTTTTATTTCAAAAAACCAGCTTTTATTTTTTCTATCTTCATTTGCAATTCTGCCAAGATATCTTCGTTTACTATCCCTTTTTCTACATTAAAATTCTCGTAAAAACTAGGTAATGAAAAAGTATCAACTACATTTGCTCCGTAATATGGAAGTGTTGTTTTTGCTAAATTCAAAACGGATGCACCACCTCTTAACCCCGGCGAAGTTGCCATTAGAAAAGTTGGCTTATTGCCCCAAAATGCTTTACGGTCTTGAATTACCGAAATCCAATCAAATATGTTTTTAAATGCAGCTGTATATGCACCGTTATTTTCGGCAAGTGACATAATAAGAAAGTCACATTCATCAATTTTTTTCGCAAAATCTAATGCTAATTGAGGCAAACCATTTTTTGCTACTTTATCTTCACTAAATAAAGGCATTTCATAATCATTCAAATCAAGAATTTCTATTGAATGTTCCTCGAAGAATAATGAAGTATAAGATGCTAATTTTTTATTAATCGAGGTAGAACTATTGCTGCCTCCAAATGCTATTATTTTCATTTTATATTTACTTAAAAAGTTTATAATCCGTAAACCCAACGGCATCAGCAGTATAAAATGTTGTGTTATCGGGTTTCATCCATTCATAGTTATTTTTAATACGATCTACCAAGTCAGGATTGGCAATATATGCCGTACCAAATGAAACCATGTCAGCTTCTTTACCCTCAATTAAATGTTCCGCTCTCTCTAAGTCATAACCGCCATTTCTAATTAAAATATTAGAGAAATTATTTCTAATATCTCTAAGCATTTGTCTGCCCTCTTCACTTGTTAATGCGGCATAATCAATAATATGTAAATAGACACAATTTAACTTGCCTAATTCAACCGATAAATAACGATACAAATCGGCAATATCACTATAAATTGGCATGCTATTATATTGATTGTAAGGGGATAATCTTACACCTATTTTATCAAAACCAATAGCGTCGCCCACTTTTTTAACCACCTCTAAAAGAAATTTAGCTCTGTTTTCAATAGTGCCACCATAGCCATCTTTTCGGATATTTGTTTCACTATTTAAAAACTGCTCTATTAAATAACCATTTGCTCCATGTAATTCAACGCCATCAAAACCTGCTTTTATAGCGTTTTGAGAAGCAGTTACAAACTCATTAATGGTTTCATTAATTTCATCAATAGTCATTTCTTTTGGCAATTCTGTTTTTTGCATGCCTTGTGTATCAGTCCATATGTCAGCATTTGCACTTATGGCCGACGGAGCTAATAAAGTAGCTCCCTCAACCATATTGGCGCTATGTCCAATACGACCAACATGCATTAACTGAGTAAAAAAAACAGTGTCGTTTTGCTTTGTTTTTGTAATAACATTTTTCCACGCTTCTTCTTGTTCAGAAGAATAAATACCAGGTGTACGAGCATAACCAATTCCATTTATACTTGGTGAGTTACCTTCTGTAATAATCAAACCTGCATTATTTCTTTGGGTATAATATGTTGCTATTAGTTCATTTGGTAAATTCCCTATGGCTCTACTACGGGTCATGGGTGCCATTGCTACTTTGTTTTTTAATGTAATTCCACTTTTATTTAAAGGATATAATAAGTTTGAGTGTTTTATCATTTTTTGCGATTTTAATAATTATTAATTTTAATTTCGCCGTACTTTCCTGCATAGAAATCACGGTAAGCTTCTGCTATTTCTGCTTGGGTGTTCATTATAAATGGACCTTCTGCCACTATAGATTCGGTGTAAGATTCGCCGCCAAAAAGCATTATGTCAATGGCTTTTTCGGCAGTGTTCATAATCTCAATTTCGCCGGTATTTCTGTCAAATTCCACAAAATCTCCTTTTTGAAATTCTGTATCATTCAAAATTGCATTAGAAGTTGGTAAAAAGGCAGCTACTTCAATCTTATCATTATAATTTACCCTAAAAGATTTTAATGGTTGTAAATGAATATGATATAAAAATTGCTCAGAATAATTAGGTATTTTGGAACTCAATTCTTCATAATTGCCCACAATTACTTTTATCCAACCGCCTTCGTTGGGCAATGCTTTTTGGGGTACTTCATTGGCTTGAATGGCTATATGTTCAGGTTTTTCAGCTTTATTTTTGGCAGGCAGATTTAACCAAAACTGGAATCCGTGTATGTGTTTGCTATCCGTTTTGCTGTCGTAATTAAAATTTTCATCGTGTATTATTCCATTCCCTGCTTTCATCCATTGCATTCCTCCTGAATAAATTTTGCCAGTATTACCTGCACTGTCAAAATGCTCTACTTCGCCTTGCAAAATGTAAGTTAATGTTGCAATACCTCTGTGAGGATGAGCACCCATTCCATTTTTATTAATAGTTGTTTTAATTGCTGGGGCTACATAATCCAAAAAAACAAATGGGCCAACGGTATTAGCATATCGGTTTGGCAACATTCTTTGTATCTGTAAAGGGCCTAAATCGGCTCTTTGCCCTTGTGTAGAAAAACTTGTTTGTTTTTTCATTTTTATAACATGAATTGACAAGTGATTGTAAAAGCCGTTGAAGAAATTCAATGGATGAACTTATTTAAATATTTTAAGCAAAATTTCCACCACTCATTGCTTTTTGGAAAGCTTGAGGATTCCAATATTCACGGTAGTTTACAATTAAGTCGTTTTCAAACGTTACAAAAGTAGCATAGCTCATTTCATAAGGATTACCATTGCCAATAACTACACCTGATGCACTCCATTCTGCAACAGCCATATTTGGATTATCTGTGCCATAAATTTTTAGCGTAGGTAAGCTTTTAACGTCAATAAAACTTGGGTAATCTTTTAAGTAGTTGTAAAGCGCTTCTTTACCTTCAAATCTGTTTTGCATTCCTTCTGGTGCAAAAGGGAATTCAGCAACTACATTTTCTGCACATAGCTCTGACCAAGCTTTCATATCTTTTGCAAGAAATTTGTCTAAACTGTTACGTAATAATTGAGATGTTGCTGTTTTATTAGAATTTGCCATTTTTTTGTATTTAATAATTAATTTATTGATGCCAAAGTTGCACCCTAATTGGATTAAAAAACGACCCCGAAAAGCAAATAATTACGTTGTCTTTTGACAACAAAAAAGAAGGTTACTTTTTGATACCTCTAATACGACTTAATGTACTTTTGGTAATGCCTATATAAGAAGCAACGATATGCAAAGGAAAGCGTTGGATGAATTGAGGGTGATTTTCGGCAAATTCTTTGTAACGTTGCTCAGCACTGCTACTTATTGATGAATTTAATCTGCGGTGAGAGGCAATGGCATTTCTTTCGTCAAGTTGTTGAAACATTTTAATCAATGCAGGTATTTTTTCCATTAACTCAAGCATTTCTACTCTTGTAGTAACAAGTAATTCTGTGTTTTCCCAAGCATCAATATTATATCTAGAAGGTGTAAGCATAATAGAACTTTCACGGTCTGTTGCCCAATAATTTTCGGTATATAAATGTAGGATATGCTCAGTTCCATTTTCATCAACTCTGTACTGTCGCATTGCACCTTTTAAAATAAAACCTGCGTATTTACAAACTTCACCTTCTTGTAAAAAATATTGCTTTTTTCTTAATTTTTTTAATTGAAATGAGGATAAAACTAAAAGCTCTTCCTCTTTAGTTAAAGGTTCAATATTGTGTTTATTTATATACGTTATGATGGTTTGATGCATAAATATCTAGTCTGAAATAAGTACAAAAATAGCTAAAATGTTGTCATTTATTTTTTTGTTCAATGATTAAGAGAATTGTTAAAGCATAAATTTTTGCAGATTTGCGATGAGCGGGCTATTCAGCATAAATGTTCATTCGGACTTTAAGCTTCGCTAAAATTAAGGTCAATAAAACGTAGAATGCTTGCCCCCGAGTGTAACGAGACTATTTTGATATACCCTTTTAGTTATTGACATTCTTTCATTTATAATCTTTAATTTCTTCTAATAAGTCCATAGATTTTAAAAGTGGTGTCCACTCTTTGCTATTAAAAATTAACTTAAACCAATTGGTGTTTCTATTATTAAAATTGATATTAAAAAATAGCCATAAAGCTACAAATAGAAAGAAAGTAGTAATGCTTATTGTAATAGTCCACTGTAGCCAATTCCAATTTGTAAACATTGTTTCGTTCCACCAAAATGTTGTCCAAACAGGAAGCTGTAAAAATAAAATTCTTGTTGACCACAAAGTAGATAGTCGTATTTGAGCCAATTTCTCTTGTGTTTGAATAATTGGGTTATAAATTTCTATTTGATATAATTCTACAAGCTGGTAAATATAAATGAATAAGGCAATTGCTGTTAATAAAATTTGTATTGTTGCCGAAAAAAGAAAGAACTTATTAGCTTCTGAAAAAACATTTATATAGATATTACTTAAAATTACTATACCTATTCCTACCCAAAGAATACCTACAATTAGGGTGAATATTTTAATGGGTTTCATAGAATTTATAAAGGTTTGAACCTTTAATTGTGAAATTTCTTCTGTATGCATCTTATTAATATTACTATTTTTTTCGAGTCTATTATTGGTATCTTGCCAAAGACTTTTTAATTCTAATTCCTTCATTTTGTATTATTTAAAGCTTGAAAATTTTGTTTTTAACTTTTCTTTAATTCGCCCTATTTTTGTTCCAACATTAGTAACGGACATACCTAATATTTCAGCAATTTCAAAGTGACTTTTATCTTCTAAATATAGCACCATTATAGCTTTGTCTATCTCTTTGAGTTCACTAATAAATTGTTCCAATAAGTTTAATTCTTGTTCAGTTTCAGTTTTATCGTCAATTGTAATTTGTATATTTTGCTCATTCAATTCGGTAAATTTGGTAGTTATAGTTAAGTTTTTTCTATAAAACGAAATAGACACATTTAGTGAAATACGATATACCCAAGTTGAGAGCTTACATTGGTTGTTATGTAAGCTTCCCCAAATTAAGACCAATTAAAAGTAGAATTGTAGCCCGAGTGAAACGAGGCTATTTTAATAACTTTAAAATTAATTGGTAAAATGAAAAGGATAAAA
>JBIKIN010000027.1:0-49117 GCA_044361595.1 Pelobium sp. | reverse complement strand
TACGGAACTTTTAACAAATTAAATATTTACTAATTTATTTAATCTAACAGAAAATTTTCTTAAGAGAAGTGTAAGGCTAATATCCTTCATTAGCTATAGACTTGTGCAGTGAATTAGAAGAATATCTTAATTATGAAAAACTGATTTAGTATTAATTTAGTTTGTTTTTTATTCAAAGAAATTTATTAACAATATTCATATTTTTCCTTTAATAACGCTTTGTTTTCTACATATACAATTATAATTCTTGGTTACTTGATTTTATAGAATAAATCTTAACAAATTTATTTAATATCTTTTTGTTTAACTTTTTTAATTGATGTTAAATTCTTTATTCAAATTCAAAAGTATAGCATCAGCATACTTTGATGCCGCTAATGGACTTGGGTGTGGGTCATATGGCAATAGGTTTAATCCTTTTTCTTGAATAGGAACTGAGATATTCCAGCATGAAATATTTTTTTGTTTAGCATACTCTTTTACAGGTAAAGCTCCAGTTAGACATGCCAAAACAAATTTAGAATTGTTCTCCTTACATAATTTATTTATTTTATCTATTGCAGCTAATGTAACCTCATATGTTGGTCTTGATCGAAACAATTCTGTTGTTTGATTAATTAGCGAAATATTTCTTCTAATCCAGCTTACATTAACGAAATCTTTTGAGTTTTTGTGCGAAATAATTAATTGTTCATTCTTTATTTGGCCATAAGGAAATTCGCATTGGAAGTTTTTGTTTTGCTCAATAAAAGGGTTTTGCTCAAATCCAATTGAAAGTTTCTCTTGATACGATTCGGAAAGCAAATCTCTTTCTAAATGAAAATCGGCGAAGCATAAAATGACAATATCCGGCAGGTCATTCTTTCTAATTTTTTCTTCTAGTGTTAGTAAAGAATGTATAGTGCCAGTTCCAGGTATAGCAAAATTTAAAACATCATAATTTTCAAGTTTTTGTTGGACAAGATATGGGAATGTTTGTTGATCACTAATACCGTATCCATAGGTGAATGAACATCCCAAAAAAGCTATTGATGGTTTTGTAGAAGTTAAATTGTTCTGTTTTATTTTGGTTATCCTCATGCCATTAACATGGGTTACAGTGAATTTCAAACCTTTATTCAGAACGACGCTGAATTTTCCATCATTTAGAATAAATCCAAACTGCTTGTCTGGTAAAATTGAATTTTTTGGAGTCGACTCAATTTGGATATGAGGAATATTATAGGCCCTAATCCCTACGATTCTTAAAGTAATTTCGATAACGATCATCATTAAAGAAACCGTTAGTGCAATGCGAAATATTTTGCGTTTCATCTATTTTTTAGTCATCAACATTACAAGTGCAATTAACATGGTAGTTTTCATCACTTGTTTTGAAGCAGAGAATAAAAGTTTAATAATCAAAATGTGTTTGGGGAGTATTGAAACGCTACTTTAATCAAATATCTATTAAAATAAACACAATATAATTGAAGCTGTCTCTTGTTATTTTTTAATGAATAAATAAATCCCTATGCAAGGTAATAAATAAATCCCCAATGATGCTTAGAAAAAAACAACAAGAATTAAAAAAGATAAAGAACATGAATCAGTCAAATTACACTAAAATTTTGTTGATCAGAATTATTTTCAGGTACTATATCAAAAATAGTAATTGAATATGTTTGCTTTAGTGAAGTTCTAAAAAAAAGAGGTATTTCATCCGAAAAACATGAAAAATTAATTAATAATCGAATTCCAAAAAATCCAAATGAAATAGGTTATATGGTGCATAATCTTATTTAAGCTTTCCGATTAATAAAACTAAGGTTAGCAAATTAAGAGCAGTTATTTAATGCTGACTAGATTGTTTGTAATTCAATATTGTCTATCCTTTAAGGAAACAACTAACGGATTACTTATCCATTTCAACTCATCAAGCTTTGTTATAACGCCATTAGCAAAAACAGTATATCCCAATGGATTATAATGAGTATCTATAGACCAAAAGAAATCCTTAAGGTTTCTTTTAGATTTTTTTGCTTCGTATTGGAAATAATTTGATAACTCAAAATAATGTATTTTATCTTTATTAAGCCTTTGTTTTACTAAATCATATCCTTCATACGGTTGGAATTTATTATCTGGAAATTCTTTATGTGAAGGTTGAAGTATTACCAATAGCTTAATATTTTGTTTTTCACAAAGTTTGCTAAACTTGTTTAGGGTATTTATCAATATTGAAAGTGATTTCTCTTGAGGTAATGGCCTAGTTCCAGTGAATGGTCTTGAATATCTTAGTATGGCATGTGCAACAAATCTAGCAATATGATTACATCCGTATAACCAATCCCAACTTGGCGGTGGTACACCAGTGGTGCCATTAGAATTAAATCTTTCGAAACCACCTCTTCTAGAAATGTCGTTTACATCAGTAGAATTTATAGTCAATAGCAATATATCGGGCTGATAAATTAATAATTTATCTTTAAACAATTTATAAGAATAAACAGGATCACTTCCACCAATACCCGCATTAATTCCCTCAACACTATAACCTTGTTTAATATAATTTTTGGCAGTTAACTGTATAAACGTTGAATCTTTACTGGTACCAACACCTTCTGTGAATGAATCTCCTAAAGCAAGTATTCTTAAATCTACTTTTTTTATTGGTTCAATTTCTTTTTCAGATAAACCTATTGAATTAACATTTCTACAAAAAAGAAATTCTTTTTTGGGGTTATTAATCCTTGTTTTTGGTTGATGAACCCAGTACCATGTTTTTATATATTCTTGTTCAGCACTTGATATGTATCTACCATCTGTAATTTCAGGATAAGTTAACAATACACCGGATATTCTTAATATTATTTCTAATATAATAACTGATAAAAGCCATATTCTTGCTCTAACTATTGTTGCTTTAAGTTTTTTAGACAATCTAACGAAAAAATATCCTAAAGTGACAATAAATGATTCAAGTATCATCCATAATCCTAAGAATAGAAATACATTAATTACAAATGAATTGTTAGCATTTCGGTTTGCGAACCAGTAGCCTAAATATAATGATACTAAACCTAGCAAACAGATTAAAAAAGTACGATGTTTTGCAAAAATTCTTATCATTTAAATTTGATTTTCGTACTAATTTTAATTCACTTATTTGCTTATTCTATACTAAAAGTTAGTACAAAAAAATAAGGTCTATTCCTTCATTAACCAAAAAGCTGTACAAAATAAATATGAGTGATGCTCTTTTAAGTTTCTATTTTTTAAAATTAGCCATAATCCTTTTCGCTATCTGATAACTATTTGGCTATTCTAGGTGTTTTTGATAACCACATTTCAGCATCGTATCAACAAACTCGTCGTAGTTAGTAATAAACTCGCTTAAATCACCGCGAAGCACTTTAACATGCTTTGTAATTGCATTAATATATGGTAGATCTAAATAGCTTAAAACAGTCTTAACTGCAAGTTGATGAGCTAAATTATTTTCTAAATGAAGTTCGTACTGAAGTTCTAGGTATGGAATACCATCGAGGAGTTCTCTTTCTTCTTTTTCCCAATTTAAAAGTTGTAAAATGCCATGTTTAAATTTAAAACAATCAATTTCCATAGAAAGCGGGGGAAGGGAAACCTTTGTGTGAAAAATAGCCGTCTGATGTGCTCGGTACGACGATAAATTATGTTTTACTTTATTGGTTCGTGTAAGATAAATTATTTGCCAACAGTGTTCAATAAGTTTTTCTAAAAACTCTCTTTTCGATATTCCTGCCAACAAAACAGATTCCATCTCATAAACTTTCATCCGGGAGATGAAGTGCTTATTGCTACATTGATTTGCTTTGTCTATCAAATATTGTAAAGGATCCTTTTGAATTGGATTTGACGGATTAAATAGCTCACCATGCACTTTAAAATATCCGGTAGAATGTAATAGATCTTTTAAAAGGGTGCTTCCTGTTCTCCCGCATGCAAAAATAAGTATGCGTTTTTGTTGAAAAATATCTGATTTAGATTTCTTTGAATTAAACCAAGCATTCAACTTTTTCAACATAACAATATATTAAATCTATTTTATACAATTAGGTCCTAACTTAAGCAGTTCAAAATATAGAAATTGTTCTGTAATTAAAAGTTAAATCTATTTTTATAGTATCTTATCAGAAAAGGAATGGGCAAAGAACTAAATTTTATGTTGTTTAAATATGTAACTGAACGTTTAATTCACATATTTTTCTTTTACTTTAAAAATAAGATCTTCGATAAGAAATATTAAGCAAATCCAAGTTATAGAATCAATTCAATACGTGTTTTTCCTTAAATAAATTAGTCTTTTTTAGTCATCAATTCTTTCACAGATTAAATTTTTATATTTTGAGCCAAGAAACATTTAGATTTTATGAATGGAAAAAAATAATGGGAAAGGTTTAGTAATTTGGCTTTATGGCCTGTCAGGAGCTGGCAAAACTACTCTATCAAAACTTTTATCTGCAAAGTTAAGGCAAGATGGTCTAAATTTAATAACCTTAGATGGAGATGATCTTAGAAATGGGCTTAACTCAAATTTAAGTTTTAGCATGAAAGATAGAGAAGAAAATATTAGACGAGCTGCAGAAATGGCAAAAATAATATCAATAAATGGATTGATGTGTATCTGTTCATTTATTACTCCATTAAATAGTCACAGACAATTAGCAAAAAAAATAATTGGTGAAAATTATTTTGATGTCTTTGTAAATTGCCCAATAAAAGTATGCCAAGGAAGAGATGTGAAAGGTCTATATAAAAAAGCTTTTGAGAGCAGTATAAAGGACTTTACCGGATTAAGTTCTAAGTTTGAAAAACCTAATCGTACGGACCTTAAAATTTCAACACATTTGCAAAGTCCAGAAGAAAGTCTGGATATACTTTATTTGAAAATTATCAACAGAATTAAATTAATCTGAATTTTTCTAACCAAACTTGATACTAAATCGCAATAGCCTCTTTTTTTAGCTCTCTAAACCAATTTTCTAATACTTGATTTATACTTTCTACTATTGCTATTTTTCTATTCTGCTTGATAACTATAATTATTTTGTGCAATAATTCGAGTTTTAGAACCTCAGTTCGATAAATAAAACACTGAGCTTTGGTGACCATGTGTTACCAATATGTAAACACAGTCAATTTTATCAATATCAATATTTTTTGCCAATTCGTTTGGAGATATAAACGGATCTATTAATATTTTTTATCCTCAATATTTAAAAGAAAAGTAGAGTGTCCTAAATAGTTTACTTTCATTTTATACCGTTTATTTATTTCCAAATAGATTCCCTAATGCACCCATGCCACCCATCATTTCTTTGGTTACGGCAGCCATTTCTGTTTGTGCTACACCTTCTGCTTGTAATAGCACTTTGTTTATTGCTGTAACCAAAAGTTCTTCTAATTGTTCTTTATCTGCTTCTTTTAAAAAGTCCTCGTTTATTTGTATAGCAGTAATTTTTTTTGAGGCTGTTGCATCTATTTTAATAGCTCCATTTTCTACCTGCGCACTTAAACCTATATGGTCTAGTCTCTTTTTCGCTTCTTCTGCTTTTTGCTGTGCTTCAAATATCTTATCAAACATGTTAACTTTTTTTTTAGAAGTCTAAAGTTAGATTAAATCAATCATTGAGCCAAACAAAATAATATCCAAAAGTTTTTGGCATGGCTGTTGCCTGATGAGCTTATTATGAAAATGAATGTATTAAAAAGCTTAATTGTAGTAGCTACAATTACTTTAACACAAATAAACGTAGCTTTTGCACAAATAGACAATAGCCATGCTACTAGATTAGGGTTTGGCTTAGGAATAGGTGTTCCAACAAAAAGTTATATGGGTGATATTATTTTGGCTCCAGATTTAAGATTACAACACGATTTAGGAGAACGTACTTCTTTAACACTAACAACAGGATATTATGCATTGCTTGGTAAAGAGAAAACTGCAACAGGCGCAACTTTTAGTTCTGATTTAGTTCCTCTAAAAGGCGGTGCTAAGTTTTTCTTTGGCGAAACTTTTTACTTGCAACCCGAGGTAGGTATTGCCTTTTCTACCAAAGATGGATATGGAAACCCTTTGGTTTACGCACCAAGCTTAGGTTATGCTAATAATAAGTGGGATTTTGCTCTTAGATACGAAGGTTTTGAATACAAAAACTCTTCTAACGGAATGGTGGCCTTTAGAGTTGCCTACGCTGTAAAAAGACCAAAAAAATAATACACAAATAAATAAAAATGCATAGCAATACCTATGTATTTTTATTTTAATTAATCTTTTAATGCAGAGTTAACTTTATAGTAACGTTACTGTTGCAAGTTTGTATAAAATATGATGGATTTAATTTACTATAGCCTTTTGGCAATTTTACTTGTTGTGATTACAGCGTTTTACTTTAGTCCTTTCGATTTAAAAATTGAAGAAGAAGAAGACTAATAAAACATCAATCAGCCTACCGATTTACTGCTACCTGCAAATAGCTAATCAAAAGTTAGCCCCCGTAATTTTACAAACCAATAATTATGGCTAAAAGAGAAATAGATATTGCCATTATTTCTGATGTGCATTTGGGTACCTATGGTTGCCATGCTAAAGAACTATTGCGCTACTTAAAAAGCATCAAACCTAAAATATTAATTCTAAACGGCGATATTATAGACATTTGGCAATTTAGCAAACGTTACTTTCCAGAAGACCATACCAAAGTAATTAGGAAAATATTAAAGTTTGTTACCGATGGAGTTCCTGTTTACTACCTAACGGGCAATCATGATGAAATGCTGAGAAAATTTACCGATTTTAATATGGGTGGTTTTCAGCTACTCAATAAATTGGTGCTAAATTTAGATGGTAAAAAAGCTTGGATTTTTCATGGTGATATTTTTGACGTAACCATGCAACACTCTAAATGGTTAGCCAAATTGGGTGCAGTAGGCTATGACACTTTAATTTTGATTAACAGCTTTACTAACTGGGTGCTCGCAAAAATGGGCAAAAAGAAATATTCGTTTTCGCAAAAAATTAAAGCAAGCGTTAAAGAAGCAGTTAAATTTATCAATCAGTTTGAGCAAACCGCGGCAGAGCTTGCCATAGAAAAAGGCTATTCTTTTGTAATTTGTGGGCATATTCACCATGCAGATATTAGAGAAATAAAAACAGATAAAGGCAGTGTGACTTATCTTAACAGTGGCGATTGGGTAGAAAGTCTTACTGCTTTAGAATTTAATAACCAAAAGTGGAGTATTTATAAATACGATGCTAGTGCTTTTGGCAAAGAAGAAGAAGATTTATTGGAAAACGAAGATTTTAAAAATAAATTAGACATTAATTTGTTATTAGAGAAATTTAAGAAAGATTTGCCCGATATAGAGCATCTACACAAATGAAAATATTATACGCCATACAAGGAACTGGGAACGGACACATTAGTAGAGCCCGAGAAATAGTACCTATTTTACAACAATATGGCGATTTAGATTTACTAATAAGCGGCACTCAAGCCGATGTTTCTCTATCGCAACCCATAAAATACCAGTTTCATGGGTTTAGTTATATTTTTGGGAAGAAAGGTGGGATAGATTTTTGGGCAACTTTTAAAGCCATGAATTTGAGAAGGTTTTGGAAAGACATGCATGCCATTCCTTTAGAAGATTACGATATTATTATCAATGATTTTGAGCCTTTAACGGCATGGGCTTGTAAAATCAAGAAAATAAAAAGTATTTCTTTAAGTCATCAAGCTTCATTTTTATCTCCAAAAACGCCTCGTCCAAAATCGAGAGATAAAAAAGCAGAAGTAATTTTAAAATATTATGCACCTACTACAAACCATATAGGGTTTCATTTTAAACCCTATGACGATTTTATTTATACTCCGGTTATTAGAAGTGAAATAAGAGCGTTAAAAACTCAAAAACTAAATCATTATACCGTTTATTTGCCGGCTATAGACGATAAAATTTTAGTAAAATATTTACAACAAGTAAAAGAAACCAACTGGGAAGTTTTTAGTAAACACCAAAATGTTCCTTATCAATATGGTAATGTTAAAGTGTTCCCAATAGATAATACCAAATTTAATTTAAGCCTATCTAATTGTAGCGGTTTATTAACTGGAGGTGGATTTGAGGGCCCCGCCGAAGCACTTTTTTTAGGTAAAAAAGTGATGATGATTCCCATGAAAAACCAATTTGAGCAAATTTGTAATGCAGAGGCAGCCAAAGAATTAGGTGTACCTCTGGTTAAAAAAATAGATCGTAATTTTGTTTCTAAATTGACAAGCTGGGTAAGAGAAGAACAAAATATTGAAGTAAATTTTCCCAATCAAACAGCCCAAATTATAGCTCAACTTTTTAAAGATTTTAAAGCTTAACAATTAAAAAATCTTCACATTTTATAGATTATCCTTATCATTGTTTGTTGTATAAAACTATATGATTAAACAATTTAGAAGTTTAAATTTCCTGAATATTGGTTTGCTCTTAATATTAACCTTTATATTAAGAATAGGCTTGTTTTTGCAGGTTCCTCAAATTATTAACTCTGGTTTTTCTAATTTTTTTACTCGAATAGGCGTTAATTTCAATTTAGACCAATGGCTCTCCCCCAGTCTAAACATTCTAATAGGTGCTGTTTTGGTGTTTATACAAGCCTTAATATTTAATAAAATAGTTAATACCTATGGCATATTAAATAAAGGCAATTTTTTATCGGGTTTGTTGTATGTGGTATGTTCAAGTGTTTTTACCCCGTTTCTAATTTTTTCGCCTCCACTACTCTGTAATTTTTTATTGCTATTTATTGTTTACAAACTGCTAAATGATTTCAAATCCACCGACTCTATTTCTACCATGTTTGATTTAGGAATGGTGGTGGCCATTGGTACAATCATTTATTTTCCATTTGTTATTTTTATTCTGCTGTTATGGCTAGCATTAATTATTTACAAACCATTTAATTGGCGAGAGTGGTTAGCTGTTGCAATAGGTTTTTTAACTATAGTCTTTTTGTTAGGTGTTTACTTTTATTGGAATAATCAAATAACAAGCTTTATTGATATTTGGAAACCATTATCATCCAAAATTCCATTCTCCTTAAAGATAAATATCTTAGATTACATTGTTTTATTTCCTATTGCTTTATGTGCAATATTAGGAACCATAACTGTTAGAATGCAGTTATTTAAGAGTTTTGTAATTGTTAGAAAAACCTTTCAATTATTTGCCTTCACATTTATAATTGCTTTAATTTCTTATTATTTAAACCAAGAACTTAGAATATATCATTTCATTCTGGCAGTAATTCCGGTTTCAACTGTATTGGCTCATTATTTTACTTACGCCAAAAAAAGATGGGTTTACGAAACCATGTTTTTAGTCATTATTAGCTTTATCATATACTTTCAAATTAATTAGAGATTAAGTAAGAAGTGTAATTTTTTTTTAAAGTGTTAATCATAATAAGGCTAGCATTGCTTCTTGTATACTTGTTTATCTTACCTAAAAAGCCAATACTTCTAGTATCAAAATTGTTTAACTTTTTTTAACAGGTAAAATCCTTATAAACTGTTTAATTTTAATAGTTTTGTAGCTTAATAAGCTCGCTTATGTTAGCATGAGCAATAAAAACAAAAGCATTACATGAAAATTGGAGTTGTAATTTTCCCTGGTTCAAACTGTGACCAAGACTTAATCTACGTTTTCGAAAAAATTTTAGGCCAAACTGTTGTTCCATTATGGCATAAAGACCATGATTTACAAGGGGTAGATTTTGTGGCTTTACCGGGCGGTTTCTCTTTTGGAGACTATTTAAGATCGGGTGCGATTGCAAGGTTTTCGCCAATTATGCAAGAAGTTATATCGTTTGCAAATAAAGGTGGATATGTAATGGGTATTTGTAATGGTTTCCAAATATTAACCGAAGCAGGGTTACTTCCTGGCGCACTATTACACAACCAAAGCAGAAAATTTATTTGCAAAAATGTAAATATAAAAGCGGTTACTAACCAAAGCTTAGTGACTTCAAAAATAGACACTCAAGCAGTTTTAAAAATTCCTATTGCTCATGGCGAAGGTAATTTTTACGCACATGAGGATACCTTGAAATCGCTTCAAGATAAAGATCAAATTTTATTTAAATATTGCGATGAAACCGGCGCATTTACAAACGATGCAAATCCTAATGGCTCTATTTTAAATATAGCTGGAATTTGCAATGCTAATAGAAATGTTTTTGGTATGATGCCACATCCAGAGAGAGCTGCAGACGCTATCTTAGGTAATCAAGACGGTTTGGCTTTATTTGAATCAATTCTATCTTCGGTTAATGCCTAATTTAGTTATTGATGCTGGCAATAGCACCGTTAAACTAGCTGTATTTAAACAAGACGAAATTATTTTTTCTACTACAGAAGAAACAATTAATCAAGAAAGTATAGAAGCTATTACCAATCAATATCAATGTAAAAACATCATACTTTCATCGGTTAGAGATGGTTTAGCCATTAACGAAGCCGAATTGGCATTAAACTTTAATTACCATAGGTTTAGTAACCATAGCATTATACCTATTAAGAATAACTACTTAAGTCCAAAAACTTTGGGTTTAGATAGGTTAGCAGCAGTTATAGGCGCTAATCAGATTTATAAAAATAAAGACGTATTGGTAATTGATGCAGGCACATGCATCACCTACGATATGATAGGTGAAGAAGGGATTTATTACGGAGGAAGTATTTCTGCTGGCATAAACATGCGTTTTAAAGCTATGCACCAGTTTACCTCTAAATTACCCCTAGTGCCGTTTGATAAAAGTTTTGATAAAAGTTTTGGACAAAATAGTAGCGAAGCAATATTATCGGGCGTATTAAACGGAGTATGGTTTGAGGCTAAAGGATTTTTAGAAGCACACCAAACAAATAATTTTAAAGTTATACTTTGTGGTGGAGATGCACCGTTTTTTGATACTAGGTTTAAAAACAGCATCTTTGCGCACTTAATTTTACACGAGCCCAATTTGGTGCTTATAGGTTTAAATACAGTTGTTAAATATCAACATGATCATAATTAAAAAATATACCCTATTAACTTTTGCTTTTTGCATATTTTCTTTGGGTGTAATGGCCCAAGCAACTATTAATTCTCCATATTCTAAGTTTGGTGTAGGAAATTTAACAGGCAGTTATCTACCACAAAACAAAGGATTTGGTAATTTAGCTTATGGAATTAGTAATTATGGTGGCTACCAAAATATTAATATTTCTAATCCAGCATCTTATTCTAAAATTAGATTAACAACATTTGATGTTGGCGCAAGGTCTACTGTGCAATCATTATCTAGAAATAACAATACAGAAAACAGCTTTAATGGCGCATTAAATCATTTAATTATTGCTGTTCCGGTTACAAAAGTATCAGCTTTAAGCTTTGGAATTTTACCTTACAGTAATTTAGGTTATCAATTTAATAACCCCGCAAAAATAGATAGTATAAATTTCAACCATACCTACACTGGTGAAGGTGGTTTAACAAAAGCATATTTAGGATACGGCATTGGATTGGGTAAAAACTTTAATGTGGGTGTGAATATGAGCTATATTTTTGGTAGCTTAAAAGAAACTAGAGGAGCAGATTTTTCTGCCTCTAATTCAACTGCTAACTTTTTAAACACAAAAACAGAAGATAACAACGCTGTAGGCGGATTAACCTTTGATTTAGGTGCGCAATACGTTGGTTATTTTGATAAAAACAAAAAAATTACAATAGGTTATACCGGTGGAGCAAAAACCCAATTGAACACCAATTTAAGCCAATTGGTTACTCGCTTTTATTTAAATAATGGTACAGAAATAAGAACCGATACCATTGCCTCACGAGGTGAAGTTGCGGGTAAGCTAACCATACCTACCAACCACAATTTTGGTTTTAGCATAGAAAAATTAAATAAATGGTTAATTGGTGCAGACGTACGTTTAGCCCAATGGTCTGATTTTAGAAATAATGGTGTAAACCAAAACCTGAACAATACTTTTGGTTTCTCTGTAGGGACACAAATTACTCCAGATGTTAATGCGGTAACCCAATATTTAAAATTAATGGATTATCGCTTTGGCTTTAATTACGATAAAACTTACACCCAAATAGGTGGGACAGATATTGATGTAAAATCATTAAATTTTGGCTTGGGCTTCCCGTTAGTTTCAGGGCGTTCTGCCTTTTATAAAATCAACTTTTCTACAGAACTTGGCGTAAGAGGAACTATTGATAATAACTTGGTTAAAGAAAACTTTGTAAACTTTACCTTAGGATTTACCATTAACGATAGATGGTTTCAAAAATATAAATACGATTAATATCATGTTAAAGTCTATTTATTTATGCCTAATTACTTTAGCAATTTTCATGCTACCTAGTTGTGAAAGTGATTTAAAAAAGGTTAAAGAAATAGAACTTAAACAAAATGGAGAGCTAGAAACCACCAAACAGGCAGAAATTATATACAGCGATTCTACGTATGTTAAAGCGGTATTAAAAGCGCCTATTCTAAATCATTATAAAACCAATACACCGTATTACGAAATGCCAAAAGGCATTGAAGTAGTGTTTTATGATAAAAACCTTAAACAAACTACCAAAGTTACTTCTGATTACGCCATACAGAAAGAGAATCAAAAGATTATACATTTAAAAAGAAATGTTGTTGCTACCAATATAAAAGGAGACACATTTAAATCGGAGGAGTTAATTTGGGACGAAAACCAAAGAAGATTTTACTCTAATTTACCAGTAGTAATTACCACACAAAAAACAAACATAAATGGCCCAGGCTTTTGGGCTAATGAAAGTTTTACCTATTATGAAATTACACAAGCCTCGGGCGATCTTAAAGTAGATGAACCTATAGAATAACCTCCATTAATTGTGGTTTAATTATTGCAAGTATCATTAGAAATCTCTAACTACATTAATTTTTAATGTTTATTAGCTAAATTTAAAACATGGATGCATCCAAAAAGAAAAAAACAATTTTTATGTGGATTGCATTTACATTATTGTTTTTTTTGTTAGCCATAATTTCAACCGCTTGGTATCTAAACAAGCAATGGCGACCAATTCTTAAAAACGTAATAGCAAACACATTAATTGACGCAACCGATAGTTTATATCAGGTTAAGTACACTTATATTAAAGTAAATATTATAACAGGTAATGTTATTATAGATAGTTTAGAACTTATACCCAATTTAAAAATATACCAGAAATTGATTGCCAGAGGTGATGCGCCTGAAAATCTGGTAGACTTAAAAATTTCAAAACTAACTTTAAAAAGAATCAATCCGTTAAAAGTTTATCGCCAGCGTAAATTAGACATTAAAAACATCACCATACAAAATCCAGAATTAAGCGTTTTCTATACAAAAATAAAGCAAAGAGCAAAAAATACACCCGACAATAGAACAGCTTACCAAAGGTTAAAACAAACATTAGCTGCAGTTAAAATTGAAAGTGTGTTTTTAAGCAATGTAAAATTTAAATACATTGATCAATCTTTAAAAAATCCTAAAACAACGTTTTTAGATAAATTAAACATTCGTATAAACGATATTTTAATAGATTCACTCGCTCAATTTGATCGGGATAGACTATATAATGCTAAAGATATAATAGCAGAAATTTCTGATTATACATTTGCTACGGCAGACTCTTTGTATTATCTAAATATTAAACACGCACTTATTTCTTCTAAAAATAAAAAAGTAAATTTAGAGGGCCTTTCTTTAATCCCTCGCTTAAATCGTTTGGCATTCTCTAACCATTTTGAAAAGCAACAAGAACGTTATCAACTTACTTTTGATTCTTTAATTGCAAATCAAATTGATTTTAACAAACTATTAGATGATAGAACCATAAAAACCAGTCACATTAATTTGATAAATGGAGCGCTAAATGTTTATTTAGATAGAGCTAAACCTAAAAATAATATTGACAAAGGTCAAAACTTCCCTAACCTTGTTTTGCAAAGGATAGCTTGGAATATTATTGCTGATACTGTTTCTATTAAAAGCACCAATATCAATTATACAGAGTTTAATCCCAAAACAAAACAAAATGGGACATTATTGCTAAAAAATTTAAGTGGTAGAATTTATAACGTGACTAACGATTTAGCTTCTTTAAATAAAAACAAATATGCCGATGCCTATCTCACGACTTATATTATGGGGGAAGGAGAATTAAATAGTCATTTAAAATTAAACCTAGTGAGTGCTAGAGGTAGTTTTTCTTTTAATGGCGACATGGGTTATATGCAATCATCTGCATTAAACCCTTTAACAAAACCATTAGCTAAACTGGCTACAACATCTGGCGTCATTAATAGTTTATCTTTTAAAATTAATGGTGATGTTAATGGGGCAGGCGGCACTTTAACACTAAAATACAATAATTTAAAAATTGCTATCTTAAAACAAGATGAAGACGATAAAATGAAAAAGTCTGGTATTGTTTCTATTTTAGCAAATGCCTTATTGGTAAACAATGCAAATCCAAGTGAAAATAATAAATTAATTATTGCTAAACCTTACTATAGAAGACCGCCACAAAGTTCATTTTTTAACTTACTTTGGAAAACTATTTTTGAAGGCATAAAGCAAAGCATTGGATTATCAGAAGAGAAACAAGCTAGACTAACTAAACGAGCTAACGATTTTTTAAAAGCCCGGTTAAACAGAGAAAAACGCAGGCTAGAAAGACAAAAACAACGAGAATTAAAAAATAAATAAACAATGATTAAACAGAAATTTACCCAATATTTAATAGTTTTATTTACAAGTGCTATCTCATTAAGTGCTTGCTCGCCCAAAGTAAACAACAGTTTAGTTGCTGCAACAAACCTTAAAAAATTAAGTATAGAGGAAAATAATTTAGCTAGAATTGATAGTCTTATTGCTACAGGTTTAGTAAATAATTGGTTTGCTGGCGCAACTGCTTTAGTAGCCGTAGATGGCCAAGTAATTTACGACAAAGGCTTTGGCTTTAGAGACCGCGAATCTAAAGCGTTAATGAACCCATTAACAGAGTTTAGAATTGCTTCTATGAGTAAACCAATTATAACCGCTGCTGCCCTTAAATTAGTTGAAGAAGGTAAGCTAAAACTAAGCGACCCATTATCTAAATATTTCCCAGGTTTTAAAAACATGCAAGTTTTGGCAGCATATAACGCAAAAGACTCTGTTTACACAACCATTGCCGCAAAAGAAGAAATTACAATTAAGAATTTAATGACCCACACTTCTGGTATTGGATACGGATTCATTGACCCTAGATTAACCAATATTTATGCTAAAAATGGTATTCCAGATTTAGCAGTTGCTGATAAAGTAACTATTAAAGAAAAAGTAGAAAAACTAGCGAATTTACCATTAGGTGTACAACCAAATGCTATGTTTTACTACGGTTTAAGTACTGATGTTTTAGGTGCAGTTATTGAAGCAGCTAGCGGCCTGTCATTAGATTCTTTTATTAATTCAACCATTTTAAAGTCCTGCGACATGAAAGACACGCATTTCTTTTTACCTGTAGAAAAAGAAAGAAGATTAGCGGTAATGTATGCAGAAACCAAAGACGGCAGATTAGATCGCTTGCCTATTGTAAGCAAAGGTTATAATGTTAATTACCCTATAACAGGAGCTAAAACTTATTTCTCGGGTGGTTCTGGATTGGTTTCTAATGTGGAGGATTATGCTAGATTTTGTCAGATGATTTTAAACAAAGGAAAGTATAATAATACTCAAGTATTATCAGAAGAATCTATTAACCAAATGACAAGCAACCAAATTGGCAACTTAAATGTAGGTAAAAACAAATTTGGCTTAGGTTTTGAAATTGCCACCGAAGGTGGTTTAAAAAATGGATCTAAAGTGGGTAAATTAAGCTGGGGCGGCGCTTTTAATACTACTTTTTGGATAGACCCAGAAAGAAAATCTATTGCCATTTTAATGACTCAAGTTTACCCTGCTATCCATAAAAACGAGTTTTTTAGCCAGTTTGAGAAATTGGTAAATGATGCTTTGGATAGGTAGTTAATTTTTGCTCTTTCCATTAAATTAAAAAAGCAGAGCCCTCAAAAGAATGGCTCTGCATAAACTTAACCACATTATTAACACTAAATTCTAATATTTAAACCGCCTTTAATATCTAAAATAATATTTGCCTTGTTGTTTTCAACAGTAGTAAATCCAGTTACAGGTTCGTTAACACCAAAAATCATCATATAACCTAAATCTAAACCCAAGTGCCAGCTTACACGTTTCCAAGGTTTACGCTCAGCTAAAAAACTAACTAAGGCTCCTGCACCAAACCTACTCTCGTAACGTTCATCAAATGTAGTATCAAATATTTCTGATTGATTAAATTTCGCAACAGTTGCTAAAATTTTAGCAGAAGTGAAACCATTTCTATTGCTAGCATAGTTTTTAAAATAAGCTCTAGAATGTGTTTGAAAATCGTAGCCACCATCTAAACGAGTGTATAAACCACTATCTCCAAACTTACCAATTCTAAGTTCTGCGGTTGGTCCTCTTACTATCCTATATTCCGATACATTCTCGTAAAAACTAGTGATTTCTTTATTTCCACTAGTGTAAGACGCTACTTTAAACTTGGTTTTTTTGCTAACTAATTTATCTACCGAGTGTAGTGTACCGCCAAAAGCAACACCAGTAAAAGAGCCTATATTTATCCTAGCTTTTACATCTGCTTTTTTATCTAAATCGTAAGCCGCTTCTAAGTAAGCATCTCCGGTTATATTTGTTTCGGCTAAATCTACATAAGGAATGTAAATAGCTAGCCCTGGTCTAATGTGTAATTTTTTCCAGTCTAAACTTTCTTGTACCACAACGGGTTTTTCTGTCTGCGAAAATGTGGAAATTGGTAATAATGCCAAAGAGGCGAAGGTAATGAGTTGTGAAATTTTCATAATTTCTTTTCTTTTTTGATGAATTAATAAACCAATTTCTTGGACTTTTTAATATTTAGTTGATGCATCAAAAATGGACGAAGAAAATGGATGAAAACATACGCAGAAATGCGTATTTAGTAAATTTTAGTATCAGAATGGCCTCTCGTTAGAAGACCCTGCGACTATATAAGAAAGGAGAAATCACAAAAATAGAATCATATACCATTAATTACATGTGTAATGTTTCCTATCATCAACATGACAAACCGCTTTAACTTAAACACATTGGACTTGAAGCAGTGTGGGGATGGATTAATCGATTCCATTTTTGTAGTCCTCCATAGCAAAGACACAAAAAATCATTCTAAAATTACTTCTTAATTTGACTAATAGGCTTAATAATTGGCTTGCTATTGGGTTTAGAAATTTTGGTAAAACGATAACTAAGACTTAGTAAAAAATTTCTTGTCCTTTGTACCGAAAAACTTTCTTGGTAAAAGTTTGGCCCCTCTGTAATGCTGGTATTGTTTTGCTGAGTAAATGGATCCTCGGCTGTTATCCTCAACCCAATTTTGTTTTTAAACATGTTTTGTCTAACACCAAACTGCGTTTGTACCGAGCCTACTGATGTGCCCTGAGCGGCAACATTTCTATTGTAGTTTAAATTAGCCTCTACGGCTGTTGCTTTAGTAAATGTGTAGTTGATGCCAATGTTAGAACGGATACCAATACCATTTCTACTTAAAGCCGAGTTTACTACCGATGTATAACTAATTTGACTTAATGTAAAACCTGCATTGAAGGTTTGATTTTTTGAAGGACGATAGTTACCAAAAACAATAAAATTAAACGAGCTGCTATTACCCACATTATTGTAAGTAGTTACAGATGTACCATCAGCATTTGCGGTTTTAAAACGCTCTATAATCTTATTGGCTATGGCATAACTTACACGAGGCGAGAATGACCATTTATCACTAAAAACGCTAAAATTAGCCTCGTATTGATTGGTAAATGAGGGTATTAAATTGGGGTTTCCAAAACGTAAGTTGTCAGGATCTGAATTATCTATGATTGGGTTTAGTGCATTTTGACGAGGCCTTGCTACTCTTTTACTATAATTTAAGCCAAAGCTGTATTTGTTATTAAAAGTTCTATTAACAGCCAAACTTGGAAATAAATTAATGTATGGATCAATATTTAATTTGGCGGCGTTCTCTTGCTGAAAAACAACTGATGTCAATTCTGCTCGGTTACCCATTCTAAAACTCCATTTACTAATTTTAAATCTATAGGATAAATATGCCGAGTATATATTTTGATTAAAAGTGAATTTATTGGTTAGGGCATCGTTAAACTCAAACTGATTGGTAGTATAATCAAAAACTTGTGCCGCTTGGCTCTCATCAGAAGTATTCAATGCCGCTTTTATGCCAAGCTCAATTCTACTTTTTAAAAAAGCTAAACTTTTATCGTAATCTAGATTAATTTCTAAGTTATCACCTAAATTTTCGTTATCGTTTAACTGTAAACTTGGATTAAAACGTTGCGAACCATCGGGATTAATAGTGAAACGAGTAAAATCTCTATTACTATTAGAAGAGTTTTTTTGATAATTTAAACCAAACGAGTAATTGGCCTTTGATTTGGTTTTTAAACTGTAGTCGAAATCGGTAACAAAATCAAAATTACTACTTCCACTTAAATTACTTTGCCTTCTTAAGGTTTGTATGGTTTGCCCCTTATCTAAAAAATAGTTGTCAGAAAGGGAGTTATTATCGCCTCCGTTATAACCACCTCTAAAAGAAAATTTAAAATTTTGTGCCGAATCTATTTGATAGTTACCTCCAAAACGGGTGTTAAAACCATCGTATATCCTATCAGAATTGTTAGATTGATCATTAAAAGTGGTATCAACAAAAATGTTTGTTCTGTCAGAATTAGCATTGCTAAATCTTACATTATGGTTAAAACCTACATTACCACTAAAAGAGAATTTTGGATTCTTTTGAGATAAAAAAACGCCAGTATTATAATTGCCTAAAGTACCTACCCGGGTTGATAAATTACCATTTAACCCCAGTTTTTTACCCTTTTTCATCACAATATTGATGATTCCATCCCCATCGGCATCAAACTTAGACGAGGGATCTGTAATTACTTCTATACTCTCTAAAGCATCTGATGGTAATATACTTAACAAATCGCCAATGCTTGTAGCGTTATAATCAGATGGTTTACCATCAATAAAAATTCTGGTATTTTTTTTGCCAGCAATGGTAGCTTTACCATCAATATCTACTGTTACTAATGGCACATTCTTTAAAATGTCTGTGGCTACACTTCCCTCAGAAAATATACTTTGATCTACATTGTAAACTATTTTATCTTCCTGTACTTCTACTAAAGGCTTTTTATATTCTATTACTACTTCATTTAACATTTTACTATCGCCTAATAAAGCAATATTTTGAAGGTTTACTTCTGCCTTGTTTTGATCTAATATAATTTTGGTGATTTTTTGGCTTTGATAACCTACAAAAGAAAATTTTAAGGTATAAGTACCTAACGTAAGATTTTTGATACTAAAGAATCCGTTAGCATCTGCTTGTGTTGCTTTAGCACTTAGGCTATCTAAATCTTGGTAGTAAAAAACACTAACCAAAGGAATGGTTTCTTGAGTATTAGTGTCTATAACCTTACCACTAATACTGCCAATAGATTGTGCAAATAGCGTTTTAGAGCTTATTAAAATGCAAACAAATAAAATGCTGAATAATAATTTTTTCAATAGATTGATAATAAAAAGTCTTACAAAAATTATAAGACTCTAAAATATGATAAAAGTTTAAAAACCCATATCTTCTTCAGACCCGCCTGGTCTTTTTTGTTGTTTCTTATTATCTGGGATTAACTTACCAAATCTGTAACTGAAGGTTAAATTATAAACTTGCCCTTGTCTTCTTCGCTGCCAATCTTGAACAAATAATCCGTTATCGGTAACTAAACCAAAAACACGAGAGTTAAAAACGTCTCTAATGTTTAAAGACAAACTGCCTTTGTTGTTTAAGATATCTTTCTTTAAACCAGCATCAACACTTACCATTTCTTTGATATTACCTTGCGCTAATACTCTAGGAGCCATGTAAAATGTACTTAATTGAGCGCTTAAACCTTTCAAAATGGTTGCGTTACCAGTAAAATTTCCATTCCAGTTAAATCCAGAATTATCGTTAATTCCTAGGTTGGCATCACCCTTAAAATAGGTTTGGAAAAAGTTTAGGTTTGCGGTTACATTTACGTTTTTAGTAATATCTGCTCTGCTAATTAATTCTAAACCTACTGACTCGTTTCTTGCAATGTTAAAATATCTAGAAATAGTTCCTCCAATTTCACTTGCATTGTTTTCTCTTAGGCTTTGTACCACATCATTAACCCTACGGTAATAAAGTGAGGAAGTAATAGTTACAGCTTTGAAAAACTTAGCGTATGAAAACTCAAAAGAATGGATGTCTTCTGGTAAAAGATTTGGATTACCTATTCTTATATTGTATCTATCTGAACGGTCTGGAAATGGATTAGTTTGATATCCTCGTGGTCTGTTTACTCTTCTAGAATAGCTTAACTGAAGTTGATTTTCTCCTTTAAACTTTTGCGTTAAAAATATACTTGGGTAAACTCTTAAGTAATCTAACCTACTTGGCGATACTAAGACTTGGTTGTTTGCATCTAGGCCGGTTACGGTTGTGTTTAAATAAGCCTGTTCCGTTCTTAAACCAAACTGGAAACCAAAATTTTTGGTGATTTGATTTTGGTAATTAGCATAAATAGCATGTACGATATTCTCTAACTCAAAGAGACTAGATTGGGTTAAATCTCTACCATAAACAGTGGAATTGTTTAATAGTGTGTCTGAAATCTGATCTGTTGTATTGTAGCCTAAAGTGCTTCTATACCCTGCTTCAAATTTACTTTCGTCTTTTAAAGGCAATGTATAATCAAGCTGAATATTATAGTTCTTATCGCCTTGGTCTACATAGTTATTTCTTAATGTGCTAATTCTGTTTGTAGAGGCCGTTCCGTTACTATTAAAAAATAATTGAGAAATCTCTTCAGTTAGGTCTTGAGTTCCATTTCCAAAAGAAAAATTTGCAATTATTTCTTCCTTAGGATTTTTAAACTTATGAGAAAAATCTACATTTAAATCATAGCCATTTTGATTTTCTGTTTGTCTGTTAAAGCCATTGCCAAAATCTAACAATGATTGATTTTGAGCTAAAAATCTTTGACTTAAGACGTCTAAATCCTTATCGTTTGAAAAAGAAAAGTTTCCAGAAATTCCTAAAGTTGTATTTTCAGAGATATAACGCTCTGCTCCTAATTTAAATGTGTTATTCACTCCCCTATCGTTAGAAGTTTGACTAGAAAAAGCAAAAGGAGCAACATTTGTAATAGGTATGGTGAAAATAGTATTGGTAGCGCCAGAACCTGGTCTATTACCTGCTCTAAAGCTGTAATTACTAGATAAATTCCATTTCTGATCTCTGTAATTTAAACTTCCATTTGCATTGTAGTTATCAAACCTGCCAGCTGTTAATGCTAAACTTCCGTTTGTTCCTATTTTTTGGTTTTTCTTTAATACAATATTAATAATACCTGATTGGCCCTCTGCATCGTACTTAGAAGAAGGATTTGTGATTAATTCTACTCTTTCTATAGAGCTAGCTGGTAAAGATTGTAAAATAGTGGTGATGTTGCCTCCACCAAAAGTTGATGGCTTTCCATCAATTAGAACTCTTACATTATTGGTTCCTCTTAGGCTAATGTTTCCGTCTAAATCTACCTGAACAGATGGAACGGTGGCTAATAAATCTGTTGCCGAGCCACCTTGGCTAACTAAACTTTGGTCGGCATTAAAAATTTTACGATCTATACCTAATTGTATTACATCCTTTTTTGCAGTTACAACAACTTCGTTTAATACAGATGTTTCACTCTTTATCAATTTAAGAGAGCCCAAATTTACGCTAGGCTGTAATCCATCAACGGTAAAAGAGCGAGTAAAATTTTGGTATCCAACAAAACTTATTTTAAGTATAAACCCACCTAACTCTACCTTTTGGAAGTTAAACTCACCATCTAAATTGGTTTGACCACCCATTAAAACCTTATTATCTAATGTTAAAATGTTAACGGTAGCAAATCCTATTGCTTCACCTGTTTTACCATCAACAGCGATGCCTTTAACATTTGCAGTTTTTTGTGCAAAAGCAAATACAACAAATAATGACAGTACTAAGGTGATTTTTAAAAATTTCATAAATAACTTTAACCTTTAATTTATATTGATTTAACTGCAAAGTTGCATCCATGTTTTTGATGTGCGTACATGGTAACCACTTTATTACAGATATTATATGACATATTCAGCTCAATTTTTGGCAAACACTTATAGTTATTTAGCTTATCGCAACCTGATAGACGAACTATTATTGCAAGATAAAACAACTGGTTTAGACCACAGCGAAGCCATGATTCACTACACCAAAATGAATGTACAAAGGATGAAAAGGCTTGATAAAACGGTTATAATTCAAGAAAACATCTTAAAAGCACTCTCGCAATTAAAGCAAAATTATACTTGGCTAGTAGTTACCGAGGCATGGTGTGGGGACGCCGCCCAAATTATACCAACAATAGTTAAAATTGGAGAAATTAGCCAAGGTAAAATTTCTGTTAGATACATTTTAAGAGACCAAAACCTTGACATTATAGACGCACATTTAACCAATGGTGGCAGGGCTGTTCCAAAATTGATAGTTCTTGATCCTGCTTTAACAGAAACATTAAGCTGGGGGCCACGCCCAAAAGTGCTACAAGATTTATTTCTAGAATGGAAAAAGGAACCCAATACTATAAAAGAAGATTGGTCTGAAAAGATTCATGCTTGGTATGCCAAAGATAAAACCGTAGAAATACAAAAAGAATTGTTAGAAATAGTACAAAGGCTTAATTAATCTACTGTAACGGTTAAGCCCTCTTGCTGTAAAATTTTACGGTAAACCTCCATTTCGGTAAAGGAACCTTCTAAAACGGCACATTTACCTTCGTTGTGTACTGTCCATGCTATTTTCTCGGCTTGGTTTTCAGAGTAATCTAAGTATTTAATTAAGCAATGTATCACATGGTCAAAAGAGTTAACCTCATCATTCCATAAAATTAATCGATGCACCACTTTTAATGCACTTAATATTTCATCAAGGGTAAAGGTTTCTTCTTGGGTTTGCGTACCTGCCATAAAAAATTTAAAATTCACTAAAATAAAGTTAAAACTCTATAGAAAACTAGTTATGAACAAATGGACTATTAACATTTAGTTAAAAGCTTAATTTCTGATTTACTAATTCCAGATTATTTTTAAATAAAGTTGCAAAATACCTAAATAGCTTTACATTTTTTAAAAAAACTAAAATGGTGCTAATTTTAAAGTATAAGAAATTGTAAAAAGGGAAAATATACGCTATGTTTTCAAATATCGTCTTCGGCTCGCCAAGTTTCTAAATTAATTTGCTGGTTGATAAGCAATTTTGTGTAGTGCCTATTTCTTCTCCCCTTCTTAGCATCGGCTCTTTTTTGATTCCGCTTATCTACAACAATCTGGTCTAGATTGTTTAAATCTGTTATCGTTTGAATCTGATTTGGTGATGTTCTTTTGGGCATATTAAATCTATAAACTCAAAAAAAACAAAAAAGTTGAGAAATAAATTTGATAACAAATTAAAAGTGCAACCCAAAAAACTATTACTTTTTAAATTGTTGCTCATAAATGGTAATCCATTGCTCGGGAGAGATTTTCTTAGCCAATTCTCCAATTAATTGAAAAGGAATTTGATCCATCTTTTTAAACCTGATACAGCTTTTTCCCATGTCTAATTTACTTGTGCAATGCTTTGGATACTCAGCTACAAACCAATTTAACAAATCTGGATTGGCATAAATACCCATGTGATACAGCGCAATAAAATTCTTTTGAGAGGCTATATTAATAAATGGCAATGGCAAAGAGGTATCGCAATGGTAACCTGCCGGATAGGTAGATTTTGGAACCACGTATGCGATCATCCCATAACCTATAGTCTCTTCAAAACCATTTGGCAAATTAACATTAATAGTTTGTCTTAGTTTTTCAACTGCTTCTTTTCTTTCTGGAACGAGTTGATTGACATAGTCTTGAACGGTGCTATTCATATCTTTTTTGAAAGTTTTAATGAGAATAAATATAATCAATTCTATGGGAAACAAACATCACGTCCATAAATCAAATATCCATTGGTTAAATTTTTCTAAACTAAAATTTTCTGGTATAACCTATTCTAAAAACTTGCGTTTCGTAAAAATCTTTACTGGAATAATTAAAATCTAACCCTCTAATATCTCTTTGGATAACCATGGTGTTTAGCAAATCAGATCCATTAAAAAACAGCTCGTCTTTGCCATTTTTAAAGCCTTTTTTAAGACCTAAATCTAAAGAAAATCTAGCTCCAATTTCACCTTGCGGGATAATATCTCTGGCTAAATAAGTTGCAGTTAATTGAGCATCAAAATTATTCTTAAACTTAACATTTTGGTTCAATTTTACATTTCCTGATATGATATCGTCTTGAGCAGCGCTGAATGTATTAGGTACTGGATATAAATTACGAACCGTAAAAGCATTAATCTGATTTCGGTATGCGTTTATGTTTAAGTTTAAATTATACCAAGAATTTATCTTCTCTGTTAAAACCATCTCTACACCTGTATTATAGCTTTTACCTGCATTTTGGAAAATATTGTAAATGATGTTGCTCCCCGGAATGGTGCTCCCAATTCTGGTAATTGTTCCATTGGCAAACCTATGGTATGCTGCTGCATAAAAATAACCTTTGGTAAAGCTACTTTTAAAACCTAGCTCTAAGCTATTGGTGAATTGCGGACGCAAAGCGGGATTTCCTACTTTAATAATTTCGGCATCATCATACTTAGGGAAAATTCTAATGTCAACCTCGTTTGGACGATCTACTCTTCTATTGTAAAAAATAGAAATTTTGTTGTTATCGTTTACTTTGTACGCAAATCTTAAATTTGGAAATGGCTGAAAGTAGCTGTTACCATCACTTTTATAAGTCGGGTGATTTGGATTTACGTAATAATCTAAATTGAAATATTCTAATCGTAAACCAGCTTCGGCTTCGTATTTTGGAGTTTCAAAAATGTAGGTTCCGTAAATGGCCGGAATGGTTTCACTATAAGTAGCCTCGCCGCCTGCATTAGCATCTATTGGCGAATTAATAATACCTGGAAAAAACTGCATATTGGTAGGTATATTTCTTCTTCTCAGTTTTAAACCTGTTTCTAGCTTGCCATATTTTAGAGGTTGCGTGTAATCAAGGTTAAAATCATATACGCTCTCGTCTGATAGTAATTTAAAAGAATCTTCGCCGGTTGAGGATGGCAAAATATTAGTAAAGAAATATTGCTCATCTTCTCTATGGAAAGTATAGTTAAACCCTGCATTTAGCAATTTACCCGGCTCTTTAAACTTATGCTGATAAACAGCAGAACCGACAATGGTTGTTTTTAACTCGTCTTCTAAAAACTGCCATAAACGGTAGCGGTTATTTAAATCATCAAGAAAAAAAGGCTGATCGCCTCTATCGATAATCTTTTCGCTTCCAAATAATCCAGAAATGGTTAATAGATTTTTACTATCAATCTCGTAATCTAAGCCTGCTTTTGTAGTAATAAAAGTGGTATTTCTATTTCTTTTTAGTTGCTGAAAAACCTCATCGCCATTGGTATAAGTCCTATCAACAAACTCGTTTTTATTTAAAGTCTCGGTATATAAATAATCGCCATTAAAAAATAAGTTGACTTTATTTTTTCTATAGTTTAAAGACAACGATGGATTGACTTTTGGAGTAGCCTGATATTGAGGTCTGATGGTTGGATAATTTCCTTTTTTCTCCCATAAAGCACCCAATCCATTTGTTAAACCAAACTTTCCATTAAAACCTTCTTGCTTTTCTTTTTTGTAAATGATGTTGATGATACCAGCATTCCCATTAGCATCAAACTTAGCAGATGGATTATTGATAATTTCTATTCGCTCAATTGCCGATGCTGGCAAATTATCTAAGCCACTCTGGCTACCAAAACCAGTTAAAGCCGATTGTTTTCCGTCTATTAAGACAACTATTTTATCGCTTCCTCTTAAATTAACTTTACCTTCTTGTACAGTTACGCCCGGTAAGTTTTGCATGGCTTGTAAAACAGAACCGCCATTCTGACTAATGTTATCATCAACAGTGTAAGTTTTTTTATCCATTTGCGAGGCAACATCATCTTGCTTGGTTCTAACCACAACCTCATTGAGCTGTTGCTGGTTCTCTGCCAATTCTATGGTGCCTATATCAATAAAGTTTGATGAACTACCTATAAAAACTTTTTGTCTAACTGGCGTAAACCCTAATGCTGTAATCTCTAAATTGTAAGTTCCAGAATTTAAATTATCAATAGAAAATAAACCGTCTAGATTTGTTAATGTACCTGTTACAAATTTATTATAAGTAAAGTTCTTTAACTGAACATTGATGTATGGCAAACTTTGTTTTGCTTTTACATCTTTTATAATACCAGATAGTGTAATTTTTTGTGCAAACACATTTGTAAAACATAGCGTTAAAAAGAGGATAATTGCTAGGAGTCTATTATTCATTAATGACTTTAGATTTTAAATTAAACTTAAACAAATTATGAATAACTAGAAAAGTTTTACTTAAACCTCAAATTCATGCTAATGATGTTAGAACTTAAACCATTGCTACGGTTATAATGTCCATATCTAAACTCGATGGTGCTTAATCTGCTAATCCCTAAAACACCAGCAGGTGGAGCAAACCTTAACCCAGCACCTAAATAATTACTAGTGAATTTAGACAAATCATAATCGCTTGTATAAAAGTTTTGAGTGATGCTATGTCTTTGATACGCTGCAAAATAATCTGATTGTGTTTGCTGATAATATCGGTAAAACGGACTAAAAGATGCAAAAGGCGTGATTTTTATGGATGTTTCTAACTCTGCCGTTTGCGAAACAACGCCCCAATCATCGGTATAAAACCTTGCAAAACTTCTAAATATCAAATTGTCGCCCAAAAAATAATTTAACCTGGCAGCAATGGGAAACTTTAGTCTGCTCTCTGGTAGATTCTCGGCTCTTATTTGTCCATCGTTAAAAAAAACACGTTGATATTTGGTGGCTAATAATCCAGTTTGGTAACCAGGCTCTACTACCAATAAGGCTTGTAAATTTTTATTGATTACCTGAGACACACTTAAAGCAGCACTAAAAGAGTTTCTAGGCGCTCTATCGTTTTGTAAATAATCGCCAGTACCAAAATTATTTGGCCTTAACTCTATAGGTAATATTACCTTCCAAGTATCAAAAAATGCTTGAATTTTTGCAGAAAACTCAGTGTTTTTATCTTTAGATGACTTGCTAAAATTAAAACCTCCACCAAAAGAAGTATAATCGTACTCAAAAGATGATGATACATTAAAGCCAATACTATTGCCTTTTTGCTCATTCGCAATATTCCAACTTAACGAAGGGTAAACTCTTTGATCTGAGTAAGAAGGCGAAGTGATGGTATTAGCATCAATATTATCTGAAGAGGCAGAAGTATAACTATCAAAACCTACCTCAAAATTATAGGTATGCTTTAATCCGGTTTTACCATATTTAGATAGTTTTAAATCGAAGGTATTAGAAATATCGGTTAGTTTTTCTGTCCCAATACCGCCAGTTACAGCCGAGTTATTACCATCTTGATTGTAATAGCTATTCACTAAATCAACTTGTTCAAATTTTAGCTTCCTTTTCTCGTAAGGGATAGTATCCTTTTTTAAACTTTGCGCAAAACTGGCAATTATACCTAAATACAGCGCAACAATGGTTAATGAGATATATTTCATAAAAACAGATTAATTACAGCCACAACCACCACCACTTTTACCTCCATTTGCACCAGAAGAACCTTCGCGGTATAATTGAAAATTTTGTTCAAATTTCTCTGCTTTTCTAGCAGCCAATTCCATCTCAGAATCGTTAATTTTTTGCTTTTCGTATCCTTTTACGCTACTACAAGAGGTAACAGAAATACCTAAACAAGCAACCGATAAATAAAATATAATTCTTCTCATGATTTTATATTGATATTTTTTGAGGTGTATAAAACATCATCATCTGTGATGATAATGCAAGCTACATTTTTAAGTTGATTAATTAGATTTAAACCCACTTTAACACCCATTACCATCACTGGTGTGGCTAATGCATCGGCAAGTTCTGCTTGTGGACAAATAATGGTTGTACTCTTAATTCCAGTAACCGGATAGCCCGTTTTGGGATCTATAGTATGACTATATTTTTTACCATCAATAATGGCATATTTCTCGTAATTTCCAGAGGTGGCAATGGCCATATTACTGATGTTTAAAGAAGAAAAAGCAGTGTTTTTTTGATTTGGATTAGCAATGCCGGCTGTCCACGGTTTACCATTTGGTTGTGTGCCCCAAGTCACTAAATCACCCGATGCATTTACAATTCCACTTTCTACGCCTTTAGCAATTAGTAATTTTCTGGCGCAATCTGCTGCATATCCTTTTCCAATTCCGCCAAAACCTATACGCATACCTTTATTTTTTAAAAAAACCGTTTGCTCCTCAGCGTTTAATATTACATTTTGATAATTGATTAAACTAACTGTTTGTTTTGCTATTTCTTTGCTAGGTAAAGACGTCATGTTTACATCAAAATTCCATAGTGATTGATCTATAGAACCGTAAGTAATATCAAAAGCACCTTGACTAATTTCAGAAATTTTTAGAGAGCGTTTAATCAATTCAAACACTTCCAAATCAACTTTAACAGGTTTAATACCTGCATTATCGTTTATTAAATTAGTTTGGCTATCAGGTTTAAAAGTGGTTAAAAGCTGTTCTATTCTTTTAATTTCTGATATAGCTATATCAATTTTTTCATTGGCTACAACCTGATGATTAGCCACAACAACAATCTCAAACTGATTTCCCATCAGTTTGGTTTGGCGCTTAAATTTTTCTTGTATTAATTCTTCAGTTTTTAGCACTTTCTATTTGCTTAACAAATTCTTCTGGCGAAACATCTGGAAAACCTTTCCACTCTTTAATTACTTTACCATTAGCATCTAATAAAAGTGTTAATGGGAAATCACCATCGGGATTATATTTTAATGCTAAATCGTTATTCTTTTTAAACTGCTCTGGCGTAAGTTGATTTTTCTTTAATCTTGGGAAATCTGCTCTTACTAAAACTAAATTTTCTTTAGCATAGCTTGTAAAAGCGTCTTTTTCAAAAATCTCTCTGTGTGTACGTATACAAGGCCCGCACCAATCAGACCCAGAAAAATTAATTAAAATCATTTTATGGTTTTCTTTGGCTTGTGTTTCGGCTTTGTTTATGTCTAAAAGCCATAGATTATCGGTAAAAAGAAATGTAAATAATATGATGCTAAGAATTTTCATAACGCTGTTTTAAGAATATATACGAAGATTTGTTCCGCTTAGTTGAGTTTTATAAGTTTTCAAATTAATTTTTGTTTCTATACCTGCAGAAACTCCCGTTTCTGAAAATTGAGCCCCATGATTTGGACAATAGAATTGTTGCTGCGCTCCCCTATAAGTTAAGTTATAAGTTTGATGGGTGCAACTTTGCTGTACGGCAATAAAATTACCCGCTGTTGTTTTAGCTACAATTACTCCATTAGCATAAAGATAACCACCATTGTTTTTTAAAGCTGCGTTGGTTGTAGCGTTTAGATCTAAAGTAAAATCTATGTTGGTAGGTGCTGATGTTGCCGGCTCGCCCCCAGATGTTTTGGCGCACCCCACACAATTAAAAACTGCTATTGCAGCTGCGCCTAAACCTAAAGCATTTAAAAATTCTTTCCTGTCCATATCGATTTATCTATTTAGTAAAAATACCGCTTTTATTGAAGTTTACCCTAAAACTTTCATACAATTAATAAACAACAATTTTTATTATAAATTGCCAGAACGGAATGATAATTATTCTTTTATTTAGGGAATTTTTTACTTAAAACGTTATATAAATTAAATATTTAAGTAATTGAAGGATTAGATCAATTTGATATTGATTAAAAAGCTATTTATAATCTTTAATATGCAACTGATGCAGGCAAGATTGATACTCATGCTGCTGGTTAGAGCAAATAATGAGCAGTTGATTTTTTGTAAAGTCTTGTATCAGTTGACTGTACCAATTGATACCTTGCTCGTCTAAATTGGAGGTAGGCTCATCTAGCATTAGAATAGGAACATCAGAACAAAAAGCTAGAATTAGTTTAACCCTTTGTTTCATACCAGACGAAAAGTATTTGAGCTGCTTATTTTGACTAGCTTCCATTCCCAAAAGCTTCACTAAAGCACTGTTATCTAGGTTTTGTTTTCTGTTTTTAAACTGGAAATGAAAATTTAAAACCTCTAAAAGGGTAAATTCTTCAATTAACTCTAAATAAGGAGCGGCAATAATCAAGTGTTTGTAGATGTCTTCTGCATCTACATTTTGATTATTTAAAGTGTAGGTTAAACTTCCAGATGATGGTGTTAAAGCACCACTTAAGACTTGTAGTAAAGTAGATTTACCTGAACCGTTTATACCTAAAATAGCGTAAGATTGCCCCTGTTCAAAAGTATAGTCGATATTTTTAAATATCCATTCTCTATTAAACCTTCGGCCTAGTTTATCTAACGCTATTTTCATTAAAGATTTTAGCCGTTTCCAAAGCTCTTCATCACACCACGGTTAGAGTTTCTGATGAAGTTGATAATCTCGTCTCTTTCTTCTGTAGGTTTAAACTCGGCCTCAATAATATCTAACGCTTTAGTTACATTGTTATGCTTCACAAATAAAATGCGGTATATCTCTTGAATTTCATTGATTTTCTCTGATGTAAATCCACGTCGTCTTAATCCAACAGAGTTAATACCAGCATAAGCCAATGGCTCTCTAGCTACTTTTACATAAGGTGGAATGTCTTTTCTTACCAAAGAACCTCCAGTAACAAAAGAATAAGAACCCACTTTACAAAACTGATGTATAGCAACCATGCCCGCCAATACTACGTTGTCTCCAATAGTAATATGTCCTGCTAATGTTGTGTTATTAGAAAAAATACAGTTATTACCTACCTCGCAATCATGCGCCACGTGGCAATAAGCCATTAACAAGCAATTATTTCCTACTTTAGTTTCCCATTTATCGGCTGTACCTCTATTGATAGTAACATACTCTCTAATGGTAGTATTATCTCCTATTACGGCCGTGGTTTCTTCGCCATTGTATTTTAAATCTTGCGGAATTGCCGAGATAACCGCCCCTGGAAAAATCCTACAGTTTTTCCCAATTCTGGCACCATCCATAATGGTTACGTTAGAACCTATCCAAGTTCCTTCTCCAATAACTACGTCTTTATGGATAACAGCAAAAGGGTCTATAACTACGCTATTGGCAATTTTTGCCTGCGGGTGGATGTATGCTAAGGGTTGTATCATTACTAATTTTCAGTTTCTTTATATCTAGTTATTTGCGCCATCATTTCTGCCTCCATCACCACTTTATCTCCAACCATCCCTACGCCTTTCATTTGGGCAATGCCTCTTCTAATAGGTTCCATTAAATCGCATCTAAAGATAATAGTATCTCCGGGTAATACTTGTGCCCTAAACCTCACTTTATCAATTTTTAAGAAATAAGTAAGATAATTACTAGGATCAGGTACTGTACTTAATACTAAAACACCTCCCACTTGCGCCATAGCTTCAATTTGTATTACTCCAGGCATTACTGGTGCACCTGGAAAATGTCCTTTAAAAAACTCTTCGTTTATGGTTACATTTTTAACCCCAACTACGTAAGTTTTGGTTAATTCTAATATTTTATCGATAAACAAAAATGGTTGCCTGTGAGGCAAAATACCCATGATATCGTTAATATCATAAAGTGGTTTTACCGTTGGATCGTACACGTGTTGTACTTTCTTTTTTCTGTCTTTCTTAATTGCTGCTTTAATCTTTTTAGCAAAAGCCACATTAGCTGCATGACCAGGGCGGGCAGCCATTACATGACCTTTTATTGGAACTCCAATTAACGCTAAATCGCCTATCATGTCTAATAATTTATGACGAGCAGGCTCATTTTGGTAACGTAATTCAATGTTATTTAAAACACCCTCGCGGGCAACTTTTATTTCTTCCCTGTTAAAAGCCTTTGCTAATTCTTTTAATTCGGCATCATCAATTTCGTGGTCAACAATAACAATAGCATTGTTAATGTCGCCCCCTTTAATCAAATTATGCTTCAATAACATTTCCAACTCGTGTAAAAACACAAAGGTTCTACATGAGGCTATTTCAGATTTAAAATCGGTGATTGAGGTAATAGTAGCATGTTGACTACCTAAGACAGGAGAATTGTAATCTACCATGCAGGTAAATTTATACTCATCTAATGGCATAACGACCATTTCCACTTTTCTGTCATCTTCAGAGTAATGAATATTATGAGGTATTTGATAATACTCTCTTTCTGCATTTTGCTCTTTAAAGCCAACGCTTTCTAAAGCATTAACAAATTCAATTGCGCTACCGTCTAAAATTGGAACTTCAATCCCATCTAATTCTATCAAAACGTTGTCAACCTCACATCCAACCAATGATGCTAATACATGCTCTGTTGTGCTTACACTAGCGCCATTTGCTGTTAACGTTGTGCTTCTAGAAGTGTCAGATACATTATCAACATCGGCTTCTATAATTGGTTGATTGGGTAAATCTATTCTCTTAAATTTATATCCATGGTTCTCTGGAGCCGGCTTAAAGGTTAAAGTTACCTTTGCACCTGTATGTAATCCCACTCCCGATACACTTACTTCTGATTTTATAGTTCTTTGCCTAATATTCATTTTGATAATACTATTTGGATTGCGCTGCTTGTAATTCTGCTAATAACTTCTGAAGCTCATCTATTTTACGTTCCATTTCTGGAAGCCTTTGAATGACTACCTGAGAACGCATGTAATTTTGATAGGTTTGTGCTGGTGCGCCACCCCATTTTTTATTTTCGACTTCTATTGATTTATTAATACCTGATTTTGCTTGTATTTGTGTGCCTTTTGCTAAAGTTACGTGGCCTACAACACCTACTTGGCCGCCAATAACATTGCTTTCTCCTATTTTTGCACTTCCAGAAACACCTGTTTGAGAAGCAATAACTGTATTCTTTCCAATCTCAACATTGTGGGCAATTTGTATCAAATTATCTAATTTGACTCCTTTTTTAATAATTGTAGAACCCATTGTGGCTCTATCTATACATGTGTTTGCACCTATTTCTACATCATCCTCAATAATTACATTGCCAATTTGACTTACTTTTACATAAGAACCATCTGCTTGCGGAGCAAAGCCAAATCCATCGCTACCAATGACAGTATTTGCGTGAATGATTACGCCATTTCCTAATGTGCAATCATGATAAACTTTAACTCCCGATTGTAGATTACAATTATCGCCAATAGTTACTCCATCGGCAATGTATGCTTGGGGATAAATTTTGGTATAATCACCTATAACAACCCCTGCACCTATGTAAGCAAAGGCTCCTACATAAACATCTTTACCAATTTTTGCTTCTGGATGAATAAAACTAGGTTGCTCTATACCAACTTTCTGATTTCTTATACTATTATATTTTTCTAATAAGACAGAAAAACTACTATAAGCATCTTTTACTTTTATTAAAGTTGAGTTTACCGGTTTATCTATTTTTAAATCTTCGTTTACAATAACAACAGATGCCTGCGTTGTGTAAAGAAAAGCTTCGTATTTAGGATTTGCCAAAAAAGACAAAGACCCTTCCTTTGCTTCCTCTATTTTTGCCAACTGAGAAACTTTCACATCTGGATTGCCTACCAGCTCCCCATCTAATAAAAAGTTTATTTCATTTGCTGTAAATTGCATGCGTCAAAATTAACTGTTATTCTTGAATGAACAAATTGTTAACAAATTATCAACTGTTCTACCCAAATTTTGTGTAACATAATATATTTTTAGTAACCGTTTTAGACAGCGCTTCTAAATTAGAATTATCTGATGCCACAGCTATATCTTTTAAGCTACCGTCTTTCATTAAAACATTTATACTGGTATTACCGGTTTTATAAGCCATATTGTTTATGGTGTCAGTAAAAACAAAATATTTTGTATCCTCCTCAGAAATATGAAGTCTATCGATTATTTCTTGTTTAATTTTTTTGAATTTAATATCATCAACCTTATCAAACCCTATTTCTACCTTATACAATTTCCTATTATTTAAAAAACTGCATAAAGTTTTTAATATAAAATCAGGATGTAACTGCCAAACTTTAATAGAACTCATTACATCATGATCGTCTAATAAAGAAAAATATTGGAGGTGTACTTGGTCGTTTAAAAAATCTTTTTCGCTAATATCATTATAAAGAAAATGTTTTAAAGCCGGAGTTGCAAATAGATTTTCTCCGGAAAGCGCTAATTCTTTTGCTCTTTCTAAAATTTTAACCAGTAATTGTTCTGCTGCGATTACAGTTTTATGCAAATAAACCTGCCAATACATTAATCTACGGGCAATTAAAAATTTTTCTATAGAGTAAATACCCTTTTCTTCAACTACTAAATTATCATCTTTAATGTTTAAAAGTTTTATGATTCTATCAGAACTTACCATACCCTCGGTAACTCCACTAAAAAAACTATCTCTATTTAAATAATCTAACCGATCTAAATCTAGTTGACCCGAAATTAATTGGTGTAAAAACTTTTTATGATACTGATTATTAAAAATCTGAATGGCTAAATCTAATTTCCCATTAAACTGGCTATTCAAATTTTGCATTAATTGCTGGCTTATTTTTTCGTGAGATAAGCCTTTAACCAATGTGTGTTCTAAAGCATGTGAGAATGGTCCATGTCCTATATCATGTAGTAAAATAGCCACACATGCCGCTTCTTCTTCCTTTTTTGTAATGGTATGACCTTTGCTTTGAAGGTGCTCTAACGCTAAATTCATTAAATGCATAGCGCCTAGAGCATGGTGAAACCTAGTATGTAAAGCCCCGGGGTAAACCAAGTGAGTCATACCTAATTGTTTGATATATCTAAGCCGCTGAAAATAAGGGTGTTCAATTAAATCGAACAACAAAGGGGTTTTGATACTAATAAATCCATAAACCGGATCGTTAATTATTTTATTCTTATTCAAGCTAATTTATTTATAAGGCATTAATTTTGTTAAATTTAAAGGCCAACTTAAATTATTGGCAAATATTAAGATTTTATTAAAATATACACTATTTACTTAAATATTTATGCAATTAGCTACTATACTTTGGGCCGACGATGAAATTGACCTTTTGAAACCACATATATTATTCCTTAACGAGAAAGGTTACGAAATTGATACAGCCACCAATGGTAACGATGCTTTAAATATTTTTAAAACCAAAGATTTTGATATCGTTTTTTTAGATGAAAACATGCCAGGTTTAACAGGGCTAGAAACTTTAAGTAAGCTTAAGGCTATTAATCCTGAAATTCCGGTGGTGATGATCACCAAAAGTGAGGAAGAGTATTTAATGGAAGATGCTATTGGTTTTAAAATAGACGACTATCTAATTAAGCCAGTAAATCCAAAACAGATTTTACTAACCATAAAGAAATTAACTGATAACAAAAGATTGGTTAGCGAGAAAACTTCTATGGCTTACCAACAAGACTTCAGAAACTTGGGAATGATTTTGAATGATAATTTAAATTTTACCGAGTGGATTGATGTTTACAAAAAATTAATTTTTTGGGAGTTAGAGCTAGAGCAATTAGAAGATGCAGGGATGCATGAAATATTAACCATGCAAAAATCTGAGGCCAATGCTCAATTTTGCAAGTTTATAGAAAAAAATTACCTCAACTGGATTAAAGACCAAGATAAGGCCCCGTTACTTTCTCATCAATTATTTAGAAAAAAGGTTTTCCCAAATTTAAGCGATCAAATTCCTACGTTTTTTATTTTAATTGATAACCTACGCTACGATCAATGGAAGATTATTAATCCAATTATCACCGAGTATTTTAGGCTAGACGAGGAAGAAACTTACTTTTCTATTTTACCTACTGCTACGCAATATGCCCGAAATGCTATATTTTCTGGATTAATGCCTTCTGAAATGGAAAAAAGATTTCCTAAACTTTGGCAAAACGATGAGGATGAAGGTGGTAAAAATTTATACGAAAACGAGTTTTTAGAAGATCAAATAAAACGTACTTTAAGAAAAGAAATTAAGTTCTCTTATCATAAAATATTAAATCAAGACCAAGGAAAAGATTTGAACGATTCTTTAAACAATATGATGGGCAATGATTTAAATGCTATTGTTTACAATTTTGTTGATATGCTTTCGCATGCCCGTACAGATATGCAAATGATCAAAGAATTAGCAAATGATGATGCTGCCTATCGTTCAATAACCCTATCTTGGTTTGAGCACTCGCCCTTATTAGAGTTAATTAAAAAGTTATCGCAAAAGAAAGTAAGGTTAATCATCACAACAGACCATGGTACCATTAGAGTTAAAAAACCTAGTAAAGTGGTGGGCGATAGAAATACCAATTCTAATTTAAGATACAAGCAAGGAAAAAACTTAAATTATAACGCTAAAGAGGTTTTCTTAGTAAAAAACCCACAAGATGCCATGTTACCGAAACTACATGTAAGTTCTAGCTATATTTTCGCAAAAGAGGATATGTATTTCGTTTATCAAAATAATTATAATCAGTTTGTGAATTATTTTAACGAGACTTTTCAGCATGGTGGTATTTCTTTAGAAGAAGTAATTATTCCATTTGTTACCTACAAAAACAAGTAAAAAAATTACACAATGAAATTAGAAGTTAACAGCCTTAAACAGTTAGAGGAGGTTATTCCGCAAATTTTAAAAATTGCTGGGCAACAAAAAGTCTTTTTATTTTATGGAGAAATGGGCGCTGGAAAAACAACACTCATTAATAAAATTTGTAAGCATTTAGGTACTACAGACCATACTTCTAGCCCTACATTTTCTATAGTTAACGAGTATTTAATCCCCAGCGGTTCTGTTTATCATTTTGATTTTTATAGGTTAAAAAACCAAAGCGAAGCTTTTGATTTAGGCTACGAAGATTACTTCTACTCGGGCAATTATTGCATGGTAGAATGGCCACAAAAAATTGCCGATTTATTACCTGAAAATTATATCAAAATAGAAATTGAGGCAATCGACGAACATAAGAGACTGATTGAAATAAACTTGATAAATAGTTAATTATTAATAAATAGATTAACATCAGAATTTAAACCTTAATACTTTTTATTTATTTTTAAGCAATCAGAATTTATAAATTAAATTATGGATACTAAATTATCAGGTTTTAGTGAAGTTGCAAAACAAGCTATGATGCAACCTCAAGAGCAATTAGAACAAACAAAATCTAAAAAAAACAACCTTTATATTGGTATCCCAAAAGAAACCTCTTTTCAAGAAAATAGAATTGCTTTAACCCCACTTTCTGTTGCTTTGCTGGTAAATAATGGTCACCAAGTAATTATAGAAAGTAATGCTGGTTTAGCTGCCAACTTTACCGACATTAAATATAGTGAGCAAGGGGCAAAAATAGTACATGATATTAATGAGGTTTACCGGGCCGATATTATTATAAAAATTGCACCCCCAACTTTAGAGGAAATTGCGATGATGAAAACCGGACAAATTCTTTTCTCGGCCCTACAAATGGGCAGCATGAAAAAAGAGTTTATCCAAGCCTTAATGGCTAAAAAAGTAACAGCCTTAGCTTATGAATATTTGAGAGACGAAGGCAATGTTTTAAGTGTTGTAAGAGCCATGAGCGAGATTGTGGGCGCAACATCTATCTTAATAGCATCAGAATATTTAAGTAATGTTTTTGAAGGTAAAGGCCTAATGCTTGGCGGTGTAACTGGTGTGCCGCCTACAGAAATTGTTATACTTGGCGCAGGCACTGTGGGCGAGTATGCGGCCAGAACTGCAATAGGTTTAGGTGCAGAAGTTAAAGTTTTTGATACCTCTTTATTCCGTTTAAGACGATTACAAAACAATATTGGAAGTAGAGTTTTTACATCAGTTCTGCAACCTCTAGTTTTAGAAAAAGCAATTACCACTTGCGATGTGGTAATTGGAGCAATTAGAGCGCATCATGGACGTAGTCCTTGCGTAGTAACCGAAGAAACAGTTGCCAAAATGAAACCGAATTCTGTAGTTGTTGATGTAAGTATAGACCAAGGCGGGTGTTTTGAAACATCTGAGGTAACAAACCATAAAAACCCAGTTTTTAGAAAACACGATGTAATTCATTACTGTGTGCCAAATATTGCAAGCAGGGTTAGCCGCACAGCAACCTATGCTTTAACCAATATTTTTACTCCTATTTTGATTGATATTGGCGAAATGGGGGGCATTATGAATTTAATTTGGGAAAAAAGTGGCATAAGAAATGCAGTATACCTATATCAAGGAGCCATGACAAATAAAGATTTGGCCGATCGTTTTGATATACCACACAAAGATTTGAACCTTTTAGTGGTTAGCAATCACTAAAATGAAAAAACTGAGGATGGTTCGTTTAAAAAACTATTTAGAGATATTAAAAGACACTTTTAATGGTTTTTTAGAAGACCGCGGACTTAAATTAAGTGCTGCATTAGCATATTACACTATATTTTCGCTTGCGCCGATGATTATCATATTAATGTCGGTTGCTGATATTTTTTATCGAAAGGAAGCTTTACAAGGAGAAGTTTTTGCGCAATTAAATGGTTTTGTGGGTGCCGATGCGGCAAAACAAGTCCAAGATACGCTTCAAAAATTAGCCTTTTCTGGTAAAAGTGGTATTGCAATAGTGACTGGAGTAATTACGCTCCTTATTGGAGCAACAGGTGTTTTTGTCGAAATACAAGATTCTATTAATCAAATATGGCGAGTGAAGGCAGTTCCTAAAAAAGGATGGGTTAAGTTTATTTTCGATCGTTTTTTATCTCTTTCGATGGTTGCTGCACTCGGCTTTTTATTAATTGTTTCTTTATTAATTAATAGCGTGGTTTTGATCTTAAGCCAAAAACTAGGTGCTTATTTACCCGATGCTACCTTAATTTTTGTTGATGTAATTAACCTTGTTATCACCTTTGGGGTTTTGGTGAGTTTATTTGCTATTATTTATAAGGTTTTACCCGATGCACAAATACCTTGGCGTGATGTTATTGCAGGCTCGATATTTACGGCTGTTTTGTTTTTATTGGGTAAATACCTTATCGGATTGTACATTGCCTTTACAGCTGTAGCTTCTATTTATGGTGCAGCGGGTACGGTTGTAGTAATTGCTGTTTGGGTGTATTATTCTGCCGCTATTTTGTTTTTTGGAGCCGAGTTTACTAGAGCTTTTGCAAAGTTTAAAGGCGAAGAAATTAAGCCTTCAAAATTTGCAGTTTCTATTAAACAGGTTGAAATAGAGCAAGGTAAAAAACCTGTGGATTTAGAAGTTACTCAAATTAAAGAAAATTAGTGCCTTTATTTATCTTTTAATTTACCTTTTAAAATTACTAGAGGTTTTGAAATTTAATATCGACTCAAATTTCGAAAATCTTACGCCATTTTTTATGATAAAAACTTTAATAATCCTAATAAAGCAAATAGTAATCATCAAATTAAAATCGAACAACAATATAATTTATTAGATAGTTTTTTACCTTTTTTTATAAATTCTTAATCACAATATCCAGCTGTCGGCCTTCTTTAAAGGCTTTTTTATCTAACAACAAACCAACTACTGCACCTACACCCATTCCAATTGGTAAACCAATTCCCAGTAAACCTATATTACCCATGGCTAATCCAAATGCTACACCAATAGGGATCCCAAATCCAGAGAAGCCGAATAACATCCAAAGTGTTGCATGATAACCTTTAGGAACTAATTTAAGTTCTTTTTTTACAAGTTTTAGAATTGCATTTTGCCTTTTTATCACTAAAACTTTTAGATCTTTTTCTATTAAATCAGAAGAGTTTATAACCGTTATAGAATCATTTATAAACTCTACGATATTTTGAGGAAGTTCTCTTTTTCTTAACTCAATTAATAAATTTTCTAATTGAGTAAAAACTTTATCAAGCTTTTCGTCAATAATTACTTTTTGAGGATTTTTTAATTCGATAATATTCATGATTTTCCTATTAGCTATTAAAATTGTTTATTGAGGTTTAAATTGTTTTAAGACTTCGGGCCCCAAAATCATACCTACAACAATTGCAATTATAGCAGCTATCAACACTAAAATAACATACGCTAAAATAACTAGTCCTATAACAGCAAAAACTTTTAAAATGATAGTCTTTAATTTTTTATCTGGATAGAAACCTTTAAAAAACCAAATTAACATTGGTATAACAAGGATATAAGATATTATAGAAACATTTAAGATATTCTCCGAAGTGTTACCTTTAAAAATGAACATAAGTGGGGACACAACTATAATAGAAAATAGCGTGTAGAATGAAAGTATATAAGCATTCATAACCACATGTTCGTAATAATTATGCCCCCACCTTCTAAAAGCAATCTTAGTAGTGAGTGCAAAAAAAGGAATTACCAAAACCATAAGAATTGGAAGATAATTAGTAACTATATCCATCCATCCTTCCATAAATTTTGGATTTTGTGGTACTCCAACATCTATATCTTTAATCACCTCTTTCATCTTCAAAATTTTGAGTGAAATAAAGGCAGAAAAACCAGCTAATAAAAATGTTAATAAAATGGGTTTGTAATGGTTTATACGGTTACCTTCAACAAACTCTCTTGCTGTTTTTCCAGGGTTTTTGATTATGTTTTTAACAGAATACAATAAACCTTTATTGGTGTGTAAAAAAGTATATTGAATTTCGTCGGTAATGTATTTCTTGTCTATACGCTTGTACTTTTTTTGTCCACAGTTAATGCAAAAATTACCAGTTACAATTTCGTTGCAGCTTTTACAATTTTGATCCATTTATAAATTTGATTAGAGATTTCTAAGTTTTAATTCTTTATTAATTACCCCAAAATAAATTAACAAAGGATACATGATAGCGGGTATTTGATAATTATGATAAAGAGTTATTTTTAATAATGCTATTAAATTAAACGTTAAAATGATGATTATTTATTTAACAATCAAATTTGAGTAAGAAATAATGACTAAAACAACAAATGATTGATTTTTTGTAAAAATTGAGTTAAAGATTTAATAGAACTTTAGAAATTTTGAAATTAAAGAGCCCAGTTTTCACTTTTATAAACACACTTTCGAGAGTATTCACAATATATACTATTCATTACCCTGTTTAATTAACATGAAATTGGCAATCCACTGAAAAGCAATAAAACCGAAAAAATATATTGGAATATAAACGCTAAAAATTTCACCTCTAATGAATATTTCAACTAAAGCGGCAAACCCTACTACAAATAAAAAGCCCGCATAAATTATTAGTACATTTTTATATTTAGTAGGCAAAAACATGGTACTTAATGGTACCATCATGCTAAAACCAAATGCTGCTAAGGCTAAATATTTTTCGTCTACTTGTAAGAAATAACCTAAAACGCCAATGATTAATACCAATACGCTAACGGCAACAAAATTAGAGCTTAGAATTTCCTTTTTGCTTAATAAATGCCTTCCGTAGGGATTAAAGCGCAAAAAAAGGTTACTTATTGGTGTTATTACCCAGGTAGAAAAAGCTATTAAAGCCAAAATCCCTAATAATGGATATAGGAAAGGTTGCAGGCTTTCGTTCTCGTCGGCAAGGTATCTGATTACTCTAAAAATGATATAAATACCAATAATGGTTACCCATTGGTTGTTTTGTGTGAGGTTACCAATCCAAAACGAATACTTTAAAAACCAGCGATAGATGAAATTATTTGCTTTTAAAGCCTCTAACATTCCAGCTTTAGCCGAATCATTTGAAGGATCATTTTTAAGTGCTTCTTTAAAATGCTCCAATGCTTTTTTTACCTGACTTTTTTCTAATAAATTCCACCCATAATTAGCATGTGTATAAGAATTGTTTGGATCTTCTCTTAATGCTCCTTCAATCGTTTGGTACGATTCTTCTTTTCTATCGAGTTTTATTAAAGCGGTACTTCTAATATTTAAACCCAAAATATCTTCGGCATCTAATGCTAAAGAGTCATCAGCAAGTGCCAATGCTTCGCTATATTTTTTTTGCCTCAATTTTATCGAAGCCCAAAACGAAAAATAATGTGCTTGTTGAGGGTCTATATTTATCGCCTCCTGTATGGTTTGCTCTGCACTTAAAACATTACTTTGCTTTAGTTTAATATGCGCTTTAATGTAAAATAAATGACTGTAATCAGGTTCTATGCCAATGGCTAAATCAATTAATTTTTCGGCTTCGGTGGTTTTATCTTGATTAATGTTTACCTCTGCTAGCATGTAAAGTGCGGTAGTATTTTCTGGATTGTTTTTTAAAACATCGTTTAATATTTTCTCCGCATCTTGATACCTGTTTTGCTGCATCAAAATTTGTGCTCTACTAATCATTTGATCGTACATACCTACTTTTTGATTTTTAAATAGGTTAAAACATCATCATATAAACCCGCATCGTTAGCAAAAAGCGCAAAATTTTTCGCAGTTGCAAACCACTCTTGTGTACTAGGTTTTAACTTTTTAATGGCGTTTATCAAGTCTTTAGTTTCTATGTTTTTGATAACACCATCATTAAAAGCTTGTTCTAATTTTTCTTCAACGGTTATATCTATCAAAGCTTCAATATCGGCACCAGAAAAATGATCTAATTTTTTTGCAAGCTGCTTATAATCTAACTGAGCTATTGGCTTATCCTTCAGTTTCATTTCTAAAATGGCTTCACGGGCAACATCATCTGGCGGAGAAACAAAAATAATTCGATCAAACCTGCCTGGGCGTCTAAACGCGGCATCTAAATGCCAAGGGGTATTGGTTGCACCAAGTATTAAAATACCTTCGTTGTTATTTCCAATTCCATCAAGCTCTTGCAAAAACTGATTAATTAAATGCCTTCCGCTCGATTGTTTCATATCACTCCGGCTAGCGCCTAAAGCATCAATCTCATCAAAAAATAAAACACAAGGCGTATTTGCTCTAGCTAATTCAAAAACTTGGTGTAGGTTTTTCTCACTATTTCCTACCCACATATCCAAAATATCGTTTAAACCTACGTTAATAAACTTAGCGTTTACCTCGCCAGCGGTGGCCCTTGCAATATGTGTTTTACCACAACCCGGAGGGCCATACAATAAAATTCCACCACCTGTTTTTTTTCCATAAGCTTTATACAGCTCGGGGTGTAAAAGTGGCTTAATAATTTTTAGTTCTATTTCCTTTTTCACGTTAGCCATGCCGCCTACGTGATTGAAATTAATATTGGGCTTTTGTACAAATTCGTTTGCTAAGTCATCATCATCACTACCGCTATCAGCCGAAGAAGACATTCTGAACTGAGCATCTAATTCATCGTTTCGGTATAAAGGATTTAAACTAATAGCTTTTTGATATACTTCTTGTGCTTTATAGATAGATTTTTCTGCTAATAAAGCTTTGGTGTACAATAAAAGTGTATCGAAATCTTCGGTATGTTGTTCTAAAACTTCTTCTAATACCACAATAGATTTTGAGATTTCGCCCTTTTGAAGAAAAATATCAGCCAAAGCCACTTTAAAACTTTTTGCTGGCGAAAGGTTAGCCAATTCTACGAATTCCTTTTCTGCTTCTTCTAATCTTTTCGCTGCCAAAAGAGACTCGGCCAATAATTTTTTTAGTGGGATATTATTGGGCGAAAATTTAAGTGCTTCTCTTAAATTATCTATTGTATCATTATCCATAAGGTAGTTTAATTGAAGTTTAAAGCTAAAGAATTTTAATCTAAATATTAGCTTCTAGTACAATATAAGGTGATAATAATTTACTATCTATAGGTATTATTTTAGTGATTACCTTTCCTAAATACCAAATAGCTTTTACGATAGCTTTGGTCGCTGCACTTTTTTTTGCTTTATTCTCTAGCCAAGTAGAAAATTTACCATAATAATAAACCTTAATATTCTTAAGATGGAGTTCTTTGGCAATTTGCGCTAAAAGTACAGGATCCATACTTTTAATATTGTGTTTTAAATAATTCTCGTTATCGAATTTTTGCTGGACCCAGCCATTTACGCCAGTAAAATTTGGCAAAGTGATGAGTAGTTTGCCGTCTTTGTTTAAAAACTGTACATGCGATTTGATAATGGCTTTGGTGTCTTCAAAATGTTCAATCAATCCACAGGATAAAACTAAATCGTATTTTTTTTCTACCTCGTAATTAAACAAATCGGCTTCAATAATTTGGATGCTATCTGTAGCTAAATTGTTTTTAGTAATTAATTTCTGCGTAAGTTCTGGATAGACAAAGTAATCTAAAAGCGTTGTATCAATCTGATAAAATTTCTTCATAAAAACAGCATAATAACCAGGAAATCCACCTAATTCTATAGCTGTATCAATTTTTTGTTGATTTGTTATTTGATTGATGATTTGATAGAAAGTGTGGTTTTTAGGAATTTCTACAATTAAATCGGTTTTACTTTCCCAGTAATTTTTCCAAAATTCTCTATCTGTAAGTTCGTTTGCCATTTGCTTAGACAAAGAAAATAAAAAGAATTGTATTTTTACCACAAATGAAAGTAGTACACCTAAACACTTACGATGGAAACGGAGGCGCAGGCAGAGCGAGTTACCGATTAAATCATGCTTTGGTAAGTGCAGGTGTACAAAGTAAATTATTTACCTATTTAAAGTTTAGCAAAAAAGCAGACATTAACGCTTTATATCCAAATTTTTGGGGTAAGCTTTACGCTACTTTAACCGTTTTAGCCGAGCGTTATTTACCCAAATTTTACGAGAAAGATTTAAAGCTGCCATTTTCTTTGTCCTTTTTTGGAAAAGATATACATCGGCATCCTGCTATTTTAGAGGCAGATATTATCCATTTACATTGGATAAATCACGGATTTTTAAATCCGCAAAATTTAAGCAAACTAGCAAGTTTAAATAAACCCATGGTTTGGACACTGCATGATAGCAATACCTTTACTGGCGGTTGCCATGTACGCTTTAATTGCACACATTATTTAAATTCTTGTGGCAACTGTCCATTATTAAAAAACCCAGCAAATGATGACGTTTCGCATCAAATTTGGGGGCGAAAGAATGAGGCCTATCAAGATTTAAATGCAAACTTTATTACACCCAGTCAATGGCTTGGAGAAGCTGCCAAACAAAGTGGATTATTAAAAAATTACCCTGTTAGTGTAATTCCTAATACTTTAGAAACCAAAATTTTTAAACCGATTAATAAAAAAGAAGCAAGAGCTAAATTGAATTTACCCCAAAATCAGTTTTTGTTATTGAGTGGTTTTATGCCTTCTCAAAAGGATGCACATAAAGGAACATATTATTTAATAGAAGCAATTGATTTATGGATTGCTGCTCATCTAGAACTTAAAGATAAAGCCACATTGATTGTTTTTGGAAATAGAGATTCTGAAACGGCACCGTCATTTAAAATAGATGTTATTTTTTTAGGAACCATTAATGATGATGATAAACTGGCAAATGCTTATGCTGCTGCCGATGTATTTTTAACCACTTCTTTAGAGGACAATTTACCAAATACGGTGATGGAAAGTTTAGCTTGTGGCACTCCAGTAGTTTCTTTTACTACGGGTGGTATTCCGGATATGGTAAAACATCAAAATAATGGATATTTAGCTAAATACAAAGATGCTCAAGATTTTATGGCAGGTATCAACTGGGTTTATCATCATCCTGAAAAGGAAAAACTGAACGAACAAGCTAGAGAAACCGTAATAAAAAACTTTTCCGAAGAAGTTATCGCCGCAAAACATATTTCACTTTATCAAAATTTACTAGATGGAAAAGGAATTTAAACCAATTCTATCTATAATTACAGTTGTGTTTAATAATGTTAAACATGTAGAGCGCACTTTAAAATCTGTTATTAACCAAACTTATAGTGCTATTGAATATATCGTAATTGATGGTGCTTCTACCGATGGTACCTTAGAAATTATTAATCGTTTTAAAAACGAAATTGATGTTATAATTAGTGAACCCGACAAGGGCATTTATGATGCCATGAATAAAGGTTTAAAAATAGCAAACGGAGATTATGTAATATTTATGAATTCTGGTGATGAGTTTTATGTAAATACAACGGTAGAACAAGTTTTTAAAACTTCCGCTTTCGCTGATATTTATTACGGAGAAACCGAAATGCTTGATGAAAATTTAGTTAACCAAGGGCGTAGAAGACACTCAGCACCTCAACAACTCCAATTAAAAAGTTTCCGGTTTGGGATGAGCGTTAGTCATCAAGCTATAATCATTAAAAAAAGTATAGTTAAAAACTATGATTCCAAATATCAATTAAGCGCAGATATTGATTGGATTTTAGATGCCATTACCAAAGCTCAAAAAATTATAAATACCCAATTAGTAATTGCAAAATACTTAATGGGCGGAATGTCTAAAAAAAGGCATTTACAGAGTTTAAAAGAGCGTTATCAGATTTTTAGAAACTATTATGGTTTTTTGCCAAACCTATTGAATCATTTAGTTATTGCTAAAAACTTGGTGTTTTATTATTTAAAGAATGGGAAAAGTAATGATTAGATTTTGTTCTCTCGCAAAGGCTTTAATTGATTGTTAATGAACTAGCTATTTCTTAACAATCGGTTTGTTGTATGTAGAGTTATCTGTTACTATTTTTATCGCATAACTGCCTGATGCTAAGTTACCCATTTTATAGTTTATCACATCGCCATTTATCGTAAAGCTTATGTTTTGTTATTGGACAAACACAGCATACTGATTGCTTACACCCAAATAAAAAAATCCTATTAAACTTGCGGTTAACAGGATTTAAATTAAAAAACTATTAATGTTCTATCAAATCATCACTTGAATGGCTTTTAATATTATTCAAAACTAAATGACAAAGTAAATCCCATAACTCTTGGTATTACTTCTGCAGAAGTTTTTGTACTAAACAGCCCGTTTAATGGCCTATCCATAGCATTCGTTGGATTATATCCAATAAAGGATTGATTACTGTCGTTTGATATAATGCTTCGAGCAGCTTGACTGAGAGTAATTCCTGCATATAGTGCTCCTTTTTTAGCAACTAAAAATGATAAACCAAATTCAATACTACCCATGATAGCGTTTCGGGTGTTGTAGTTTCCATTTTGCCTGTAACCTTCTGTTGCTCCAAAGCCACGACTTGGCAAATCAGTAATCAGCAAGTTAAAGTCAGGATAATAACCCAAGGCTTCAACACGAGTTGCTATTGCGCTGGCGGTGAACTGTTGGGGCATCATATATTTAATACCGCCTCGAGCATATAAATGCACTCCGTTATCAACCAATTTTTTGTATTGCAAAAAAACAGGAATTTGAATAGACTGCAACTTTTGCTGTTCTAAATATCCAATTGTTTTAAGACGGTACTCAAAAGCTGAGTTATTATCATCAATCAAAAATGTACTATAATTAAAATCGTCATTTGCAATTGCTGTTTGCAAAAAACGTGTATACTCTAAACCCGCTCCAATACCTAGATTTTTTGTAAAAGAATATACGTAACCAGCCTGTAAGGCATGTCCTTTATAATTACCAACAAACATATCAGGTATGTTTTCATACAAACCATAACTTCCTAATCCTGCACCTATATAAAATTGCGCATTAGTTTGCTTTGTAGCAAAAACAACTATAGTAATAAGGGTAATTTTTAAAATACTTTTCATGTTTTAATTGTTTTTGAGAATGCATTTAGCTGCTACCCTCTTTTTATTATTTTACTAAAAGGTTCGTACTATAAACAAGACCATTGGCCAATACTAATTTGATAATATATACACTTTGAACACTTGGTGCATTAAGTATTGTTTTAGTTCCAGTTGCCGCTGTTTGCGATACCAATACTCCAACATAATTGAACACAAAAATTTGAGCATTTTGCAAACTTTGTGCCGGGAGTGTAGTTGACACTTCGAAACTAGACCCAGCGAAAACTGGATTTGGAGCAACCCTTAAATCAAACTCAGGTGTAGATGCTGTAACAGTAATTGAACAAGTCGTAATTGTAACCCCGTTTTTGATTGCAGTTGCATAATAATTTCCCAACAAATCTCCATTTTCTTTGAAATATTGTTGATTTGCCCCAGCAATAGGGACACCATTTTTAAACCATTGGTAATTACTATAACTATTTGAAGAGTTATCAAAGAACAGAACATCTTTCCAATATTTTCTTATCAATCCAGTTTGACTTACCACAATACTTTGAACCACATTAGTTGCTGCCAAATAGTTACTATTTCCAGCTTGTAAAGCAGTTAAAGTAGTACTCCCTTGTCCATTTATATTCACAACTGACCCCGTAATTGAAGCAATAGCAGTATTCTGGGAGGTATAACTCACAGGTAAACCGCTTGAAGCTGTAGCATTAAGTTGATAAGTAGGCAATCCGTCGCAACCTATTACTAGATCTTGGTTCCAAGTAATTATTTGAGCTGCTCTTGTTATGGTAAGCTGTGCCCCAAGATAGGTAATCATATAGTTTGGCCCTGCGCTCAAGGTACCTTGATTAATGGCATATGTACCAGCATTTTCCCCAGCTACTCTTGTTAAAGATCCAGTAAAATTGTTACCAGCTTGTAAACTAGGTGTAAATGTGTAGGTGAGCACTGGATCTACTGATCCAAAAGTTTTAGTCTGATTATTTGCTGTAACTGTTAAGTTGGCCTGACCTACCACAATATTACCTGTTG
>JBIKIN010000017.1:0-83505 GCA_044361595.1 Pelobium sp. | reverse complement strand
CTGAACCGCTCAATGTGCCTATTGATGCCCCACTTACTCCGCTGGTTGTTAAACTAAAGTTAGAACTCGTTAAACCTGTTATACTTGCTCCAAAGGTAATATTATATGTTACTGATGTGGCATTGGTCGTAGCAGCACTTGGTGTTCCTCTCACGATTGAATTAATGGTGGTAATTGGCGCAGCTCTCGTTACTGTAATGGTATATGTTTTTGTTGTAGTTGGTGATACAAGATTATTGGTTAACAATAATTCTATTGTATTACTACCTACATTTAACGCCAGAGATCCTGAAGCGCTTCCGCTAGTTACACTCGCATACGATCCGCCATTTACCCGTACTTGCATCGTTGTATTACTCAATACCCTTGTAGGTATTATCGTAATACTTGATGTTCCATTAGCTACACTTGCTGTATAACTAGTGGTAGTGGTTATAAATGCAGGACTCAATGTGCCATCACTTAATGTAAGCGAACTTAACTCAAAAGGATCTACCACGGTTACCGTAGCGGTGCCGGTTCCTTCATTATTATTTAAATCTCTTGCTGTTAAGGTAACGGTATTGGGCCCTAAATTACTTCGATTAAAACTAGTTTGGGATGAGCTTAAACTGGCTACGCCACAGGCATCACTTGTTCCGTTATTCAATTGTAAAGCCGATACGGTAGCCTGGTCTAAATTATTTAAATAGATGGTTCTGTTTTGTGTAACCACTACTGGTAGTGTATTATCTACCACTGTAATTGTGGCTGTTCCTGTATTGCTATTACCTGCATTATCCGTTACTGTTAAGGTTACGGTTACTGGTGTACCTACATTGGCACAGGTAAAACTGGTTTGCGATAAGCCTAAGCTGAATATACCAGATGCATCACTAGATACATTATCCACCAAAGCTGCAGTTATTGTTCCTGTTCCTGCTGCATTTAAAGTTACTGTTCGGTTTTGGGTAATTACCGTAGGTGCTGTTTTGTCTATCGTATACGTTTCCCCTGCAAATGGCAAGGTGGTACTTATTGCTTGTGATAAACCTGTTGCATTCGCTAAATTCAGCGCAATGCTTCCACTGCCTGTGCCTGTGTTTACTACTAAAGTATAGCTTGCTCCTGAACCGCTCAATGTGCCTATTGATGCCCCACTTACTCCGCTGGTTGTTAAACTAAAGTTAGAACTCGTTAAACCTGTTATACTTGCTCCAAAGGTAATATTATATGTTACTGATGTGGCATTGGTAATTGCTCCGCTTGGTGTACCTCTCACGATTGAATTAATGGTGGTAATTGGTGCGGCTATACCACTCACTGTAACACCATTGCCTGTTAAATCCGCAATCACTACAGCAGCATCCGCTCCTGCATTCCAATCCTCTGCTGCCGCTATATTATACGTCGTACCTCCTATTGAACTTGTTCCATTCTTATTCAACAATGCATCTACTGATGTCTTATTCGTTGCACCTAAACTTACTGTAAAACTTGTTCCATTGGTAATCTCTACACTGGCTGTATTACTAGTTAACGTAAATGTTGATCCTCCCTGTCCTGTAAATGTGAACTTGGTTACATCTATATCATTCGTTGCTCCACTGCGTTTTAATAAGCCCGTTCCTGTTACCACCAAAGATCCTGTACTTGCATCATACGTGGCCGATGTAATATTCGGTACTGCCACATTACTCACCGTAACTCCATTGCCTGTTAAATCCGCAATCACTACAGCAGCATCCGCTCCAGCATTCCAATCCTCTGCTGCCGCTAAATTATACGTCGTTGCCCCTGTTGAACTCGTTCCATTCTTATTCAATATTTGATTAACTGCAGCAATATCTGTTGCATTTAATGTTACACTAAAACTGGTAGCATTGGTAATCTCTACACTGCTCGTTGTAAGCGTATAAGTACTTCCGCCTTCGCCTGTTAAGGTTAACTTACTTACGTCTATATCATTGGTTGCTCCATTCAGTTTTAGCAACCCTGTTCCCGTTACTACCAAAGCTCCTGTACCCGCATTAAACGTGGCCGATGTAATAGTCGGTACTGCCACATTACTCACCGTAACTCCATTGCCTGTTAAATCCGCAATCACTACAGCAGCATCCGCTCCAGCATTCCAATCCTCTGCTACCGCTAAATTATACGTCGTTGCCCCTGTTGAACTCGTTCCATTCTTATTCAATATTTGATTCACACCTGCTATATCCGTAGCATTTAGTGTTACACTAAAACTTGTAGCAGAACTTATCTCTACACTTGTAGTTGTAAGCGTATATGTGCTACCTCCCTCTCCCGTTAACGTTAATTTATTTACATCTATATCATTCGTTGCTCCACTGCGTTTTAATAAGCCCGTTCCCGTTACCACCAATGATCCTGTACTTGCATTATAAGTTGCTGATGTAATAGTGGGTACCGCCACATTACTAACCGTAACTCCATTGCCCGTTAAATCTGCATTGCCTGTTGAGGCTGTCATCCAATCTGATGCTGCTGCTATATTGTACGTCGTAGCTCCTGTTGAACTCGTTCCATTTTTATTGAGGAATTGATTTACCCCTGCTATATCTGTTGCATTTAATGTTACACTAAAACTCGTAGCATTCGTAATCTCTACACTGCTCGTTGTAAGCGTATATGTGCTACCTCCTTCTCCCGTTAATGTTAACTTACTTACATCTACATCATTGTTTGCTCCAGTATTGGCTACTAAGTTTGTGCCCGTAACTACCAAAGCACCTGTACTTGCATTATAAGTTGCTGATGTAATGGTGGGTGAAGCGGAAGCTATAGAAAAAGTACAGGAAGGAGGAGTGAGTGCGTAAACGGTAACATCTCGGATAGTCCAGTTTGCCGGCGTATTAATTGCCGTACGAATACTGGCAATAGTAGATCCGCTCGAACCTGTACAGTTATAAATACTATTGTCTTTTTCAGAACTAGCGGTGCCTATATTAGCATCCGGGGCTATGCAGTTTACACCGCTGGTAAGGCCAGGAGGTACGTCACTGCGGTTTACTGTGAAAGTGGTACCTGATAACATATTATCCCATCCAGCTTGGGTTGAAGCTGGGCTATCACCGTTCATATGAATTGCCGAAATAAAAGTAGGACTGGCGGAAGTTCCCTGGTAAGCCAATACCTGATCGCCAGCCTGACTTAAGAGAAAATTGCTGAAGCCGGGGGCAATACTTCCGGCGGAAACCGTCATTACTGAATTTCCCGCGTCACTAATTTTTATATAAACCTGGGTAAACCTTGTCATGGCAGTAGAGGATGTCCATATAAGAGTTCCTTCAGTAGTATTCAGAGCATTTGTACCAGCGATTTTGTAACCGTTATCAGTAAAATTAATGGTCGTACCAGCAGAAATGTCGGTGAGTAGCACAAAAGAAAAATCGTTTTGACTCCCAGTTCCATTATTGTTTGAGTTATAGCCTGTGAAAGCAATATCTCCTGCCGTAAGGGTTGTTGATGCGGCTATACCACTCACTGTAACACCATTTCCCGTTAAGTCCGCAATCACTACGGCAGCATCCCCTCCTGCATTCCAATCCTCTGCTGCCGCTAAGTTATAGGTCGTACCTCCTATTGAACTCGTTCCATTCTTATTCAACAAGGCATCTACTGATGTCTTATCCGTTGCACCTAAACTTACTGTAAAACTTGTTCCATTGGTAATCTCTACACTGGCTGTATTACTAGTTAACGTAAAGGTTCCGCCTCCCTGACCTGTAAATGTGAACTTGGTTACATCTACATCATTCGTTGCTCCACTGCGTTTTAATAAGCCCGTTCCTGTTACTACCAAAGATCCTGTACTCGCATTATAAGTTGCTGATGTAATGGCGGGTACTGCAACATTACTTACCGTAACGCCATTGCCCGTTAAATCTGCATTGCCCGTTGAGGCTGTCATCCAATCTGATGCTGCTGCTATATTGTACGTCGTAGCTCCTGTTGAACTCGTTCCATTTTTATTGAGGATTTGATTTACCCCTGCTATATCTGTTGCATTTAATGTTACACTAAAACTGGTAGCATTCGTAATCTCTACACTGCTCGTTGTAAGCGTATATGTGCTACCTCCTTCTCCCGTTAATGTTAACTTACTTACATCTACATCATTGTTTGCTCCTCCGTTGGCTACTAGGCTTGCGCCCGTAACTACCAAAGCACCTGTACTTGCATTGTAGGTTGCTGAGGTAATGGTTGGTGAAGCGGAAGAGCAACTTACTGGTAAGGTAAAAGGATTAACATCATCTGAAGTCCAGTTGGCTGCTGTATTAATGGCAGTAGTAATTGCCGATTGTGTACCAGTTGACCCCGTACAATTGTATATGGCATTGTCAGTTTCAATAGGAAGCCAAACTGCATTTGTTCCTGTAGTAAGACCTGGAGGCAAGGCACTTCTGTTACCAGAAGCTGTAAGTGTACCATCCCAAACGGATGCATTTGAGTCAAAACCATCTCCTAACGCTGTAGCCACATTCATATGTATACCTGCAATAAATGTTGGTGAGGTAGAAGTACCTTGAAAGGCAAGTACCTGATCTCCGGTTGCGGTAAGTGATAAGCCTCCTGCCAGACCGGATGTAAGTACAACCGTTCCATTTGTTGATCCACTAACAGTTGCAGTAAGCCCTACAATTGTTACTTGTGCTCCCTGAGCTAAGGCAGTTCCAGCTGTCCAAGTAATAACACTTTCGCTTGTAGCTAGCGCAGAAGAGCCTGAAAGCCACCCATTATCGGTGAATGAAATAATTGTTCCGCTGGCAATGCCTGCACTACGAGTAATCATAAAGGAAAAGGCGTCCGTTGTTGCATCAGCATTATAGCCAGTAAAGGCTATATCGCCTGCGCTAAGTGCACCAGCTGGTGTTGGCGTAAACGTAAAATTATCAATAGCTATATAATTCCCTGATCCGCCAATATCTATAACCAATTCGTCTATGTTAGTATTTTGGTGTCCTGGTGTTGCAAAATTAACCAAACTAAATCCTCTATTGGTTGCATTAGACCATGAAGCTGCTGTAAAATCTGCTGCTGGTGGTGTGTAAGTAAATTGAGTGACACCTCCTAGTTTCCCAGTAAATGTAACCGATACACTAGCTGTTTGATTAGTGCTTCCGTTATCTGTAGATGGATATAAATACAAACTTTGTACCTTAAATTGGGTGGTTGATGTTATAGAAGCAGGATTTGCATTTGTGCTTTCAATATAATTTAAAGAATTATTATAACCCGCAGTTTGAGGAGATAAACTTGCTACCTTGAATGTAGCAGAAGGAGTAAGGCTACCAGTAAATGCCCCGTTGGTAAAACTGCTGCTACCTACTGTTGCACTTTCAAAGGTTTGCGTTACTTGTGCTTGTATTGTATGCCATGATAAAAAGAAGGCAATAAATGAAATAAGTATTTTTTTCATTACTTTATGTTTAAAGTTGTTTTATTAAAGTATTTGTTTTGTTGACCAACAATTTGATTACAATAGGTATAAAATCAATAAATTTTTCAATTAAGTTGCTACACTCAATTTGAAAAGTATAATTTACAAGGTGTTTTTTGCTCATTAGATTTGTAAATTATTGATTTTTAAACTAAAAAAATAATTGCGATGTATACTTTTTAATCGTTTATTAATTCTGCGGAAAAATATATAATTTTTACATAAAAATCAAGGTTAAATCTTTTCTAGATATTAAGAAAACGTTAATTTTTTACATCTTGCACAAAAAATTACAGAAAGCGTGACCAAACTAATGGCAGCTTTTATGCAAATTAGTTGGTTGATGCCCTTAGTAGCTGTTGCAGAAATATTGGTGGGTGTACTGATTATTATTACAAAATACAGGGAATTGTGTGCAATTATCGTTTTCCCTATAATTATATACATACTTTTAACAAACATTATCAATGCACCAACAGGCTTACCAATTGCTTTAGTGTTACTAGCTATAAATCTGTGGGCTATTTTTGAAAATAGAGAAAAATACCTCCCAATGGTAAAATAAAATGGTTAGAACATGTTAATTATCACATGTTCTAACCATTTTTTCATTTTGATCTAACCGCTTATGTTAACTCCACATTAATTTATTCGTTAAAGGCAAATTCTAATCATTTTCTAATAAATTCCAATCAATTTTCTTATACTTTTGTAAGGTTTTAGTGTTTTGATACACTATTTAACGTGAGTTCGGTTTAAGCTGCTAAAAGTAGTTGATTGCTATTAGTTTCAAAAACTATGTTTAAGGAAGGTTTTTTAGGGAAGAAATGATAAGCACAGAGAGCTCCCATAATGTTCAACAGGAAGTTGTTGACCGACCTATGCCTAGTGTGTTGTAATTTGCAGATGTTTTTCTGTTCATCATTTACGCATTCGATGATTGCCCTTTTTCTCAGCATAATTTTATAGGCTTGTGATACATTAAAGTACTTCATATTTTTGCGTGGTTTTGTAATCACTTGTATTCCGTTTCCACACAATAGCTCGACCAAAGCTTTAGATGCCATAGCCAAAGCTCAAAAATTGTAAATACTCAATTAGTAATTGCAAAATACTTAATGGGGGGAATGTCTAAAAAAAGACATTTACAAAGTTTAAAGGAGCGCTATCAGATTTTTAAAAATTATTATGGGTTTTTGCCAAACCTATTGAATCATGTGGTTATTGCTAAAAACTTGGTGTGGTTCTATCTAAAAAACAGAAAGACTAATGATTAGAGACATATATTCAACTTATTATTTAAAATAAAAAGACATCATCCATGGTCTGTGTCCTCACAGACCATTTCACCATGTAGTGTAGACAAACTATGATTTCAGGCTGTGGGGATACAGACCGAGGAAGTAATAATAGAATTAAAAATAATTACTTAATTCCCTAGCTCCTTTAAAGTTAAATAAGCCATTAAACCAGTACTTACTGCTAAAGAATTTTCGTCAATATCAAAAGTAGGCGTGTGAACAGAAGATGTGATTCCTTTTTCTTTATTCCCTGTGCCTAAACGGTAAAAACAAGCATCAGAAGCTTGCGAGAAATAAGCAAAATCTTCTGCAGCCATCCAAATATCTAAATCTATTACATTTTCTTCTCCCAAATATTCAATAGCCGCCTCTTTTACTCGCTGAGTTAATTTCTCTTCATTAACCAAAAAAGGATAACCTTTCTCTATTCTAAAATCTACACTTCCACCCATGCCTTCGGCAATACTCTCTGCCAATTTTTTCATTTTGATATGAGCCTCTGCTCTCCACTTTTCGTTTAAAGTACGGAAAGTACCTTCTAAATAAACCTCGTTTGGAATAACATTGGTTGCACCGTTTGCTATGACTTTCCCAAAAGATAAAACTGATGGTGAACGAGGATCGGAGTTACGGCTAATAATGGTTTGTAAGGCAGTAATCATTTGAGCCATAATCACAACAGGATCTATATTTTGTTGAGGTTGTGCACCGTGTCCACCTTTTCCAGTGATGGTAACATAAATTTCATCGGTAGAGGCCATATATTTACCAGACCTGATGCCAATTTTACCGGCTTCTATTAAAGGCATCACATGCTGACCCATAACTACATTAGGCTTAGGATTTTCTAACACACCTTCTTGTATCATTAGGTTTGCGCCACCAGGTAAACGCTCTTCACCCGGCTGAAAAATCAATTTTACGGTACCTTCAAACTCGCTTTTTAAGCTATTTAAAATTGCGGCAGTACCCAATAAAGATGAAGTGTGAGCATCATGTCCGCAAGCATGCATAACACCGTTATTAGTTGATTTGTAGGAAACATCATTAGCCTCTACAATGGGTAAAGCATCCATATCTGCCCTTAGGGCAACAACTTTTTCTGATGGTTTAGAGCCAGTAATTAAACCCACAACACCAGTGTTTGCCATATCCTGATAAGGAATCCCTAAATTTTCTAATTGCTGTTTTACAAAAGCCGCAGTTTTAAACTCTTCAAAAGAAAGCTCGGGGTTAGCGTGTAAGTGCCTTCTGTTTTGAATGACATCCTCGTGAATTTTTTTGGATATTGCTTTAATTTTATCTAACAGCATTGTACTCATCTGCTTTTATTGGATTTATAGATTCATTAAAAATAAATATTGTTGGAAACAACGGTTTTAAGTCATTCAACAATTTTTGGGCATCAACTCTAGATCTAAAATCACCCACTTTTAATATATAATTTGGCTGATTATAAGTAATATAAGTACCTAGCTCGGGGTAATATAATTTAAATTTTTCCTGCTCACTGTAAGCTAGCTTTCTATCGGGTCCAAAAAATATCTGTACTCGATAACCCATCACGGTAACGGCTGTACCATCTTTAGTGTAGCCTTTGGTTAAGGCTAATCTTCTGTTAATTAAACTATCTATTAAATCACTTTTTACAACGGTAACTTTGCCTGCTGTTTGCGCAAAAGTTGCTGTAAAACAAAAAGTAATAGTTAAAAATAATATAGTTTTAATACCCTTCATTATGCATTTAAACCGTGACAGCTTTTATATTTTTTACCACTTCCGCAAGGACAAGGGTCGTTTCTCCCAATTTTAACTTCAGCCCTAATCGGTTGTGTTTTTTGCAATTCTCTGGTATCATCCATTGGTACACCGTTACTTTCACTCACGGTTTCAGCTTTAGAAACTTTAAGTTTACTTAAGTCGGTATTTGGTTGTGGCCTTGCTTCTTTCAACGGAGCATCCGTCTGAACCGGAATACCACCTTTAAACAAGAAACTTACTACTTCTTTATTTACAGCCGATAACATGCCTTTAAATAAGTTAAAAGCTTCCATTTTATAAACCACCAAAGGATCTTTTTGTTCATAAACCGCATTCTGAACAGATTGCTTTAAGTCGTCCATTTCACGTAAATGCTCTTTCCAAGTATCATCAATCAGCGAAAGCGTGACTGTTTTTTCAAAAGCTTTTACTACTTCTTTAGCATTGTTTTCTATAGCCTTTTTAAGTGGAACAGCAACCTGCATTCCTAATATACCATCAGAAAACGGAACTAAAATATTCTCAATGTTTTGACCTCTAGTATCAAAAATATCTTTTAAAACTGGGTAAGCTTGCGCTGCAATAGCATCAGATTTACGCTTATAAAAAGAACTTGCTTCGGCAAAAACCTTATCGGCTAATTTTTCAATACTAGCACCAGAAAACTCGCCTAAAGTAATGCTACTATCAAAAGCAAATAACCTTAATAGCTCTAATTTTAGACCCTCAAAATTATTTTCTTCTTTATATTCTGTAACAACATCATCAATTACATCTAAAATCATGTTCTCGATGTCTACATCTAAACGATCTCCAAATAATGCGTTTTTACGTTTACTGTAAATTACAGAACGTTGTGAATTCATCACATCATCATATTCTAATAAACGCTTACGAATACCAAAGTTATTCTCTTCAACCTTCTTTTGCGCTCTTTCTATAGAATTGGTAATCATAGAATGTTGTATAACTTCTCCATCTTCTATACCCATTCTTACCATTAAACTAGCAATTCTTTCTGAACCAAAAAGACGCATTAGATTGTCTTCTAAAGAAACGAAGAATTGAGAAGAACCTGGATCTCCCTGACGACCAGAACGACCTCTTAACTGTCTATCTACACGACGAGACTCATGACGCTCGGTTCCTACAATAGCTAAACCACCTGCCGCTTTAACACCTTCTCCTAATTTAATATCCGTACCACGACCAGCCATATTTGTTGCAATGGTAACCTGACCCGCTTTACCAGCCTCAGCAACTACATCCGCCTCGCGTTGGTGTAATTTTGCGTTTAATACGTTATGTTTAATGCCACGCATTTTCAACATTCGGCTTAACAATTCTGATATTTCTACCGATGTTGTACCTACCAATACCGGTCGACCAGCTTGTGTTAATTCCACAATTTCATCAGCAACAGCATTGTATTTTTCTCTGGTTGTACGGAAAACTTTATCCTGTCTATCATCTCGTACAATTGGGCGGTTAGTTGGTATTTCTACCACATCTAATTTGTAAATTTCCCAAAGCTCGCCTGCTTCTGTTACGGCAGTACCCGTCATACCAGCTAATTTGTGGTACATTCTGAAGTAATTTTGAAGCGTAATGGTAGCGTAAGTTTGTGTTGCGTCTTCTACTTTAACGTTCTCTTTAGCCTCAATAGCTTGGTGCAAACCATCAGAGTAACGGCGACCATCCATGATACGACCTGTTTGCTCGTCAACAATTTTTACTTTGCCTTCGTCGATGATATATTCGGTATCTTTCTCAAATAAAGTATAAGCTTTCAGTAACTGATTTACTGAATGTATACGTTCTGATTTTACAGAAAAGTCTCTAATCAATTCGTCTTTTTTAGCCGCTTTATCCTCGTTAGAAAGGCTAGATTTTTCAATATCTGCAATTTCGGTACCTACATCAGGCATCACAAAAAAGTGTGGATCTTCGCCCGATGCTGTGATGAGTTCGATACCTTTTTCGGTTAACTCAACCTGATTATTTTTTTCATCAATCACAAAGAACAATTCGGCATCGGCCTTTGGCATTTCTTTGTTTTGATCTTGCATGTAATAGTTTTCGGTTTTGTTGAGGATACCTTTCATCCCGCTCTCGCTCAAAAACTTAATTAATGCTTTGTTTTTTGGTAAACCACGGTGAGCTCTCAATAATGCTAAACCACCTTCACCTTCTTCTGGTCCCGATTTACCATCGGCAATTAATTTCTTCGCTTCGTTTAAAGCGCCAGTTACATAATTTTTTTGCGCATTTACTAAACGCTCAATACGAGGTTTTAAATCGTAAAATTCGTGTTCATCGCCACGAGGGATTGGTCCCGAAATAATTAATGGTGTACGAGCATCATCAATTAAAACCGAATCCACCTCATCCACAATAGCGTAATGCAATTTACCTTGTACTAGCTCCTCAGGCGAACGTGTCATGTTGTCACGCAGGTAATCAAAACCAAACTCATTATTGGTTCCGTAGACTACATCTGCTTGGTAAGCTTTTCTTCTTTGTGGCGAGTTAGGCTGGTGTTTATCAATACAATCAACCGCTAAACCATGAAACTCGAAAATTGGACCATTCCACTCGCTATCTCTACGGGCTAAATAATCGTTAACAGTTACCACGTGAATTCCTTCGCCAGAAAGTGCGTTTAGATAAATAGGCAAAGTACCTACTAAAGTTTTACCCTCACCCGTACCCATTTCGGAAATTTTACCGTTGTGCAAAACTGTACCACCAATTAACTGAACATCGTAATGAACCATGTTCCATTTCACTTCTGTACCGGCAGCAAGCCAAGAGTTATGGTGAACAGCTTTATCACCTTTGATCAATACATTTGGCTTTCTAGCAGCTAGCTCTCTATCAAAATCTGATGCAGTTACTTCAATGGTTTCGTTTTCTGAAAAACGACGAGAAGTATCTTTCATTACTGCAAAAGCTTCTGGAAGTATCTCTAACAAAACGGCTTCTAATTGCTTGTTTCTTTCTTTTCCTAAAGCATCAACTTGGTCGTATAAATCGGTTTTTTGATGCAAAGGCATATCCGGGCTTTGGTTGATGTTTTCTTTGATTGCATCAATTTTATCGTCTATTTCCTTTAAAGCATCCTTAATTCGGCTTTTAAAGGCTAAGGTTTTAGAACGAAGTTCGTCGTTAGTAAGAGAACTCAATTTCTCGTATTCTGCTTTAATTTTTTCTACTAGGGGTCTGGCGGCTTTCACATCACGATCAGACTTGCTACCAAATAATTTATTTATAAAATTTAACATCTTCTTTTTGTGTAATAAGGCAATTAAAATCAACAATTAAGCCATTAGCTAACATAAGCCAATTTGACAATGTTGGGTTGCGAAAATAATGTTTTAATTTAAGATTTGTAGTTTTTAGGTGAATGATTTGAGATTTTGTGAGTCGGCCGAAGAGTGGGCTTAAATGCTGGATTTTGTTGAAAATACGTTTTCTTTGTTTGGGATGTGTCATTTAAACCAATAACTTGCATACCTAAATGTGAAAGGAGTGAAAATTGGCCATGAGAATAAGTTCTGAGGACGTATGAATGCACAGCCTGGCAACTTTTGGCGATGAAAGGTTGACTTTGCTTTTCTAATTAAATTGATCTGCTTTTTAAGCTTTGGCTTAGGATAATCTATTTTAGAGAATCAATTTTTACTTTCAAAAAGTCGATAATTAAATTACTCAATTTTTCATAACCCGTGTCTGAATAATGAACATCGTCTGCGCCTATTCCGTAAGCATTATGAATTGGAATCGTCTTATCGTAAATTTCATTAAGCTCAATTCCATGCTTTTTCATAATCTTCTTAGCGGCTGTATTATATTTTTGAACATCGGCCTCAAAACGTCCAGCTTCATATTTTGGAACATAACTAGTCGTAACAAATATTAATTTTGCCTTGGTATTCTGTTCGATAATGGTAACTAAAGAATCTAAATTTTTGGTGTACTCCTCTACAGTATATGTAACTGTTCCGTTGACCTTGTCGCGATTACCTTGCACTTTTGAATCTGGATGACGAAAACATAAATCCCATAAACCCCAATTAAACTGAATTATATCCCAATCTCCATTTCCTATCCATTTTTTGATATTTACCAAACCGTTTCCAGTATGTTGCGCATTACCCTCGTTATGCATAATTAATGCGTCATTTTTAAAGTATTTCTTTACAAATGGAGTATAGCCAATTGAAATAGAATCTCCAATAATTAAAACCTTAGGTTTTTTGGGCGACCATGAAATAATAAGTAATACAAAAATTGATGCAAAGGTTAAATTAAGTTTCTTCATGTTATTTAGGTTATTATTGACAAACAAATAAACGAAATCCGCCCACTAGCATAAGTCTTAGAGGCTTGGATTTGTGAATTAGCCTGACTTTTGCGCTTAAATTTCATATTCATTTAAATTTATTGTTTTTATAGGAATTGTACAATTTTAGTATATACTAAAATTAAGCTGCATTAAAGTCTATTTGCTTTATAGTTTCTAATTCTTCCCTTTTTAAATTTTCCCCTGCTTCCAAATCGAAATCATCTTGCAAACCAAGCCAAAATTTAGCTGATGTTCCAAAGAATTTTGACAAACGCAAAGCTGTGTCTGCGGTTATTCTTCGGTTACCTTTAAGTATTTCGCTAATTCTTGTTTGTGGAATAAATGTTTCTTTAGAAAGTCGGTATGCACTTATTTCTAATAGATTAAGAAATCCTTCTTTTAAAATTTCTTCAGGATGAATGTTTTTTAACTTTTCCATAATTAACGATAATCATAAGTCTGATATCGAAGATCGTAAATTTTTAAAGAAGTAATAAATATCCGTAATATGAGTTGCGTTAACTATTTTTCAAAGGACTCCTTCGGAGAAACAGCATCCCGCCTGAACTAGTCGGGCAGGCTTTTTTTGCTTTCCTTCGACCCCCTCTTCGACTCCGCTCAGAGTGACAATACTCAGGATGACAGCAAAAAAAGATACTGTGTAAAGCGTGTAAAAACGCCAAAAAAAGATTTCTACTTTAAGAATTGAAACACCACAAAACTTGCTGCATAAGCCAAAACTAGCATATAGGCAAACTGTATCAATGGCCATTTGATGTTTTTAGTTTCGCGGTAAACTACCGCCATGGTACTCATACATTGCATGGCAAAGGCGTAAAACATCATCAAAGAAAAGGAGGTTGCAACGGTAAAAACAGGTAATCCGGTTTCGGTATTTTTGGCATTGGCCATTTTTTCTCTTACCGATTCCATCTTGGTATCATCGCCATCTACGGCGTATAAAGTAGCCATAGTACCTACAAAAACTTCTCGGGCGGCAAAGGAAGTGATTAAAGCAATTCCTATTTTCCAATCGAAACCCAAAGGTTTTATGGCTGGCTCTATAGACTTACCCAAAACACCAGCATAAGAAGCTTCTAGTTTTTCGGAAGAAATCATTCGGTCTAGATCATCTTTAGGAAAAGCATTCTCGGCTTCTAATTTTTGATATTTCTGGTCAATTTTTTCAAATTTATCTGACGGACCATAACTTGCCAATACCCATAAAACAATGGAGACTGCTATGATAACTTTTCCAGCTTCGGTCACAAAAGTTTTAACACTTTCGTACATGGTAATACCAACGTTGTTCCACCTTGGCATGCGGTAAACCGGCAATTCCATTATAAAATAGCCTTTAATTTTACTTTTAATGATGCCTTTCATTACCCAAGCCACTAAAACCGCCATAATAATGCTCATTAAATAAAGCGACATTAATGCTAATCCTTGCAAGTTTATAAAACCCAAAACATAAGTTTTAGGCACAACCAAAGAGATTAATAACGTATAAATAGGTAGCCTTGCCGAGCAACTTACCAATGGCGTAACCATAATGGTAATCATTCTTTCTTTCCAGTTTTCTATGGTACGGGCACTCATAATAGACGGAACGGCACAAGCTAAACCGCCAATTAGTGGTACCACAGATTTTCCGTTTAAACCCACTTTCCGCATTAATCTATCCATCATAAAAGTAACCCGAGACATGTAGCCGGTGTCTTCTAGGACAGAAATAAATGCAAATAATAAAGCTATTTGAGGAATAAATATCATTACCCCACTTAAACCGGCTAACACACCATCAATTAATAAATTGGTTAAAGCGCCTTGAGGTAAAAGCTGATGTCCGTAATCTGCTAGCCAAACAAAAACGGTTTCTATTAAGTACATTGGGTACTCAGACCAAGCAAAAATAGATTGGAAAATGGCAAATAAAATGGCTATAAATATGGCAAAACCCCAAACTTTATGGGTTAGGTAATGATCTATCTTATTACTAATATTTTCTTCTAAGGCAACAGACTTATAAACTACCGTATCTAGTAAAATATCATTGATGTAGTTATACCTAGAAATGGTTTCTGTTGCTTGTAATTTTTGAGAATGAAAATTGTTTTTTTCTTTAATACGCTCTATGGCCGAAACCTGATTTTTAGTTAAATATCTAATTTGTTTTCCTTGGTGTGCGATTTGCAAGGCCACATAAGGGTTTTTGATATTTAACTCGGTTTTTATACTGCTAATGATTTCGGGAGCAAGGGCTTCTACATCAATAGATTCTGATTGTATGGCAGCACCTGTATGAAAAGCAATAGCTTCTTTAATTAAATCTATTCCTTTTGCTTTTCTAGCTGCAATAGGAACAATTTGCACATTTAATCTTTTAGCTAAAGCATCAATATCTATGGCGATATTAGATTTTTCGGCCAAATCCATCATATTTAAAGCAATAATGATGGGTAAGCCTAAATCGGCAATTTGGGTGTAAAGAAGTAAGTTTCTTTTGAGATTGGTAGCATCTGCTACGACAAGAACTAAATCAGGATGCGATGAGTTATTTTGATCTGATAAAACCTCAAAAACAATAGTTTCATCGGCACTTTTAGGATACAAGCTGTAAGTACCTGGTAAGTCTACAATTTCAATTGTTCTACCATCAGTCAGTTTTGTAAAACCTGTCTTTTTATCTACAGTTACGCCCGGAAAATTTCCAATTTTTTGATTAAGACCTGTTAACGCATTAAAAATAGTAGATTTTCCGGTATTCGGATTTCCAACTAACGCAATTCTGAGTTTATCTTTCAAACTAAAGAATTAAATTAATTCTATGGTAGCAGCTTCTTGTTTTCTTAGAGATAATTGATAGCCAGAAACTGTTACCGCTATGGGATCACCTAAAGGCGCAATACGCTCTACTTTAATTTTCTCGCCTGGTAAACAACCCATCTCCATTAACTTCACAGACATTTCTAAATCTGTAAATTCTTTAATGATTCCTTGAGCGCCTTTTTTTAATTGAGATAATTTCATTTGATGATTACAATATGATAGAAGCGAAAGTAAAGCTTATTTAAATTAAATCCAAATAAGGATTAAATTATTATATTCAGATGAACATTTACTTGGATAAAATGGAAGTTTGAGGGGTGTTATTAGCAAATTTTGGGCATTGACATCCTTTTTTAAAAATACTGCAAGCGCTAAAGCTCATAACGATAATAACCAGAAATAAAATAGATTTAATCACTTTCATTTTTTTGGATTTAAATAATAGGCTCTTCTATGCAATAATAAATAGCTGAAAACACCCATGCACATTCCTAAAACATCAGCAAAGAAATCCCACCAATCTGCCGAACGATAAGTGAAGACCTTCCATTGCAAAATTTCTATTCCACCACCTAAAATAATATTGATAGAAAATATTTTCAGGATGGTTAATAAACGATACTCGTAGCTATTTTGTTGCTTAATTTTTCCATAAAAAAGAAAAACAGTGAGCACAAAAAAGAAACCTAGGTGAACAATTTTATCAAAACCCTCAAAAAATAAACCATGTCCAGGTATACTCTTCTGTGGCAGGTCACAAAGAATTAAAATAATCAAAGCCCAGCTTATGGCTGGGACTTGATATTTAAGGGTTTTAAACATGATAAATTATTCGCCTATTAAAGACTTATAATCATCAGCAGATAAAAGGGTATCTGCACCACCAGTAATACTTATTTTAACCATCCATCCTTCTCCATAAGGATCAGAATTAACCAATTCTGGATTAGTATCTAACGCTGCGTTAATCTCTAATACTTTACCATTAACTGGCATAAATAAATCTGAAACAGTTTTAACCGCTTCTATGGTTCCAAAAACATCACCTTCGGTAACATCGCTACCCACTGTGTTAATATCCACATAAACAATATCTCCTAATTCGCGTTGCGCAAATTCTGTAATACCAACAATGGCAACATCACCTTCAACTTTAATCCATTCGTGGTCTTTAGTGTACTTTAATTCTGCAGGGAAATTCATAATAATAATTTTTTGTAAAAATAGTAGGATTTTTGGAAGGATTAATAATAAATAAAGAATGTTTTTATTGCTTAAACAAAAAAGGTTTAAGTGCAAATTCTTAAACCTTTCTAGTTTGTTGTATTTATCTAATTTTTAAGCGTAACACTTCTTTCTACAGTTGTGTTTGGTCCGCTAACTTCTTTGCCGGCAGCGTCTAATAATTGAATTTTTAGTTTCAAATTCCCCATAGGAGCATTTTTGATAAAGTAAGGTTGCCATTGGTCTACTGTAAAAGTGGTATCGGCAACATTAACTTTTACCTTATAGTCTTTAGGGCCAATTTTTGCGTTTTTTACATAAAAATCTAACAATACATTTTGGGTGTCTTTTCCTGCATATTCTCCTTTTGGTCGGCTATAAAATAGCATGGGTTTGGTAGGAGTAGGCAACTGAACATATTTGCCATTTTCATCTATTTTAAAATGAATTAAAAGAGAGGCATCGGGAGATTTTACAGATAAATGGTAAGAACGAGATAAAAAGCATAACAAATAATGCTCTGAGTTTACCGGCAATTTAACTGTGTTCTCTGGCTTGTATAGGGCTTGGTAAGGTTTATTATCCATAATAAAATGAATATGCTGACCTTGCTCAGAATTTGCACAATCGTCAGCGTTCATATCCATGGTCATTTTTGTTAAATCGTAATTGGTAACATCAAAATTCACCATCATTTTAACAGAATCTATACCCAACATTTCAGTTTTAACATTCTTAATACTAAGCTTTGCAGATGGAAAATCATTTGACTCTGCTAATGGCGTAATCACCAAACCTGTTTTTGTGGTATCTGTTGTGTGAACTATTGTTTTATGGTTAAGAGTATCACCTAAAGTAGTTTTAGATGCGATCAAGGCTCCTATTATTAAAACGCTACTTAATGCTAATTTCATGATTTGGAATGTTTTAAATTAAAATTTATGCTAATTTACTTTATTAAACAACAAATATCTTACCATAATGTTAGGGATTGATTAATTTTACATCTGTGAAGCAGATTCTATAAAAGATGGGAATTATAAGCACTAGAAGAAAAGACCAAGAATTAAAAGTTGTTTTTAATGATGATACCCTATTGGTTGAAACTGATGGTAAGGAAACCATAATTCCATTACTTTGGTACCAAACCTTATTGAACGCTAGCGAGGAAGAAAAAGCTAACTGGACGTTAAGTAAAGACGGAAAAAAGTTAATTTGGGAAGGACTTAATGTGGAGATTATATTATGACGTTTGAAGAATTCTTCTTAAAAAAGAAAATAGATTTGGCCTTATTAGAAAAAGGTAAACCTGAATTGTTTATTGAGTTTAAATCTCATTACGAACAGATGAGTGAGAAAAGTTTTGACCATAGCAAAAAATATTGGTTTAATGCTTTACGCCAGGATTTTAAATTGACTGATGAAAAAGAAATAGCTTTGAAAGAAGCTTTTAAACCACAAGATGTAACGCCCTTTGCCTTAACTACAACAGATTTTAAAACCGTAACAGAAGATAATTTAGAGAAAGAGCAAACCGAAAAGGCAGAAACTGAAATAAATACTACCGAAGTAGCAAAAGCAAAACCGGCAGGATTTAAACCTAGATTTAAAGCTTCAAATTTAGCTGAAAGCTCAAAGCATAAGGCCGAAAGCGAAACACTAAAGGCTGAAGGTGAAAAGCTGAAAGCTGAAAGCAAAAAAATAGAAGAGGAAGATAAAGAAGTGCCTATTACTAAACCAGCTGGCTTTAAGCCAAGATTTAAGGCTACAAATTTAGCTGAAAGCGAAAAGCCGAAGGCTAAAAGCGAAATACTAAAAGCTGGTGAAGAAACGGAGACTGTAAATAAAGAGGTATCTATTTCTAAACCATCTGGATTTAAGCCAAGATTTAAAGCTGGAGTAACTAAACCAGTTGAAAAGACTAATCAAGAAGAAACTGAACCGACACAGCAAAAAGAAGAACAAATTTTAGAAGAAGATAAGCCCACTAATGCTAAACCTTTAGGATTTAAACCACGATTTAAAGCAGGAGTTACAAAACCTGTTGAACAAGCAGAGAAAATGGAGACAGAATCTACAAAAGAAAATATTTTACAAGAAGACGAACCGAAAATTACTATACCTAAATCATAGCCCAGGGTTTAAATCATGAGCTATGATTTTAAAAAAGACGGAAAAAAAGTAAAAGTCCACCGCGAAAGCGAATGGACTTTTTTACCAACCTAAACCTAAAATCTTAAATTTCTTATTTTTTCTGATGGGAAAATAACCATGGAAACAAATCTTTCTCGGCAAAAGCAGAATCCCAGCTGTTGTGATTTGCTTTTAGATAAATTGTAAATTTTGGCGTATTTCCTAGTTCTCCTAATTTTTTATAAATATTATAAGAGAATTGAGGCGTTACCACATCATCTAATCCGCCATGAAAAATCCATAAAGGAACATTTTTATACTTTTTGCAATTTTCAACATTGTCACCTCCACAAATAGCAAAAGCAGCTGCGAAAGTGTTACGCTGGCGACGTAAAATTTCATAAGTACCCATACCGCCCATAGATAAGCCTCCTACATATATTTTTTGATCATCTACAAAATCCTTTTCAAAAAAAACTTTAGTAAAAGCTAATAACAGTTTCATTGCCTTTGTAGGTTCCGCTCCTTTTTTAAAAGTAAAAAAGCGCTTATTACTCACTGTTTCAATCTCCACATTTGCCCAATAGCTTTCGTCGCTACATTGTGGAAAAACCACAACAGCAGGATAATTTTTTCTAAACTCTGGGTCTAAAAACATTTTTGAGCCATGAGTCAATTGTCTTTGGTTATCTTTACCGCTCTCACCTCTTCCATGTAAAAATAACATCACTGGATATTTTTTGGTAGCGTCAAAATTCTCTGGATAAAGAATTCTTACTGGTAAAGTATCACCATTCATCATGAATGATGTTTTAACAAAATCTTCTTTGGTTTGCGCATTCATGCTGATGAAACTGATCAGCATGAACACCACTAAAATGCTCTTTTTCATTTTGACAAGGTAAAATTAGCTTCTTTTACATTGCTTGAGCTATTACCTACAAAAACCTTAAAGTCTCCGGGTTCTGAAACGAAGTCTAAATTGGCGTTGTAAAACTTCAAACTTTCATTGGTTATGGTAAAACTTAATTCCTTGGTTTCGCTTGCTTTTAGCATTACTTTTTGAAAACCTTTCAATTCTTTTACCGGCCTAGTAATAGTACCAACCAAATCTCTAATGTATAATTGTACAACCTCAGCTCCATCTCTATTACCTGTGTTTTTTACAGTAACTGAAACGGTAATACTACCATCTACACTCATGGTAGTTTTATCTAACTTTGGTGCCGAAATATCAAAAGTGGTATAACTTAAACCAAAACCAAAAGGATATAATGGTTCATTAGTCACATCTAAATAATTAGATGTAAATTTTTTGAACCATTCGCCATTAGCCATAGGGCGACCAGTATTTTTATGACTGTAATAGATTGGAACTTGCCCTACATTTTGCGGAAAAGTCGCACTCAGTTTTCCTGATGGGTTGACATCTCCAAACAAAACATCGGCAATGGCATGACCAGTTTCTGTTCCTCCAAACCAAACATTTAAAATAGCGGGCACATTTTCGTTTTCATACGTTAAATCTAAAGGGCGACCATTAAAAACTAATAAAACAACAGGTTTTCCAGTTGCTAATAAAGCTTTCAATAATCGCTGTTGAACTGCTGGGATTTGAATATTGGTTCTGCTAGAACTTTCTCCACTCATCTCAGAACTTTCGCCTAAAGCGGCAACTACTACATCTGCTTTGTTTGCTGCATCAACAGCTTCTTTAATGATGGCTTCTTCATCTCTGGTATCTCTTTTCATAGTTCTACCAAACATGGTAGCTCTGGTTTGATAATCCAGGTCTTCTACTAAATTAGAACCTAAAGCGTAAATTAAATTAGCTTTACCAGCAACAGCTTCTTCTAAACCTTGCTTTACAGAAATTGCTTTACTTAAATCGGTTGATACTGACCAAGTGCCTGGCATATTTACTTTATTATCTGCCAATGGACCAATGAGTGCAATTGTGCCTGACTTTTTAAGGGGTAATAAGTTATTTTGATTCTTTAACAATACAAAACTTTTTGTTGCCGCATCACGAGCCACCTTTAAATTTTCAGGAGTGAATATTTTGGTTTTTGCTCTTTCATCGTTACAGTATTTATATGGATCATCAAATAAACCCAATTTGTACTTTGCTTCTAAAATATAACGACATGCTCTTTCAATATCAGCTATGGAAACCTTTCCTTCGTCTAATGATTTTTTTAAAGTAGTTAAAAACCCTTCACCTACCATATCCATATCTACACCTGCGTTTAAGGCTAAAGCAGATACTTGTTGTAAATCGCCCAAACCATGAGCAGTTAGTTCGTTAATTCCGGTATAATCTGTAACTACCATTCCTTTAAAACCCCACTGATTTCTTAAAACATCTGTCACTAACCATTTATTGGCGGTAGCGGGCACTCCATTTATATCATTAAAAGAAATCATTACGGTTCCGGCGCCAGCATCAATAGCCGCTTTATATGGAGGTAAATATTCATTATACATTTTCACTAAGCTCATATCAGTTGAGTTGTAATCTCTTCCGGCTTCGGCGGCTCCATATAAAGCAAAATGCTTAACACATGCCATTAATGTGTTTATTTTTGTTAAATCATCGCCTTGGTAACCTTTTACCATCGCTTTAGCAATTTCAGAACCTAAAAAAGTATCTTCTCCACTTCCTTCAGAAAAACGTCCCCATCTAGGATCGCGAGAAATATCAACCATGGGCGAAAAAGTCCAGTTAATTCCGTCTGCTGTGGCTTCTTCTGCTGCAATTTGTGCCGAGCGTTTAATTAAATCTATATCCCAAGTTGCCGACATGGCTAAAGGAATTGGGAATGCAGTTTTATAACCATGTATCACATCCATTCCAAATATTAATGGAATTTTTAAACGAGAATTATTAACAGCTAACTCTTGTGCAGTGCGTATTTTCTGAGGAGTACTTAAACTAAAAAATCCACCTACTTGGCCAGCCTTAACCTTTTTCTCGATATTAGAATTACCTGTTGAGCCAGTAATGGCCTCTCCGCCAGTTAATAAATTAAGCTGTCCAATTTTTTCTTCAACCGTCATTTTAGACATTAAATCTGCAATGAAAGCATCCATTTTAGGGTTGTTTTTAACATTATTTAAGACTGCGCTGTTTTTTTGTTGAGCACATGCAGAAATGGCTATCATTAAGAAAAAGCTTAACAAGTATTTAGTGTGTTTGATCATCATTTAATTAGTTTTTGATTAAATAAGGGGTGATTATTTCTTTCCAAATTTGGTATCCTTTATCATTCATGTGTAGGTTATCTGATAAAAAAATATCTGTTTTAGGTTGTTTATTACTTTGCAACATGGCATCAAAAATATTAATGTAGCTGGTGTTTTGCTTTTTCTCTAAAAAATCTTTAATTAATTGATTAGCAGCTATCATTTTTGGCATTAAATGCGCCCTGCTTGGACTAGGCTTTATAGAAATAAAAGCAATAGGTACTTGAGGCATTTTTTTTCTTATGATGTCAAAAAGTGTTTTAAACCTATCAAAAGTTACTTCAACTGTTTCGCCTTCGGCTAAATCGTTCTCGCCGCTATAAATCACTATTTGTCTTGGCTGATAAGGAAAAATAATATCATCTGCATAATAAATGGCTTGTCCTAAAGTAGAACCTCCAAAACCTCTATTAATGACGTTGTAATCTTGATAATCCTTTTCTAAACTTTTCCATACCCTAAAAGAAGAACTTCCTACAAATAAAATTCCATTAGGTTGCGGGAAACTTGTGGCATCCTTTTCTTTGTATTCGTTAATTTCGTTAAGTAATGGATAACTTTTTTGAGCAAACGTGTTAAGGCTCAAAAAAAATCCAAATAAAAAAATAATTAGCTTATTCATTAATTGAAGTTATTGGATTTGTAGATTTAGAAATACCGTTTTCGTTAAATGCTTCTATGCTGAAATAATAGTCTTGATCTATGTTTAAACTTTTAAGATCTAGAAAATTATCATCGTAAACTAGCCAAGAATTATACAATTTGTTTGGAGCAATTCCCCATCTAATATTGTAACCTTGGGCATTTTTGACTTTTTCCCAAGTTAATAATGCATCTCTTTTATCGGCTTTCCTTGCTACTTTAAAATTAGAAACTGATGCTGGTATTTTTCCAGATCCGATTCCGAAAACACGTAAACCAGAAATTGCTAAATTTGGACTAGGTACTTCAAAATTGTTGTACTTGACATACCTTAAATTTTTGGGTGTACCGAGTTGAATATAATCGTTTGGAGTATCCTTAAAGCTATTTTTCTTATCAATTAAACTAAACCAATTTTTACCATCAACAGAACCTAAAACTTCGTATCTATGATACAAGTTTTCTGGTCGGCCGTATAAATCTGATTGATAATCATGAAAATTAATTTGGATTGCATGAACTTTAGCTTCTTTTTCTAAGTCTATCTGTAACCATTGTTTTTCGTTATTTTCTTGAGCTAACCAAAAAGATTTCACGTTTTCATCTGTTACATGTTTTGCGCTAAAAGTATCTACTGTAGATGATGCTATAACAGGCTTTTTATAACTTAGTAACATCCAGCCTGTAAATGCTCCTTGCTTATCGGGTAAAGCGGGCGCAAAATGAGGATAATCTCCAAAAGAAGTATTGCTGTACATTAAACCATCTTCATCAAACCAAGCCGGATAAGCACATAATCTACGCTCCCAATTTACATTTACAGAGACTGCCATAGAACCAAAATGCCAGTATTGATTTCCTGGGCCTACTACAGTACTTCCATGTCCGGCACCATTAATAAAACCACCGGGTTTATAAAAAACGGGATTATTTGGAGCGTATTTGTAAGGACCTAGAGGTTTGTCTGCTATATAGACACCATCGCCATAAACATTAAATTCTGTTCCTGGGGCAGCATATTGCATATAGTATTTACCATTGTGTTTAGTAAGCCAAGCACCTTCCATGTATCCTTCCATAGTAGAAGTATGGTTATCGCCAAAACGTTCCCAGCCATGCTTTTCTTCCACCAAATTAAAAAGTTCTACCTGTTTTCCTTTAGGGATAAATCTTTTATTTCTATCTAACTCTATCCCTCTAATTGGATATAGGTTAGACGAGCCCCAAAACATATAAGCTTTACCATCATCATCAATAAATAAATCGGGATCTTGTAAATTAGTTAAGATTGATGGCACAGCTTTCCAATCTCCTTTTTTCGGATTATCGGTATACAAAATACTCATAGCGCCTGATGGATCTCCGGTTACATATAAAACACTGTCTTTATAATTGTGTGCGGCAGGTGCATTAGACCCTTGAAAATACCATTTTTCTGGTTTGATAAAATCCCAATTGGTTAAATCTGTAGAGTGCCAATAACCCATAGAGCGTGTTACAAACATATAATACTCGCCTCTAAAAGATACCACAGCAGGATCGGCTCCAGAGCGGTAAGAAATGCTCTTATCGCTATTATAAATCATATAAGTGTAATCTACATTTAAAGGATTACAATAGGTTTGTTGCGCTTGTACTTTAGATAAGGCAACAACGCAAAAAAAAGATATTAAAAAAACCGAAAAGCACTTACTCTTATTCATATAACATATTTTTTATAGTGAAACTTTGAGCTTCCTTATTTTTATATTGATTTAAATACGGAGAATATGTTTTCACATTTAGTTGTTTCTTTTTGAAATCCAAATCAAGTATTCTTAAGTAACCATTACCCCCTTTTACACTTCCTTTTACACCTTCTTGGTAGTTTGCAAGCATTTGATAAACCAGATAATCTGCTTCATTTACGCTAATTAAAGTACCTACACATCCATTTAAAACGTGGCCAGAAAAAACAAAGCGAATATTTGCATGCTTTTTAACAAGTTTGTTCCAAATATCTTCACCATCATTTACAGCATCGTCGCCGGTGTCTTTACCTACTCCGTAAGCTTGTGCTCGCCAAAAATCCTTTCCGTTTTGCCTTGTACTATCAGAATACATATACGCATGCGTGTTCACGATAACCAGATGATTAGGATGTTGATTAACTATTTGATTTGCCCAGTCTAAAACTTTATTTCTTGGCCCGAATTCTAAAGTTAGAATCAACCAATTTATTTTACCGGTTTTAGTAAGGTAATAAGCGTTTTCTATTTTGTTTTTTTCGAAAGTAGCACCAAAAGAAGGAAGTTTTGACATACTGCTCTCTGGGAAGTATTGATTGAATAGTTCGGTATTTCTTACATCGGCAAACTTACCTGGTGCACTTCCCATATCGTGGTTTACTATAGCCAAAATATAGGGCACTTTACCGTTTAACTTTGTAAAAGCTTGTTGAATAATTCCCCATTCTTTATCACTATTGTTTTGAGTTAAATCGCCTTGTTGTAGTACAAAATCAATATTTGAAGCCTCTTTTAATATCCAGTCGGTTTGAGTATAAACTATTTCTGGAAATTTTTCTGCATAAGTTTGAGTATCAGGCAGCAAAACAATTGTTGCCTTCTGCTTAACTCCACAAGCGTATAGTATAGAAATAAATAATCCTAAGTAAAAAAAATTCTTCATTATTTTTTCAGATAAGGGCTTTCAAATCCTAAGCTATTTAATCCTTTTTTCACATCTTCATCTTGCATAAATAATTTCCATAACAACCCGCTTCGGTAGTTTTCTAACATCACTACTTCTGGACCTTTATCTATACCCAAATAGCCAGTGCTGTACCAATTTGCGGTTTCGCTAAAGGCATCAAAAAAGCCATATTTTCCCCAAACTTTATCTTTCATGTTTACATACCAATGGCGCATGGCAGCTTTCGATTGCTCGGGGGTGTAAACAATAGAACTGACAGCTGCTGTTGGAGAAATAACGCCTAAATCTTTTTGCTTTGCTGGCGCATGCCCAGCATAACCTTTTATAGAATAGCTAGATGTTAATCCCCAGCTGTTTTCTCCATAACCTTTATAACCAAGTGGATTATCTACACACCACTGATAATTAATTAAAGCTTGGTTTTTTGTTTCTAAACCATAATCGCCGTGTTGATCTTTTAGGCCGTTTGGGTTTAAACCTAAAAATGAATAATGCGACCAAAACATCGGACCACCGTGTGGTGCATTACCTTGATGAAAGAATTGCAAATTAATATTTTGATAACTTCTAGGGTTTTTGATTTTTCCATTCATTGCCCAACCTTCATCGTAAACTTGTTTATTGATTCCATGTGTAGGCGATGCTGCGGCCATTACATACATAATTAAACATTCGTTAAAACCATAAACAGGAAAATTCATTCTCCACTCATTTTTTGGACTCCAGTGCCAGTAAAGTACATTTTTACCGTTTCTGTACCAATCAAAATCTATCTCTTTCCAAAGTCTATCTGCTTTTGCTGCAAGCCTTTTTTCTTGAACATTTCCATTTTTAAAATATTGTTTTACACAAACTAAACCTTGCGCAATAAATGCTGTTTCTACTAAATCGCCCCCGTCATCAAATTTTGAAAAAGGTTTTACTTTTCCAGTTTCACCAACCATCCAATGCGGCCAAGCACCATGAAAGCGTTCTGCATTTTCTAAAAAGTTTAATATTTTCTCCAATCTATCAACACCCTCATTTTTAGCAATATACTTTCTATCAATACCGCTAATTAAAGCCATTAAACCAAAACCAGTTGCGCCAGTAGCCACTATGTTTTGATCGTTTGATGGATAAATGTTATCCGTATGGTATCGCTCTCTAGCTGCTCCAGAAATTGGTTCGGCACCGTCCCAAAAATATTGGAAACTATAATATTGTACAGTATCTAATAATTGATTATCGGTTAAATTAGTTGATACAGATTGCGTTTTACAAGATGTAAATACAAAAAACCCAATTGTTAAATATAAAAAAGACCTCATGTTTAAATTTTTGGACTTTGGAAACCTAATTTTGTTAGTCCCGTTTTAATTTCAGGACAGCTCATAAATAAATCCCAAATTAATCCTGTTCTATAATTTTCTATCATTACTATTTGTGGACCTTGGTCTATTGCCAAATAAGAATCTGCAAACCAAGGATCAGATAAAGAAAATGCGTCTCTAAAACCGTATTCTCCCCAAAGTTTATCGCCAAGTTTATAATAGAAAAACCTGATAGCTCTTAAAGATTCTTCGGGGGTATATGGTATAGATGCAACTGCCGCAGTAGGAGCAATATAACCTCTATCATTATTAGGAGAACTAGCTGTATAACCTCCATTAATATCACTTGCTGTTAATCCCCAACATTCTGTACTATAACCTGTAAATTGTTTGGGGTTTGCCACGCAGTATGCATAGTTAATTTTACTATGAGCTGTTGCTTGTGTTTGATAATCTGCATAAGTATCTTTTAAACCTATTGGGTTTAAGCCTAAAAAAGAATAATGCTCAAAAAATAAAGGTCCTCCGTTATTACTACCTAATGGCAACTGAGTGCCGTAGAAAGTACCACCATTTTTCATGCTACCATTACCTGCCCAACCCTCGTCATAAACTATTTTTGGAATAGTGTGAGTACTTGAAGATGAAGCTAAAACATAAACAATCAAAGACTCGTTCCACCCTTTAATTTGCAAGTTAATGTCCCATCCAAAATTTGGGCTCCAATGCCAATAGAGTTTATTCTCTGTTCCTTTTCTAAACCAGCTCCATTCTACATTATTATAAAGTTGATTAATATCTGCTCGCAAAGCCATCTCGGCAGCAGAATTATCGTTGAAATATTGCCTAGCAACTAATAATCCTTGCATTAGAAAGGAAGTTTCTACCAAATCGGCACCATTATCTTTAGCACTAAAAGGTTGTACTTTTCCTGTGTTACCATTTAACCAATGAGGAAATGCCCCATGAAAGGTGTCGGCTGTTTTTAGAAATGCTACAATTTTTTGGAGGCGAGCTAAACCATCAGCTTTACTGATAAAATTTCTGTTAATCCCTACAATGATAGACATGATACCAAAACCAGAACCACCGGTAGTAACTGTATTTTCTGAAGTATTCCTTTCTCTTGCTAAACCACTAACTGGATGTCCGAAATCCCAAAAATATTTGAAAGTTTGTTTTTGTACTAGTGTTAGTAATTCGTTATCTGTAATAATTGGAAATTTATCTGCATCGTTTAATCCAGTTTGTAAATTGATTATTAAAGGATTAATTAATTTACCACCACTTTGAGTTGTAATACTTGCAGGTATTGTCAAAATGTATTTATTAAACGATTCTAACGGTAATTTAGAAGAAATTACTGCTATTTTTTTCTCCTCGTTTAAAGAAAAATTTAGTGGAATATTTTCATTTTGTTGCGTCTTTAAAGTAATTAGCGATAAAGCTACTTCTGTGATTGGAGATGTAAAAGTAATATTGATAGAAGTATTTACTTTAACATCTTTATAAGTTAAGGTACCATTATAAACTCCATCAACTGTAAAAGAAACAGAGGCATTCTGCTTTTCTATAGCTTGATTTGTTTTCTTACAACTTAATATTCCTAGTAAAAGAAAAATTAGGGTAAAGCATTTTAAATATTTTATGGAAGAATATTTCATTTTTGAGGTAAGAAAAAGGCTATCTCAACCAAAAATGAGATAGCCTTAAAATGTATAAAATTTATTTACCTGCTACACCTAAATTATATAACGCTTTGATATGAGCATCAGGTAAAACACGGTTAAACACCCTGATTTCATCAACCTTACCTGTCATGGCTGCGAAAGTAACATCTGTATTTACTGATTTACCCGGAATGTTATTATAGTGAGCTCCAATAATTACTTCACCAGGCTCATAAGATCTAAATAAATTATTACCTACTCCACGGTTATTAAAAGATCCAATATTTACACCATCGCCAAAAATATTAAATACACCTGTTGTTCCGTCGTAACGCAAAACTAGGTGAGTCCATTTATTACTACCAATAGTTGGAGATAGCGAATTATTTAAGTTATCCTGAGATCCACCGCCTACAGTTGTAAACCTTGGCCCAACTCTTAAAGTATTTGTTGTGGTAGCGGGAAAACTGTTTGTGTTTAATCTAAAATCTAAACTCCCATTAAAAATACCCGGACGAGCTAAACAAAAAAGCATAGTTCTTTTTGAACCATTATTTAGAATTTGTACCCACGAGCTAATTGTGAAACTTTTTAAAGAATCAGATTTAAAGGCGTTTAATTGTGTAGCATAGTAAAGGTAGCCCGCATTTAAACTTAACGCTTGCCCTCGTACTCCTCCATCAACTAATGCATCATTAGCAGTAGTTGTAGGAGCGGTATTAGATTTTATCTCGTTTTTTGTACCATCAAAAGACCAATAGGCTACTAAATTTTTAGGAAATATTTCTTCAGAACTTTTGTAACCATCAATAGTACCTTCGTAGGCAGCGGTAGATACTGCTGGTAAGTTATTAGGATTACCGTCCTTCTTGCAAGAATAAATAGTAGTTAATGCAGTAAATGCTAACATCAAGCTACCTAGTTTTATAGTTGAATTTTTCATGTTAATTTAATTAATAGCCAGGGTTTTGAGTTAAAATTCCTCTACTTAAATCTATTTGAGTTTGTGGGATAGGTAAAAGTTCATGCTTGCCTGGGACAAAAGCTTTACCGGCATTTTGCATCACAGTTGCAACAGTACCCCATCTAACCAAATCAAAAAATCTTTCATGCTCCATAGCTAATTCAACTCTTCTCTCTTGGCGAATAGCATCTCTTAAAACAGATTGATCGGTAGTGACAATATTAGGTAAAGTACCTGCTGGCGCACCTCTTCTAGCTCTCTCTCTCACGCTGTTTAGCGCAGCAAGTGCCTCTGTAGTATTTTGAGTTCCACCAATTTCGTTTGATGCTTCAGCAAACATTAAAACAACATCTGCATATCTTAGTAAGCGAACGTTATTCCACCAAGCAGAACGACTATTAATCAAATTTTGCTTTGCTCTAGGACTTGAAACTTTATTATTATATCTTGGATTTGGTAAACCTGCTGGAACTGCTTCGCCATATAACGAAGTTCCGCCCGAATATAAAATAGATCTAGTTTTTCTAGGATCATTTGGTTCAAAAGAAGCATCTAAAGCAGGACTTGGTACATTAAAGCCCCAACCTATATTCCAATCGCCAGTACCTCGCACACCTTGTACTTGCGAGTATTGCGAACCAAAATTAGTTGGCACTGCAGCTGTTGAAGTAGCTTGAACCTCGAACAAAGACTCTCTAGAATTTTCTCCTATTTCTTCAAAAATAGTAGCATAATTTACCGATAAATCGTACTCACCTGACTTCATAACAATATCAGCTTCGGCTTTTGCTTGTGCCCATTTACCTTGAGTTAAGTAAACTTTTGCTAGTAGCCCATGAGCTGCACCAGATGTAATACGACCAATAAACTGTGTTGAATATGCCGATTTGGGAGAAAGATTTGCTGCAGCAAATTGTAAATCGGATTCAATAAATGCATAAACTTGAGTAGGTGTACTACGTGGAACGTTTGCTGCACCGGCAGTTCCGGTAGTTACTGTATCTAAAATAGGAACTCCACCAAATAATCTAACCAGCATGAAATTAGCATAACCTCTTAAAAATCTAGCTTGTGCTTGGGCATCAATTTTTAAATTTACTGGTGTATTAGGATTTGGATCATTTTTAACTCTGTCTAATACGAAGTTACAATTAGAAACTAAATTAATATGTCCGTTCCATAAACCACTCACTAAACCATTTGCCGGAGTTAAAGTAAAATTGTCCATTTCTAATTGAGTAGCTCCATCTGCTGGTGTACTACCTTTATCGGCATCATCGCCTCTTATGCTTGTAGCGCCAATAAAAGGGAATGTACTAACATCGTAGCTTCTTAAAGTAGCATATGCTGCATTAATAAATTGATCGTACGGTCCTGCACCACCTGGGTATGGATAATTATCTTGATTATAATCGCCTTGAGTTTGACGATCTAAAAAGTTCTTTTGACAAGCACCCAATGTGATGCTAATCATTAAAATAAGCCAAACAAAATGACTTAGCTTTAATTTATAATTTCTTTTCATTTTATGTTTATTTAATGATTAAAAATTTAAGTTAATTCCAAATGTATAAATAGCCGGTATCGGATAAGTTCCATTATCAACACCTCCTCCTAATATACTTCCAATTGGAGCTTCTGGAGTATAACCTGTTGTTTTACTCCAAGTTTTTAAGTTTTGGCCGCTTACGTATAAACGTAAGTTTTGAAGACCAAGACCTGCTAATTGTTTTGGAGTAAAAGTGTAACCCACTTGTAGCGTTCTTAATCTAAAATAATCGCCAGGTTCTAGAAAATAGCTACTCATAAAATAATTGTTAGCCCTTGTATTATCTAAAATAGGCTCTATGTTACTTGTACCAGGAGTTGTGTAAGCATTTATTCTGTTGCTTTCATAATTTAAAACAGCAAATCTGTTTGTTCTTCTTTCTGTATAAACCATATTACCAGCAACACCTTGTCCCTCGGCTAAAAAATCGAAGTTTTTATAACCGAAAGCTAAGTTTAGCCCGTAAATAAAATCAGGGAATGGAGAACCTAAATTAACTCTATCAGCCTGGGTAATAACTCCATCACCATTCGTATCTTCATAAGCTATATCTCCAGGTAGTGAAGTTGGGAATGCTGGCATTTTATCTAAATCGGCAGTTGATTGATAAACGCCCACTTGCCTAAAGCCATAAAAATAACCAATAGATTCGCCGCTTCTAGTACGGTGTGTACCTCCGTTACCTATCAATTCGAAGTTAAAATTGTTACCAATAGAAACAACCTCGTTCTTGTTAACGCTAAAGTTAGGACTAAAACTATAAGTAAAATCCTTTCCTATTTTATCTTTCCAACCTAAGGCAACTTCAATACCTTTATTACTGATATTACCTAAATTTGTTAAGTAGGCTAAAGTCTCATTTGGTAATGTTACCCTTGTTAAAATATCTTTTGTTGTTCTATCGTAAACAGCAACATCAAAATTTAATCTACTATTTAAAGCTAAACCTTCTAAACCTAAATCAAATCCTCTGATAACTTCCCAGCGTAAATTAGGGTCAGGTATGTAAGCAGGTCTAACAGATGGGTAAACATTGTCTCCAAACACACCAACATCGGCTATGTTTAATCCAGGTAAATAGAGATTTTCTCCAAATCCTTGGGCGTTTCCTAATGTACCCCATGAACCTCTAAACTTTAAGAAATCAATACCTTTAATAGATTTAAAGAAAGATTCTTCACTAATTACCCATCCCAAACCTACGCTACCAAAAGTTCCCCATCTATTTTCTGGGGCAAATTTTGAAATACCATCCGTTCTTAAAGTTGCGTTAACTAGATACTTATTATTGAAAGCATAATTTATCCTACCAAAGAAAGACATTTGTGAAGACTCGTTTCCGCCACCGCCTACATTTGGCGCTGGGTTAGAGTTATTGATGATATTCAAGTACCAAAAATCAGGGTTATTTGGAATATTTAAAGTGGTATCTCTTCTGTTAGCATTAAGCGCTTGCGAAGAAGAAAACAAAGTGTTAAAACCTGCTAATGCTGTTACTTTGTGTTTTTCGTTAAATGTTTTATCAAAAGTAACGGTATGATCTTGTTGATAGTTTTTAGTCTCGCTTTGATTTTGAGCTACGCTAGTCCTTACATTTGGATCTCTAAATGTTCTTTCAGCACTTGTTCCCTCGGCTAATTCAATAAAAGAAAAAGGTAATGGGCTGTAACTCCTACTTCCTGCAAATCTTAAATCTCCGTAAAAAGATGATCTCCATTTAAAGTTCTTTAAAAATTTAACTTCGGCAAACACACTTCCTACTAAATTGATATTTCTATTAATTGAGGTTTGATCGTTTCTGTTTAAAGTTGCAATTGGATTGCCCACCTGCGCTCTTTGGAAAGATGGCATACTGTAGTAAGTACTTGCATCAAATTGCACAGGTACAATTGGAGCAGCCCATAAAGCATTTGTTAAACTAACATCTGTGGGATCTGAGTTTACATAAGAACCAATTAAGTTAGCACCAATTTTAAAGTTTTTTGTTGCCTGTATTTCTTGGTTTAATCTTAAGTTATACCGTTCATACTGTCCGTTTCTAACCACACCTTCTTGGTTGTTATAACCCAAATTTATTAATGTTGTAGATTTTGCTGAACTGTTTGATATTGTTAAATTGTTATTCAATATAGCCCCTGTGGTTAGTATTAAATCTTGCCAATCAGTATTAGCCGTATAATTAGTAAAATCGAATGGTGCACCGTTTATATTTGCTAATTGAGCAGTGTACAATTGCCTAAAACCAGCAGCATCAACAACCTCAATTTTATCAGTTACTTTTTGAATACCTGCAGTAGATTGAAATCCGATGGTTGTTTTACCTTCAGGCGCTCTTTTAGTAGTTACCACGATAACTCCATTACCCCCTTGAACACCAAATATTGCAGTAGAGGATGGATCTTTTAAAACCTCAATACTTTCAATATCGTTTTGGTTTAAGTAATCTATACTTTGTTGGATTACTCCATCAACTACAAAGGTTGGACTAGCAGAGTTTGTACTATTAACCCCTCTAATTCTAACAGTTGGAGCTGCACCTGGAGCACCACCGTTAACAATGGTTAAACCCGCAACTTTACCTTGTAAAGATGAGATTGCATTTACGTTTGGCGATTTACTAATTTCCTCTCCTCTAACCGAGGTAATAGAACCCGTTAAATCTCTTTTTCTTTGAGAGCCATAACCAACAACCACAATTTCTTCTAAATTTTGGTTCCCAGACTCTAGTTTTACATCTAAAGCAGTTTGGCCGTTTACTAAAACTTCTTTGGTTTTGTAACCTAGGTAAGTAAATACTAGGGTTCCGTTATTGGGTACACTAATGGAATAATTTCCATTGACGTCTGACTGTGTACCAATGGTTGTGTTTTTTACATTAACACTAACTCCTATTAAAGTCTCATTTGTTTGGGCATCAAAAATTTTACCTTTAACGGTTATTGTTTGAGCAAAGCTAAATGAATAGGAGAAAAGACATAGCAATAATAGTAGAGCTTTTCGATTCATAATTTTGTTTAATAAATTAATTGGTGATGTAAAATTGATTACTTTTTACACTAATACCAAAAAATTTACCTCAACATCACTACATCACCATCAATTAAAGGCAACAACACAACTTTTAATAATGTGCCTTAAATATTTAAAAAACGAATTTTTTAATTTTTTATTTGAGTAATATCACTACATCAAATAAGGTTAATTATTGGATTAAAAAAACAACAAAATTATACACTTTGTGAGGTAATGATGTAGTATTTAAAGCTCAATTAAGAATTCATTCAGATTTTTATCATGTGCTAAATTCAGTTTTTTTCTTAAACGATAGCGTCTAATCTCTACTCCTCTTACGCTGATGTTAAGTAACGATGCCATTTCTTTGCTGCTCATATTCATTCTTAGATAGGCACAAAGTTTTAAGTCGTTAGGGACCAAACCAGGGTAGTCTGATTTTAATTTTTTGAAGAAATTCTCATGGGTTTCGTTAAAACTCGTTTCAAAAAGATTCCAATCTCTTTCATCATTCATACCTTCATCAATAATTTTCTGCAATCTTCTTAATTGGTCATCTCCAATTTTAACACCTTTATGATCTTTTAAATGAGAGATTTCGTCCTTAATTTTTTGTAGTAATTCGTTTTTGTACACAATATTCATCGCAGAATTTGTTACCTCACGGCTCTTAATTTCAATTTCGTTAAGTAATTTTTCGTTCTTTAGCTTAATTAACTTTTGCTCGTTTATTAGGGCTTGTTGTTTAGCGTATTCATCACGCTCTGCCTTAAGCTTTGTTTGGATATTTGTTTCGTGTTTTTTAAGCTTTTTGAAATAGATAAGTCTAACCAAGTAAATACATACTAAAAACAATATGAAATAAACAAACCAAGCTATTTTTGAAGCATAAAATGGAGGCGATATCTCGAAATTAAACACCGACTCTTTTGAAATACGACCGTCGTTTACTTTTCCTCTAACCTTAAATTGAAAAGTACCATAAGGTAAATTAGTAAAATCCTTTTGCGATAATGTACTCCATGATGACCAATGATCTGCATAACCCTCTAATTTGTATTGGTATTTTATATTCCCTTGTTTATAATAAGGCAAACTATAAGCTATACTTATACTATTGTTAGCAAAAGGAATAGCTAGATTATTGATAAGATTAGCCCGCTCTGTAATGAGATTATTGCCTGAAGAAATATTCTCTACCTTGTTAATAGTAATATTTGGTAGTTGCTTGTTTTCAAAATTAGATTTTTGACTATTGTACAGCACAAATCCGTCATCAATACTTATTAAAAATAACTCATTATTTATTTTAGAAATATTCTCATAATTCTGAACCATTCTAGCATTTAACACACTAAATCTGCTAGAATCAATACTAATCTCGCCTGGCTTACTGAAATTAACCAAAGCAACCTTACCATGGTCTATAAACCAATATCTCTTTAAATCGGCTTTGATAATTTTGTTAGACGATTTAAATGATCCTAATTTTTTATTGAGAATTTCGTAAGGAATGAACTGATCTATTATTTCATCGTAAGTATAGAAACCTAAATCGCTAGAAAAAACAATTTTTTGCTCTAAGTTAAAAATATTAACACCATAAGTAGATGGTAGGCCGCTATCATTTCCATAAGTTTTCTTGCTTTTTAAACCTAAATTATTCTCGTTTAAGACAACCTTAAAAACACCTTTATAAGGATGGCTTACCCAAATATTACCTCTGTTATCTTGCTCTACATATCTACTAGCCTCGTTAAAACCACTAATTGTTTCTCTATAAGCATAACCTTTGGGTGTTTTATCATAAATCACCAAACCATTATATGTTCCTTGTATTAATTTATCAGGATAGGTATTCATGCGCTTAATAGTCCATCCACCGCTTTGATTTGATAACTTGATAATTTGGTCTCCTACAACCTGAAAAGTGCCATTATTATGCCCACAAAAAAGAACATCATCAAACACGGCTAAATCCCAAACCTGCCCCTGCGAGTTTGGGATTATTTTAAAATTAAAAGTTTGCCTTTTACCATTTACATTCCAATCGCTATAGTAAAGACCTTGATTGGTGCCTAAATAAATTTTGTTTTTATAAATGATACTAGAATAAACAGTACCTAATTGCCCGCCCTTATCAAAGAAAAAATATAGCGGAGAATTAAGTTCAACTCTATCTACACCATTATCTAAACCTGCCCACAGATTTTCATAATTATCAGTAAAAAGACTTAATACTGTATTGTTTTGAAGTCCGCTAGATTTGTTGATATGTTGTACAATTTCACCCTTCTGGTTAAGGATAATAATACCGTTTAAGATAGTACCAAAAGCAAAATAATTGTTAAATATTAAAGCTCCGTTATTAAGTTGATAGGTTTTTAAAAAATCACTTGCTTGTATAGCCCATGGAGTAAAATTTTCACCATCAAATAAAAACAAACCATTTTTTGCGGTTCCTACAATCATGTTTCCATTTGGCATTGGCAAAATAGTTAAAACGCCTTTTACATTGCTTTTTTCACTATTCTTAATCAATTGAAGTTTATTGCCTTTTATTTGATATAAACCTTTATTAGATCCCTCTAAAAAATAATTACCATTACACTTTAATAAAAACAAGAAAGACTCTGGCCCTTCTACAACCTCTATTTTATTGTTTTGATAAATAAAAATATTTGCAAAAGACTGAAAGTAAACTTTGTCTTTCTCTATGTAAATTTTCCATATTTCGTTATTTAACTTATCTTTTTGTGACACCAAATGAGTAAGAGAATGATAAGTTAAGATTGCTTTATTGTTATACTCCCAATAGCCAAATTCGCCAAAGCCGCCTGTATATATTTTTCCATTTAAATTAGAAGCTACAGACCTAATAATTAATTTATTAGGTGATTGATGAGTTTGCCACGTCTCTCCATTAAAAGACAATAGGCCTTTGGAGTTTCCAAAGTACATGATCCCATTCTCGTCTTTGGTGATAGACCAATTTTGGTTACCCGCTAAATACTGGGATTTGCTAAAGTTTTCTACATAGGGTACACCAATATTTTGAATGGTTTGCCCATAACAAATTTGAATGCAAAATAGTGCAATTAAAAATATCTGATACCTTTTTAACATGTATATTATAACTTTTACTAAATTAAAAATAATGCCTGGATATTTTATTTTTTATAAATTAGACCACCAAGTGAGAAATAATTTTTCGATTTTTTTAATTAAACCTTAATGTTGAGTTAATTTCACATCAAATCAAAAGCGCTAACTTGCTAAAATAATATCAATAACAATTCAAACTATCATCACCATGAATCGATTTAAAATAATCTTCTTTCTTTTAACTATCATTCTTTTTAGTAGCGGTTTAAAAGCACAAACTATCATTGCCGGAACTTATAATGTAAGACTAGAAACCACTTCTGATGTTGGCAATTTATGGAAAGACAGGCATCCTTATGTGGCTTCATTAATTCAGTTTCACGATTTTGACATTTTAGGAACTCAAGAAGCTTTTAAACCTCAACTAGATGATTTATTAAGGCTTTTACCTGCCCACAGTTACTATGGTTTAGGACGCGATGATGGCGAAAGTGCAGGAGAACACTCTGCAATACTTTATAAAACCGATAAGTTTACATTATTAGATAAAGGCGATTTTTGGTTATCAGAAACACCAGAAAAGCCAAGCCTTGGCTGGGATGCTACTTGTTGTAAAAGAATTTGTTCTTGGGTTTACCTAAGGTTAAACAAAACCAAACAAACTTTTTATGTTTTTAATGCGCATTATGACCATCAAGGGGTAGAAGCCCGTAAACAAAGTAGTTTGCTTATTCTAGAAAAAATAAAGCAAATAGCTAAAAATAAGCCAGTTATTTTTATGGGCGATTTAAACGGAAACCACGAAAGTGAACCTTATCAAATTATAGCCAATAGCGATATTTTAAAAGATACTTACCAGCAAGTAAAAGCACCTTATTTAAATACTAATACATTTAATAGTTTTGGAAAAAACCTAATTGGTAAAGCCGTAATTGACCATGTTTTTACCAATAGCAAATTTACGGCAAGTAAATGGGGCGCATTAACAGATAATTACCAAGGTAAATATCCGTCGGACCATTTACCAGTTTTAACAGTCTTAAACTTTAAAAAATAAAACTTAAGCTTTAGCTGCCACCGGCTGAGGCACTTTTACATAATAACCCGTACCATCGTATGGGCGCTTACGCGGATGCTCTTGGCAAGCAACAGAACATGCTCCGTCTAAAGCTTCGCCACACTCATCGCACTGGGTAAAATGCTCGTTACACTCTGGGTTAGCACAGTTAATCATTTTAGCTGTTGTAGTACCACAGTTTCGGCAAGTAGAAATTACTTTGGGATTTACCGAATTCACATCAACCGCAATACGATTATCAAAAACGTAGCATTTGCCTTCAAAATCTTTTCCACCAGCTTCTTTTCCATATTTAATAATGCCGCCGTGTAATTGGTAAACATCATTAAATCCTTCTTTTAACAACAAGGCCGATGCCTTTTCGCATTTGATACCGCCAGTACAATAAGTCAGCACTTTTTTGTCTTTGTACTGCGCCAGCTCGTTAATCATAGCTGGGAAATCTCTAAAATTATCAATATCAAGCGTTAACGCGTTTTTAAACTTGCCCATGCTGTGCTCATAATTAGAGCGCACATCTAAAACTATTACATCATCACGGTCAATCATTTCGGCAAATTCTTGAGGCTCTAAATGTTTACCGGTTTCTTTGGTAGGATCTATAAACGATGGATCTTTTAAGCCAGAATATACAATTTCTGATTTATAACGACAGTGCATTTTGATGAACGAAGGTTCTTCTACTTCATCAATTTTAAACTCTGTGGCGTTAAACCTGCCATCGGCGTAAACATAATCCATATAAGCTTTACAAGCTTCGGGTGTACCAGAAACGGTACCATTTAAACCTTCGTCGGCAATAATAATACGGCCAGTTAAACCTAACGATTTACAAAATTTTAAATGATCTGTGGCGTATTGCTCCGCATCCTGGATGTGGCTATAGCAATAATAAAGAAGTGTTTGGTATGCTTTCATGTTTCATTGATACTGCTGTAAACAGTGTTAAATGAGCCGCAAAGATAGAATTTTTTTGATGTTTTTGGAAAAGGTGAAATTGGAAACGTTTGCTCCATGGTCTGTGTCCTCACAGAGTATTAACTTACAGAGTTAATAATTTTGAAATTCTCAGCCCATGGTTTGTGTCCTCACAAACCATTTACTTTTAACATTAGATTTTTTGAATATTATGGTTTCGGTCTGTGGGGACACAGACCGAGGGTTGAAGAACTTTAAATTTAAGAAATAATTTATCTTAAAATTTCAGGATCAGACTTCCTAATATAGCTATCTCCTTTTATGTAGTAATACTTTTTCATAGAATTAACATAAGTTTGCATTGGATGAACCGGCCTATCAATTTCACGTTGTCCTTTATACAAATCAGATGGATACTTAAATATTGGAATTATAGGCATTATAGTTCTTTGTCTTTCAACTGCATTATCTTTCGTTAACATACTACTTACAACATAAATTGGACAATCACATCCAGTAATATAAGTAGCAGTAGAATCGGTAGAAGGTAAAATTGCTTGTAAACAAATTACATTTTTTTCAATCAGGTCAACTTGAAGAATAATATTACCGGTTTTTTTATCTTTAATCTCTAGTCCTTTCTCATCAAAATTTCTGTCAAAGTAAGTGCCTTCATTGAGCTTCCACTCATTATTTCTTACTTGAGCAACTAAAAAACCTTCATTATTTTTGACATCAAGATCAATTTTAATTACCTCATCTTCTATCCATACTTTTAATACATTATTACCGAAATTTACAGGATCATACTCAGCTAAATCAAATATTCCATTTGATATTTCTACATTTTGATCACTGGTTTTTAAAAATATGGGGCTTTTAATTTTTGATGAATTTATTCTTCCAGTAGTACCTAAATACTTTGAATCGAAATCTTCATCCATCTTTACTTTAATACTAAATATTATAGAGAAACTCATTAAAGTAATTATTGACCATTCTCTGTATTTAATAGGCTTTTTAAAGATTTTTCTATTAAACAATTCCTTCCTATCTAAAAAAACTAGAAGAGATGATAGTAATATTAAAAAGTAACTCATTGATAAATTGATATTTTGTTTTGGTATGAATATAATGATATAAAATAAAAGAACCTAACCTGTTGCTTTCTTCACCTCGGTCTGTGTCCCCACAGATCGAAAACCAAAACTCCAAAACCATAATTATCCATTAAAGTCTTTATATTTAGTGATGGATTTATTTAAATCTCCAAGAAACTCCACTATGCTTCTTAATGAAGTCTATTTCTGGACTTCAACTATCAAAGACTGGAAAAACTTATTAGCCGGTGATGAATTTAAAAATATAATCATAAACACGTTAAAAGATTTAGTTTCCAGAGACAAAATCGCAGTTTACGCATTTGTTATCATGCCAAATCATATTCATATTGTTTGGGAAATGAAAGCAATGAACGGAAAAGAAATGCCATACGCAAGTTTTAACAAATTTACTGCTCATCAATTTCAAAAATTCCTAAAGCAAAATAATCCAGTATTATTGGATCAATTTAAAGTAGTAGAACCAGAGAGAAAATATAGATTTTGGCAAAGAGATCCTCTAGCAATTTTAATGGATTCACGAGAAAAAGTATTGCAAAAAGTAGGATATATCCACGAAAATCCTTTGCAAGAAAAATGGAGATTGGTAGATCATGAGAATGACTATAAATGGTCTTCAGCTAAATTCTATACAACTGGAATTGATGATTTTAATATTCTAACTCATATATCTGAAGCATATTAAGTTTAGTATTTCGGTCTGTGGGGACACAGACCGAGGTGGAAAAAGATGAAATTGGAAAAGTTTATTCCATGGTCTGTGTCCCCACAGACCATTCACTATTGATATTAACAGTTTTAAATATTAAGGTTTCGGTCTGTGGGGACACAGACCGAGGGTAAGGATAGCCACATAATTATCCCCTAAATAATCTACAGTTTTATTATCTTGCTAATTAAATTTATTATCATGAAATTAAAATGGAAGAGTTTACACCTCCTATCTAAAATTGGAATCATTGTTCTACTAATAGGAAGCGTTCCGTTTTTTACGGTAATGGCGCTTGACGCTTTGGGAATAATCACTACTGGAAATCTTGCTCATGGAACTGGGCCATTAGTAGGAATAACTTTTTATCCCTCCATCATTCTAATTTTTATTGGTGTGTATCTTAATCATCAAAAGAAAAAGAAAGAAATATTGAATAAGAATTTGTAAAAATTAATTTAACGTATTTGATTTTCATCTGTGGGGACACAGACTGAGGAAAAATTGAAATATTTATCAAAATCAATTGTCTGTGTCCTTACAGACAATTTTTCAAAAATAATTAACTCTGAAACAAACCTAAATCATGATAAACAAATCTAAAAATCTCTACCTTTATTATCAATAATGAACAAAACCATCTCCCAAAAAATAATAACAATCTGTAACCAAAAAATTGCTGCTAAAGGCGAAAATGTAGGTTTATCTTTTTATGCATTCTTCGCTAATAAAAATGATACCCCAGAATTATTAATGGAGGTTGCAGAATGGTGGATAATGAAACATCAATTAGACCATTTTGAAAAAGCCACCAAAATAAAAGAAATGGTAATGGCAGAAATGGATTAAATTAAATCAATTTCATGTGTTAATTTTGATGCACTATGCTTAGATGGATTTTTTCTTACATTCTCATTTTCAACTCGTTTTTTGCCTTAGCACAAAACACCTTAACAGTTAAAATAGCTAATCAGAAAGATAGCTCAGCAATCATCGGCGCAATCCTAATTTTATCTCCTCTTAAAACCGCAGCTATTGGTAACGCAGAAGGTTTAATTATCATTAAGGATATCCCTGATGGTAAATTTACACTTAATATTAGCGCATTAGGCTATCAAAAATCTACGCTGACCGTAAACTTACCTCGACCACAAAAAGACACTTTATTGGTACACCTAATCCCTGAGGAAGAGGAATTAGAAGAAATTATAGTAACATCTACCAGAAGCAGCAGAACCATAGAAGCTGAACCTACCAGAATAGAAGCTATTTCTGGCGAGGAATTGGAAGAAAAAGGAAACATGAAACCTGGCGATATTAGGATGCTTTTGAATGAAAGTACTGGAATTCAAACGCAGCAAACATCAGCCACATCATATAACTCTAGCATCAGGATACAAGGTTTAGATGGAAAATACACACAAATTTTAAAAGACGGTTTCCCTTTATATGGTGCATTTTCTGGTGGTTTAAGTATTTTACAAATTCCGCCCTTAGATTTAAAGCAGGTTGAAGTAATTAAAGGTGCTTCTTCTACTTTGTATGGCGAAGGTGCTATTGCAGGTTTGGTCAATCTAATTTCAAAAACACCTACAGAAGAAAAAGAATTAAACTTGATGCTTAACGGCACATCGGCCTTAGGTTTAGATGCGAGTTTGTTTTACGGAAAAAAGAAAGATAAAATAGGGACTACTGTATTTGCAGCCTACAATTTAGGATCTGCTTATGACCCTGCAAATATTGGTTTAACTGCCATACCACAATTTAATAGATTTACGCTTAACCCAAAATTGTTTGTTGATTTGAGTTCTAAAACAAACTTAGTTCTTGGTATAAACACCACTTTTGAGGAGCGAACTGGTGGCGATATTAGCTATATTAAAAAAAGCCCCACAACTTATGCCACTTACTTTGAAGAAAACTCAACACAAAGAATTAGTTCTCAGGCTACTTTAAAACATCAATTAAACGAGGGTAGCCAAATCAACTTTAAAAACAGCTATAACTATTATAACAGAACGATAAACATTCCTAGTTTTATTTTTAAAGGAATACAAAATTCTTCTTTTAGCGAGGTGAATTATCAAACTAAAAAGGCAAAAACAGAATGGATATTGGGATTAAACCTGTGGACAGACCAATTTAAACAACAAAATGTAATGGCAAACCAAGCATTAGATTATGACTATACTACTCTTGGTGGCTTTATTCAAAACACCACAAATGTTTCAGATAAAATAGTTTTAGAAACCGGTTTAAGAACTGATTATCAAAACCAATATGGTTTATTTGTATTACCCAGATTATCGGTTTTATACACCATAAATGAAAGTTTAAATTTAAGATTTGGCGGTGGTTTAGGCTACAAAACACCCACTATTTTTACAGAGGATACAGAGCGCATTCAGTACAGAAATGTTTTACCTATACAGACAGCTAATGTAGAAGCGGAGCAATCTATTGGCACAAACCTAGATGTGAATTATAAAACCTTATTAACTGATGATTTATTTTTTAGCATCAATACTTTGTTATTTTATACACAAGTAGATAATCCATTAATTTTGAATTTAAATAGTAATAACAGCTACGAGTTTACTCAGCCTAAAGGAAATATCAATACCAAAGGTTTAGAAACAAATGTAAAGTTGAGCTATCAAGATTTTAAATTTTTTGTAGGTTACACTTTAGCAGATGTAACACAAAAGCAAAACGGTATCACCAGTTCTTTTCCCCTAGTTGCAAAACACCGCTTAAACAACGTATTGATGTACGAGATAGAGGAAAAACTTAAAATTGGTTTAGAGGCCTATTATTTTAGCAAACAAAATTTAAATGATGGTAAAACCGGCAAACCGTATTGGCTAAACGGTTTAATGGCCGAAAAAATATGGGAAAAGTTTTCGCTATTTATCAATTTTGAAAACATATTTGATGTTAGACAATCCCGTTTTGATACTATTTATACTGGCTCAATTAGTAATCCACAATTTAGAGATATTTATGCGCCAGTAGATGGTTTTGTGATTAATGGAGGGATAAAACTCAAACTCTAATAAATTAAATTTTAGCTGATATCTTTTACAAAAACCATATTTTCGCAAGTGTAATGATGACGCGATTTAAAATTTTTACCTTTTTACTTTTAACGCTAGCCTTTTGTGGCTGTAATCGCAGCAGTCCAAAAGAAGATATTAGCCAAAGAGTTTTCCAATTTGAACCCATAAAAGGAATTAAATATTACGAAGTAAGAAGAACATTTGCTAGCGGAATTGCCTTTAACGAGCTTGGTTTTAGACAAAAACCAGAGTGGGCGGTTAAATTTTTATCAGACACATCGGTGCAAGCTTATAGTCCTTCTTTAGATAAAATGATAGATTTTGACTTAATTTTTAGTCATGATGGGGTGTATAATTTTGCTAGGGAATGGTTTAGAGTGAAGCAAATTGCTAAAGACAGCATCATATTACAACGGTTAGAAGTAAATGCTAAACAAATTGCTAAAGATGTTAGATCTGATGTTTTTATGACTTTTTACTCTGAAGCTTATTTGAAAAAAATTAGGAAATCGGTAGAAGAATTACGAAAACCTAGAAGGATAGATAGTTTGTTTGTGCAAGAAAGAGCTCGGTTGATTAATGCAAATCCTCAAGATTCGTCTAAATTCTTTGCAACTAATAACCCAGTGCAGTTCATCGGCGAAAGCCAAATAACTACCATAGAAAAGAAATCTGTACAAGATGTTTTACAAAATAAAACAGCCTCTTATGATTATTTATATCCAGAGTATGACGTAAATATTTCGCCAGCTTACAAAGACTTTGCCCATACCATATCTGTAACTGTAGATAAAGAAGGAAAAATTAAAGTTTACAGGTTTAACGCTATGGACGATTACAGAGAAAACAGAAGAAAAGTATTACAAGGTATTGTTGATATTTATATTCAAAAACAGTTTAAGGTAAAGCCCGGTAATACACTAGGCTATACCCATAGTTCTGTAATTGTATTGAATTTGACCGGTAAAAAGTAGTTTAACTAATTTGCTCTACCTTGGTTCTAACCTCGTTAGCTAATTTAGAAGTTAAATCTTGAGTTTTTGAAATTAGCTGCGAAGAAGCTTCTGAAGCACTGTTTGCAAGTTTACCCGACTGATTGATGGCCATCTCTTTAGCTTTAGTGCTAAAATCTTTAACAGCATCTACAGCGTTAGCTAATTGTTGTTTCCCGTTTGGGTTAGTCATGAAATAATAAACTGCCGCACCCGCTGCAACTCCTAATAATAAGCCTAGGGCTAATTTTGATTTTGCTGAATTTTCCATAATTATTGTTTTTTATTACTGAAACAATAACCAAAATCTTGCCAAAACTTAAACCTTTAAAATGGTTTTAAAATTGATGGGCGTATTAAGCCATGATGGGCGTCATTTTTAAGGTATGGCTAGCTAAACTTACATCGCCATGTATTTGATAATATTGAGCGGCTTCTAATGGGTCTATCCCTTTACTAAATAAAAGCCATGCAATTTGTTGGTCTAAATAAATTAAAGCATCTGGATTTGCCACCTTATCATCTGTAAAACTCCAAAAGTTTTTTTCTTTTTGTAGTACCCAAACCCCGCCACTCTCGCCTACAATTTCTACCTTAACAGTGGTATTTAATGGCGCTTTTACTTTACTGTAGGTATGTGGCAAAGCTTGCATTACAATTTCTAAATAAGGTACGTAAAATTTCTTTTGTAATAACATTTGATTATTAAGTGCAAATCTTATTTGTTGTTGATGCAGCCACCGCTCGGTGTATTCTCTGGCAATATCAAACCAATTCTCCGAGTGTTCTTTACCGGCCCACCGTACCGGAAACAAAGCCATATCGAAAGGATCTATATCATTAAAATAATCTAAAAGCTGGTTTTGATAAATCTCTGAAAGCTCAATAATAATTTCGTTGCTTACTCTTTTCATGGCTAAAACCCACTCGGCATTAAGCTCATTTAAAAAGGTAACTAATTCTTCATAAGTCCCAAATTGTTTGTTTTTTAAAAAAGAATGCCCGTCCCTTCCAATAGATAATCTTCTTAAATTGGTATCTAACAAATGAACAGTAATTGCCTTGATATCCCAGCCTTTACAAACTGTGCTTTTATTCCAATCGGTTGCCTTTAAACCTTTAAGTAATTTAAGGTACTCTTCATTTAAATCAGAGAAAATTGGCAATACATTAATCATAAAAAAAAGAAAATATTTGGGTTACAAATTAAAATTAATTGAAATAATTAGAAAATCAATAGTTTAGCATACAAATTATATTCCAATAAAATTAAAACGACAAGATTTGAAATTTTACAATGCCCAAAAAGAGCTAAAAGTTAAATTTTGTTAAATTCTTAATAGCTAAAACTGATATGACCTTACAATCGTTATTTAAAAATATGATAAAGTCTATTTCTTGGATTATTTTAATCTTTCTTTCCCTTAACGTTCACGCTCAATACAAGCCGGATGTTATTATTGTAGGTGGTTCTGCAGCTGGTACATCAGCAGCTATACAAGCGGCAAGAAGCGGAGTTAACGCTTTGTTAATTGAGTCTAGCAACATCATTATTGGCGATATTGAGCCTAAAATGGATATACCATCTTTTGATATGGGTTTATGGAAAGAATGGAGAGATTTGTATTATAAAATAAACGATTCTGTAAAAACTAGCCCGCAAGAGGTTTTAGAAAAAATAATTAAAAACACGCCTAAATTAGATTTATTAAAAAACACGCCTATTATTGCTGTAGTACAGAAAAAAAATGGATGGGAGATTACCATAGAGGTAAATGGTAAAAAACAAGAAATTAGATGCAAAATTTTAGTTGACGCTACTGCAAATACTAAAACCAGCTTTTCTGATGAGTTTGGTTTAATAAATTTAGATAAAAACAGAAAAGCAACTACTCTTGTAACTTATCAAAAAGCTAAAATTAACAAGCCTTATCAAGACATTCAGAAATTATACCGTACAAGTGGTTCGGCTGGATTTGGCAAAGATAGCTCTTTACACTATTTCCCATTAGGCATTTTTATACCTACCGAAACAGAAAATTTGCTTGTAGTGAATATGTCTATTTTTAAAGACTATGATGCGGAAGAATTTAAAAATTTGGCCTTATGGACAAATATGGGGCAGGCAGTAGGTGCATTATCTGCTTATGGTCCATTTTTTGATACTACACCATCTAAAGCAAATATTAGAATTACGCAAGGAGAAATGTTCACCTACAAAAGCTTTTTATTTCCGGTTTTAGATATTAAAACTTCAGATAAGGCTTGGTATCCGGTTCAAAAAATAATTGCTTCGGGCGTCTTAAAATTTGATTTTGAAACGGGCTTATTTAACAATAATGAAAAAGTAAATGCTAGTGATATAAAAGCTGTTTTAATAGATTTATATCCACGCTCTAGAATTTGGTTTATAGAAAACAAAGTAGAAACATTAACATTAAGCAATTTAATATCGCTTATAAGCTTTGTTACAGGCCGAGACCCTATTGCTATTAAACAAGAATTTGAGGCAGATTGGCAGAGTAAATATGACTTTAGCTCTAATTACCAACTAGAAAATAAAATTAGTAAAATAGAGTTCGCAGTTTTAATGAATAATTATATGGCTCCCTTTAACATTAATGTAGATTTTAATGGATACTTTTTAAGATAAACACTTAAGAATATCTTTTTTACATTTAGGGTATATAGCAAGTTAATGTGTTAACTAAATAATTAATACTTTTGTATCGTTTGTTTGGTTCAATCAAAAGATAACAAATAAACAAAGTACATTCAAATATTTTGGAGAAAAAAAAATCTAAAATTGCGCAAAAGCTAGACAATATGTTTCTGGAATTATACCAGGTACATATTTTCATAACAAAGTTTTTTAAAGAAGCTTTTACTCCGCCTTACGAGGGTAAAGAAATTCTGAAACAATGTTACCAAGTAGGCTATAAGTCTTTAGCGCTAATTTCTTTAACTGGCTTTATTACGGGTGTAGTTTTCACCAAACAATCACGGCCGTCACTTGCCGAATTTGGAGCAACATCATGGTTACCATCATTAGTTGGTATAGCTATGTTAAGAACATTGGCCCCGTTGCTAACGGCATTAATATCTGCCGGAAAAGTAGGTTCTAGCATTGGTGCAGAGTTAGGCTCTATGAAAGTAACGGAGCAAATTGATGCAATGGAAGTTTCTGCAAGTAATCCTTTTAGCTTTTTAGTAGTATCCCGAGTTATTGCAACCACAATCTGTTTGCCTATTTTAACTTTTTATACTGCTTTAGTGGCCTTGTTAGGTGCATTTTTAAATGTTACCCTTGCCGAAAGCACTAGTTTTTTAGCTTTTGTACAGTCCTTTTTAGAATCAATTACCTTTTTAGATATTTTCGCATCAACTTTTAAAGCTTTATTATTTGGTTTTACCATTGGTATGGTAGGATGCTATCAAGGTTATAATTCCTCTAAAGGAACCGAAGGTGTAGGAAAAGCAGCTAACTCATCTGTTGTGGTAGGAATGTTTTTAGTATTTATAGAAGAAGTTATTGTTACTCAAATTACTTTTTTGTTTAGAACTTAATTAATGGAACAAAAAAGTATAACAACCTCAAGAGAAAAAGTAATAACAATAGCAGGAGTAAATAAGTCTTTTGGCGATTATCATGTTCTAAAAAACGCATCGTTAGAATTATTTAGGGGCGAAAATTTAGTGGTTTTAGGAAGATCTGGGACTGGTAAATCTGTTTTAATCAAAATAATATCTGGATTATTAACCCAAGATAGTGGCTCAGTAAATGTACTAGGTAAAGAGGTTAGTCAACTATCTGATAAGGAGCTTTTGGCTTTAAGACTAAACATTGGGTTTTCTTTTCAAAATAGTGCCCTGTATGATAGTATGACAATTAAAGAAAATCTAGCGTTTCCTTTAATCAGAAATAAAAAGAAATTAACTAAAGCAGAAATAGAAAAAGCCGTACACTCTGTTCTAGATGATGTTGGTTTAATACAAACCATTAATCAAATGCCATCAGAATTATCTGGCGGACAAAAGAAAAGAATTGGTATAGCCCGCACCCTAATTTTACAGCCAGAAATTATGTTGTACGATGAACCAACAGCTGGTTTAGACCCTATTACCTGCGAAGAAATTAACACATTAATTAACCAAGTACAAGAAAGATATAAAACAAGTTCAATTATTATTACTCATGATTTAGCTTGTACAAAAGCAGTTGGTAATAGAATTGCAATGCTCTTAGATGGTAAATTTGAAAGAATTGGCACTTTTAACGAAGTGTTTGATACCAAAGACGAGAGAGTTACTCCATTTTACGATTATAATTTTATTCAATAAAAAAAATGAGCCAAAAAACAGACAATAAAAAGGCAATAATAGTAGGAATATTTTTATTTATAGGACTATTAATTTTCTTACTAGGCGTTTTTACTTTAGGCGGTCAAAAGAAAACATTTGTAAAAAGTTTTAACATCAATGTTGTTTTTGATGATATACAAGGATTAAAAGTTGGAAACAATGTGTGGTTTAGCGGTGTAAAGATAGGAACCATTAAAAAAATTCAATTTTACGGCACTTCGCAAGTTCAAGTATCTTTAAGCATAGAAGAGGCTGCACACCAATATATCCATAAAAACGCAAAAGCAAGTATTAGTTCTGATGGTTTAATTGGAAATAAAATTATAGTTATTGATGGCGGTACACCAAAATATCCTTTTATAGAAGATGGAGACCAAATTGTGGTAAATTCTGCACTTTCTACAGATGATATTATGAAAACCGTTCAGGTTAACAATAAAAATTTAGTAGAGATAACATCCGATTTTAAATTATTATCCAAAAACTTAGTAGAGGGAAAAGGGACAGTAGGTGCTTTGTTAACCGATGAAGAAATAGCTAAAAATTTTAAAAGTATAGTGGCAAATCTACAAACATCTACTGCCGAGGCTAATAAAATGATTGCCGATTTAAATCAGTTTAGCGACAAGTTAAATACTAAAGGTGGTTTAGCAGATAAAATGTTAACTGATACTGTTGTATTTAACAGACTACAAGCTTCTATTACCGAGTTGCAAAAGACTGCTAAATCTGCCGCAATTTTAACCGAAAATTTAAACGCAGCATCTAAGAAGCTAAACAATAATGATAATGCAATTGGGGTTTTATTAAACGACCAAGCTGCAGCAGAACAAGTAAAAGTTACCATCAAAAATTTAGAAAGTAGCAGCAAGAAACTAGATGAAAATCTAGAAGCTTTACAGCATAATTTTCTATTAAGAGGTTTTTTTAAGAAAAAAGAAAAGGAGTAAGCAGGAAATTAAGAAAATAATTAATCCTTAAAAAGTTATAAATCTGTGTATTAGTGATTAATACACAGATTTTTTTTGTCATTATTTTTTTAAAAAAATTAATCGTGTGAGTTTTAAATGCATTAAATAGTTCGAATAATTTTAACCTTTTAAATAAAAAGAGAAATTTTTTAATTTTCGTTTTATCAATTTATAAAATAAATGACAACAAAAATTATTTAAAAAATTTTGTTTTAAAGATTAAATAATTAAGTTTGAATATCAGACCAGACCAAACCAATTATTTTAATTTAATTCTTATTAATTCACCTAATAATAGTAAAATTAGACAAATTGAATACAATCTTGCACTGATTAAAAACATCGAAATATTAAACTAAACAATTTTATTAGATAATTATGAAGATAGTTGGAATGAGATGGTGGATAGTAGTTTTACTATTTTTAGCAGCTGTATTAAATTATGTTGACAGACAAACTCTATCAGCTTTAGCCCCCACTATTCAATTTGATTTAAAAATGGATGATAATGATTATGCTAATATCATTAACATATTTCTAATTGCATACACTATTGCATACTTAATATCTGGCCGCATTGCAGATAAACTTGGAACAAGAAAAGGAATGATAATTTTCGTAGCCTGGTGGTCTATAGCAAATATGTTAACTGCTGCCGCAAAAGGAGTTACATCGTTAGGATTGTATAGATTTATGTTGGGCTTAGGCGAAGCAGGCATCTGGCCAGCTGCTAGTAAAGCCGTATCAGAATGGTTTCCTGCCAAAGAAAGAGGAGTAGCAATTGGATTGTATACAATGGGCGCCACAATTGGAGCAACTATGGCACCCTATATTGTTATACCGTTAGCTACCCATACCTATACTGAAACAATGCCATTTGTTCAAGATCTTCTTGGACAAGGCACTGGATGGAAGGTTGCATTTATTGTAACTGGACTCGCAGGGTTAATTTGGTTAATTCCTTGGGCTTTAATCTATAGAAAGCCAGAAAAAAGTAAGTTAATTTCATCATCGGAATTAAATATGTTAAAAGTATCAGAATCAAAAGAAAATTCAGAGGACTTACAAGCTAGTAACTCTTGGACATGGAAAAAAGTATTGATGTTCAAAGGAACATGGTTGCTTTTAGTAGGTAGATTAATTACAGACCCTGTATGGTATTTTTATCAATTTTGGTTTCCTAAGTATTTAAATGCGGACAGAGGATTAAGTCAGGAAGCTTTAAAAATTACATGGATAATATATGCCGCAGCTGGGATTGGAAGTTTACTTGGAGGATTAATTTCTGGCTTTTTAATAAAAAAAGGTAATGAGCCTTCAAATAGCAGGATGTGGGTTATGTTAGGCTGTGCATTTTTAATGCCACTATCCCCTTTTATTGCTAGTGTAACAGACTTAAATATTTCTTTAGTATTAACATTTTTCACAGTGCTTGCCTCATTAGCATGGCTTACTAATATAAGTGCATTAGTGGTGGATGTTGTTCCAAAACATTCTCTTGGAACTGTGTTTAGTGTGGTTGCCGCCGGTAGCACTATAGGGGGTATAATCATGAATATGCTTGTTGCATCAATGGTAACGAAAGATAATTCTAAAGCAGCAGGGTTTTTAGATAAGGGCTTACATGCTATATTTGACCCTGTATTGTCTTTAGTTCAGGGGCATGGGTATTTACAATGGTTCATAATAATGGCATTCTTACACCCTATAGCGTGGTTAATTTTAAAATTAGGTAAGGTAAATAAGTTATCAACCAGGTAGTAAATTCTATAAAATAAATTACAGTTAATTTATGGTAAAAATATCATTATAAAGGAAAGCCTTACCTAAAGCGATTTCCTTAGAATAATTTTGGCTTTATCTCTTATTTTTACTATCTCTCTATTTAAAATTGAAAGAGCAGCTTCTTCACCCATCATATTAAAATCTGTACTAATTACTGTTATTCCTTTTTCAAGTACTTCTTTAACTGCTGTGTCATTATAAGATAAAAGACCTATATCTTTCCCTAATTTCCAGCTTTTTTCATGTGCCAATTTTATAATTGCTACATCATCTTGATCATACTTACTAAATGTAACAAATGCATCTCCTTGTGATACATTAAAGCCATCAATTTGGCTTATTATGGTGTAGTTTTTTTCGAATTTATGAACGAAATTTTCAAAACCAGAGATGACTGATTTAGCATGAAATGCCTCCTTTGGAGATACTAATACTAGACGGCTATACTTTTTTAATTGAGGCAGCAATTCGGTCAAGCATTCTTCAATATCAGATTGATAGTCTTGATAAATACAAGTGTAATCGCCTTCAAGCTGAACTTCATTAAAATCTAAGATTATCCTTTTGCCAGCGGGAATTCTATTAAGAATTTCTAAAGTGTTTTCTTTAAAAAAGGTTGTGATTACAAAATGAGTATAATTATTTAGGTTTTCATCAATAAGTTTTTCAAAAACTTTAAAATTATGATGATGAAAGTATACATCTACCTCCCCAAAATCATGTATTGTTTCAACAAAAGATTGATAAATTCTATCTCTTAAAATATTCATTTTATCTAATACCATACAAATACGATATTGTTGATACTGATTTTTTTTCTTTACATAATAACCCTTTCTATACTCAGATTCAATAATTCCCTTCTCAGAGAGGTATGTTAACCCTTTGAGTATAGTTTCCTTACTCATATTTAACTGCTTATTAAGCTGATTTAGAGAAGGAAGTCTATCATTAATTTTCAGAACTTCTGTTTCAATTTGATTGTTTATATATTCGACAAGTTGCATATATTTCTTGCGATGATTGAAACTTGAAATTGGTATTATGGTTTCTAATTTTGATTCCAACTTAATTATATTTATTTAAGACAAATATATTAAAATACAACACGACGTTGAGAGAAAAATTATGAACTTAACTTTTTCCAAAATTTAAAAAACTTCTTAAAGATTTTCTTAATATTTTTTTAGATACAAAAAACTAATAATTCATTAAGAGAATAGCAAAAAATTAAAACTTATCAATAAAATTTAATCTACCCTGTCCTTAAAGATTGAGTTCACCCAAATATTGATAGTAATAATTACTGTATAAATAACTAAAATAAGCCTTAAATCCCAAATTTAGTGTTTTCCTTAATTTAGATTAATAATAAATCAAACTAAAAACCACTACGTTTGAAAGCATTAACATTAGATTTTTTATAGACAATAATTTTAGTAGATTTTCCTTTTGCTTATTTATTGTATAAAAAGAATTTTGAAATTCTGTTTTTTTTTATATTGAAATCCTGCAAGTAAAATTTAAAAAAACGAACACATAATACCTCACAATAGTTCCTAAAAGGCTCGTTTAATTAAATAAATCAAACAAAAGATTCTTTTTTCTACCAATCGAACCATTTTTTAAAGAAAACAAAAATTATTTTGAAGTATCGAAAATAATTATGATTTATACCAAACCAGGCCAAACTAATTATATCGCTTTTATGAATAAGTTAAAACTAAAGCTCCGTTTAATTTACTCGTTATTGTTATTTTTTTAAGCTAAACGCTCAACAGTTTGAATTAACAAATAATAATTATAAAGTTTTTTATAACCAATCTACAAGACAATTAAAATTAGTAAATGCGGAATTTCCATTAGATACGGTAACATACACTACTACCCTTCAAATCCTAATCAATAGTAATAATGTAACACTAAGTGAAGCCCAAATTAGCGAGGATATTAGTTTTAAGGGAGCAACATTTAATGGTAGTCATAATTTCTACAACGGTGGTAGTAATAGAATTAGAGTGTTCAAGCTGTAAGCCAAGTAGGCAATAAATTATTCTATGATTATCTAGAAAATATAGAATCAAAATATTTAAAATTCAATTTAATTTGGAAATATAAATTTTTTATTTAGTTTAGCCTTATAATTAGACCAAACCAAACCAGATTAAAATAAATTTTATTAGTTCTCTTTTGTAAAAAGCGTTTTGAATATTAATTAGTTTTTTAATTAATAAATCAAACTGGGGATTAAATGCGCCAAAACACTTTGTCAAAATCAAAATTTATAAAATTTGAACTAAAGTGTCCATTACCAATTTTTGACAACCAATTATAACTAACTAAAATATGAATACAAAAACTACAATCCTCAAATTATTCATTTTGATGTGTTTAATTTACTCCGCTACAATATCAAGTGCTCAAAACAACTCAAGCACCACCATAACTGGTCAAGTTATTGATGAGCTAGGAAATCCGCTACCTGGTGTGTCAGTGTTAGTTAAAGGAACTCCTAGAGGAACTTCAACTGATATTGATGGAAAATACAGTATTTCAGTAAACGCTTCCTCAAATACAACTCTTGAGTTCTCATTTCTCGGTTTTACCACCAAGTCTGTTTCTTTAACAGCTAAAATCAAAGTTTACAATGTCCAACTAGAACCATCAGTTTCTGGCTTAAATGAAGTAATAGTTATTGGCTACGGTACTTCTAAAAGGGGTGATCTTACAGGTTCTATTGGCTCTGTTGCTATGACTGATTTACAAAAGGCACCAGTTCCTTCGTTTGATCAAGCATTAGCAGGTCGAGTTGCTGGAGTAAATGTATCAGCTAGAGATGGTCAACCTGGAGCAGACTTAAATATTGTTATTCGTGGTAACAATTCTGTCACTCAAAACAATTCACCCTTGTACGTTGTAGACGGCTTTCCGATGGAGGCTTCATTAGCAAGTATTTTAAATGTTCAAGACATTGAGTCAATAGATGTTTTGAAGGATGCGTCAGCTACTGCAATTTACGGTGCAAGAGGAGCAAATGGCGTAATAATGATTACAACTAAAAAAGGAGAGAAAGGGGAACCAAAAATTGTTTATGACAATTTTTTTGGTCTTCAATCTAATTTAAAAAAACAAGAACTATTGAGTCCCTATGAATTTGTAAAGTTGCAATTAGAAATAAGCCCTGGGGCAAATGGACCAAGATATATTAATGAACCCGCAGGATTAACATTAGAATCTTACCGTGATATTAAGGGAATTGATTGGCAGGATGAAATTATGAAAGTTAACCCTATCCAAAGTCATTCATTATCAATAAGTGGGGGTACGGATAAAACTAAATATCGTATTTCTGGATCTTTTTTAGACCAAGATGGTATCATCATTAACAGCGGTTTTAATAGGCTTCAAGGAAAGATATCTCTAGAACAAACATTAAGTAAAAAAATTAAAACTGGTGTTCAGCTCAATTACACTAGTACTAAAAGATTTGGGAAAGTAGCAGGACAAGCAGAAAGTAGTTCTACGTTAACTTTACTTTACAGCGCATTTGGATTTAGACCGGTTAGTGGTAATATTGATGATCAAGAAGATTTGATAGACGTTGGGCTTGATCCTGATATTAACCCTGCTTCTGATTTTAGGTTTAATCCACTTAAAACAGTTCAAAATACATTTAACCCAAGGTTAGAGAATACAGTTTTATCTACTGCGTACTTAGATTACAAAATATTACCTAACCTGACTTTTCGTACTACTGGAGGCATTACTTCTCGACAAGTAGATTTTAAACAGTTTTTTAATTCTAATACACAGTCAGGTAATCCACTTAGTATAAATGGGGTAAATGGTTCAGTTTCGAATAGTTTAGCTTCCAATTATTCTAATGAAAACACTTTAACATATAGCAAAAAAACAAAAAATCATAATTTTTCTGTACTTGGTGGTTTTTCTGTATATAAAGATGATTTTACTTCAAACGGATATTCATCTGTTCAAATACCTAATGAGTCACTTGGAATTAGCGGTATTGATGAAGGAAGAATAATATCAGGTGATTCTGAAATTACCTATAATACGCAAGCTTCTTTTTTGGGTAGAACAACCTATAATTATAAGTCAAAATATTTACTTACCGCTTCGTTTAGGGCAGATGGTACTTCAAAGTTTAGAAGTGGTAGTAAATGGGGGTATTTTCCATCAGCATCTGCTGCTTGGCGTATAAGTGAAGAAAAATTTTTAAAGTCAATTCCTTTTATTGATGATGCAAAACTGAGAGTAGGATACGGTTCAACGGGTAATAATAGAGTGGATGATTTTGCATATTTATCTAGATACGGAATTAGATCTACATCTGGGTATAGCCTAAATAATTCACCTTTACAAGGAGTTGTTCCAAATGTCTTAGGAAATACAGGGCTAAAATGGGAAACAACCGAACAATTTGACATTGGTATTGATATAGCTATATTTAAAACCCGTGTTTCTTTAACAGCAGACTATTACAAAAAAGTTACAAGTGATTTACTATTAAACGCAACACTTGCCCCATCACAGGGATACTTAAGAGGTATAAAAAATATAGGTAAAGTATCTAACGATGGATTTGAATTTACGCTAAACACAGTAAACATCAAGTCCTCTAAATTTAACTGGTCATCAAACTTTAATATTTCATTTAATAGAAATAAAGTTTTAGAATTGAATGAAGGGCAAGCTAGCTTATTAACAACGGTTGGGTGGGGTAATTTTGGTAGTGTGGCGCCATATATTGCTATACCAGGCAGTCCTATTGCACAGTATTATGGATATAAATTCGACGGAGTATATCAATTTGAGGATTTTGATAAATTACCTAATGGAAATTATGTGCTCAAAGCCAACATTCCTAATAACGGGCAGCCAAGGGCAAATATTACCCCTGGCACCATGAAACTCAAAGATATTAACGGAGATGGAGTTGTTGATGGAAATGATCAAACAATAATTGGGAATCCAGTGCCGATACATACAGGTGGATTTTCAAATAATTTTACTTACAAAAATTTCGATTTAAATATTTTCTTTCAATGGTCATATGGAAATGACATCTTAAACGTCAACAGAATCGTTTTTGAGGGAGGAGAATCTAGAAGTAATTTAAACCAATTTGCATCATTTGCAAATAGATGGACTCCGGAAAACCCTACTAACGAACTTTATGCTGTAAATAAACAAGGACCAATAGTTTATTCTTCAAGAACAATTGAAGATGGGTCTTACTTAAGATTAAAAACGGTTTCTCTTGGTTATAACTTTGAAAGCAAATTATTAAGTAAAGTAAAAATTAAGGGTCTTAGAACGTACGTATCTGCGCAAAACGTATTAACATGGACAAATTATTCAGGGATGGATCCCGAGGTTTCAGTAAGAAACTCTGCGCTAACACCTGGGTTTGACCTTTCCGCTTATCCTAAATTTAGAACAGTAACAGCAGGCTTAAACATAACACTTTAAAAACATGAAAAAATTAGCTATAATATTTTTAATATTTTTTTGCGGAACTATTAGTTCTTGTAAAAAGTTTTTGGATACTAAACCAAAAGATTTTGTTTCACCAGAAAACTTTTATAATACCGAAGATGATTTAAACAGAGCGTTAAATGGGGTGTATAACAGATTCATAGATACTTTTGGACGACTTTACCAAAGAGGATTATGGAGTTATTTTGTTGTTAGTGATGAGTTTTTCTACACTAATGTAACGACAAATAATATTAGAGTTATGCAATTTGATGCAGCTCAAATAGATATAACTAGATTATGGGAAGTTAGTTACGAAGGTATTAATAGGGCAAATGCTTTGCTTGAAAATGTAAATAAGCCTATAATGGACGAAACTAGAAGAAATAATATTAAAGGACAGGCTCTTTTTTTAAGAGCTTACTACTATTTTATTCTAGTTGATTTATATGGGGCGGTACCTTTAAAATTAAATTCAACAAAATCTCCAGATGATCCTAATATACCTCAAAGTACTGTAGCTCAAATATATGAGCAAATTGTTAAAGACATGAAAGAGGCTGAGTTATTAGTAAATCCTATTACGCTTAATCCTTCTAATGAATTAATTTCTAAAACTGGAGTTCAAGCAATTTTAGCCAGGGTTTATTTAACAATGGCTGGCGCTCCATTAAATGATGTTTCTAAGTATGCAGAGGCTCTAGTTTATGCAGATAAAGTTATAAATTCAGGTTTACATTCATTAAACCCAAGCTATTCTCAAATTTTCATCAATCATTCGCAGGATATTACTGAACCTAAAGAATGTATATGGGAAATAGGTATGTATGGTAATCACCAAAATGATATATCAATTGCAGGTTCTGTTGGTATAGATAATGGAATTAGGTGTACAGACCCTAATATCGGTGAATCGTCTGGTACTATGCAGGCTACCGGTAGAATTTTTAGATTATTTGGAACTGGCGACTTAAGACGTGATTGGGCAATTGCTCCATTTTTTTACACTACAAATGCTACTACTCGTATAACTACTCAAACTAATTGGACCGTTACACAGGTATGGGAAAGAAACATTGGTAAATGGAGAAGGTCTTTTGAAACATTAATTCCTAAAGATAGAACTTATAATTCTACCAATTTCCCTGTTATTAGATATAGCGATGTTTTATTAATGAAGGCTGAAGCAGAGAATTTTGTTAACAACGGCCCAACAGTAGCAGCTTATAATGCAATTAATCAAGTTAGAAGACGTGGTTATGGATTACCAGTAAATACCGCCAGCGTTATAGCTGACCTTCCTACTAATTTTAATCAAACAACCTTTTTAACACAAATACAAGATGAACGAGGCAGAGAGTTATGTTTTGAAGGTCTACGTAAACACGATTTAATTCGCTGGGGTATTTATCTATCTAATATGGCGTCATTAATTACTGAGGTTAATACAACAGCGCCAACAGCACAACAATTAAGAGCTGGTTCTGCAGCAAGAAATATTACGCCAAGAAATGTTTTATTTCCAATTCCATTAACAGAATTAAATGTTAACCCTTTGGTTAAACAAAACACAGGATGGTTTTAAGCTTTAAACTAAAAGAAGATGAAAATTTATAAGTTTTTTTTAATTGCAATAGTATCTCTTGCCGCTTGTTCAAAAGATGACAGCGATAATCAGGATTTTAATGTAAGTACGGCGTCACAAACATACAAAGTTGGCGAAACTGTAACTTTTAATATTAATGGAAATCCAGATAATCTCACTTTTTTCTCAGGCGAACAAGGATTTAATTACGATTTTATTGATCGTAAATCAGCCACTGGTGTACCTATTTTACAGTTTACATCGTCGGTACAATTTTTAACTCCGGATAATAGTCTAAGACTTTTAATCTCAAAAAACTTTTCTGGTGAGAATGACTCTACTGCGATAGTTAATGCAACTTGGACAGATATTACCTCAAAGGCCACTTTTGCTACAGGCACTACTGTAACCCAATCAGGAAGAATAGATCTTTCAGAATTTTTAAGTGCTACAGATTCTGTAACAATAGCTTTTAGATACCGAGACATACCCAAAACAATTACAACCTTAAGACAGGCCACATGGACAATGAGTGGTTTTAATCTTGTTAATGAACTTACAGACAGGTCTTTTAATACAATTTTAATGTCGGAAAATGCTTGGGGAATCAGAAGTTTCGGCTCAAATTCTACTGCTAGATGGACAAGTTCTGCAACACAACTTGTTATGACAGGTGGTACAACACTGGCAGCAGCAAACGATGATTGGATATACAGCAAAAAAGTGTTACTTAACACCGCAATTGCAGACGTGGGTAAAGCTTTAAAAAATGTAAGTACTAGAATAGATAGACATCAACATGTGTACTCTACACCTGGTAACTATAAAGTAACATTTGTAGGCTCTACAAATCGACCTAACAATCAAGGTCAAATTGTTAAATCTATTAATATTACTATAGCTCCCTAAAAACTTTAAAAATTGATTTATTAAATAAGCTATTTAATAAATCAATTTTTAGAATTAAAAGTTACTGGATAGCCTTTTGAGCTTATTAAGAAGTTTATTATAAATTAATACAGAACTATTTTACAAACAAAACTGCTCACTAACCAAGTAAATGTTTTGAAAATAATTAGTTTCTAAAATGCACATTTAATCATTTTACTTTTTAATGATGAATTTAAGTTTAAAGGCTATTCTTTTATTAGCTGTTATTTCTTCTTACTGTTTATCAGGAAACGCCCAAAATAATAGTAATGATTTAATTGCAGCAAGTCAGTCAGGGTCGTCTTCATTATTTTTCAAACCTACCGAGGCAGATATTTCATCAATAAAACTTGTAGATTTTTGTAGCGAAATTGAAACAAATGTAAGGCGTGGAATACCCAGTTTTTTTGAAAAATCCAGAACAAAAAAAGATCTTACTGTAGCTTACATTGGCGGTAGTATTACTCAAGCTCAAAATCAGTATAGAATACAGTCTTTAGGATTCATACAACAAATGCTTCCTAACGTAATAATTAAAGGTATTAATGCAGGCGTATCCGGCTCAGATACAGAGTTAGCAGCATGTAGGATAAAAGAACAAGTCTTAGATAATCATCCCGATTTAATTTTTATAGAATTTGCAGTAAATGGAGGTTTCCCTGAGGGAATGGAAGGAATGGTAAGGCAAATAATGAAGTTTAATAGCAAGATAGATATCTGTTTCATTTATACGGTAATGTCTGCTCAATTAAAATATTATCAGACCGGCGATCAACCACCAGGAATAAAAACACTCGAAAAGATTGCAAATCATTACAACATTCCATCCATCCATTTAGGTATGGCTGCTGCCGAACTTGCTAAAGACGAAAAATTAATAATAAAAGGTAATCCAAAAGATGATATCGGGAAAATTATATTTTCTGAAGATGGCGTACATCCACTCCCTCCGGGTGGTGGCAAGTTGTATGCCGAGGCATTAGCTAGAGGAATGATCAAGCTAAAAAACAACTCTAAAAGCACCGTTAATAACATTCCTAAGCCGTTATTACAAGATAATTGGGAAGATGCAAAAATGATAAATCCATCAGAAAAAATGTTTTCATCAGGGTGGAAAAAAATTGATTCATCAACAAGTAATTATTTAAAAGCGTTTAAAAATTGGTTTCCATCAATAATGGTTAGCGAAAGAGCTGGCGACAGTTTTACATTTAATTTTAAAGGAAAAGCATTTGGTTTTTTTGATATAGGGGGTCCTGAGTCTGGACAAGTAGATATTTATTTAGATGGTAAATTAATTGAGTTAAAAGCAGTAAAAAACGATAAGCTTTTTACTATGGTAGATAACGGTGTAACCCCTTTAAATAGATTCACTGCATATTCCTACAACCGTTATCGTGGGCAATACTTTTTAATACAAACAGAAGACAAAACACATACCGTTACCTTTAAAATATCAGCCACTATGGCTGATAAAAAAACAATTTTAGGGCCTAGTAAGCAAAAAGACATTACTGAGAATTTTGAAAAATATAATCGGTCTGTTTTGTACTTAGGAAAAATTTTAATAAGAGGTGAAATGGTTAATTGATGATAATTAATGTTTGAAGAATTAAAATATTAAAATTCATTAAAATAACTTACGTATACAAACTGAAAAATATTTATAACCATGAAGATTAAATTAATACAATTAATTGGAGGATTGTTACTTCTCCCCTTATTAACCTCGGCGCAGATAAAATATCGTCTTTCTAAGAAAGACAAAGCAGTTATAGTAACATCTGCTGGAAAAGAATATACTTTCAATGGTTATTTTACAGTTTTGTACAATAGTGAAAATCCAGATTTAAGTATGCGCCCTGCAGGAATTAAAATGGTAAGTTATAATGTACCTACTTGGAAAGCGTATGAAGGAAAATCTGATTTAAAAGAAACCAAAGCTGGAGAAGGGCTCGCAGGAGATGGTTTTGATGATAAAATTTTGAGAAGTAATCAAAAAGGAAGAACAGCTGGTATAACAAATTCAGGAAAAGCATTTTACTTAGAGCCTTCTTCGGTAACTGTTATAAACGACACTTTAAAATTTGTTTACCAGACACAGGAACTTTTTACACTAAGTTCTTATGTGGTATTAAACAAAGTAACTGATCCACGTTTTAGTTTTACATTAACTCCATTAAAAGAAGGTTACTTCTCAGTAGGTTATTCTGGCTCACCAAAATTTGATCCAAAAAATGCAACAGAAATTTGGCAACCTCTTATTTGGCAAGAAAAGCGTTTTCCAGATTATCCATATGTTACCTCGGCTCATATGTGTACAATCCCTTCTACACTAGTAAACGATGGTTTTAATAGTGTTGGTGTTGTAGTTTCTCCAGAACATTTACCTTTTAGCCCTTTGCCATTAATTACAAACAGTCAGTTTGGAGTTGCTGTAAGAGACATAAAAGGAATGGCAACTAGTCAAATTTTCGCTCCATTAATGGGGGGTATTAATTCAAAAATGAAAAAAGGTATCCCTTTTAAATTTAATTTTTATGCTGTAGTAAATCCTCAGCCAATAACTTACACGTTTGAGAATATTGCCAGAAAATATTATGGTTTTAGAGATTTTAGGAAAAACGATATAAGTAATCTTAACTCAGTTGTTGAAAACATGGTAGAATATGTACAGACTAAATATGCTTGGTATATAGATTCTTTAAAAGGTTTCTCATATTCAACAGACGTTCCTGGAGCTGTAAAGAATGTTTCTAGTCTAAACCCCATTGATTTGGCAATAATAACTGATAATGAAAAAATTTTTAAATCAAGAGCTTACCCTCTAATGGAATTCATGCTTTCAAGAGAAAAATTTCTTTTTGCATTAGACTCTACACAAAAAATACAATCTCCGTCAAGAAAATTAAATGGTAAAGTAGCTACAACTTCAGAGCTTACCAGTTTGTACAACATATTTGGCAAGACAAATCAGTTTTTACTAAATATGGCTTTAACAAAATCCGGAGGTTTAAAATCAAGTGCAAACAAGCTGACTGGCAACTTTACTGATGCAATGTTGTTATATAAGGCTTCGGGAGATAAATCGTATCTTGAATTAGCAATCAAAGAAGCAGATTTATACCTAAAAACTAGAGTAGATACAAAACAGGAGCAATTTAGTAGGGGAAATTTTTTCTGGCCAACTTTTGTAAATAAATGGGTAGATCTTTTCATGCTTTATGAAATTACAGGAGACAAAGCATACTTAAATGCGGCAAGAGAGGGCGCAAGATATAATGTGATGTACACTTATATGACACCATTAGTTCCAGATTCTATGATTACAGTAAATCCAGAAGGGAAAGCTCCCTTTTACTGGTATCTTAAATCAAAAGGACATAAACAAATGTATTATCCGGAAGAAAAAGCACCAGCATGGCGTTTATCTGAGATAGGACTTACGCCAGAATCGTCTGGTACTAGTTCTGGTCATAGAGCAATTTTCATGGCAACTTATGCGCCTTGGATGCTGAAAGTAGGATACCTAACAAATGACACCTACTTGCAAGAAGTAGCAAAAGCTTCAATAATTGGCAGGTATAGAAATTTCCCTGGTTATCATATAAATACTGCCAGAACAACCGCTTACGAGAAAGAAGATTTTCCTTTACATAATCACACCGACCAAAGCGTTAACTCTTTCCATTATAATCATATTATGCCTATGGCTACAATGCTAATAGACTATTTAGTGTCTGATGCTTATGTAAGGTCTAAAGGTGCAATTAGTTTTAATGGAGAATATGTAGAAGGTTATGCCTATTTACAAAACAATGTATACAGTGCTGCTAAAGGAACATTTTATGGTGAAAAGGATGTTCGATTATGGATGCCTGCAAAATTGTTGGAAATTGACAACGTAGAACTTAATTACATCTCTGCCAGAAAAGCCAATCAACTTTATCTTTCTTTCACAAACCAGTCAAATCAAGAGGTTACTACTGAAGTAAAACTCAATTCTTCATTGGTTTTGCCCTCAGAATCAATAAAACTTATAGGATTAGATTTTGATAAAAGAAATGAAAAACTTAATGATTTAAAATTTAAAATCAAAGTTCCGGCAAACGGCATTGCTTCTGTTAAAATAGATGGTATTTCTACAAAAACAACTTTTCAGGATAAAATACTTGCACCTTCAGACAATAAAGGTAAAGATTATATCGCAATACAAGAAGGTAATGCTGTTGCAATGTTAATACGTTTGGGTAACTACAACAATAGTCTTTTTCTATATCTTCAAGATAATGACAGCAAATGGAAAACTGCGCAATTAAACTATAAAGATGCTAATGGGAATAACAAAAGCATAATTAAGAAAGAATACCCTTTTGAGTTTACTGTACCACTTCAATATAAAGCCAATGTTTTATTTTCTTTAGATCTTATATCAAAAGATGGTACCGAAGTTAAATCAAAACAATTTCAACTAGGAAATTAATGACTTTTAAATTTGTATTATGCGATTAAAATTATTTGCCCTGTTTACATTATTTGCGATTAATTCCTTTGCTCAAGCAAGAATTGAAAAATCATTAAATGATACTTGGCTTTTTGCTCTTGATCCACAAAAAGTTGGAGAATCACAAGGATGGACCGAGACTAATTTTCCAAACAATCAATTAGATAAAGTAGAAGTTCCCCATTCTTTTTCAGTAGATAAAAGATATTTTTTTTACACAGGTACTGCATGGTATTTTAAGAAGTTTGATGCTGAATTACCTGCTTCAAATATTAAGGCATTTATAAAATTTGATGCTGTTTTTTACAAGGCAAGTATTTGGTTAAACGGTGTAAAAATAGGTAAACATGAAGGTGGATATACCCCATTTCAATTTGATGTTACACCTTACTTAAAACAAAAAAACACGTTAACTGTGCAAGTAGACAACTCTTGGGACACCACCACAATCCCTGGTGCTAAAACACGTGATACAAGCTACAGAGCAAATGCTTCACAATTGTATGCATGGATGAATTATGGAGGAATTACCAAGCCTGTTTCTTTAAGCTATCATGCTGATGCATATTTAGAAAAAATACAGGTTATTGCGGAACCAGATTTATTGAAAGGGAATGCTAAAATTATAGTAAAAGCCTTAATCAACAATTTGCCTGCTCCAAAAGAGAACAAGGAGTTAAATGCAGAAATATTTTATAATGGTAAGAAATGTACATCAAGTTTTAAAGTAGCGAAAACTAGTTTACTCTCAAATGCAAAGCAGGAAATTTTACTCTCAACATATTTATCTTCAAAAGAAGTAAAACTTTGGAGTAATGACTCCCCTAACCTTTACCAGTTAATTTTATCCTTAGATCAGGATACTTTAAAAACTAACTTCGGAATACGAAAAATAGAAGTTTTAGGTACAAAAATTTTGTTAAACGGCGAGTCTATTAAAATGGGTGGAGCAAATAGACCTGCCGATTATCCTGGATTTGGTTCTTTAGACCCAGATAGTTTACTATTTAAAGATTTAACATTAATGAAGTCTGCTGGTATGGAATTGTGCAGAATAGCTCATCATGCAGTACCAGAAAAATTATTGGATTGGTCAGATAAAAACGGAATGTTAATTATTACAGAGGCAGGCAATTGGCAAATGACTCCTCAGCAAATGGCTGATTCTTCAATGAGAGAAAAGTATAAATTACAGCTTAAAGAAATGGTAGAAAGAGATTGGAATCACCCTTCTGTAATAGCATACAGCCTTGGAAATGAATTTTATTCGCATAAAAAGGAGGGTATTGATTGGGTAAAGGATATGAAAGCATATGTTAAAAAACTAGATAATTCTCGTTTGGTAACTTTTGCTTCTTACATGGCTTTCAGAGATTTTATACAAAAACCAGAAGATGAGGCCTCAAATTATGTCGATTTTATTTCTGCCAATGTTTACGGAAACCATAGTAAAGCATTATCAAAGATTCATTCAGTTTATCCCAATAAGCCTATTTACATTAGCGAGTTTGGTATGATGCTTAATAATGTTAATTCAGAAGAGAAAAGAAAAAATTACTTTAGAAATGCATTAAAAGCGATTAGAGATGTTGATTATGTTGTAGGCGCCTCAGTTTGGTCTTTTAATGATTATTTAAGTCGATATCCGCAGTCCAATCCGGATGGTTACCGTTCTTGGGGAGTAGTAACTCCTGAGCGTAAACCAAGAGAAATTTATACAACTCTTCAGAAAGAATTCTCTCCAGCCATTATTACAACTGAAAATAAAACTGAACAATCGTTACAGCTTAAAATTAGTTGTAGAAAAGATTTTCCTTCATACACACTCAGAGGTTACCAGATAAAATATGGAGATCAAGTAATAAGTTTAAAAGATTTACAACCGGGAGAATATCAGATTGTAAATCTTATACCTAACGAGTTAAAATATGTTGAACTACTAAAACCAGGAGGTTTTATTTGCTTAATAGAGGTGTTTTAAAATTTTCAAAGAAGTTTTAAATTATGTCAGACATAATAATATTGTTCTAGAATAGCTATTTGTAATAGTTCAGAATTTAATAGTATATCGCCCTATTTAAAAACATTTTTAGAAGGAAATAAAAGTCTTATTAAAAAATGAAACTAGTTATTTAGATTATAAACCAAAATACTCATTAAATGAAATTTATAAACCTCAGACTAATTCTGCTCACTATTTTTCTTTTTGTTGTTAAAATCTCTATTTCACAAGATAAAGGAGTGTTAATTCAGAAAAATTTTGCAAATCCTGAAAATATCTCAAAACCATTAACATGGTGGCATTGGATTAATGGGAATGTAACAAAAGAAGGAATTAAGAAAGATCTGATAGATATGAAAAGAGTTGGGATAGGTGGGGTGCAAATGTTTGATACGCATATGTATTTACCAAAAGGTCCTGTAAGATATGGTCAAGACATTTGGCATGAGCATGTACAGTACGCCATTAGAATGTGTGATAGCCTAGGAATTGAGTTTTATATGACTAATAGTCCGGGTTGGTCCGGTGCAGGTGGTCCATGGATATCCTTAGAAAAATCAATGAAGCAATTGGTTTATAGTGAGACCGATGCAAACCCACTATTACAAAAAGATATAAATTTATCTTCTCCTTATGCCAATCTTGGATTTTATAAAGATATAACTGTAATTGCCGTTCCCGCCATAGATGGAGAGGAAGAAATCAGAAAAAAAATTAAAACTGTTACTTCGTCCGATGGCAAAACATTAAAAGAGGTTTATGATGAAGATTATTCTACTGGTGTAACTTCTTCTGCTTTTAAAAAAGGTAATTCATATATTTTATTTCAGTTCACGTCTCCAATTGTTTTAAATAGCATCACTTTCGATATGAGATCTATTGTTGAGAAAATAGGTTTTGCTGGGAGTATTGAAGTTTCTACTGATGGTATAAAATATAAAGAAATCAATAAATTTAATTACAAAGATCATTTCGCTAAATCTGCAAACTTTACAGTTTCATTTGCTAGTACCAATCTTAATTTTCTACGAATAAAATTAGATGGAACTAAAAATTATCAGCTAACTGAAATAAAATTACGTAATCTTAGAAATATTACTGATTGGTATAAACGTACCGGAATGTCTAAAGCACCATTTTTAAATCAAAATTTAATTATTAAAGAAAACTTTCAAGGCATTCTTCAAAATCAAATAATAGATTTAGGTAAATATTTTGATCCTAAGACAGGAAATTTAGTCTGGAAAAATATGCCTGCAGGCAGATGGACAATATTAAGATTTGGATACACTACAACGGCTCATAAAATACATCCTGCGGTAGATGAGGGTACCGGTTACGAAGTAGATAAACTTGATCCTGATGCGGTAGAGTTCCAGTTCAATCAGTCCTTAGGAAGAGTAATAAAGGAAGCTGGAAATCTTACTGGAAAGACTTTTAAAGGAATATTGTTTGATAGTTTTGAAGGTGGTTTTCAAAATTGGACTGAGAAAATGCCACAGGAATTTCAGCAAAGAAAAGGTTATGATATTAAAGGCTATCTGCCGGTTTTAGTGGGTAGAACCGTAGAAACTGGCTTTAAATCTTCAGCCTTTTTATGGGATTTTCAACAAGCACTTTCTGACATGTTTGCTGAGAATTATTATCAAATTATGCAGCGCTTGGCGCACAAAAATAATCTAATCATATTTTCAGAGACTCAAGGAGGGCCTATGTCACCAAGCAATGGAAATAGGTTTGTAGATGTTCCGATGAATGAATTTTGGACTGAAGGAGCGGAAAAAAGAGAGAAGGTAATTAAACAAACAGTATCTATTGCCAATGTTTTAGGTAAAAATTTAGTGGGTGCAGAATCTTTTACTTCAAAACCAGAATTCGGCAAATGGCAAAACTTGCCTAATAACCTTAAGAAACTTGGCGACTATGCCTTCGCATTAGGAATTAATAAGTTTATTTTTCACACCTATACGCATCAGCCTTATGAAAATATTCTACCAGGATTTACGATGGGTAGGTATGGTACTCATTTCGGAAGAACTAACACCTGGTGGAAATATGCGCCAGAATGGGGAGATTATTTAGGTAGAAGCCAATATTTATTACAACAAGGCATTATAGTATCCGATATTTGTTATCTTTTTCCTAACGATGCGGTTTATGAGTTCCCGTCATGGGTTAGTAAAATACCTGAAGGCATTAATTATGATATCATCTATCCTAGATATCTAGAAGGGTTAAAAATTAATGGAAAAGAATTGTCTTTGTCATCAGGTGCGAAGTACAAACTTATGATTTTGCCCGATTATCCTTATATGACTCTGGAAACCTTGCAGAAGCTAAATACATTATTATTACAAGGGGCATCTTTACTCGGCCCACCACCAATATCGCCACCAGATATGGCGGGTTTTACCAAAGGGAAAACTGAGTTTGACCAACTGGTTAAAGAGATATGGGGTGATTTGAATGGAAAAACAAAAAATGAGAAAAAACACGGCAATGGAACCATCTATTGGGGAAAAGCAATTGAAGAGATCTTAAAAGACAATGCCATTACTCCTGATGTGATTTATAATAATATTGCAACTGATTCTTTAAAATATATACATAGAACAGGTAATGATTTTGATGTCTATTTTGTTACTAATCAAGCAGATAGCACTGCATCTCTAAATCTTAGCTTAAGAGTAAAGGGTAAACAACCAGAAATATGGGATGGATTAACAGGAGATTCATGGAAAGTATCTGTTTTTGATACTATAGGCGGGAGAACTAATATCCCATTGCGAATTGAACCTCAGGGTTCTGTATTTGTTGTTTTCAGAGATAAACTTAGCAAAGATTTCACCAAAAATATAATGGTAAATGCAACCGGAGATACCAAATCATTGTCTAATCTTCCGGAAGCTATAAGCTTATATAAAAGCAAGTATTTAATTAACGATAATGCAATACTAGATTTTCAATACAATAGCGGTAAAACAGAAAGGATAAAAGTAGCAAAAGTAAAATCTGAAATAACAATTCAAACGCCATGGACAGTAAAGTTTTTAGATGGTCGTGGTGCCCCAGAATCTATTACTATGCCTTCGTTGCAGTTATGGAATAAAAACAGCAACACAGATATCCGCCATTATTCTGGTACTGCAGAATATATTAACAATTTTATTATTACAGATAAAATTTTAGATAGAGAAGTTTGTATGCTTCAATTAGATGAGATTTATGATATAGCAGAAGTTTTTATTAATAATAAACCGGTAGATGTAATATGGAAAAAACCTTATCGCTTGGATGTTACCCCCTACCTTAAAACTGGCGAAAACGAAATTAGAATTAAAGTGGTTAACAGGTGGATAAACCGTTTGATAGGAGACGAATATATAGCAATAGATGCTAAATATGATGCTTCAGGCTCTAAATTTAGTATTGGCAGATTACTTGAATTACCAGAGTGGCTTAACAACAAAAATGTAGAGAGAAAAGACAAGCGCTACACCTTTGCTACATGGAAACATTACGATAAAACCTCGCCTTTGGTCAATTCTGGGCTTTTAGGTGAAGTTAAACTGGTTTTTTATACAGAATTGTTTCATTGATTCTAATACTTTAATATTTGGTAATAATTTAGACCAATTTTTAAAAGTTAATTTCCTTTGCTTATGTTTTTGGAATCAGAAAAATGAATGTTTATTAAAAAAGATTGTGTTTATCTAATGGAGTTCATTTGGTTAAATATAATCAACAATCTCAAGATAGTAACCCTTCCCAGCAAAGGTAAGATTAGTTACGGAAGAGTTTTCCTTTATTCATGATTAGAGGATATATGTTAAAGCATAAATTACTGTTATAAAGTTAAAAATTTACAACATAAAGAATACCAATTTTTAAATCTTAATCGAAGTAAAGTAAACTTTGTCGAAATACTCAAAACCGGTTATTTTAAATATTTAAAAGAGATATTTTAAATAACCATTTGATCTTTTACATTAATTAACTTCTTATATCATAATCCATTTTACTATTGCGTTATTGACAGTAAAAATAGATTTTGATTATCTTCTAAATAGATATTTTAACAAATAAAATAAAATCAATAAAACTTGTAATTGAAGATAATTCTGATTTTATTTGTAGTACAAACCAAACTAGACCAAACTATTTAATCAATCAAAATGAAATCTCTAATAAAGTTTATTTTTTTATTATTTTTCTTTCAAATCTTTAATTGTCTGTTCGCGTATTCACAAATTAAAATTTCTGAGAAAGACAAATCTATATTGATAACAAAAAACGGAAAACAATATTCATTTTCTGGACAATTCACAATTCTATATTCTGATAAAAACCCCTATTTAGCATTACGTCCATCGGGAATTAAAGGTGTACCATATAACGTCCCTACGTGGGAAACAACTGATATTAACAAAGCAGATCTATCATCTTCTAAATCTAGTGATGATTTTATTGGAGATGGTTTTGACGATGCCATTCTGAAAGGAAAGCAAGCCAGGAGAACCTCTAATCTTTTTAATCCGGGAAAACTTTACTTAGCCGTACCCAATAAAATGATTAACAAAAAAGATTCAGTTATTTTTGTTTACGCAGAAACAGAGTTATTCAAGTTAACTGCTACATTTTTTCTTGATAAATCGACTAATCCAAAAATTAAATATCAAATTTTTACTAAGCAAAAAGGCTATTTTTCTGTAGGATACACGGGTGCTCCGGCAATTTCACCAAATCAAGCAGAAGAAATTTGGCAACCATTAATTTGGCAAGAAAAACGATTTCCCGATAATTCTTATTTAACTCCATCTTACATGGCTACTCTACCAACTACATTAGTAAATGATGGAGCTAATAGCCTTGGTGTTTTAGCATCACCAGAATATTTACCCTTTGATCCCCTACCCCTATTTACAAACAGTCAATTTGGAATTAGTATAAGAGATAAAGATGGAATGGCAAAACCACAAGTTTTTGCTCCTATTCTCGGTGGCCCAAAATCATTGATGAATAAAGGTCAAATTTTTGAATTTGCAGCATATTTAATTGTAGAACCAAATTCCATTACTCAAACTTATGAAAAATTAGCTCGTCAGTATTTTGGCTTTAAAGATTATCGTAAAAATGACATATCCACATTAAATACAGTTTTTGATAACATTGTAGATTATTCTTTGACTAATTATGCCTGGTATCTTGATTCGCTAAAAGGTTTTGCTTACTCAACTGATGTTCCTGGTGCGGTAAAAAATGTTTCTAGCCTAAACCCATTAGAACTTGCAATTATTACGGATAACAAAGAAATTTTTGATAAAAGGGCTTACCCGTTAATGGAGTACATGCTGTCAAGAGAAAAGTTTTTATTTGCTTTAGATTCTACTCAAAAAATACAAAGTCCGTCTCGAAAACTAAATGGGCCTATTGCTCCAATATCTGAATTAAGTTCTTTGTACAACATATTTGGGAATAATAACCCATTTTATATTTTACTAGCAAAGCAAGAATTACAGAGTAGTAGAATACGTAATCTTGATGTAACAGAGGAGGGAGATACTTGGATAAACGCAATGCATCTTTACAAAACTACTAAAGATCCAATTTATTTAAAAAGAGCAACAGAAGGAGCTGATGAATATTTGCAAGACCGAGTGAATAAAAGACAAACTGATTTTGATGATAAGTTAGCTGGTGGTTTTTTCTTTTGGACGGCATATACAAACAAATGGATAGCCTTGTTAGAATTATATGAAATAACAAAAGATAAAAAATACCTAGAAGCATCTCAAGATGGAGCTAGACATTATACTATGTTTACGTGGATGTCTCCAGGAATACCTGTTAAAGATTCATTAATTGTTAATAAAGGTGGCAACGCTCCTTACTACAGTTATTTAAAATCTAAAGGTCATCCTCAAATGAAATTTCCTGAAGAAAAAGCCCCGGCATGGCGACTCTCTGAAATTGGCTTAACACCAGAGTCCTCAGGAACTAGTACAGGTCATAGAGCAATATTTATGGCCAACTATGCTCCTTGGATGCTAAGACTTGGATATTACACAAATGACAGTTTTTTAAAGGAGGTGGCAAAGTCAGCCGTAATTGGTCGTTACAGAAATTTTCCTGGCTATCATATTAACACTGCAAGAACAACTGCTTATGAAAAGTTTGACTTCCCTTATCACTCACACAAAGAGCAAAGTGTAAATTCCTTCCACTATAACCATATTATGCCTATGGCTAGTATTTTAATAGACTATTTAATTACAGATGCTTATGTAAGATCTAAAGGTGAAATTAACTTCCCTTCAAATTTTATAGAAGGGTATGCTTATTTACAAAGCAAATTTTATGGAGCATCTAAAGGAAAATTTTATGATGTAGATGGTGTTAATTTATGGATGCCTAAAAAGTTATTGACTACAGAAAGCGTAGAATTAAACTATATCTCTGGTAGAAAAGGTAATGATTTATACGTTTCATTTCTAAATCAGTCAAATAAACCGGTTAAAAGTTTTGTTTTCTTAAATGATAGTCTTTTAAAGTCTCATAGTAATGCTATTAGATATATTTATGATGGAAAAGAGTGGAAAAAAGATTTAAATAAAAACTTTATCGTAAATGTACCTGCAAATGGTATTGTTACATTAAAACTTGAAAACGTAAAACCAGTTACTGAATTCCAAGACAAAATTATTGCCCCGTCCAAAGCTCTAGGATCAGATTTTATTAAAATAAAAGAATTTGGTAACGCTGATGCAATGTTAATTAGGATGGGAAACTATGCAAACAAAGCATACATATATTTAAAAGAAGACGATTCAAAGTTTTCTGAAGTTAGTTTGCATTTCGATACAAATGATAAAAAAAACCAAATAATTACAAAAAAACAATATCCATTTGAATTCACTGTTAATGTCCCGCTAGAATCTCCATGGGTTAGTTTCAGGTTAGACGGAGTAAAAATAAATGGAGAAAAAGTTTCTGGAACAACCATTACTTTGGGAAGTAGGGAAACAAACAAATAAAAGATTAAAAGAAACAGATTATGATAAAGCAGGAATTTGAGATTAAGAGATATTTGAATTTAAAAACTATTAATACTGAATTAGCGGTTATAGGAGGTGGACTTTCTGGAGCATGTGCTGCAATTACTGCTGCCCGTAAAGGCGTTAAGGTTGTGCTAATACAAGATAGGCCGGTTTTAGGAGGTAATTCATCAAGCGAAGTTCGCTTGTGGATATTAGGGGCTACATCACATATGGGAAACAATAATAGATGGAGCAGAGAGGGAGGTGTTATAGATGAGATACTTGTTGAAAATACTTATAAAAATAAGGAAGGAAACCCACTAATATTTGATTTAATATTACTTGACAAAGTTAAATCTGAACAAAACATTACTTTACTTTTGAACACCGCTATCTATGAAGTACAAAAGTCAAATAAAGAAACCATATCAGCTGTAAAAGGATTTTGCAGTCAAAATTCAACTGAATATATTGTATCAGCACCAATTTTTTGTGACGCCTCTGGTGATGGTATTGTAGGTTTTCTAGCAGGAGCTGCTTTTAGAATGGGGGCTGAAAGTAAAGAAGAGTTTGGAGAAAAGTTTGCTCCAACTGCCGAGTATGGAGAATTATTAGGACATAGCCTATATTTTTACAGTAAAGATACAGGCAAACCTGTAAAATTTACACCTCCTAGTTTTTCATTAGATGTTACTAAAGAAATCCCTAAATTCAAAAGTTTTAACTCAAAAGAGTTTGGTTGCAAACTATGGTGGCTTGAGTATGGTGGAAGATTAGATACAATTCATGATACCGAAGAAATTAAATGGGAGTTATGGAAAGTTGTTTATGGTGTATGGGATTACATCAAAAATTCAGGAGAATTTCCTGAGGCAGAAACTCTTACTTTAGAATGGGTTGGAACCATTCCTGGTAAAAGAGAAAGCAGAAGATTTGAAGGTGATTATATGCTTATACAACAAGATATTGTTGAGCAAAAAACACACGAAGACGCTGTTGCATTTGGTGGATGGTCAATAGATCTTCATCCAGCAGATGGAGTTTTTAGTGAAAAACCAGGTTGCAATCAGTGGCATGGAAAGGGCGTTTATCAAATTCCTTATCGTACGCTTTACAGTAAGAACATTAAAAATTTATTCTTAGCAGGAAGAATAATTAGTGCATCTCATGTGGCGTTTGCCTCCACAAGAGTTATGGCAACGGCTGCACATGTCGGACAAGCAGTTGGTATGGCTGCATATATTGCTAAGCAAAAGCAGTTATTTCCAAATCAAATTTCAGAAAAAGAACACATTGTAGATTTACAGCAAGAATTACTAAAAAGTGGTCAACATATTCCAGGATTTGAACTATTAGATGAAAAAGATCATGTTCAAAATGCGGTCATTTCCGCTTCTAGCGAATATAAACTTCACGAATTACCATCTAACTTTACAAAAAGTTTAGAAATATCAACAGCTCAAATGCTTCCATTAATTGAAGGAAATATACCTTCAATTATTTTTTATGCTGAATCTAAAACAGAAACTTTTTTAAATATAGAGTTACGTATTAGTAGTAAGGTGGATAATTATACACCTGATATTATATTGGAAACAAAATCTTTAGACATTCACTCGGGACGAAATTGCTTAGAGATTAACTTCTCATCAGTAATTCAAGAAGGCACTTATGCATTTGTAGTATTTCATAAAAACCCAGAAGTTGAGCTACACATGTCTAATCAACGAATAACAGGTATTCTTTCTGTATTTAATACGGTTAATAAGGCCGTTTCTAATTATGGCAAACAAACACCTCCAGAAGATATTGGCGTAGAAGCATTTGAGTTTTGGTGTCCACAGCGCCGTCCATTAGGGCATAATTTAGCTCTAAAATTAGAACCATCAATTAATTTATTTCAAGCTAATAATATAAAAACTGGGATTTTCAGACCTACAACAAAACCTAATGCTTGGGTTGCAGCAATGGAAGATAAGGCTCCACAAATTAAATTTAAATGGACAGAGGAAAAAGAAATTTCTACAATAGAACTATTTTTTGATACAGATTACGATCATCCTATGGAAAGTGTATTAATGGGACATCCTGAGGATGTAATGCCATTTTGCGTTAGAAACTATAAGATTAAAGACGACCAGGGGAATTTAGTTTATCAAAAAATAGGTAATTATCAAACAATTAATAAAATAAAGTTAGATAAACCATTAAAGACGAGTGAACTTATGGTTGAGTTAGAGCATCCAAATAAATCGACTCCAGCAGCTATCTTTTCAATAAGATGTTACTCTTAATACTTTGATTTAGGTAATGAATACAAATGATATTTTTCACAATACCATTTAATGGAATAAGTCTATTAGTTAAAAGGAATACAGGTTAATTTATAAACAACAATAACTTCTACAGTTAAAGCTTTTAAATTATGATTATAAGAGTAAACTATTTTAGACTTCTTGCTCTTCTAGTTTTGATATTTAAAACTACAATTCAAGCTGATGCGCAAGGAAAACCTGATCTGTCAACCGTTAAGTCAGAATTTAAAGTTCCTTCTTTGGTATTAGGACAGCCAAGTGCAGGTCTTAGAGTTAAACAAACTACTAATGGCTGGGAAAATACTGAGGTTTATCATATAATTTATTTACCTAAAAATTGGAAGCCTAACAAAAGATACCCTGTTATTGTAGAGTACGCTGGTAATGGCCCTTACAAAAATAAATTTGGAGATGTTTCTAACGGTACTGTGGAAGGTAGCAGCTTAGGTTATGGGTTAAGCAAAGGCAAAGATTTTATTTGGGTATGCATGCCCTTTGTTGAGGTAAAGAATGGTTTAAAGCGAAACGCTATTTCTTGGTGGGGAGACGCTGAAGAGACAAAAAAATATGTACTCGCAACTTTAAGTCTTTTAGAAAATAAGTTTGGAGCGGATACAAAAAACATAATACTTTCTGGTTTCTCTAGGGGCGCTATTGCTTGTAATTACATAGGTTTATATGATGATGAAATAGCCTCTATTTGGAAAGCATTTTTCGTCCATTCGCACTATGATGGTGTTCGTGAGAATTGGCCTTATTCTTTGGCAGATAGACCCTCTGCGCTTAAACGATTAAATAGGCTTAATGATAGACCCCAATGGATTTCACAAGAAGGTAGTACCGCTAATATTAGTAACTACCTTAAAAGTACAAATGTTAAAGGCAATTTTAAATTTGTTACAATTCCGTTTCGTAACCATAGTGATCAGTGGGTTTTAAAAAAAATTCCAGAAGCTAATGAAGCTAGAGCTTGGATAAAAGAGGTTATAAAAAATTAAATTAGTCATTTATTGCATACGATATCTTATTTGATTTTTTGTTAGCTAGCATTATGACGTTTATTTATAATACAAAAGCCTTTAATCAAGGCAAGTCACTTTAAACTCAATAAATGAATGGTTTAATATGAGATATTATTTAATATTAATTATCCTTTTTTGCATCAAAAAGTCAGATGCTGCTCAGAATATTTTGATGCAAAGCCCTAAAAAACAGGTTAGTGCCTCAATTTACTCTCAAAACGGGCAATTAAAATATTCCGTTTCGGCAGGTAAGTCGATACTAATAAACCCTTCTATTCTTGGGTTAAATATAGACGATAATAATCTAGGAACAGCAGTACTAAATATTAAACTTATAAATAAAAGTCTTATTAATGAGGTGTATGAGTCGAGAGGTAAACATGCAAAAGCAATTAATAGGTGCATTATATATGAATTAGAAATTACCAAAAGAGACTTAAAATACAACATTGAGTTTAAATTATTTGACGATGGGTGTGCTTTTAGATATTCACTAAAAACAGAAAAAAAGATTCATTTAGTTAAAAATGAGTTTACCACGTTCACATTAAACCCAAAATCTAGAGTTTGGTATTTTGAAAGAAACAATTTTTGGAAGTTAAAATCTTATGCAGGATTATGGCAAAGTACCTTAATTGATAGTTTGCCATTTGTGTCATCTCAAGGGCCTATACAAGGCAAGCCATTAATTGTAGAGCAAAATAATGGAGAATATTTAATGCTCACAGAAGCAGCTTTATACAACTACAGTGGATTGCGATTTAAAGCGATAGGTAATAGAGAATTACAAGTCGATTTTACAGAAGGAAATGATGGATTTTTGGTTAATGATAGTATTGTTACGCCATGGCGTGTTATTGGTTATTCTAAAAACCTAAATCAACTCGTAAATAATGATATAATTACGAATCTAAATCCAGCTCCAGACAAAGAACTATTTTTAGATACAGAATATATTAAACCTGGAAGATCAGTTTGGAGTTGGATAACCCAGCATAAAAATGATAATTATATGCTTCCTAGTTTTGAAAAGAAATATATTGATGAAGCTCACAAGCTAGGTTTTGAGTATACTCTTATAGATGAGGGATGGGAAACCAAATGGTTAGATAAATGGAACCAATTAAAAGATTTATGTAATTACGGAGCAAATAAGAACGTTGGTATTTGGATTTGGAAACATTCTAAAAACATTAGAAATCCAGAAGGTAGAGATTCTTTTTTAGATAGCGTAAAATTAGCAGGCGCTGTTGGTGTTAAAACCGACTTTATGAATAGCGAAGCAAAAGAACTTATTGATTTCGAAATAGATTTTTTAAAAGCTTGTGCCAAAAGAAAGCTCTTAGTAAATTTTCATGGATGCCATACATCTACAGGTGAAAGTAGAACTTATCCTAACGAAATTACAAGAGAAGCTGTACGTGGAATGGAATTAAACATTATGAATGAAATGATTCCTGCCTGGCATAATGCCGCACTCCCTTTTACTAGATTTTTAACAGGTCATGGTGATTATACTCCGGGCTTTTTTAGTAATAAAGGAAATACAACAAATGCACATCAGCTTGCAATGTTTTATTTATTTGATTCTTCTTTTCAATGTTTAGCGGATAACCCAGAAAATCTTTCAGATATTAAATTGAAACCTGCATTTAATATGCTGAAATCCTTGCCAGTAACATGGGACGAAACAATTGTTTTGAAGAATAGTAAAATTGGGGTCTTGGCGGCACTAGCAAGAAGAAAGGGTGAGATTTGGTATGTGGCTGTTATAAACGGAACTTACAATAATTATGAGTTTAATGTCGAGTTCGAGTTTCTAAAAAAGAACTTAAAATATTCAGCCACTATAGTTTCTGATGATTTAAATGAGTCTTTAAAAGATGAAACCTTAGTAATAGACAAAACAGATAAATCTTTATTTAAGCTATTACCAACCGGAGGTCTTTTAATTAAGATTGTACCTATAAAATAGTACTACGGCCTTGAAAATATGCTATATTATTAGTTAAAAATCAAAACTCGTTTTGTAAAAAAAAGTGTTAAGGAAGATTTAGTTATCATGATAATTTTTAAAGGAATAAAGCAAGCACATTAAAATCTAAAGAAATAGAATCTTATGTTTTTAATTTTTTTTCCCTCTAAGGGCTTACAATTGTTAAATCAAATTGAAATTAAATAAAGAACATCGCTTCAATTCATTAATTATAATAACAAGTTATGAACTCTTCTAAGTATTTTTTTACTACATCTTTTAAAATTTTACTGTTTATCTCCCTCCCATTTATTGTTATTGCAAAGAAAAAGGGGAATACTGATGATAAGCAACCAACACTTAAAAGTTCAACACTAAGTTTAAAATGGACAAAGGGAAAGACAGGTTGGAAGTTAAACGAATTGCTTGTAATGAAAGATAATAAATGGACGAAAACAACAGCTCCAGATGCAGAATATCTTGTGCTTTTTAGTGCAGAAAAACCTGATACTACACCACTGCCCGTTTATACTACCAAAGGCGACAAGATTAATTTTCCAGAACCAGTTTTTAAGTCAGTTGCGAGTAACTATAAAGAAAATACTAGTTCGGTTCCGTTAAACCAAGCAGGACAGCCTGAATTTTTTTATCCTAAAAATGTTAAAAAAAATCCTGATGGTTCTTTGAATTTTATTGCTGAGTCGAATAGAACTTTAATTAAATCTAGTTGGAATATTGATCACAAATATTCATCAGATATTATTGTCACTATATCACTCACGGCAAAGGCTGATGGTTATTATTCAATTGCGAGTCCCTCATTATCAACCATAACTGAAGATGAGTTGAGTTGGGGGATTATTCCAGGAATTTTTCAAGGTGCAACAGTAGAAAAAGATTTTGTTAAAGCCTTTGTTTACGGACATGGGATTCCGGACAAGCCTGTAATAGTTAGAGAGCGAACCGCAAGTACGCTTTCTCCTTGTATAACCAGCAAAAACGGCATTTCAATAGCTATTATACCAGAGCCAGGTACAGGCCGCAATTCTTGGGGTTCAGAAAGTAGCACAAATACAGATTGGCTTCTTGGATTGTCTTTAATGAATAAAAAGGGACAATTAACACCTACTATTTACCATCCCGTTCTTGGACAGAAAGGCTCGTTTCTAAAAGCTGGAGAAACTAAAAATTTCAAGTTTAGATACACTATAAGTGCTAAAGATTGGTTTGAAATTACAAAACATGCTTCCCAAAATATCTACAAATTTGCAGACTTCCTACAATTAAAAAGAACCTCACAGTCATTTACTAATCGTTTATTTGCTTTAAGTAAATATGTTATAAATGATTCTACATCAAAATGGCGCACTGAACAATTTAATTCTAACACTATAGGAGCACAAGCTTATCTAGGAGGGGTAGTTGGTTCGGTAAAAGATGCTATGAAAAATTCTGATTATGGCGCCATGTGGATGATAGCCAATATAATGAACGATACAATATTAAAGAAGACCCGTTTACCATATGCCCGCAACTTCAAACTAGAACAACAGCAAGTAACAGATGGGTTTTTTAAGGGTGCCGTTCTAGGACAGTATTACCTTTCTAAAAGTAAAAGGTTTACAGAAGAATACGGATCGCATGTCGAGCCAATAGGTTTAACTTATTATAATTTAATGGATATTGGAAATATTCTTTTATTTAATCCAGGAGACTCAATTCTAAAAAGTAGATTTATTGCTGGAGCTAATAAATTATTAGAATGGCAAGATAAAAACGGTAAATGGCAGGTTGCGTATGATAAAGAAACAACAGAGGAAATATTTACAGATTTAGACGATTTAAGACCCACCTTTTATGGTCTTGTTATAGCATATAGAATTTTAAAACATGAAAAATATTTAATTGCAGCAAAAAAAGGAGCTGATTGGTATATAAAAAACGCTATTGATAAAGGATATTTTTTAGGTGTTTGTGGTGATACCAGATTTGTAGCAGATTTTGCAACTGGGCAAAGTGCTCAAGCATTATTAGATTTATATGATTTAACAAACGATTTAAATTATAAACAAGCAGCTATAAAAGCAGCTCGTTTTTACACAACCTCAATTTACACACATCCTATACCTACAAAAGAAGTAAAAATGGTTAATGGTATAAAACGTGAAGACTGGGAAATAACTCAAGTAGGACTTAGTTTTGAACATGGAGGAACCGTAGGTAGTGCAAATAAACTTGGACCAATATTATTAGCTAGCCACGCTGGCTTGTTTGTTAGAATTTATCAAATAACAAAAGATTCTATTTATTTACAAATGGCTAGAGCTGCGGCATTAGGTCGGGATGCCTTTATCGATAAAAAGACAAATGTATCATCATATTACTGGTCTGCTATGAACAAAGGTCCCGGACAGTATCCTCATCATGCATGGTGGCAAATAGGATGGATTACCGATTATCTTTTATCAGAAACAGAAATGCGGTCTGACAATAAAATAGTTTTTCCAAGAGGTTTTATTACTCCTAAAGTAGGCCCTCATCAAACCTATGGATTTGCTCCGGGGACAGTTTATGGAAATCAAGCTTCTTTAATTTTTAGGGAGGGGCTCCTAGAATGTCAGAATCCATATTTAGATTATGTTACAGCAGCTAATTTTGAAGATGGTGTTGTTTATTTGATACTCCAAAATAATAATATTAATCAATTGAAGACATCAGCAAATATCAATCTTAATAAAATGTTGGCAGGAAAAAATATAAAGAAAATAGAGTGGTTAGATATAAATGGTAATCCTATACAAAGTATAGATGCAAGTTCTGATTTTAATGTGTCAATAACTGGATATGGGTTAAAGGTTATCAAAGTTTATTTTTAATATACAGGAAAAGAAAACCTCTGAAGATTAAGAGTTGATTATCTGATGTAAATTTTTTGAATAGTAGTCCTTTTAAGTTTAAATATTTAAAGGGATTATTATTCTGAGTCTAATTCTAAAAAATTTATAATACTCAATTCCTTTTGTCCGACTCTTTTTTCTTCATTTATTTATAGTTTTCATGAAGAAGTTTAATCCTCAATATTCTTTTATTTGAGTTATCGAGTTTTGGACGATGCTACTATTTTTGATGTAAATTTTTTTGCACTTTTAATTTTACCTAATAACGGCTTTTTTTAAGAATCATTTTCTAGTCATGTAAGCTTCCCCAAATTAAGACCAATTAAAAGTAGAATTGTAGCCCGAGTGAAACGAGGCTATTTTAATAACTTTAAAATTAATTGGTAAAATGAAAAGGATAAAATTTACAGAGTCCCAGATTGTAAGTGCAATCAAAGAACATGATGGAGGTAGAAATGTGCATGATCTCTGCCGAGAATTAGGTATTAGTACAGCTGCATTTTATAAATGGAGACAGCGTTACGGAGGCATGGGAGTAAAAGAGCTGTCTAAGCTGAAAGCTTTGGAAGAAGAAAACGCAAGGCTAAAAAAGATGTACGCTAACCTGAGTTTGGTTCATGAAGTATTTAAGGAGGCGGTAGAAAAAAAGCTTTAACGCCTGCCGATAAACAGGGTTTGGTAGAAGAGATGGTCAAGAGAGTGAGCCATCGTCAGGCGTGTAAATGTGTTGGGTTAAATAGAGGTAACTACTTTTACCAAACGAAGAGAAAGAACGACGAGGATGTTATTGCAGAGCTCGCCCTGCTCACACAAAAGCATGTTTCCATCGGATTTTGGCAATGTTATCATAGATTACGTAGAAAAGGTTTTACTTGGAATCATAAAAAAGTATATAGGATTTATACAGCTATGAAGTTAAATATTCGTCGCAGAGCTAAAAAGAGACTGCCTGCAAGAGTAAAGAATCCATTATCCGTACCAGTAGGTATCAATCAGATCTGGTCGATAGATTTTATGAGTGATAGTCTTTGGGATGGAAGAAAATTCAGGCTTTTAAATATCGTTGATGATTATAATCGAGAAATGCTTGCCATGGAGGTAGACACCTCTCTTCCTGCATCAAGAGTAATCAAGGCGCTGGATGTGCTAAAGGAGTTTAGAGGGCTTCCTTTAAAAATAAGAATGGATAACGGACCAGAGTTTATATCACATAAGCTAGATGAATGGGCGAAAGAAAACGGAGTAGAATTGCTTTTTATACAGCCAGGAGAACCGACACAAAACGCTTATATTGAACGGTGTAACGGAAGCATTAGAAGAGAACTATTAAACGCTTACATTTTTAACTCTTTAAACGAAGTAAGAGAAAAATCAGAAGAATGGATGATGGACTATAATTATCACAGGCCACATCAAGCTTTAAACTTCAAATCTCCCGCTGATTTTTTGCAGGAAGTTTGATTTGAAATTCTACTTTTGATTGGTCTGAATTTCAGGGAAGCTTACA
>JBIKIN010000054.1:0-10304 GCA_044361595.1 Pelobium sp. | reverse complement strand
ACCTTACCATTTTAAAGTATAATTCCAAAACACTTCTATCCTATCACTTATTAATGACTAATCTGTCATTAATTCAGAAAAAACATTTAATAATATATCATGTTTAAACAGATAGGAACTTTAAATTAAACACATTAAGAATATATGATTATGAAAATTACTTTAATTACTTCTGGTGTAGTTTTATTAGCATTTATTGGAGTACAACTTTTTGCCATGAGCGGACAAAACTATATTGAAACTTACCCTTATAAAGTGGTTAAAAAATATGATTCCTTTGAAATTAGAAGTTATGAAGCCGCATTATTCACTTCTGTTAAACTATCAAGCAATCAATATAAAGAAGCTTCTGGTAAGGGCTTTTCTATTCTAGCAGGTTATATTTTTGGTGGAAACAATAGAAACGAAAAAATTGCTATGACATCGCCAGTTTCTATGTCTTTGCAAGATTCTATGACTATGATGTTTTTGGTGCCCAAAAAATTTAATAAAGAAAACCTTCCAAAACCTAACCAATCTCAAATAGAGTTTAAAGAAGAACCTGCTAAAACTATGGCAGCAATTTCTTTTAGCGGATGGGCAGATGACAAAAAAATTAAAGAACATAAAGAATTGTTGATTGCCGCCCTAAAGGCTAAAAATATTCCATTTACAGATAATTTCTACTTTTTAGGATATAATGCGCCTTACGAAGTTCTTAATAGAAGAAACGAAGTTATTGTTGAATTGAAAAGTGGTGCTCTAGCAGAATAGAATTATAATTATATTTAAACCACAATATAATTACGTTAAAGATGGAATCAGCATCTTTTTTTTGCAATAATAAATAAGCATTGGCAAAAAAAGATTTAATGTACAGCGAGTATTAACGTCCAAATTACTTACCGTAATACATTTTCATTATCTCTTGTGCCTTTTTATTTTGAGGAGTCCAATCGTGGTTTTTTTCTGGGTCTATTCTTCTAAAAGAGCTATACCATTTCCAAGAGAAGCCGCCTGCAAACCACTTTTCTGCCCATAAACTTTTAAACAAAGCCGTGTAAGCGTTTGCTTGCGCCACCATATTAATTGGGCGCTCTTGGTTTTCCATTTCCCAGCTTCGCCATGCTGCTTGGTCCATACTACGGTAACCATACTCAGTAAATAAAATGGGTTTTCTTTCTTTTTGAGAGAAGCTTCTTAACTGTTCCTTTACGGGTTTCCAAGCTTTTTCTAAATCTTCAATTACTGGGGTTTGCGCTTCTGAAAGCGGAAAATAACCGCTCATACCCACAAAATCTAAAGATTTCCAAAACTTAACATCTGTATAATCATCCCAATTTGCACAATAGGTTAATTTACCTGAGTATATTTTTCTAATATCACTAGCTAGTTTTATCCAAAAAGCTGGACGTTTTTTTGCGGCATTTCTATATTCTGTACCTATACAAATCATTTCTGCATTTTCTTCTACGGCTAGTTTGGCAAACAGCATGATGTACTTTTCGTAATCGGCCTCCCAAACTTTCCATTGCTCTTCAGTATCTAAATCGAAATCCCCTATCCAGCCACCACGCATCCATACATGTGGTTTAATCATCACTTTTATACCTGCAGCATGAGCTTGTTTAATATTTGTTCTAATTCCTAATAAAGATTCGCCCCAATATTGCCTGTTGCCTTCATAAAATACGTTTGCTTCTCCTGTTCTGCTGTAAGCGTAAGGAACCAGTGCTACCCAATTGGCATTTATTTGCTGTAAAGATCCTGTCCAGCTGCTATCTACCGCTCTAGAAGGTGCTGTAAAATTTACACCACCAATTTTTTTCCCTAAAGGCTGATAATCATTTTTAACTTCGAAATTATCTCTCTTTTGCGATTCGGCATTTCCACAAGCAATTAAAAAGATTAATGCTGTAAATAAGAATTTAATTTTTCCAGTAGGCATAGCGAGATGTTTTTAATAAAACTAGATTTCTATTATCCCAAGTGTTTTGTTTGACCAATAAATTAGGATAGGTATTTTTAAAATAATAAACGTTTTCTTTTCCGCTTTCTAGGTTTACGCTTACTTTCCAAGTGTTGCTAATAGCTGCACTACCATCTGTGACGGTTATTTTAGCATCGTAAATATTTAGCTTACCTACTTTGCTGCTTATCTGACTTTCAAGTACTTTTGCGTCAAAAATTAACCCTTCTTTAAAGTTTAAACTACGTAAAGTATAATTTAATTGATCTTCAAATAAAACGTCTTTATCGATAGTTTTTGAGCCATCGCCTTCTCCATCCCAATAAGAATGATAGGTTAGCTGATAATCTTTGGGTGTTGATAGATATTCTTTAAAGGTATTTCCGCACCATTCTTGGGATCCGTTTGTCATTTTATCTATAGACCAAGGTGTGGCAAAAGGAAAAAACATAGAAGTGAGGAAATGATATGGATAATTATCTGTTTCAATTTTACAAAAGGCATTTACCTTCATTACCTTGTATAAATCTTTACGGTTGTAATCATCGGTTTTTACACGAAACTCTTTGTTGAAATCTTCAGCAACGGTTACGTAAGTATACTCAAATTTTCTTTCTTTATTGTAAATGGTTCTTTGAGCTTGATAGGTTGCCACTTCGGCCAAACCATCGTACCAATGCGGGTTATTTGCCCACTCAGCATTAAAATATTTTGCCAATGGCGATGGTTCTTTTGTTTCGCTGCTTTGCTGTGGCGTGTTTGAGCATGCTACAAATAAAAAAGCGATTAATATTAAATTGAAGTATTTCATTCTGAATCCAGATTTTATTGAGTTTTTTTTTATATTTTATTGAGATTTATATCCCTTTGGAAGAAATTTTGGACCATCATATCTTCTCAAATATTGATACTGAATTTGAGTTTCAAAATTTAAAGAATCTTTTGATGGTTTTAAATCAACCTTATTTATAATTCTGTGTAATAAATCCAATAAGTCTTTAAGTTTTAATGGCAAACTATCCGTTTGTCCTATAACATATTTTCTTTTTCCATCTTTATAAATCACAAATTCTACCTCTTGGTCGTCATATGTTTTACAGTAAACAGAGTCTAATTTATTTAAATCAATTCTATTTATTTTCACGTTTAAACTATCCCAATCTGATTGAGCTATCTCTCCAAAATAATATCCTTTTTGATCAGCATACATACCCCCAAAATATTTAAAACTCAAAGTGCTATCAATTTCAATTGACTCAAATGGACATTCTCCAAGACAATAACCTCTACCTAAAACTATTTTAGAAATTTCTGATTTGCTGGGCTGCATATTACATGAAGTAAAAATCAAAACAACTAAAATATATAAAATCGATTTTATCACTTTTAAAAAAATAACTAATGAATTATTAACTAATCTCACCTCACCTGCCCGTTTCCTTTAATAACCCATTTCTCGGTAACTAGTTTTTCTAAAGCAAAAGGTCCTCGAGCGTGTAATTTCTGAGTGGAAATACCAATCTCGGCACCTAAACCAAATACGCCACCATCTGTAAAACGTGTAGAAGCATTAGCGTAAACAGCTGCTGCATCAACCTCGTTTAAAAAGCGTTCTATTTTTTCCCCGCTTTCGCTGATGATTGCCTCTGAATGCTTACTAGAATACTTTCTAATATGCGATAAAGCATCATCAATTCCGTTCACCACCTTTACAGAACACTTTAAACTCAAAAACTCCCGACCAAAATCTTCTTCTTCGGCCTTATTCAAAAAAGGATAATTGATTGCTGATAATTGCTCAAACGCTTTTTCATCAGCAAAAATCTCCACCTCAAACTCTTTTAGTAAAGCAGCCATTTGTGATATTAAATTTACCGAAATACTTTCATCTACAACCACTGTATCTAAAGCATTACAAACCGAAGGGCGAGAAACTTTAGCATTACAAATAATTTGAGCCGCATTTTCTATATTGGCTGATGCCTCAACATAAGTATGACAAACTCCAGCACCAGTTTCTATAACCGGAACTTTGGCATTTTTACGCACAAAATCTATTAAAGACTGCGATCCACGAGGAATAATGATATCCACATATTTATCTGCAGTCAACAATTCTTCTACAAATTTTCTATCAACAGGTAAAAGCTGTACAATATTTGGGTTTAACCCGAAATTAGAAAGTATACCTTGAATAATTTTAACCAAGCATTGATTAGTTTCATCAGCATCTGAACCACCACGTAAAACACACACATTACCAGATCTAATACACAAAGCTGCTACATCAACAGTTACGTTTGGTCGGGCTTCGTAAATAACGCCTACCACGCCTAGTGCTACCGTTTTCTTTTGTAAAAACAAACCATTAGGTAAAGTTTTTTCCATTAAGATTTGATTTGTTGGATCGGTTAAAACAGCAACTTCTTTTACACTTTGAGCTAATGATTTTATTCTATCCTCGTTTAATAATAAGCGATCTTTTTTAGAATCGGTATCGGCCATTTTAGCTAAATCTAAAGCGTTAGCCGCGATGATTTGTGATATATTTGACTCTAAAGCTTGCGCTAGGCCTATTAAAACTTTTTGCTTATCATCAGCAGATAATGCCCTTATTTGAGCGCTAGCATTAGCAGCATTTATCAGTTGTTGTGTAATATTTTCCATTTTTTTAAATCAAAACGATATCGTCTGCATGTGCAATTTCTACGTTTTGCAGGTGATTTAAACTTGTTAAAGTTTGTGAATCGATTTTGGTTTTTGCGACTGCAATACTTTGCATATCCATATCTAAAATCTCTATCACCTCCCCTGCTTCAAAACTTTTTAAAATTTTAACCATCCCTACTGCTAGTAAACTATGTCGGTTTTGTAAAGCTTTACTTGCACCTTGGTCTACTTGTAATTGGCCACGTACCAAACTACCACTTGCTAACCACTTATTACGAGCAGAAATATTACTTTTTTGCGGCTGACAAATGGTTCCGGTTTGACCGTTTACAGCTTCTATAATCGCATTTTGGGCTCTTCCACTAAATATAACTGCTTTTATACCCATTTGCGTAGCCAAACGGGCAAAAGTAAGTTTAGATGTCATTCCGCCTAAACCCACCGCCGATTTCTCTTTTTTTGCTACCGATAAAGCATCCGCATCCATCAATTTAAATTCTTTAATGATATTTCCATCAGCATCTAAAACACCCGGAACAGAAGTACTGAACAATAACAGTTCGGCACCAAAACCCACTGCAATTAATGTGGCTAGCTCATCATTATCAGAAAATTTTAATTCTAAATTACTAACCACATCATTCTCATTAGCAATAGGTATTACATTACTTTTCCAAAGCTCTTCGTAGGTTTTTTGTAATTGCAAAAACTGATTTCTATTAGAAAAATGATGTCTTTCGCACAAACTTTGCGCTATTGAGATATCAAAAGGCGCAAAATAATGAGCATAAGTTTGTAGCAAAAGCGGGTTTCCAATAGCCGCAGCTGCCTTTTTTTCGCTTAAAGTGCCTGTGTAATTGGTTAGTTTCCTTTTACCAGCAGCAACAGCTCCAGAAGAAACTAAAACGATGTTATATTTTTGAATAAGTTGTGCAACTTGAATGGCTACATTTTCAATTACAGATTCGTCTATTTCTTGATTTGGAGTTGTAATAGACGCCGACCCAAACTTGATGACTAAAATTGGTTTTTTCAAAATTTAATATTTAGGCCTAAAATATAAATAGCAGACCTAAATATTAAACTTTTAAGGTATTTAATTGAGAATATGTATTTTAAAACTAATAAATCCCCTTAATCTTTAACCTTTCTATATCCTCGGTAGTTATATCTACAATTGCATAAGATGGCACATTGGTAATATGAAGCTCGTCCAAAACATCTACTAAATTTTGATATTGAGATTTATCTGATGGTTTAATTAATACCATTAGGTTTTTTCCTGTCTGGTTTAAAATTTGTTGAGCTTTATTCATTAAAACTAAACGTATTTCATTTTTATCATAACCTGTAAAAGAAAGTTCCTCTGGGTTTTCATTAGTGCCAGTATAATACATCAACTGATTATTAGAACCCAAACAAAGTGTGAGTGCATTAGATAATTTAACTGGCGCAGGCTCATCACCTACCGGCATAGACAAACTCATGGCAACTGGTTTAGCCAAGGTTGTGGTAAGCATAAAAAATGTGATTAATAAAAAAGCTAAATCTACCATTGCAGTTAAATCTACTCTAGTGCTTAGTTTTTTGGTTCTATTAGAACCTGTTCGCGTGGTGGTGGTTAGTTCTGCCATGACTTAAGTTTTTAAAGATTTACAAAGGTTTATATATGTAACTCTTTTGTGACAAAACTATTGTATAGCCAGTGAAATTATTTTTTCATTTCTGCTGTAATTACTTTCACTTCTGAATCCATAGTTTGAAAAACAAGTGTTTTATTAGTTAATTCTTGGATTAAAAAAGGGATTTTACGTTTTTGATTGTTGGGTAAATCTTCAACAAAACGGATAATTTTACCTTCTAATTTATAATTTCCAGATGATAATACTTTTCCACTAGAGTAAATAGCTGCCGTTCCATTAGCATGAAAAACAATATAAGGTTGTTGAGCCACAATATTGGCTAAAGGTTTGTTTAAGGATTTGTTTTGATACTCGTAACTCACGTATTGCCATTTCCCTATAAGTAAATCGGGTTTAACCCCACTGCTACAGGCCGTTAAAAACAGAATGATGGTAATGATAATCTTATTTAAATTGGATTTTTGTTTATAAAACGTTTTTCCAACTTCTAACGGCATAATTTGTTCTATTTTGGTTGTTATCGCCACCGTAAATTAATGTTTTATTAACTACAGCTGGTGCTGCAATCTGTTCAAATTTATCCAATTGCTCAAAAAGTTTACTGGTAATAGTTTCAGTTGCTTTAATTTCTGAAATATAAAAATCTGTACCTTTTTTGGTCAATAAATCTACCTCGTTAGCGTTACTATCTTGCCAAAAAAAGTATTCTTGATCTAAATATTGATGCTCTCTTTGCTTGTAAGTTTCGGCAACTATCAAATTCTCAAAAACATGACCTTTTAACCTACTTTCATTTAAATCAGTCGCTGTTTTTATGCCTAATAAATAAGCCAATAAACCAGTATCGTAAAAATATAGCTTAGCGCTTTTTACCAAACGCTTGTTAAAATTTTGATGATAAGGTTGCACAAAAAAAGTAATATAACTGCTTTCTAGAATAGATAACCAAGATTTTGCAGTTTGATAGGTAATATCACACTCGTTTGCTAAAGCGGTATAATTTAACAATTGCCCTACCCTGCCAGCACATAATCCTAAAAAAGTTCTAAATAATTTAACGTCTTTAATATTTAGCAACTCGGTAACATCTTTTTCTATGTAGGTTTGAATGTAATTTCTATAATAGATTGCTGGATTTATATCTCGATCAAAAATTGCTGGATAAAAGCCTTTAACTGCTGCTTGCTGGAAGGTGCTTTGCAGTAAATTAGCGGCCTTTAATTCGGTGAAATCTAAGGGTAAAAGCTTGAATAATACAACTCTTCCGGCTAAGGTTTGTGTAATGCTATTTAATAAGTGAAAGTTTTGAGAACCTGAAAGAATATACTGCCCCATAATTTTAGATTCATCTACCCTGGTTTGTAGATATGAAAATAGCTGAGGAACTCTTTGCACTTCGTCTAGAATCACCCGATTATCGTATTCAGTTAAAAAACCATGTGGATCATTTTCGGCAAATAATCTAACATCTGGACTTTCTAAACTGATGTATCTATAATCGTGAAATAGCTCTTTTAATAGCGTAGTTTTTCCAGATTGACGTGGACCCGTAAGCACTAAAATTGGAAATTTATTTTTTTGACTAATTATTACGTCAACTACCTGTCTATCAATAAAATTACTCATAACACAAATGTATGAATTATTTTTCTATTTATCAATTTACATAGACTCTACTTATGAATTTACATAAACTCTAATTATGAATTTACATAGACTATACTTATGAATTTACATAGATATTAACTACCCAATTCTACAATCCTATCAAACTCTTCGGCTTTAAGTGGCATCACAGATAATCGCCCTTGGCGTACCAAAGAAATATCTTTTAATCGTTCGTCTGCTTTAATAGTTTCTAACGTCACCGGATTTTTAAGACTCTGAACAGGTGCTAAATCTACCACAACCCAATTCTTATCTTCTGTGGTAGGATCTTGGTAATATTCTCTAACCACTTTAGCAATTCCCACTACATTTTTACCCTCATTACTGTGATAAAAAAGCACTAAATCGCCTTCTTTCATCTCTTTAAGGTTATTGCGGGCTTGGTAATTTCTTACACCGTCCCAAAAAGTTCTTCCATCTTTATTAAACTGTTCCCAGCTGTATTTAAATGGTTCTGATTTTACTAAAAAATATTGCATCTTTTTAAATTATAAATATTGTTTTGGAACTTTTCCGTTACTAAAATCAATGCATAATCTTAAACACCAATTCTTTCATCAATTCGCCATGTTCTGTATTACCCGTAGCATCTACACCTTTAGATTTCAAATCGTATTCTCTTAATAGAGAAATAACTTCAAAAGTTTTACCCAAGTTGTAATTTTTAGCGGCTAGCTCATAATCTTTTAAAAAATATGGATTTACACCTAATTCTTTGGCCGCTTGTGATTTATCACTAACATAGTGATATTTTAAAATTTTAGTAAAATAACCCGCTAAATTCCCCATTACCAAAACTATAGGATTAGCTTTGGGGTTAGCCTCAAAGTAATTTACAATTTGATTTGCCTTATAAACATCTCTTCTACTTAAAGCATTTTGCAGTTCAAAAACATTGTATTCTTTGCTAATTCCAATATTGTCTTGTACTTCTTTGGTGTTAATTTCTTGAGCTTGTGGTACATTAAGCATTAACTTCTCTAATTCGTTAGCTACTTTGCTTAAATCGTTACCTAAATACTCGGCCAATAAAGCGGATGCTCTTGGATTAATGTGATGACCTTTTGAACGTACAAAGTCATCAATCCAAGCGGGCACTTTGTTATCATAAATTGTTCCCGATTCGAAAATCAGTCCCGCTTTCTCTATCAATTTATAGGCTTTTTTACGCTTATCGAATTTTTTATACTTATGACAAAGTACCAAAACAGTGCTTTTTAGTGGATTTTCGCAATAAGCAGCAAATTGGTCTTCGGCTTTATCAATTTTTAAATCTTGCGCTTCTTTAACTAAAACTAATTGATAATCGCTCATCATGGGGTAACGCTTGCAAGCATTCAAAACTGTCATTATTTCTGTATCTTTTCCATACAATACAGTTTGATTGAAACCTTTCTCAGCTTCACTAAGCACATTTTCTTCCAAAAAATCACTTATCAAATCTATATAATAGCTCTCTTCGCCATGTAATAAATAAATTGGCTTCAGCTTTCTAGCTTTAATATCTTTAATAATGTCTTGCGCCGTCATAGATAGGCTAAATTAGAATTTTAGTTTTTTAAAAATTAGAATGTTGATAATTCGTGATGTATTTTTACAAAAATGTTTAAACCAGTTCCACTAAATCTTACGCCCTACCCATTTAAATTGAAAGAAAAAGAAGGGCAGTTATTTATTTTTGATGAATTGAGAAAAAAAGAATTAGTATTAACCCCAGAGGAATGGGTTAGACAACATTTTATCCAATATTTAATCAATCAGAAAAAATATCCTAAAACATTAATCAAACTAGAGGGTGGTTTAAAACTAAATCAGTTACAAAAAAGAACAGACATTTTAGTTTTTGATTTAGAAGGAAAACCAAACATTTTAATAGAATGCAAGGCAAATACTGTTAAAATTGACCAAAAAGTATTTGACCAAATAGCAAGCTATAATATCATTCATCAAGTAAAATATTTAGTAGTTACTAATGGAATAAATCATTTTTATTGCAAAATAAATTATGAAACTAAGACCTACGATTTTATAGAAGACCTTCCACATTACAAAAAATAAATTAATTTCTTTACTAAAGTGCTAGCTATCAAAAAATTATTTGTTTTAGTTGAAACCTTAACTTTAGTATATACGTAAAAGGAAAAACTCACAAACTAAATTTAAGAATATGAAGCAAAGTATTTACATTAAATGTGAAGACTGCCTATTGCCTAAAAAAGTAAATTTTACCTTAGCGGTTTTAGCAACTACATTTATTATTTCAGCTTATTTTCTAAATTTAACGCTCCAAATCTCAAACTTAGCAGCTTCTACTTGCTACGCTTTTTCGGCCTTAATTGTTTCGTTTTGCCTCTTTCAATTGATAAGAAAACGTA
>JBIKIN010000012.1:0-134606 GCA_044361595.1 Pelobium sp. | reverse complement strand
TCCATGCTAGAGATTTACACAAAACTCAACCCATCATTTTACGAACCGCCGTATACGAGACCCGTACGTACGGTGGTGTGAGAGGCGCACTCTGTCAGGTTGCTGGCAGAGCCGTCTACTCGATTAGGTACAGTTATTCTTTTACCATATTTATAAAAAGGTTAGCACACGAGATAAAAGTCCTTCTACTTATAACTTCGGGTATTACTTTTGAATAATATTCAGGTTCGTATGCATTTATGAGTAAAAAATTAGATTTTGTAAACACTTCAAATTTATAATTTGTTCCATCAGTTTTTGTATATAAATGAGTTATCCCATTTTCCTTATCTTCAACTTTAAAATTATTTAAAGAATCTCTGTTCAAGGTCCAAAATGATTCATTTGTTAATTCTCGTAAAAGGTTTTCAGCTGTTTCAGATTTAAGTTTTTGTTTTCTAATTTTTGGTTTGCTGAAGTTTCCATTCTTTTTCTTTTTTCTTTTGATATTTAATTTATTCCAAGTTTCTCCTTTTTTAGCAATAACTTGAAAATTTTCTTTTGAAGACCAATAACTTTCAGTAGTAAATGAAATAATGAAGTCATATTCTATATGCAAGATGTCATAAACGACTGACTCAAGTTTAATTCTTTCTTCAACATTAGTTTTTATTTCGGGTAATTGTCCGAATGAATTTAAACTAATGAGCAGGAATAAATTTAATAGCACTGTCTTCATATAATTGTACCTAACTTATATATATGTGCAATAAAACCCCCGTTATACAACCAAAATTGGATGGCTTGGGGTAGTTTTTTTGCTGTTTTTCACTACCAAATATATACTTTTTACGAAGAATTAAAAATAGACCATATAGGTTAACCACAACTTTTTGCGGCAGGGATTGGAAGGGCGGGAGCGAAGCGGACGGTTTGCTTTTTTTGGAAAGCAAACGGTACCCCTGCAAAACTCCAAAGGTTCAAAGAACTCCTTTGGAGAGTCACTTTGTGACCCGTTAAGCCGCCCAAATTATTTTACTCGTTTAACATTGTCTTTGGCAAATGCTTCCCAGCCGCTATAACTTTTGCCGCCTCCAGTACTACTTACTTTTTGGAAAGAATGACAAACGGCTACACCTAAACCATCGGTAGCGTCTAAAAACTCGGGGGTTTCTTTAAATTTTAAAAGCTGCTGCAACATGGCTGCAACTTGTTCTTTGGTGGCGTTGCCGTTTCCGGTAATGGCTTGTTTTACTTTTTTAGGCGAGTACTCAAAAATGGGTAATCCTTTGGCTAAACCGGCAGCCATGGCTACACCTTGGGCTCGGCCTAGTTTTAACATTACTTGTATGTTTTTGCCGTAAAATGGGGCTTCTAAGGCAATACAATCTGGGTTATATTGCTCTATTAATACGGTTGTGCGTTCAAATATTTTTTGGAGCTTTAAAAAATGATCGTCTAGATGTGTCATTTTTACCACGCCAAGACTAATTAATTCTATTTTATTTCCTGTTTCTTTTAACACCCCATAACCCATAACTGCAGTACCGGGATCTATCCCTAAAATGATGCGTTCTTTGGATTTTTCTCTAATCATAGGGGCAATATTAAGCTAAATTCTTAACATTGCATGAAATGGGAATTGTTTTGACTCAAGCAAATCGAAAGATTTTAGGCTACCTACTAAAATTAACAATTGTTGGTTTTGCTGCATATTTCATTTATAAAAAACTGAGTAACAACCAAAATTTAGACGAGTTTATTGAATTAATTAAGCAATTACCCGTTGTAAAAGTTTATTGTTACTTGTCTTTAATTTTTGTTTTGATGCTTGTTAACTGGTTTTTAGAAAGCGCAAAATGGAAATTCCTGATTTATAAAATTGAAAAGTTAAGTTTTTATAAGGCTGTCGAATCGGTTTTTTGCGGATTAACTTGGGCGGTTTTTACACCTAATAGAATTGGCGAGTATGGTGGTAGAATTTTATTTCTATCGCCTCGTAAAAGAGCACATGGCGCCATTGCTATGATTGTTGGGCAAATTTCTCAACTGGTTATCACCCATGTAATGGGAGCCATAGCTTTGCTGTGGTTTATCTATTATTTTAAACCCATAGATCAATGGCTTTTTTTAGGAATTTCTCTGCTGGTGACGGGCTTTTGCTTTTTCTTTTTGCTATTTTATCTGAATATTAGGTGGTTAGAAAAATCGTTAAACAGTTTAAAGTTTTTAAAAAGGTTTAGTAAATATTTTTCTGTTTTGGGTAAATATAGGCAGCCCGAATTGCTAAAAGTGATGTTTTTTAGCTTAAGCAGATATGCTGTTTTTACTTCGCAATATTTAGTGATTATACATTTATTAATTCCCGATATAAACTTAGGCCAATCTGCTATAATGATGTTGCTGTTGTTTTTTATACAATCTGCACTACCGTCTTTAGATTTGTTAGATATTGGCGTAAGAAGTTTAACCGCAACTTACTTTTTTAGCTATCTTACCAACCAAGAAATAGCAATTATGGCTGCCGTTGCATTAATTTGGTTTATCAACTTAATTGTCCCGGCGGTGATAGGATCTATTTTTGTTTTTAAACTTAAATTCTTTGATGATAGCAATAGTTAGTGCAGGCGCTCTTTTTTTAGCCTTTTTTTACGCTTTTTTGGTTTTATATATGCGAAGCGGATGGGAGAAAATTCCTTTCTTTTACCTTAATAAGCAAACATTTAAAACTAAAGTTTCTGTTCTTATAGCCGCCCGAAACGAAGCGGAAAGTATACACCTTACCATAGAAGATATACTTGCACAAAAGTATCCTAAAGATTTATTTGAGTTTATTATTGTTGATGATCACTCTACCGATGATACCTCTAAAGTTATAGCGTCTTATGCAAACCAAGGGGTTAAACTCATTCAGCTAAACGAAGCAAAGCCGCTTAACTCTTATAAGAAAAAAGCCATTTCAGAAGCGATTAAGGTTTCTACCGGGGAGTTAATTGTAGCCACTGATGCCGATTGTAGAATGGGGAATTTGTGGTTAGCTAACGTTGTGGGAATGTATGAAACTGGAAACTGGAATTTAATTAGTTCGCCGGTAGTATATTTTGAAGAAAAGTCTTTTTTTGAGCGTATTCAAACTTTAGAGTTTTTGTATTTGATGGGTTTAGGGGCTGCCGGTATTGGCAATAAAAAACCAACTACTTGTAATGGCGCTAATTTAGCCTATAAAAAAGAAGTGTTTTTTGCCTTAGGTGGTTTTACAGGTATTGATGATTTAGCAAGTGGCGATGATGAATTGTTTTTACACAAAGTGGCTAAAGCTTACCCAGGCACCATTGGGTTTTGCAAATCTTTTGATGCCCTAGTTTACACCCATGGAAAAGAGAATTTAAAAGCATTTATGCAGCAGCGTAAACGATGGGCAAGTAAAACAAGAAAGTACGATAACTCTGCCTTTTTATTGGTTGCGATATCTATTTGGGTTTTTAATCTTTCTTTGGCTATCAATTTTATTTTGGCATTTTTCTTTCCAGTATTTCCCAAATTACTAGCGGTGCAGTTTTTAATTAAATTTTGTGCCGAGGTTTTGTTTCTACAGCGTTTAACCTCTTTTGCAAAAAGAAAAGAATTGCTACCAAACTTGGTCATCATCACATTTATTCATGTAATTTATTTTATTTACATTGGTTTAGTTGGCAATAAGGGCAAGTACGAGTGGAAAGGAAGATCTGTAAATTAATGTAGAACTAATGAAGCAAGTTAGAGGCGCTATTTGGAAGAAATTTTATCGTCAAAAATTGGCTTTTTTGGGCTTGTGTTTTATTGCTTTAGTTTCTATAACAGCAATTTTAGGTTATTTAATAACTCCAGATAGTACTCCAAATGCCAATCTGATGAATTTGCAGTTAAATATAGAAAAGCCTGGCTCTACCTTCACACTTTTAAAAATCGATAAAGAAACTCAAGCTGTAGAAATAGGCTTTTTCAAAAAGATGTTGTTTGGCCAGCCCGCCATTTCTGAATATATCCCCATAAGCGACTATCAGTTTAAGGGTAGTTATCTTTACTATCATGAGTATTTAGGCGAAGGAGAAATTGGTGATTTAAAAAGTGTAGCATTATCTAAAGCAGACTTAAAACAAGATAGAAGTTTTTTAAAGGATAAATATTTAATCAAAAAGCGCTTTTGGTTAGGAACAGATATTTATGGTAGAGACTTATTAAGTAGAATTATTATTGGCGCTAGAATCTCGCTTTTGGTTGGTTTTATTGCTGTAATTATAAGTTTGGCCATTGGTGTTACCTTAGGCGCTTTAGCTGGTTATTATGGCGGCAAATTAGATGCTGTAATTAGCTGGTTTATGAACGTAATTTGGTCTTTACCTGCATTATTGATGGTTATTGCCATATCGTTTGCTTTGGGTAAGGGATTTTATCAGGTTTTTATTGCGGTGGGCTTATCTATGTGGGTAGAAGTTGCTCGTTTAGTGAGAGGCCAAGTTTTAGCTTTAAAAAACACCCAATTTGTAGAAGCCGCTAAGTCTTTAGGTTTCTCAAATTTTAGGATTATTTATAAACATATATTACCCAATATTGCAGGTCCAATTTTAGTGGTTACCGCCTCTAATTTTGCATCGGCTATTTTATTAGAAGCGGGTTTAAGCTTTCTAGGTTTTGGTGCCCAGCCGCCAACACCAACCTGGGGAAGCATGATTAAAGAGCATTATGGTTACATTATTATGGATGCTGCTTACTTGGCTTTTATCCCGGGACTTATGATTATGTTTATGGTTTATTCATTTAATTTAATTACCATTGGGCTAAACAATGTATTTGATACTAAATCTCAAAATACGAATGTTTAGTTGCTTGTTTGTGCTAATTAAGTTAATTTAGTATCATATTTAAACCTTTAAATGTTACAGCAAAATCAACAAGATTCTGATTCGCAAACAGATATAGTAGAACTTTTATTAAAAAGACAAGCTGAATTAAGTGCTCTTTTGGAAGTAACAAGGGCTATCAATAGCAATGTTGCTAGTCAAACGCTAATAGAAATGTTAGAAATGATTATGCGCAACAATTTAAGGGTTAAAAAATTTAGACTTTTATTACTTAATATAGAAGAATTTCATTGCGTTGCCAATTTTGGTGGCGAGATAGAGCCTCACGAGGATCTTCAAGCCATGGCGGTCGAACTACTTCCGCTTAAAGTTCCGGTTCATGTAACAGGAAATAAAAATCCAATTTACGATGGTTACGATTATTTTATTCCGGTACATCACAAAGAAGAAGCTTTAGCCTTTGTATTGGTAGGTAAGTATAAAAACGATGAAAAGATTTTAGATAATAGTGTTGATTATATTCAAACCTTAATTAACGTTATTATTGTTGCATTTGAGAATAAAAAGCTTTTTAAAGAGCGCCTACACAGAGAGCGTTTACAACGCGAAGTTGAATTAGCAAGGCAAGTACAAACCATGCTAATACCTCAAAACTTACCTCATAACTTATCTTTAGATGTAGATTCTATTTACAAACCACACCAAAGTATTGGTGGCGACTTTTTTGATTTTATTCAGTTAAATAATGATGAGTTTTTATGGTGTGTAGCGGATGTTTCTGGAAAAGGAATTTCTGCGGCCTTAATTATGGCTAATTTCCAGGCCAGTTTAAGAGCATTAGTTTCTATTGATATTTCTTTAACCGAGTTAATTAAGCGATTAAATCAGAATGTGTATAATAACACCAATGGAGATAGATTTATCACTTTATTTATAGGAGTTTATAACGAAAAAACTAGAAAGTTAAAGTACATTAATGCCGGTCATAATGCCACTATTGTTTTGCAAAATAACCAAGCATATACTTTAAAAAAGGGTAGTATGATGATTGGCGCCTTAGATGAATTACCATCTGTGAGTGAGGGCGAAATATCAATTGAAAAAGGAGCAATTATTTTTAATTATACCGACGGAATAATAGAGTTTGATGGCGAAGAAGAGCAATCTATAGAAGAAAATCAGTTAATAGAGTTTTTAGTGAATCATCAAGAAAAAGAAGTGAAAGAAATTCACGCTTTACTTTTAGATAAGATGGAGCGATTAAGAAATTTTGAAGAGGCTACAGACGATATTACTATTCTTACTTTAAAAATTCATTAGTTAAATTTTATATTTAATTCAAATTGCACACTGGATTATAGCAAAGTCCCTTTTTAGTATCCGCTACTTTTCCAAATCGTGGGATGTTTTTTTCCTTAATGCAAAATGAACCAAAATAGACTTGCATCTGAAATTGCACAAACCTTAGAATTATTTTGCTAGTTAGTCCTATCAAACGGCTCTGCAAGGTAGCCCGTACAGCAAAAGCACAAACAACCTTTCTCCGACCATTCCGCCTTGTTTGTTGCGATTTGGATGAAGAACATTTAGCACTTGCTCTGTAGCAACAAACGTAGCGGAGAGTTTTTTGGTTACTTTTTTGCGGAAAAAAAGTGACAATGCATTTAGTCATGGCTTTCATGTGTTCGCAAAGCTCGGTTTCGGTTACTTTTTGCGGAAAAACTCCGAAGCACTCTTAAAGGCCTAATTAAAACAACAAACAAAACTGAAAAAAAGTGACAAGATTTCAGTTCCCGCTGATAGCGCTGATTTTCGCAGAACCTTGCAAACGGCTCTATAAGATAGCCCAACCAGCAAAAGCACAAACAACCTTTAACCGATTATTCCGCCTTGTTTGTTGCGACTAGCACAAAAGGAATTAAAGTAGTAACGTTGTAGCAACAAACGCCAGCCCGACGGAAAGGCGGGTAGTGGAAATTTTATTCAATTTGTTTATGTTTTCAAAGGCTTTCATGTGTTCTGAAAGCTCGGGTTTGGGTTAATTTTCTAGGAAAAACTCCGAAGCACTCTTGAAGGCCCAATTAAAACAATAAACAACACTGAAAAATTGCGAAGCACTCTTGAAGACCTTTTAAAAACAATAACAAAGACTGATAAAAAGTGACTAGCCCTCTGCGGCAATGAACAAGTTTTAACGTTAGTTAAAACAGAGGTTATAAGAACAACAATTGAATAAGATAACTAAACTTTTAATCATTATAGATAAGAGGATAAATTTGTCTAATGAATGCTTCAAGGGAGTTTTTGAACTTTCGGATAAGCGAAATTCAGTTTCACTTAGTGGCATTTTTAATTGTGTAATCTGAGTTTAAATAGCTTTTAACTCTTTTAAATTCTCAAACCTGATCATCATTAATAAAACAGCATGCTAACTATTTTGAATCTCAACATCAATAGCATTAGTTTTTTCATTTAAACGTAAGGCCGTAATCATTCCAAACATTGCCCAAAAAATAACGCCAATTTTATCTTGATCTAAAAAATTATTCATTACCCCGTGAACATAATAACTGATTAAGGCTAACAAAATGGCTAAACTTAAATATTTTGTCTCTTTATTTTTAGTTCCATAATGAAGTTGTAATAGGTGATGTATGCTGTAGCCAAAAAGTAAAAGAGTAATTAAGAATCCTATAACCCCTGAGTCAACTAATGGCCCAAAATATTCGCTATGAATATTACCCATATCACCTTGTGTGGTGCTAATACTGGTCATTTCGTGGGCTCTTTGATAAGCAGAATATTTAAACATGTAAGTTCCGGGTCCAAAACCAAAAAATGGTTTTTCTAAAAACATTCTATAGCCAGCTTCCCATCGGTTTAGACGTTCCACATTAGAATCGTCGTTTTTGATGTTAGTTACTGATTTTAAATCGCCTACAATGGTTTTTCCAGATACCGTTTTATTACTCCTAACTTTCTGATAAATCTCGTTTTGAAAGAAAAGAGCTACACCTAAACCCATTAAAAAAACAATTAACATGGTTTTAAACCTCACCTTAAAACAAATAAGTAAGTAAAACGCAAAAGCAAAAATTAAGCTAATTACTGCCGCTCTAGAATAAGACAACCCTACACCCACCAAACTTAAAACAGCTATACCTGTAAAAATTATTCGACTAAAAAAGCTTTTAATAATAGATTTTGAAAACAAAATGGTGCTTGTAAAGCAAAAAACAATGGCACAAACAGCGCTATAAACCGTGTGGTCATCCATTAAAGGTTTCATAACCATCATGGCTCTTTTTTGCGAAAAGCCTTCGTGGTAGTGATTAAATGTGGTGTAAACTATAACTAAACATAAGCCTAAACCAAAAGCTAAAAAAAACTGCTTAATTCTTTTTGGATTTTTAAAAATTATGGCTCCCCAAAAATACCCAAAAACTACCATCCATATTCTAGCTAAAAGAAACTTAAACGATATAAAAGGTAATGTACTAGTAAGGCTAGTAATTAATATCCAAACTAGGTTAATAACAATAATAAGAGATAAAACCTGTTTAAAAAGTTCTTTTTGGTTTTGGTAATCTTGCAAAATTTTAACAACAAATAACACTAAGAAAATAAGCATCAACGGCTCTGATGGGATATTTAATACAGAGTCGCCAATATTGTATTCAATTGAAAGTGGTGTGCAAAACGCCACTATTAAAAACAACCATTCTATAGAGACTAAGAATATAGTGGTAAACAAAAGTAAAAGCGGTACAGCAATAAAAAGGTAATCGGGATATTGAAGTGCGCAAAAAGTGGTTAAAAGAATAAAGACTAAACTTAAAGTATAAAGCTTTATAACATTTGCACTTTGTTGCATTTAAGATTTAAATTTTGGAACAATAAACTCTAAATAAAAGGCTAATAAGTAGGCAAACAAAAATGCTGATAAAGTAAACAGAATAACTACTAAAGTTTTATTGGGGTATTTATTCTTCTCTGGCACACTTGCTTTTTGTATTAAATACTTTTGCGAGGTAGTATTTTTGAAATCAACTTCAGCGTTTTCATACCTTAATTGTAGGTTTCCCAATACTTCATTCTCAATTTTATAAAGGGCTTCTAATTCTAAATATTTACCACTTAATTTCCCAAAAGTATTTACAGATGGTAATAAAGATTGATAAGTTGCTTTTGCTGCTTCAAACCTACCTTTAGCTCTAATGATAGTGCTATCTGGCAATCTATTGGCATAGCGTTCATATACTTTTAACCTAGCTTCTTCTGCTTTAACACTGGTTTGTGCTGTAATAATGGCCTCACTTAAAACTTCAGATTGCGCTTCATAGTCAAACACTCCTTGGGCTCTAATTTTTCGCTGTTCTAATAATATAGAATCTACTAAATTTTTCTTTTTTTGGTATTGAAAACCAATAATATCAAATGCTTGTTTTGCCCTGGCTTGTTGTAAAACGGTTCTTAAACTATCTAAAGAAGTAGAAATATAATTTGCTATATCTGCTGCATATTGAGGGTCTTCGTCTAGCACTTCAATTTTAATGGCTAGGTAGTCTGTTCTTTTAAAACTGGTGTTTTTAGTAAATTGATTCCTAGCTTTTGTTTTAGGATATTTTGCGCTTTCAGAAATTTGGTAATGTTTATTAAGATTAAATTTGTTAATCACTTCATCTTTTAAATTATCAGAGTTTAACATTTCTAAAACCTGATCTATTTGTTCTTCATCGCCAAAACTTAAAAAGTTTTCTAAGTTGTTTTCGGCCAGTACAGATTTAGAAATAGAATTATTTGCCGGGATATAAAAAATGGTATAAGCTTCGTATTTAGGCTTAATTAGAAAGCTAACAATAATCCCAAAAACAATCCCAATAAGGCTTATTGATATAATATGCTTGCGATATTTTAAACCTAATTTAGTGATTTGAATAAGGTTTAAACTTTCTTGTTGCTGTTGCATTAAATTTGTTTGAAAGGTTGAAATTAATTAAATATTTAGCTGTTACAAAACTAATTCACTTAATGGCTTATTATTCAGTTAAAAATGCAAACCAAAAAACCAATTAGTGTCAAGTCTTATAAGAAACTTAAAATATGAACACTCAATTTCATAATTTTCAATACTTATTTTTAATTTGCGAACATGCAGTTTAAAGATATTGTAGGGCAACAAGCAGTAAAAAACCATTTATTACAAACGGTTAAAGATGAAAGGATTAGTCATGCCCAATTATTTTTGGGCCCCGAGGGAAGTGGCGCCTTAGCTTTAGCTTATGCTTACGCTCAATATATTTGCTGTGAAAACAAACAAAACGAAGATTCTTGTAACGAGTGTTTATCTTGTAGAAAATTTAACAAACTAGTACACCCCGATCTTCATTTTTCTTATCCTTTTTTTGCCTCCCATCATGAAAACACCGCTTTAACGTTTATTGAAGACTGGCGTAAAGCTTTTTTAGCTAATCCTTATTTAGGTTTAGATGAGTGGAGAGACCATTTAAGTGCTGATAATAAACAAGCCAATATTAATATTGCCGAAGCGCATAGTATTATTAAAAAGTTAAGTTTAAAGCCTTTTGAAAGCGAATACAAAATTTTAATCATGTGGCTTCCCGAGTATTTAAATCAGCAAGGAAATGCATTATTAAAAATAATTGAAGAGCCAGCGCAAAAAACATTATTTTTATTAGTAGCTCAAAATCAAGAGCAAATATTAAATACCATTATTTCTCGTACTCAATTAGTAAAAATACCAAAGTTAACCAATCAAGAAATTACCAGTTATTTAGAAAAACAAAATATAGAATTAGCCAAGGCAAAGCAATTGGCTTACCTAAGCAATGGTAATTTACAAAGCGCATTACAATTATCTAAAGAACAAGACAATGATTTTCACGACTTATTTTTACAATGGTTAAGAGCCTGCTGGGGAAATGCAGGTTTAACAATTGTAAACTATACCGAGGGTGAATTAGCTAAATTAGGAAGGGAAAATCAAAAAAACTTTTTTAAATACGGAGTAAATTTAATGCGAGAATGTATGCTTTATATTTCAAATACATCAAGTTTAATTCATTTACCGCCTAAAGATTTAGAATTTATTAGTAAATTTTCGCAGGTTTTAAATCTTAGTAAAGCAGAGGCTATAGCAAAAGAATTAGAAAAGGCGCAGTATCATATAGAGCGAAATGCAAATCCTAAAATTCTTTTTTTAGATGTATCTTTGACTTTAGTAAAAATTTTAAAGTTTAATTCGTTCCGCCAAAATGCGGACTCTAACATATTATTATAAACTATGGGATGTGGAAGTTGCTCAACCGGTGGATGTACACCGTCAGGTTGCAAAAGTAATGGTTCTTGTTTAACAGACGGAGGGTGCAGTAAATTAGACGTTTACGATTGGTTATCTGATATGGATATGCCATCTAATTATAAGCCATTTCCTTATGTAGAAGTAAGGTTTAAAGGGTCTAGAAAAGATTTTTATAGAAACGAAGAAAATATATATCTAGAAGCCGGTGAATTGGTGGCAGTAGAAACAGGAACTGGGGGTTATGACATTGGGCATGTTACCTTAACAGGAGAGTTAGTGCGCATGCAAATGACTCGTAAACGCGTTACCGAAGAAAAAGCCCCACTAAAAATTTACAGAAAGGCAACTCCGCAAGATGTAGAAAAATGGACAAACGCAAAAGAGCGTGAGTCTGAAACGATGCATAAATCAAGAACCATTGCATTAGAGCTTGGCTTAGCCATGAAACTTAGCGATGTAGAGTATCAAGGCGATAGAACAAAAGCAACCTTTTATTACACTGCAGAGGGCAGGGTAGATTTTAGAGAGCTTATTAAAAAATTAGCAGAGGCGTTTAAGGTTAGGATAGAGATGCGCCAAATAGGTATGCGACAAGAGGCTAGCCGTTTAGGCGGAATTGGTTCTTGTGGCCGCGAATTATGTTGCAGCACTTGGTTAACCGATTTTAAAACTGTTTCTACATCGGCCGCTCGTTATCAAAATCTTTCTTTAAACACTTTAAAACTTGCTGGCCAGTGTGGTAAATTGAAATGTTGTTTAAATTTCGAATTAGATACCTACATGGATGCGTTAAAAACCATTCCAGATAACGTAGAAAAATTAAGAACAGAAAAAGGAGAAGCTAGACTACAAAAAACAGATATTTTTAAGCAAATTATGTGGTTTAGCTATTATGGAGAAGATAATACCTGGATTCCGTTAGAAGTTAACCGAGTAAAAGAAATTCAAGCCATGAATAAAAATGGCGAGAAACCAGAAGACTTAAGAGACCTTGCCTTGGTGATGGAAGAATTAAAAGCAACAGAAAAGTCTTTTGATTACGAAAACGTGGTGGGTCAAGATAGTTTAACTCGTTTAGACGATAAAGCCCGCAGAAATAAAAACAATAGAAATAAACAAAAAAATAAAGCTAATAAAGCACCAAATCAGCAACAAGCTAAAGAGCCCGTTAAAGTTTTAGATCAAAACCCAAATCAACAACCTAAACAAGTTGAGGGGGCTGTTAGTAAATCAAAAAATAACAGAAATAAAAAAAGAAAAAACAACAATAAACCGCCACAAGAGTAATGTTTAAAGTAAAATATCTGTTTTTTTTAATTATTGCTTCAGTAGGTTTTTCTAGCTGTAATGAAGGGGTAGCTGTAGATACTTTTGAAGCCATCCCTAATCAAAACTGGACTTACATTAAGCCTATAAAAGCCACTATAAATGTTGTTGATAGCACCAAGACATACAATATATATGTCAACTTTAGACATACAGTAGATTATGCTTATGCAAATATTTGGCTAAGGTTTCATGTACTAGGGCCAAAGTTAAAAGACGAACCTCTTAGGCAAGAGTTTCAACTTGCAGAAACTAGTGGCGAGTGGCTTGGAAGTGGTTCGGGAAATTTATTTAGCTATCAATTAATATTTAAAGAAAACTACAAGTTTCCTGCTGCTGGTAAATACACCATTTTGGTAGAGCAAAACATGCGAGATAATCCGCTAAAAGATATAAGTGATGTTGGATTAAGAATTGTAGAGGCGCAATAAATAATTGATTTTTTTGGCCTTTCATGCCTCCTGCAGGTTAGGTATCTTTTCAGCTTTCATCCTGAGTATTGTCACTCTGATCGGAGTCTAAGAGGGAATCGAAGGAATCTAAAAAAGGTGCCATTTCTCTAAAGGAACTCTTTGTACAATCGTTAAAGCAATTTCTAATTGAAGAACTGATATCAGTTTATTTTTTTAAATCCACATCGCTAAAATCTACACCGCACTTACAGTTAGATGCACAGCCACTTTTAGCATTTAAACTTTTAAAAATCATTCTAAAAAGATAGATTAAAGCTCCAATAAATAGTATTGAAATGATAATAGTTTGTGTATTCATCTTGTGTGCAAATTTAAATTAATGTTATTAAAGCATAGTCATTTTAAATTCAAATGATTAACCTGCTAAAAATATCGAATTTAAAACCTACCTTTGCAAAAATTTTTTTAAGGCTTTTTTGCATGCAAAAGATAAGAAATATAGCGATTATCGCTCACGTTGACCACGGTAAAACCACTTTGGTTGACAAAATTTTACACTCTTGTTCTATCTTTAGAGATAACGAATCTACAGGAGAATTGATATTAGATAATAACGATTTGGAGCGTGAGCGTGGTATTACCATCGTTTCTAAAAACGTTTCTGTTCAATATAAAGATGTTAAAATCAATATTATTGATACCCCTGGTCACGCCGATTTTGGTGGTGAGGTAGAGCGTGTATTAAAAATGGCTGATGGCGTTTTGTTATTGTGTGATGCTTTTGAAGGTGCTATGCCTCAAACGCGTTTCGTAACTCAAAAAGCTTTAGCATTAGGCTTAAAGCCGATTGTTGTTGTTAACAAAGTAGATAAAGAAAACTGTCGTCCAGAAGAAGTTTATGAGCAAATTTTCGAATTGTTCTTCAACCTAGAAGCTACAGAAGAGCAGTTAGATTTTCCTGTAATTTATGGTTCTTCTAAACAAGGATGGATGAATACAGATTGGAAAGTTCAAACTGATAACATCTTCCCTTTAATGGATGCTATTTTAGAAAACATTCCACCTGCACCAATACAAGAAGGTACTTTACAAATGCAAATCACTTCGTTAGATTATTCTTCTTTCGTAGGTCGTATTGCAATTGGTAGAGTTGCCCGTGGTACTATCAAAGAAAACATGCCAGTATCTTTAGTAAAAAGAGATGGTAAAATTGTTAAGTCGAGAATTAAAGAATTATACACTTTTGAAGGGTTAGGGAAAATTAAAGTTTCTGAAGTTTCTTCTGGTGATATTTGTGCTGTTGTAGGTATAGATGGTTTTGATATTGGTGATACCATTGCCGATTTTGAAAATCCAGAGCAATTAGAAGTAATCTCTATTGATGAGCCAACAATGAACATGTTGTTTACCATCAATAACTCACCTTTCTTTGGTAAAGAAGGTAAATTTGTAACCTCACAACGTTTACGTGAGCGTTTATACAAAGAGTTAGAGAAAAACTTAGCTCTAAAAGTTGTTGAAACTGATTTGCCAGATGCTTACTTAGTTTATGGTCGCGGTATTCTTCACTTATCAGTTTTGATAGAAACTATGCGTAGAGAAGGTTACGAAATGCAAGTAGGACAGCCACAAGTTATTGTTAAAATGATTGATGGAGTTAAATGCGAGCCCGTAGAAACACTTATAGTTGATGTTCCTGGTGATGTTGCCGGTAAAGTAATAGAATTGGTAACTCAGCGTAAAGGTGATTTATTGATTATGGAGCCTAAAGGCGATTTACAACATTTAGAATTTGATATTCCGGCTCGTGGTATCATCGGTTTACGTAACAATGTTCTAACAGCAACTGCCGGAGAAGCTATTATGGCTCACCGTTTCAAAGCTTATGAGCCTTGGAAAGGTCCAATCCCAGGAAGATTAAACGGTGTTTTAATTTCTATGGATAAAGGTATGACCACTGCTTACGCTATTGATAAATTGCAAGATAGAGGTCGTTTCTTTGTAGATCCAGGAGTTGATATATACGAGGGCCAGATTTTAGGAGAACATATCCGCGATAACGACTTAGTAATCAATATCACTAAAGGAAAGCAATTAACTAACATGAGAGCTTCTGGTACTGATGATAATACACGTATTGCACCAGCCATTAAATTCTCTTTAGAAGAGTGTATGGAATATATCCAGGCCGACGAATATATCGAGGTTACACCAAAAAGCATTCGTTTACGTAAAATCTACTTAACAGAGAATGAGCGTAAAGTGAATGGTAAAAAGTTTGTAAATCAATAATAGATTAAATTTTTATTATTAAATCCTCATTCTTAAAAAGAATGAGGATTTTTTTTGATTTTGTGTTTTGTTAAATATTTTAAATTAAAAATCATGATACAGCTCTTAATTTCTGCTACTTTTATTGTACTTATACCCTTTAATTCATTAAAAGAAAAAGTAAAATTTCATAAAAATCCTGTTGTTGCACACAGAGGGGCGTGGAAAGCCAATGCCTTTCCAGAAAACTCTATAGCATCACTTAAAGAGGCCATCAAATTAGGCTGTACAGGCTCTGAGTTTGATATTAGAATGACTAGCGACGATTCTTTAATTATTAATCACGACCCAATTTTTAATAAATTACCAATAGAAAAAACTACTTATGCCGAGCTAGTAAAGTTTAAACTGTCTAACGGAGAAAAGCTTCCTACATTTAGAGAATATATTTTGGCCGGATTGCAAAACAACAGAAAAACGCAATTGGTATGTGAAATTAAACCCTCTGATTTGGGTAAAGAAAGAGCAGAACAAATTGTTAAAAAGGTATTAGCAACTGTTAAAGATTTAAAAGCCGATAAAATGGTGACTTATATCAGTTTCGATTATTATATGCTTGAGGTGATACACCAACTAGAACCAAAAGCAAATACACAATATCTTAATGGGGATAAAAGCCCCGAGATGGTAAAAAAGGATAATTTATCTGGTTTAGATTATCATTTCAATGTTTTTAATAAAAATAAGGCATGGATTGATGATGCCAAAAGACTTGGGCTATCTTTAAACGCTTGGACTGTAAATGATACCGCTTTAATGGACTTTTTTCTTGAAAACAAGTTTGATTTTATAACTACTAACGAGCCTGAGATTTTATTGAAGCGTTATAAAATGCTCAAAAAATAATATAAGGTAATTGTATGTAATGTGTAAAAAAAACATCAATAAAGGATCTCAAAAAACTTTGACTATCCGAGTGTTGTATTGTTTTTGAATGAATAACTCTTTAAATATGATACAACAATTAATCAAAACATCTTTAGGACAGTTAAGAATTATAGGGTTTTTGGAAGGCTGTTCTTTCTTGCTTTTAGGTATTACCATGATTTTGAAATATGGCTATCAGCTACCAAAGCCTAACTATATAGTGGGAATGTTTCATGGCGTTTTATTTATTGCTTATGTTTTTTGGGTTTTAAAAGTAGCTTATGATAAAAAGTGGAGTTTACTCAATACTTTTTGGGCTTTAGCAGCTTCGCTTATCCCTTTTGGGACTTTTATTGCCGATAAAAAGATATTTAGTAAGGCGAATTAATTTCTAGTCTCATTAATTGTTTACGCTACATGCTTTAATAAGCAAAGGTCTATTCTTTAATAGCCCCGATGGCAATGAGCTCTTTTGCTTTGCCTAAGCAAGCAAAAAGCGGAATGTACAGCGGGACTATAGGTATTTAATGCAATACAGCACCGCTACTCATTATTTTAAGAAATTTAACTGGTTATTTCAATCAGGTAATCGAATAGATTGGTGTCTGAAGATACATCAAGTTTTTTACGCAAACGATACCTGCTCACTTCAACGGCTCTAACGCTTACGCTCATTAATTGCGCAATTTCTTTAGAGGCTAAATTCATTTTTAAATAGGCGCATAGTTTTAGATCATTAGCGCTTAAGGCGGGTACTTTTTCTTTAAGTTTTGCTAAGAAGTTAGAGTGTACATGGTCAAAGTGTACAGCAAAATGTTCCCAATCGCTGTCTGCTCGTTCCGCATCATTAATTAAGCTCAATATTTTTTTAAATTCTTCAGGACTTTCATCAATATTATCGGTTTTAACAATTGGTAGCAATTCTTCTTTAATTCTTGCAATTAACTTACCCCTTTGCATGAGGTGCATGGTTGCCGTTGCCAATTCTTTGTTTTTAAAATTCACCTCCGATTCTAATTTTTCGTTTTGAAGTTTTACAATTTCGTTTTCGTTATGTTCTTTTTCTAATTCATACTCCTTTTTTAAGTATTCTTGTTCTTTGATATGTTTTTTTCTTTGACGCTCTACCAATAAATAAATGCAATAAATAATGATTAGAAAGCATAAAAAGTAAAACCACCAAGTTTGATACCAGGCAGGGTTAATCACAAAACTATAGCAAACCGGCAAAGATGAATTTCCTAAATTATTTCTTGCTTTAACTTTAAAAGTATATTTACCGCTAGGCAAATTGGTATAATCTTTCTCGCTTTTACTACTCCAAACCGACCATTGTTTATCAAATCCTTCTAAATAGTAGCTAAATTCTATGTTATTGTGCTGCTCGTAAAGACTAGCAGCAAATTCGAAATGAAGGGAGTTATTTTTATAATTTAATTCTATAAGGTTATCTAAGTCTTGCTCTTTGCTGATAGTCTTATTTTTTACAAAATATCCACCAAAAATGATGCTATCGGTATTGTTAAGTAGGTTTACCTGTGTTAAATTAATATTTAATGGTTTGATGTTTTTTAAATAATTTAGGTAGTTAAGGTGTATTAAACCTTTAGTAGCACCAATAAAAATGTTTTCGTTATTGTATGGGTAAATGTTTTCGAAACCTGCAACAACCTTATTAGAAAGCTCTGGGAAGTAAACTATCGCATAGTTTTTATTATGCTCTTTTCTATTAAAGTCTACCACACCAACCTTTTTATCGCTAACAAACCAAACGTTACCATATTGGTCTTCTTTAAGATATTGATATTGATTTTCTCCAAAAATTTGATACAAACTAGGCGATGGAATAAATTTTTGTTGTTGATCATTAAACTCGTACAAACCTTTGATAGTAGCTACCACAATGCGGTTTTTAATTTTGGCAACATAGTTTCCTAAACCTGATGGAAGTCCGTTGTTTTGATTGAAGATTTTAGTTTCGGTTATACTGTTTTTTGACGCAGATAATTTGAAACTAAAAATTCCTCTATAAGGATGTGATGCCCAAACTGTATTTTGGTTATTGTCATATACAATAAACCTTAACGATTCATTAAAATTGGTGATGTTACCGCCGCTTGTAAATGCCCCATTTTCGTATTTAATTGCCTGTAAGCCACTGTAAGTTCCAGCAACTATTTCTTTGGCAGGATAAAATTGCGATAGTGGTTGTAGCATCCAAGTGCCGGGGAATTGATAAATTTTATTTACCCTATTTTGTTTAATCTCAAAAGCCCCTTCTTCATGCGAAACGATTAAATTTTTATTTACAATGTTTAAATTCCAAACCTGACCTTGGGTTCCATTAATTTCTGCAAAAGGCAATTTAGAGAAGCTAAAATCTTTAATATTTGGATTTAAATTGGTTTTATAAACCCCAATAGAAGTACCTATAAAAAATTGATTGTTTAGTATGGCGGTAGCATAACTGCTTGTTTGTTTATTGCCGTCGGGATAGATATATTTTACTGCATTGTTAAAAGCAATTAAATCAATCCCATCATCTAAGCCTAGCCAAAGATTTTGATTTTTATCTTGAAAAACAGTTCTTAAGTTGTCTTTTTGAAGGTTATCTTGAGTAGAAAAGCGTTGAATTACATCGCCATTATGGTTAATTATTAAACAGCCACCAGAAACGGTTGCCAATGCATATAAATCATCGTTTACAGTAATAGCATCATAAACTCTTAACGCTCTAAATAGCGTATTATTAACAGTTTGAAATGGTGTTACATTTTGGTTATCTAGTATGAATAAGCCGCTTTTATTGGTTAAAATCAGTTTTTTTTCATCTTTAAATGGCAAAATTGAGGTTATTAATGTGCCATTTAAAGCGGTTTGATTTTCTATTAATTCCCAACTTTGGTTATTAAATTGTAGTAAGCCTGTTTGATTGTCCTGGGCATAAATTTTCCCTTTAACCTCGCCCAAATAATCCCAATTTCCTTTTCCTTTATAAATGTTAAATACGCCATCTTTAAGATGTAAAATTTTAGAAGTTGTTCTAAAAAATACTTCTTTTTTGTATAATACTATTTCCCAAACATCTTCTAACTGTCGCTCTTTTTCCGGAATTAAATTTTTTAAAGAATGGAATTTCAATAATCCTTTTTCATTAGGATAAAAATAGCCAAGTTCATCTTGTGCACCAATATATATTTTACCGTCTTGAGCTATTTTTACAGATCTAACAACCGTTTTATTAGGTAGTGGGTATAATTTCCAATACCTACCATTATAGGTTAATAATCCCTCGTTATTAGCGAAATACATTACCCCTAATCGGTCTTGAGAAATACACCAATTTTGGGTTCCTCCATTATAATCTGCCGAAGAGAAATTTTGTACTTCTGGTATACCGATTTGTGCTTTAACCATAGTTAAGCTCAATAACATCGATAAAAACAGGGATACTATCTTCATTTAAAGGATAATGGGTTATAAAATTGGTTATTACTTAATTACAAATTAAACAATAAATAGTTTAATTGATATAAATACCCAAAACTAAATTAATATTATCTATTTAGATTTAACATGAGTTAATATTTCTAGGTTAATTCCTAACTTAAAAGACTAAAATAAGTTTATTTATCCAAATAGTAGATCTTAAAGTTTAAAACGGTATTTAATGAATTTTTTAAAAAAACTTTGAGAAGCAATACAAAACACAACGACCTAAATTCACTCAAAAACGCAATAAGTGTAGCTTTGTAGTAGTATTGTAGTACCTATAATGGGGTCAATTATAAACAAAATTCCATTCTGTATAGTTTTGATAGTACCAAGTTGTTGTCTAATTTTTAAAAGACATCATACTTTTGTATTATGATTTAATGGCTATTCCCTATAGCATTTAAATTTTAACAACCAATTACTAACTAATTAAAATTACATGAAAAGAAAAACTACATTATTTTTTCTTATGCTTTTAATTTTTTCTACTGTTGCACTTAAAGCGCAAAGTATTAAAATTACAGGTACCGTTAAAGACGAAACGGGCTCAACACTTCCAGGTGTAGGCATAAGCTTAAAAGGAACCACAAATGGTACCCAAACAGACATTAACGGACAATTTACAATTTCAGTCCCGTCGTCTACTAGTCAAACTTTAGTATTTTCTTACATTGGGTTCATTACTCAAGAAATTAAAGTTGATGGAAAAACAAACATCGTAGTTACCTTAAAGGAAGACAAAACTAATCTACAAGAAGTTGTAATTATTGGTTATGGAACTCAAAAAGTAACTAAAATTTCTGGAGCAATTGCAACAGTAAAAGGAGCCGACATTGAAAAGTTAAACCCTGTTAGGGCAGAAGACGCTATTCAAGGTAGAGCATCTGGGGTTACAGTAGTTTCGCCAGGATCTCCCGGAGCAAAACCAACTTTTTTAATTAGAGGTATTCCTTCGTACTCTGGTAACGATCCAATTGTTGTTGTAGATGGTTCTATTCAAACTTTAGATGATTTAAACTCGATACCGTCTGCAGATATCGAATCTATAAGTGTTTTAAAAGATGCTGCATCAACTGCAATTTATGGTATTAAAGGCGGTAACGGTGTAATTGTGGTAACTACAAAGAGCGGAAAAAAAGATCAAAAGCCTCAATATAGTTATGCAAGTAATTATGGTGTTCAGCAAGTCATTAATACCATAGGGGTATTAAATGCTTCGGAATATGGCGCTATGATTAATGAAGGTAGTGTTGCTGCTGGTGGAAATATTATATTCCCTAATCTATCTACACTGGGTGTAGGAACTAACTGGCAAAACGAAGTTTTTAAGAATGCAGCAATGCAAACTCATAACGTAAATGCTAAAGGCGGTAGTGAAAACATTAGCTATTTTGTTTCTGCTGGTTACTTAGGGCAAGATGGTATTGTTGGTGGTGGAGATAAATCTTTTTTTAATAGAACAAACGGAACTGCTAACTTAAACTTAAACCTAAGTAAAAAACTAAGAGTTATTGCTAACACAAGTTTTGTTAATATCAAGGGCTCAGGTGTTCCAGAAAACTCTATCAATAGCGTTTTATCAAATGCTTTAAATTTTGATCCAACTGCTCCAATATTTAACAATGTTCCTAATACAGTTGGAAGATATTCTGTCAGTAATAACATTTTATCAGAGATATTTAATCCTCTAACTCAGTTAGAAAATACTTACAACGAGTCTAATACCAATAAACTTTATGGTAAATTAGAGGCACAATATGACATATTAAAAAATCTAAAAGTTACTGCCCGTTATGGTTATACCAATACTGATGTAACCGGTAAAAGCTTTAACCCATTAGCCTATTATGGTTCTGCACACATCAACTCTACGTTAGATGCTGCAGGTAATGCTAGACCAGGTTCTAATAACAATGTTAATGAGGGTAAGACTACATATTTCAACTATACTTTTGAAAACTTTGCTAACTACAACTTTAAAGTAGGTGAAGATCACATATTTGAAACAGTTGCTGGATATTCACTTCAAAAAGTAACAGGCAACTCAATTAATGGATCTAGACAAGATGTTCCTTTTAACTCTTGGGACTATGCAGATATTTCTTCAGCAACTGGTTTAGCCACCAATAATGGTTTAGGTGTAGGTTCGTTCCAATACGAAAACAGGAACATGTCTTATTTTGGAAGAGTAAATTATGATTACAAAGAGAAATATCTAGTTTCATTTTCTGGACGTAGAGATGGTTCTACAACTTTTGGTAGAAACAATAGATTTGCCAATTTCTATGCAGGCTCATTAGGATGGGTAGTTTCTTCTGAAGACTTCTTTGATTCTGAGTTTTTTAACTTTCTAAAAATTAGAGGTAGTTATGGTATCACCGGAAACGATAATGCTCAACGTCAGGTTCAAAGAATTTCACAAGAAATTTATAGCTATAACTTAGGTCAAAACGCTGGTTATACTTTTGGTAACGATCCAACATTAAGTGGTGCTACTATAGGTTCTTTTAGAAACGAAGATTTATCTTGGGAAAGTCAAAAGCAGTTAAATGCAGGTTTTGACTTGGTATTTTACAAGAATAAGTTCTCTTTAACAGCAGATTACTTCCAAAAAAATGTGAGTGGTTTATTATTTATACCAACTTTATCATTATACCTAGGAACAGCCGCTTCTCCTTTTGCTAATATTGGTACAACAAGTACAAAAGGTATAGATTTAAACTTAGGTTTTAATGATAATATCACTAAAGATCTAAAAATAACAACAAACGTTACATTTACTACGGCTAAAAACGAGGTAACTGAAACAAATGGTGGAAGAATAGACGGTGGTTTTTATGGTATACCAACTCAAAACGTAACTCGATTTGAAGAAGGCTTTACTCCAGGATATTTCTATGGCTACAGAGCTGTAGGTTTATTCCAAAATCAAGGAGAAATTACAGCAAGTCCTACTCAAGCTAATGCAAGACCGGGCGATATCAAATTTGAAGATATTAATGGCGATAATGTAATTAACGATGCCGACCGTACTAATATTGGGAATCCTTTCCCAGATTTTACCATGGGTTACAGCTTTGGATTTAGCTACAAAGGATTAGATTTCAATACTTTCATTTACGCTTCTGTAGGAAATGATATTTACAGAGCTTATGAAAGAAATCTAGCCATGACTAATAAGTACCGTGGAGTATTAGCTAGATGGACAGGAGAAGGAAGTACAAATAATCCAAATAATCCTCGCTATACTTTTACTGATGGTAATGTGAACACAAGAGTATCAAGTAGATACGTAGAGGATGGTTCTTTTGCTAAAATTAAAGACATCCAATTGGGTTATACTTTGCCTTCTACTGTGTTAAAAAGCAAAGTTATCTCTCGTGTAAGATTATACGCTCAAGTTAAAAACGCTTATACATTTACTAAATACTCTGGATTTGATCCAGAAATCTCAGGTGGAATTTTAGACTCTGGAATAGACAGAGCTTCATATCCGCAAGCAAGAACATTTTCAATGGGTTTAGATATTAAATTTTAATTTATAAAAAAATGAAAAATATAAAATATATCATAGCTCTTCTTTTATTAGTATCATTAAACTCAGGCTGCGAGAAGTTTGTAGATTATGATCCAAAAGAAGACTATCTAATTACAGCCGACGATTATTTAAAGACAGCCGAAGATTATCAAAAAATGGTAATTGGTTGCTACTCTCCACTACAGTGGCTTTGGGCAGCACCAGTTATTGGCGATATTGCTTCTGACAATTCTGTATCAGGTGGCGAGAACGCAACAGATCAAATTGGTTTTCAGCAAATTGATGATTATCAAATAGTAGCAAACAATGGTAACCTAACAGAAATCTGGAAATCTTGTTATGAGGGTATAAACCGTGTAAACTATTTAGAAGAAAATAAAGCTAAATTAAACTTTACAGGTAAAGATGCACTTTACGGAGAAATTTATTTCTTGAGAGCATACTATTATTTTGAGTTAGTTAAGTTTTTTGGTGGAGTTCCGGTATTTACCGATAAAAGATTATCTGTAAGTGATTCTAAAGCTTTAACAAGAGCTACGAAACAACAAGTTTATGATGTAATAGTTTCAGATTTAACCAAAGCAATTGCTGTATTACCTAATACTAATATTCAAAAAGGAAGAGTAACTAAATTTGCCGCTCAAGCATTATTAGGCAAAGCTTATTTATACCAAGGTAAGTTTACTGAAGCTGCTGCCATGTTAGAAAATGTAGTAAATGGTCCTTTTAGTTTAGTTCCAAACTTTGCAAGCATATTTTTAGCTAGTGGCGAAAATGGTCCAGAGTCTGTTTTTGAGATTCAATATTCTAATTTAAGTCCTTTTTACGATTGGAGTAATCCTGGTCGTGGTCAAGGAAACTTAGCGGTACAAGTTTGCGGAATTAGAAATTTAACAGGCACAAGCCCTTACGGACAAGGATGGAGCACCAATCTTCCAACACAAAATTTAGCTAATGCATATGCAACAGGGGATACCCGTAAAGCAGCAACGGTTTTGGATATAGAAGCATATAAAACGGCTAATCCACAATTTAATATTACTTATCAAGTTGCTCCATATAGAAATACGGGTTTATATAACCAAAAATATTTACCTCGTAAAGGAGAAACATCTGGTCAGGTTGAGTTAAATTATTTAAACAATAACCGTACTATAAGATTTGCAGATGTTTTATTAATGGCTGCAGAAGCAAATAATAGAGCTACTGCACCTAACGACACAAAAGCTCAAACATATTTAAATAGAGTGCGTCAAAGAGCATTTAATAATGCCGCAACAAATATTACTTTAACAGGTACTGCGTTACGTCAAGCTATTTGGGACGAGCGTAGATTAGAATTGGCTATGGAAGGCGACAGATTTTTTGATTTAGTGCGTACCGGACAAGCTGCTGCAAAAATTACAGGTTTTGTTACCGGTAAAAATGAGGTTTTTCCAATACCACAACAAGAGATTGATGCTTCTGGCTTAACCCAAAACCCTAACTATAATTAAACCATAAGGCAATGAAAAGATTTAAATTTATATTAAGCATAATTCTACTTACGGTTGTATTAGGATCATGCAAGAAAACTTACGATGATGTTTCCTTTGTTGAGAACGCAAGTGCACCAAGTAAATTAAGTGCATTATTTGAAATCACTCAAGATAACACCGGATTAGTAACTATCACTCCAAACGGAGAGGGATCAACCGCATACGACATATATTTTGGCGATGCCACCACTATCCCGGCTAAAGTAAAGCCTGGAGAAAATACCACACACAGGTATGCAGAAGGTGTTTATAATGTTAAAGTTGTTTCTTATAACGCAACAGGTAAAACTACCGAAGCAACACAACAGTTAACTGTTTCTTTTAAAGCTCCAGAAAACGTTGTGGTTACTGCAGAAGTAGACCCTGCTAATAACTTTAGAGTTAGGGTATCTGCTAAAGCTGATTTTGAAACGATGTTTAGAGTTACTTTTGGACAAGACCCTAACCAAGTACCAGTTACATTCTTAGAAGGCGAAACCAAGGAGTTTACCTATACGGCTACTGGTACTTACACAATTAGAGTTGTTGCTTTAAGTGGAGGTGCTGCTACTACCACAGTAACAAGGGTGGTTACTATTGTAGATCCAATTTTATTACCGTTAACTTTTGAGTCAACAAGTATTAATTATGCTTTCGGAAACTTTGGGGGCGGTGTTGCTACAGTAATTACAAATCCACAATCATCAGGAATTAATACAACTGCTAAAGTGGGCAGAATGGTTAAAAACGCTGGTGAAGTTTACGGAGGAAGTACTTTACGATTAGGTGAAAACATTAACTTTACAAACAATAAAGTTTTCAGAATGAAAGTTTATTCGCCTAGAATAGGCGCTAAAGTGCTTTTAAAAGTTGAAAACTCTGCAAATCCAAATCAAAATTTCGAAAAAGAAGTATTAACAACTGTTGCAAACCAATGGGAAGATTTAGTCTTCGATTATCGCACTATAAACACCGCTAATAATTACAATACGTTAGTATGGATTTTTGACAACGGCACCATGGGAAATGGTTCTGCAAACTTTACTTGGTTATTTGATGATATTAGATTAACCAATCAAATTCCTACAGGTGTATTAAGCCTACCTGTAACTTTTGACCAAGCTAACGTTAATTATGCTGTTACAGATTTTGGTGGCGCAACTACTTTAGATGTAGCAACAGACCCAGCTGGTGGAGCTAACAAAGTAGCCAGAACAACTAAGCCAAATGGAGCCGAAGTTTGGGCAGGAACAACTATAGGCAGTCGTTTTAATGCTAAAATACCATTCTCTAGTACACAAACTCAAATGAGTGTTAGAGTATATTCTCCTGCTGCAGGTATTAAAGTAAGATTAAAAGTAGAAGATCATACCAATAATACAAAATCTGCGGAAACAGAAGCAGTAACTTCTGTAGCAAATGCTTGGGAAACTTTAATTTTCGATTTTTCAACCCCATCTGTAGGTACAGCTAGTTTAAACCTAGCAAATAACTACGATATGGCATCCATATTTTTCGATTTCCTTAAAACTGCAAACGGAAAAGTATTTTATTGGGACGATGTTACCTTTTTAACTACTAACGTAGCGCAACAAAACATCAGTTTACCAATGGATTTTCAATCTACAAAATATCCTTACGAATTTGGCGATTTTGCTGGTGGTGTAGTTACTTTGGTTGATAACCCTAGTGCATCAGGCATAAATACAAGCACTAAGGTTGCTAAAATGGTTAAAAATGCTGGCGAAGTTTATGGTGGTAGCTCAATAGTTTTAACAAATTCAATTGATTTTTCTGTAAAGAAAACATTTAAAATAAAAGTTTTCTCTCCTAGAGTAGGTGCAAAGTTGCTATTTAAGGTAGAAAACTCTTTAAATGGTGGTCAGAATTTTGAAAGAGAAGTAACAACCCAAACTGCTAATGCATGGGAAGAACTTACAATAGATTATAGCGCAATCCCGGGTGGTACTTACGATAAAATTGTTTGGATATTTGATTTAGGTACAATGGGTAATGGAACCGCAAACTTTACTTATTATTTTGATGATATCACATTGAATTAATCTTTAAACATTAGAAACATGAAAAGAAATATAAAAACAATCATAGCAATCTTTCTTTTTACAGGTACTTTATTAAGTGCTTGTAAAAAAGAAGAATATTCTTTTGGCGAACTTGTAGCCCCAAAAGATGTTACTTTAACTACGGTTATTACTGGTGCAACAACAATTGCACCTACTGGTAATGGTACTGGTGAAGTATCAATAACTTCTACAGCTAGCAATGTAATTACTTATAAAGTAGATTACGGTGATGGAATTACAGAAATTGTTCCTTCTGGCACCATTAAACATAAATACTCAGAGCCAGGAACAAAAGATTATACCATTACAGTAAATGCAATTGGTACTGGGGGTTTAACATCTACTGTAAGTAAAAAGGTAAGAGTATTTGTAGATTTTCAAATACCAACTAATATTTTAACTGCTTTAACAGGTAGCGGTACAAAGGTTTGGATTTCTGATAAAGATGCTGATGGACATTTTGGTGTGGGTGCTCCAGATACATTCTTTCCAAATTACTATTCTGCTACACCAAATCAAAGAAGTGGCGATAATGCTTACGATGATGAGATTACTTTTGAAAAAGATGCAACCAACAACATTTTCATGACAGTTAACAACAAAGGAGCTTCATTTTCTATAGGTGCATCAACATCATTTTATGGCTTTGCCGGAGGTGATGGTTCTTACGCTATCAATACAGGTGGTAGAAAGAAACTTGCATTTGCAAATGCAACATCTGCATCAACTCCAGCAGTTTCAACTCGTATTCAATTCACAGTTCCAGGAAACGGAATTATTGTGTTTGGAACCGGAGGTGTAACTTACGAGATAATCTCAGTAACTGCAACAACAATTAATTTAAGAAACATAGGTGCAGATGGTAACGCTTGGTACCAAAAACTAATAGTAAAACCATAAAATAATGAGAAATTTTAAAATCGACATCTTAGTCATCCTACTTTTTATAATTAGTTCTAGTTGTAAAAAGTCTGCAAACTCTGGTGCAGACAATAAAATAGCTCCCACAGATTTAACTATAAATGCAACAGCCAGTACCAATGGTACTGGCGAGGTTGCCTTTACAGCAACAGCAACTAATGCTGTAACGTTTGATTACGAGTTTGGTAATGGTGTTGTACAAACTGGCACAAATGGAACAGTTACCTATCAATATAATCAATCTGGAAATTATACTGTTGGAGTGACTGCAATAAGCAGCTCGGGTTTAACCCTTAAAAAAACAGCCAATATACAAGTAACGGTTAATAGCGGTACTGGTAATAATTTGGTTTGGTCTGATGAGTTTAATACTCCAGGCGCACCCGACGCTACCAAATGGGGTTATGATATTGGTACAGGTAGTAATGGATGGGGTAATGCAGAGTCACAGTACTACACAAATCGTTCGCAAAACGTAATTGTAGAAGGCGGCATGCTTAAGATTAAGGCTTTAAAAGAAAACTTTAGCGGTAGCAATTATACCTCAGCAAGACTTCTTACTAAAGACAAGTTCGATTTTAGGTACGGACGTGTAGAGGTAAGGGCTAGAGTACCAGTAGGTGTAGGCACTTGGCCAGCCATTTGGATGCTAGGTAGCAATATTAACACGGTTAGCTGGCCAAATTGTGGCGAAATTGACATTATGGAGCACATAGGTAGAGATTTAAATAAAATCTACGCTACTTTGCACTATCCTGGTCGCTCTGGAGGAAACGCAAACGGTGCGTCACGTATAGTAAATACCGCTACAACAGCGTTTCATGTTTATGGTTTAGAATGGACGTCTTCGATTATCAGAATGACAGTAGATGGGGAAACAGTACACACAGTTGCAAATTCATCAGCAATCCCATTTAATCATAACTTCTTTTTCATATTAAACGTAGCTATGGGTGGTAATTTTGCAGGTGCAATAGACCCAGCCGTAACAAGCGCAACAATGGAAGTAGACTATATTAGAGTATATAAATAAAATCTTAAGGTTGGTTGTTAAAGTTTAGGGATTGTTTTTTAGCACTCCCTATTCTTTTGAAAACGATGGGCGTTTTAATACGCTATCAACTATAGTTTTTTTGTCATCCTGAGCGTATTCGAAGGAGACAAAAAAGCTGTCGTTTCTCCAAAGGATTCCTTTGGACAATCGTTAACGCAATCTTTCAAACGCATAATAATATCATCATTAATTCATTGTAAATGAAAAATAGAAATTACTTTTTTACGCTAACCTTGGCATCCATTTGCTTGTTTCAGTTTGCTTGTATGGCTCAAAAAAATAGCAGCAACAATAGCATAGAAAGCAAAGTGAATAGTCTTGTTCAAACCATGACTTTAGAAGAAAAAGTTGGGCAAATGGCACAAATTACTTTAGATGTTATTACTAAAGGTAAAGATCGTTTTACAAGCGATGAGCCTGTAGTTTTAGACCCAGTTGCCATGCAGCAAGCTTTTGGTAAGTACAAAATAGGATCGGTATTAAATACCGCAAATAATAGGGCTCGTACTCCAGAGGTTTGGTATAGAATAATTTCAGAGATACAAAAAGAAGGTTCGGGGAGGTTAAATATTCCGATTATTTATGGAATAGATGCCATACACGGCGCAACTTATACAGCGGGGGCAACATTTTTTCCGCAACAAATTGGTCAAGCAGCAACAAGAAATTTAGATTTAATTAAAAAAGGGGCACAAATTACCGCTTATGAAACTAGAGCAAGTGGTATTCCTTGGAATTTTTCACCTGTATTAGATTTAGGTCCTGATCCTCGTTTTCCTCGTATTTGGGAAACCTATGGCGAAGACCCATATTTAACCACCGAGATTGGAAAAGTAGTAATAAAGGGTTATGAAGGCGATGATAACAACGTTGCTGATCCATTTCATGTTGCTACCTCTTTAAAGCATTTTTTAGGTTATCAAGTAGCCGCATCAGGTAAAGATCGTACACCAGCATACATATCAGAACAAGCGTTACGCGAGTATCACTTACCTGCTTTTAAAGCAGCTATAGATGGTGGCGCACATACCATCATGATTAACTCGGGCTTGATTAACGGAATGCCTGTGCATGCTAATTACGATTTATTAACCAAGCTTTTAAGAGATGAATTAGGCTTTAAAGGTATGGTGGTTACAGACTGGGGTGATATAGAAAACCTTCACCAGAGAGACAGGATAGCAAAATCTAACAAAGAAGCGGTAATGTTAGCCATAAATGCCGGTATAGATATGTCTATGATCGCCTACCAATACGAGCCTTTTTGTGATGATTTAATTGCATTAGTTAAAGAAGGAAAAGTAAAACAAAGCCGTATAGACGAAGCTGTAACCCGCATTTTAACCTTAAAATATAAATTAGGTTTGTTTGAAACTCCAGTTACTAATTTTAAAGATTACCCAAAATTTGGTAGTAAAGAATTTGAACAAGCAGCTTACCAAACGGCCGCAGAATCTATTACCTTACTAAAAAACACCAGCAATATCCTTCCATTAAAGAAAGATTGTAAGGTTTTAATTACCGGTCCAAATGCTAATTCTATGCGTACCTTAAATGGTGGCTGGAGCTACTCTTGGCAAGGCGAAAAAGTTACAGAATTTGCAGATAAATATAATACCATCGTAAAAGCCATACAAAATAAAGTGGGAGCAAATGCGCAATTTATTCCTGGCATTAGCTATAAAATGGATGGTAAATATTTTGAAGAATATGCCGATAAAATGGACGAAGCTATTGCAGCTGCCAAAAATGCAGAAGTAATTATTCTTTGCTTAGGAGAAAACTCTTACACAGAAACTCCGGGTAATTTAAGCGACTTATATTTATCGGATATGCAAACCGCTTTTGCACAAAAATTGGCAGCAACAGGTAAACCAGTAGTTTTAATTTTAAACGAAGGCAGGCCACGTATCATCAGCAAGTTTGAAACCGCCATACCTGCTATTTTAATGTCTTACTTACCAGGTAATTTTGGTGGAGATGCTTTAGCCGATGTTGTATATGGCGATGTTAATCCATCAGGTAAGTTACCGTTTAACTACCCTAAGTTTCCAAATTCATTGGTTAATTATAACCATAAACCATCAGAGAGTCGTAGTGTGGTAGCAGGTGTTTATAATTACGATGCTGATTATAACCCACAATATGAGTTTGGTTTTGGCTTAAGTTATACTACTTTTAAATACAGTAATTTAAAGTTAAGCGCAGCAGAAATTTCACAAAATGACGAATTAACTGTAACTGTAGATGTAACCAATAGTGGCAATAGAGAAGGTAAAGAAGTGGTAGATTTATACCTAAGCGATATTTATGCAAGTACAACTCCAGATGTTAAACGCTTAAAAGGTTTCCAAAAAATTAGCTTAAAACCTAAAGAGACAAAAACTGTCACATTTAAACTAGGTAAAAGTGAACTTTCTTTTGTTAATTACGCCAATCAAACTGTTTTAGAACCAGGTGATTTCGAAGTTAAAATTGCTGATTTAAAAGTTAAGTTTGAAGTGAAATAATTGATTTTAAATAGAGATTCTAAAGGCTGCTTATTTAAATAATGCAGCCTTTTTCATTTACAACTTTTTAAATGATACAAATCTATGATTGTTAATTGCTTAAAAAGATTATTTAATCCAATGTTTCTTTTAAATCTACTTCTTTTATAAGACCAAAAGCGCTCTAAACCAAAATTTATTACAAAAATTTAATGTTAATTTTTTGTAACAAACGTAATGTTTATGGAAAATAAGCAACAATTTATTAATGTTGTTGCCTAAATTTTAACTTATTAATAATAGGCAAGTAGTTTTAGCATAATCTTGGGAGGATATTTTAGCCAAAAATAATACTCCCATAAAATGAGCAAACAAATACTCCAATCAAAAAAGTTTTTTCTGCTGCTTACGCTTCTTTTTTTCTTTAAAATAAGCTTCAGTCAGCAAGTTGTTATTAAAGGTATAGTAACAGATCAAGCTGGCGTTCCCTTACCTGGTGTAAGTGTATCTGTAAATAAAATTTTTACCTCTACAGATATTGATGGTAAATTTAATTTAAGTGCTCCAAAAGTAGTTGCTGGAGATATTATAGAATTTAGGTTCTTAGGATTTAAAAATCAGCAAGTCAAATATTCTCCTATCCAGAACCTTAAAATTATTTTACAAGAAGATATAGGTAAAATTGATGAAGTTGTTGTTACTGCATTGAACATTAAAAGAGATCAGAAATCTTTAGGTTACGCCACTCAAACAGTATCATCAGAACAATTAAATGATTCTCGTTCTAATAACTGGGCAAGTGCTTTATCTGGAAAAGTAGCTGGATTGAGTTTGTTATCAGCGGGTTCGGGCCCGTTAAATTCTACCAGAATTGTTTTAAGAGGAATAAACTCGTTAAATCCGGATGGTAACCAGGCATTGGTTGTAATTGATGGTATTCCTGTTGGCGGAGGTTTAGTTTCTGCCGGAACAGATAATGCTTATGCTGCTGGTTCTGGTGGAGATATTCCGGTAGATTTTGGTAATGGAATAGCAGATTTAAACCCCGATGATATAGAAAGCATTACTGTATTAAAAGGAGCAGGAGCTGCAGCGCTTTACGGAAGTAGAGCCGCAAACGGAGCTTTAATGATTACCACAAAATCTGGCGCTAGAAAAACTAAAGGACTTGGTATTACTGTAAATTCTAATACTAGTTTTAACGATGTATTAAGATGGCCTGATTTTCAGTACGAGTACGGACAAGGAACAGGTACAGCAATTAGACCAGCAAGTGAATTGTATTACTCTTACGGAGCATCCGCAGATGGCGCTAGCACAGGCGGAACTAGTAGTGCATTTGGTCCTAAATTTAATGGTCAAAAATATTTTCAGTTCGATCCCGTAACGCAAGCTCAATCAGCAGAGCGCTTACCTTGGGTGCCTTATAGAGATAACGTAACTGGTTTTTTTAGAACAGGTTATACCACAACAAATAGTGTAGCTTTAGAGGGAGGAAACGATAAGAGTTCTGCTAGAGCATCTATTACTCAAACCAATAACGAGTGGATAATGCCTAACACTGGTTTTAACAGATTAACTGCTGCTTTAAGCTTAAACTATGCCATTTCCGATAAATTAAAATTAAACTCTAAAATAAATTATACCAATAAAAAGAGCGATAACTTACCAGGAACAGGGTATAATAATCAGTCTATCTCTTATTTCATGATATTTCAAAACCCTAGTGTTGATTTAAATTGGTATAGAGCCAAGTGGAGTCTTGGTCAAGAAAATGTAGATCAATTACAGCCTTTTAGTCAGTTTATTGATAATCCATTTATAATAGCAGAGGATATGATCAACTCGGTAAATAATGATAAAACCGTAGGAAATATTTCTGCAACTTATGAAATTAATCCAAAGCTAAATTTAATGATTAGATCTGGTTTGGATATGAATACAGAAGATAGAGGCACCGAGCGACCTTTTAGCACTTCAAATTACCAGCGAGGTTATTATCGTCAGCAAAACCTCACTTATTACGAGCTAAATTCTGATGCTTTATTAAGTTTTAAAACAGATATCAACAATGTATTTAAATTTAATACTGCATTAGGTGGTAATATTTTAAAGCGAAGAACAACATCCTCTGTTGGTTCTACAGTTGGTTTAATTATCCCAGGCGAGTTTAAGCTAAGTAACGGAATTAGCACTCCTGTTTTAACTGTAAACAATACTAACAAAACGGTGAATAGTGTTTATGGTTTAGCCGCTTTATCTTTCAAAGAAAAAGTATTTGTTGATATTACTGCTCGTAACGATTGGAGCAGTACTTTACCTCAACAAAATTTTAGCTTCTTTTATCCATCGGTTAACACCAGTTTTATTTTAACAGATATTTTTAAACTTCCAAAGAAAATTTCATTTGCAAAGTTAAGGCTTTCCGTAAGTCAGGTAGGTAATGATACTGAGCCTTATTTAACAAGGAAATATTACGGACAAAGCGAATTTTCTGGTTCGGCTTCAACACCAACAACTTTATTTAATATAGATTTTAGACCAGAAATTACAACCAGTTACGAAGGTGGTTTTAACTTTAGTTTGTTCGATGGCAGATTAGGATCTGATATTTCTTACTACAGAAACTTTACAAAAGACCAAATTTTAAGAGTTCCGTTAGATTTTTCGACTGGGTTTAGTAGTGCAATTTTAAATGCCGGAAAAGTTAGAAACGTAGGTATAGAGGTTTCTATCAACGCTAATCCAATAAAAACCAAATTCTTTAGATGGAATACAACCATTAATTGGGCAAAAAACCAAAACAGAGTTTTAGAATTAGCCGATGGCATTGGCGATAGACAAGATATTGGCTATGGCGGTAATGCAACCATACAAGCAAGAGTAGGCGGTACAACTGGCGATATTTATGGCTTTGGCTTTGTTCGCTCGCCAAATGGGCAAATAGTTTTTAATGCTAACGGAACTACCGCTCGTGGACCAGAAATACAATACATAGGTAATGCTTATGCAGATTGGCGAGGCGGAATTAGCAACGAATTTTCTTACAAAAGCTTCCGATTCAATTTCTTAATTGATGGACAGTATGGTGGTATGGTTTATTCTCAAACCCACCATAAAATGGCCGAACAAGGAAAACTTAAAAGCACTTTGCCAGGTAGAGAAGAAGGATTTGTAATTGGACAAGGAGTTGTTTTAAATACTGACGGAACGTACAGTCCAAACACTACAAAGCTTTCTCCAGCATCATACTATGGAGATTTTTATAGAAGAGCAAACGTAGAATCTAATAGTTTTGATGCTTCTTTTGTGAAATTACGTGAGGTTAGGTTTGAGTATAGCCTACCTAAAGCAATACTTTCTAAAATGAAGCTTAACCAAATAACTTTTGGGGTTTATGGTAGAGATTTAGCCATGATAACAAATTTCCCAATGTTTGATCCAGAAACCGCTGCTTTAAACGGCTCTACATTACTTCCAGGAATAGAAATGGGACAATTACCTTCTCAAAGAACTTTCGGTTTAAACCTTACCATTAAATTATAAAATCATGATTTCTAAAAAATATATATTAAGCGCACTTTTTTCGCTTTGTTTAATCAACTTTTCTTGCACAAAAAATTTCGAAGAAATTAACACAGATCCTAATAGGATAAGCCAAATATCTCCTGGCTCTTTGTTAAACCCCGTAATTTATAGTACAGCTAGTTTTAACACCTTAAGAGCTGATGGTTTTACTTTTGATATTATGCAGGTGGCATTGCCTTACCCAAGTGTAGCAGGTGGCGTTCACAGATATGATATTGCAGAAAGTGCAGGCAATTCTACTTGGAATAATTATTATCGTTTATTAAGTAACGTAAAAGAAATGTTATCTGCATCTGAAAAGGCAAATGATGTAAATTATCAAGCTATTGCTTTAACATTAAATGCATGGATTTACTCCAATTTAACCGATTGTTTTGGCGATATCCCAATGGTAGAAGCATCAAGAGGCGAAGAAGGTATTTTTAAACCTAAATTCAATACTCAGCAAGAGGTTTATACTAAAATTTTAGCCGATTTAGAGCGAGCAAATACTTTATATGATGTAAATAAACCTATGATTTATGCTACAGATATATTGTATGCAAACAACATCACAGCTTGGAGAAAATTCACAAACTCTTTAAGGTTACGTTTACTTTTACGCGTTTCTAAAAGAACCGAAATGGCTTCTTTTGCAAAAATGGCAGATATATTTAATAACCCTACTGCAAACCCAATATTTACAACCTTAAATGATGGTGCTGTTTTAAAATTGAACGGAATTACCCCTACTGTTTCTCCGTGGGGAAGAGCCATAGATTTTACAACTTTTAGAGCAACTGGAGGTTTTTTCTTAGATAATTTAAACGCCTTTAACGACCCAAGAAGAGCCAGATGGAATTCTTTTTCTAGAACAATTGCCGGAGCATCTACAAACACTTATCAAGGTATACCAAGCGGGTACTCGCCTAACGCCCCTGCTCCAAATTTTCAGCCATCAAACTTTAATGTGGCTTTAGCTACTGCACCTATGATTTGTTTGATTATGCCTTATGCCGAGGTTGAATTTATCAGAGCAGAATTAGCTCAAAAAGGTATCATTACTGCCGATGCAAAACTAGCCTACGAAAAAGGAGTAAGGGCAGCAATAGAACAATGGGGCGCTGTTTTACCTGTCGATTATTTTACTAACGCAACAACATCTGCCTCAACAGCATATAACGGAACTTTAGAGCGCATTATGCTACAAAAATATTATGCTTTATTCTTTACAGATTACCAACAATGGTTTGAATATAGAAGAACAGGATTACCTGTTTTACCTAAAAATGCTGGGATGTTAAATAATCAGATTGTACCGGTTAGATTCAGGTTCCCAACAACAGTCTCATCAAATAACAGAGATAACTATTTAAAAGCGGTAGAGAATATGGGCGGAGACGACATCAATACTAAACTTTGGTGGGAGAAATAAATTTTAAGTGATGATTAGAAGAGATTTTATTAGAAACATTGGTGTATTAGGCTTAACGCTAGCCGCAACTCCAATATTGGGTGCAAATGCCAAAGGCAGTAAAAGTTTACTTAAGCAAACTAAATTAACCGGATTTATTAAAGCTGCAGGAAAAGGACTGGCCAATGTTACGGTTACAGATGGTCATTTAGTTGTACTTACTGATGATAATGGGTTTTATAGTTTTTACGCAAATCCTAAAGCCCGTTTTATACATTTTGCAATACCATCGGGTTATAAAATACCTCATCAAAACAGTATAGCCCAGTTTTATGGGGTAATCAATTTTAATTCAGAAAATCACCAAACCGATTTTACATTAGAAAAATTAACATCAAATGATGAAAAACATGGCTTTGTGGTTTGGGCCGATACTCAAATACAAAATCAAAGAGATGCCGATTTATTATTACAAAATGCTGCTCCAGATTTAAAAGTTTTAACTACAAATTATCCAGCAAACTATTTGCATGGCATAGGTTGTGGCGATTTAGTTTGGGATAACTTTAATCTTTTCCCAGATTATAAAAAGGCAATATCGGTCTCGGGATTACCATTTTTCAATGTAATTGGCAATCATGATATGGATTTAGATACTCGGTCTGATGAAGGTTCTACCAAAACATTCGAAAGCCATTTTGGACCTACTTATTACTCTTATAATCGAGGTAAAGTTCATTATGTTGTTTTAGACGATGTATTTTTTGTAGGTGTAGATAAAAAATACATAGGTTACATCACAGAAGATCAATTAAATTGGTTAGAACAAGATTTAAAGTATGTTAAAGCAGGCGCTACTATAGTGGTAAGCTTACACATTCCAACTTATACCAATCAGCATAAGCGAAATAAAGTAGCCGAAGAAATGGGCGGTACGGTAACTAATCGTCAGCGGTTGTACAATATGTTACAAGGTTTTCAAGTACATATCATGAGTGGACACACCCATTTTAATGAAGTAATCATCAATAAAAACATTATAGAACATGTGCATGGTACAGTTTGTGGCGCATGGTGGACAGGTAATATTTGCGGAGATGGTACACCAAACGGCTATGGAGTTTATGAGGTTGATGGCGATAAAATAGCATGGTATTATAAAGCAATTGGAAAAGACAAAAATCATCAAATGAGAATTTATCCCCCGGGAATGCAATCAGATTTCCCGACAGAAGCCGCTGTAAACATTTGGAATTATGATAAAAACTGGAAAATAGATTGTTTTGCAGATGGTAAAGCCATTGCTGCCCCCGTACAAAAAACAGCCTTAGATCCATTGGCCAAAGACACCATGCTTGGGAAAAAATTACCAGCCATAAGAGGATGGGTAGAGCCCAACTTAACCGACCATTTATTTTTCATTCAATTACCAGAGCATACAAAATCGTTAATGGTTAAAGCAACAGATGGTTTTGGAAATACTTATCAAGAGTCAATCTCGCTTTAGTATTGCTTGCGTATTTTGGGTGTAAACCAGCAAGATTAATTCAATTAAGAACAAAAAAGTCCAAGTATTACACTTGGACTTTTTACTTTCAATGGCTATGTGACATTTTTAAAAATCAATATCGACTGTAAAAATTTCTAACCTTGCTAATTAATTGGCTGTAGATAGGTTTAGTAAATTCTATAAATAAGTCTTGTGGTGGTGGAGGAATACTTTCTCTTCTATTCAATAAGGCTTTATCTTGTTCTGTTAAGGCTCTTTCATCACCACGGAAATTTCCCCAAGTATCTAGCCATACAAAAGTTCCAGGCATTTTCTCTTGTGTAATCACTACGCCGTTCATGTCTTTAATCTGAAAATCTAATAAACCGGTAGAGGTAATACTTTTCTCAAACGTAGTTAGCTTTCCTTTAGCGGTTGTATAAATTGGTCTTTTTAAAGAATCCCTAGTTTCTCCAGTTTTGATGCTATCTCGTTTAATGTCTTCAATTCTTTCTTTAATATAAGTTTGCCCTACTACAAAATCATCAAAACTCAAAGTAATTACATGGTCAAATCTTAAGTTAGAATTAGAAGCTTGGTTTGGCGTAAAAAACTGCACAAAACTTCTGGTCTCGTAGGTTTTCATAAACTCGTAAATCTTATTTTGAAAATACTCGTTACTCAATTTAAAAAACCTAGAGTTAACCTGTACAGGCTCTACCACAACCCTTAATACTGCGGCAAAGTAGGCGCTATCTAACATAGCTTGTACATTCTTATAAGCAGGAAATAATCTATCTGCTGTTTCAAAATCAAAATAAGCTTGCTTGGCAGCTACCCTATTCTTTTGCTTAAGCAAGTTTAAACCATTATTGTATCTAGCTTCGGCAGCGGTAAATTTGGCATCACTAAGCTCTGATATATATTTTTCTGTATTGGGTACCGCCTCTAAACAAGCAGGACAATCTCTGATGGCGTTAGCTAAATAGTTGATTTGTTCATACTCGGTAATAATTCGCTCCCATTTAAAAATATCATTGGTAAGTTTAATCTCTCCAATACGGTCTAAATGTCTGTTTAAAGCATAGTCGTATCCTTTTTGTAGTGTATAAACTGCTTTTTGTTTATTCGGATTGCTTTTTAATCTGCTAATGGCAGTAATTACGGCTTTATCATAATCGCCATTTTCTAAGGCATTTTTTCCACTGCTACAAGACGCAATTACTAGTGTAATAAATCCTATTATTAACACTAAAAGTTTAACATTATGCTTCATCATTTTTACAAACACGCTTTAATTTTAATATTAGTTAATTAAATTTAATAAATAGTGCAATTTTGTGCAACACATTTGAAATTTAAAATAACAATCAAAGGTAAATAATATTTAGTCAGTACCATGAGAATCACATACAAAGCCTATCAGTTAGCACTAAAATATCCTTTTACCATTGCCAAATTTTCCAGAACATCAACACCTATTATACTTTTAGAAATTCATTATCAAGGTTTTACCGGCTTAGGAGAAGCTTCTATGGTGCCTTATATGGGCGAGAGTGTAGAAACAGCAATTCAATTTCTAAATGAAGTAGATTTATCTGCCTTTTCTTTCCCTTTTAATATGGAAGAGATTTTAGCTTATTTAGATAACATAGAAAGTGGATTGCCTGCCATAAAAGCCGCGATTGATATTGCTTTACATGATTTAACAGGTAAAATTTTAAACAAACCTTGTTATCAACTTTTTGGTGCAAATAAAGATTTAATGCCACCTACCACTTTTACTATTGGTATAGATACACCCGAAGTGATTATTAAAAAAGTGAATGATGCTTTAGCCGATGATTTTAAACTGCTGAAAATTAAATTGGGTAGAGATACCGATAAATTATTGATAAAAACCATTAGAGAAGTTACAAATTTACCACTTTATGTAGATGCAAATCAAGGCTGGACAGACAAACACCAAGGATTAGAAATGGTACACTGGCTTAGCGAACAAGGTGTTTTATTGATAGAGCAACCCATGCCTAAGGAAGATGTTGATGGCAATGCTTGGCTAACTGAACGCAGCCCAATTCCAACCGTGGGCGATGAGGCTGTTCAACGCTTAGCCGATGTAGCAAAAGCCAAAGGTGTTTACCATGGCATTAATATTAAATTGATGAAATCTGCTGGCATGTACGAAGCTACCGAGATGATTAAGGCGGCTAAGCAAAACGATTTGAAAGTTTTAATAGGTTGCATGAGCGAAACCAGTGTGGCTACTTTAGCGGGTGCGGCTTTGGCTCCTTTGTGCGATTGGGTCGATTTAGACGGACCGTTTTTAACCGCAAATAATCCTTTTCAAACGCCAAAATTTGTAAACGGAAAATACGTTTTAAGTGATGACGCTGGTTTAGGGGTTTTAAAGAAGTAAATACATATCCAAAAGGTTTAATTTTTCCGAGTTTAAACACCCACCAAAAAACAATCTGACTTCAAAACCATCATCATCAAATCATAATTTAAAACTACCTTAACCTATCAATAAACATAAACCTTACCTTTGTAGCACAATGGCATGGTTATTTCTTGTCATTTACTATTAAATGTAATCGCATGGAAAGTAACGTAAGAGTAAGATTTGCCCCTAGTCCAACTGGTGGTTTACACATAGGCGGTGTAAGAACCATATTGTTTAATTACCTATTTGCAAAGCAAAACAATGGTAAATTTATTTTAAGGATAGAAGATACAGATCAAACTAGGTTTGTAGAAGGTGCGGAAGATTATATTTACAATTGCTTAGAGTGGTGCGGAATAACCGCTGATGAAGGTACAAGAGCCGGTGGCGAATATGGCCCATATCGCCAAAGCGAAAGAAAAGCCATGTACCGCCAATATGCCGAGCAATTGGTTAAAGATGGCTATGCCTATTACGCTTTTGATACCGCCGAAGAGTTAGAATGTAAGCGTCAAGTAATAGAAAACTTTAGGTACGATCAAAACACTCGTAAACAATTAAGAAACTCGCTAACTATTCCGCATGAAGCTGCCGAAAGCTTAATCAAAGAAGGTACGCCCCATGTAATTAGGATTAAAATGCCTAAAGACGAGCATATCCATTTTACCGATATGATAAGAGGCGATGTAACTTTTAGTTCTAATGATGTTGATGATAAAGTACTTTTAAAAGCCGATGGTATGCCTACTTACCACTTAGCGGTGGTGGTTGATGATTATTTGATGAAAATATCTCATGCCTTTAGAGGCGAAGAGTGGTTGCCATCTGCACCTATCCATATTGCACTTTGGAAATATTTGGGATGGGAAAATGAGATGCCACAATGGGCTCATTTACCTTTAATTCTAAAACCTAACGGCAACGGAAAATTGAGTAAACGCGATGGCGAAAAGTTTGGTTTCCCGGTTTATCCAATTAATTGGGTTGACCCTGTAAGTGGAAAAAAAGCCGATGGATTTTTAGATGTTGGCTTCTTACCCGAAGGTTTTATTAACTTTTTGGCCATGCTAGGCTGGAACGATGGTACCGAGCAAGAAATCTTCTCTATGCAAGACTTAATACATAGTTTTTCATTTGATAGAATACATAAAGGAGGCGCCAAGTTTGATTATGAAAAGGCCAAGTGGTATAATGCCGAGTGGATTAAATTGAGCACTGACGAACGTTTATTGCCCGACGTAAAAAAGGTTTTAAACCAAGCCGGAGTTGAAGGTATTGATGATCAACAAATGCTTACTGTGATAGATATGGTAAAAGAACGTTGTGTTTTACTAAGTGATTTTGTGCAGCAAGCATCCTTCTTTTTTAATGCGCCCACCAATTACGATATAGATGCGGTAAAACCTAAGTGGACACCAGAAAAGGAAACATTTTTTATGGCTTTCGCCGATGATTTGCAACAGCTAGAAATCTTCGAAAGTGCATTATTAGAAAATCATTTCAAAGAAACGGCTTTACAAAAAGGAATTAAAATTGGAGAGTTGATGTTGCCATTTAGAATTATGCTGGTAGGGCAAAAATTTGGCCCTCAAGTATTTGATATTGCTACGCAAATTGGTAAAGAAGAAACTATTTTTAGAATATATAAGGCTATTGAGGCTTTTAAATAAGGCTTAAAACTTCACAAAAAAGGGTTTTCATTATTTAAAATGAAAACCCTTTTTTTGTTGAGGATAGTTTTGGGTATCCTAGTACAAAGCTTTCTTTTATGATTTTTTTATGTGTTTTCTTGGATTAAAAGAGTGCCCATTTCGTCCTGTCGAACCGCTCCTTTTGCGGTGAGACATCTCACTTATAGGTTTGTGTTGTATTCGGAATAGCTTATATGTGTGATGTCTCGTAGCCTCGACATGACCAAACCAACTTTAATGTGATGCTGATTCGCTAGCTAGCGACAGCATGACTTTAAACGGCAATAGTTTAGCCAATCTCCTTAGCTAAATATGGAAGACAAAAGTTTATAAATCCTCACCATTACATCTATATAGATTAATAGTAAATTCCTATCTTGTTGCATGAAAAAATTACTACTCTTTTTATCATTCTTTATATCCTTAACAACATTTGCTCAGTATAAAGCAAACGAGCCTTTAGCACATACCTTTTCTATTGTAGCAAGAGACACCATCACAGGCGAAATGGCTGTAGGTGTACAAAGCCATTGGTTTTCTGTGGGTACTTCTGTTTCTTGGGCCGAGGCAGGCGTTGGAGCCGTAGCTACCCAATCTTTTACCAATAAATCTTTTGGTATTCGCGGTTTAGCCTTATTAAAAGCTGGTAAAACAGCACAAGAAGCTTTAGATATTTTATTAAGTGATGATGCTGGAATAGACGTAAGGCAAGTAGCTATTGTAGATAATAAAGGTAATGTTGCCGTTCATACCGGTAAAATGTGCGTTCAATTTGCTGGGCATATTAAAGGAAATCAATATTCGGTACAAGCTAACATGATGTTGAGCGATAAAGTTCCGACGGCCATGTCTAAAGCTTTTGAATCGAGCGCAGGCAAACCCATTTCACAGCGAGTAATGTTAGCATTAAATGCTGCACAAGCTGTAGGCGGAGACATTAGAGGGAAACAAAGTGCTGCTATTTTAGTGGTACCAGCAAAATCTAACAACGAACCTTGGAACGAACGTACCATAGACATTAGGGTAGACGACTCCGCCAATCCATTACAAGAATTAGAAAGATTGCTTAAAGTTCAGGAAGCCTATCAATACATGAACCAAGGTGATTTAGCCGTAGAAATTAACGACATGCCAAACGCTATGAAGTTATATGGCCAAGCCATGAAAATGTTTCCAAATAACTTAGAAATGCAATATTGGACAGCAGTAACCCTTGCAAACAACAAAGAAGTAGCCAAAGCTTTACCCATGTTTAAAAAGATTTTCACAGCCGACGCCAATTGGAAAGAAATGACCAAACGCCTGCCTGCTGTAAAATTATTAACCGTTACCGAGCCTGAACTAAAACTTATTTTAGCCCAATAATTAATGACAGATGATCTAAAAAGATGCCATTGGTGTGCTAACGACGAGCTTTACATCCAATACCATGACCAAGAATGGGGAAAAGCAGTTAAAGAAGAGCAAATCCTCTTTGAGTTTTTAATTTTAGAAGCCGCACAAGCCGGTTTAAGTTGGATAACCATCCTCAGAAAAAGAGAAAATTACCGTCGGCTGTTTGCCAATTTTGAAGCGGAAAAAGTTGCTGCTTTTTCTCCGCAAGATGCCGAACGCATTTTGCAAGACTCAGGAATTATCCGCAACCGTCTTAAAGTGAACTACGCCATAAAAAGCGCTCAATTGTTTTTAAAAATACAGCAAGAGTTTGGTTCGTTTTATCAATATCTATATTCTTTTATGCCTAATGGCAAACCAATTTTAAATCACATTGTTGATAGTCGCAGTACAGTAGCAACATCACCAATATCAGACGCTATTGCCAAAGACATGAAAAAAAGAGGATTCAAATTTTTTGGCAGCACCATTTGTTATGCTTACATGCAAGCCGTAGGCATGGTGAATGATCATGCTGTAGATTGTGCCTTTAGATAATGCAAAACGAGTTTCGAGAATTTATCAATTACGTAAAACACCCCAATCCATTTCGAAAAAATGAGCCTTCGGCGGTGTTTTACAATCAACTTTTCCCTTTAGTAATTATATGTTTGGGCTTTGCTTTTGCTGCTACTTTGTTTACTACTACATTAGAACATTTCCAAATCATTAAAAAACTCCCCGAGTTTGACCTTTTCGATTTAAAAGAAAGAAAATTACTTCTTTTTGGTAGTGTAGTTATTGTTGCCCCTGTAGTAGAGGAACTTATTTTTAGATTACAACTTAAATCCTACAGTTTAGCAGTCATATTTTATGCAGGTTTAAGTGTTTTTTTTCTCAATAAGCTGTTTACCGGATTTACTTTAGGCATTTCAGTCTTTGCTGTTTTATCCATTGCTGTAGTTGTTTTTTTATGGTTATGGGAAAGTAAAACTAAAAGAACACGCTTTGTTAATGTCTATTTTAAGTACCATTTTTATTTTACTGCTATTATTTTTGGTTTAGTACATATTAGCAACTATAATAACCCCTTTAAATTTGGTTTTTCGGTTTTGTTATTGGTTTTACCGCAAACATTTGTCGGTTTTATATTAGGGTATGTAAGAATGCGCTTTGGTGTTAGCAAATCAATCATCATGCATGCCGCCTATAATTTTATCCCTGCATTAGGCCTATTGGCTGGGTATTAACTTTGTTGTTAGCTAAGGAAGTTCTTTTTGCAAGGAATAATCATGGCTTTCTGCTGCCTACACCTGCTAGGCTGTCCTATCAAATGGCTCTGCAAAGTAGCCCACTCAGCAAAAGCACAAACAACCCTTAACAGATCATTCCGCCTTGTTTGTTGCGATTTGGATGAAGAACATTTAGCACTTGCTTTGTAGCAACAAACGCAGCGGAGAGTTTATTCGGTGTTTTTATTTTAAAGGCACTCATGTGTTCGCTCCGCTCGGGTTTGGGTTACTTTTTGCGGAAAAAAGTGACTAGCCTATCGCGGCAATGAGCGAGTTTTGGCAAAAGCCAAAACAAATTTCTACAAGCACTTAATTAAGCTACTGTATAATTACTATTCTGTTCTTTTGTCTTGAAACAAAAGAACGAAAACCCGAGCGAAGCGAACACATGAATTCCTATTAAAAACACTAGAAAAAAAATGAATAATTCAAGGCTTGCATCTGTAATTGCATAAACCTCACGATTATTCTGATAGCGGATGAATGAGGCCGCCAATCCACAAGCCATTGCCAAAGGTTGCATTCATCCTTGTTAATGCATTAATCAATAGTAATTGCAAGGAATAATCATGGCTTTCTGCTGCTTACATCTGCTAGGCCGTCCAATCAAACAGCTCTGCAAATTGGATGATTAAACAAACATTTTTTATAGCCAAACAGCAAAAGCACAAACAACCCTTAACCGACCAATCCGCCTTATTTGTTGCGATTTGGATGAAGAACATCTAGCACTTGCTTTGTAGCAACAAACGCAGCGGAGAGTTTATTCGGTGTTTTTATTTTTAAAGGCACTCATGTGTTCGCAAAGCTCGGGTTTTGGTTACTTTTTTGCGGAAAAAAAGTGACTAGCCCTCTGCGGCAATGAGCAGGTTTTAACTTCGTTAAAACAAAACAAAGTTTACATAAAAACCAATAAAAAGTCTTTGAGAATAAATTAGTAATGTCCTTTTGCCTTGATGCAAAAGAACGAAAAGATCAAGGCTTGCATCTGTAATTGCATAAACCTCACGATTATTCTGATAGCGGATGAATGAGGCCGCCAATCCACAAGCCATTGCCCAAAGGCTGCATTCATCCTTGGAAATGCATTAATCAATATTAATTGCAAGGAATAATCATGGCTTTCTGCTGCTTACATCTGCTAGGCCGTCCTATTGAATGGCTCTTCAAGATTTCTCTTCTGATTTAAGAAAATTTGATAGCCTATTCAACAAAAGTACAAACAACCCTTAACCGGTCATTCCGCCTTGTTTGTTGCGATTAGCACTATAGGAATTAAAAGCAGAAACTTGGTAGCAACAAACGTAGCGGAGAGTTTATTCGGTGTTTTTATTTTTAAAGGCACTCATGTGTTCGCAAAGCTCGGGTTTTGGTTACTTTTTTGCGGAAAAAAAGTGACTAGCCCTCTGCGGCAATGAGCGAGTTTTGGCAAAAGCCAAAACAAATTTCTGCGTTGTAAATTTTAATAATGTTTTTTTGCCTCAATGAAAAAATAACCAACAAGAGCTAAGCAAACATATAAATTCCATCAATAAATGAATTCGATTAAGGCTTATGACTTATCAAACGGATCCGCAAGATTAAGGTATGTTTAATAAAAAAAGAAGCAGTCTCAAAATCAAATTTTTACATTCACTATTTGAGACCGCCTCTTTAATTCATCTAATTTGGTTGTTTACTTTTTACCCAAAACGGCAAACTCATTTACGATGATTTCAGTAATATACTTCTTATTACCATCCTTGTCGTTATAGCTTTTATTCACTAACCTACCTTCTATAGCCACTTCGCTACCTTTGGTTAAAATTTGGGAGGCAATATCTGCTTGTTTGTTCCATACAGCTATTTGATGCCAATGTGTTTCTTCTACTCGCTCGCCTTTTTCGTTTTTGTAAGTATAATTGGTGGCTACACTAAATTTAGCAACTTTCATGGTTTTAGAAATTTCTTTTACTTCTGGAGCTGCACCTAAAAACCCGATTAAACGTACACTGTTTCTTAAATTGTTCATGTTCTTAAAAATTAAATTGTAAATACTTGATTAACGAACAGCTAACCACCATGGCTAACCGACGATACAAAGGTGAAAACAAGCCAGAAAATTAATCGGGTGATAAACATTTATATCCGTATATAAACGGATGAATATGAATAATAGCTGTTTAAATTGGTTTTAAGGCTAATTTGATAAAATAAAGAATACTGTTTTTTCTGTATTATTGGATATATTTATAAGTTACCTGCAAGCTTAAAAGACAACAGCAATGACCGACAGAATCGAACAATTTTTCAAAGCATTTTGGACAACCGGAATGAAGTCTGTTTATACTGACGAGGTTCCGAAAGAAATAATGCAATCAGCGGTTGACAAAGACGGTTGGTATGAATGGAAACTTATTCCAGGGACTTTGACTATTGACGATTATAAAAAAGTAGAAGCAAAATTTAAAGCCACATTTCCAGACAACTTTATTGAATGGCATAAACGATATTTTTTCGCAGACTGTGACTGTTCAATAATAAGACTTCCACATTCTTTGCCGACAAAACCGTTGGAGAAATTAATCGACAATCTTGACTGGGACATCCCAGAACAACTTATCCCGCTCGGACTCATTCCATTTGCAGACGAAGGGAATGACGCAGGACCATTAGTATTTGACACAAGAGACATTACTGACAAGAAAGATTTTCCTATTAGAGTTTATGACCACGAATATGGTGGCGACTTGGATGGATTGAGCGAAATTATTTTCTCTTCCTTCGACAAAATGTTAGAATGTTTGGCACATTTCTTAACTGAAACTAAAACGAAAAAACGTTTTGAAGTAATACCTGACTTTTATGCAATTGACCCAAACGGTGCAGGTTCGACAGGTAAATCATATTGGGCAAGTTGGACAGAAATGGAAAAAGCAAACTTTGAAGAATTTGGATACTAAATCAACAGCGGACAGAAAGCCAGCAGGTAACAGGCGTTTGGCAAAAAAGCGGGTTCAGTGCTTAATTCAAGCTTTGTGCTTTTTATCAAGCTCAGTGCTGGCAGACAGTTTAGTGCTTCGAAATCCGCTTCTTCGCCAAGCGCCAAAACGTAACGCTAGCGGTTATGCGACAGAAACTCAGCTAATAAAAAAACACAAAATGAAGTCATCAACTTGACGAATGCCAAGAAACAATCGATTTAAAACCCGAAGAGAATAACACTAAATGAAGTTATCCGAATATATAAAGAAGAGAAATGGCGTTCCTTTGGGACACCCTAATTCCCTTCGTAATAATGTAGAAAGGTCGCTTGGTGCAAATAATTTTTCAACTTTTTGGAATTTTTGGAACCCGATTTTCGGCTATTATTTGGGAACAACCGTATTTCGACCGTTGAAAAAAATATTTCCAACTGGATTTTCTTTAGTTTTGACATTTGTTTTTTGTGGACTCATTCACGATTTAGTAACGACTTTAATAAGAGGTGAAATTTCACTTTTTTTTGCAGTTTGGTTTCTTTTAATGGGAATGTGCGTTGTGATTTCAAAAGAAATTAACTACGACTTATCAAATCGGAAATGGATTTTTAGAGCTTTAATAAATCTATTAATAATTGGTATTTGTTTTTTTCTAACAAAACGTCTAAATACAATATTCAATTTTTATTGAAATTCAAGATAATATAAAATAAAAACAAGACGCACTACCACTAACATCGCTTTGGCAATATGGCGGCGGAAGTGCTTTTATGAAACATTTGTGCAAGGTTCAACTTTAGGAATTCTATTGAACTTTTGTGCTAAAAATCCGCCACATCGCCAAGCATTACCCCGTCAACTTATACATCTAACAATATAAATACTTAGAATTTCAATCCTTATAAAACAGTATCATCAGCTATAAGCTAAAAGTAAAATATTGATTATGCATCAGCCAACACCTGCGTTTGAATAACTGTTTTAATATATTTATCTGCAATAAAAAAACAAAGACAAAGAAAATGGTATTGAGTAATTGATAAACCAGATCATTAAGAGCGGCGGGCTTTGTAAATATTTGTAAGCACAGCTAGCAGAAGATATCGATATAAAACCATGAAATACATCTTCACTCTTATAACTTTAAGCTTATTTACCAGTTCAAATATGGAGAAGATTTATACTTTTTTACCTCAATCTAATATCCAACAATGGCGTATTGTGAACGATGGTGTAATGGGCGGGAGATCCAAAAGTTCGTTAGTGCTCACGAAAGAGGGGCATGGGCAATTTTCAGGTCATGTTTCATTAGCAAACTATGGAGGATTTGCCTCCATGCAATTAAATACCGCCGTAAAGCTATCCAAAGAAAAGAAATTCATTGTTTTAAGAGTGAAAGGAGATGGAAAGCGCTATGAATTTAGGTTGAAAGGCGAAGCTAAACAATCTGAATCTTATGTTCATCAGTTTACCACTTCTGGAGAATGGGAGACCATTAAATTAGCAATTAGCGAGTTTTACCCTCAGTTTAGAGGGCGCAAATTAGATCTTTCAAATTTTAATTTCCCAACTATCCAACAATTGAGCTTTTTGATTGCCAATAAGCAAGAAGAAGACTTTCAATTGTTAATACATTGGATTGATGTGGAGTAAAAAAAGACAGCAATTTGCAGGAAGAAGATATTAGATTTTGGAAATGTTTGATTGCTGAGTCATTCCTAATTTTATCCGCTGTTCGACATGTTCCTAAAGGCATGTCGAACTTTATAAATGAAATGGATTTTCAATTCTCACTTCATGTACCCAGTTTGGTGCAAGCATGTAGCATAAGCCCTGTGAAATGGATAATGTGCCTTTCATTGTAATCAATATACAATTCCTCTTTAACCATAATATTTTTCATACTCATTTTAAAAGCACAAGAATCCTGTGCCCCCTTTCCTTAACCCCTCATTCTTTCGCCATTTTTGGGGGCAGCTCCCGATTTATCATCCTACTGTATGGACACATCTTTTCTAATTTTTTAGTTTCATTCTTTTTAGCAATGGAAAAGAAGTTAATAACGCTAAAATGAGCTTTTTAAAATCCTAGATAAATTTAATTTAAAGTTAGTATGTTAGATTGATTATTGAGAAAATCAATTTAATTCATATATATATGTCCACACGATAGGATTAAAATACCCAAATCTTAACAATCTAAAAACTAAACGTTTTTATCTTCAATCATTTTAAAGAAATAATCTCGGTGGGTATCGCCAATTGGGATAATTTTGTCTTTTATAGTAATACGACTACGCTCTATACTTTCTATTTTATCTAAAGCCACAATGTAAGATTTATGTACACGTACAAATAAATGATCGGGAAGGGCGTCATCTATTTTCTTCATACTTTGTAGGGTAATGATACGCTCGGTTTTGGTATAAATAGAAATATAATCTTTTAATCCTTCAATAAACAAAATATCGTCTAGGTAAATTTTCTGAATTTTATACTCGGTTTTTACAAAAATGAAATCGTTTACAAAAGTGTTTACTTGCTGAGTAATTTGCTCGTGAGGAACAGCAGGAGCAATATTAGTGTTATTGGTTAATAAATCTTGTGCTTTTTGAGCAGCCTTGTAAAACCGATCAAAAGCAATAGGCTTTAGCAGGTAATCAACCACATTTAACTCGTAACCTTGTAAAGCATAATCTGGATAAGCAGTAGTTAAAATAACCTTGCACTTTCCGTTAGCTATTTTTAAAAACTGGATGCCTGTTAGTTCTGGCATTTGCACATCTAAAAAAACCAAATCTATTTGCTCTGCTTGTACCACCGTTAAAGCTTCTATGGGGTTTTGAAAGCTCTTGTACAGCGTTAAAAACGGAATTTTACTGATATAATCCTCTATAATATCTATAGCTAGGGGTTCGTCGTCTACAATTAGGCATTTGATCATGCTATAAATTTAAATATAATTCAGAAAAATATTCGTTTTCCTTGTTTTCTACCGATAGTTTATATTTATCGGGGTAGGTTAAATCTAATCTACGTACAACATTGATCATACCTATACCACCCGTTTGGTCTTTTTGCAAATTATTGCTCTTTTTATTTTTGATGGTAAAAAGCATATTATCTTCAAACACCGAAATATTAATGTGAATTGGATTTTCCTTATCGGTTGCTAAACCATGTTTAAAAGCATTTTCTACAAAGGAAATTAAAATTAAAGGCACAATTGTTTGATTGGCAATTTGCCCTTCTACTTCTAAAATAACATGCGCATTGCCCTTAAAACGCAATTTTTGCAGATCTATAAAACTTTTTAAATAAGTAATTTCTTTTTCTAAACAAACGCGGTTGTCGTTACTTTCGTAAAGCATGTAACGCATTATTTCTGATAATTTTAAAATAGCATCTGGCGTAGATTCTGATTTTTGATAGGCTAAAGAATAGATATTATTTAAAGAGTTAAACAGAAAGTGAGGGTTAATCTGCGATTTTAAAAATGCTAATTCGGCGGTTAGGCTTTGCCTCTCAAGCTCGGTTTTTTCTTTTTCGTTAAAAAACCAATCTACCGTAAACTTGTACACAGTACTTAAAAAAATAAAGAAACCATTAGTAATAAAAGTGGTAAATAATAGCTCGGTAGGGTCTCTAATCAACATTTCCTTAGCTCTAAACAACATTTTTAGTCCGCTTATTTTATAGATATAGAAAGAGAAACCGTACTTAATAGCCAAAAATGCTATCATAATGGCAGCACAACCTAAAATCCATAAAAAAAACTTCCTGATATCTAACGTATAGGGAATTAGCAAAGAAAGGTTAGCATAAAAAATACAGATATTTAATAGCGATAAGCCAACAAATAGAATGTAAACTCCATTACTAGCTTCAAAACCACCGGTAGACACAAAAGTGAAAATCGTTATTAAAAAGAGCCATACCATGGTATGGAGTAAGAATTTTTTAAACCTGCTCATTATTTAAAAGTAGTTAAAGAATTTTTAAATAAAATCACTTTCTACCAACGCCTTGTTTTTATCTACCAACGCCCAAAATAAATTAAAAAACAGATGAATGCCGGTTTATGTGGTTTCGTCTTGACAAATATACCATTGGTCTAATACTTTTTAGCAGCAATAATTTTAGTTTCATATTTGAATCATCAAACAAAAACAACAGACATGAAAAAGTTCAACAATCCAGTTTCTCCGTTCTTAATGATGATTATTCCTGTAGTATTATTTTTTGCGGTATCTACAGTAGCAGTAAAAGAAAACAAAATAGCAGACAACGCTTTAAGTACAACAACTTTAAGTGCTAAAGCAACAAATGCAATGGTAAGTATTGGCAAAAAAAGCTTAATAAACTTCTTATCTAAATAGTAGTTTGGGTAAAATTTAATTAAAAACCCAAACTCTTTTTCTCTAAATAAGATTGTAAAATAATAACCGCAGCTACGGCATCTACCAATTCTTTCTTTTGCCTATCTGACTTTTTTAATCCACTTTGTGCAATGCTTGCACTGGCCATTTTAGAAGTAAATCGCTCATCTATCATTTCAATGGGCACCTCCGGAAAATTCTTTTTTAACAAGGTAGCAAAACCTTTTACTTGCTGGGCCGATTGAGACGCCGAGCCATCCATTTGTTTAGGTTCGCCCAAAACAAAACAAGCCACATTTTCTGTTTCTAGGTATTTTTTAATAAACGCTATGGCATCTTTTGGATGAATGGTAGTTAAAGCAGTTGCTATTATTTGCAGGCTATCGGTAACAGCTACACCAATTCTTTTACTACCATAATCAAAAGCCATTAATCTAGCCATACGTTTTTTATTGTAAAAGTATAAAATTTATGGAATCGATTAGTTTAATGTGTAGGCTACCCAAATGGCCATTTTTTAAAACTATGGAAAGCCAATTTTGATAGCCTAAGTAAACAATCTTGTTGCTAAGGAACATGCCTAACAACAGAACTGTCTTGGCAACCAAGTAAACCGCACCATACCAAGTTTTTAATTATTTAATTTTTTAAATAGCGCTTAAATAAATTTTTCTTGAAGGTTAATTTTCTTTTATTATCTTGCTTTTGATTAAGGTGTAGAGAGATAGCATTTTACCGATGAATGAAACAGATTTTTGGGCGGCGCCCCGCTAAAAAAAAAGCGGCGCCAGGCTTTGCAGGGGTACCGTTTGCTTTCCAAAAAAAGCAAACCGTCCGCTTCGCTCCCGCCCTTCCAATCCTTGCCGCATAACAACGTGGCTACTCATCAGGTGGTTATTTTCTATTACTATTAAAAGGATTTTTTTGGGAATGAAACTGATTTTTATCAGATATATAAACTTGATTTGAATGTAATAGTCTGATATTTTAAGATTTATTTAAGTTATATGCTAAGCTGGACAACACGAACAAACAACCAATAAAAATAAACAACAATGGGACTATTTGACTTTCTAAAGAAAAAGGAGTTTGAAGAAATCAAACAACTCAAATCTCAGCTTGAGAGGTACAAGCCTATTAATAACATTGAAGCAGAAGTTGAAAGCCAAAAAAAGAGCTTAGACCAAATAATCAGTTCAAAAAACACTGACATTAAAAATATTGAGACTGAGTACAACACTCTAAACTCAAACTATCAAGCTGCTTTAGAAACCTATAAAAATCTACGCAAAGAAGTAAGTGTTTTTGAAAGTAAGTTAGACCTAATTGAGTTTGGTATTTATGAACCTGTTTACGACTTTGAAAAATCGGACGACTATCGAGAAGAACAAAACAAAATCATACAGATTCAAAAAGAAATGATAACTGCCGACATAGCTGCAATTTGTAATACCAATTGGACAGTAGAAGGAAGCGAAGCAAAGGGAAGAGCAGTAGTAAAAGTTTACAAAAAACTAATGCTTAGAGCATTTAATGGGGAATGTGATGTTTTAGTTTCCAAAGTGAAATGGAACAATATCAATCAAATGAAAGAGCGAATGCAGAAACTATTTGATGCCATTAATAAATTGGGTCAAGGGTTTCAAGTGCATTTAAACAATCAATATTTAGACTTGAAACAAAAAGAACTCATTCTTGAATATGAATATCAATCGAAAAGACAACAAGAGAAAGAGGAAATTAGAGCAATTCAAGAAGAGTTAAGAGAAGAAGAAAAAGTAAAAAGAGAATTTGAGCAAGCCCAAAGAGAAGCAGAAAAAGAAGAAGCGACATATCAAAAAGCATTAGACAAGGCTAGAAAGGAATATGAAGCTTCGACAGGAGAAAAACACGACAAATTGCAAGCACAAATCGAAAAATTAGAACAAGAATTAAAAGAAGCACAAGAGAAAAAAGAAAGAGCATTATCAATGGCTCAACAGACAAAACGTGGTCACGTTTATATTATCTCAAATATTGGTTCATTCGGAGAAAATGTTTACAAAATTGGCATGACAAGACGTTTAGAGCCAATTGACAGAGTTAAAGAATTAGGTGACGCTTCTGTTCCTTTTCAATTTGACATTCATGCTATGATTTATTCAGACGAAGCACCAACACTTGAAAACGAGTTACACAAAGCGTTTACAAACAAAAAAGTGAATATGCTGAATTATCGCAAGGAGTTTTTCAACGTAACGCTTGATGAAATAGAAAATAAAGTAAAAGATATCGGACTTGACGCAGAATTTTCCAGACTTCCGGAAGCGATGGAATACAGAGAAACATTAGCCATTCTTGAAAAACTTAATTCACAAGTACCACCAAAGACCGTTGAGGAAATAATTGCAGAGGAATTCCCAAGTAGCCTGACTGAATATGAGAATCCCCGTTTAGCGCAAGAATGAGGGGTAAGGAATTGGGTAAAGGCTTTTGATAACAAGTATTAAAAGAACTAAATTTATTAAAAAACAGAATAGCGGTAATGGTATTTTTATGAAAATTCAAGGCGCAATTAACCATTTCATAGGGCTTAGGGTACATCATGCGCCCCCAGTTTAGCGCAAGAATGAGGGGTAAGGAATTGGGTAAAGGCTTCTTGTGCTTTTGATAACAAGTGTTAAAAGAGCTAAAACATTAAACAACAGAATAGCGGTAATGGTATTTTCTTGAAAATGCAAGGCACAAGTATCCTTTTCACAGGGCTCAGGTTACATCATGCGCCAAACTGAGAGGTCTGAACTATGATTTTTGTGATTAAATGATTACTGTGAGTAGAAAATGATAAATCATCTTAATCACAAAAATCAAAAGAATCAACGTTCAGACAAATGAATCAAGCTGCTCGGGATGCTAGCTTTTAACGTATCTCGAACTCAAAAAAAGAGGATTTTTTATCCTCAAAAAACAATAATTGGATTGCAAATCTACATCAAGTCTGAACTATGATTTTTGTGATTAAATGATTACTGTGAATAGAAAGTAATAAATCATCTTAATCACAAAAATCAAAAGAATCAACGTTCAGACAAATGAATCAAGCTGTTCGTGATGTTAGCTTTTAACGTATCTCGAACTCAAAAAAAAGAGGATTTTTTATCCTCAAAAAACAATAATTGGATTGCAAATCTACATCATGTCTGAACTATGATTTTTGTGATTAAATGATTACTGTGAGTAGAAAATGATAAATCATCTTAATCACAAAAATCAAAAGAATCAACGTTCAGACAAATGAATCAAGCTGTTCGTGATGTTAGCTTTTTGCGCATCTCGAACTTTAAATAAAGAGGATTTTTTATCCTCAAAAAACAATAATTGGATTGCAAATCTACATCATGTCTGAACTATGATTTTTGTGATTAAATGATTGCTGTGAATAGAAAATGATAAATCATCTTAATCACAAAAATCAAAAGAATCAACGTTCAGACAAATGAAATGAATCATGGTTAAGACAATAAAATGATTGCTATGAATAGAAAATGATAAATCATCTTAATCACAAAAATCAAAAGAATCAACGTTCAGACAAATCAAAAGAATTATGGTTAAGACAATTAAATGAATACAATGATTAACGAGCAATATAAATACTCAGAATTAACTTCCAAAATTATTGGTTGTGCAATGACAGTGCATAAAATGCTTGGTAATGGTTTTCAGGAAGTGATATACCAAAGAGCTTTGGCTATTGAAATGAATTTAGCTGGCATTACATTTCATAGAGAATTTGAAATGCCTATATTTTATAGAGAAGAACAGATTGGTACAAGAAGAGTTGATTTTTTGGTAGAAGGAATAATTTCTGTGGAATTAAAAGCCATAACAAAATTAGAAGATGTCCATTTTGCCCAAGCAATCAATTATTTAGAAGCATATCATTTAGAAATTGGGTTACTCATCAACTTTGGGGAAACTAGTCTTAATTTCAAAAGATTAACAAATAAAAAATACAAATCAACTTAAAGAAACCAAGCTTTTCATAATGTTAGCATTTGCGCATCTAAAACTCTAAACAAAGAGGATTTGTAATTCCTCAAATCATAATAAAATGGAATGGAAATCCACTTGATAAATAAGTTCTATATGCTCTGCGGAATGTGGCGAACAGCGAATTTTTCAACAGATTGAATATTAAAAAATATGAAGAAAATAAAAATGACAATATTTATAATTACTCTAATAAGTTTCTTCACAATTTTTAGTTCTTGTAATGGACAAAATAATTCTAAAACGCAAGAGGAGAAGAAAACAGAAATAGGGGTGCCTGTTTCCCAACTAGATAACACAATTTGGGCTATTTATCAAGATAAGAAATCTAATTATTGGTTTGGAAGCAAAGAAAACGGTGTATTCTATTACAATGGAAAGCAATTAAAACAACTAACTATAAAAGATGGCTTAGTTAGCAATGAAGTACGAGGATTTCAAGAAGATTCTTTAGGAAATATTTTTATTGAGACAGAAAAAGGTGTAAGTAAATTTGATGGTCATTCATTTAAAACGTTAGAAATTAAAGACACCTATTCCCCATCAGATAAGTGGAGTTTAAAACCTAGTGATTTGTGGTTCAGAATAGGATTTAGTAAAAATGGAGTTTATAGATTTGATGGCGAATATTTACACTATCTAAAATTCCCAAAATCACCGCAAGAAGATGAGTTTTATGGAAAAAGCTCAAATGCAAATACAAGTTTAAGACCCTATGGGCTTTATACTATCTACAAAGACCCAATGGGAGTTATGTGGTTTGGAACAGCAAGCCTTGGTGTTTGTAGATTTGATGGCAAAACCATAACCTGGCATTATGAGAACCAATTACAGAAAACACCAAGTGGTGGAGATTTTGGAACACGTTCTATTTTTGAAGATAAAGACGGTCGGTTTTGGATTAACAATACACGTTTTCGCTATCAAATATTGACTAATCACACAATTAATATAGACTTAAAGAAGGAAGTTGGAGTTGGCTATATTAACAAAAATAACGAAACAGAATTTCCGTTTTTTCTATCAATCACACAAGATAATGAGGGTAACCTTTGGATGGTGACTTATGAAAACGGAGTATGGAAATACAATGGAAAAGAACTTATTAATTACCCTATCAAAGATGGAGAAACAGATGTAATGCTTTTTACAATTTATAAAGACAAGAAGGGAGTACTTTGGCTTGGAACTTTTAACGCAGGCGTTTACAAGTACAATGGGAAATCTTTTGATAAATTTGAAAATTAAAATTTAAATGAAAACTCAATCTACCTTGCTAATTCTATTAATCATATTAACTCTAAACTTTTCTTGTATTGAAAGAAAAGCAACCGAAAAAGAAGATAAAATTACAACCCAAAACAACAACTTTAACCTCTCTGTAAATCCCCAAAGCGACACTTTAAAATTTGATTCTGGAATACGAGCTATCTTTCAAGACAGTAAAGGCAATTATTGGTTTGGAATTCATAACGGAGGAGTAGGCTTTTATAACGGACAATCATTTAAATACTTTTCTATTAAGGAAGGTTTATTAGACCATCAAATCCGCTCTATACAAGAGGATAAAAATGGCAATATATTAATCTCAACAGCAAAAGGACTAAGTATTTATGACAGATCAAATTTTACTAATTATACAACCAAAACTAACGAACCGACATTAGAATGGAATAAAACCCAAGGAGATTTCTGGTTTTATGCAGGCGAAAAAGATGGAATAAATCGTTTTGATGGCGAAAAAATGAACTATTTAATTTTCCCTAAACCCAAAAATTATACTCCAGATGATTCATACGGAGTAACAGCTATTTCGAAAGGAAAAGATGGTAAAGTATGGATTGCTACTTATGCAGCTTTATTCAGTTACGATGATGAAGTGATTAATATTTTTGATGCTAAAAATTTAGAACTTCAAGAAAACGAAAAATTACATATTAGAAGTGTATTAGCAGATTCTAAAGGCCGTATTTGGATAGGAAATAATGGAATTGGAGTTTTGCTTTTAGAGAATGGTAAAACAATAAATTTCTCGGAAATAAACGGACTTATACACCAGAATAGCATTAAAAATGGCACCCGCTCACCAGCCGGAACAATGGAACACGTTTTTGTTATTAAAGAAGATGCTGCAGGGAATATTTGGTTTGGCGATAGAGATACAGGAGCTTGGAAATATGACGGCAAGACGATGACAAACTACATTATTGATAGCAAACTTTCTACACCAATGATTTGGACTATATACAAAGACCATAGTAACAGTTTGCTATTTGGAATGGCAAGTGGTGGAGTTTATCAATTTAACGGGAAATCATTTGATAAAAAGTTTTGACAGAAAAAAGATTCTTAGCTCTTCGTAATGTTAGCTTTTTACCCAATCTAGCGCAAATCCTCCGTGTGAATGGGAAATGAGTGCGGGGAGACTTGAGCTCAGTTAGCAATGATCTTATCTTTAGCTACATGAGTACAAAATGTGAATTTAATGCACTTTTAATCCTGCTCAAAAAGCTTAAACTTTAAAATTTGCGGTACAAAAGGTTTTGCGTGAGGGATAGCAGCGAAAAGCCCGCAACGAGGAACGAGAGAGGACTTGTAGCGAAAAGCCCGACCCGCCAGCTGGCGGGACACGCCCAAATAATTTATATTTTCCCTTTCCTAATATCAAGGTTCCTAATCATGGAAAAGTATGGCAGTTGACTTATGCTTTAATAGCTTAATTTAATAAAAAAGGAAATACAAAACTTTGGTAACAAAACAGGCATAGGTGATAATTTAAACACAAGCTAACTCACCAAGATTTACGCCAGATAAAAACTGAGGTTATAAAATTCTAATAACCTCTTTGCTATTAATTATGTAACAATCCTTATTAATTATGTAAGGCTTCGGCCTTTAATAGTAGGCATCTTTGAGGTGTAGCGAATGTTTATTTACAACCAATATTATATAGTGTTAAAGAAAGAATTAACGCCTTATAAACACAAAATGATATTAGATTAAATGTCTAAACCACTTGATAAAATTTGCATAGAGGTTTAGCAAGAAGTTGTAAAATTTATAACTAGTTATTTCTTACACATTTTATCATTTTAATTATGATTACAACACCACATTTACATGCAGTGGTTATTCATTTCCCCATTGCCTTGTTGATAGTTGCCTTTTTATCCGAGTTAATTTCGATTTTCAATAAAAATCAATTTTTTAAAAACGCATCTCTTTACTTGTTGATATTAGGCACATTAGGTACAATAATAGCTTACATAAGTGGCTCTTATGCTGGAGACGGAATGACAGATGGTTTACTGCAAGAACCTTTGGATATGCATGAAGATGCCGCTTTAATTACACTTTTGCTGGCCATAATTACTACACTTTTTAGAGTTACCATGTTTTATTTTAACTATCAAAAACCTTGGGCAAAATGGCTTAGTTTTTTACTTTTTACAGTATTAATAGCTTATGTGGCAAGAACAGGATATTTAGGCGGCCAATTGGTTTTTAAACATGGTGCCGGAATAGAATTGGTGCTTCCAGATTTTGGAGATCAACCCAAAGAATAAAATCTCTTCAAGCTTTAAATTTTAAGAATATCAAAAGAAAACCGCGTGTGTACGGGTAAAATTAAATCAATAATTAAATTACATTAAAACAAATAAAATGAAAAAATTAATTTTAGTATTCGCATTAGCTTCATTAGGTGTGCTTATGCAATCTTGTAATGAAAAAGATAAAGAAAGTGGCTATGAAGAAAAAACTACTGCACAGGTAGAAAAAGATACTTTAAAATCGGCAAATGTAGAAAAGAAAGACACACAAAAGTTAGTTATTCAAAATATGCATGATGCTTTTAAAGGTGAGACAACGGCTCACTTTAAATATGCTGCATATAGTAAAAAAGATGCCGAAGAGGGTCATCCAGAAATAGCATTACTTTTTAAAGCTGCCTCTAGTGCCGAGTTAATTCATGCCAATAACCACAAAGTAGTTTTGTTAAGATTGGGTGAAACCATCCCAGAAATTATACCTCAGTTTTCTGTAAAAACAACTAAAGAAAATTTGAAAGAATCTATTGAGGGAGAGAGTTACGAGTTTAACGAAATGTATCCTGAGTTTATTAAAAACGCCAATGAAGCTGGAAATTATATGGCTCAAATAAGTTTAACTTATGCTTATAAAGTAGAGAAAAAACATCGTGATTTTTATATCACAGCTTTGGCTGCCTTAGAAGCTGGCAAAGACAACACTTTAGCAAAAATATACTATTTGTGCCCAACTTGCGGTAATACCTATGCCACTGTAGCTCCAAGTCGTTGCGAAATTTCTATGACCAATTCAAAGCTTTTTATTAAGGTTACCAGCTTGCAGTAAAAAATAGGGATATGAAAAAAACTTTTCTTCTTTATTTGCTGGTATTAACTAGCTGCCAATCTAATCAGGAAACTGTAAAACCTATCATTCAAAATATTACAGAATCTGTTTACGCATCTGGTGTTATCAAAAGTCAAAACCAATACCAAGCTTTTGCCACTGTTAGTGGAATTGTAGATGAAGTTTATGTTGATGAGGGAGCCGCTGTAGAAGTAGGCTCCCCCATTTTGGCTTTAGTTGCCGATGCTCAAATATTAAAAACAGACAATGCAAAGCTAACTGCTGAGTTTAATGCTTTAAATGTAAATTATGGCAAACTAGAGGAAGCCAAATCACTTGTCAGTTTGTCAAAAATCCAAATGGATAATGATGCTTTAATGCTTACTAGGCAGGGTAATCTTTGGGCACAAAGCGTAGGGACAAAAGTACAATTAGAGCAAAAGGAACTATACTATAAAAATGCTAAAAACAACTATGAGTCTGCTAAAGAAAAACTAGCAGAGCTTAGTAGGCAATTGGCTTATACTGCCAAGCAAGCCAAAAACAATTTACTAATTAATAAAGAAAACAGTAATGATTATTTGGTGAGAAGCAAGATAAAAGGTAAGGTTTATGAATTTAATCTAAACAAGGGAGAGATTGTTACTCCGCAAACTTTAATTGCCATTATTGGTGATGATAGAAAATACTTATTAGAGATGCAAGTTGATGAATATGATATTACTTCAATACAATTAGGTATGCAGGTAATGGTGGTGTTAAACAGTTTTAAAGATTCGGTTTTTAAAGCGATAATAACCAAAATTAACCCCATCATGAATTTACAAAGCAAAACATTTACCGTAGAAGCAAAATTTATACGTCAGCCTTATGTATTGTATCCAAATATTTCTTTTGAGGCTAATATACTCATCAGAACAAAAAAGAATGCTATTCTAATACCAAGAAATTATTTGCTAAACGATAGCACAGTAGTAAACAAATTTGGCGAGCATATTTTAATAAAAACTGGTTTAAAAGATTATCAAATGGTAGAGGTTCTTTTAGGCATTGATAAAAATCAAGAGCTTATACTTCCTAAAGAATGAAAGTTAAACTCATCTTGCAAATTTCGGTGGCTTTGCTCATAGCAAGGCTTAAACAAACCATGGTAGCTGCTTTTGGTGTTACTTTTGGTATCACCATGTTTATCGCATTGCTCAGCTTTATGGCTGGCTTAAATGATTTGCTTGATAATCTTATTTTAAACAGAACGCCTCATGTAAAGCTTTATAACGAAATTTTACCCACAAAAATTCAGCCTATTGTAAAAGCCGCTGCTTATCCCAACTTCCATAATTTTGTAAGACATGTTAAACCGAAAAATGAATTAGCCGAAATCCGAAATAGTGAAGCTATTATTAAGGCATTAAAAAATGATGTTCATGTAAAGGGAATAGCGCCCAAAACCAGCGTTCCTGTTTTTTATAATGTTGGCCAAATTAATTTAACTGGAGTAATTAATGGAATTGATGTAGATGAAGAAAGTAGACTTTTCACATTTAAAGACTATGTAGTAGATGGTAAAACCATCGATTTAAAAAATACCCCAAACAGCATTATATTAGGTATAGGCGCTGCAAGAAAAATGCTTGTTCAATTAGGCGATAATATTCAAATTACAACAAATAATGGCACTAGGTTTCCATTAAAAGTGGTTGGTTTTTTTCAATCAGGTATAGAGGAGCTTGATAAAGTTCAGAGTTATACTACACTTGCCACTACTCAAAAAATGCTGGGTAAACCTGCAAGTTATGTAACAGAAATTCAAGTAAAAATTTATGATATTACATTAGCTCCAGCGCTTGCAAAAAAATATGGTGAACTCTTCGATACCGAAGCCATAGATATCCAAACAGCAAACTCACAATTTGATACAGGAAGTTCTATACGTACACTTATTTCTTATGCAGTAGGTATTACACTTCTTATTGTTGCTGGATTTGGTATTTATAATATCCTTAACATGATGATTTATGAAAAAATGGATTCTATTGCCATTTTAAAAGCAACTGGTTTTTCTGGTACAGATGTTAATGCTATATTCATCACAATTGCTTTAACTATTGGTATTGTAGGTGGTGCACTTGGGCTTTTTTTTGGTTTTGGCTTATCTGTAATTATAGCTCATATTCCATTTAACACAGCATCGTTACCTACGGTAAAAACCTATCCAATTAACTATAACATAAAATTCTATATCATAGCAGCAGCTTTTTCTATCGTTACCACATACCTTGCAGGATACTTTCCGTCTAAAAAAGCTAGTAAAATTGATCCTGTAGATATCATTAGGGGTAAATAGCCATGGAAAATAAAAAAGTTATAGAAGCCATAAACATTAACAAATCATTTCATAATCCTATTACTGTAAAAGTGCTTAGTGATGTAAGTTTTTCTATCTACTCTGGCGAGTTTGTATCTATTGTGGGGAAATCAGGTTGTGGAAAATCTACACTACTTTATATTTTATCTACAATGGATACTTGCTTTGAAGGAGACTTGCTGATTGACGGGATAAGTATGAAAAGCAAGAAAGATGTAGTTTTAGCTAAAGTAAGAAATGAAAAAATCGGTTTTGTTTTTCAATTTCATTATTTATTAAATGAGTTTAATAACCTTCAAAATGTAATGTTGCCAGGCCTAAAGTTTGGAAAACTTACTAAAGAAGAAGTGGAGCATAACGCTTACGAGAAATTAAAAATATTAGGAATAGAAATGGAAGCTCTAAAATACCCAAATCAATTAAGTGGTGGGCAAAAACAACGTGTAGCTATTGCAAGAGCACTTATTAATGAGCCCCTAATTATTATGGGAGACGAACCCACAGGTAATTTAGACAAAAAGAACAGTGATATTGTATTCCAAATTTTTAAAGAATTAGCAGAAGAATATCATCAGTCTTTACTGATTGTTACCCACGATCTAGATTTTGCTGCAAAAACAGCAAGAACCATTACAATGGAAGACGGAAAAATAATTACTACAAAAGAATAATTTTCAGGCTTTAAGCTATCTCGTTTAATTATACAACAACAATTTATAATTGTGTAAGTATTTTGGGGCATTTGCTCGCACTTTTGTCTTGTTGCTAAAAATCATTTTACAAAAAATTTGATTTCGCAATAAAAATAATAGAGGTTTTGTTAAGCAATTTGCATTATAGGCAAGCATAGACATACCCGTCAACGCTATCAATATCCATGAATATTAAATATCCATTAACAGATCCCCATACTTTTACAGTAGAAGAAATTATACATGAGTTTCAATCGGATGCCACAGCAGGAATAAGTCAAAAAGAAGCAGAAAAACGGACAATTGAATTTGGTTTAAATATTTATCAGGCTCAAAAAAAGAAAAGCATTTTGTTAATGATTATGCTGCAATTCAAAAGTCCGATAGTCTATTTGTTGTTTTTTGCGGTAGTGGTTACATTCTACTTTCAAAATTACATCGAAACCTCTGCTATTCTTGTGGTAATTTTGGTAAACGCCCTTATTGGATTTTTAATGGAGTTGCAAGCACTTCATTCTATGAAAGCGCTGAAGGAAATGGATGTGATACATTCAAAAGTTATCCGCGATGGGAAAATTAAAGAGATACCATCAGAAAATATTGTCCCGGGTGATATTATATCGTTAGAGGCCGGAGATATAATTCCCGGAGATGCGCATCTTATAGAATGTAATCAGTTGCAGTGTGACGAATCTTCACTTACAGGAGAATCGCTTCCGACAGAAAAAAATACAGATAAAATCTCAAAAGATGCAGCCCTTGGAGACCAATTTAACATGGTGTTTAAAGGCACTTCTGTAACCAATGGAAACGGGAAAGCAGTGGTTACTGGAATAGCCAAAAATACTCAATTGGGTACTATCACATCATTAGTAGAAAATGCAAAAGAAAAAGAAACACCTCTTGATAAAAAAATAAGTGTGCTAAGTAAAAAACTGATATGGATAACATTGGTTATGACAACCATTTTTGCCATTACAGGATTTGTGCAAGGTAAAAATTGGGTATTAATTTTAGAAACTTCTATCGCTTTAGCGGTAGCGGCTTTCCCAGAAGGACTTCCCGTTGTGGTAACTGTGGCTTTGTCTTATGGGATGCTATTGATGTCTAAGAGAAATGCCATTGTTAAAAAATTATCGGCAGTAGAAACATTAGGCAGTACCAATGTGATTTTGACCGATAAAACCGGCACTTTAACAGAAAACAAAATTTATGTTGATACTTTTTCTTTTCCCGAGGAAACAATAAGAGGTAAAATTGAAGACAATGTGCTCACTTTTGAGAATGGGAATTTAGAAAAAAGTGAGGAAGCTTTTCAAAAATTGAGATTAATTGGTGCACTATGTAATAATGCTACCTCAAAAAAGAGCGACGATAAAACAGCATTAACGGGCGACCCCATAGAAATTGCGCTTATTCATCTTGTAAATGCATCAGGAGCAGCTACCGAAGAACTCAAATCACAATTTGAAAGGATTGGTGAGATACCTTTTAGTTCGGAATCCAAAATAATGGCCACCTTGCACAAAAGCACTAATGGCAATTTTATAGCAGCCAAAGGCTCGGTAGAGCATTTATTGGAAAAATGCAGCAAGTTGCAAACGGGCACAAACATTAAAGAACTGAGTGCAGAAGAAAAAATAAAAATAATATCGGAATCAGAAAAAATGGCTGCGGATGGTTTACGGGTGTTGGCATTTGCCTTTAGAGAAGAAGCTATAATAAACACCGACGATTATTTGAATTCATTAGTTTATGTTGCTATGATTGGTTTCTTAGATCCACCTCGATTGGATATTAAAGAAGCCATTCTGACTTGTAGAAAAGCAGGTATCAAAATAGTAATGATTACCGGCGACCACCCTTTAACAGCTCTTAATATTGCTAAAAAAGTAGGATTGGTAGATGAGGATGAACAAAATGCGATTTCAGGAATGGATATCCCACCCATGGAATCACTTTCTAATGAATGGAATAAAAAGATTCTTTCAACAGCTGTATTTGCTCGTACTACACCTAAACAAAAATTAGAAATAGTAGCTATTTATCAAAAAGAGGGCAACATTGTAGCCATGACTGGTGATGGTGTGAATGATGCGCCTGCACTAAAAAAAGCAGATATTGGTATTGCAATGGGCCTGAGAGGCACTCAAGTAGCTAAAGAGACCGCAAGTATTGTATTAAAGGATGATTCATTTACATCTATTGCGCATGCTGTAGCCCATGGAAGGGAGATATTTCAGAATATACAAAAATTTGTTATTTACCTAGTTTCATGTAATTTAAGCGAAATAATTATTGTAACCACCTTAGGTTTTATAGCGCCTGCCTCTACTTTACTTCCTTTACAGATATTGTTTTTAAATATGGTAACTGACGTATTTCCGGCATTGGCTCTTGGATTAGGTAAAGGCGATAAAAGCGTTATGGACAGGCCAACAAGAGACCCAAGCAAACTTATTGTTTCAAATAAAGATTGGATTACAATCTCTTTATATGCCGCCGCCATGACTATTTCAGTAATCTCGGCCGTTATTTATTGTAGACTAGTTATTTCTTCAGATACCAAAATTGCAAATAACGTAGCGTTCATAACACTTGCATTTGCACAACTCTTTCATGTGTTTAATATGTCATCAGCTCATTCAAAATTATTTTTGAACGAAATAACTAAAAATAAATTTATTTGGATAGCCCTAATCATTTGTACCATTCTAATGATGATAGTTTACGTTTTACCTCAAATGCGTTTAGTGTTAGGTTTAACCATACTATCAAATGAAGTGTGGCTATTATCAATTTTAGCAGGGTTAATTCCGCTAGTGTTAGTTCAGCTATATAAAATAATTATTAGGGGGTGTAAAATAGGGAAGTCACTATAAGGTTGTATCATTTTCTAAATTGAAGATTGCAACCTTAGTGCTATTCGGCTACTTGAGATGTTAGCTTTTGCATATCCATAACTCCAAAAAAGAGATTTATAATCCTCAAAAAAAATAAAATTGGATTGTTAATCCCACATCATTAATAAGTTTTACATAACCTGCAGAATAAGATAAAAAGTAGATTCTAAACTAGTATTGCGGTAAGCTATATAACAAGCTGATGTTAATTCCGATTTTAAATACTAATTTCATAAGTGTCGATTTACGTTAATTTTTGAACGCTCAGTGTACCTCTCCATTTTTCTTAGTTTTTACATTTGAATAACCAATTTATAAATCAAATGAAAAAAATTTACTTATTAATTATGATGGGCTGCTTACTGTGTGTGAGTGGTTATGCACAAAATGTTATAATTCCTGCAAATGAACTAGTTTTACCACAGTACGCTTTTTTTGGCAGTACAGTAAACAATAATAGAATTCAGGTTGTTTGTAGATTAAAATTAACAGGCTTAGCGCAAAATACTACTTACAAGTACCTAGCAGGATTATCTAGTGTATCAACAGAAACTACTAGCACTCCTGGCCTTCTTTTTTACATAGATAATACTACGGGTATTATTGGTGCTGCAAACAATAAAGGGCTCACCACACTAATAACTACTAATAATTTTGGAGCTGGTTCCTTTCACTCGCAATTAACCTCTGATGCTAATGGCGAATATACCGGTTGGTTTGCATCGGGAGCTGTAGGAACTTCAGGAAAGCAAGACATTGGAGCCAACGCTTTTTTTTATGTCCACTTAAATGACGGTGGTGCTACACCACTTGCACCAGCTAGAACTTACAGAACTACAAATACTATTAAGTTACTAGATTACAGCGCTGCCGCTGATGGTATTACTGGTATTATTGGCGCATCTACTGTTGGAAGTGAGAAATTTGTAAATATTTATGATAATACTACATTTACAGGCAGGCCGCTTTACACTACTTGGACAGAAAGCGATGGCATCGCCTTAACTCAATTTACGCTATTTAACAATGCTATTCAAAATACAGCTGGTGCATGGGGTGCAATTATTCCTAATAATTTACCAACTGGAGTAAGGGGAATTCAATATCTAAACCTAGATGGCATTACCTCTGCAGGAACAGCAAGAACAAGTGCTGATGGTACTTTTGGGGGAGTGAATACTGTAAACCCATCTGGTGGCACCACCCTAATTAACCTTGACCCAACTGTTTTACCAATCACATTAACCAGTTTTACTGGAGAAGCTAAAGACTTTGGTGTAAAATTAAATTGGACAACAAGTACCGAAACAAATAATCAATATTTTGAGGTATTAAGAGCTGGTGATGATGGTAATTTTGCTGTAATTGGCAAATTAAATGGCGCTGGTAACTCTTCTGTAAGCAAAAATTATACTTTTACTGATTATAACCCATTAAACGGAAACAATTATTATCAATTAAAGCAAGTAGATTTAGATGGAAAATCAAGTTCTTTTGGCCCAGTAGTAGTGAAGTTTGGTTTATCAACAGATGTGTTTAACCTGTTAAGTACATCAGAAACATCAGTTACAATTAACATATCATCAACTGAAGAAAAACAAGCTGAGATTGCGTACATAGGATTAGATGGAAGAACGCTTCACAGACAAAATATCATGTTAAATAATGGTTTAAATACGGTTAACATTCCAGTTAACAAATCAACTGGAAGTATAGGTATTATTAGCTATAGAGCAGGAGGCGAGCAAAAAAGTCTTAAAATTGCTAGGTAATTTTTACATGCTGAAAGCAGAAGGCAGAAGGCTGAAAGCAAAAGGCTAAAGGCTTAAAGCCAAATGCTGAATGTTGAAAGCAAAATAAGCCTTGGCTAAAAGGGAGTTAAAAGGGATAAGCGTAATGTTTATCCCTTTTTTTGTGTCAATTAATTTCATTTAAAATTGGATGCTTGTGAGATACTGATTCGTCAGCTGGCAGACAGTATGAATTTATTGTGGGATAAGTGTATTGTTTAAGGCTTATTAATAGCACCATCAACGTAATCTAGTCCGCTTATACTCTTTAGGGTTAACTCCAAACATCTCTTTAAATGTTTTAGTAAAATAAGAACGGTTAGAAAATCCTACTTCATACATTACATTGGCTACAGAGGCATCATCTTGCTCTAATAGGTTAGCCGCTCTTTTAAGCCTTATACTTCTTATAAACTCGTTGATAGATAAATCTGTTAGTGCTTTAACTTTACGGTAAAGCTGCGGACGGCTAACCGCTGCATCGCTACAAAGCTTTTCTACACTATAATTTTCATCTGACATATTGTCTTCAATTAATGCTAAAACTTTATTCATTAATTGTTTGTCTAACGGGGTAATAGTAACATCAGACGGAGAAAGATTAACATCGTTCTTAAATCTTGCAACAAGTTTTTCTCTATTTTTAATCAAATTATTAATTCTTGATATTAATAATTGAGAACTAAATGGTTTGGTAATATAATCATCGGCGCCCACCTCAAAACCAGCCATTTTTTGAGTATCGGCTGTTTTAGCGGTTAACAATACCACTGGAATATGGCTTGTTTGTAAATTGGTTTTAATTCTTTGACAAAGGGTAATACCATCTACCTCTGGCATCATAATGTCACTTACAATTAAATCGGGCATTTCTTTAGTGGCTAGTTCTAGCCCTTTGGATCCGTTTTCTGCAGTAAAAACCTGATAATATTGCTTTAATTGAGATTCTAAATAATCTCTAACCTCAAATGTATCTTCAACAATTAAAACTTTTTTGCCTGTGTTTGCCTTTAAACTTTCTGATGTTAAATTTTTAGGCATCTCCAATTTTAAAGACTCTTCGTTTAATAAAGGCTCTGATAAATCATCCTTTTTAATAATTTGATCATCACTAAAATGAGACCGACCTGTGAGTAAAGTAATGGTAAATTTAGTGTATTGATGCTCTTGGCTTGCTACCTCAATTTTTCCTTTGTGAGCTTCAATAATAGATTTCACAAAAGACAATCCAATACCACCTGAACCCATCTGAAAGCTTTTATGCTCTTCCCTAAAAAACTCGAGAAATATATTTTGTAAATTTTCTTTAGAAATACCTATTCCATTGTCCGTTACTGAAATTACGACTTCATTGGCTATAAGTTTACAATTCAAAGTAATTTCGCCGCCAATTGAAACAAATTTAAAAGCATTAGAAATCAGATTAAACAACACGTTTTCCATCCTGTTTTTATCTATCCAAACTATTGGGTTATCATCGGCCTCAAACTGTAAATTGATATTCCTTTTCTTGGCGAAAGCATTAAAATTATCTTTAACGTTAGTAATAAAATCGGCAATTAAACAAGGCTCTACTTCTAAATTTAATTGTCCTTTATCAATTTTTCTGAAGTCAATCATTTGATCTACCAAGTGTAATAGCCTATCGGTACTTTGTTTTATGGTTTGCAGTTTAGTTTGATCCTCTGGATGATAAATGTTTTTTTGAGACAACTCGTTTACCGGATCGACAATTAAGGTTAATGGCGTTCTAAACTCGTGAGACATGCTGGTGAAAAATTGCGTTTTCATATCCATCATCTCGGCATTTTTCTTAAATTCTAATCGCTCTAAAACTAAATTATGTTTTTCTTTAACTCGCATTAACTCAAATCTTCTTAAAAAGATAAATGCTAAAAATGCTATAATAAGATAAAAAAATATGGCTACATGTGTAAACCACCAAGGTTTATTGATATGAATTTTAAATACTAATGGGCTTTTACACCAAACACCATCACTATTAGATGCCAAAACTTTGAAAATATAATCACCGGGTTTTAAGTTAGTATAGGTGGCAAATCTTTTATTACTGGTTACTAAATTCCAGCCTTCGTCAAAGCCTTCTAAAGTATACTTGTATCTATTGTTTTCTGGCGAAGAGTAGTGTAATGCGGCAAACTCAAAAGAGATATCGTTAGATTGATGACTTAATTCAATACTATTGGTTGCTGATAATGCTTGTTCAAGAATAATCTCTCCGTTTATTTTTTGATCAACCGCAACAGATTTATTAGCTATCTTAAAATCGGTAAGTACAATTTTGGGCTCAATTTTATTTTCGCGGATGCTATCGGGATGAAAAATATTAAAACCATTGGTACCTCCAAAAATCATTTCGCCGCTGTTATTCTTAAATGCTGCAAATACTTTAAAAGAATTACTTTGCAAACCATCCTTAACATCATAAAATTTAAACGTTTTATACTTTGGATTAAATTTGGTGATACCCTCACCGGCCATCCAAAAATTACCATATTTATCCTCTAAAATAGTCTCTACATCATCATTTTTTAATCCTTCTTTGGTGGTATATTTTTCTAATTTTATTCTACTTCCACCGTTTATACCACTTATAATTTTACCTATGCCACCACCTAGCATTCCAATCCATAATTGGCCATTGATATCTTCATGTACTACAGAAATAAAATTCTCATTTAAACCATCTTTATCATCCTTAAAAAACTGTCTAACCGTCTTTTTACCATTTTTTATTAAGATGTGATTTAAACCATTTTTAGTACCCACCCATACCGATTTTGTGGTTGAGTTGAGTTTTTTTATGAAAATATCTGAAATAAAATTATTGGAAATGCTGAGCTTATCAGCCTCTTTAAAAACAAACTTTTCTATGATGGTGCCATTGTAAAATGTAGAACCTGGTTGATAACAAAACAAGCCTCTGGATGTGCAAAGCCATAAATAACCATCACTATCTTCAACAATTTTAAGAACACCTAAATTTGGTATATTAAATCTTTGCAAGATGTTAAACAGACTTGGATTATTTTTACCATTCAAAAAGTCGCGTTTCTCTTTTGCATTTAAAACATATAAACCATTACCTGTTCCTACCCAAATACCACCCAGTTTATCTTGATAAAGTGCCGAGACATTATCTGTACGAAAAGCACTTTTATTTGCCTTAAAATAGCGCATTTTACCGCTTCCTCTTTTTAATACATTCACACCACCTCCTTTGGTACCAATCCATAAGTTTTTGGCAGTGTCTTCGTAAAAACAAATAATTCTATCAGAATTTAAAGTATTTTCTTTGCCCTCTACATGTTTGTAAGTGATAAATTTCTTTGCATTTAAATTAAGTTTATTGATGCCACCTCCAAGTGTGCCTATCCATAATACACCTGAGTGATCTTCATAGATTGCCTTAACCTCGTTATTGGTTAAACTTTCTTTTACTTTACTATTATTATTAAATTCTTTAACTATGTTTCCATTGGCATCTAACTTTAATAGGCCTTCTCTTTGTGTACCTACCCAAATGGAATTATTCTTTGATTTGTAAACAGAAAAACAAGGCTTATCATTAAGTTTTAAGAAGGTTTTTTGGTTAATATTAAATTGAAGTAAACCCGAAGAACCCGTTAGCCAAAGATTTTGCCCGTTCTTTAAAATGCCATTTATTAAAGATTCCTCTTGCGAAAACCGATAAGTTTTGTAAGTATAATTGGTGATATTAAAAGCAATTAAACCTACATTAGTACCTAGCCAAAGCAAGTTGCCATCTGGCAGAATAAAGTGGATGGCGGTTTCTTCATTTAAAAATCTAACCGCCGATACTTCAGAAGCCTGAGCAGCATCATTTTTAATTAAACTTAAACCTTTATTTGTGCCAATCCATAATTGCTTTTTACTATCTCTGGCGATAGATAATAAAGCATTACTACTGATAGATGATGGATTAGATGGATTGTATTTAAAACTTTCAAATGTTTCGGTTTTGATATTAAATCTATCAAAACCAGCAATTTCTGTCCCAATCCAAATAAAATTTTCTTCGGCAAGTAGTGTAATTATCCGGTTATTAGAAATAGATTTTGGGTCGCTTTTTTGATGTCTATACGTTAAGGCATTATAACCATCGTACCTACATAAACCATTATAAGTTGCTATCCAAATAAAGCCTCTTTTATCTTGCGTAATTTCATTTACATCGCTATGAGGTAAACCATTATTAACATTAAAAACATCAAAAGGCAAATCCTGTGCACTAGTTTTAAGGCTAGTTACACAGTAAAGTAGTGCAAGCAAAAAAAATATTTTTCGCATGAAATTAAAATTGGTTTAATTTATTGTGGTTAATGCAAAATAATAAAAATAAACCGCTCGCTTAAAATTACCAGGAAATAAATCTAATTCTGATAGAAATACTTATTAGGTGTTTTTGCTATCTCTTTCTGAAATCCTAGGTTCTGGCCTATTTGTAAATCTTTACCCTCCACAACACTTGTTTTAGCTAAAGAAAAACCAGTAAACTTATTATCAAGGATGATTACATTCTTACAGTTTTGTAAATCAAATTGGGCTAAATCTTTAAAAATTTGAGGGAATTTACCCGTTTGTATAATGGTGTTATTTTTAATGATTAAACCGTCAACACTTAGCGCATAAATAATTAATTGATCAAATGTTTTAATGGTGTTATTCTCAAAAGTGATGTTTTTATGATAGTAGCCATTATTTCTAAATTCTTTTTTAATGATGGGGTCTATCTGTAAAATAGCTTGTGGCTTATTGCCACCAATACCAATTTCTTCAAAAGTGTTATTTCTAATTATCACGTTATTTACCGGGCCCGACTCAAACCAATAATTAGCATCGCCACAAATTCTAATACCCGCCATCATGGGCGAGAAATAGTTGTTCTCTATTAATACATCGCCAGAAGTTGAGATTAAAATTCCTCTAGCCCTATTCTGCTGAATGCTACAATTTTTCATGGTTACACTGGCCGACCATGATATGTTTTCTACGGCAACATCTTTCTCTAATTCTTTGATTAAGGGTTTTTCTAATGTGATGATGTAATAGTTTTCGTTAACAAAATCTACCGATTTTACTTTAGCCGATTGTATAGGCAATAAGTTTTGGCGACTTACAAATCTGATTGAATCACCAGCAGAGGCAAAATCAAATCCGTTTTGCTGAAAGTGCATAAAGCTAACCCCAAACTGATTTGGTGCGAGCTGCTTTGTTACCGACATGTATGTACCATGCACATTACTAGCATCATCTAGCATGTTTTCGAACTTACAATTTTCAAAATTTATTAAACCTTTACAATTGATAAAGTGCGTGGCATCTGCCGATGCTGAAATTAACTGTGTAGAATTGGGTGGTAAAACAACATTAAATTTATTTAAAGATATGTTTTCACTTTTCTCGGCAATTAAGGCCATTGCGCCACAATGGTAAACATCTATATTTGAAAAACTTAAATTTTTCATATTGGCTACCCTAAAGGCAGGAAAAAGTCTGTTCTCGCCATGTGGACCTTTATCAATGTAAACAGAGCCCACTGGCGGTACTTCTTTGGCTTTTAAATTAGAAAATCGTATTACACCCGGGCTTAATTCCTTTGCTTTAAGCGGGAACTTACTCCATTGATATTCATATTTTGATGTGTAATAATGAGGTCTTTTAGTGGCAGCATCAAAAACAATATTCTCTCCTAAACCCAATTTCCAATCGTAACCTTTAAAATAAAGTTTCTCGGCAATAATCTCATAATCGTTATTTGGACTTACTTGAATATCAAAAGTCATGTCGGCTTTTGAGTTTGCTATAACTTTACCTTCAAAAGTAAAAGGTTTATCCCAGTTTATTTTGAAATTATGGAGCTTATAATCTTCGCCATCTTCTAATACAAAAGGGATGATACCACCATGAAACATAAAAGTAGACCCACCACCATCAATTTCTACATTTTTATGCCCATTTAGGTAAAATGCAATTTTTCTAATACCGTTATCGTTATTAGATATTTTTAAATATTTCTCAAACGCTTTCTCAGGGAAAAAATCATAAATACCTTCTTTAAAAACTAACTTAAGAGGTTTTCCTTTGTTTAATTTTAAATATTCATAAACTTCGGGAGTGAAATCTTTTCCGGCAAGCGGAGTAAAAGTTATTTCCTTAATTGCTTCGGCACCATTAGTAAAGGTAGTACCAAGGCATAATAACATCAATACATAAAAATACTTCTTAATCATATCTATTTTTTTGAGGCGGAGGCCATAAGTTTACTTAATTGATTGGCTAATTCTTTAGTTTTATCTGGCTGTTGTGTAGCCAAATTATTTTCTTCTTGGGGGTCTGTTTTTAAATTATAAAGCTGTGGAGTTTGCTGTAAACCTGATGCCACATCTTTATTAGCGAGCCATGCCGGAGTAGGTTTGGTTTGAGGTGCTATATATTTATAATCACCCATTCGCAAACTCATGGTAAATGCTTCCTCAATCATCATTTCTCTTCCTTTTTTGCTTTTACCCAATAACACATCTAATAGCTCAAAGCTATCGGGTGCTGTAGCTTTATCTGTAATATCTATACCTACTAATTTTGCTAAAGAAGCAAAAAAATCAACCTGACTCATTAAAGCATCACTTACTCCAGCGGCTATTCTACCTGGCCAATAGGCTATGGTAGGTACTCTGGTGCCTCCTTCATAAGCGCTGTATTTCCCACCTTTAAATTCTCCAGCTGATTTATGATTTCCAATCCTAGTTGCGGCTTGGTCAGTATATCCGTCGTCTAAAACAGGTCCATTATCGCTGCTAAAAATGATTAAAGTATTTTCATCTATTTTTAGCTCTTTTAATTTTTTCATGATTTGGCCTGTCATCCAATCCATTTGTGCAATAGCATCTCCTCTTGGACCCATATCTGTAGCGCCTACAAATTTTTGATTGGGTGCTCTGGGTACATGTATATCTGCCAATGAAAAATAAAGAAAGAAGGGCTCGTCTTTATGTTGAGTCATAAATTCTGTGGCTTTGCCTGTTAAAACATTTGGGAATTCCTCATCTTTCCAATAAGCCGAGTGACCGCCACTCATGAATCCAATTCTGCTAATTCCATTTACCACAGTACCACTGTGCTGGGTATCGGCTTTCATTTTTAAAGCTTCTTCGTCTTCTAAACCAATAGGATCATTTCCTATTCTTTCATCATAATTTACTTGAATAGGGTCTTTTGGATCGAGGTTTAACACTCGATGATTTTCTACAAAAACAGTAGGAACTCTATCGGGTGTTGCCGGAATTAAAAAACTATAATCAAAACCTATTTCGAGCGGACCTGGCTTAATCTCGGCATTCCAATCTGGTTTACCATCGCCTAATCCCAAATGCCATTTACCTACTACACCGGTGGCATAACCTGCCTTCTTAAGCATATCGGCAATGGTTTCTTGATTTGGATTGATAATTAAAGGAGCATCGCCGGGTAAAATTGCAGCGTTATTTCTAAAAGCATAACTACCTGTTAGCAAAGCAAAACGAGAAGGTGTACAAGTAGAAGCAGAACAATGTGCATCGGTAAATTTTAAACCATTATTTGCTAAAGAATCTACATAGGGTGTTTTTACTGCTGTTGCTCCGTAAGCACTTAGATCTCCATAACCTAAATCATCTACATAGATAAAAATGATATTAGGTTTTTTAGTACTATCTGTTTTACTATTTTGTTGACAAGAAATAAAGACCAGTATTGATAATAAAGCTATAACCAGTTTTGCGCTTTTCATTTTTGTTTGATTAAATTTTCTTTCCATACTTAAAATCCTTTGTTTGAAGACACTTTTAAAGTGCTTTTTGAAACCTCATCTGTTTTGATGAATTGCTTATAATCTCCTGTTACTATGTTTTCTGAAAGCGAAATATCTTTACAATTTGTAAAATCGAACATTGGCGAGTTTGGATATTGTGCAGAAAAATCGGATGTTTTTTTGATGGTATTTCCTTTAATTGTTAAACCATTTACCCTATCTGCCCAAACTATTCGGCTGTCGAAAGTTTCAATTTTGTTATTGATGAATTTGATATTTTGATCGTACAGTTGTGTTGTACTAAAAGATTTACCCAAACGAGGCGTGATGTATAAAGCAGCATGTTCTGGTCCGCCGTGAGCTACATTTATGAAACGATTATTTTGGATTAAAACATTTGTTACTCCGCCTGCTTCGTACCAAAAAAAGGTTTCTCCTCTAAAAAATACGGCCGACATCATGGATGAAAATTCGTTGTTTTCTATCACTGTTTTTAATGGCGATTTTAACACAATGCTTCTAGCTCGGTTGTTTCTAACTACACTATTTCGCATGGTAAAAGTAGGATTCCAGGTTTTGTTCTCTAAAATATCGCCAATTTTTAAATCTTTTGGTAAAGGATTTTTAAACACAATTTCGGTATAATCAGAATTAATAATATCCACTTTAGCTATTTCGTTTTCTACCCCTCGTTGTGGATTTGGTTGTTGTATAAACCAAATTTTATCAGCATCGGTAGCAAAAACAAAACCTAGTTGTTGCGGATGTCCGAACTTGATACGCAAAGTTTTTTCGTTAATAATTTGATCTATAATAGCATAAGTCCCATGTACGTTAGTTCCATCGTCTAACATGTTTTCAAAACGGCAATTTTCAATCAAAATATCACCTTTACAATTAGCAAAATGAGTGGCATCTGCATTACTAGCAACCACCCTCTTGGTATTTGCAGGTAAGTAAACTCCCGATTTTTTAAGCACAATGTTTTCGCAACGCTCAAACATAAAACCCATGCCTATTGAGTAATTTACAATTACACCTTCTATTAAAATATTTTTAGAAGCAATGCCCCATACTGCTGCTGCATATCTATTTTGGCTGGTAACACCACTTGAGTTTAATAAAGAACCAATTGGCGGATAATTTTTTAACTTTTCGTGAAAGCGAAGATTTCCATTTTCTAATTTTTCTACTCTCAATGGCTTACTTTCTATATCCCAAGCACCATAGGCTACGGCTTTTGTTATTGCATCAAATGCTAAAGTATGACCAGGTTCTAAAAAAACTAAACCGTCTATATTGGGGAATTTCAGTTGATTTCTTTCAATCTTCCAATTCACACCGTTATCAATGGGTTTAATATCTCGCCAACCTTCGGTTTGATTAACAGCCATTACCTCGCCCACAAAATCAAAAGGTTTATCCCAATCAATAACTATATTATTCACAGAAACTTTATTGCAATTATCAAAAACGAAGGGTGCACTTTGTCCATGAAAAATGAACTTGGCTCCGTTACCCTCAATTTGTACGCTATTAAAGTTTTGAAAATCGAAAATGATACGCTTTAAGCCATTTTCGTGATTGGTGATGTAACAATATCTTTCTTTAGCAAGATTAGGTAAAAACTTATAGTTGCCTGCTTCAAAAATCAGTTTAATGTCTTTATCTTTTGCTGATGCTATTAAGTTTCTAACGATGGGTGTCATATCATCGGCAATGGACTTAATATTGATGACTTCAACAGCAATCGCTTTTAAGCTACCTAATGATGTAAGTAGTACAACCAATACAAGCAATTTGCTTTTAAGATTTTTCATTTATGTTAAAGTGTCTGTTATTTGTTTAAAACCTTTCAATCATTTTAAACTAGTCCATAACGCTCATAAAATTGATAAGCATTATGGATCTCGTTTAACCAAATATTGTTACCAATAATTATTTTTATTGGGGATAACCTACGTTTTGTGTTAGGTTTTTATTTAACTCTCGTTCCCTTGAAGGAATTGGATAAAATATTTTATACTCAGCAAAATTTAATTTTACTTCCTGTACATTTTGCAAGTTTGTGGCAGATCCGGACGGAGGACCTAATTCAGTTAAGTTTTCAATAGCAGTTTTTAGCGTGTTTGTTCTTATTAAATCAAAACGTCTCCAGCCCTCTCCACATAATTCGCGTGAACGTTCTTCCATCAATTCCTGCATAAAATCTGTTCTCAAATACGCAGTAGTCACTTGATTTAAGGTGGTTACATTATCGCCACAAGCTCTTAATCTTACCTCTCTTAACAATGCTCTTGCTCCGGGCTCATCGCCTTTTTTGAATCGTGTTTCGGCAAGGGTTAAAATGATATCGGCAAAGCGTAAAATTCCAAAATCAGTTTCTCCAGCAAAGTTTGAAATACCTCTACTCGTTTTGCTTATAGGGTCGGCTTCACGGTATTTTGCCAAATTAAGATTAGAAAAATTGGCAGCTACCGGACCAGGTGTAAAATAAGTTAGTCCATTTATTACCACTGGATTGGTATTAGTCATATTTCCCGAAAAATTATTTGCTCTGCGTGGGTCGTTTGCGTTATACCTATTGTACAACTCTCTAACCGGACGAATCCATCCATAAGTACCGCCTGCTAATGCCACATTTCCACGCGGTCCATTTAAAAATGCAGCTAAAATGTATTCATTATTTCCACCAGGTCCAGCTTGTACAATCATCATCATCTCGTTTCTTGCAGATGCTTCTGTTGCTGACAAAAATAAATCTCGGTATGGTCTAACTAAATTATAGCCACTATTACTGTAAACATCTTGTGCGTATTGGTTTGCTTTATCATACATTTCTGTACTGTTTACAAATGCAAAACTGTTTAAAGGAGAGTTTAAAGTAGCGCCAACATTGTTTTCTTTACAGCTTGCTAAATAAATATATAGTTTAGCTAAAAAACCTGCGGCTGTATATTTATTTACTCTTCCATCTTTACTGTTTCTGGCTGGTAAATTATCATAAGCAAATTTAAAATCTAACTCGGCTTGGGCCATTACCTCTTGTAAAGAGTTTCTAGGTGCAGATGTATTAATTTCTGTTGATTTCACTACAGGAACTCCACCATAAAGCCATCCAAGATAGAAATAGTAAAGACCTCTTAAAAATCTTGCTTCACCAATAATTTGTTGCTTCCGCACAGCATCCATCACAATGCCAGGCACTTTTTCTACAATAAAATTAGCTCTGTTTATACCCGCATAAAATGATATCCAGTTAAACTGAGTGATTTGAGTTTCTGGAGTGTAGGTATAATTTGAGTAAGGCACAAAATCTGCCTGTGCAGCTCTGTTATCACATACCAATTCATCATTACCTAACTGGGTTAAATAGTGCATAGCTCGGCCCCACATGTGGTGGTTACCTTGGCCCTGAATACTTGCTGCGTTTAAAACATCATATACTCCGGTAAGAGCTAATTCAGCGTCTTTATCAGATTTATAAAAGTTTTCGGGCGATACAAATGAAAATGGTTTTTCTTCTAAGAAATCTTTACAGCCATTTAAACTGGTGAAGAAAAGTGCTAATACCAATATGATTTTAATATTTTTCATGACTAATTAAAATTTAACGTTTAAACCAAAGGTGAAAATTCTTGATCTTGGGTATGATAATCCGTCTAAGCCAGGTAATAAGGCTCTATTTCCAGCTACTTCTGGGTCGTAACCTGAGTAGTTTGTAAAAGTTAACAGGTTTTCGCCAGTAAGGTAAACTCTGCAACTATTTATTTTTAGGTTTTTAACTACGCTTGAAGGGATATTATATCCAAGAGATACGTTTCTGAGTCTTAAAAACGAGCCATCTTCTACATAATAGCTTGAGTTATCAAAACGACCATTGGCATTAAACCTTGGGTATGCGTTACTTGGATTAGTCTCTGACCATCTGTTATCAAAATAGGCTTGTGATATAGTTGCACCTTGGTAGCCTTCGACTCTGTATCGTCCTAAATTCAATATTTCGTTACCATACGACCAATATAATTGAGTGCTTAAATCGAACCCTTTATACGTAAACGTATTGGTTAAGCCTCCAAAATGTTGCGGATTACTATCGCTAATAATTGTTCTATCATTGGTGTTATCAACAATATTATCGCCATCTAAATCTTTAAATTTAAAATCTCCTGGTCTTACAGAAACACCGGCTCTTCTTACTACACCGGAATTTAAAACGAAATTTGTAAGGTCGCTAAAATCACTGTTTTGGTAAATACCATCAAACACTAAACCATAAGCTGTACCAATAGGCTGGCCAACAACTACTCGTCCAACATCTTGTATTTGATCGTTTATTCTAACCGCAATAGAACTTGCATCGCCTAAAGAAACTACTTTGTTTCTGTTAAATGTGATGTTAAAATTGCTAGTCCACGAGAAGTTTTTTGACTTAATATTAACCGAGTTGAAAGAAAATTCTAATCCTTGGTTATCAACCCTACCAATGTTTTGAAATTGCTTGCTAAAACCTGTTTGCCCCGGAATATCAGCCTCAAGCAACATATCTCTAGTTTCTTTTCTATAAACATCAACAGTTACACCAAATTTTCCGTTTAAAAACTCTAGATCCATACCAGCATCGTACTGATAAGTTGTTTCCCATTTTAAATTAGGGTTAGCGGTAGTTAAAACTGCTATGCCCAATTGTGAGTTATCTGTACCAGAATAATTAACAGAATTTGCTGTAGCCAAAGATTGATAAGCAGGTATGCGATCGTTACCGGTAACACCAAAACTTGTTCTTAATTTTAGATTACTAACCGCAGGTATTTTCTTCATAAATTTTTCTGAAGAAACATTCCATGCTAAAGCACCCGATGGAAAAAGCGCAAACTTATTGTCTCTTCCAAATTTTGAAGAACCATCATTTCGGAGTGTAGCTGTTACAAGGTACTTAGATTTATAATTGTAATTTACTCTTCCAAAAAATGCTTCACGGGTAGATAGTAACCTAGCGGTAGTAGGTACTTGAACTAAAACTTGTGCTTGAGCTATATTATCAACTCCGTTTATAGTTTGAACATCAAAGCCTTCTGCTCTCATTACAAAGCTTTTATAAAGGTAGGAGTTGGCATCGTAACCTACCAAAGCATTCAAATAATGTATCTTTTTAAATCTTTTGGTATAGTTTAAAGTATTACTAGTTAACCAAGTAAGCGTATTTACATTGTTTATACTAGCCCTACCATTACTAGTAAATCCCCATGAAGTAGTGCTTGGATAAAACTCTCCGTTATCTGAGCTGGTTAGTACTGCGCCACCAGATAATCGTAAAGTTAACTCAGGAATAATTTTGTATTCGGCGAAGGTGTTTCCTACTAACCTAGTTAAAGGTGTTTTTTTGTAAGAGAAATTAACAAAATCTAATGGATTACTTAAACCAACCAAATTATCTTCATCAACATTACTTAGGCCTTCGTCGGGTACGTTTATGGGTTTGTACATAATTAAAGATTGTACAATACCATTATAAATTAAACCTTGCCCGTTGCTTCCTCCTACACCATTAGCTTCAACATAGGATCCATTTAGGGTAGTGCCAATTTTAAAATTTTTATTGGGCTTGTGGTTAATTTTAAAATTTAGACTATACCTTTCGAAGGAATTATTTAATACAATACCTTCTTGTGAGAAATAACCCAATGAGGTAGAAAAATCTGTTTTGGGCCCGCCTTCGGCAAAAGAAATGTTATAATTTTGAGATAGCGCTGGACGTAAAACTCTGTTTTGCCAATTAATAGAAGGCTGATTTGAATAATCTCTTACGGCATCTAAACTTCCATTTCCATCGGTATCTTGTCCGTATAAAGGATCATTTCTATTTGTTTCAAATCTGTAGGTTGCATAATCTTGTCCGCCTACTAAATCTAATTGTTTGTTTGCGGTTGAGATACCTGTAAAGCTATTAAACTCTATTCGGGAACTTCCTTTACCACTTTTTGTGGTGATTAAAACTACGCCGTTTGCGCCTCTCGAACCGAATATGGCTGTTGCCGATGCATCTTTTAATACTTCAATTGATTCGATATCGGATGGATTAATGGAAGATAATGGGTTTAAAGCGGTACTAAAACTACCTACTTCGCCATTATTTGCATCAATTTGTACACCATCAATTACATATAATGGAGTTGTGCCTGCATTAATGGAGTTTGCTCCTCTAATACTAATGTTAACACCTGCTCCTGGTTCGCCTGAGGCTGAAGTAATTTGAACACCAGCTAGTTTTCCCTGCATGGCTTCTAAAAAAGAAACTGTTTTTGATTGAACAATTTGCTCGGATTTAATACTAGATACTGAACCTGTTAAATCGCTTTTTTTCTCGGTTCCGTAACCTACAACTACCACTTCATCTAAATCGTTTGGTCGGTCGTTTAGGGTCACATTAATTTCTTTATTGCTGCCTACAGGTCGTTCCTCAGTTATAAAACTGATGAAACTGAATACCAAAACTGCTTGCTGATTAGGTACCGAAACTTTAAAATAACCCTCGTTATTGGTTGAAGTATAAAATTTAGTCCCTTTAATGTTAATGGTTACTCCGGGCAGTGGTTCTTTTAGTTTATCAGTAACTCTACCTGTAACATTAATTTGAGCAAAAGCACTAGTAGACGCTAATGAAAAAACAAATAATACACTTAAAACAATCAGTAATTTATGATTGAATTTAGATTTAGGTACTTTTTTTTGCATAATTGGTTAGTTATTGTTTAGTTTTTTAATATTTTAATTTATTGGAGAATTTGCCAACTTTAACTCTTGATTTTTAATAGTGATATCTCTTAAACTCATGTGTTTGATATCTATAGTTTTACCCAAAAAATCATCCGCTACTTTATTAGCTTCTAGTAAAACGTTTCTGCATCCGTTAAAAGAAAAACCAAAAGGTCTGCTAAACGGAATATAATCTTGTGTTTTTTGAAGTGTATTATTAGTAAACTGAAGGTTATTTACAGAAATGGCAGAGAGCACCATATAATCAAAATGCTTAAACACGTTATTGTCTATTTTGATGTTGTTATGATAGGCTAAAGTGTTGCTATTTTGTGGTTTAACCGATGGCCTAATAGTAATAACACCTTCGCCCCAGTTTTTACCCGATGTTGCACAGTTTTCGAAAGTATTGTTTCGTATAGTAACATTATTTACTGCTCCGCTCTCAAACCAATAGCTTAAATCGCCTTCAATTAAAATTGCAGCGCCAGCAGTATTAAAGTAATTATTTTCTATCACCACTTTATTTGGTGTAGTAATTAATATCCCTCTGGCTCGGTGCTTTTTTAAAATTTTGCAATTGGTAATTAAGACTTCGGGGTTCCAAGCCTTACTTTCTAAATAATAAGAGGCATTAATATTATCTGGTAATTTTTTATCGAATTTGAAAGCGTAGGCTGCTACTTTTCCATTCTCAAATTTTGGTGTAATTTCTTCAATTTTAAACGAGGCAGAACGTTGCATGGTTGCAGAATCTACAAACCAAATTTCATCATCTGCTAATAATTCTTTTATTTCATGAGTACGAGTTCTGTTTGCCGTTAAAATATGATAATCGTCTATTTTAGCTTGTATTGGAACATAGGTGTTATGAATATTTACAAAATCATCGGCTTGACCGGCATGGGTACAATTATCTAATTTAATTAATCCTTTACAAGCTGTAAAATGAAAGGCGTCGGCAATGGCGCTAAAAACTCTTCCCTTTTTTTCGTTTACGGTTACGTTAACATCGGTTAAAGAGAGATTTTCTGATTTTAAAGACACCACACCCATACTGGTAGAATGAAAAATATCAATATTACTCATGTCCACATTTTTGCTTTTCCTGAGCGAAAAACTTGGAATCAAATACCTTGCATGTAACATAGCAATGTAAGTCCCAACAACAGGTTTATGAGCAGCCCTACCATAAAATCTTACAATTTCTGGTGTTAGTTGCTCAGCTTTACCGTTAAAAAATTCTTTACCAAAAGGGTTATCGTAGGTTCTATAAACTATTTCTTTTTTTTGCTCATCGTATAAGTTATGTAACAAAATACCACCGGTCCAATCTTCTCCTTTAAAACTAATTTTTCCATCGGTAATGGAATATGGATATTCTTTAGCGTCTATTTTAATGTCTACATAATCAGGCTTAACATTAACAATTTGCCCTTGAGAAATATAAGGACGATCCCAATCAACATCGAAATTTTTTAAAGTGATATTTTCTGATGATTCTAAAAAAACAACAGCCATTTTAGCATGGAAAATGAACAATGAGCCTTCGCCATCAATAGTGATATTTTTTTTATTTACGAGGTTAAAACCTCTAGCTAGTTGATTCTGAGAATCTTGATAAAAATCGTACCGGCCTTTTGGGAATATTAAGGTGATATTGTCTTCATTTTTGTTCGCAAGTAACGCTTTTCTTACGGCATCGGTAGTGTTTTTTCCACTGTTTGGCTGCACACCAAAATCTGTAATGGATACAGTTTTAGCCATCGCAAAACAACAAATTACTGAAAGCAGGCCGACTAAGATTAAAAGCTTATAATTAACAAAAGACTTTATCATTATTGCTTGTTTTATTTAGTAGCGCATAACGATACTATCATTTCTTTTGAATTACAGTTAGGCGCATTATTGGCAATTGTTGCCGTATTTGAAGCTATAGCCAAGTATTTGCATATTACTTCGCTATTACAAAAAGCTAAGCTTGTATTATTGCTTAATATTAGGTTTTTGATTGTTTTCTCGTCTAGTTTATCAAAACCTGCTAAACTTTTTAAAGCCGGATTTAATCGAATTTCGATTTTACCATTAACAGATTTTAAAGCATTAGAGCTCATTAAACTTTCTAATTCGGGGTTATTTATAATATAAATGTATGTCCCGATTGTTTGAACAGCATTAAGTCCTTTTAAATTTAACAATTTAGCATTGTTAGTTACTTGCAAATAACTACCAATACTTTTTACACCTTTTAAACCATCAATGTTTTCTAGAACAGGGTTTACACCAATTAATAAAAACTCGCCTACTTCTTTTAAGGATTTTAACGCATCAATATTCTTTAGTAATTCGTTGTTACCTATCACAAACGCACCTCCTACAGACTCTAAATTCTCAAGACCCTCTAGGCTGGTTAAAGAAGATTTATAGAATTGAAATTTGCCATCAATTTTTTTGATGCCCGATAAGCCTTTTAGGTTAGTAACACTTCCGGTAATATAAAGTGTGCCTAAAACGTGGTCGCAGTTACCATATCTTTTAGTAAAATTATCTACCGCGTTTTGGTTGTTTAGTGCAATTACTTCTCCTGCTACACCACACGTTTGAGCAAAATTAAGTTTAGAAAATAAAACAAATAGTAATATTAATGGGATTACTTTTTTCATAACAAGTTTTAATTTTAAAAATTGGTTTATAATGGAAATACTAAAGTAGAACACTAGTTAAAGAGTCTAGTGTCCATTCCGTTCAAAAAATAACAATTCCGGTAAAAACAGGATAAAACAACATACTAAGGCACAATTACCACTTTATTATAATACTGTTGCTTGCCAGCATTTAATTTCAGAATATAAACTCCGGGTTGCAATCCTTTAGTAGATAAATACAGTCTATTTTGCTGCTCGGTAATTTGCTTTTTTAGCACCACTCTTTGGTTCATGTCAACCAATTGAATATCTAATTGGTTATCAAAATTTAACGACAGGATATTGATATCATTACCTACTTTTACTGGGTTAGGATATACGGTAAATGGATTGTTTAGGCCAAATTTAACCTCAATAGTTTTTGATGTAGACGATTTTCCATCAAAATCGTATTGCTTAAGCTGATAATAATTACTACCGATATTTGGTTTGGTATCAACAAAAGTGTAGTTATTTAAGCTGCTTGGCTCTTTTTTAGCATCTACCCTACCTATTGATTTAAAACCAAATTTTTCTTCAAATTTTTGAAGTTCAAAATGGCTGTTGTTTATTTCGTTTGTAGTTTGCCAGTTTAATACAATTTGGTTTAAATCGGCTTTGCCAGAAAAATCTAATAAAGTAATCGGTAAAACACTGTTTGATAAGGGCGCTACAATATAATTTCCCAGTCTATGAACTAAATAATCTATGTTAACGTAATTTTGGGTTGCACTAGGGTTTCTTAATCCAGTATTCACTATTCTTAAAGTATGAGTAGTATTTCTGAGGTTGCTAGCTTCGTAAACTAAAAACTGTGTTTGTGTAGGACCCGAATACAAATCGAAATCATCTAACACCAAAACATCGTCTAGATAGACATCTACTTTACCCATTTGCGAGCCTCTTCTGGCATAGTATGCGATATAATTACCCACAAAATGAAACTCGGCAAAAGCACCTGTATTATTATTCCAAGTTACGGTGCCTAAATTATCAGACGTATTACTTGATGTTGGCCATGTTTCGTTATATAAAATGGCTGGCTTAGCCAAATCATCAGTCACATAATCATTATATACAATGCTTTGTGTGAAATTTGAAGTAGTTGGGGAGTTTCTCCAAATAGGTGTTGTTACATTGTTGTACACATTACCCCATAGCCTAATATTAGTAGCATCTCTTAAATTATAGGCGTACAATTCGTCTTTAAAAGTGTTATTAAATAAGTACAAGTTTCCGTTAATATTTGGATTATCTATAGAAATTTGATCTACTAATACAGCTCCCTCCTCTGCAGTACCCACATATCTTCTAATATTATTCTCGAAAGTATTATTTTTTATTACCACATTCCATGCTGGCTGTGCTTCTTGAAAAGAGGTATTAAACGACGAACCCGTATGAACACCAGCAAGAGCATTAAACCTAAAACTGCTCGAATCAATCACCACATTTGAGGTTTTTGCGGAAATACCAAAACGGCCTGTATTCTCGAAAGTTGAGTTTTTTACTATAAAAGATTTAGGGACCCATCCTAATGGACTAGCAACTGTTCCAGCGGTAATCCAACCAGGAGGTGTTTCTTTTAGTACAACAGTTACCGGACTACTATTTACCACTGTTGGGTTACTACTTTCAATTGTTCCTGTCCATGCTGGTTGAAAATTTGCATCTAAAAATTGGATGCGACTATCAACCTTTAAATCAGCAAATAAATTACCGCTAAAGGTGATTGTTTTTGAAGAAACTGACCCTACAGTTATGTAAGAACCATGCACATTTAATCCATCATCTCCTGGCGTATTTTTAACTACTACGCTATCTAAAGAAATTAAACCTGTATTAGACGCCAAATGAATTCCGTCTCGGGGAGATACCGCAATTCTGTTTCCGGTAGGCTGAATTTTTACTTTTTCTAGCGTGATATTTTTATTATCTACAAAATGATAAACAAAGCCAGTAGAATTATTGGTAATCAAGTTTTTAAAAGTAATATCTTCTGATTTACCCGTAACTAACTGTGTGCCTCCATGGTTACCTTGAAACCAAAATACACCATCTCCAACATTAACCGCAGCAACTAAATCTGCATAAGCTAATCGCATTAATCTTCCAGAACCACCTGCTATAGGACTCCATATAGGTAAATTGGTGTCCCAAGTTAATCTTAACGACTTATTTTTACCATTAACCATATCGTAAGTTCCCATAATGTAAGGCTTAAAAATATTCATAGGATGCCCAGGTAGAATATCTACTGTAACTGTTGTAGCTGTCTTCTCGGTTACAATGCCTGCTGTATAGTAATAAGGATCATTATCAAAAATTAGATTTTCAATACCTATATTTTTAGAAAATCTAATCTGCAGCAAAAATGGCAAATCTGCATTCTCTATGCCACTATTAAAGCGAACTAATCTAGTAGCAGGTTCATTATTTAGGGTAGCACCTCTTAAAATAATGTTATTGGCATTTAAAAGTCGGAGGTAAAAACTAGGAGTACTTCCAGCAGATATTAGATCGTATCTACCCGCTTGAAACAAAACTATTTGAGGAGAATTTGTTGTAACAGCGGCATTTATTGCGTTCCTAATGGCTTGGGTATCATCCAAACCATCATTTGGGACTGCCCCATAGTTAGATACCGATATGGTGCCATAAGTTAACCCTTGACTGTAGGTATTAGTGGTTTTCAAATTAAAAAACACAAAAAGAATCGCAAATAAAAAGGTAGCATTAAATCTCATTTCCTTTATTTAAATTTTAACAGCTTTAAAAATGTCTGTTGTTGATACTCGGTTAATTGGATTTTATAAAAGTAAGCTTACAAGCATTTAGGTTTGATATACAAACCGTCCAAATTTTAACAAAAAAATTACTGAACCATTAATTCAGTACTTTTTTAACTTACACAATAAGGTTTTAACTCAACGCCATCACTTAGGTGTGATGATAATTTTATTAACAAATTGTTCTTGCTTGGTCTTTAATTGAAGGATATAAACACCTGGAACTAATCCTGAGGTGTTTAATTCTAAATTATTGGTTTGAACATTCAAAGTTTTTCGCCTCACTATTCTTTGGTACATATCTACCAGCTGAATATCTATTTCGCCTTCTGTATTTAACAAGGTCATCTTAATAGTTTCTCCAACTTTTGCAGGATTTGGATAAATTACAAATGAAGATTTCAAATCAAAATTAACTTCTATAATTTTTGATAGAGAAAACTTCCCATCTAAATCATATTGCTTTAATTGATAATAATTGCTGCCTTTGTTTGGCTTAACATCTGTAAAAGCATAAGTATTTAAACTGTTGAGTTCTTTTTTCACACTTACTTTCCCTATTGGGTTAAAATTGAAGTTGTTATCTAACTTTAAGATTTCAAAATGGCTGTTGTTTACCTCGTTTGTAGTAAGCCAATTTAAGTTAATTCCATCTAAAGCTGGTTTGCCATAAAAATCTATTAAATCTATCGGTAGAATACTTATAGAATTTGTAGGAAGGACAATATTGTTGCCCATTCTATGGAGCAAATAATCTATATTAATATAAGTATCTGTTGCGTTCAGATTCTTTAACCCTGTGTTTTCTATTCTTAAAGTATGAACAGTGTTTGGTAAATTATTATGTGTATAAATCACCGATTTAGGTATTGCGGTATTAGAATATAAATCAAAATCATCTAAAACTAAATTACCATCCAAATAAACATCTACTTTACCCATTTGCACTCCTTTACGAGCATAATAGGATATATGATTTCCAACAAAATGAAACTCGGCGAAAGAACCTGTCTTATTATTCCATGTTACCGAACCTAACGTATCTAATGTATTGTTAGAAACAGGCCAAGTCTCACTGTAATAAATGGCATTTCTGTAGCTGTTATCTGTTACGATGTTGTTATAAGCTACACTTTGCGTAAAATTGGAAGTGGTAGTTAAATTTCTCCAAATAGGGGTGGTCACATTATTATAAACATTGCCCCACAAATGCACATTCATAGCATCTTTAAGGTTATAAGCATGCGTTTCATTAAAAAACGTATTGTTAAATAAGAACAAATTTCCGTTGATATTGGGATTCTCAATAAAAAACTGATCGATATATACTCCCCCCGGACCAGTATTATCTCCCATACGTAAAATATTATTCTCAAAAAAACTGTTTTTAACCACTACATTCCAAGCGTTTTGTGACTCTTGAAAATGAATGTCATAATTAGAGCCCAAAGCAATACCAGCGTTTCCATTAAATCTAAATTTACTAGAATCTATAACTACATTATTGATTCTTGCCAATACGCCAAACCTACCCGTATTCTCAAAAACAGAATTGCGAATAACAACCGCTTTAGCTATCCAACCCAAAGGACTGGCTAAAGTACCAGGTACTATCCAACTTGGAGGTGTCTCTTTAAACACCACGGTAACTGGGCCAGTATTCACAACAGTAGGTGTACTGCTTTCTATAGTTCCTGTCCATACAGGCTGAAAGTTCGCATCTATAAACTGAATGCGACTATCGGGTTTCATGTCTGCAACTAAGCTAGTTCCATTAAATGTAATTGTTCTTGATGAAATAGAGCCAACAGGGATGTACAATCCGTGAATATTTAGTCCATCATCACCAGGAGTATTCTTTACCACCACACTATCAAGCAAAATTAATCCTCTGTTGTGTGCCAAATGTATTCCATCTCTTGGTGCTACGGCAATTCTATTACCAACGGGTTCAATTTTCACCCTATTTAATGTGATATTTTCATTGTCTACAAAATGATAAACAAAGCCTGTAGAATTGTGTGTTACCACATTTTTAAAAGTGATGTTTGAAGATTTACTGGTTACGCACTGTGTACCACCGTGGTTCCCTTGAAACCAAAACACCTCGTCGCCAACGGTTACTTCATTTGCTAATGCCTGAAAATCTAATTGTAATAACCTACCAGAGCCACCAGAAACTGGGGACCAAGTAGGCAAGCTGGTTTCCCAAGTTACCCTCAACTTTTTATTTACCCCTTTATCACCATCATATACTCCCATAATATATGGTTTATAAATATTCAATGGGTGACCAATAAAAACATCAACAGTTACACTTGTGGTTGTTTTAGCAGTTACCGTTCCGGCTGTGTAGTAAAAGGGATCGTTATCTAAAATAAAGTTCTCAAAAGTGATGTTATTAGAAAGTCTGATGTTAAGAATTGAAGGTAAAACAACATCTTCTATACCACTATTTTGTCTCACTAATTTAGTAGCAGGCTGATTATTAAGGGTAGCACCTCTTAAAATAATGTTATTAGCGTTTAAAAGTCGGAGGTAAAAACTAGGAGTACTCCCAGCAGATATTAGATCATATCTACCTGCTTGAAACAAAACTATTTGAGGAGAATTTGTTGCAACAGCGGCATTTATTGCGTTCCTAATGGCTTGGGTATCATCCAAACCATCATTTGGGACTGCCCCATAATTTGCTACTGATATTGTACCATATACCAAATTTTGGCCATAAGAAATGTTCGATTGTAAATTAAAACACACAAGAAAAATGGCAAATAAAAAGGTAGCATTAAATCTCATTTCCTTTAATTAAATTGTAACAGCTTTAAAAATGTCTGTTGTTGATAATTGGTTAATTGGATTTTATAAAAGTAAGCGTACAAGCATTTGGGTTTGATATACAAACCGTCCAAATTTTAACAAAAAAAGTAGGTAAATTGCTTTTCAGAGTTTTTAGGATTGTTTTTGATACGTTTAAAAATTTCGTCATGTCGAATCGAGGTAACCAGACATCTCACAAATAAACTAGGCAAACTTGCAATTGAGATGTCTCCTGGCGTCGACATGATGAGATTAGAGAAAATTATTTAGGATTTACAATAATATCGCCTTGTTTATAAATCAGATAATCTATGTTAATGAAACTTCCTGTAGCTTTTGAATTTTTGGACCCAACATTTTCTATCCTTAAAGTATGCGTAGTATTTGCTAACTTATTATTTTGATAAATTAAGAATTTTGATTCTGATGCATTGGCATATAAATCAAAGTTTTTTAACACTAACTTGTTATCTAAATAAACATCTACTTTTCCCATATTTTGTCCTTTCCTGGCATAATAGGAAATTTGGTTACCTACAAAATTAAACTCGGCATAAGAGCCTTTTTTATCATTTAAGGTGATGGTACCTAAACTATCCTTTGTATTGTTATCAACTGGCCAAGTTTCGCTGTAATAAATTGCACCTTTTGCTAAATCATCAACCATAAAATCTTTAAAAACAATACCATTGGTAATATTAGATGTTGTAAGTTTATCTTGGAAAACCGGAGTTTTTACGTTACTATTTTTGTTTGCCCATAAATGTATATTCATGGCATCTTTAATCATAAAAGCGTTTTCTTCGTCTTTAAAAGAATTGTTAGAGAAATACATATTGCCGTTTAGGTTAGGCGTTTCAACAAATATTTGATCAACCATTATACCTGCAGGTCCCATAGGCCCCATCCTTTTAATATTATTTTCGAAAAAACTATTTTTTACTACCACATTCCAAGGCGATTGCCCTTCTTGAAAATTTGAATTGTATGAAGACCCCAAAACAACTCCAGCATTAGAGTTAAACCTAAAGGTACTAGAATCTATAACCACATTATTGGTTTTGGCAATCAAACCAAACCTTCCAGTATTTTCAAAAGTAGAGTTTTTTACGATGAATGATTTTGGCACCCATCCTAATGGGTTTGCAATAATGCCTTCTACTATCCAACTTGGTGGTGTTTCTTTAAAAACTATGGTTACTGGCGTATTATTAGCGATTTTTGGGGTAGCACTCTCAATAGTGCCGGTCCAAATGGGTTGAAATTTCTTATCTAAAAACTGAATTCGGGTATTAACTTTTAAATCGGCTATAATTTTTTCTCTAAAAGTTACTGTTCTTGCAGAAATAGAACCTACTGTTATGTAATGACCATGAACATTTAGTCCGTCATCTCCAGGAGTGTTTTTTACCACTACGTTATTAAGTGATATTAATCCAGAATTATGTGCAAAATGTATTCCGTCTCTTGGCGAGACCGCAATTCTATTCCCTACTGGTTCAATTTTCACGCTTTCTAAAGTGATATTTTCATTATCAACAAAATGATAAACAAAGCCAGTGGCATTATGAGTAATAACATTAGTAAAAGCAATATTATTAGATTTGCTGGTAACACACTGTGCCCCACCATGGTTTCCTTGAAACCAAAAAACATCATCGCCCACAACAACCTGATCTGAAAGGGCTTTAAATTCTAATTTTAATAACCTACCCGAACCTCCGGATATGGGAGCCCATGTAGGCAAATTTTTATCCCATGTGATGCGCAATTTTTTATTTCTTTCGTTTAAATCATCATAAATTCCCATAATATAGGGCTTGTAAATATTCATTGGATGACCTACTAAAACATCAACTGTTACACTAGTGCCTGTAATCTCTGTTACTTTACCAGCGGTGTAATAGTAAGGATCGTTATCTAAAATAAAATTCTCGATGGTAATATTGCTCGAAAACCTAATTTGAATGATAGGTTGCAAATTTCCGTTTTCGCCAGCATCGTTTAACCTTACCAATTTGGTTGCAGGTTTGTTATTTAAGGTTGCGCCTTTTAATGTAATGTCGTTTGCATTTAATAGCCTGATAAAAGGATTATTGCCGCTCACTTTTAAATCGTATCTGCCAGCATCAAACAAAATAACATGGGGTAAATTTGTAGCAACCGCTGCTGTTATGGCGCTTCTAATGGCTTTGGTGTCGTCAATTCCATCATCGGGAATTGCACCGTAACTGCTTACCAAAATGGTTTTAACAAATCTAGATTCTAAATTTTTAGTGTTTGCATTTAAATTAAAACACATAAATGCAGAGGCAATTAAAAATATGGATTTAAGCTTCATTTTGGTTTATCATTTAATTTACCGCTAAAAGCGAGTAAATGAATTGGTGATTTATTTCGATACAAATTAAACTAAAGAACTAGCATGAAATGATATACAAATTGTCCAAATTTTAACAATTAACAAGTCTAATCTTTAGCTTTATAGTAATTTATAATTAGCGGATTAATTTCAAAATCTGATGGATTTAACCAAGCCGTTTTAACCTTCACGCCGTTCAAATACTTTTCATAAAATCCAGCGTTTTCAGCACTGGTATAATGATCAAAAATATAATCGGAACCTAAAATACGAGGATCTTTTTGTTGCTTTAATTCGGTTATTAATTGCGATTTAAGCGTTTCTTTTACCACTTTAAATTTAGCATCGTTAACTAAATTGTTCATACAATAAGGGTCGCTAACTATGTTGTATAATTCTTCTGGTGCTCGTTTTCCAAAATTCATTAACCAAAATTCATTTCCCAAATTTTGTCTGTTAAGGTTAAGAATTACAGTTTTTGTAGGGCTTCCATCGGCATTTGCATAACCTGTTTCTGGATTGCCAGATGGCCATCTATCGGGCATAAAATTTTTCAGATAAATAAACTCATCTTTAACAATACCTCTAATGGGATAGCCCTCATCATTCGGGCGCCCAACATCGTGTCTTTCTTTTCCAATAAGTACATGATTCCTATTAGCTTCGATGTTTTTAGACAACTTACTTTTAAAAATATTTACTAAAGATTTTCCTTGTAAAGGCATCATGATAACATCTTTAGCTGGCACTTTTGCAACTTCTAAAAATGTGGGGGCAAAATCTATAAAGCTTACAAAATCATCAATTTTTCGTCCCGGATTTTGTATGCCGTTTTTCCACATCACAGCCATTGGCAAATGGTTAGAAAACTCAAACTCCTGGCCTTTAATTCTAGGGAAAGGCATACCGTTATCAGATGTAACAATAATAATGGTATTATCTAACAAGTTTTTATCTTCTAATACCTTAAGCATTTTGGTTATTTGGGCATCAAAATATTGAAGTTCGAAAGCGTAATCTAAAAAGTCATTTCGCACCGAATCTACATCAGGGTAAAAAGGAGGAAGATCATCAATCTTATTTTTATCTAATCCAAATTTAGCACCGGTTCCATATTCATAAGCTCGATGGGGTTCCCAGCAACCAAACCAAAATGCAAAAGGCTCATTTTCCTTTTTCTCATTTAAAAAATCTTTAAAGTTATTCTCGTAATCTGTATTACTTATTTCTTTGGTAGGTGGCACTAGTTTTCTGCTCTGATAGGCTTTACCCGTTACTTCTCTGGCTTTTCCATTAATCTTTCCTGCTTCACCTGGAGCCCAGCTTTTACCGGTGTAGCCTGTTGCATATCCATTTTGTTTTAAATCTTCAAAAACCGATTGGTATTTTGCTGGCCAATAGGCATTATGGTTAGCCAACTCTTCTAATTGCCACGAGTTTCGTCCGGTCAAAATACAAGCCCTAGAAGGACCGCATTTAGCATTTGGTGTATAAGCTTTTTTAAACAGTAATCCATTTTTAGCAATGTTATCAAATGCCGGTGTTTTAATCCAGGCGCTTCCATTGGCCGAAAAATGAGCAAAAGATGCGTCATCAGCCAAAATGAATAAAATATTAGGCCGCTCGTTTTTTGACTGAGCAAACAAGCTAACCGATAGTAACATCAAGAGTAAAAAACCAACTTTTTGAATCTTAAAACTTTTAAAATACATCATGATTTGATTTAAAATATTGAACTATTTTAGATTATGCGTTTTAAGAAAGTTATCATTCTCTTTGTTTAAATGAGCCTCTAGCTTTTGGTAAAGCTGTTTCATTAATGCTGCTTCTTCACTATTTGCCGTTTCAGTATAAATAGGTTTCATTTGGTAAGGATCTGTTTTAAGTTTATAAAGCACCATACCATCATCCCCAATTCTATCATTCTTCTTCTTATAATAATCAATATTAGAAACTGTAAATGAGTAATCTTTAGTAATGATTGATCTCCATCCTCGGTCTGGCTCTTTTACAGCTCCTTTATCAAACGATAAAAAAACTTCTTCGGGAGCATTAAACTTATCGCCTTTTAATAAAGAAGAATAATCTTTACCATCAATTCCAGATGCAATAGGAAGTTTGGCCAATCCTAATATGGTAGGTAAAACATCAATGCTGTTAATTAATTGATTGGTTTGGATGTTTTTTTTCACTTCAGGACCTTTAATAATCAACGGAACCCCTACCGATTCTTCAAACCAAACGCCCTTAGTCATTTTACCTTGCGAGCCTAACATTTCGCCGTGATCGGCAGTGAAAACAATAATGGTATTATCATACTCACCAATATCTTTTAAATGTTTTATCAATCTGCCAATATTATCATCAATAGAGGTAATTGCACCAAAATATCCTGGCAATACAAAATCAGAACTATCTCTACCTACTAGCTTAACATTTGGTCTTCTTTTGATGTTGCCATAAGGCTGATACATCGCTTCGTACTCTTTTGGAGCGCCATATCCATATCCAAATTTAATTTGATTATTTACTCTTCTGCCAGGCTCTCTACTTCCCTCAAAACCTGTGCCGCCACCTGTGTGAGGTGGGCCATAAGAAATGACCATAGTAAATGGTTTATCTTTGCTTTTATTAATTTCTGTAATGGCTTTATCTGTTAAAAAATCGGGTTCCCATCTGTTAGCGAATTGTTTTTTCTTGTTGTCTTCTTCAAAGTAGATGGTTTGAAAATGATTGTGAGCTACAGTTTGCAACCAATAATCATCAAAACCTGTTCTGTCTTTAGGTTCAGTAAACGCCAAATCGCTACTTAAATGCCATTTACCAATGTAAATAGTTTGGTAGCCTGCTTTTTTAAATTGATTCCCTAAACTTGCTAAACTATCGGCTAAAATCATATCATTCATAATAATGCTATGATTAATTGGGTAGCGCCCAGTTAACAAGGATGCTCTGTTTGGCGAACAAATTGGACGTGTGGCATAAGCTCTTTTAAAAGCAGCTCCTTCTTTAGCCAATTGGTCTAAATAAGGAGTTTTTACAGGATCTTCTTTCATAAATCCTACAGCCTGCCTACGCCATTGATCGGCCATAATAAATATTACATTAGGTTTTTTATCCTTTGGGCTTATTTGCGCAACTATTTGGAAAGGGTTAAAAACCAAAATGAAAAAAAGGGGTAATAAAAACTGATAAACTCTCATCACTAATTTAATTTTTAGAATTTGGAATAAACTTGCTGTCTACAATGTTTCCGTTTGTAAGTGGTAAATCTTTAAAGCCGTTCACTTTATTATCAGAAACAATTACATTCTGACAGTTAAAAAAGTTAAGTAAAGCCGGAGCTTGATATAAAATAGGATATTTTGTTGATTGATTGATTATATTACCACTAAACTTCAAATTTGCAACTCCATTAATGTTCAATAACATGGGGTTAAAAGAATTGAATTTATTATTAATGATATTGATGTTTTTAACTAAACCTGGGCTTTGGGCAAGTACTTCTATCAATCCGTTTTTCCCACCGCCATAAGTACCATCTAAAAAAGTATTGTTTTTGATGGTTAAGTCTTGTACATTTCCCGACTCGTACCACCAGCTGTATTTAGACGCCTCTAATAAAATGGCGCTCATCATGTTACTAAAAGTGTTATTTTCTATCAATACTTTTTTGTGCGATGCTATTAAAAAGCCTCTTGCCCTGTTGTTTATGGCTTTATTATTTCTCAAAATAACCTCAGGATACCAATTGCTGTTATCTATTAAATCGCCTATTTTAATGTCGTTTAAAATGTTATCCTTAAAAGTTAATTGATAATATTTTTCGTTCACTCTTTCAAGTCCGGCTAAAATAAAATCCTTTTTTTTGGCAAAGGATTTCATCTCTACAATTGTTAAGGTATCATCAGCTTGAGCGAAATCAAAATCTCTTTGCTGAAAATGACCTAGCTTAACTTCTACGGTATTGTTGTTGATAAGCTTAGTAACCTCTACGTAAGTTCCATGAATATTTGTAGCGTCGTCTAATTGATTTTCGAAAAGGCAATTCTCTATTTTCACCAATCCTTTGCAGTTTACAAAATGTGTAGCATCAGCTGTGGTGCTTATGTGTCTTTTAGTTCCTTCTCTTAATCTTACATTAAATTGATCGAGATTAATGTTTGTACATTTCTCGGCAATTAATCCCATACCTCCTGCATGATAAACATTAACGTTTTCTATAGTAATATTTGAGGAGGCATAAATTCTTACGGCGGGAACTAGTCGATTTTCAGAATTATAACCTTTTGCTACGTAAAACCATCCTATTTCTGGTAACTCGCCATTGATGTTCTTTAATCTTACCAAACCAGGTTTAATTTCCTGAGCTAAAATATTTAACGGTTTAACATTATTTGCAGGTATTGTAATAAATTCTTCGTTTATATCCTCTTCTGGTTTCGGATTATAAGTTTGAAATTTACCGTCAAATACTTTATAGCTAGGATATTTAACCGAGTTATAAACCACGGCGTTTGTTTTGGGATCAAAATAAATTCCCGTTTCTAAACTATGGCTGTAATATTTATTTACAAAAACCAATTGTTGATTTCTAATTTGATAAGGATAATCTTCTGATATGGCAAAATCAACCGTTTTATTTTCTTTATCGATAGCAACCACTTCCATTTCGCTGTTAAAAGTGCGTGGCCAATCTATACTTAAATTTTTGATTGTGATATTGCTAGAGTTTTCAATCATGATGGGGATAATTTTTCCATGAAACAAAAACTCTGATGAACCGCCGTCAATTTCAATATTGGTAAGGTTTAAAATAGGGAAAGCTGTTCTTCTTAAACCATTATCATGATTTGATATGGCTGTGTATTTTTCAAAAGCTTTTTCGGGATAAAAATGATACACTCCTTTTTCAAAAACTATTTTATCATACCCTTCATTTTTTAGCTTCTTTATTGCCTCAAATACAATAGGCGTATAGTCTTTAATAGTGCTATCGTGTTTAATTAATAATTCTTTTGTAGTGCTATTTTTTAAATTATTAAATGATAAAATAATTATAAAAAGCGGCAAAAAGCAGCAAGCAATTATTAAATTTTTAATACGATTAATCATTAAAGGTAATTTAATTGGTATGAAATAAAGACAAAGCTCTAAGTGGCTTTACGGCCTTTATATTATCTGCTAATCTAAGAGTTTAAAGAAAGGCTAGTTAACACAAAACGTTCATTTTTTTGTGAAATGTGTAAACCAAAAATGAAGCAGAAAAAGAAAATAAAGGATAAATAAACAGCTACTATTTTTAGAAATCATTCAGTAAAACAAAATCCTTTTAGATAAACCTGAAAGGCTCTTTCTAAGTAAACTTCGCAACAGATTGACTTTTGCTATTAGGTGAATTAATCTTAAGTTATTATAAATAAGAACTTCTAAAAGAATCAAAATTATATAGAAACAAGCAAAACTTAATAAAAACAGCATTTTGCTTGGGCGTTAATTAAAAGGCTTTTAGCGTAATCATATTTCATTTTTAATGGTGTGAATCAAACAAAATACATTGCATGATTCACACCTTGGCTTTTGTACCTATTGGACTTAACATAGCTTTAAGCTTATACAAATATTTATTGGCTAGGGCCAAAACGGGTGGTTATATTAAATTGGATTAACTATGCCTTGACAGCGATTTACTTTTAACTTCTTAAAATGCGATGGAGTTAAACCAGTAATTTTTTTAAATTGATTAGATAGATGGGCAACACTGCTGTAGTGGAGCTGGTAAGAAATCTCGGTAAGGGAAAGCTCATCATAAACCAGCAGTTCTTTTACGCGTTCTATTTTATGGGTGATGATGTAATGCTCTATATTGATGCCTACCGTTTCTGAAAACAAATTGGCTAAATAGGTATAGTTATGTTGTAGCTTTTGGCTGAGGTAATTGGAGAAATTAATTTTCTCAGGTTCGTCAGAATAATGCACCAGTTCTACAATAATCTTTTTGATTTTCTCTATCATAATGCTTTTCTTATCGTCCATTAATTCTAAGCCGTAAGTTAACAGTGCCGCGTTGAGCTTTTTTAATTGGAAATCGGAAATGGTTTCTAATATTTCTATTTCGCCTAATTCTATGACTAAACCGTGTAGGGAGAGCTTGTTTAACTCTTGCTCTACAATCATTTTGCAACGGATACATACCATATTCTTGATGAAGAGCTTCATGATTTTAATTAAATTATTGTAAAAAAGGGAATTTAATATTGATGAGCGTGAGGGTTCTTTGTGTTACTTAATCTTATAGTCCAACTATAACGCCAAAGCTTAATAAAGGGATGTTAATTTACTCGTTAACAACTGTTACCTTAAATGTGCTGGTGTAAAAAACTTATTACAGGCGTGAATAATGTAATATATTTTGGTTGTTGTATAATTGATGTTAGCAATAGAAACCCACCTTTACTTGGCTTAGCAAAACACCTTTGGTTCTATTTTACACTAAAGTATTGAGTGAAAAAATGGACACCACATCTTAAAAAATGAATAGAAAACGTTTGGAATAGCCATTTTTATAATTGAGAGCTTTAAAAAACTAAAGCCCACATTATTGTTGGGGTTTTATATGATATCTATAAGCTGAAAACCTTTCATTAATTTTAATGAAATGCCAATTTAGGACTGGCCATTTACTAAAAAAGCTCCCAATTGTTAATTGGGAGCTTCTTATTTTGAAATAACTATTTGTTAATTTTTTATGATTCGGTTACTGTAAGAGATCTTACCGTTTGATTCTACCGATAGTAGATAAACACCTGCATTTACAGACTCGATATTTATACTCATTCTGTCATCGCCAAGATATTCTTGAAATTTAATGGTTCTACCTATTAAATCTGTAATCTTAACTAAATCTCCTTTTACTAAACCGCTGATAGAGATTTGACCTTGTGTAGGGTTAGGATAAACTGATAATGAAACAGTAGAACCAAAATTAACTGATGTTATACCTGTAGCTTCTGAAGTGCCATCTAAATCAACACTTATTAATCTGTAATAATTAGAACCAAAAGATGGTGATTTATCTATAAAAGAATAATTAAATACTCCAGGCTTGTTGTTTGCTTTTACACTACCTATCGTCTCAAAATTTACGCCATCTAAAGAACTTTGAACGTTGTATTTATCTAAATTAACTTCAGAAATACTTTCCCATGCTAATAAAGAAGTTTGGTTAACAGCTTTTGCAGTGAACGAAACTATTTTTACTGGTAAAGTAGTACCCGCTTTACCTATCAAGAATGGCGCAAAGCTAGAAACGGTTGTAGTAATGGTATTTGCTGTTTGATTACCCGGACCAGTAAATCCTGTGTAAGCTCCTCCAGTATATTGTGCAACGCCTACTTCTGCATCAGTAAATGCTCCAAAATTAGTTCCTTCTAATGCAGTTGTCCATCCTAAAGTTACATCGCAATTTCCTGTACCCGAAGTACGTTCGATATTATAAATAGCATCCACCAAATCTACTTTTTGACCTGCTGTTAAAGCTGTACTATTTGGTGTAGCATCGGCTGTAGCACCTTCAAATACATTTATTGTAAAAGCAGAGCTAGAAGCTGGAGATAAAGTGATTGGAAGATATTTTGTCCCGCTTCCTACGTGAATAGTTTTTGAAGCAACTACGCCAGGAACTACAATTTTACCCACATTTGCGCCCGAACTTTGAGTGTTAATAAAATTAGAAGAAGAACCTCCGGTAGTATTAGAAGTTGCCGCCAAGTTTAAAGTTTGTGAAGGCGCAATATTGATTATTCCGTTTGTTAAAACAACATTACCCGCAACGCTAAGATTACTTCCTAAGGTAACAGATCCAGATTCTCCGGTTCTATTTATAGTTAAGTTATTTAGATTTTGACTTCCCGATGTAAATGTTAATGTTCCGGCACTACCACCAGCAGTACCTCCAATAGCTAAATTAGCGTTATTACCTCCTGTAATAGTCCCAGTTCCAGAAATTGTTCCATTAATTGTAGTAGTACCGCTTTGACCTGAAATTGACAATATTCCATTGTTTACGAAGTTTGTCATTGATCTTGAACCAGCGCCACCAATGGTATAAGTTACACCACTATTAATAGTAAATGTTCCTACTTTACCTGGAGCCTGAGTAGGAGAGAATTCTCCCGACACCGAACAAGTTCCACCTATAGTTACATTCACTAAATCTGTTGCAGCGGTACCCAAAACTATAACAGAGAATGTTGAGATCACAGTACCCGCAGTAGATTCTCGATAAATGGTAGAACCATTTAACATAGTACACACATTTGTTGTTGATTGAGTTGCAATTAACGCGACTGTTCCTAAAAGCTCTAATCTGTTGCTAACTCTAAAGGCATTAGACGACGTTTTATTACCCGAACCGCTCAAAATTAAATTATGATAATTATTGATTGTAGCGGCTCCTGTTCCGCTTGTAGCAGTACTTGGTTTTAAAAATGTTTGAGCAGCTCCTTTGTAATTAACAGTTCCATTATTGTTAAAAGTAGTACAATCTATTGTTGGAAAAGCACCAGTAAGCTCTAAAGTACCTCCACTCTCTATGGTTACAGTATTACATTTAGCTGTAGTACTAAAAGCCATAATTGGATCTGTAGTAGCTGCACCTCTTGACGAAATAAAGGTTGCACCATTTTTAATGGTAAAAGCGTCTGAAGCACCTAATCCGACTGACATAGATTGACTAGTAGTTATGGTACCGCTAGAAATAGTTATATTCTTAAACTTAACTCCTACAGCTAAGGTTCCGATAGCCCCTGCACTTAATGCAAATTCAACATCGTTTACTGTTGCCGATACGTTCCATTCACCTGATGTAGTAATATTTCTGGTAGCTCCAATAAATTTTAAGACACCTGGTGCGGTAGTAGTAATCATGGTGGTTGCAAGAATTGTAGTACTAGTTCCGGTATAAGAACCATCTACTGCGGTTACCTCAGCTGTGCCTGTAAAAGCTCTAATTTTACCACTAACATTTAAAACATTAGTGCCAATTGTAACAGTGCTGGTGGTATTAATATTTAAATCTTTACAGTTTACATTGGCAGCATCTACAGTAATGTTGTGCGCATTTTGAATGTAAACATTATTTAAGGCCGTTGGAGCTGCTGAGGCCGTTGCCCATGAACCTCCACCAGACCTAACCTGCCAGTTATTAGCATCGCTCCAATTTCCAGAAGCTAGTGAACGGTAATCTCCGTCGGTGGCTGTTTGGGCAAAGCCCAAAGTTGTAAATGCAAAAAGCATCAAGGTAAATAGTATTTTTTTCATCATAATTAGTTTTCTTGGTTTAATAAATCGGTTTATAAAAGTAACTCATTAAACAAGCTTAATATTAGGTCATTTGTATCCAATGTAAAGGTCATTTGTGTTGTTTTGCCTCTAAACAGTCTCAAAACAGAATTTCAGATGGATTTAGAAGAATTTTTGTATTGCTATTTTGAGTCGGGAAACCCATTTACAGCATAGGAGCTTTTCAATCTGTTAAAAAAGTAATTTGCAACTTATGTTGATGATAAAATGGACTTAGGTTTAACCATAGATTATGCCCTTGTTTATGACGTTATTAACGTTTCGTTTCCCGAGGTGGTCACTGGCATTGCCTTTACTATTTCTAACGACGAAATAACTACCAAAAAAAATGAAGAGAATTTTGATGATAATGTAGAATTATTAGAAACACATTTAATTGATTTTTTGAAAGAGAAATGTGAGTGATTTACTTTCTTGTTCGTTTATAAAATTTAACACCCTCAAACCATAATACAGAGGCGAAACCAATACCCATGCTTAGCAGCAATTGCTTGATATTTAGCGGTTCAAATTCGAAGAAATTAGCTAAAGGTCTAATGTATAGCAGTAAGCCTGTTATCAAAGCAGTAACTCCAATAATCAATGCTATGAGATTGTTTTTGTATTTTATTGTGGTCAATAAAGAGTAATAAAATGAGCGATTAACCAATGTGAGCAGGATATTGGCCGCTATTAAACTGGTAAAAACCATCGAGCGAGTTAAGGCTTCATTATAGCCTTGCTTTACTGCATACTGATAGGTAAACAAGGTGCCTACAGTAATCATTAATCCTTGCACTATACTGGTAGTCAATTCTTTCCAATTAAAGAAAGTAGTACTAAAAGGACGGGGCTGTTGCAACATGGTGTTTTTTTCTAGGGGCTCGTTCTCGTAAATGATGGAGCAGGTTGGTCCCATAATCAGCTCTAGAAAAATGATATGCACCGGAGAAAATATATTTGGATAAATCCATCCCAATGCCAGTGGAAGAAATACGGTTAATACGATAGGGATATGTATGGAGATGATGTATTGGATGGCCTTTTTTAAATTGGTATAAATACGCCTGCCCATGGCAATAGCATCTACCATTTTAGATAAGTCGTCTTCTAATAAAATGAGTGATGCTGCTTGTTTAGCAATCTCGGTTCCTTTTCTACCCATAGCTATACCAATGTGTGCAGCTTTAAGAGCAGGGCCATCATTAACGCCATCGCCTGTCATGGCAACTATTTCTTGCTGTGCTTTCAATGCATTGATAATTTTTAATTTGGCTTCAGGAAACATCCGAGTAAAAATGCTGGTTTCTTTCACACATTTATTCAACTCTTGGTCATTCAACTTCATCAAGTCATCGCCATTAATACATTTATCTGCATTCTCAAAACCAATTTGTTTGGCTATGGCAGCAGTAGTTAAAGCGTTGTCTCCAGTAATAATTTTAACATCAATTCCTGCTTTGTAAAAACCTTGAAGTACCGTTTTAATATTCTCTTTTGGAGGATCGTAGAAGGCAACTAACCCTTTAAACATAAATTTGAACTCTTGTTGAGTAGCTGGAAAATCATTTCCTTTAAATGAGGATTCAGCCACACCTAAAACCCGGTATCCGTCCGAAGCCAGCTTTTCTATGGCATCATTTATTTGCTTTTTTTCTTCATTATTTAAATTACAAATTGCCATAAAGGCTTCGGGAGCCCCCTTTGCAACGATAATTCTATCCGATTTTTCATTTTCGAATAAATGGGTCATCATGGGTGGCTCTCCAGACAATGGATACTCATGAATCATTTTATAAGCTTTTCTTTCATCGGCTTTGCATGTTTCTGCATAGGCTTCATGCAAAGCAATCTCCATAGGGTCAAAAGGAATTGGCTCACTTGCCCACATAGCTATTTTGATCAATTCTTTATCCGGTTCTGTTAAATCGTTTATATATCTTATTTGATTGGTCTCTAAAACAAAAAGCTTAGCCAATTGCATTTTATTTTGGGTAATTGTCCCCGTCTTATCTATACAAATAACCGATGCACTACCCAGCGTTTCAACAGTTTTCATCTGTTTAACCACAATCCCCATTTTCATTAAACGCCAAGCCCCTAAAGCCATAAAAGTGGCAAAAGCTACCGGAATTTCTTCTGGAAGAATACTCATTGCCAGCGTTAATGCTTTAATTAAACTGTCTAAAATGTTATTAGAATGGAAATAATTAATTCCCCACACAATCAGGAAAACGATGACACCAACAATCACCATCTTTTTTACAAAATTGTTAATTTGTAGCTCTAGCGGTGTCTTTTCTTCTGTTATATTTTCTAGGCTTTCGCCGATTTTTCCTAACCTAGTTTGGTTTCCAATGGCTGTTACAGTAACGATAGCCAAGCCGCTTGCTACTGTTGTACCATGAAAAATTAAATGATCTTTAGATGCTTTGTCTTTGTAAACCGATAAGGATTCGCCGGTAAGGATACTTTCATTAACAGAAAAATCATTTGAATGGATAATGGTTCCATCTGCCGATATAGAAGTACCTTCTTCTAACATCAAGCTATCGCCAATTACAAGGTCTTCGCTATTGATTTCTACAAGCTTACCATCCCTTATTACTTTACATTTTGGCTGGGTAAAATCCTTTAGTTTTTCTATAGCATTCCTACTCCTCGAGTCCTGAAATAAAGATATCCCAGCAACTAATACAATCGCTGCCGCTAGAAATATGCCGTCGCCAGTCTCGCCGCTAACAAAATAAATAATGGAGGTAACCAAAAGTAAAATCACCATAGGTTCTTTTGCAAGCGCTTTTAGGGCATCAACAAATCCATTTTCCTTTTTAAAGGATAATTTATTGGCGCCATGTTTTAGCCTTGCTTTTATGACCTCATCGTTACTTAAGCCCTGTATATCAAAATTATTTACAACCATCTTTTTATCAATCAAAAGGCATTGAAACTTATTTAGAAACTTTAAATAGAGTCTTACAAAATCATATTAGCCATTTTCTGGTCTAAATCGCAAATATCTTTCAAGAGATTTAACTTTTCATCTTATTCTACAAATGCAATGAAAAAAGCTATCAATACTGCTAATTTATTTTTTTAATATGATCTTGTGTTTCGTTAATTAAGCAATAAACAAATCTTAATGTTTATAAACGGGTTCTATTGTATTTAAAAAGATGATCTAGATAACAATCGTAATTTACCTATTTTAGGTGTAAATGCTATTTTAAAGATTAACTCAACAATCCATCCATATACAAGGTAACTTAAAAAAGAAAAATACTACACAATAAGCATCAGCGCCAAAAGAATATCAGACTTCTTTTGATGTTTCGTTTGCAATGAATTGACCGTGAAAAGTAAATGCAACTCTACTTAGTAAAAATCTAAGTAATTAGCAATTGCTAAAGAATTTCATCCTTATTTAGTAAGCAAATGACTCCTTCTTTCTTGGTCAAAAACATCTTCTGTTAAAAGATACAAGCCTTTGCGTACTATTTTTTCCTCTGCAAATAAGGCTTTAATATCTTCGATTATTTGTGCATGATCAATAATTAATTCTAGATCAGCGGGTTTTGATTGGTCTTTTAATAAGCCTTCCAACACTTGTTGATGTTTTATAATTAGGTCTTTGAGTTCTTTTCTTTTGCTAGTTAGCTCAATTAAACTTTTATTTACTGGATGTAGCTCTTCAATCCTTTCTTCGTGAATGGCCAAACTGATTACTTGATCAAACAGCTTTTTAAAAAAGCGCATTTCATCTTCTATAAAAAGAATGTCGGAGTGCAACTCTTTATTTTGCAAATAAAGTTCCTGTAATTCGGCTGATAATTGTTTTTGCTCTATAGTTTCCATAATTGCTTAGTTTAAAGGAAGCAATTTCGGTAAACAATGCTCCATTAAAAATGCCGTTAAGTAATAAATTTTATGATATAAATCATATAAAAATTAGGTTAGTATACTTTAAAAGCCGCCTAATTGATTTTTGTTGATTTTCTAATAATCAATTCTGTTTTCAAAACCATAGTATTGGCTTTCCAATCTTTAACATCTCGGTTTATTTGTTCAATGAGCATTTTAGTGGCTGTTTTTCCAATTTCTTCAACGGGTTGGGCTACGGTACTTAATGATGGCTCTATTAGTGCAGATGCATAATCATTGCTAAAGCCAATAATGGCAATATCTTCAGGGATTCTCAATCCTTGATGTTTGATAACTTGAATGGCTTCTATCGCTGTAGGATCGTTTACGGCAAAAATAGCATCAGGAGGAGATGGCAAGCTCAATAAATGCTTGATATAAATTTTCACTTTACTTAAAGATAAATCATAAGAGATGATGAGATCTTCATCTATTGCAATCTCATACTTTTTAAGGGCATCTAAATAACCATTTAATCTCTTTTTACTGATAGAAAGCGAACTTGGCCCTGCTAAATGAGCAATTCTTTTTCTCCCTGTTTTTATCAAATGTTCTACAGCCTTAAATGCACCTTCATAGTCATCAACTATTACTTTGGGCACAATCATCTCATCACAAACCCTGTTAAAAAACACAATCGGGATTCCTTTCCTCTGGAAAATCTTCAGGTGTTCGTAATTCAAAGTTTCTTTAGTTAAAGAAACAATTAACCCGTCTACTTGGTTGGCAAGCATTACTTTTGCATTAGCAACTTCGGTTTCATAAGATTCGTTAGCTTGGCTAATAATTACATTATAACCATCTTTTGCCGCTTCTTGTTGTGCTGCAATAATCACCTGCGAAAAATAAGAACTTGTAAACTCCGGAACCATAATTCCAATGGTATTGCTTTTGTTAGTTATCAAACTAATGGCTAACATATTTCTTTGGTAATCTAACTTTTCGGCAAGTTCAATAACCATTTCTTTGGTTTTTGAATTAATGTTTGGGTGCCCTGTTAAAGCTCTAGAAACGGTTGATTTAGATATATTTAGCTCTTTGGCAATATCTAAAATAGTGGTTTGATGTTTTTTCATGACTTTACAAACTGCAATATATCATATAATTTTAAATTGGGAATTATTTAAGCCTTTTTGGGAACTTTCCCATCGCTTTTTCTGCCAATTGGTCTTAATAAATCGGTGTATTACTGTTTAATTAAATGTCAATTTTTAGTTTTACTTAACCAAGTTTATCCTAAAAATATTTCTAATTATATATTCTAATGGCCTTAAAGTTTAATTTATTTGTTTGTTTATTTTCTATCATCAGTTTTTCTTACGCTCAAAAAAACGAAAGTTTAGCTCAAATAGAAAAATTAATTTCTGCAAGCCAAGCAGGGGCTGCACCTGTTTTTTTTGATGTAAAAAGTAAAGATATTCCCGATATAGCATTAGGTAAAGTAAATTATGAGAAAGAGTTTATTTTAAGAAACGGATTGCCCAACTTTATTTCAAAAGCAAATAGTTCAGATTCTGTTAGAATAGGTTTTATAGGCGGTAGTATAACCAAAGCAGAGCATTTATATCGTACGCAAATATCAAAACACCTACAAAAAATGTTTCCAAAATCTAAAATGATAGGTATTAATGCCGGAATATCAGGAACTGGATCAGATTTAGGTGCATTTAGAGTTTCGGAGCAATTACTAAAATACAAACCAGATTTAGTTTTTATAGAGTTTGCAGTTAATGGTGCTTATGCACCCGGGGTAGAAGGGATCATTAGGCAAACCAAAAAGCAATTACCACAAACCGATATCTGTTTAATTTATACCATAAGCGAAGGGCAAACCAAACCGTATACTTTAAGACAAATACCCAAAAACATTTCAAATTTAGAAAGTGTTGCCAATCATTATCAAATTACATCCATACACTTAGGCTTAAGTGTAGCTACAATGGAGCAAGATGGATTATTAATTTGGAAAGGAAAAGCAAACCAAAACCCCGATAAAAAGATTATTTTTTCTAATGATGGTTTACACCCTACGCCCCAAGGTGGAAGTTTATATGCTGCCGCTATTGCCAGAACATTTGAAGCATTAAAAAATAATGGAAAATTACAGGCCAAAGTTAATGATGCGGTTAAGACGTGTTTTTTTGAAGATAATTGGGAAAATGCTACCATGTTAGACCTTAAAAAATACGCTCAATTTAGTAAAGATTGGGAGAGTATAGATCCTTCAAAAACTTCAATAATAGATAAATTTAAGCCTTGGTTTCCGTATGTAATGAGAGCATCAAATCCAGGTGCAGAATTCAGCTTCAAATTTAATGGAGATGTTTTTGGTTTATTTGATATTGGTGGCCCCGAAGTAGGGGAGATTACCATTTTTGTGGATGAAGAAAAAGGAGTTGATGCTAAAAAGTTTACAAATAATAGGTTTAATAAATTTTGTAACGATAGGTACCGTGGACAATATTTTAAATATAACTTACCATTTGGAGAGCATACTGTAAGGGTTGTAATTTCTAGCCAAATACCCAATAAACGCGAAATATTAGGAGAATCTCAACTTGATGATATTAACTTAAATCCAGCTAAATACAATCAATCTGTGATTTATTTAGGTAAAATATTGATAAAAGGGGAAGCACTTCCCTATTAATGGACACCTTTAAGTGATTTTATAGTCTTCTGAATTTGTAGCGTATTGTCTTAATCTCCATTTTTTGGGAACACTCCCAATAATTGGGAATGCTCCCGTTAAAAATCAAAGTCTAAAACAGATTTTTTTTTACTCCCAGCTATTATTTTTGAATAATAACCAATAACCAAATTACACCGCATTCTTTGTTTTTTATAGTAGCTAGTAGTCTGGTTTTATAATTTGTTGTTTTCCAATATGTTTAAAGAAGATTTTAGCTTAGAAAGAGCGTTAAGAGTAGAAAATATAGATACAGACTTCTTAGTTGTAGGCGGAGGTATGTCTGGTATTTGTGCTGCAATTGCAGCCGCAAGAAAAGGCTCTAAAGTAGTTTTAATTCAAGACCGACCAGTTTTAGGAGGTAACGCATCTAGCGAGGTAAGGCTTTGGATTTTAGGGGCAACATCTCATATGGGCAATAATAACCGCTGGGCTAGAGAAGGTGGAATTATTGATGAATTATTAGTAGAAAATTTATACCGCAACAAAGAAGGTAATCCCTTAATATTTGATACTATTTTACTGGAAAAGGTTCTTAATGAAGATAATATCACTCTTTTATTAAATACAGCTGCTTTTGAGGTTCATAAAAACGATCAAAAAAACATTAAGAATGTAAAAGCTTTTTGTAGCCAAAATTCTATCATGTACAACATTAACGCATCATTATATTGTGATGCATCAGGCGATGGTGTTTTAGGATTTTTAGCGGGTGCATCTTTTAGAATGGGCGCCGAAACTAAAGAAGAATTTGGCGAAGGCTTTGCCCCAGATGTTAAAGATTACGGCGAGTTACTTGGGCATTCTATTTATTTCTACACCAAAGACACCGGTGTTCCGGTAAAATATGTTGCACCAGCATTTGCTAAAAAAGATGTAGGTTCTTTACCTCGTATGAAAAATTACAAGCTCAAAGAATATGGTTGTAGATTATGGTGGGTAGAGTATGGAGGAAGACTAGATACCATCCACGAGTCTGAGAATATTAAGCTAGAACTTTGGAAAGTGATCTACGGTCTATGGGATCATGTTAAAAATAGCGGTGATTTTCCAGAGGCTGCAAACCTAACCTTAGAGTGGGTAGGCACTATACCAGGTAAACGCGAAAGCAGAAGATTTGAGGGAGATTACATGATGTTGCAACAAGATATTGTTGAGCAAAGACAGCATGAAGATGCAATTGCTTTTGGCGGATGGGCAATGGATTTACACCCAGCAGATGGGGTTTACAGCGATAAAAGTGGTTGCACACAATGGCATGCCAAAGGAGTTTACCAAATTCCGTATAGATGTTTTTACAGCAAAGATATTGATAACCTATTTTTAGCGGGTAGAATCATTAGTGTTTCTCACGTTGCTTTTAGTTCTACCCGAGTAATGGCAACTTGTGCTATGGGTGGGCAGGCCGTAGGTGTTGCAGCTGCTTTGGCTCAACAATCAGGCTTGAAGCCGAGAGATTTATCATCGGGTAAAAACCTTAATAAGCTGCAATTAGAATTAAATAAAATGGGACAAAGTATTCCTTTTGTTCCATTATTAGATGAAGAGAATTTACTTAATTCTGCAAAAATTAGCGCATCATCAGAATTACAATTTATTCAGCTGCCAGAAAATGGCGAGTGGTTGCCACTAGAATTTTCGGCAGCACAAATGCTGCCTTTTAAAGCAGGGCAGCAGTACGAAGTTAGTTTTAAAGTAAAAGCAGCGGCAGCTACTACATTGCAATTTGAGTTTAGAACCAGCTCTAAAGTACAAAATCACACGCCAGATGTAATTCTAGAAAGTCAGAATATCGCTTTACAAGCAGGAGAGCAAACTATACACATTTCACTTCAGCAATCGCTTTATCAAGATCAATATGCTTTTTTAACTTTCTTAAAAAATGATGAGGTAAGTATTAAATGTAGCCAATCAAAAGTAACTGGTATTGTTGCAGTTTTAAACAAAACCAATAAAGCAGTTTCTAACTACGGAAGGCAAGACCCACCAGAAAATATTGGTGTAGAGTCTTTTGAGTTTTGGACACCTTACCGCAGACCACAAGGAGAAAATTTTGCCCTTCAAATTAATCCTCCATTAAGCTGTTTTGGTGTAGATAATTTATCAAATGGTTATTTAAGACCCTATAATACCGCAAATGCTTGGGTGGCTGCTGTTAATGATGAAAACCCATCGTTTAAAATGAATTGGGAAAAGGAAGTTAACATTAATGAAATTGTGTTGATGTTAGATACCGACCAAGACCACGCTTTAGAATCGTCTTTATACGGCCATCCCGAAGATGTTTTACCTTTTTGTATCAGAGATTATCAAATTATGGGAGAAAATAACGAAGTGATTTATAGTGTAAAGGACAACTTCCAAACCATCAATAAAATTAAATTAGCAGAACCATTAAAAACCAAAGAATTGACACTAGTTGTCAAAAAACCTTCTGGAAATGTTCCAGCATCAATTTTTCAAATTCTAGTTTATTAAAAATCGTAAATGAAAAACTTAATTAGCTACATCATTTTATTTTTCTTAGGCACCTATTCATTCGCAGCTTCAACAGATACGGTTTCTTTAAACGGGAATTGGAAGTTTAAAACCGATCCTTACAAAAATGGCATTACTCAGAAGTGGTTTAGTAATGATGTTAGTAAAGAAAATTGGGATAATATGCAAGTGCCCGGTAACTGGGATTTAAAAAACGAATACGCAGATTATGCTGGCGATGCTTGGTACAGCTATACTTTTGAAGCTAAAGAAAATTGGAAAGAAAACCATATTAGATTAGTATTTGAATCGGTTTACAACAATTCTGAAGTTTGGGTAAATGGAAATAAAGTAGGGGATAATAATTTCGGATTTCTTCAATTTCATTTTGATATTAATAAGTATCTACAAACAGGAAAAAGCAATCAAATTGTTGTAAAAGTTAATAACGTATTTAAAAAAGGCGCTATTTGGAATTGGGGAGGTATTAGAAGACCAGTTTGGTTAGAAATAACAAAACCGGTAAGAATCAATCAAGTCCATATTACCTCATTACCCGATTTAAAAAAGTTAAATTCTGCCGTAAATGTGAAGATAGATTTAGCCAATTATAGCAATGCAGATGCTGATTTAGCTTACGAAGTAAAATTATTTTTCCAAAACAAAAATATTTACACATCTGGCATACAAAAAGCTCCAATTTTAAAATCCAATACTGCTGGCATAGTATCAAAAGACATTAACTTATCTGCTTCAAATACCCATTTATGGCATTTTGATCATCCTCAAATTTATCAAGCCCAAGTTAATATTTATCAAGGGAAAGAGCTTTTACACACTTATGCCGATAATTTTGGCATCAGAAAGATTGAGGTTGATGGAATAAAGCTGCGTTTAAATGGTGAAGAAATTAGGCTAGTAGGTTTTAATTTGGTTCCCGAGGATAGAGTAACCGGAAATACCCTTCCATTAGATAGAATCAAAAAAATGGTAGACTTGATGAAAGAGTCTGGAGCTAATATGGCTAGGATGAGTCATATGTCCTTACCAAAAGAGTTTTTAGATTATTTGGATCAAAAAGGCATCATGACTTTTGAAGAAGTTACCCTTTGGGGAAAAGATGTTTTAGTTGACCCTAACAATCCCTTACCAAAATTATGGTTAGAAAAATTAGTTAAACAAGAATTTAACCATCCTAGCATTATTGGCTGGAGTGTTGGTAACGAAATAGGAGCTAGGAAAAACAACCCGCTAGCTAATGAATACATTAAAGGAGCAATAGAAAATGCTAAAAAATTAGATCCTAATCGTTTAGCGGTTTACGTTTCAAACTCGGTGCAAAGCCAAGAAAATGATCCTGCGCAATACAGCGATTTGATTATGCAAAACACCTATGGCGGATGGTTAAATGCGGCAGAAAAAGCACATCAACAGTTTCCAAATAAACCACTATTTATGTCGGAATTTGGTTTAAACCTAATTGGGGAAAATTTAGAGGCCGATGCCGATTTTACTAAAATGCTAAGTGGTTTAAGAACCAAAGATTACATTATTGGTGCTTCGTTGTGGACATTTAACGATTATAGAAGTAATTATTGGTCGGCTATTAAAAGTTGGGAATCTCCTCCATCTCACAACCGCACTTGGGGTGTAGTGAATACCTTTTTACAAAAAAAGAAAGCCTTTTACACCATTCAAAAAGAGTTTTTGCCTTTAAAAATTGTGAGCATCAACTCTATTGTAAATGAAAATACGTTTTCTGGTAAAATTGTATTAAAACCAAAAGCAAAGCCAGATTTTCCGGCATATCAATTAAAAAATTATCACTTCGAGGTTAAAGCGTTAAGCGGAGATGAAGTATTAAATCAAACAACAGTTAAATTACCAGTTTTAAATCCGGGTGATGAATCAAAATCTTTTGATTATAAAATTGAGTTGCCAAATTCTGCATCAGCAGTTAAAATATCGTTGTTAGACGCTCAAAATTATGCTCGTTTTGATACGGTGATTTATGTTAAACAGCCTTTAGTTAGCCAAATCAGAGCAGTGCATACTAGTGCAACAGCAGCCCGTATAGTTTTTGATAAAAATCCATCAGCAGCTTATTATACCTTAAAATATGGCGAAAAGGGTTTAGATAAAGAAACTGGCGCTACCAGTCTTAATAATTTCATCGATTTAAAAGACTTGAAGGATAAAGGAACTTATCAATATCAATTAATTGCTCATAATAACGCAGGAAAAACAGCTACCCAAACGGCTAGTTTTACTTTAAACGAAAGTGAATTGCCCCCAATTATTTGGGGTGTAGAACCAGTAAAAAATGGATTTTTTATCTCGTATTCTGGAGATCAGCTAGATTATAGGTATGAAGTAGAATATGGTACTGCAACAGGTAAATACGATAAACTACTAACCATAAACACACACGGAGTGATGCAAATACCAAATTTGGAAGCTAATAAAACCTATTTTTTTAGATTAAGAAGAATTTTACAATGGGGTTTTGCTAGTGAATGGACAGATGAAAAAAGTGTTAAAATCAATAAGTAATCAATAATATCAAATTAAAATCAAAATTTAAAACAATTATAGACCAGATAGAAAATCAAAAACATGAAAAAAAGAGTATTTATTTACACAAGCAGTTTAACGTTTATGATTGCGTTATTCCTTTGTAATTCAGCGGTTAAAGCACAGTCGACAGAATTAATTGCCTTTAACTTCTTTAAACAAACCGATTGGGGAACTCAAAATTTACAACCTACAACAATTGCAGATCAGGTAACATCGCCTACTGGTATGAGTAGAGTGGGTAAAATTATTACACCATTATCAGAGCCCATTTCATCAACAAATAACAGATGGGGTGGAGTTAGTTTTGCTGGTGGCGATGTTCCAACAGAACCTACAGCTAATCTAAGATATTTTACAATAGCTATTCAAGCAAAATCGGGTTATGTATTAAACTTAGATTCTATATCATCTATAAGATTGATGCTATCTGGCTATAGCCCTAATTATTTTGCTATTAAATACTCGCTTGATGATGGTGCAACTTACAATAATATCACAACACATACCATTACTCCAAAGCCAACTTCAACCAGTAACCAAGTAATACCAGCAACAGATTTAACAAGTATTGCAGCGCTAAAAAATGTAAAAGGTAAAGTGATATTTATGATTTTACCTTACAATGGATCTAACAAAGCTGGCAACAATTACAATTACGTTCAGTTTGGCAATTTTGCTAAAAAAGCGGGTACAAGTTCTGCCGCTGTTACTGGTAACGCTATTGCTATTAAAGGAACTGTTAAAGGAAAACAATAACTTCTTAGAAACTAAAAACAACAAATAATTAAAACTAAAAATCATGAAAAAAAATCTACAAACATCGGTAATTGGCTTAATGTTTTTTGTCGCATTGCTATTGTCAAACTCGATTGTAAATGCACAAGATTTAGTTGCATTTAATTTCTTCGGTCAAAGTTCTTACGGAACTCAAAATTTTGCACCTACAACAATTGCTGCTGATGTAACATCACCAACTGGTATTTCTAGAGTAGGAAATATAGTTACAACTGTTGTAACATCTAACAATTCTGCAACAGCAAACAGATGGGGAGGTTATAGTTTTGCAGGCGGCACTACAGAGCCTTCTTTAGATCCTTTGGTTAATACCAATATTAGGTATTACAGTATATCTTTACAACCAGCTGTTGGTAAATATTTACATATCGACTCGTTATCCTCTATGAGGATTTTAATGGCTGGTGCCAGTCCTAATTATTTTGCTATTAAATATTCATTAGATGATGGAGTAACCTTTAATCATATTACAACTTATATTGTAACTCCAAAACCTACTGCTACCAGTAATCAAGTTATACCTAAAACAGATTTAACAGGAGTTGCAGCACTAAGAAATGTTGCGGGTAAAGTTATTTTCATGATTATGCCCTATAATGGTTCAAACGCATCTGGAAACCAATATAATCATATTCAGTTTGGTAATTTTGCGGTAAGTGCAGGCTCAAGTGGTGCGGCGGTAACTGGTAACGCTATTTCTGTTAAAGGAACTGTAGATGGAACACTACCCGTAACGTTATCTTCTTTCACTTCTTCTATCCAAAACCAAGCAGCATTGTTAAATTGGGCAACAGAATCTGAAGTAAATTTTGATTATTTCTCTGTAGAAAAAAGAACTAATAATTCTGAGTTTAAAGAAATAGGTCGTGTGCCTGCTAAAGGAGGAAATACCAAAACTTTATACAATTTCTCTGATAGAAATATCTCTTTTGAAACCAATTATTACAGATTAAAAATGGTTGATAAAGACGGTACTTTTGAGTACAGTAACATTGTAACGGAGACTTTAGAATCTTCAGCACAAAAATTATCTATTTACCCAAATCCGGTGGTTAACCAAGTAGCTAAAGTTCAATTTAAGTCGTTATCTGCTAAATCTAGCTTAAAGGTTGTAGATGTTTTAGGTAAAATAGTTTTAAACCTACAGTTAGAAGCTGGCGTTAATACAACAGACTTAGATTTGAGTAAAATTACTTCTGGCCAGTACATGCTTTTATTAGAAAGTAATGGAGCAAAAGTTGATTATTTGAAGTTTGTAAAATAGATCAAACCAAACAGTTTTAGATACAGCTTGCATTTTATTAATTAATTTGGAAATGGCGAATTACAAAACGCCATTTCCATTATTAATACCCAGCTTTAAACCATAAACAACCTAAATTTTTCTTAATCATCGGTTATTTCAAACTTATTTAATGATGTTACAAAAAATCAATAGTATTTTAAAATTTTATGTTTTAAGTTTTTTAATAGGGATTTTATGTACAACCGCTTTACTTGTTAAAGCTCAGTCTACAAAAAAAGGAATGTGTTTGGGTGTAAGTACGCCTAATTTTCAGAAAAGATTACTCGAATCTAAGTCTACGTGGCATTACGGCTGGAACTTCAGAAAAAGCGCTTTACATCCTCCAAGTATAGAGTACGTACCTATGATATTTGGTAACCCCAGCCCATCCACTTTAACTTATTTAGACTCTACTTACAGAGCTGGAGACTTTACACATTTATTAGGATTTAACGAGCCTGATGCGGCCGAGCAGGGTAACGTTACTGTTGACCAAGCTATTGCCGCATGGCCAAGTATGATGGCTTTAGGCATTCCTTTAGGTAGCCCAGCAGCAACAAATGCTGAAGGGCCATGGATGACTGAGTTTATGAGTAGAGCCGCTGCGCTAAACTATAGGGTAGATTTTGTAACTGTACATAGCTACCCGGGACCAAATGCAGCAAATTTTTTAGCACTACTAAAAAGAGTTTATGCGTTGTACAATAAACCCATTTGGATAACCGAGTTTGCCGTTGCAGATTGGGATGCTAGTGCGACGACACCTAACAGATTCTCAGAACCACAAGTGCTAGAGTTTATGAAAACTGTTCTAACAGCTTTAGAAACTCCAGAGTATAGTTTCGTACATCGTTTTGCTTGGTTTGCCAAAACAAATATCACACCAGATGATATCAGTCCGTTAGGTAAATCATTATTTTACGATACCGATGGCGGCCTCACTTACTTAGGGCAGTATTATGCTAACCACAACTTAGCAGTTAGAAGAACAGCTATAACCAATCCTGTTATTGCTTGGAATGTGTTTAACCAACCCACAGTTGCCGCACCAATAATAATGCCTAGCACATTAAATTCTGCTTTAGAAACCAGCGGTTTTGTGCGAGGACCTGGGGTTACAGTGACCACAAGTACAAATACTAATATTTGGGGTGGTTCTGGCTGGTCTACAGAAGTAATAGATGTTGGTCCAGCTACTACTCAAGGTAAGTACATAGATTTTAGTATTTCGGCAAAAGCAAATAGAAGTTTCACACTAAGTAGATTAGGGGCCTTAAAAATTTTAATTAATGCCACGGGGCCAATTTATTATAAGTTACAATATGCAATAGATAATGAACCCTATAAAGGTATAACCACCTTATTTGTAGACAGGCCTACAGGAAATGCAGTATTTCTTTTAGACGATGTTGACCTTTCTTTGTATCCAGATTTACAAGATGTTGCAGCTGGTAAAACTGTAAAATTTAGAATCATTCCTTTTGGTGCAACTAATAGTTCTACAGGTACATTTTATATTGGAAGTAACGTTACTGGATCAAATAACTCTAGTTCGCTTAGTTTTGAAGGGAGCGTTAAAACCATACAACCTGCAGGTGCAATACAATCTTTAGCTACTTGGAACTTTTTTAATCAAACGGGAGGCGGTACTCAAGGATTAGCACCTACTTTTTTAAATACAGCAATAAACTCAAGCGGTTTGGTAAAAGGTAGCGGTGTTACCAATGTTAATGCTACATCAGATCGTTTGTGGGGAGCTCGGGTTTGGTCTTTAGATCAAGTAAATTTTGATTCTGGGATAACCAACAATCGGTTTTTTACCTTTAGTTTTACTCCAAAAGACAATAATTTTGTAACGTTTAGTCAAATCAGCCCTTTTAATATTAGAGTATCTTCTTTAGGGCCAATAAACTATGCTATTCAATACGCCATCGGGAACGAAAGCTTCAAAAATATCATCAACTTAACCATTACCAGACCCACTGTAACCTCTAATTTTACATTACCAAATGTAGATTTATCTAATATTACTGAACTTCAAAATGTTTCGCCAAATAAAACCGTAAACTTTAGGGTAATTCCATGGGGAGCAACAAACAACGATTTTAGTCAGTTTTATCTTGGCGATTTAACCAATAACGTTTCTTTTGGGGTAAGTGGCTCTATAGCCACAGTATTACCTGTAAAACTTAAAAGCTTTACAGTAAAAAAGATAAACAACAAAGCAGTATTGAACTGGAGCACAAGTTCTGAAATTAATTTTAGCCATTTTATTGTTGAAAGAAAAATTGGTGATAGCGATTTTCAGGATGTTAACAAAGTAAATTCTGTAGGTTTTGTTACTGGTGCAGATTATAACTTTACAGATGAATTAACCTCTTTTGATACTCATTATTATCGTTTAAAAATGGTAGATTTTGACGGAACGATAGTCTATAGCCACATCGTGTTTGTAAATTCTAATCAAGCAGAAAATCAAAATCTAAGTATTTATCCAAATCCGGCGGTTTCAGAAGTTAACGTTACTTATCCTATGGTTAGCAATAATGGTGTGTTAAAGATTATTGGTGTAGATGGTAAAATACAAGCACAATATTCTTTAGAGCCAGGAAGTATAAACAAGAAAATTGACGTATCTAATTTATTAAGAGGATATTATATTATTATCTATAACAATGACAAAATAAACAAAGGTTTAAAATTGATTAAGAACTAATGATAAAGAAACAAAATAGTATTTTAATTTTTTTGGTTTTGCTATTGAGCGCCTACCAGATGGTGGGGCAAACTAATAAAAATAATAAAGTATTTAATAAGCAATTTAAACCTGGTTTACCTTGGTTAGATAATAACGGTAAACACATTAACGCCCATGGTGGAGGTGTTTTGTTTCATAAAGGAACTTATTATTGGTACGGAGAGCACAAATTACCCAATAAATCAGAAAAAGAAATGGCCGATGCTGGTATTCATTGCTATTCTTCTAAAGATTTATACAATTGGAAAGATGAAGGCTTGGTATTATCAGTAAATTTTGATGACCCTAATAGCGAAATTGCTTATGGCTGTATTTTAGAAAGGCCTAAAGTTATTTTCAATAAAAAAACCAAAAAGTTTAATGCCTTCTTTAAATTTTATCCAAAAGGAACAGGTTATTTAAAAGGTTATATTGGTGTAGCTACCGCAGATAAACCAAATGGTCCTTTTAAATTTCAACATAAATTTTTAGGTGCCGATTCTGATTTTGGCTCTGGAGATTTCTCTATGTTTAAAGACCAAGACAACACTGTTTACCACCTTACCGTGAGAAAACCCGATAAAACTTTTGTAATTGGGAAATTAAGAGACGACTATTTGTTTACCATACCCAAAAGTTACGAACCCGCAAAAGGTATAGAAAAGCATACAGAAGCGCCAGCTGTTATTTTACATCAAGGAAAATATTATTTGATAGGTTCTGGATCAAGTGGTTGGGAGCCCAATGCTGCTAGGTCTTATGTAACCGATTCTTTAAAAGGTGTTTATACCAATCTAGGCAATCCGGTTAAAGGAGTTAATCCACACAATGGTTTAGGGCCCGAGAAAACATTTGGCGGACAAATTTCCTATATCATTAAAGTACAAGGTAAAAAAGACGCTTACATTGCCATGATTGATGTTTGGAAGCCTAACGAACCAATTAATGGTTTATATATATGGTTGCCTTTAACCATTAAAGATGGTAAATCCGAGATTAATTGGCAAGACAGCTGGGATTTATCATTTTTTAAGTAATTATGAAAATATTTTATAAAACATCAATTTACTTAAGTATTGCTTTTATAATTACGGCATGTGCCAAAAAGGTAACACAAAATGGTGCAATTAGCGAAAATTTAACTGCTAAACTATACTCTCCGTTTGTACCCAAAGACTACAAATTGGTTTTTTACGATGAATTTACCAGTAAAAAAGTTAACGAAACTGTTTGGGATTATAGATTGGCCGATAAAATAGGCGGTGGATATTCTTCTAAACAACTGAAAGAAAATGTTGAGATAAAAAATGGGGTTTTAATAGTTAATGGTATTTACAAAGATTCAAATGCAAATGGTGTTAACTCTGGCGGTGGAGTAATTACCAAAACTCATTTTAAATATGGCTATTACGAGTCGAGAGTAAAAACTCAGGATGGTCCGTTTTGGCATTCTTCTTTTTGGACTTACAATACCAAAGACAAAACAAGAGCTACAGAAATTGATATTTTTGAAAGAGATTCTGAATACGATAAACCTGATGATATTATAAAAATAAGACAAAATGTAATTCAGCACTCATCCGGCAAACCTGTCACTTTAAAAGGAAGTATTAAATTACCCCTCAATTTTGATCCATCCTTAAATTTTCACATTTACGGGATGCTGTGGGAAGCAGAAAAAGTAACATTTTATATAGATGGAGTAGTAACCTGTACCATTATTCCTTACGATGCCAATAAATATTTGCATGATGAAACAGCTATTTGGTTGTCTATGATTGCCAGAAATACAGCAACCACCAATACGGCTTGCTATTTTGATTACGTGAGATTTTACTCAAAAAATTAATTAGTATAACTCAAAATATAGATTAAAGTAGAAAAGCTTTTATCTTAAATATAAATTTAGTGATAAACTAAGAAGTAAATAATTTTTATTAAAGACAAACAATCTAATACATATTAATAAATAATTACCATGAAGATAAAAGGAATGCGATGGTGGATAGTAGTATTGTTGTTTTTAGCGGCAGTACTAAACTATGTAGATAGACAAACACTTTCTGCTTTAGCACCAACTATACAGAAAGATTTAGATATGGATGATAACGATTATGCAAACGTTATCAATATATTTCTAGTTGCATATACCATCGCCTACCTCATTTCTGGAAGAATAGCTGATAAAATAGGAACCCGAGCAGGGATGGTAGTTTTTGTTGCTTGGTGGTCTATAGCCAATATGCTTACCGCCGCAGCAAGAGGCGTAACCTCTTTAGGCGTTTATAGATTTATGCTGGGACTTGGCGAAGCAGGTGTTTGGCCAGCAGCAAGTAAAGCAGTTTCTGAGTGGTTTCCTGCTAAAGAAAGGGGTGTTGCTATAGGTTTATACACCATGGGTGCTACCATTGGCGCAACGCTAGCTCCATATATAGTGATACCACTTGCTACGCATACTTATACTGAAACCATGCCTGTTATCGCAAATTTATTAGGGCAAGGTACGGGTTGGCGACTGGCTTTTATCATTACAGGATTTGTAGGCCTTTTATGGCTTATTCCATGGATTATAGCATACAGAAGGCCTGAAAAAAGTAAGCTAATTACTAGCTCTGAATTAGAAATGCTGCAGGAATCTGAAGCTAAAGAAAGCCCAGATAATTTAGAAACTAAGAATGCATGGTCTTGGAAACAAGTACTTCTTTTTAGAGGAACATGGTTATTATTAGTAGGGCGTTTAATTACAGATCCAGTATGGTATTTCTATCAATTTTGGTTTCCAAAATATTTATCTGCTGATAGAGGGCTAAATCAAGAAGAGCTAAAAATAACCTGGTTAATTTATGCAGCAGCAGGAATAGGAAGTTTACTAGGCGGAGTACTTTCTGGCGTAATCATCAAACGTGGTGCAACACCTGCCAATAGCAGGCTGTGGGTCATGTTAGGTTGTGCTTGCATCATGCCTTTATCTCCATTTATAGCAAATGTTACTGGTTTAAGTTTCTCTATGGTATTAACTTTTTGTACGGTTTTAGCATCTCTAGCATGGCTTACCAATATTACTTCTTTAGTAGTAGACGTAGTTCCAAAACATTCATTAGGAACTGTTTTTAGCGTAGTAGCAGCCGGAAGCACAATTGGCGGCATCATCATGAATATGATTGTAGCGGCTATGGTAACCCAAGGTTCTAAAGCCACAGGTGGATTTTTAGATCAAGGTATGCATGCACTAATAGATCCTTTATTGAATTTAGTTAGAGGCAATGGTTATGCTCAATGGTTTTTAATTATGGCATTTTTACATCCATTAGCTTGGGTAATCTTAAAATTTGGAGGTGTAAATAAGCTATCAATATTAAAAAAATAAGAATAGCCAATTTAAGAATATCTATCAATCTGTTTTAAGCTACAGCAAATAACAAACATGCAATGGTTGTAGATTTTGGGATACTTTTCAAATCAACTAGAAGAAAATGTTTCTATTAAAAAACTGGGTTTTATTGGTAAACGGAGTTTATAAAGACCCCAAAGCTGGTGGTACAAATTCAACTATGAATCCTATTAAAATAATGATTTTGGTGTAATTAACCCCCTAATTTGAACTATTAAAACCTTTATCTGTAAAATCTTATGTATAGATTCATCTTTTGAAATTATAACCTAAACCAAAAAATCAAAGCACCTGCTTTTATAGATGCAAAGTGTACTATTGTGCCTTTTCAGATTTTCTATAAATGCGCAAAAAATTTTAATCGAGGAAGAATTGCTTTTAAAAGAAGCAGATATGACCTGCTTTAGATATGTCAAATTTGAGATATTTATTTATTAGGTCTTATGTGCTATTGAAGGTAAATGAGAATGGGTAATATTTATAAAATATTTAAAGTTTTGATATTAAATAGTTAAAGTTTTGATACTTATTAAAAGAAACCTATCCAGTTGTTAAAAAAGTATTAAATAAAAATTTAAAAAAAGAAAATGCTTAATCTAAATCTCTCCAAATCTTAAACGAACAATTATGAAAAAAAAATTTACTCAAAAAAAGTTACTGGTCTTTTGTATCTTATTATTTAGTTTCCATTTGATTAGTAATGCACAAAATGTGACTGTTACAGGAGCCGATGCCACTACCAATGCGGGTAGTCCTTATGCAACTTTAAAAGCGGCTTTCGACAATATTAATCTTGTATCTCAAACCGGTAACGCCATCGTTATTGGTGTTGCAGGTAATACAACTGAGACTGCATCTGCTGTTTTAAATGCTGGTACATGGGCAAGTATAACTATTAACCCAACTGGTGGTGCTGCAAGAACAATTAGTGGGGCAATAACAGCAGGGTTTCCTTTAATTGATTTAAATGGTGCTGATAATGTAACGATAAATGGTTTAAATACAGGAGGTAATACACTTTCAATTTCTAACACAACGTCTTCTAGCACTGCAGGAACATCCGCAATAAGATTTATAGCAGACGCTACAAGTAATACAATTACAAATTGTACTATTACTAGTAACTCTCTTGTTGTACTTGGAAGTGATGGAGGTGTAATTTCTTTTAGTACAGGCACAACTACAGGAAATGATAATAATACTATTTCAAATTGTAACATTAGTTCACAAACATCTACAATAAATAAATGTATCTTTTTGGGGGGCTCATCAAATACAGACCCTGGTTCTGCAAACAGTGGAATAACCATTACGGGCAATAATATTTTTAACTTTTTTGCAGCAACAGCATTTTCTTCAGGGATCGATTTAAGTAGTGGTAGTGTAGGTACTACTATCTCAAATAATAAATTTTATCAAACAAGTACCAGACAGATAACATCTGGGACTACCCAATCGCACTTTGCTATTAGGATAAATAATGCAAATGGTAATGGCTATCAAATTACGGGGAATATCATTGGATTTAATTCTAGTTCAGGAACAGGCACATATACTTTAACCTCTAGTACGACTGCTGCACATGTTTTTATTCCAATACAATTGTCAGTAGGTTCCACTACAGCAACAAGTGTACAAGGAAATACCATTACTAACATTGCTATATCTGGTTCAACTGCAGCTAATGGGTTTCAAGGTATTCCATTTCGTGGTATTAATGTTGGAGGTGGCTGGGTCAATATTGGGGATATAACTGCCAATACAATAGGAAGTATGTCTGCTACAGGTAGTATTACTTTTACTACAGGTTCCGTAGTTGCTTCAGAGATTATTGGTATTTATCATAATAGCACAGCAGAATCGAATATCAGCAACAATTTAATTGGAGGAATAACAGGTTCAAACACAAATGTGACACCAACAGCGGTAAACGTTTATGGTATACGAATCAATAATGGTACTCCCAATGCCGGAACATACACCAACAACACTATTGGTGGCAATGTAGCCAACTCTATTCAAAGCACCACTACCGCAGCTGGTACCCTTGTACAAGGAATTTTAAACACTAATCGACCTGCCACCATTACAGGAAACATTATTCGCAACCTAACTGCAGCAGGCGGTACAGGCACAGCGCTTTCGGCATCAGTAATAGGCATCAGCGTTAATGCCAGTTCATATAATCATAATGTCAGTCAAAATACCATTTTTAACTTATCTAATAACAATACTACAGATGCAACTGTAATTACAGGGATTAGTATAACAAGTAATAATGGAACAACTATTTCGGCAAACCGAATATACAATTTATCAAGTGCAAGTACGGGTACAGGAAGTAATGCTTCTACCTTTTCAGGAATTCAATCAGTATTAGGTACCCATACTATTGTTAACAATCAAATTTCGATTAGCCAAAGTACAGCCAACACACAACCCAAAATTTATGGTGTTGAATTGGTAAATACTACTGCACACACACTTCATTACAATTCAATTTACATTGGAGGAACAGCAGCTGCATCTAACTCAAGTTACGGTATTTTTAGAACAACAACGGGAGCTGCAAATGTTCAAAACAATTTAGTATATAATGAACGTAGCGGTAGCGGTACCCATTTTGCCATTGGTTTTGGCGGTGCAGGTGCTTTTGGTACAATTAATAATAATGTGTATGTAACTGCAGATGCATCTACAGTTGGCGACAATGCTGGATCATCAAATACTTTAGCAGCTTGGAGAACCACTACAAGTGGTGAGGCTGCAAGTTTTAGTTATACTTCAAGTGCTTACCCAAGCGCATTATTTAACAGTATTTCTACCGGAGATTTAAGTATACCAACTCCTACTAATCAAGCGATAGTTGTTTCTCGTGGTGCCGTAGTTGCAACAACAACAGATTATACTGGTGCAACAAGAAGTGGTACTATTCCTACTGTTGGTTCTATAGAATATACAGAACCAACTTTACCAGTAACCTTAATCAGCTACGAAGCTAAACTTAACACAGATGGTACAGTAAACCTAAACTGGTTAACAGCATCAGAAACTAACAACAGTTATTTTGAGGTCTTACGTTCTTCAAATGGATTAGATTTCACCTCTCTTGGAAAAGTAAACGGAGCAGGAAATTCTACCCAAGAATTAAGGTATGCATTGACTGATAAATCTCCATTAAACGGAGATAACTATTACCAATTGGTACAACATGATAAAGATGGTAAGAAGACAGCTTTAGGAATAAGAACAGTTAAAGTAAGCCTAAAAGCAGTCGAGGTACTAATTTATCCAAATCCAAGTACAGATATAGTTAATGTAGTATTTGAGGCAGGGAAGTTTAACAGCATAGAGTTGATTGATATAAATGGTAGATTGATACAAAAAAATGCAATACCCACACAAGCTTCAGAGGCTGTTATGGAAGTAAGAGACTTACCATCATCAAATTATTTAATCAAGATAGTAGGCAAGCAAGAAACAGTAACAAGAGTGTTGATTGTGAAAAGGTAGTAACTATTATAAACTAACTCAGGTTCTCTAACATAGTAGAGAACCTGGGTTATTAATTTTATTGAAACGTTTGAATTTTAATTATTCAAACGTTTTTTAGTTTAATAACATTTGATTAAGCCTATTAAATTAGTTATCTCCATTCCTATGATTTTTATTGAGTAATTAATCTTCAGATTATCCCCTATTAAAATTCAATAAAACTTCTTAACACGTTGTAAATTATTTAGTTAAAAGCCATCATAAAATTGGGAGCATTCCCATAAATTGGGAACACTCCCAGTATAATTCTTCTTCCTATCAATATCCAATTAATACATCTTTTTATAGTTTTGAAAATAGCCAATTTTTTAACCGAAGATTAATTACCCTTAATTCTCAGGTTGTTAGTCATTTCAGATTTAAAAATCACATAAAAATGAATATAACTCGTAAATTCTATTTTTTGATGTTACTCACAAGTTTAATGGTGAGTTGTAAGAAAAAAACAGAACAACCAGAAAAAATTGAAAATACAACAGGATTTTCTTTAATAGATAAAGCATCCCCTGAAAATGCTAAACCTTTGATTAATGGGTCTACAACTTTAGATCATTGGAAATTAACTTTTTCCGACGAGTTTAATGATAATCAAATAGACCCTTTTAAATGGACGGTTGAAAATAGCGTTAGGCATCGTTCTGATGTTTCTATTTATTCTAACACTAGTCAAGTAGAAGAAAAAAACGGCAATATCTATATAAATTACAGTAAAGCCTCTGAAATAAATAGTAAATCTTACTATGCAGGAAGATTTAATTCAAAAGATAAATACGCAACACTTTATGGATTCTTAGAAGCAAAAATACATTTAGTTAAGCCTAATGGATATCAAACTGCATTTTGGTTAATGCCCTATAGCGGAGAATCTATGTCGAACTCTAATTTTCATGATGGAACCGCTGGAGATGGTGCCGAAATTGACATTGTAGAAGGTAATAAACTTCATTCTTATTCGCTTGGGTTACATTGGGATGGATACGGAGTTCATCATCAAGGTGCTGGAACAAATGTAAGCGCTAAAAATATGCATGACATAGAGTATCATATATTTGGATTAGAGTGGTCTAAGTCTTTTTTAAAGTATTATTACGATGGACGAGTTGTTTGGCAAACTAGCGATCCAAAAGCCATATCTCATTTAGCAGAATACATTTTGTTTACTGGGATGTGCTGGGGGGAGAGTGATTGGGTAAATGGTGATGTTACAAAAAACACCTTTATTCAAAACGGCGGAGTTGATAAAGCATACATAGACTATGTTAGAATTTACAAATACACACAATAAATAATAAAAATAGAACGAACCCATAACTTAATCAAAAAGAAATGAAATATTTATTATCAATGTACACCATCATATTTATAACTATGATAAGCTGTACTACTTCTAAAAAATTAAATAACAATGGCAATTCTTTAGTAGATAAGCAAACGCCCAAACAATCAAAACCATTGATTATTGATGCAAATGATAAGGAATGGGTATTAAATTTTTCTGATGAGTTTAATGATAATACTATAGATAAAACTAAATGGAGTATAGAAAATGGCACAAAGAAAAGAGTGGATATAACCAATTATTCAAACGACAAACAAGTAATTGAAGAAAATGGAAACGCCTATATCAACTATAGTAAAGCGCCAGAAATAAGCGATACAGCTTATTACGCTGGCCGTTTTAATTCGCAAGGTAAATACGCCACTACTTATGGTTTTTTAGAAGCCAGAATGCACTTTGTTAAACCCAATGGTTACCAAACAGCATTTTGGATGATGCCAAATAAAGGTACTTCAATGACTAATGCAGGACCACATGATGGCACTGCAAATGATGGTGCCGAAATAGATATTATAGAAGGTAATAGAGTAGTAAGATATTCTCTTGGTTTACATTGGGATGGCTATGCTAAAGGCGTAACTAAAGGTGCTGGTGCTAATATTAGAGAAAATTTACACCAAACAGAATACCATGTTATTGGATTTGAATGGAGCCCAACTTATTTAAGGTTTTATTTTAATGGTAAGCTTGTTAAAGAAATAACCGACCCAAAGGCTATTCCTAAGGTAGATCACTACATCTATTTCTCTGGAAGTAATTTTGGTAAAAACGATTGGCTGGATGGTGATGTGCGTAAAAACGAGTTTATACAAAAAGGTGGTGTAGAAAAAGGGTATATTGATTATGTAAGAGTATATAAATTAAAGCAATAGTAGAACATCAATTTATTAGCTCATATTATTTGCTTTTATAGCAGCTAATTAGTGATAATTCCTCATTATATAAAAAATCATAGATGAAATTTTATTCCATAATTCTAATTCTTTTCGCAAATTACCTAGTTGTGAATGCCCAACAATTGAGTGATAAGCAAACACCCATCAACGAAACACATTTAATTAAAAACGCCGATTTTGAAACAGGCTCAATGGATGGGTGGAAACATTGGCGTACAAAATTTTCGTCTGTGGTTAAAGAGCCATATTCTGGAAAGTATTCGGTAAGAGTTGGTCCAGAAAGGGCTTTTTGTAACCAAGAATTTAAAGTTAGAGGTGATGCTTTGTATCAACTGTCTGCCTATGTAAAAACCGAATCTGGAGCAGAAGAAATTCAAATGATAATTAGCAATTATGGTGGAGCCGCAAAGTCTGTTACTAGCAGTCTTACGGCATATTCTAAAGTAATTATGAATTTTCAAACTGCTTTTAATACAGATACCATCATGATTTCATTTGTGCATCCTTCTGGTGCGGGTAGTGGTTATGTAGACCAAATTGAACTACTTTATTTAGGTGAGGCGCCAAAACCAAAGCTACAAGAATTTATCCCTCTTACTAAAAGAGTATTAGAAGAAGACCTTGGTGTAGCCCAACAGCCAGATGAAGTGATGAAAGGATACGTTAATGATAAATTTGGAATGTTTTTACACTGGGGCGTTTATGCTGCTATGCCAGAAGGTAACGAGTGGGTAAGGCATCAAGAAGGATGGGGGCAAGATTATTATCAACGTAGAGCAAGAGATACAGATAAAGGCTTTACTGCAGCAAAATTTAATCCTGCTCAATGGGCAGATATTGCTAAAAAAGCTGGTATGAAATATACGGTTTTAACAGCTCGTCATCACGATGGATTTGCATTGTTTGATAGTAAACATCCTGCAAGCTGGACAAGCCAAAAAGATTTAGGTCGAGATTTAATCAAAGAATATACCGATGCTGTAAGAGCCGCCGGACTTCGTGTTGGGTTATATTATTCGCCTATGAGCTGGCGTTATCCAGGTTATTACGATGTATATGGTAATGGTGTTATGCCAAATACTTGGGGCTATAAAACGGCTAAATGGCATAAAGAAGATGCGAGGGTAATGAAAGAAGAGGTTTACGAGCAGGTAACTAAACTAATGAAAGATTATGGTAAAATAAGCTATATGTTTTGGGACGGTGCTTGGCTTGCACAAACTGTTAACAGACCATTAGATAGAAAATTTTGGAATCCAGGGAAATATCAAGACATAGCAAATGAATGGCCCATTGGCAATCAATACGTAACTAAAGAAGAAGAAACAGGCAAAGCGTTAGGTATAATGGGTGTAGTACGTAAATACCAGCCAGAAATGATTACAAACACTAGGTTTTCTTGGGTTGGCGATGTGTTTTCTGAAGAGGGTGGAGGCTATACCTCTGGCGATATCCGCACAAAAGAATTTACAGAAAAATGTGTGAGCCTACAAAAAGGTGGCTGGGGATATAGGCCTAATTCTAAGGTATTTAGCTATGAAGAAATAGTGCAATACTTATCTAATTGTGTGGTACGAAATGTGAATTTTCTGTTAAACGTTTCACCAGATAGAGAAGGTGTAATTCCACAAAATCAGCAGGAAGTGCTATTAAAAATGGGTAGCTGGTTAAATAAAGTAGGTAGTGGAATCTATAACACTAGAGGTGGTCCTTGGCAACCATTATTTGGTGAGTATGGTTTTACCTATAAAGAGAATAAAATTTACTGTCACATTTACAATGGCTATCGAGAATTGAAAACCAATCAGTTTACTACACAATCTGTTGGTAAGAATAAGGTGGCTAAAGTGATTAATTTGTTTGATGGAAAAGAACTAAAATGGGTAAAAAATAAGGATAACACCATCACCATAAGTGGGATAGATTATACGCAAAATAATGCAACAACCATTTTAGAAATATCACTTACTAGAAATGTTTATAATTAAAGAATGTAACCTAAATGAGGTAGCGCAAGTTAGTAGCTTAAGCTAGCTGCAAGTTTCCCTTTTTTAATAAATAGCTAATATTGTCATTATTTTTTGTAAACTTTATTTTGAGTCTCAATAAAACTAAAGCGAATAAATACCACTGCTAACCTTATTTAACTTGAGTTAGGGGCGTCCGAACCACAAAAGTTAATTAAAAAAGAAAATGTCTCAAAATAAATTGAGTAACTTTCATAGGTTGGTTTATCTTATCATTCTAAATAAATATATATAGAATATATCTATATGCTATTACTTCAACCATTAAGTAGTCACAAATTAAAGGTTTACTTACTTCATTTATTGATATAAGCTAAAAATAATAGTTTCAGCCATGTCTTTGGGAACATTCCCACAAATTGGGAGCGGTTGCAATACAACATTAATCATATTAATTAAAAGTTTAATTCTTTCAACTTTATATTTGATTACCAATTAATTAATAAGTCTGTATTAAGCAATTCAATTTGTTGTTTAAATACAGCTAAACTAAACTTAAATTATTAAGATGAAACGAATTTTAAATAAAAGTTTCCTAGTTTTCTTTTGCATTATTATCAATTTCTTAGCGGTAAAAGCTCAAAACATCAGTATATCTGGTAAAGTGTCTAATGCTGCTGATAAAGAGACTTTAGTAGGTGTAAATGTTTACGTTAAAAACAGCAGCAATGCCACAACAACAGATGTAAATGGAAACTTTAAACTAAGTAAACTAAAACAAACTGATATTATAGCTTTTAGTTACTTAGGCTATAAGGCATTAAACATTCAAGTATCAAATATAAAAAACGGTATTTTAAATGTTAATTTAGAACCTGATGTTTCAAATTTAGATGAGGTTGTAGTTGTTGGTTACAGTGCGAAAAAAGTTAGTGAGATTAGCGGCTCAATTGCTAGGGTAAACGTTGAGGATTTGCTATTAGCGCCAGTGGCATCTTTTGAAGATGCTTTAGCTGGTAGGGTTGCCGGTGTACAAGTTTCTTCTAATGATGGGCAACCTGGTACAGCGCCAAATATTATTATCAGAGGGCCAAGTTCTGTTACACAATCAAACTCGCCATTATATGTAATTGATGGTTTCCCGTTAGAGGATAACACCAATAATACTGTAAATCCAGCGGATATAGAATCAATTACTGTATTAAAAGATGCTTCATCTACTTCATTATATGGCTCTAGAGGAGCAAATGGTGTAATTTTAATTACTACAAAAAGCGGTAAAATTGGCTTGCCAGTTTTTACTTATGATGTAAATGTTGGCCAGCAAGAAAATTTGAAGTTTCAAAAAATGTTAAGTCCTTATGAGTTTGTAAAATATCAAAGCGAGCTTAATCCTACTACGGCTGCTACTACCTATTTTGGAGGAGGAAAAACATTAGAAAGCTACCGAGATATTAAAGGAGCGGATTTTCAAAGAGCTTTATTGAGAGAAGCACTTTTTCAAAATCATAATTTATCGCTCAGAGGTGGTAACGATAAAACTAAGTATTTTATTTCAGGCTCTTTAACTGGGCAAGATGGTTTAATCATCAATTCTGGATTTAATAGACAACAAGGCAGGTTAAGGTTAGATCAAGTTGTCAACGATAAATTAAAAATCGCATTAAACAGCAATTACTCGGCAACAAAATCATACGGTACTTTTGTTGCACAACCAAATAATACCAGTCCGTCTCAAAATTTAATGTATAGTGTTTGGGGTTACAGGCCAGTAACAGGTAATTTAGATGATCAATCCCTTTTAGAAGAACTTTTTGATGATGCAGTTGATCCATCAGCAGAAATTAGAATTAATCCGATAACAAATGTTAGAAACACGGTTAGAAATAATTTTAACAACGTTTTTACCAATAACCTTTATCTCACCTATGATTTCAACTCTAATTTATCATTAAAGGTATCTGGGGGCGCAACATTAACTAATTCTAAATCAGAATTATTTAACAATAGCAATACAGCCTCTGGTAGCATTTTTAGTGCAAACGGTGTAAATGGTTCGGTACTAAACAGATCAAACACCAATTTATTAAACGAGAATATCTTAACCTACAAAAAATTATTCAATAAGAAACATAAAGTAACCTTGATAGGTGGTTTTAACTATCAAAAAGTTGTTTACAATACTTTTGGGGCATCAGCAATACAATTACCAAATGAGGCTTTAGGAGTGAGTGGTTTAGACGAAGGTACAGCAAATGTAATTACCTCAACATCATCACAATATAGTTTATCCTCATTTTTGTCAAGTGCGTCTTATTCTTTTAAAAATAAGTACTTTTTTGATGCAGGTTTTAGATCTGATGGTTCTTCACGCTTTTCTGATGGCAATAAATGGTCGTTTTTTCCATCGGCAGCTTTCTCCTATAATTTAGGATCAGAGAAATTTATAAAGGATTTAAAAATCATCAATTCTCTTAAATTGAGAACAAGTTATGGCTTAACGGGTAACAACAGGGTTGATGACTTTGCATATCAATCAACATTAATTATCAATAACGGCACTGGTTATTCATTTGGTAACGCTCCTCAAATTGGTATCATCTCTAGTGCTTTAGGTAATGATAGATTGAAATGGGAAACTACAGCACAATTAGATGCAGGTTTTGATATTGAATTATTAAAAAATAGAATTGCCTTTACTTTTGATTATTACGAGAAACGCACATCAGACTTACTTTTAAACGCTAGGATACCGCCATCATCGGGCTTTTCAAGTGCTTTTATAAATATTGGTAAGGTGAGTAATTACGGATACGAGTTTTCTTTAAACACTGTAAACGTAAAATCAAAAAAGTTTTCTTGGACTTCTAACTTCAATATATCATTCAACAGAAACAAATTATTAGAATTATATAGCGGACAAGAAAGCATCCAAAATAACGTAAATTGGGATTCTAATTATTTAGGTGCTGCACCTTACATTTCATTAATTGGTCAGCCTATTTCTGCCATATATGGCTATATATGGGAAGGCAATTATCAGTATTCAGATTTTGATTTATTACCAAACGGATCCTATTTGCTAAAAGCAAACATTCCTACAAACGGAAATCCTAGAAACACCATACAACCAGGTTACACAAAATATAAAGATTTAAATGGCGATGGAGTTGTTAATAATGCTGATAGAACGATAATCGGAAGACCATATCCAATCCATACTGGTGGTTTTAGTAACAATTTTAGATACGGGGGTTTTGATTTAAATATCTTTTTCCAATGGTCATACGGGAATGATTTGTTTAATGTCAACAGAATTGTTTTTGAAGGTGGTAACAGCAGATTCAATTTAAACCAATTTGAATCTTATGCCAATAGATGGAGCCCAACTAATCAAAATAACGAATTAAACGCAGCTGGTGGTGCAGGTCCATCTGTTTATTCCTCTCGTATAGTAGAAGACGGTTCATATTTAAGATTAAAAACTGCAGCTCTTGGATACTCATTTAATAAAAAGCTTTGCGAAAAGTTAGGACTTAAAACTCTAAGGGTATTTTCATCAGCCCAAAATTTAATTACTTGGACTAATTACTCAGGTTTAGACCCCGAAGTTTCTACCCAAAATGCTGTAAGAACACCAGGTTTTGATTTTTCTGCATACCCAAGAGCAAGAACACTTACTGCTGGTTTAAATGTTACTTTTTAATATAAAACGATGAAAAGAATAAAATTTTTAATAGTAATTATTGCGATACTAATAAGCACATCATGCAATAAATCTTTAGAGTTAAACCCAACAGATTTTAGCTCTCCCGAAAATTATTATAGAACTGAACCAGAATTAAACTATGCTTTAAACGGGGTTTATAGTGTACTAAGAGGCAGCTCTATGTATGGCGCAAATTTACACTCATCATTAGCTTACCCAAGTGATGAGGCACTTTGGAGATACAATACTGCCGGAGCATCGGGCTTTGAATTTTTAACTTACAATTCAAGCGCACCATTAATCAACAGTTTATGGGGAAATTTATACAATGGCATAAACTTAGCCAACCTATTATTAGATAATATTGATAACGCAAAAGTTGCTGATGATAAAAAGATGGTAATCAAAGGAGAGGCGTTATTTCTAAGAGCCTTTTACTATTTCTTATTGGTTGACCATTTTGGCGGCGTTCCTCTCAAACTAAAATCATCAAAATCTCCTGATTCTAATGAAGATGTTGCCTTACCACGCAGCTCTGTTGCAGCCGTATATGCCCAAATTTTGACAGACATGAAAGCGGCAGAAGCAATGGTTCGTCCTATAACAGCTTTCAATCATAGCGGTAGAGTTACACAAACTGTAGTACAAGGAATGTTAGCAAAAGTATGCTTAACCATGGCTGGTAAACCCTTAATGGATTTAACAAAATTTGCTGAAGCTAAAGATTGGGCCGGTAAAG